>NZ_HG964405.1:0-9862 GCF_000612805.1 Bacillus ndiopicus | reverse complement strand
TCGAACCGCCGACCCCCTGCTTGTAAGGCAGGTGCTCTCCCAGCTGAGCTAATCCTCCGTATGTATGCCTAGCAACGTCCTACTCTCACAGGGGGAAGCCCCCAACTACCATCGGCGCTAAAGAGCTTAACTTCCGTGTTCGGTATGGGAACGGGTGTGACCTCTTTGCCATCATTACTAGACTATTTTCTTCTTCAGAACGTTTATCTGTTCTTCAAGACAAGAATTAGTATATAACGTTCTTTCACATTATGCAATACTTTTTTCAAAAAAAATTTATTTTTTTTCAAATCGCTAAAATATAACGCTCTGTTGCTCATTATAGCAAGTGATTTCCTAAAAGAAAATAGTTAATTTAATAATCTCTCTATTAATAATCGTGCTACTGTTAAATCAATTATACTTTGACACTCTAGTTTAGAATTTTGAGAGATAATTGTCACCACATACATTAAGGTTTGATCTCGGGCAGATCTCAAGATATCCGCCAACAAGATATAAACACTCTAACGCTATGCAGATATAATGCTTTTCTAACTGTGCTAAAAGAGCATTCATCTTCCCTTTTAGCAGTGATGACGCCCTCAAAATAATCAATTATGTCTCGGCTAACTCTTGTCCAGATGCTCGAAAAGCTTCCCCTTAAAATCTGTGACATCCGCCCAAGCGTTTAGAGCGATGTGATGTTGGTCAAGCAGTCGTCACACACATGAGTAGTGTTCTAAGGTAGTACTCCACTGTTTCAATTAATGTTTCTACACTTACTGAATCTATTCTTCTCTTTTCTCACTAAGCTTAATACATATAAGAATTTCGTATTTTCTTTAATAAAGGTAAAAGCTGTTCGTTTTTTTTATCGTATTTCATAAATATATCAATTATTGGCAGCTCAAATAAATCAAAGTCAATAATATTAAATCTACCTTCCATCATCTCTTTGTATATAATAGATTTTGGTAAAAACGCCATTCCCAATCCATCTTTCACAAATTGTTTGACAATATATGTTTGAGAAATTGACATTGTACGCATAAAGGAAAAATGCTTCTCTAACATTGGCTCAATCAATACTACCTCTTTTAAATGCCCAGTAAGCAAAGGATATTTTTCGAATAAAGAGCGATAATCATAGTGTTCGCCCATTTCATCATCATAGCTATCTAAAGGGACAACAAGCTGTAGCGGACTTGATATAATTTTTTCAGCATGTATAAGGTGATGACTACTTCTTCCTATACCAATACCTATATGTACTTGATTAGTCAAAAGCTGTTCGTCAATTTGTTCCGAATCTACAACAACAATTTTAATTTCATATTCTTTTCGCTCTATTAAAAATCGGTAAATAATGTGTGGTAAATTTGTTTCGACTAACAAAGGTGATAAAGCAATTGTAATACTTTTTTTATACTGATTTGCATAAAACAAAGTGTCTCGCTTACTGTCCTCTACTTTCTGCAAAATTCCCTTCGCCTGCTTTAAAAAGAACTTCCCTTCCTCTGATAGCCATATCTTCGTATGCTCTCGGTGGAACAATTTCACTTGCAAGCTTTCTTCTAATAGCTGGATATGGACTGTAATACTTGGCTGAGATATAAATAATTTTTCGGCAGCCTCACGAAAATTTCCTGTCTCGGCAGCTATTACAAAAGACTGAATCCATTTTAATTCCATTCTACACCTCTAATTAATATTATTAATTATTTCAATTAAATTTAATTAATTTATTTAATTTAATTATTATTTTACAGTGATAGTATCAAATAATTTGGAGGGTTAGCAATGGAACAGTTAATTTTGTCTTTTAATCGTTTTGCTGAAATAGAAGCAAAAAACCGCAGTCCATTATACTATTTTTGGTGTAAAAAAATTATTCAGGATCCAGAAATGCTTCAACTGCTCACACATATTCCTAAGTCACAGCCAAAACCAAATTTATTTTTTGCAACTATACAATTTTTATTAATGAAACATGAGGATGCTTTAAAAAAATACATGCCATCATTCGTAGTAAGCCCTTTACCTGTAGAAGATAGCTATTTTGCATTACAACAATTTGTAAAAAAGCACGAACAAGAGCTTCTCTACTGTTTTCAAACAAAACGAGTTCAAACAAACGAAGTTCGCCGCAGTGCCTATCTATACCCTATTTTCAGTGATATTGCGAAAAGAGCGGAAAAACCTTTAGCTCTAATCGAAATTGGTACAAGTGCTGGGCTTCTATTGAATATTGATAAATATCGCTATGAAGTAAAACAAGGTGATCATTATATTCATTTTGGTAACCTCAAAAGCAAAGTAATAATAAAATCCGAGAACTTAGGAAATACCTTGGCTAGTTGTAGTGACTTCCAAGTATCCTATCGCTATGGTATTGATTTAAATGTTTTACACCTACAAAACCAAGAGGACTATATGTGGTTAGATGCTTTAATATGGCCAGAACATGCAGAACGCCGTATTCTTCTCCAACAAGCCGCAGCAATTCATACAGAAGTGCCAAAAACGCTGGTAGAGGGGGATATGCTCAAACTTATACCATCTATTATTCAGGAAATTTCTATTGAGCATCAAATTGTTATTTTTCATACACATGTCGCTAATCAATTTTCGGCACAGCTAAAGGAAAGCTTTCAACAAACATTAATAAACATGGCGAAAAACACCCCCATTTATCATGTATACAACAATATGTATGATGAAAATATTCATATTGAATTCATAACCGCTCATTTAAAAGAGGAAATTCGCCTTCTTCCAAAAGCAGGAGGTCACGGAGAATTTTTCTATTGGCGTTAAAGGAAAAAGCAGTTCACAAGGCGTGAACTGCTTTTTCAATAGTCAGAAGTGCTTGTTGTACTTTTTGTAAGCTATCCAAAGTTGTGCATTCTCCAAAAGAAATTCTAAAAAATTGACGGGCTGCCGCCATTGAATAGCCCATTGATAATATAGCTTTTGTTCCTGAATCACTGTGAATATCACATGCACTTCCAGTAGATATACCAATCCCCGCTTCATTTAATTTCAATAAAACATACTGCCCTTCGACTTTTTCCATCATCACACCACAAATGTTTGGTAGTTGATCCTTAGACTCAATCAGCTCACAGCTTTTCGGCAAGCTTTCTTTTAAAAATTGACGCAGTTTTTCATAATGGCCTCTTTCATAATGATATTCTTCAACCGCTGTAGCAAAAGCGACAATGGAAGGTGTATCTACTGTGCCCCCGCGTAACCCTTTTTCATGGGTAACACCTGGTACTAATGATGGTACCCGTAATTTTGGGTTTATATAAATTGCGCCACAGCCTTTTGGACCGCCAATTTTATGGGCTGATGTAGTTATTGCATCTACCTCAGCTCGTAATGGCAGTTTACAAAAAGATTGTACGCAATCAACATGCGTGAATATATCATTTCGTTTCGCGATTTGTGCAATTTTTTCTATTGGTTGGATTGCTCCAATTTCCGAATTTACATGTTGAATCGTAATTACTGCTGTATCTTCACAAATTGCTGCACGTAATTGTTCAATATCGATACAACCATCCTGCTGTAAAGCTAATTTTGTTATACAATAACCCATTTTTTCTAATGTGTTTAATGCCGCATGAACAGATGTATGCTCTGCTTGAGAGGAGATAATATGCTTTCCTTTATTTGAAGCTAGCGCTAGTGACAAAATAGCTAGTATATTTCCCTCTGTCCCACTCCCTGTAAAAATAACACCGTCTTTATTAACATGAAGCGCCTGTGCGATAACTTTTCTTGCTTGTTCCACAAAGTATTGTGACTGCCCTCCTAAATCATGCAAACTAGCGCTGTTACCATAATATCTTTTAGCAACTTCACAATATGCGGCAAGTGCTTTTTCTGTCATTGGTGTTGTTGCTGCGTAATCTAAATAAATCATATTATTCTACCTTTCTTTCCTATTAAGTCTTGTTTTCTTCTTTATTTTATGTAAAGATATGTGTCAAGACAACTGTAAAGAAGGTATTACTATGTATGTAAAGACAGATGTTCTTATTATCGGCAGTGGTATTGCTGCGCTTCAAGCCGCAAATATTTTGGGGCAACATTTTCATGTGCAGCTTGTCACAAAATCCTCCATAGAAACAAGTAGCTCTTACCGGGCACAAGGAGGCATCGCTGCCGTTACAACACGAACAGATCATATAAAATATCATATTCACGACACATTACGTGCTGGTGAGTATCATCATACTTTATCTAATGTTGAAACATTAATAAAAGATGGCGCAAAGCTAATTGATGAACTTTTACAACACGGGCTTCCTGTTGACCGTCACTCAAATGGTGAGCCTATCCTTGGTTTAGAAGGAGCACATAGCTTTAATCGTATTTTACATGCAGGAGGAGACCAAACTGGCAAGTATTTCATTCATCATTTACTAAAAAAACTCCCTTCAACGGTTACGATAAATGATTATGAGGCTGCCACTGAGCTGTTATTAAATACGAATGGCGAGTGTATCGGTGCCTTCACGCTGGGAAATCAAGGACAAAAATGCTATCTCGCTCATCACATTATTATTGCATCAGGCGGGGCTGGCGCACTATATAACTGTACTTCTAACTTTCCTACAAATACAGGTGATGGCATTGCACTTGCCTATCTTGCAGGGGCAGCTATTAGCGATATGGAATTTATGCAATTTCACCCTACTTTATTATGTTGCAACGGTGAAGCAAAAGGCTTAGTATCTGAAGCTGTACGCGGCGCAGGAGCTATTTTTGTTGATGCGAAAAGGCAACCTATTATGAAAGGGCATGATTTAGCACCTCGTCATATTACAGCATATACACTATTCATGAAACGACTTGCAGGAGAGGAAACCTTTTTAGATATTTCGATGATTGAAAAATTTGAAGAAAAGTTCCCTACAATTACAAAGCTATGTGTTGAAAATGGTATCTCTTTACAAGATGGCTTAATTCCTGTCGCACCAGGTAGCCATTTTTTAATGGGTGGCATCATTGCAGATAGTTTAGGGCAAACTTCAATCCCCTCTTTATATGCAGTAGGAGAAGTTGCTTGTACAGGAGTGCATGGTGCAAATCGTCTTGCAAGTAACTCTTTATTAGAGGCAATAACTTTTGGGCATCGTATGGCACAATCAATTGTTCATAAAGGTCTGCCTCAGCAAAATTTTATTATTAAACAAAACAAATGCGAAGGGGCTATGCCAAGCTTATTTACTAAAGCACAGCTACAGCAAAAGATGATGGAAACGTTGGGTATAGTGAGAGACCCTTTAACTATACATAGCTTTTTGCAGCAAATGCCATCGTTGCAGGCCCTTCTTTCTACAAAGAGGGAAAACTTCAACCACCAACAAATGGAGCTTTATATGATGCATATTGTTGCAATATTAATGGCCGAAGCTGCATTAACTCGCACAGAAACACGCGGTGCGCATATTCGTATAGATTACCCTAGTATGGATGAAATATGGGCAAATCGCTGGATTATTTTTTCACAAGGACATATGGAAGTGAGGAATTTTTTATATGAACATCATCAAATTAGAGGAAATGCTGAAGCAATTTTTCAATGAGGACATAGGGGACGGTGATTTATCAAGTGAACTTATTTTTTCAGCAGAGCAACAAGGAGCATTTTCTTTTTATGCGAAAGAGGATGGAGTTTTTTGTGGTGTACCTATTATCGAGCATGGTTTTCGTCTGCTTGACCAATCTATCGAAATTACTCTACATAAACAAGATGGTGAATCGGTGAAAAGTGGTGAGTTAATCGCTCATATTCAGGGTTCCCTACAAAAGCTGTTAATGGGTGAACGTGTGATTTTAAACTTAATTCAACGTATGTCTGCAATCGCTACTGCTACTCAACGTGCTGTCAATGAAACGATTGGCACAGAAACAAAAATACTGGATACCCGTAAAACAGTGCCAGGTCTACGTATGCTCGATAAATATGCTGTTCGCATTGGTGGTGGCTACAATCATCGTAACGGACTATACGACGCAATTATGCTAAAAGATAATCATATTGCTTTTGCCGGAAGTATTACAAAAGCTATTCAAGCTGCCCGTTCAAAAATTGGGCACACTGTCAAAATTGAAGTAGAGATCGAAACAAAGGCACAGTTAGATGAAGCCGTTGCTGCGGGAGCAGATATAATTATGTTTGACAATCGTACACCTGCCGAAATACGTGAATGGATACCTTCCGTTCCTAACAATATTGCAACAGAGGCATCCGGTGGTATTACACTTGAAAATTTAAAAACTTATGCGCAATCTGGCGTGCAGTGGATTTCACTTGGTGCACTTACACATTCAGTAAAAGCTTTCGATATTAGTGCACTTGTTCATTTGAAAGGAGAAAATAGTTTTGTCAATCATTAATTTACTACAACAAACATCTTTATTACCAGAGCATTATCGTACATTATCGCAAGATGAAATGGAAGTTCGCATTGCAAAAGTTAAGAAGGAATTAGGAAAAAAACTTTTTATTCTTGGTCATCATTACCAAAAGGATGAGGTTATTCAATTTGCTGATGCAACAGGAGATTCTTTGCAGCTTGCTCAAATTTCAGCAGCGAATAAAGAAGCTCAGCATATCGTCTTTTGTGGTGTACATTTTATGGCAGAAACAGCTGATATGTTAACAACTGATGAGCAGCATGTTTATTTGCCGGATATGCGAGCTGGTTGCTCGATGGCGGATATGGCTGATATTTATCAAACAGAGCAAGCATGGCCAGTTTTACAAAAGCTATTTGGTGATACGATTATTCCTCTTACTTATGTTAATTCTACTGCTGCGATTAAAGCTTTTACTGGTAAGTATGGAGGGGCTTGTGTTACATCATCAAATGCTAAAGAAATGGTAAAATGGGCATTTACAAAAAAGCAACGTATTTTATTTTTACCTGATCAACATTTAGGTCGCAACACAGCATATGATCTTGGTGTTCCACTTGAAAATATGGCTGTTTGGAATCCCCATACACAAAAGCTTGAAACAGAGCAACCAATTGAAAATATACAAGTGATTTTATGGAAAGGACACTGCTCTGTACATGAAGGCTTTACAGTCCAACATACAGCTATGATTCGTCAAACTTATCCAGAAATGCGTATTATCGTTCATCCTGAGTGCAGTCGCGAAGTTGTAGCTGCTGCTGATGATGCAGGCTCTACAAAATACATTATTGATACAATTAACAATGCACCAAGTGGCTCTTCATGGGCTATTGGGACAGAAATGAATCTTGTACGCCGCATTATTAAAGAACACCCAGATAAGCATATTATCTCTTTAAATGAAAATTTCTGTCCTTGCTTAACAATGAACCGTATTGATTTGCCACACTTACTATGGTCATTAGAAAGTATTGCTGAAGGTCAACCGCAAAATCGGATTCAAGTAGATAGTGATACTGTCATCGAGGCACGTATCTCGCTTGACCGTATGTTAGCACGTGTTTAATGTTTTATTAAAAGCTATCGGGTTTCACGATAGCTTTTTTACATGTAATGAATGAACAAATGTATCTCGATTTTTACTAAGAAATAGATAAAAGTCTCGATACACATGTTAATGAACCAGTTTCGCACTTAAAATATAGAAATTCGCACAATGGAGAGATGGTTTCGTACACAAAGTAAGCAGATTCACAAGTAAAATAGAGACTTTCTTTATTTAGAGGTATTTTCTCGATAAATTTTACCACCCAAACGTAGAAGCTTGCCAATTATTATGAAATTCCTGAACAAATTCTTACTATGCGCCCCGACAAAAGTCATGATTCGCCCCATTAACAGGCCAATTCGCCCGTAAAACACCAAATAACGCCCGATTTAGAGTGGAATTCGATCGTAAACGACCTGTATTCGCCCGTAAATTTTACTAGTTCAATCTTTGTGGAGACAACAGAAAAAAGCAGTACACGTCTTATGACATGCACTGCTTTTTGGATGACCCGTACGGGATTCGAACCCGTGTTACCGCCGTGAAAGGGCGGTGTCTTAACCACTTGACCAACGGGCCATGCTTCGATGGCGGAGAAGGAGGGATTTGAACCCTCGCGCCGGTTACCCGACCTACACCCTTAGCAGGGGCGCCTCTTCAGCCTCTTGAGTACTTCCCCATATAAATGGCTCCGAAGGCAGGACTCGAACCTGCGACCAACCGGTTAACAGCCGGTTGCTCTACCACTGAGCTACTTCGGAATAATTTCATTGGTGGGCCTAAATGGACTCGAACCATCGACCTCACGCTTATCAGGCGTGCGCTCTAACCAGCTGAGCTATAGGCCCTTATTTGGAGCGGGTGATCGGAATCGAACCGACGACATCAGCTTGGAAGGCTGAGGTTTTACCATTAAACTACACCCGCAAAAAAACATGGTGGGTCAGGACGGAATCGAACCGCCGACACTTAGAGCTTCAATCTAATGCTCTACCAACTGAGCTACTGACCCACATTTTAAAATTAAATGGCGGTCCCGACCGGGATCGAACCGGCGATCTCCTGCGTGACAGGCAGGCATGTTAACCGCTACACCACGGGACCTTTTGGTTGCGGGGACAGGATTTGAACCTGTGACCTTCGGGTTATGAGCCCGACGAGCTACCGAGCTGCTCCACCCCGCGATAATCTTTATATTGTTCACCATGTTTACTGCTAGTTAAAAAATGGCGGAGGAAGAGGGATTCGAACCCCCGCGCGGTTTAACCCGCCTGTCGGTTTTCAAGACCGATCCCTTCAGCCGGACTTGGGTATTCCTCCGTGATTATAACTATAACAATGGTGGACCTTACAGGACTCGAACCTGTGACCGGACGGTTATGAGCCGTCTGCTCTAACCAACTGAGCTAAAGGTCCTTTAAGATGGCGGCGGAGGGGGTCGAACCCACGACCTTACGGGTATGAACCGTACGCTCTAGCCAGCTGAGCTACGCCGCCAGGATCTTTAATTATGGTTGGTGGAGCCTAGCGGGATCGAACCGCTGACCTCCTGCGTGCAAGGCAGGCGCTCTCCCAGCTGAGCTAAGGCCCCATAATTTTTTATCAGTTGGTTTTACATGGTCGGGAAGACAGGATTCGAACCTGCGACCCCTTGGTCCCAAACCAAGTGCTCTACCAAGCTGAGCTACTTCCCGTTACTTTTTTGGCGCGCCCGACAGGAGTCGAACCCATAACCTTCTGATCCGTAGTCAGACGCTCTATCCAATTGAGCTACGGGCGCTTTTTTAAAATGGTGCCGAGGGCCGGAATCGAACCGGCACGGTAGTCACCTACCGCAGGATTTTAAGTCCTGTGCGTCTGCCAGTTCCGCCACCCCGGCACATATTGGAGCGGAAGACGAGGTTCGAACTCGCGACCCCCACCTTGGCAAGGTGGTGTTCTACCACTGAACTACTTCCGCATGTGCTAAAGAATTTTTATTCTGACAGTTTATTTAGTTTGTTTTGCTGGTGCGGGTGAAGGGAGTCGAACCCCCACGCCTTGCGGCGCTAGATCCTAAGTCTAGTGCGTCTGCCAATTCCGCCACACCCGCTCGGTTTTTTGGTCTAAATGGTGAGCCATGAAGGACTCGAACCTTCGACCCTCTGATTAAAAGTCAGATGCTCTACCGACTGAGCTAATGGCTCAAAATGGTGCCGGCGATAGGAGTCGAACCCACGACCTACTGATTACAAGTCAGTTGCTCTACCAACTGAGCTACACCGGCATTTTGAATGGTGGAGGATGACGGGTTCGAACCGCCGACCCCCTGCTTGTAAGGCAGGTGCTCTCCCAGCTGAGCTAATCCTCCGAAAAAACTGAACATTATGTATGCTTGTTCTTTCAAAACTGGAT
>NZ_HG964404.1:211090-682173 GCF_000612805.1 Bacillus ndiopicus | reverse complement strand
GCAGATAAGTCATAGAAATTCGCAGATAACTCGGGGAAAGCGCAGATAAGTCATAGAAATTCGCAGATAACTCGGGGAAAACGCAGATAAGTCATAGAAATTCGCAGATAACTCGGGGAAAACGCAGATAAGTCATAGAAATTCGCAGATAACACAAGAATAACGTAAATAAGTCATAAAAAGGGATTCCGGAAAATTTCACTTTATTAATTTGAGAGCTGAAAAAACAATTATTTTTAACCTCTTAAAAAACACTTACATTTTTCCAAATGGCCAACAATTCAACAAAACAGCAAAAATTGTCCGACAAGCAGCGCGCCAGCCTGCTTTTCGGACAATCTCAGTTTTTAAATGGTTAATTTAGAAGCTCCATTAGCTTTTTTCTTTTATCTTTGCCGATAACTCGATCAACTTTTTTCAATATCTCTTTTGGGATGCCGCTGAGTAGCCAGCTAATATTTGCTTCTGCTAAAAGAGGGCGCAATTGCTGAATGTCTTGCAACGATAAATTTACACCTGCTCTTTTCAGCACGATTTTTTGAATTTCTTTATCGCTCGCATTCATTAAAAAATGCATAAATGCCATCTGATTCATGGATTCATCCTTTCAAGCGTATTACCTTTACAAATAACAAAAAATCCACTATACTTTCAAAATGTAAATCGTAATGATTTTGAATTAGAAAGAAGAGAATGAACATGACAAATCCAATTATCCAATTACAAAATGTGTCATTTCAATATGATGGCACACAAGCATTGAACAATATCTCCTTTCAAGTAGAGCAAGGGGATTTCCTAGCACTATTAGGTCCGAATGGGTCAGGTAAATCAACATTGCTAAAACTTATACTTGGTTTATTAAAGCCAGCAAGTGGTGAGATAGAACTGTTTGGTGAGTCGATACAATCATTTAAGCAGCGAGAATGGATCGGCTATGTGTCACAAAAATCAAATGCCTTTAATTCAGGTTTTCCTGCCACGGTAGCGGAAGTTGTCAAAAGTGGATTAACAAAAAAAATCGGTTTGTTTAATCACTATCCTAAGGACGTTGATAAGCGTGTGATAAAAGCACTGGAAGCAGTAGGTATGGAAAATTTTGCGACGCGTAATATCGGGCAGCTATCAGGCGGGCAGCAGCAGCGCGTCTTTATTGCGCGAGCGCTTATTGCTGAGCCGAAGCTACTTATACTTGATGAGCCAACTGTTGGTATTGACCATGAAAATGTGCAATCGTTTTATGATATGCTCGTAAAGCTAAACGAGGAACGACAAATTACGATGATTTTAGTCACGCATGATGTTGATATCGTATCAGAGCATATTAGCCATGTAGCATGCTTAAATAAAACAATTCATTTCCACGGCTATAAAAATGATTTTGACCATATTTCAGAGCAAAAGCTTGATGCCTGGTATGGCCATAAAGTACGAAAGATTCACTAGGAGAGGTAGCAAGATGATTGAAGCAATTTTACGTTATGAATTTTTACAAAACGCCTTTTTTTCAGGGCTTATTATAGGCATTATTGCACCATTACTCGGTGTATTTATTGTGGTGCGCAGATTATCGCTTATTGCGGATGCGTTGTCACATGTTACGCTTGCAGGAATTGCGGGTAGCTTATATGTAAGTCAAAACTTTGCAGCATTAGCTTTATTAAATCCAATTTATTTAGGAATTATCGCTTCTGTTAGTGGCTCAGTGTTAATAGAGCGCCTGCGACGTCTTTATAAGCATTATGAGGAGCTGGCGATTCCGATTATTATGTCGGGCGGCATAGGCTTAAGTGCAATTTTTATATCGCTCGCAAGCGGTTTTAATACCGATTTAATGAGTTATTTATTCGGCTCGGTATCCGCTGTATCGCGCCAGGATCTCTGGGTTGTACTAGCAATTGCAGCAGTTGTCGTTATCTTTTTATTATTATTTTTCAAGGAACTGTTTGTCCTGTCGTTTGATGAAGAATATGCAAAAGCGAGTGGGCTACCAGCAAAGTGGATTCATTTATTGTTTATGATTGTTGTCGCACTCGTTATTGCAGCAAGTATGCGTATTGTTGGTATTTTACTTGTATCAAGCCTGATGACCTTGCCAGTTGCGGCGGCGATGCGTTTAGCAAAAGGCTTTAAGCAGGCGATACTTTACGCCATCATTTTCGGTGAGTTAGCCGTAATTATGGGACTTGTAAGTGCCTTTTATTTAAATTTAGCACCTGGTGGAACGATTGTTGTTACATCGATACTCATTTTATTGTTTGTAATTGTTAGTAAAAAAGTGACGATACGAAATAAGGAGGCGGCGCTATGAATCTGACACGTGCATGGGAAATTTTAAAAGACAACGGTTTTAAGAAAACGGATAAACGAGAGCTTATCTTAAAAATGTTTGCAGAAACGGATAAATATTTAACAGCTCGTGATTTATTAGATGTTTTGAAAAAGGATTATCCAGGGATGAGCTTTGATACAATTTATCGTAATTTAGCTACATTTGTTGAGCTTGATATTTTGGATGAAACAGAAATGCAAGGTGAACGTAATTTTAGAATGCATTGTGAATCAGAACACCACCACCATCATTTTATATGCCGAGAATGTGGCAACGTAAAGGAATTGCCTTTATGCCCGATGGAGCTTCTTGGTGAAAGCTTGCCAAACTTCGAAATTGAGGCACATAAATTTGAAGTGTATGGAAAATGTCCAGATTGCAGTGTAACATCATAAAAAAATACTACAAAAATAGCTGCAAATATGATAGATTGTTAAATAGTTGAATAAAGCTTGCAGGGAAAAGATGCGCTAAGCATAAAAGGGAATTCGGTGAGAGGCCGAAGCTATGTCCGTAACTGTATGTGCTTGTAAAGTGAAAAAGACACCACTGTTTCTTTGAAATGGGAAGGTATTTCACCTAAAGAAAGCATAAGCCAGGAGACCTATCTTTTTCTGATCGTCACAGCACTCTTCGGAACTAAAGAGGATGTACGGCAGTATAATTACGAATACTTTCTATGCTTAGAATTGTAATGAAATTCATGCCATCCATTCTTTTGGATGGCTTTTTTGTGTTTATCACCGAAGACTTAGAATGCTAGATGTAGTATCACAGCTGTAAACAAGAAATGCTAGTGAAAAGCTTATTCAAAATAGTGCAAAGGAGGAGTTAAATTTGGTGAAAAAAGATATGCGCTATTCATGCTACCCATTTATGCGTGAAAAAAGCTGTTTAGTTGATTTTGAAATTCGTACAGATTCATTAACTACACGTA
The DNA here is from genome assembly GCF_000612805.1 of Bacillus ndiopicus. Lineage (GTDB taxonomy): Bacteria > Bacillota > Bacilli > Bacillales_A > Planococcaceae > Metasolibacillus > Metasolibacillus ndiopicus. The sequence continues at coordinate 678,904 of NZ_HG964404.1, read as the reverse complement.
TTGGAACAGTTTTTCCAGCACTAGAGGGGAAAGATGTTCAAATAGTGCGTGAAGACTTAGAGAAGCTACATCCGATGGCATATCATGTGAATGGCTCAGTGCGCGGTAAACTTGCAGTAACAGAAGAGGATTTACAATTTTTAAGCAATCGTTATGATTATTATGTTGCACAAGTAGGACATAAAATAGAACGTTTCGTTTTGCCACAAGGAGTTGAGGCGGCAGCGCGTTTGCACGTATGTCGTAGTGAGGCGAAAAAGTCGTACCGCGCATTACATAAAGTAAGCGAAGAACGTGACGTACCAGAAATATTATTTGATTATTTGGGCCTGCTTGCGAATGTATTTTTTGTGATGGCTGTTTATGTTAATCAAGTAAGTAAGCACGAGGAAATCGAATTTATAAGTAAATCATACCCAATGAAAAAACGAAAAGAGGAAGTATCATGAATTGGAAAGCAAAGTGGCTCGCTCCATTAGCAGCAGCATTATTATTAACAGCATGTGGTACAAAGGAAGAAACGCCTAATAACACACAGCAATCTACAGGGAATTCAGAACAAGCAGCACAAGAGGGACCGTATACTGTAACGGATGACCGTGGTATCGAAGTGAGCTTTGATCATATACCAGAAACAATTGTCTCATTACAGCCAAGCAATACAGAGATTTTATTTTCATTAGGTGCGGGCGATAAAATTATCGGTGCAACAGATTATGATAACTACCCAGAAGAAGCACTAAACATTGAACGTGTATCTGATTCGATAACGATTAATGGTGAGCGCATTATCGAATTAAATCCAGACGTAGTAATTGCCTACACAGCTGGAGATTCTGTACAAGTGGAGCAGCTAGAGGCAGCGGGCTTAAAAGTTTTCGTTATTCAGTCAGCAGCTTCTTTTGATGATGTTTATGGAGATATTATTCAGCTATCACAAGTAATGGGCGTTGAAGAAAAAGGCGAGAAAATTGTTGAGGAAATTAAACAACAAATTGCCAATGTTCAAGAAAAAACTGCAGCTTTAGATGAAAAGAAAAAAGTTTATTTTGAAATTGCACCTGCGCCAGATACTTGGTCAGCTGGGAAAGGGACATTCCAACAGGAAGTTTTAACAGCAGCGGGTGTAGAAAATGTTTTTGCAGAGCAAGAGAGCTGGTTTAAAGTAGCAGAGGAAGATGTTATTAAGATTAACCCAACAGTTATTTTAACAACAGTAAATTACGTAGAGGATCCGGTGAGCGAAATAGCAAATCGTCCAGGCTGGTCTAATATTCAAGCAATTGTTAACAAAGAAATTTATTTTGTTGATAGCGATATTTTATCACGTCCAGCGACACGTATTGGTCAAGCGGTAGAGCTAGTAGCTGAAACAGTATATCCAGAGCTTTTTAAATAAGTTATAATAGTGAAGGCAGAAGGCTGACGGGAAAACAGATATTTATCTGTCTTTACCGTCAGCTATTTGCATCTTAAAGCTAGATATGCTTTGACCAAATAATAAGGGGGGAGCCAATGGGACGATTAATATTTGTGACAGGCGGTGTTCGTAGCGGGAAAAGTGCCTTCGCAGAGCGTTATGCACAGCAACTTGCAGCAACCGGTGGTGGTAGCTCTTTAATTTATATGGCCTCAGGGGTAGCCTTTGATGTAGAAATGCAGGCGAGAATCCAAAGGCATCAAGCTGACAGAAAGCATAGTGGTGCTGTATGGCAAACGCTTGAAATACCGGATACGTTAACAGAAGAGTTACTAGCATTTGAGCGAGACACTGTTGTGCTATGGGACTGTTTAACAACGTGGCTAGGAAATGTACTATATAAAACGAGCTTGGAGCCTACTCACGCAATTTCACAATACATAAAATCATTCAAGCATTATATAAAAAAGTGGCAGGAACAAGATGTAATTGTTTTGCTTGTTTCTAACGAAGTATTAGACGAGCCGCAAGCAACTTATGAAGAAACAGAATTATATAAGCGGTTGTTAGGTGAGCTACATCAATGGATTGTCGCACAGTGTGAAGAGGCCTACGAAATTGATCATCAACTAAGGAAGCGCTGGAAGTAAGGAGAGATAAAATGAAGCATTTTGTAACAGGGCTACTACTTTGCCTGCAATTTTTTAGCGCGTTACCAGTAAAACGGGAGCTATCTTTGACAACAAAAGATGTAACAGCTATGTACATGTTAATGCCACTCCTTAGCCTACTCACAGGAGCAACTTCGCTTGGATTTTTGGCAATCAATAACTATTGGCTTGAACTATCACCACTATTAGCTGCGATTATTTTAGTTGTCACAATGATTGGGGTCACAGGTGGCATACATACAGATGGTTTTATCGATACGAGCGATGCTTTTTTTTCCTATCGTGATCAAGAAAAACGGTTAACGATTTTAGAAGACCCTCGTGTAGGTGCTTTTGGTGTATTAGCGGTAGTTTGTTTTTTGCTACTAAAAGTAGGCTTTCTCTATGAAGCTTTATTGCGTGAGGTCAATATTTTTTATTTTATAGCGATTCCACTTTTGTCACGTGTTGCAATGTTACTTTATTTCATAACAATGAAAAGCGCGAAAACATCAGGACTTGCGGCTTATTTTAAGGAGCGTGTGCAAGCAAAAGGAGTAATCATTGCATGTATCATATATAGCTTGCTTGTAATTGGCTATGCAGTATATGTAGGCGAGTGGTCACTGTTGGCTTTATATGGCATCATGCTAATTGCTTTATTTTATTATCGCCATTGGTCAAATAAAAACTTTGCAGGTATGACAGGGGATTTATTAGGTGCATTTTATGAAGGGACGGAGCTTATTTTATGGGGAACGCTATTACTATTCATTTAATTCGCCACGGCAAAACACAGGCGAATATTGAACGAAAATATATCGGGCATACAGATGAGCCGATTTTACCATTGCAACAAGTGCATCTAGCGCTACAGCCATCCATTATTAATGGAAGTGATTTAAAACGCTGCCAGCAAACGGCCGCTTGCTATTTTCCACAAGCACCTTATCAAGCAAGTGCTGATTTGCGCGAACTACATTTTGGGCAATTCGAGATGAAAACGTATGAGGAGCTAAAGGACAATCCTATTTACAGAGAATGGCTAATGAATCCACTGCAAGTGACACCACCTGCTGGTGAAAGTTTTATTCACTTTAAGGAGCGAGTAGAGCGTGCAATGCAGCAAATTATTGTAGCACCAGATGAATATACCTTTGTTGTACATGGTGGGGTAATTCGTTTGCTACTTGCCCAGTTTTTACAGCAGCCATTTGAGCGTTTGCACGCTGAACATGGTACATTGTATAGCTGCTATTGGTCGGATTTTTCTGCATGGAAGGAGGGGGAACGATGCACGTTTATATCGGAGGTGCCTATAACGGCAAGCGAGATTTCGTAAAACAGCACTATCCTAATTATACACAGCAGTTTTTTGAAGGCCATTTACCTGAAAATCTTACCTTCAAGAAGCAAGATATAGTTGTAATCGGACGCTTTGAGCAAATCGTCAAACAGCTCTCCCATTTAACAGAGGATGAGGTTGTAGCGATATTGATGAAAAAACTACAGCAGCTTGATGCACAAGCAACATTAGTATGCGTTTGTACAGATATGGGGCGGGGAATCGTACCTTTAGAGAAGGAGCAACGATTTCTTCGTGATACTTGTGGTAGGCTATATCAAGCGATGTTTGCCTATAGCGAGCAAGTGACACGTATTTGGTACGGTATTCCACAAATATTAAAGGAGGTGCAAAAATGACAAAAGCAAGTTTACGATATATTGTTTTAACATCATTATTAGCTGCTTTATGTGCAGTAGGCGGTTTTATCAAAATACCTGTTTTTACAGTGTCAGCGGCGCTTGATTCTGCCCCAGCATTGTTAGCGGCCTTTGTCGTACCACCGATTTATGCAGGCTTTGCAGGTGCTTTAGGGCATATGGCAACAGCAATGAGTTCTGGCATGCCGTTTGGTTCGTTTCATATAATCATTGCATTTGAAATGCTTGCAATTGTTTGGATTTTTGCACTTTTACATAAAAAGGGCTTTGATAAATTGAAGTGGGCTTGGATGCTTGTAGCGAACGGTCTTATTGCTGCATTACCATTTTATTTTTTAATTTCTCCGGCCTTTTATATTGGCGCAATGCCTGGCCTATTGCTGGCAACGGCAATCAACATTGCGGTAGCTATTGCTTGTGCACCACTGCTCCAGCGTGTGAAAAAAATGGTGAAATGGGAGGGATAATCAGATGCGAAATGCGGTGCAGCTAGATGCTACCACTATTTTAACAGTAGATAATTCGGGGTGTATTGGTGAAAAAGAGGCGGACTGTGTGCAAGTGCCGAATGAAATCGTTGCTTACTTTGCAGCACGTGTTGCACTTTTAGAGCAGTGGTGTGCTGGCGCGGAGCCGACTCATTTAGTCTTAGCCAACTTTACAGGTGAGGCTGCTTGGACAGATTACGTAAAGGGCTGTGAGCGTCTATTTGAAGAAATAGGGAAAGACTTGCCACCAATTACAGGCTCAACAGAATCCAATTTTTCAGCCCTGCAATCTGGCTTAAGCTTGACGATGATTGGAAAAAAGAAATTTACACCGACAATTAAGGGTTGTAGTTACTTTATTATTGGGCGACCTTTAGTAGGGCAGCAAGTAATTGACTATTCACGAGATATTGCTAGTTTAAGTGAGCTTAATGCGCTGTTACAAACAAGTGTTATTAAAGCGCTGTGGCCCTGTGGTTCGAAGGGCATTGGCGTAGAAATTGTTGCGTTTACTGGGCAGCAATTTGACTGTGCGGTAGATAAGACAAGCTCTGCTGGTCCTGCCACAGCCGTTCTAGTTGCTGTTGAGGAATCGGATGTGACGCAATTGTACAAAATAATATCAGCACCGATTTATCGTCTAACCTAATTTGTGGATAGTTCTAAAGTAATGATTCGCTCATAAGAATGGGAAATTCGCTCGCAAAGAAGGCCGATTCGCTCGCAAGAAAGAAAAATTCGCTCGCAAAGAGGCTGGATTCGCCCGAAAGACACCGTTTTAGTTGTAGCATAAAAAAACTGTCCTGCATACAATGGCAAAAACGAAGAAAGAGTTGGTTTTCTTGAGTTTTACATTTCCTGTTACAACGCAAACGCATACTGTGCAGAAATCCCCAAAGCAAATCATTCACTACCCACAGGCAATACAGATGCATAACCCTTCACTACAACATTTTATTAATCAAACAATTGCTCGTGAAACACAGCAACTCATTGATAAACAAGCAGGTAACTTGCCGTCTACAATCGATCAGATGCTTGGCACATATGAGCTCAAAAATAATCAGCGTGACGTGTTCAGCCTAACACTATCGAACTATGTTTATTTTTATCATGCAGCTCATGGTATGACTTATATTCAACCACTGACATTTGATTTGCAAAAAGGAAAGCTATGTCAATTGCGCGATTTATTTAAGCCAGGTAGTGACTATGTTAAGGTGTTATCTGAGCATGTTAAAGCGCAAATAAAAGAGCGTGATATACCAGTTATAGAGCCATTCATAGCTATTAAGCCTGATCAATTTTTCTATATTGCGGATAAAACGCTCGTTATTTTCTTTCAGCTATATGACTTAGCACCGTATTATTACGGGCTCCCAATGTTTCCTATTTCAGTCTATGAGATTCAAGATATTGTAGCAGAGGATGGACCGCTTGGGCGAATGATGGCGAGTAATTAGTCAGCTTTCGCCTTGCGAAACCCTTTGTAAATATCAATACAAGTTGTAATGATAATTGTGAGTATTGTCAAAATAATAATAGTGTGTACGCCTTGCTCAATCTTCATTGGAGCAATATTCATCAAGCTTGATAAATAAGGAGCGAGTTCGGCATTTATTAAATTTGAATTGCTGATAATAATAACGCTTATTAGAGTGCTGATGAATTTAATAACTAAATTTGCTATGGCAATATTCATTTTCCAAACACGTTGCTTTAGTTTGTATAAAAGTATAAGCTTCAATTAACTTCATTCTTGATTATCTCCACTTAGCAAAGTATATAATTCGGTGGCTAACGTTAGCCATTCTTTCTTTAATTGTTCAAAAATCTCATTGCCATAGTTACTAATTACGTAATATTTACGCGGTCTGCTTTTACTTGTATCCCAGCTGCTTGTGACAAGTTCTTGTTTTTTTAAACGTCTTAGCAAAGGATATAGTGTATTTTGTTCAATGCTAACACCCGCTTGCTCCAGCCGTTCTACAAGTGAGTATCCATATTGAGGTCTGTCTAGTTGGCTTAAGACAGCTAATGTCAACGTGCCACGGCGCAATTCAACTGTGAAAGAATCAATTAATAAGCTCATATCATCAACTCCTTATACTGTGTATCGTATGTCAGTATGTTGTATTTGGGTATGTCATCTGAAAAGTGCTTTTAGAAATCAAAAAACGCATGAAATCGAAGCGATAGCTCGATTTCATGCGTTTAATTTTATCCCGTATTAACAGGCTGTACTTTTGTGACGAGTACAGGCCCCCATATCAAAACTTCAAATAAAATTGAGATGTGTAAGTGAGGAATCAAACAGCCTGTAAAAACCTGATTGGTAGTTTCACTTTATTTACGTACAACGAAAATCATATGTCTACCACAAGTTTTTTGCTGGCGGTAAGAAAAGCCATGAGCAGTATCATATGTACAAGTTCGGTCGATTTGTATGTTTTCGAGTGGAACCTCAGCTAACAGACATTGTCTTTGCACAGTTAATTGGTTATCAATATGATATTTTTGCGTTGGCTCATGAAAATACATAAAATCGTCAGCGTAGCCGAGTGCTTGAAAGTGCTTATAGACATCCGTGTCAACTTCAAAGCGCTGTTGGCTTAATGCCATACCAATTTGTATTTGCAAATCAGCAGGGTGATTTCCTTCTTTTATTAATTGCTGTAGTAGTTTGGAGGTGATTTCTTTCACCGTTCCTTGCCAACCGCTATGAATAACAGCGCAAAGGCCAGTCACAGCATTTGTTATAATGATAGGTACACAATCTGCTGTAAAGATTGATAGCACGATTCCTTGCTCATACGTATAAAGAGCATCCGTTTGAGGAAAGGCAGAGGTCTGATTTTCTGCGCCATTTCCTTTATGCTGTTTAGTGATTTTTTGGAAGTTTGCACTATGTGTTTGCTCTGGACAAACAAAATCCTGCAAGGAATAGCCAATTTCGCTTGCTAGCTGCTGGCGATTTTTTAGAACAGCCTGTGGGTTTTCAGATGTGTAAAATGCCATATTATTGTATTCTTCGCCATCGCCTTTAATCGTTATGCCTGCTAAAAAGTGCTCGTTGTTGATGTATAATTGAGCCATTGACATGCAACTCCTTTCTTTGGGGTTGTAGCTATTTTAAATTTTTTTAATAAACTCGCTTGTGTTTTTCTCTAATGTTTCAGCAGTTTGAGCGATAAATTGAAAATGATCCACCGTTTTTTCGATTTGCTCCGTGCTTCCTTGAACACTTTTCGTTATAGCATCAATGCTAGTTGTTACGGAATGTATTTTATCAATAATGCGATCGACATTATCTTTTACTTCACTGATTGATTGTGAAACTTTTGTTGAGAGATTGCGTACTTCCTGTGCAACAACATTGAAGCCCTTACCATGCTCACCAGCACGCGCGGCTTCAATTGCAGCATTTAATGCTAGCAAATTTGTTTGCGCTGCAATATCACGGATTGTTTTTACGACATTTGTTATTGATTCCGCTTCTTGCTGTAGAGATTGCAAATTTTGTTGATTGATTGTTGATTCTTCCTCAATATGCACTATATTATGGAGAAGAGTGATACTATCATTGCGACCAATTTGGGATTTTTCATTTAACGCTTCAGACATAACTTTTAGTTGATTTGCTAAAGAATTGATAACCTTTGTTCTCTCAGTGATATTTAAGGCGATTTTACTAACACCAATAACTCGTCGATTATTTTCAGAGAAAATAGGCATATATATTACTTCTAACCAAACTTCCTCACCAGAAGCGTGTTTTCGCGCTACGTTATTTTTATAGGAGATACCTTGCTCAATCTTTCTCCAAAAATCTTTATATGCCGGACTTTGCGAAAATTCAGGGAAGCATAATTTACTATGATTTACTCCGATTAATTCAGTTGCTTTATAACCAAGCATATTGGCGAATTGGTCATTTACATATTCAATATCATGATTTAAATTAAAACGGATAATAGCTAGATTTTTTTCTAAAGAATTTACAACATGCTGATCTGTCACTTGCTCAATTTGTATGTTTGTCATATATAGCCTCCTCTTTATCCTGAGTTAACGGTAGGTGAAACATAGAAGCTTTCTTTATAATTAAGTGTAATTAAAAAATTTCCATCTGACTAGTAATTTTTTTTATATGGAAAGTATCCCCGTTTAACTTGATTGAGTGGCTGTACAAACATCTGCTGAATCAAGTTAAAAAACTACATAATATCACAATTGATTCCATGTAGTTCGATTCGTATATTCTAATTTTCCACAACAATATTTTTTTTATAGAAGTGAGCTGAGGCTTCATCATAGCTATTTTTAATTAAACATTCTAACGTATTTTCTTTCGTAATAATAGGCATGATGATTTTTACGATTGCGGCCTGATCTTCAACAAATTTACGCACATCTTCTTCGCTATTTGTATGGGCCTCGAAATAAGAGAGACGTCTATTACGAATAATAATATCTTCTCGGCTTTCCGCTATTAAAGCTTCCTCTAGCCATTGGTTTAATGCTTGTGCAAGATAGAGCGCTGTAATGAATAATAATTCGTCAGCTATATCAGGATGTGTTTTAATGAATTTAAAATAGTGATCATTTTTTAATTCGTTTAAAATAATAAAATTGCTTGAATAATAGAGTGTTTTTTCCGCTGATTCTAAAATGAGATATTCATCTGGTTGAAAGAGCAGCCAAATATTAAAAGCAGTAATCCAAACATCATCAGGGCTAATCAATCCTAGTTGTGGAACTGTGTGATACTGTGGTAATTTACTTGCCAAAGCTTTGAACTCATTTACTAATCTATCATTTTCTAGGAACAATAGACTTTTTTCAGCTGTGATTGTCTCAAACATCCTTGCTCACCTCGCTCCATTTACTAATCTTTACCACTATTGTATCGCTTCCATTTTTTTATGCAACATCTTTATCTTTATTTGGTATAAGAGTCACACGTTTATCCTGTATTAACAGGCTGTAAGACCCCTACTTCAAAACATCAGATAAGATCGTGATGTTTAAGTAGGGAGCAAACAGCCTATAAAAACCCGATTGGTGAAACTACCAATCAGTGGGGGATGAGGAAAACCCCCACTGATTGAAGGTTCACTTTATCCCGTCTGAACAGGAAGTAAGACTCTCACCTCACAAACAGCAAAAGGTTGCCTGAAAGCATTGAACTAGCTTGCTTTTCAGACAACCTCAATATGAATTAAGCGTCGATTAATTGTTTTGAAGCTGAAGGTGTATCATAAACTTGCTTATCTAGTTCTCCCGTTACACGAGCAGTAGCTACCCCCGCTGTCATAGAGCCACTTACGTTTAATGCTGTACGCCCCATATCAATTAAAGGTTCAACAGAAATTAAAACACCTGCAAGGGCAATTGGTAAATCTAGGGCAGAAAGTACTAGAATAGCGGCGAATGTAGCACCGCCACCAACACCAGCTACACCGAATGAGCTAATTGCGACAACGATAATCACCGTTGCAATAAAGCTAGGGCTTAGTGGATTAATACCTACAGTTGGTGCAATCATAATAGCAAGCATCGCAGGATATACTCCAGCACAACCGTTTTGTCCGATAGACAATCCGAAAGAAGCAGAGAAGTTAGCAATTCCTTCTGGTACACCTAAGCGAGTTGTTTGTGTTTGAATATTTAACGGTAAAGCGCCTGCACTTGTACGTGAAGTAAATGCGAATAATAAAGTTTCAGCTGCTTTTTTCACATATGTGACTGGATTTAAACCAGTAAACGTAATAATTAGTAAATGGACGATAAACACAATAAATAATGCTACATATGATGCGATAACGAATTTTCCTAAATTGTAAATTGCCCCATAATCACTCGTAGCAACAGTGCGTGCCATAATAGCTAAAATACCGTATGGTGTTAAGCGAAGTACAATACGTACAACACCCATAATAAGTGCATAAATAGCATCGATGCCTTTTTTTATTGTTGCTGCAGTTTCTTGCTCTTTACGTGCTACAGATAAATATGCAAAGCCTAAAAATGCTGAGAAAATAACAACAGCAATCGTTGAAGTTGAACGAGCGCCTGTTAAATCAGCGAACGGGTTCGCTGGGAATAATTCAACAATTTGCTGTGGTAACGATGCCGCAGCTAATGACTCAGAACGTTCGACTAATGCTTCACCACGTGCAACCTCAGCATCACCTTGTAAAATTTGTGTTGCATCTAAATCGAAAATAGCAGTTGTCGTAATGCCGATTGCTGCCGAGATTGCTGTTGTTCCGATTAAAATAGCCAAAATCAGCGCGGCCATTTTTCCGAAGTTTTTACCAACCTTTATTTTTGTAAATGCTACTAAAATTGAAATAAAGACAAGTGGCATTGCAATCATTTGCAATAATTTTACGTAGCCTGTGCCAATAATATTGTACCAAGGAACAGTGTTTGTCACTGCTTCAGCACCAGAGCCGTAAATAAAATGTAAGGCCGCTCCAAGTAAAATACCTAAGCCTAATGCAATAAAGACACGTGTTGAAAATTTAACATGCTTTTTGTTTAATACATATAAAATACCGATTAAGACAACGAGTGCCGCAATATTTAGTAATACAATGTAATCCATTAATCATATCCTCCTAGTTAAATAGTTTGTATAGTGTATTCTATTCTTATAAAACATATTAGTCAAGTAGGAATTTAAATTTTATTAAAAAGTTTTAATCGTAATCATGTATACTAAAAGGATAGGGAGTGAAATGTATTGAAGCTTGAGCAATTATTTTATAGTGGACAAATACACGCATGTTTTCAAAGGGCGCAATCTGAGCCAGATTCTCCATTCGCACAGCAAGTTATCGCATTGTATGAACGCTATCAATTGGGGAATATTCCTTGTTATACAGAACGACAAGAACAGACTACCGAGAGGGTAGATGAAACATATGCTGAGCAGGACGAGGTTTTTGCAATTCGTGAAATTAAAGAGGAAGAGCAGTTTGCAGTAAGTACTCGTCAGCTTGAAGAACGAGCACGTAATGGATCAAGTGTAGAACGGGCACAGTCATTTTTTACACAAGCACAGCTTTTTTTATTTGCACATCATTATGATGAAAGTGTGCATTGCTTTTTACAAGCTGTAAAATATAATCCGAATAAAGCTGTATACTATGGGTTAGCGGCACAAACGATGCAGCGTTTAGATCATATACCATTTGAAATATTAGGATATTTAGAGCGAGCAATCGAATTAGATGATAAAAATGCACGATGGCATTGGAATCGTGCATTAATTTTAACAGAGCTGTACAAAAGCTTGCAGCAAGAAGCATTTTTAGAGCAAGCATTGATTGCACTAGAAGAGGCATTAGCATGCTGTCGTGCTGAGCAAAAATCATTGAGAAGTGCAATTGAAAATACACTTGAAAATATGAGAGAATATATTTTTTAGGATAAAGGGAGTGTAAGATGTGCGTACACAGCAAGAAGTAAACAGTTATATTGAAGAATTGATGTTTTTGCTAACACAAAAAGCAGATGCTGCACAATTTGAAAATACCATTCAGCAAAATATTGCCACGAAAAAGGAATCAGCTACAGACGAGCAAGATTTTTTTGATCGATTAATGTTAAACATCACGTACTATGTAGAAAATAAAGCGGCATGGGTAAAAATTTTACGCGATACATATGGACAAGGACAAGTGCCGACCGTTTCCTATATTGAAAGCGAATCGCTTGCACAGCAAATGCGCATTCGTCAATTTGTATCGGAAAAAATGGACGACTATACAAAGATGTTCCACAGTCAATATAAGGCATTAAACGTTACAGAGGAAGCGGTTGTTTACGATTATGCCTACGCATCTGTAGAGCATTCATTGCGCTTTGATTTTTTAACATATTTAACGATACAGCCACAGGCGAACGTCCTGTTAGATGGTGATTTTGAGGAAACATTAAGAGTCATCGAAGGCTATGTAGCTTATTATACAGATCAATTTGTTAATCGCATGGAACTAATGGAATAGGAGGCAACTGTAATGAAATCACCTTATATATTTACACACCAAGCACCGAAAGAAGCAGGTGAAAATCCTGCAATTTTTTTATTACACGGATTAGGCAGCAATGAACAGGACTTATTGCAACTAGTGAATGAACTGCCTTTTGATTGTCATATATTTAGCCTGCGCGGTCCAATTGCACATCCACCAGGCTACGCTTTTTATACATTTGAAGAAGAAGGTAAGCCAAACCAAGCTGTTTTTGATCAAGTTGTCCAATTTACGAAGCTTTTTATTGAAGAGGCTGTAGTGGAGTATTCATTGAAGAAGGATCAATTATATGTAATGGGCTTTAATCAAGGGGCAGCACTTGCACAAGCACTAACAGTAGTAATGGGTAATCTATTGCATGGGGCTGTCGCACTAAGCGGCTTCATACCACAGTTTGTTGTAGAGGAATATCGTAAGCTACCACTGGTCGATGTTCGAATGTTTATTGGACACGGAGAGTATGACTATGTCTACCCGCTTGCGTGGGGTGAGGAGAGTGCGGCATTTTTTGAAGAATACGGCGCACAAGTGACATTTAAAACATATGAGGATGGACATGGTGTCACACCAGAAGAGCTGGAAGATTTAATGGAGTGGTTTAGAGGGAAATAAAGCGGTAATTAAGAAAAATTAAATTGCTTATATTAAAAGAGCTTTTTGACAATGTCATGGAGTCGAAAGCTTCTTTTAATAAATTAAAATAATTATATATTGATGTTTATTAAGTTGCTCTATTCAAAATCTTAATAGGCGCAAGAAATCCATTTTAAAATGCTGATTTCTTGCGCCTTTTTGCTTTGGTTTTGTTTATAGAAAAATCCATTACAATCTACTCTACATGTATAATGATAATTTTGAATTACTCCAAACAGTGGATGAGGTCGGGAATCTGTATGAAACAAAAGAAAAAAACCACCGTGTGTATAGGGCTGGTAGCCGATTACTGGAAACAAGAGAAGCAAAATTCGACTATGATGAAGAAGGAAATCTGATTCAGAAAGTTGAAAGTAATGGGGATACATGGCAGTATGAATACTTTGGCAATGGGATGATGTCCAAAGTCATTCGACCAGACAAAGCAGAAGTTACTTTCAAGTATGACTCACTGGGTAGACGGATTGAAAAGAGTTCTAACGAGAAAACAACGAGATTCGTGTGGGATGGACATACAATCCTACATGAGTATGACTTAACTGAATACCAAGCTACAAGCCTTGTCACATGGGTGTACGATGGAGAATCGTTTACTCCTTCTGCAAAAATTGCAGATGAAGGTAGTTACAGTATTAGTAGTGACTATTTAGGCACACCTTTGGAAGCGTATGATGAGCAAGGAAATAAGGTTTGGTCAGCAACACTTGATATTTATGGGCGAGTGAAAGATTTATTCGGTGAAAAAGACTTTATCCCATTCCGTTATCAGGGGCAATATGAGGATATCGAAATAGGGCTGTATTATAATCGATTCCAATACTATGACCCAGTGCAGGGGAATTATACGCAAATTGATCCGATTGGACTTGCGGGTGGAATCCTACGCTGTATGGATATGTGGGAAATTCAAATATTACGGTTGATCCACTGGGTTTAAGTAGTTTCAACCCCTTTGAATTTGGTGAAATAACTTCGTTTCCAAGTGACTTACATTTTGGTCAAAATAGGATAGCACCTAATTTCAGTACAATTGGATCCCAAGCTGCTGACTCAATTGTTGAGAGACCAATACTTGAGGTTGCCAAAGATATTAGTCTTGGTAAAATTAATCCTAATGAATTGTTAATTTCGTATACAACCGATCCTTTAACAGGAAAATCAGTAACATTGAATAATAGAGGATTAGCTGCATGAGCTGAAGGAGGTAAATTTCCAGACTACGCAATCTTTGTTCCATATGATAAAGTTCCTAGTCACCTCGTTGCTGATATAAAAAATAGACCTCCATCTACAACCATATCGATTACAAAGAATAAAGATGGTTCTGGTCTTATTAAGAATGTTACAAATTGTCTAGGCTAGAAATTGGGAGGTTTTAATATGTTCACTTTAAAGCCAGTAAATTTTATATTCAAAATATCTACCACTGATTTAGAGTTGGTTTATATAGAGTCGGGTGGCGTGAGAATAGAGGTTGGTGCTATACCATTAAAGAGCATAGATAAAAAATGTGTTAACATAGAAATTATTTTTTCAATAGTAGCTGAAGTTAAATGTATAACATTAAATTTCGATGAATCCAATTATAATAATTTTTGTATTTCTGAGAAATTGCCTATTGAAAATCACTTGGAGAATGATGAAGAAAAGCTCTATCATCCAGATTCAGGATTTTATGAAGTGATAGATTCAGAATATTTACAGAGAAATATAAAGAAGTACGACCCTAGAAATAGGTTGAATTTGAAACATTATATTGTTAAAGGATACGATAGCTATATTGAATTAATAGCATCAACGTATACTGTCAATGAGATAATTAAGACAACATTTAGGCACAGGTAAATTAACATCATCACAGTTGAAACCCTTGCAAATATTGGTAGTTTCACATGGTAAAGAAGCAGACTTTTTCAAAACAGAGGCAGATATAATTAAAGCCTTTGAAGATACAGGTGAAGATCTCGCAAATAAAATAAAAAGTCCTGGTAGTTCAAAATAATGGGTTCTGGGAGAGATTATTATGGTTTTTGACAAAGTTTATTTCAATAGGAAATTTAGGTTTATTAACATAAATCCAGATATAGAGATAGTTGATATCGAGGGGATAGAAAGGCAAGAAATAGACAGTGTATCAGTTTCACATGATAGTATAAAGCACAAGTTTGAAAATATAAAAAATCTTAATGCTATTTCAAAAATTAGAGGGCTTAGGTTAAACGCTTATGATTATAGATCCTTAAATGAATTAAAAAATTATAGTTCATTAGAATACTTTAATTTTCTGGGAAAGACTGATGAAGTAATTCCCTTTGCGGAGTTAAATTCATTGTGGTGTGTTTACTTAAATTATGATAAAAAAACTTGTAGTTCAGTTTTTCAAAATAAGAATATAGAGTACCTGTTTATTGATAATTATAATGGCGTTTCATCTAAAGAATTCAATATATTTACAAATGCTAAAAGAATAGGGCTAGTAAAAACTAAAATATTTGAATTTGAAGCCCTTAAGTACATGCCTTTCTTAGAGCACTTAGGAATTAGTTATAATTCAAAAATGACTTCTTTAAAGTGGATTGAAGAAGGAAAATCATTAACTTCAATAGGTTTTCAAAATTGCAAAAATATTAAAG
The DNA here is from genome assembly GCF_000612805.1 of Bacillus ndiopicus. Taxonomy (GTDB): domain Bacteria; phylum Bacillota; class Bacilli; order Bacillales_A; family Planococcaceae; genus Metasolibacillus; species Metasolibacillus ndiopicus. The sequence continues at coordinate 663,289 of NZ_HG964404.1, read as the reverse complement.
ATTGGAACTCAATTGGAAATGTTTCTAGCATAGAAAAAATAATAATTGAAAGTTGTGGTGAAATACCTTCATTGGATTTCCTACATCAATTACCTAACTTACAAGAAGTTCATATTATCGGAACAACAAGTATTGGAGATGGCAAAATAAAAGATATCATGAATCATAAGACTCTAAAATATTTATTTTTACCTATTAAGAAAGGCTATGATATCAAACTATCTGACTTGGAGGATTTTAACAATAACTAAAAAATTGTTACTTGGTTATACGTATTAAAAATTATTATTTGAACTACGAAGATATAAAAGATGAAAGTTATGATAATTGTAACAGTGTGCAGGTGTCAAAGAGTAATTATTCAGTTAGAATAACAGGTTATTGTAGAAATGATTTGAAATCAAATTTGGAGTTTGGCTATATTTTTAATTTTAGTGCTGCTGAGGAGCTACTGCGCTTTGATTTTACTAAGAGTATTGATAATAAATTGTCATCAAAATTCGGTTCTAAATTGGATAGTTTAAAAATGAAGAGTATTTTACCAATAGTAGGAGGCAGGTTAGTAAGTTTAAATCTAAAAAAAGCATATAGAAGGTTTAGAAAGGGAAATGTACATTCTGGACCACATTCAACTGGTTTAAAAGGTCTTCTAGGTCAATTTAGTAAAGCAAGTAGTAATTTTCATAGACAATTGTCTCGGCTTTAAACGAAGCCAATTCCAAAAAGGAAGCAAGAATAATAATTGCAAAGCACCATAGAAAATATATGAAAGTGGGTTGTAAATAATAATGGATATGTCTAAAGTACATGTTTGGTTAGGGATTAATAATAGTGATGATGAAACTTTTGAAAAATATTTTGAATTAGACTATGATGATCCGGATATGGATATTGATGATCCCCTTTACAAAGTATGTAAATTTTGTCTGGATATAAACGAAAAATGGTATGATGAGGACTATATTGGAGTTTACAAAGAAGATGATATGGTAAATGTCAGAGTTTTGTTGGAAGAGTTATCGATATCACAGGAAACACTGTTAGAAATACAGGCTGTATGTATTAAAAAAGGATTAGAAAATGTTAACGCTATGTTTTATTACATGGATCCAGAGATAGAAGTAGCTGATAAAAATAAACTTTATAATGAATTGCATTATATAGGTGAATTTAGAACTAATTTACATTGATTTAATTTCATAGCTAGGTAAATATAAAACATAGGTATACAGTGTCATAAGACTCTTTATATCTATTTTTTTATTAGTATACAGGATAGGTGGTTAAAAAGCTTACAGGTTTAGGCCTATTAGATGGAGGAGGGTGTCACTATTTTATTTATTTGGTGATTTACTGACATATTCCCTAATCCAATAAAGGCAGATAAGACCAATTAGCTGCAAATATATATGATGATGCTAGAAAACTAAATAATGTATCTCATTTTGTGGAAATTGATATTTCAGATTGACTTTTATTATTGATGGAGTAGCGGATTTGGATATTTCAAAAAGGGTGGTAAGTAGCTGTGGAACAGTATGTAAAACCTGATAATAGTTTATTATATTATAAATGTGATGATGTTGATTTTGCACAAGGTAACGGGCAATTATTTACAGAATTTGAAAATGGATTTGCAACTAGACAAATTAACATAATCAATAACGATATGTATATTTCTTCATCATTGAAAGATTGGAACGAAAATATTGGATTTTTATTGTACGATGGACATATCGATAGCTTAGATTTAAGCGATAGTACACCTATTACTAGTGTAGAATTTGAAAGTAAGTGGAAGGAGGCAATTTTAGTTGATACTAACAAACCTCAAATAAGTTACTTAAAAGGTGATGCATCCCTTCCTTTAGAAGAAAATACACTAATCATTCATGTTGTTAACATATTAGGATTATGGGGAAAAGGTTTTGTTCTATCCCTATCAAAGCAATTCCCCTTTGCAAAGAAAGAATATTTAAAATGGTCTGAGGACAAGGAAACATTTAGGCTAGGAGAAGTTCAGTTTGTATGTGTAGGGCAACAGAAAACTATTTTTATTGCAAATATGCTTGCACAAAAAGGTGTAAGGAAAAATTATAAAGATAGTACAACTTATATTGATTATGATGCACTTCGTTTATGCTTAAAAAAAGTCGCAAGATTTTCATTAAAAAATAGATTATCTATACAAATGCCTAAAATTGGCTCAGGATTAGCAGGAGGGGACTGGGGAGAAATTGAAAAAATAATAAATGAGGAATTGATTTATTATAAAATAAAATGTAGTATTTTTGAATTGTAAAAAGAAACGAAAATTGGTGAATAAAGAGTCTGGTAAAATATAGATATTTATACTTACAACAAGTCCTTATACTCTTCAATTGATTAAAAGTTCTTTTAGATAAATTAGTAAGTAGTGATAAATCCGTTAAATAAGGGTTTATTGCCACTTGTTTATTGATATTTTATTGACAATTAACTCAATATTTAGCAGAATGATTCAGATAAATATTGGGATTTGGTGAAAATTCTAAACAGACTGATATCGATATAGAAGATAAGCTAGTCACATGGGTGTTTAATTATGGGTTTGTCCCTTCAGCTAAGATTACAAGTAGTATTATAAGTGATTATCTTGGAACGCCTGTTGAAGCATACGATGAACAAGGTAATAGGGTTTGGTCAGCTACAGTTGATATTTATGGACGAGTGAAAGAATTTACAGGTAAGCAAGACTTTATTCCATTCTGTTATCAAGGGCAGTATGAGGATATAAAAATTGTGTTGTACTATAATTGATTCCACTACTATGACCTAGCGCAAATTATACGCAAGTAGATCCAATTGGACTTGCTGGTGGGAAACCTATGCTTTATGGATATGTCATTGACTCTAATATTTATATTGATATTTTTGACTTAAAATAAGATGGTCCTTACGCTAGTGTTAGAGCAAAGAATATAGGAGATCAGGTCAATGGAGAGCATACCAAAAAGAATTAATTGATAACAGGAAATTTGAGGGATTAATGGAAATACATATACGAGACATACAACGAAAATTTGGTTCTTAATTTAATGTTGGAATACGCAGGAGACAATGGATATATAACTAATGCAGAACAAAAAAGATTAACAAGAAAATATTGTAGATGAGGTAGAAATTATGAGTAGAGAGTTAAACATATTACCCAAAATTGGGATAAACGAAGTAAAACTATCTATGACATCTTCAGACTTAAATAATATCTTAGGTGAAGTGGATAAGAAAAATGTTAAAGGAAAAGAGTTTTTTCAATATCAAGATGATTTTATATTTCATTTTGTAGATGATGTTTTAGTAAGTATTTCTGTGAACAATCCAAAGATTATTTTCTTGAATAAACAAAAAGTGGATTTAATGAATGAATCAAAGCAATTTTTATTCAAAGAAAATCCGTATTTTATTGATGGATGCTATATATTTCCTCAATATAATATGTCGATTTACGGTTTAGACTTTCCTGATGATGGAGTTCAATTAACAATTTATTCAGATAACCAAAAAAGAGTTTATGAAAAAGATATAGAATTTGGTTTTCAATTCAGAAGTATTGAAAATCAGGTAATAAACTTAAAATATGAAATAACTCCATATCAATCTGTAGGGTTATTGAAATTCGGCATGCAACCGAGTGAAATTGAAAAAATATGGGGAATTCCTTTAAAAATAAGCAAGAATAGTAAAAAGGGTATAACTACTGAAAATAGGGCGAATAGTCAAGCAATGTATAATGAAAAAGGACAGTTAATTCAACTAGCCTTAAATTGTAAAGAGGATGTTTTTATTGATAATAAATTGTTATCAAAATTCGGTTCTAAATTGGATAGTTTAAAAAATGAAGAGTATTTTATAAACAGAAATTATAAAATATATTTCAAGTTTGGAATTGCATTAGACAATTTAGGAAACCTAACTTCTAATGATTTTGTTTATATTTTTTCAGAAGAAATGATTCCTCACTGGAAAGATATATATCGCCCATTAATTTAACGAATATCAGAGCGGTAATATGAATACTTGGTCTAGGTGTTTATTGCAATTCTCTTCGTTTTTGTTACAAAACTAACTTATTTTTGTATTTTACTATTTTTAATATTCCTCGTTAGATATAGTAGCATAAATCCACCGAATTTAATATGATACCCAAGTTAAGGACAAACTCAAAAAAAATTAAACAGCCAAGTGATGGTTTCTGTTTTGTACAGGAGCCATGCTTTTTGATTCCCAAATTGATGTCACATGTAATGAGATGGATGGTGTCTTGCAAATGATAGCTTCTCGCTCAGTGTAATCTAAGTGGACAGATTCGATGCAGCACAATGAGCTTGTTCAAGAGTTTGAGAGAATTTTAGGGGCAGCCATTGATGTTGCGCGTAATCAAATGGGGCATATAACAAAGCCAACTGCTTCCTAAAAAGAACAAAAGCAGTGGACAGCAGCGATGCAATACAATGAACTCGGTAAAGAAATTGAACGTATCTTACCAGGCAATGACATCAACCAATGGCAGTACGATGTGTTACAAATTTTCTAAACTAGAAATTGGGAGGTTTTAATATGTTCACTTTAAAGCCAGTAAATTTTATATTCAAAATATCTACCACTGATTTAGAGTTGGTTTATATAGAGTCGGGTGACGTGAGAATAGAGGTTGGTGCTATACCATTAAAGAGCATAGATAAAAAATGTGTTAACATAGAAATTATTTTTTCAATTGCAGCCGAAGTTAAATGCATAAAATTAAAATTCGATGAATCCAATTATAATAATTTTTATATTTCTGAGAAATTACCTATTGAAAATCACTTGGAGAATGATGAAGAAAAGCTCTATCATCCAGATTCAGGGTTTTATGAAGTGATAGATTCAGAATATTTACAGAGAAATATAAAGAGGTACGACCCTAGAAATAGGTTGAATTTGAAACATTATATTGTTAAAGGATATGATAGTTATATTGAATTAATAGCATCAACATATACTGTCAATGAGCTAAAATGATATGTATTATAGCTATATCCAAATAGATGCAACAATGGAGGGAGCTGAAAAAACGATGAAGTACCTGGCTCGTTCAATTTCTAAGCATGAAAATGCTAGTAAGATCAAATGTTTAGGAACATCTACAGAAACCAAACGGGAGTTAGAAAAAATTTTTAAACTTCCTCTTTTAAGCCAAGCACTTTTGAAATGGTACTGTGATTTACCAAAATCTAATGACATAATGTTTAATTGGACTAACGATTTCTATATATTTGGTATGGAAAATCTAATGGTTGCTTTAGAAGGTTACAGGTTCATTAGGGATGATAAAGGTTGGATAGATATTTCAAAGACAATGGAATGGTGTGAAAATTGGATCATTATTTCCAGTTGGAGTGGGAATCCAGTGATAGCAGACATAAGTAAAGAAGAAACTCCAATTTATTACGATTATGTTGGAGAAGATTTTTCCCCAAAACTACTAGTGGATTCACTAGAAAAATTCGACTATTTTTTATCTGTTTGGCTTAACAAACATGATGATAGATATTATAAAAGCGGTGAATATCAATCAAATTTTTATGAGTTAATGGAGAAGGAGTGGAAAGTTAAGTTAAGTGATGAAGAAATCGAGAATATATGCGAATTCCTTCCTATTGTGAAATCAAACGAGAATTTTGCTCCAATTAAGCAACGAACTATCGAAAAAGTGAAAAAATATTTTGTGTATCTCGATGATCCAGGTGAAAATAAATCAAAAGTGATACTAGCATTAAAAAAAGAAACAGGATTATCACTTGATGAGATACGAAATCGCTTGAATGGAGATATTTTCCTAATAGCAGAGGGATATGGGGAAAATACTTTAGTTTTAGCTGAATATTTTAATTCTTTGGGTGCAAAAATAAGAATTGAAGAGAAATAGACTATCGCAGTTTTTAATAGTTAAATATAAGAATTTAGATGTTGTTCCCAAAAAACTTGCATGAGCATTTATAGATATAAGTAATTATTTTTATTTTAATGAAGATAAATACTCAATGGATGAACAAAATCGTATTGAAGATGCTGTTCAAAAAATTTCTCAACTGGCTAATGAATTGTTTGACTGTTAAAAATATACGAATAAAAAAAGTTAGAGTATACATAGAAAGCTTTTGAGTCGATTTTTTCTCTTGGAAAAGCTCTTTTGTCTGTTGTGATAGAAGGGCTTATAATTTAGAAATAAATATATTGAAGGGATAGAGTATTATCCAACTACAGAGATACTAGAAGATGGGGATATATGGAGTTTAGCTATTAAATTCGATAGGACAAATCCAATGCAAAATAAAATGATGGATAATTGTGAAGGACCTCATAAAGTAGATAAAATGGTAACCAAGTAAGATAGGTATAATCCTCCTTGTTAAAGCAAACTTCTAGGTAAAGAAATGGAGGATATTAATGAGAACTAAATTTATAGATACAGCAATTGGTGTAATAGATGCTAGAGATGCGTTGGTTTTAGAAAAGTTCATTATGGATCGATATCCAAAAGAAGTTGAATTGTCGTTAAATTTAGCAACAACGTTGGCATCAAATATTTCCACAGAAGAACATTACATTGATATTTCTATTATTTTTAAAAATGTAGTCAAGTTTGGAATTTGTGCCCTTGATTATTTTGACGAAAATTTATTAGATACGTGTTTTTGTGAAGTAATTGATTCTGACTTTTTAAATCAGCAAAAGACATTAGTTGAAAAGGGATTTAAGCATTATTTTCTTGAATGCTATGATGAGGTTATTGAAGTTGTAGCTCAAGAATACAATCTTATTTTGCCAGATGCAATTAGATTAACGGATGAAAAAATGAATAAAAATGATTGAAATATGAAATTTTATTTTGCGTATGAAAAAATATGATTAGCAGATTCTATGCCGTTTAATTTTATCAATCGCTAAAGTTTTTTAACAGTACAGACAGGTTTATATTTGTAAGAGAAATGTGAAAACACATGTATATGGTATTATTCCATGCACATGTGTTTTTTGTTTTGATTTAAAGGCACAAATTGGGGAAGAAATCGGCTTTGATGAAATGGAAGGGGTGTATGAACTCAATCCAGTGGGCTTGGTAGAAAAAATTCCTCATGATGTGATTTGAGCAGACTATTTCAATGACACATAGGAAACATTTGGCTATGATAAAAATGGGTTATTAGTGGAAACGGAAAATCTCCACATGCTCGTCAAGCTAGAGCGAGACCTGTTAAGACAAGTCAATAAAGAATGGCAAAATGCGAGCAGCTATGATGAACTTGGCAATCTAGCACAGATGACGAGTAGGCATTGATGTAGAACGGAAATCAATAAGGCATATGACACAGCTCGCAGCCATTCAAATTAGTGGACAACTAGGAGGGTGTAGAAATCAGATTGTATTATCATCGATTCCGATAGGTTAGACTCTCACAAAGTTTTTGACGTATCTAATAGGATTGATTCTCAAACAGGTAAGCGTTTTAGAGATCCAGCATATAGATATGCAAAGAAAGATGCTGAGGTTCTCATACAAGGTGAAATACCTAAAAATGCCAAGACTATTCATAAAAAGGGAGGGTGTCGTTAAATTATGAAAATAGATTATCAAAGTGAAATCGACAAAATTAGAGATTCTTTAAAGAACTACTACAGTAAACAATTCAAAAATGAAGAGGAAGATTACATTGAAAATAAAAAGACTAAAGAACAAATAAAAAAATTAATAATTCAAGTTTATAATGATAGTACTCTGTCAGAGGCAAACAGAGAGCATATAATAAAAGTAGGGTTAGAACTTCTGGCAAAAAATACTGGTTGTGCAGAAGACGGAGAGATTGCTGAAGATATTCTTGAAAGTCTTTTTTATGATATGAAAATACTAAGTAAGGAAAATATCGGTAATTTTTACGAGCAATATTCATGCAAAAGATGGGAGTAAGGACTGGAGCATACTCAAACAAGTAGACGTCAGTTTAGAAAAGTAAAAACGAAGTCCATGTACAAATAGATAATGGACTCGCCTTGACTTTTCATAACATGGCGAGTCTTTCCTATAAAACAGCATGACAAATAGTAGGTTAGAAGAATTAGAAGGGATTGGTATTGAATTACAAGAAAAGGCAATAGAACTTTTTCGGAATGATTTATTCCACTATAATCTTGTGCAAAAAAATATAGGAGTTGAAAATATGTCAGTTGAAATTATTTTTAAAGATGTTGAAAATGAAGCCATTGTACCACGAATTGGCGGATATAGCTTCTTGCCTCAAAATATTGATTGGCCATTAAATCCAAACGGAGATAAATTAACACTTGTATTATCTTTACCAACGAATTTTCTTAATAATACTCTAAATTTAAACTTACCAAAAGAACATATCCTATCTGTTTTTACAACGTATAAAAGAGATGATTACTTTTTAGATTTAATTACTTTCCATGGAGATAAGGAAGAGCTAGAAAGCATTAAACAAGGATTTACAAGAGTTTTATTACACGGAGTAGGGGAAGTTCGAAATGAATCAGATTTCCTCATTCCAGCACAAAAGTTCGTTTTGGGAGATGAATTGAATTTGAGTATAGAGGAATTGGATGAAGATTTTGATGATATAGAATTTTATTGTGGTTCGTTAATTGGCAACCAACCCTCGCTGTTACAAATGGAAAACTTAGGTTTAGATGATTATCAATTTTGTCTACAAATTTATGGTGGTGATTTTCCAAAAGAGTTTCAAGATATTTTTAGCCTAAGTGACTCGATTGGATATTTATTTTTAAATAAAAATGATAATCAAAATGACACAGGTGTTTTTTTTACTCAATGTACATAATAGCCTTTAAAATACCATAAGCTAGGATTCCTTTATGCCCAGAACTGTATACAGATAATGGAGGTATTAAATAACACTATGCCATTTTTGAATGATTTTATAGCAACTATAATTCCTGATATAGGTAGTAAAAAATGGTTACAGATAATAAACAACTCAAAACATTATTGTGTTGAAATAATAAATGGAGAACTAGTGATTTCTAGGTATCGTGAAAAACATAAAATACAATATGAATATCTTGATTTGAAAATAGTAGGCACAGATTATGGAGAATGGGGAGGAGAATTAAAAGTCATTTATAATGATTTAACGGAAGTATTATTAAAAAAATGCAATGTAAAATCAATATTTGAGTATAAGGGGGAGATATATTTTCTAGAGGGATTAGAACATATGTATTTAAATGAAGGCATTTTGTATAAATTAATATACGATGGCATTAGCGTCTCTTTTAAAGAGTGCCTAGAATTAAAGGAGTGTCCAATTGATTTTTATATACTTGATGAAATTTTGTATGTCCTATCAAGCGAGAATTTATTTACAGTATGTAATGAAGGGGGAACATTTAAAAAAAATATTATATTCAATAATTTCCCATTCAGTACCTTTGAACCGAATTCACTTGTCATATATAAAGGAGATTTTATTATAGGTATGAGGGGTGGGCTAGGAAGAATAGGGTATGAAAATATTGCTAATGTACAGTATATGCAATTAAAGAAAAAGTGATTTTCAATTCTATATTTCACAAAAGAATTTTTAGGAATTCGTTAATTACTAAGTGATGATATGTAAGCACAATAATGTAGGAAGCAGTAAAAAACGAGAAAGTACCAAGCTGGTTTAATCTTGAAATATTCAAAAGGTAGTAGACTAGATATTCACGAAAGGTGTGCAATTGTATGGATTGGTATGACAAAATTGAAAATGTAACAAACAAGGAACAGTTTTTAGAATTTGTAAATTTATTATCAGATGATTATAAAAAGAATAGAGATGAATGGGAGAATAAATCTATAGATTTATATCTTCAAGCCATTGAAAGTTGGATGGAAGATATGGAAGAGTTTTATGGGCACTCTGATGCACCTATAAGTATTAATTGGAACTTCTTATCCAAAATGTTGTATGTAGGTAAGATTTATGAATAAGAATTTAATACTAAAAGTATAACAGTTTATAATTTCCATTGTTCTGTTGCATATTGGACAAGATTCAATTATAGGGGGAATAGAATGAATTCAACAGTACTTGAAATTCGTCAAGAATTATTAGACAAATGGAGTGAGGTGGAACAGAATATAGACGGTATGATTACTGCGAAGCTATCTGCGGTTTCTTATTGGAAATATGCTACTGATGAATATTATACGTACCTTCCTTATTATCATGAGATACATAAATTTAAAAAGGGAAGGATTTTGAAAAACATAACGGAAGATGCAAGGTTTAGTAAAAGAACCATCCACTCTTTTGGGTTTAATGAATTAGATCAGCTCATTATTATGCAGCATCCATATGCTGACAATGATATAAAATTAGGCGTTGGGACTCATATATATATTATGAATTCGGATAAAAGCGTGAATTCCTATGTAACGAGATGGTATCCAGAGAATGATCATCCTACAACATTAGTAGCTATTAGTGTCTTTAAACCTTTAGATGAGCATAATTGGGTAGAGGTAAGAATTGGTGGAAAAAGAAATTGGTCCGCAATGAACTATATTTATTATGATTCTAACAGGGTAGACCAAGTAGTTTCTTGTAATTCTCTAGTAGAAACGCCATTGAGCTATAATTTTATTTATGATAATGAAGACAAATTAGAAAAGATTATGATTTGTGAATCTGTGTGGTGGAAAAGAAAAAAATAATTTCAAAGAATTAGATGGAAAATTTTACGCTCGAGTTAATAGGGGGTGGGGTTAAATGACTTGCTTAGGCTGTAATTTAGCAAATAAAGAAATAGCTGTGAATGTAGTGTTTGAAAATGATGAGGTTTGCTGTATTTTAGATCACAATCCATATAATGAAGGACATGTATTGATATTACCTAAAAAGCATTTTCGATATTTAGATGAGCTTGACGAAAATACAGCATGCTCAGTAATGCAAGCAGGGCAGATTATAACAAGAGCTATTAAAAAATTGTTTGATCCAGATGGCATAACTATATGCCAAAATGGTGGCACTTTTGACGAGTTAACGCATTTTCATATGCATGTTGTGCCAAGGTATGAGGGTCAAAATTTCGCAGATTTCTATATGGAAGGCGAAGAAGCTCCTATTGATGAACAAAAATTAGATGAAACACGAAGAAAAATGATTGAAGTGATTAATAAGTTGGTATAAAATCCTAAAAACATGAGAATCCTTCAGTTTCTCAAGCTTTTTTAAAACTATCGGGCGAATTGAAGGAGTTTTCGAGCGAAACGTGCTATGAAACGGGCGAATTCACCTGCTAATCGGGTAATTTGTTACTTTAGAACTATAATTAAAACGGATTAAGGCTAATCCAGCTAGTTTTTCATATAATCCGTTTTCACTGCGTATGATAGTGTTAGAAAGGATAGGGGTGTATGCGCATTGATGACGAGCTGCTAGATAAGCTCGGGGTATATTTTGTTTATCACGAAATTTATAATCAATACGGCATTACATTTGAAAGCTTTGTAGACAGGTGGATACGGGGAATACTAGACGTATGAAAAGCTGTCGGGCAATTTTAGCCCGACAGCTTTTCATAACATTAAAAATTTCTGCAAATCCAGTCGTTCGCTTCAATCCAGTTGTTAACGCGAATAACTTTATTCGGTGTTGCTAGCCTATTATAAGGCGTATCGAATAAAATAACTGGAATATCTAATTCTTCTGCAAGCATCACTGCATTGTCGTGCTTATCTTCGAAAAATGCATCAACAGAGTGATATTTTGCTGTAGACAGCTTATCATGGCTACCGATTAATTCGATATGGTCATACGGAATGGCATGTGTATGGAACCAATTTTTCGTTATATCAAGTACGTTTTCACCACGTGCAGAAATATAAAATAACTCATAGCGATTTTTCCAATCGCTTAAAATTGATTTTGCATTGTCTGCTAGCTCGCTTGCTGCATAGAGCTGTGGCTCATTCGTTGTAAACCAATGTGCAAATTCATCGCGGTCAACGGGATGTGGAAATGCACTTAAAAAGTCATATTCTACGACATCGTCAAGCGTAATATTGACGTTGTATTGTTTATTTATATGCGGTATTAGCGTTGCCGGGCTAGTAACAGTACCGTCAATATCGATGCCGAATCGAGGTTTTTTCGTCATTGCTATCACACCCTATTAAGCTCGAGCTTCTTCAGCAGCTCGCTTTTCTTCCATTTCAGCAGCAAGCTTATCGATTTCTTTTTTCAATTCCTCAACCATTGTTTCCTCAGGTACTTTACGTACAGTTTTGCCTTTCATGAACAATAAACCTTCGCCACGTGCGCCTGCAATGCCGATATCAGCCTCACGCGCTTCACCTGGACCGTTTACCGCACAGCCAAGCACTGCAACCTTTAACGGAACATTTAACTTAGAAATATATTCTTCCACTTCATTCGCAATCGAAATTAAGTCAATTTCAATACGTCCGCATGTTGGACATGAAATAAGTGTTGCCATATTTGAAGCAAGGCCGAATGATTTTAATAGCTCACGCGCAACCTTAATTTCTTCCACAGGGTCAGCGGAAAGAGAAATACGCAATGTATTCCCGATGCCTTTAGATAAAATAGCGCCAAGACCAGCCGCTGATTTTACAGTACCTGCAAACAATGTACCAGACTCAGTAATACCAAGGTGTAATGGGTAATCGAAGGCTTTCGATGCTTTTTCATACGCTTCAATTGCCAAGTTTACGTCAGAAGCCTTCATTGAGACGATAATATCGTGGAAATCTAAGTCTTCTAATATTTTAATATGATGTAGTGCGGATTCAACCATACCATCTGCTGTAGGATAGCCATATTTTTCTAAAATATGGCGCTCTAATGAACCAGCATTTACACCGATACGAATAGGAATATTTTTTGCCTTTGCTGCATTTACGACCGCCTCTACTTTTTCTCGACGACCGATATTACCTGGATTAATACGAACTTTATCAATACCATTTTCAATTGCTTTCAATGCAAGCTTATAGTCGAAATGAATATCTGCAACAAGTGGAATATGGATGCGCTTTTTGATTTCTGCGATGGCATCTGCCGCGCGCTCATCTGGTACAGCGACACGCACAAGTTGACAGCCTGCTTCCTCTAAACGCAAAATTTCTGCTACTGTTGCTTCCACATCATGTGTTTTTGTTGTACACATACTTTGGATGAATAATTCATTGCTACCACCAATTGTTAAATTTCCTACGCGTACAGGGCGTGTATTGGAACGGTGAACGATTTCACTCATGTAAATTCTCTCCTTTTTGGGCTTACAAAAATCAATTGTACAATCATACAATTGCCTCCGAGCTTTTATAATATGACGCAGCACACCGATTTGTTGTTGCGCTCTCAAATTATTGCTCAGAAAAATGCTCTCACTGTCACTATTTTAGCAGTGAAAATAAGCAAGGACAAGAATTAACTACAGCACTTTAGAAACTGAGGGCTTTAAAGACACATATTTTCCTTTTCTTTGCGGATTGGTAATTTGATTAATTCGCCTGGTACAAGTGATTGCTGCTGTAAATGCGGGTTTGCCTTATAAAATTCGGCAAGGCGTTCAGGAAATGGAGCGCTTGTAGGACTTGCAGCAAATAAGCTATAAATCGTATCGCTTTGCTGCACACGAACAACGACATTATGCCACTCATACTCAATTTGCTCCTCACAAATTTCTTCAGCATAAAATGAAGCAAGAGGAAGCGTTCCTTCCTGTAAATCTATTTTGACAACTGTAGCAACAATAAAAAATAGTATTGTAAAAATAATGTAACGCATAACAATCCTCCTAAAAATAGAGTCGCGATACTATTTAATGTCTAATTGGTGTATTCTATTCTTGATAGTAGTTATTTATTAATTTTTGGAGGGAAATATACGATGCAACAATTACAACAGCTCATTCGTGAGGCACAGCCGTTTTATAAAGAAGGGCATGTTGCTACATATATACCAGCGTTAAGTAGTGTTGACCCAAAACTGTTAGCAGTATCATTAATTGACGGCAATGGTACGACATTTCAAGAAGGGGATTATCAACAATTTTTCACATTACAAAGTATTTCAAAGGTCATTAGTTTTATTTTTGTTTGTGAAACATACGGCACCGAGCACGTGCTTCAATATGTTGATGTGGAGCCGACGGGTGATCCTTTCAACTCGATTATTCGTTTGGAAAGTCATCAGCCAGGCAAACCTTTTAACCCAATGATTAACGCAGGAGCTATTACGATTTCATCAATGCTTCCTGGTGATCAAGTGGATGAAAAAGTTAGCAATTTGCAGAACTTTATTGAAAAAATTACTGGCGAACAATGTGAAATTAGTGAGGAAGTATTTACTTCTGAATGGGAAACGGCTTATCGTAATAGAGCGATTGCCTATTATTTAAAAGCAAATGGCTATTTGCAGGGTGATGTAGAAATCGCTTTAGAAGCATATTTAAAGCAGTGCGCTTTATTAATTAATGTCAAGCAACTCGCAACAATTGCCTTAGTCATTGCAAACGATGGCTACCATCCATTATTAAAGCAGCAAATATTCGATGCTAAAATAGCGAAAATAGCTAAAGCGCTTATGCTTACTTGCGGTATGTATAATGCATCTGGGAAATTTGCCGCATTTGTTGGCTTACCAGCGAAAAGCGGTGTTTCAGGTGGCATTTTATGTGTGGCAAGGGATGTACAAATTGAACAATTACAAGGCACGATAGGCATCGGAATTTTTGGCCCGGCCATTGATGCCGTTGGAAATAGTGTAGCTGGTATGAAGTTTTTAGAGGCATTATCACAGCGCTATAATTTAAGTATTTTTTAAAAACGAGTTAGGAAGTAGGTAAATAAATGATTCCGCTAGTGTATGATCAAATTAATAGCTGGGGCAAAGACGATGAGTTTTTTTTAGAATTATTGAAGAAAATCAATGCTAAAAAAATTGCTGATTTAGGTTGCGGAACAGGGAGATTGACAACTCATTTTGCAAAAGCAGGCTATCATATTACAGCTATTGATCCAAACGAAGAAGCGATTGAATATGCGAGAAGTAAAGAGGTTTCAGGAGAAGTGACTTGGACTGTTGGGGATAGCACAAATTTAGAAACAAATGCGTATGAAGCTGTTATTATGACAGCGAATGTTGCACAGGTGTTTCTTACAGAGGAAAGTTGGCATAAAGTTATTTCAGATGCACATAGAGCATTAAAATCTGGGGGACACTTTATTTTTGATACCCGTAATCCATTAGCAAAAGCGTGGGAGCAGTGGAAAAAAGATCTAACACCTGATTTTGCAACGGATCAGGTGAGTGGTGAGCCACTTGAAATTTGGACAGACTATGAGGGCTTCATAGAAGATGTTTTTACGTTTTATGAAACTGTGAAAAATGCACGTACAAATGAAATACTTGTTCATGAAAAAATGCAATTAAAATTTCGCTCACAAGAAGTAATTCATGAATCATTACAACAAGTAGGTTTTTCACAAATTCAAGCTTATGGAGATTGGAAGTTTAAGCAAGCCACTGCAGAAACAAAATCTTTTATTTTTCACAGTGTAAAGTAAATTGGTTTTTTTCTATCAAATGAATTCATTTCGAGCTTAAAACGATTTCTTTTTTATTTGCTCTAAAATGATACTTTTTACGCCTTCACAAGAAATCACCAAGGGATATCAGGGAAATAAAAATTTTCCTGATATCCCTTTCTAGGTTATGCTTGCGGCATTTTAGGGTATTTTGTTAAAGCTATTAACAGCATAGTCATTGTGACAACGATAAATAGTAAAATGGAAACAGTTGACGGAATAGCAAAGAAGCTTAAAATAATAGATAAAATCACTTCCCATGTAATAGCGAAGGCAGTGGTGCGCCATACTTGTCGATATTCCCCGCGCCGCTTCAATGGCTTCAAGAATAGATGCCCAGCATAAGCATAAATGCTAATTTTAGCAAATAAAATAAGTGTGTTCATGACGAATAAAAAGACGATAGAAATAATGTATACAAGCCATTTCAAATCGCTGGCAAATTCCTCTATTTCCTTATAAGCAAAAATTTGATTTACTTCCGTATTGAAAAACTTCCCCAGTGAAAAAACAGTCATCGCCGTAATAAGCAAAAATACGTATTGAATCACTTTTCCAATGGGCATAATTCTATATGCAGCAAGCTTTTTAGGTTGATACAAACTATCAAGAAAAAGCTGTGAATGTTTTAATTTCATATGTATTCTCTCCTCCAACAGTCAGTGTATCACGAAAAGCATGTTCCGAAAAATAGAAAGTGCCACTTTGAAACTTTTGATGATTATGAACGTACGTAATAATTAAGAAAAGGAGTGGAATTTATGGATATTGTCGCATGGGTATTAATTATTGCGTGTTTTGTTATTAGTTTCGTTGGGCTAGTTTATCCAATTATTCCGTCTGTATTATTTATTGCAGCGGGCTTTATCGTCTACGGCTTATTTTACACATTTGCCTTGCCTTGGTGGTTCTGGGTAATTGAAGTATTATTCGTTGTTCTATTGTTTGTTGTTGATACACTGGCTAATCTGGTTGGCGTTAAAAAATTTGGAGGCTCAAAGGCAGGTATGTGGGGAAGCACAATTGGGCTACTTGTTGGACCGTTTGTAATTCCGTTTGCAGGTATATTAATTGGTCCGTTTTTAGGGGCGGTCATTGGAGAATTACTTGTTGAAAAAACGACATTTAAGCAAGCTGTTCGTACAGGAGTAGGCTCAGTTGTAGGGTTTTTAACATCCGTAGCTGCAAAGGGCGTAGTTCAAGCGATTATGATTATTATTTTTGTTCTTGCTATTTAATGTGGGGAAATTACTTCTGCGGTTACTTGTCGTAGAAATAATTATTACCTGTTAGGGTGGAACAAATTTCCGTCAAAAGACCGAAATATTTGTTCTGGAGTTTTTTTCATTGAAGGTCTGTACCAATTTTGATAACCTAATACATGAAGAATGATTTTTTCAACTTTGAGGAGGAATTTATAATGGCTTACGAATTACCGAAATTATCTTACGCTTATGATGCATTAGAACCACATATCGATGCACGCACAATGGAAATCCACCATTCAAAACACCACCAAACTTACATTACAAATGTAAACGCTGCACTAGAAGGCACTGAATTTGCTGGTAAAGATGTAAATGAGTTAATCGCAAACTTAGACGCACTTCCAGCTGACAAACAAACGGCTGTACGCAACAACGGTGGTGGACATGCTAACCACACATTATTCTGGGAAGTAATCGCTCCAGGCGGTTCAAATACACCAGTTGGTGAAGTAGCAGCTGCAATCGATGCAAAATTCGGTTCTTTTGACGCATTCAAAGAAGAATTCGCAAAAGCAGCTACAACTCGCTTTGGCTCAGGCTGGGCTTGGTTAATCGTTGATGGAGACGGCGTTGCTGTAACATCTACTCCAAACCAAGATTCACCTGTAATGGAAGGCAAAACTCCTGTTTTAGGCTTAGACGTTTGGGAGCATGCTTACTACTTAAACTACCAAAACCGTCGTCCAGACTACATCGGTGCATTCTGGAACGTTGTAAACTGGGATGTAGTAGAAGCTAAATTCCAAGCTGCAAAATAATAGCATTTTCAAAAGGGCTACAAGAAAAACAGATTTTTATCTGCATTTTCTTGTAGCCCTTTGCATTTAGAGGAGAACTGCAAAAAAGTCATAGAAAAGCGCAGATAACTCGGAGAAAGCGCAGATAAATCATGGAAAATCGCAGATAACTCGGAGAAAGCGCAGATAAATCATGGAAAACCGCAGATAACTCGGGGAAAGCGCAGATAAGTCATAGAAAAGCGCAGATAACTTGAAAAAACCGCAGATAAACACATAAATTACATACCTCGAAGAAACCTATTAAATAACCATGACAAGCGTGCCTGAGATTTCATTTTGAGACACGCCCGCCCAAAAATCTCTATTTTTATCGAATGTTTATTCTATCTAATTTTATTTTCCAAGCACTGCAATCCATCATATCGCCCAGAGATTGTAGGTAAATCTTATTTATTTTTCATCACTTCTGCGATTGCGTGTGAGTTGGTATCTGGTTCTTCTTGTAGCCTTTTGATAATTTCTTCGTAATCATGTGCATGGCGATTTTGGCTTAATTTATAGGCTGCTTGGATTTCTCCAATTTTAATTTGAATGCCGACAATACCCTTAAGCTCTTGTTCCAATAATTCAGGGGACAATGTATCCCATAGTACGGGACGCTCACGGTGCCCTTCGTATTTTTCAAGTAAGCTTGTTAAATCTTGCTGCAATGCCTCGCCATCAAAAGTTGTAGCATGTCCATAAATATGAACCGCCTGATAATTCCATGTTGGTACATTTTCTTTTTCGTACCACGATGATGAAATATAAGCATGTGGGCCTTGGAACATAACAAGTATCTCGTCATTATTTTGCAGTGTGCGCCAAATTGGATTGCCATAAGCAACATGGCCAGTTAAATAATCACCATCATCCTTTGATATAAGCTGTAAAGGTATGTGTACGGCAATTGGTCTATTTTTGTGTGTCGACACAACTGTTGCAAAGGCATTTTGCTGAATAAATTGCTTAATTTCCTGTATATCCGTTACTTTAAAATATTTTGGAATGTACATTGTATCCCTCCTTAACTTCATTGTAAGTGTTTACAATCGCCCTCACAACATGTAGATTAGTACTAACTTAGTGTGCCGGAAGGGAGTGGTTTCATGTCGGATGATAAATTAGCTCTTTATATTCATTCAAAGACAGCGCAACAAAAGCTTTATAAGCGAACATTAATCGTCATTTTATGCTCGCAAATTTTTGGGGGTGCAGGATTAGCAGCAGGTATTACAGTAGGTGCATTACTTGCCAAGGATATGCTAGGAACAGATAGCGTTACAGGCTTACCAGCGGCGCTATTTACATTGGGCTCGGCATTTGCAGCTTATATAGTGGGGCGAGTTTCGCAAAAATATGGAAGGCGTTACGGTTTAGCCTCTGGTTTTTTTGTAGGGAGTATTGGTGCGCTAGGCGTCATAATAGCTGGAGCAACACATAATATTGCGCTATTGTTTATTGCACTCTTCCTTTATGGTGCAGGTACAGCGACAAATTTACAAGCGCGCTATGCTGGAACAGATTTAGCGACTGACAAGCAGCGTGCAACTGCGACAAGCATTGCACTTGTTGCTACGACATTCGGTGCAGTAGCAGGGCCAAACTTAGCGACAACGATGGGCAAAGTGGCTGAAGCCTTTACATTACCTACGTTAGTAGGACCATTTATTTTAGCGGCAGTTGCCTATGCTTTAGCTGGTACAGTACTATTCGTTTTTTTACGACCAGATCCATTGCTTGTAGCGAAGGCAATTGCTATGCAAAATACGACAAACGGAACAGTAAAATTAGAAGCGACGATAGATAAACAGCAATTAATGCGAATTGGGATTATAGTAGGAGCGATTGTCTTAGTATTAACACAAATAATTATGACATCCATTATGACGATGACGCCAGTACATATGCAAGGTCATGGTAGTCATTTAAATGCGGTTGGTATTGTTATAGGCTTACACGTAGCGGCTATGTATTTACCTTCTTTAGGTACAGGTATATTAGTAGATAAAGTAGGAAGGGTTTTTGTGGCGCTAGCTGCTAGTGTTACATTAGCTATAGCTGGAATATGTGCTGCTTTTGCGCCAGGGGATTCATTATTTTGGCTAGTGGTTGCACTTATGCTACTAGGTCTTGGCTGGAATTTTGGATTAATTAGTGGTACAGCTATTATTATAGACTCAACAACAATACATAATCGCGCGAAGGTACAAGGCTCTGTCGATGTTGCGGTAGCTTTAGGTGGATCATTTGGTAGTGTTGTTTCAGGTGTTGTCGTTGCCTTTTCAAGCTATGCAACACTTGGCTTTATTGGGATGTCCTTTGCACTTCTAGTAATACCAATCGTACTTTGGGGATATAAAGCAAATAAAGCATTGTAAAAGCTGTATAAAAATATAGCACTAAAGTACAAAATACTATAAAGTGAAATTATCTAGTCTGTTAATGCAAGATAAAACTTATCTGAAAAGAGGAATGGAATATGGGGCGATTAATTCATTTTGAAATACACGTTAGCGATATGGAAAGAGCGAAAAAGTTTTATGGTGAGGTGTTTGGCTGGTCGTTTCAGGATTGGAGCGATTATGCGGGGATGCCTTATTTCGGAGCAGTGACTGGTAGTGAGGATGAGCCTGGGATAAACGGAGCATTGATGCAACGTCAAGGAGCTGAACCTGAAGTAAATCAGCCAGTAAATGGCTATGTTTGCACAATGGGTGTGGCAGATTATAATGCGACTGAATCAAAAATTTTAGCAAATGGCGGTAAAGTGGCGAAGGCGAAGCACGCACTGCCAGGTATGGCATGGCAAGGATATTATATAGATACAGAGGGCAATATATTTGGTATACATCAGCCTGATGAAAATGCTAAATAGGTTGTGAATAAAACGCAAGAAGTCAACATCAAGTTGGTTTCTTGCGTTTTTTGCTATGCTATTATATTGCAAACCCTACTATGAAACTGGTGAATCACCACTTTATACTGCGTTCATATGTTAATGCCCAAAGAGCATGCTTGGATGAACTTACCCTTGCAACTTTTTCCTGTTGTTATCGTCACAAAATAGCGGTATTTATCTTTTTTCTAGCGCATACAGATGGTATACTGGATGTTATGGAGTAAAAGGGAAGGAGGCGTTTCATATGCGAAAAGTACAAAAAACAAAGAATAATCAAAATCCCAAAGCAAAGCAGCGAGCGAATCTTACATTTCGGATGAATGTCCTTTTCTTTTCAATTTTCATTTTATTCTCAGCGCTTATTTTCCGCTTAGGCTATTTACAAATTGTCAAAGGGGAAGATTACGTACTTGAAATTGAAAGAACAGAGGAAGTACGTGTAAATACGAGTGTACCGCGTGGGCGAATCTATGATCGATATGGGCGGATTTTAGTAGACAATCAGCCAGAAAATGCGATTACATATACAAAGATGCAAACGACGACCCAAAAAGAAATGCTGTCTATTGCAATTGAGTTAGCTAAATTAATTGAACAGCCAACAAACCGTGTGACATATCGCGATAAACTTGATTTTTGGATTTTATTAAAAAATGAAGAAGCGCTGGCGAAAGTAACAGAGAAAGAAAGAGCAGCTTATCGTGCTTCCGACGAGACGCTTGATGAAAAGCAGGTTAATGCTGAAATGGATCGTCGTATCCGTGAGCGTATAACAGATGAAGAATTAGCGCAGCTGACAGATTTTGATTTAGAAGTATTAGCAATTTATAGAGAAATGGTATCAGGCTACAGTTTATCACCACAAATTATTAAAAGTGAAGGCGTAACGGACGATGAATTTGCCCGTGTTTCAGAGCGTTTAGCTGATTTACCAGGTGTTAATACAACGACGGATTGGAAGCGCGTCAGACTATCACCGCTTGCGCTTTTAGGTCGTACAACTGTACCGAGCAAAGGGATACCAAAAAATAAACTTAATTTTTATTTAGCTCGTGATTATTCACGTAATGATCGCGTTGGTGAAAGTTATTTCGAAGCGCAATATGAAGAAATATTGCAAGGTGAAAAATCAGTTGTTAAAAATATTACGAATAAAAAAGGGCAAGTCGTTGAAATGCAGACGACATATCCAGGTGAACCAGGTAAAGATTTAGTTACAACACTTGATATGGAGCTACAAGCTGAGGGGGAGCGCGTTGTTGAAAAGAAATTGCTAGAATTAAAAGCGATGGGTGCTTCAAGCCTATTAGATCGTGCATTTCTTGTCATAATGGACCCAAATACAGGTGAGCTTTTATCCGTTGTTGGTAAAAAAATCGAAAAAGATCCTGAAACAGGAGAAAGCTATATTATTGATTATTCATATGGTGCATTTACAACTGCGTATGAGGCA
This sequence comes from Bacillus ndiopicus, assembly GCF_000612805.1. Lineage (GTDB taxonomy): Bacteria > Bacillota > Bacilli > Bacillales_A > Planococcaceae > Metasolibacillus > Metasolibacillus ndiopicus. Next base: position 641,220 of record NZ_HG964404.1, on the reverse strand, counting down.
GGCTCTAGTGTGAAAGGGGCCACTGTCTTAACTGGTTACTCAGAAAATGTTATTTCTTTAAATACAACAATGATAGATGAACCAATTAAGCTAGCAGGTACAGATCCGAAAAGCTCTATTTTTAACCGAACAGGGCGTATTTCAATGAATGAGCTAATGGCATTAGAACGCTCGTCGAACTCTTATATGTTTAAAATTGCAATGGCTATTGGTGGAAGAAGCTATTCGTATAACATGGGATTCGGCATAAAAGAAGATACACTACAAAGAATGCGCAATGGTTACTCGCAATTTGGCTTAGGTGTACCAACTGGCATTGATTTACCAGGAGAATTTGCAGGTTATCAAGGTGTAATGGATACACCAGGTAAAATTTTGGACTTAGCAATTGGACAATTTGATACGTACACACCATTACAGCTAGCACAATATATTTCAACGATAGCAAATGGCGGTTACCGTGTACAGCCTCGTATGCTAAAGGAAATTCGTAAGCCTTCTTCTGATGGTGAAACTTTAGGTGCACTTGTGCAAGAGGTTGAGCCGAAAATTTTAAATCGCATCTCAAATACAGATGCTGAAATTGAGCAAGTAAAGAAAGGTATGCGCCAAGTTTACGTTGGCTCCTATGGTACGGCTCGTTGGCAATTCCAAGATGCACCATACACTGCTGCTGGGAAGACGGGAACAGCGGAGGTAGTTTATTACGGACCGTTGCGTGAGAAATTCGGAACAAATACAACTACATTAACACATGTTGGCTTTGCTCCGTTTGAAAATCCACAGATTGCCTATGCAGTAGTTATTCCATGGGTGACGACAGATTTTAGTTTGCCTTTAGCACAAAACAATGAAATTGCCCGTGAAATGGTTGATTACTACTTCGAATTGCAAAAAAAGTATGAAGAAAAAGGAATGAAAGAAAACTTAACAACACAGAAAATTCTTCCGCCGTTTTCTGAGGAGCGCCTTGATGAAGATGAGGAGCATACAACGGCAACTGAATAATACTGTGACAAAAGAGTAACTGTTAGCTGTCTGGAAAGTAGTGCACTATTTTCTGGACAGCTTCTTTATAAATAAGCAGGAAAGGAATTTACTATGAGAAAAACTTTATATCATATCATTGTATTTTTAGGGGCTATTAGCAATGCATTTATGATGAATCGATTAAATGTATCACCTATTCTATTAATTGGGACAACAGTATTATACGTTGTCATACTTGAGGGGCTATTTTTATTTTTAGAGCCACGCTTAGCTATCGCTACACGCAAACGTAATTTAACAACATATCCATTTTTAAAAGAATTAATCGAGGCAAAAAAGGCGACGGTTACATTAACAACTGGCGAAATTATTTATAATGCTTCATTTAATGGCTATAGTAGCCCAAAAGACGCTTCCAAAATTAAGCTGGATATTACGCAGCCTAAAACAAAAAAGCAAACATCAAAGGTAGAAACGCGTGATATATTACTAATACATATTAAAGGTGTAAAAAAAGTATTATAGGGGGAATTTCATATTGAAGAGAAAACTTCTATATAGTAGTGTCATTGTCATCTTACTACTGATTATCGCCTATTTTGCAGTAGGGAACTATTTTTATAATTATGCATTAAGTGCACAGGACGAAAAGGAATTTATGGATGATAATCCGAACTTAGAAGATAGTCCTTTTATTGATGCAGATGCTGAGGCTGAGTCAATTCGACTAGATGATGCTTTTAAAGCTAGTGTTCAATCTGACAAATGGATGATTGAATCAAATGATAAGCTGCGTTTAAAATTGCAAGCAAATGCATATACGCAGTCTGATAATCATAAATGGGCCATCATATTACATGGCTATACGAGCCAATCAGCCAATATGACAAGATGGATTCGCAATTTTTACGAGCAAGATTATAATGTGTTAGCGCCAGATTTACGCGGACATGGTGAAAGTGAAGGGAAATATATTGGAATGGGCTGGCATGATCGATTGGACGTTCTGCAATGGATTGATGAAATAATCGCAAAGGACCCTGAGGCTGAAATTGTTGTGTTCGGTGTTTCAATGGGAGGCGCAACAGCGATGATGACATCAGGTGAAAGTTTACCTAGCAATGTTAAAGTAATCGTTGAGGATTGCGGCTACAGCTCTGTTAGTGGTGTTTTTATTTATCAGCTAGATGATTTATTTGGCTTGCCGGAATTTCCTGTATTATATGCAGCGAATACGGTGGCAAAAATACGAGCTGGCTACAGTATTTATGAAGCTTCAGCAGTAGAACAGGTTAAGAAAAGCACAACGCCAACGCTATTTATTCACGGGGATGCAGATACATTTGTACCATTCGAAATGCTGCAAGAAGTATATGATGCTGCACCTGTGGAAAAAGAAATGTTAGTTATTGAAAATGCTGCTCATGGTGATGCTGTAAAGGTAGCACCAGATATATACTGGCAAACAGTTTGGGGATTTATTGGGAAATATGTTCAATAACCCTAGTTTTTTTCAAACAATTTTGTAAATTTAATATGAAACGCTGTTAGCTAACTAAAAGGCTCCACTATCCAAATTGTCTAGGATAGTGAAGCCTTTTTCATTTACAAAACATCTACACTACTTTACACATGCTTAACATTCTATTTAAATTGACTCAACAAATAGCCTTTATAGTAATGATTGTAACAACAACAACTACTGACTAAGAAAGTTATTGGAGGACTAAACAAATGAGTAAATGGAAGTACGTAAGCAAGGCAGCAGTATTAAGTGCAGCATTATTATTAGCAGCTTGTGGTGGTGGAGAAGGAGAAAACGCAAAAGAATCTACACCAAACACAAACCAGACGGACAAGGCAGAAACTGGTGAAGCACAATTAACTGGAGCTGTTGTAGGTGACGGTTCATCAACAGTTGCACCAATTACTGAGGCACTTGTAGAGGAGTACGCTGCAGTACAAGGAAAAGTTCAAGTATCTGTAGGGGTTTCTGGTACTGGTGGAGGTTTTGAAAAATTCATTAATGGTGAGACAGACTTTTCAAACGCTTCACGTCCAATTAAAGATACAGAAGTAGAGAAATTAGCAGCAGCAGGTATTGAATATACAGAGCTTGCTTTAGCATATGACGGTTTATCTGTTGTTATTCACCCAGAAAACACTTGGGCAAAAGACTTAACAGTAGATCAATTAAAAAAATTATGGGTTGAAGATGGCACAACAAAAAAATGGTCTGATATTGACCCATCTTGGCCAGATGAAGAAGTAGTATTCTACGCACCAGGTACAGATTCAGGTACTTATGATTACTTTGATGAAGTTATTTTAGATGGTGAAGATTTAGTAAAATCTGCTACATTATCTGAAGATGACAACGTATTAGTACAAGGTGTAGTAGCTGATAAAAATGCAATTGCATTCTTCGGTTATGCATACTACTTAGCAAATGAAGGTAAATTACAAGCGGCAGCGATTAATGGCGTAGAGCCAAATAGCGAAACAATTGAATCTGGTGAATATGCACCATTATCACGTCCACTATATGTTTACGTGAAAAACGAAGCAATGAAAAATAACGAAGCAGCTTACGATTTCCTACGCTACACATTAGAAAATGCTGGTGATATGGCTGAAGCAACAGGCTATGTACGTTTACCAGCAGAAGAATATACAAAAGGTTTAGCTGCATTAGAAGCATTAAAATAAGAATGCACTAACTGCAAAATTTAGGTGCAATCATTTAGAATGTGTGCGTAAAGCACACATTCTTTCCTTAAACGGAAAGGAGTTTATCGACAAATGACCGGAAAAGCAAGTGAGCAATCAGTACAACAGATGATTGCGAAATCCCGTGAAAGAAAGGGTAAGAAAATAGTAGAAAAAGCAATGCCAAAGTTACTTTTGGTAGCAGCAACATTATCAGTACTAACAACTTTTGGAATTGTTTTCACACTTATTTTTGAAACGTTTGAGTTTTTTCAGAGAGTATCAATAACAGATTATTTATTCGGTACAGAATGGTTACCATTCTCAGGTAAAGAGCCTTTATATGGTGTATTACCGCTCATTTTTGGAACGTTAAAAGTTACTGGCATCGCTGTATTAGTAGCAGTACCATTTGGACTTGGTGCGGCAATTTATTTAAGTGAATACGCATCTGATAGAACGCGCCGTATTGTCAAGCCAATTTTAGAAGTACTTGCCGGTGTTCCAACAATTGTATATGGATTCTTTGCATTAACATTTGTTACACCGATTTTACAGCAATTGATACCGTCGCTGAAAATATTCAATGCGCTTAGCCCAGGGATTGTTGTAGGTATTATGGTCTTGCCGATGATTGCATCGCTGTCAGAGGATGCGATGAGCTCTGTGCCAAATTCTATCCGTGAAGGAGCACTTGGACTTGGTGCGACAAAATTTGAAGTCGCAATTAAAGTTGTATTACCTGCTGCGTTATCAGGTATTATTGCATCGGTTGTTTTGGCGATATCACGTGCAATCGGCGAAACGATGATTGTTTCTCTAGCGGGTGGATCAACACCGAAATTTGATTTTGCTGTAACGGATTCTATTCAAACGATGACAGCCTATATCGTACAAGTATCAACAGGTGATGCTGGATATGGCTCAACAATTTATTATTCTATTTATGCAGTCGGTTTCACATTATTTATTTTCACACTTATTATGAACTTACTAGCACAATATATTTCAAAACGTTTCAGAGAGGAGTATTAAAATGAAATATTTAAATGATACTGCTGTTATGAAACGTATGAATATACGTCTGAAAATGAATAAAATATGGAAAGCCATTTTTATTCTAGCAACAGCTTTCGCCTTAGTTACATTATTAATTTTATTAGTACGTATTTTTTCGCAAGGCTTAAGTCATTTAAACCTCGGTTTCCTAACGAATTTCGCCTCACGTATGCCTGAAAAAGCAGGGATTAAGGCTGCCTTAATCGGTTCATTATGGTTGATGGCTGTTGTAGCGCCAGTTTCGATTATTTTAGGTGTAAGTACAGCCATTTATTTAGAGGAATATGCGAAAAAAAATCGCTTTAATGATTTTATTCGTATTAATATTTCTAACTTAGCAGGTGTACCTTCAATCGTTTTTGGTTTGCTAGGGCTAACAATTTTCGTTCGTTTATTAGATTTAGGGAAAAGTATTTTAGCAGCAGGCTTTACAATGAGTTTATTAATTTTACCGATTATAATTGTTTCTGCACAGGAAGCAATTCGTGCTGTACCACAGGAGCAACGCGAAGCTTCATACGGTATGGGGGCTACTAAATGGCAAACGATTGTGAAAGTTGTTTTACCAGCAGCAATTCCGGGGATTTTAACAGGGAGTATTTTAGCCTTGTCACGTGCAATTGGTGAAACTGCTCCATTAGTAGTTATTGGTATTCCAGTTATTCTACAATTCTTGCCTGAGAATTTATTAAGTACATTTACAGCGTTGCCAATGCAAATTTTTGATTGGGCAAAACGTCCACAAGAAGCATTCCAGTATGTTGCAGCAGCAGGAATTATCGTGTTAATGGCATTGCTAGTATTTATGAATTCCATCGCCATTTATATTCGTAATAAATTCCAAAAACGTTATTAACGGAGGGAAATAATGATACAAGTTCAAGAGCAAGCGCAAAAGATACAAAGCAACGAAACTGTACAAGCTGCGCAAGCAAATAGTAAAAATACAGTATTTGAAACAAAAAATTTCGATTTATGGTATGGTCAGCACCATGCGTTAAAAAATATTAACCTTGATATAAAAGAGAATGAAGTAACGGCGATTATCGGACCTTCTGGCTGTGGTAAATCGACATATGTGAAAACATTGAATCGTATGATTGAGCTTGTGCCAATCGTGAAAACTTCTGGTGAAATCAATTATCGTGGTCGCAATATTTTTGGCTCGGGTTATGAAGTAGAGGAATTACGTACGCAAGTTGGTATGGTGTTCCAAAAGCCAAACCCATTCCCGAAATCAATCTATGATAATATCGCCTACGGACCACGTGTTCATGGTATTAAAAATAAAAAAATACTAGACGAGATTGTGGAAAAATCATTGCGTGGCGCCGCGATTTGGGATGATGTAAAGGATCGCCTTCACCAAAATGCCTATGGTTTATCTGGTGGTCAGCAGCAACGTATTTGTATCGCTCGTTGTTTAGCTGTTGAGCCTGATGTAATTTTAATGGATGAGCCAACATCAGCACTTGACCCAATTTCTACGTTAAAAGTAGAGGAGCTTGTACAAGAGTTAAAAGCACAATATTCTATCATCATCGTGACACATAATATGCAGCAAGCAGCACGTATTTCTGATAAAACAGCATTTTTCCTAAATGGTGAAGTGATTGAATTTGATCAAACGGATAAAATTTTCTCAACACCAGCAGATGGACGCACAGAAGATTATATTTCTGGTCGTTTCGGATAAGGGGGAGCTTACATTATGATGGCAGTACGTGAACGTTTTGAGCATGATATGAAAACAGTACAAGAGGATCTATTAGATTTATGTAATAGAAGTATTGTAGCTTTAGAAGTTTCATTTAAAGCATTTGTTAATAAAGATATTGATACTGCATTGTCAGTGATCGATAACGACATTCATATTAATCGTTTAGAGGAAATGATTAATGACCGTGTTATTTTATTAATTGCTAAGCAGCAGCCTGTTGCAACAGATTTACGTCGCCTAATGACAATTGTTAAAGCGGCAAGCGATATGGAGCGCGTAGGTGACTATGCAGTGAATATCGCAAAAGATACAATTCGCATTGGCAAAGACGACTTCATTACAAACATTGAAATACTACAAGAAATGTCTGCGAAAACAGTTTCAATGTTACGCCAAATTGTTGATGCATTCATTCATGAAAATGCCTCACAGGCAAAGGAAATAGCTGAGTTAGATGATCAAATTGATGGCTTGTACGGTCAAGCAATCACGAACTTTATGCAATTATCAAGCAAGCAGCCTGAAAACATTTCACAAATTATGTATTTATCCTTTATCAGCCGCTATTTAGAGCGCTCAGCAGACCATGCAACAAATATTGCAGAGCATTTATTCTATTTAGTTAAAGGCCAGCATTATGAATTGAATAATTAAAAAAGCGGGGACAGTTTCCCCGCTTTTTTGTGCATCTAAAGTCCCCATTCGCCCAACCAATTGCACTATTTTTGTTGGTAAACAGTTTTTCCATGTACGACGGTTTCTACCACTTGTAAATGGGGGATTTGCTCAACATCTAGTGTGAATATATCACCATCTAGTATTGTAAAGTCGGCCTCAAAGCCTGCTGCGATTTGTCCGCGAATATGTGCTTTATCAATGACTTTAGCTGGTGCTGTCGTGTAAAGACCAACAGCCTCATAGCGTGAGATGCACTCAGCCGCGTTTAAAACCTGCATTCCATCCATTCTTTTGCGTGTAATAGCAGCATAAATGCCATACAGTGGATTTGGATGCTCAATTGGTGCATCAGAGCCTCCCGCACATACGATACCACGCGTTAACAAGGATTTAATTGGATGTGCATAATCTAAGCGTTCTTTGCCTAATCGCGCCTCTAAAATACCCATATCTGACTGAATAAATTGCGGCTGTACATCCACAATAATCGGTAGTTTTGCTAGTTTTTCAAGCAACTCAGCAGTAATTAAACTGCAATGGATAATGCGGTCCTTTTGCCCCTTTAATGGCGGATACTGCTCAAGTAACCGGGCGATAGTAGCGATTGCTGCATCACCGATAACATGAACAGCAATTGTTGCCTTCGCAGCACGCGCTTTGCGAACTAGCTGTTCCAACTCTTCATGAGAATGAATAAATAAGCCGCTATTGCTAGGGTCATCCGCATATGGAGCAGAAAGTGCTGCTGTACGACCACCAAATGCGCCATCGATAAAAATTTTCATCGCACCAAGCTCCAGCCAAGTAGATGGGGCAAAATCGATTTGCTGAACCTCATCCCACGCTTGATGATGCTGCAATAAATGTGCCTTGAAATTTTTATTTTTAATAATATACTCATAGCTTTGCAATGGTACAGAAGGGTGTCCATAATAACTTAAATCCTCTGAATGTCCACCGACAATGCCAAAAGAATGCAACGAGGCAACGGATTTTTGTAGTGCATCATCGACATAGCCCTGCGTAGTTGTTGGCATATGGTTAATGACTAAATATAAAGCGCTATCTTTTAAAATACCTGTTAGCTGCCTATCCTTGTGTTCAATCACTCCACCTGCTGGGCTTACAGTTGTTTCATCAATTTTTGCATAGGCAAGCGCAAGATGATTGACCATGATTAAATGGTGGCAGCTACGTTTAATGACAACATGGCAGTTTAACGCATCTAATTCTTCAATAGTAGGAAAGGTTAGTAGTTCACTTGCCCCTTCGTTATAGCCAATCGCAACAAGCCAATCATCCTCTTTCAATGCAGTAGCTCGCTGTTGCAGTGCGGCCATCAATTCATCTTTAGATACTATATTACTTGCATCTAAATTTTTTAGCTTTTCCCCATAGCCGATAATATGTAAATGACTATCGACAAAGCCTGGATATAAAACATTTCCTTTAAGGTCGATAAAGTGCTGTGCTTGCCCATGTAAATCGGCAAATGCACCAGTAGCTATAATCATTCCATCACGCTCTAAAATCGCTTCTACAACATGTCCTTCCTGCTGCATCGTATAAATCGTTCCGCCATACCATAAATTCATAGCCATCCCCCACTCTCATATTCTAAAAAAATAATAACAAAAATGATTGAATATGCATAATGTTTTATGTTAACTTATATTTGTATTAGGTTTACTAAAGCTTGGGGGAAAGATGATGAATGTTAAAAATTATGTATTAGCAGCATTCGGTGCGGCAATTATTGCGGTACTTGCACAAGTAATGCTTCCTGTACCACCCGTACCATTTACAGGACAAACATTAGCGGTAGGGCTTATTGCAACAATTTTAGGTCCAAGGCTTGGCACATTAGCTGTTACAGTTTACTTATTATTAGGAGCAGCCGGTTTGCCAGTTTTTGCAGGATTTACAGGGGGAGTTGCAAAATTAATTGGCCCAACAGGAGGCTATTTAGTAGGATTTTTACCAGCCGCGTATTTAATGGGCTTATATTTAGAAAAAACTTCATATACGTATGTGCAAGCAGCAGTTGCAAATGTGATTGGCATGTTTGTAACACTTATTTTCGGAACAATTTGGCTGAAAATTGCAGGAGATTTATCATGGGAAGCGGCACTTGCAGGCGGAATGATACCATTTATTATTCCGGGTTTAATAAAAGCAGCACTGGCTACATGGCTAGGTATTTTTGTGCGCAACCGTTTAATGCAGGCGAAATTAATAGCACTAACAAATTAAAAAATGTTTGAATTATAAGAAAAATCACGTTACAATTACAGCATAAAGCGATAATGAAAAAATAGTAGTCTATGTTTGTTTGACAAGAGAGCTAGCGGTTGGTGCAAGCTAGCATTCAGCATAGGTGAATGGATTTTCTAGCTGCGAGGAGGAAATGCCTTGCCGTAGTTGCTGACGTTACAAGCAGTTCGAGTGGGCTAAGCAATTAGCCAATGAAGGTGGTACCACGGCTCTCCGTCCTTTACAGTGCGGAGGGCCTTTTTGTGTACAAAAGAAGAGCAGAGATAGGAGAGCAGAGTATGACAGAGATGAGTTATGTAATGAAAACGTTGCAGGGGGATACTTATACCCCAATCAGCATTTATTCATGCCTACAAGGGCAACATAAAATGCTGTTTGAATCAAATGCCAAATATGCTGAAAGCGGGCGTTATTCATTTATTGCTGTTGACCCAATAGGAGAGCTGATGGGTGATGACAAGTTCTCAACTTTTAATGGCGAAACGAAAAGCATAGCTGTGACTGAGCGTATAAAAGAGGTGCTACCAATAAATGAAGGGCCATACCCATTTGCATTTTTTGGTGGAGCAATCGGTTATTTTAGCTATGAAACAGCCTTTCATTTTGAAAATATTGGGCAAATCGTGAACGATGTCTATCATATGCCTGACGTTCATCTTTATTTTTATGACACATTTATCGTTATCGATCATATTGAGCAAAAAGTGGCATTAGTTGCTGTCGATTTATTCGGTGGGCGCACTGAGGAGCAAATGCAGCAAGCAATTGCACAGCTTGAGCAGCAAATCGAGCAACAGGTAACACAAACAATCAATACAGATGTGGATATTCATTTTTCAGCGACAATTAGCGAGGAGCAATTTACAAATATGGTGGAAACCGCGCAGCAACATATTCAGCGTGGAGATATTTTTCAAGTGGTGCTGTCACAAACATTTGAAGCCAATTTCGAGGGAGACGCGTTTGCATTATATCGCAAGCTACGTGCAACAAACCCTTCGCCATATATGTTTTATATGAATTTTGGGGATGCCATTGTGCTTGGCACTTCGCCAGAAAGCTTAGTCAAGGTGCAGGCAGGTGTTGTTACAACAAATCCAATAGCTGGCACGAAACCACGCGGGGCTACAGTGGAGGAAGATGAGCGACTAGCACAAATGCTACTGAATGACGAGAAAGAGCTAGCTGAGCATCGCATGCTTGTCGATTTAGGACGTAATGATATTGGACGCGTATGTGAAGTAGGCTCAGTAAAAGTTAATCGCTATATGCATATTGAAAAATATAAATATGTTATGCATATCGTCTCAGAAGTAACAGGGCAGCTAAAGCAAGGAGCACATGTTGTAGATGTACTTGCATCAAGCCTACCAGCAGGTACAGTATCTGGCGCACCAAAAATACGCGCGATGCAAATTATTCATGCACTTGAGCAAAAAAAGCGTGGCATCTATGCAGGAGCAGTGGGCTATATTTCCGCTTCTGGCAACATGGATTTAACGTTAGCTATCCGCACAATGATTGTGAAAGATGGCAAGGCTTATGTTCAAGCGGGGGCTGGCATTGTATATGATTCCATTCCACGCATGGAGTATGAAGAAACGTTAAATAAAGCGCGTGCGTTATTGGAGGTGCGAAAATGATTTTATTAATCGATAATTACGATTCGTTTACTTATAATTTATACCATCAAATTGCGGCATTTGGGCAGGAAGTACAAGTTGTGCGAAATGATAAAATATCAATCGAAGAAATTCGCGCACTGCAGCCAAAAGCCATTATTATTTCGCCTGGGCCAGGTGTACCGAGCGAGGCTGGTAATATTATAGAAATTATTCAAAGCTTTTATCAAGAAGTACCGATACTAGGAATTTGCTTAGGGCATCAAGCAATTGGCGAGGCATTTGGAGCGAATATCGTGCGAGCAACAAACATTATTCACGGCAAAATGAGCCCTCTAACACATCAGCAACAAGGATTATTACAAAATGTGGCCAACGATGAAGAAGTGATGCGCTATCACTCATTAGTAATTGAACATGACACACTACCCGATGATTTCATTGTGACAGCGAGCGCAGCAGATGATGGCGAAATTATGGCGATTCAACATAAGCATTATCCGCTCTATGGTTTGCAATTTCACCCAGAATCTATCGGAACAAAGGCTGGAAACTCAATGATTGAGGCATTTTTGAATGTAGTGGAATGAAGCTGTTGCTGGATTTTATAGGTGAAAAGTCACGATTCGCTCACAAGAAGGAGAAATTCGCTCGTTAAAACGCACTTTTCGCTCGCAAGTAACTGAAATCCGCTCGCAAACAGCTTGAATTTGCCCGTAAGATAGATGAATAGACGCATGAAACTTTGATTTCATGCGTTTTCATTCAGTTCCATGCTTTGCTATAATAGAAGAAAACAGGAGGAATTGAACATGACTAATTACTATAAACAAATCGCTGTCGGCGTTGATTTTTCTGAGCAATCTTTACAAGCGCTACAACGCGCAATAAAGGTAGCAAAACAAAATGAGGCTATTTTACATATTGTAAGTGTAGTCGACACGTACTCTTTTGGCTCAGTACAAGCGTACGATATAACGTATGCAGAGCAAGTAAAAGAGGAACGAGAAAAACAAATGGAGCAGTTAAAAGATGAAGCGATAGCAGCAGGAGTAACAACTGTTCATGCTGTAGTTGAGCTTGGATCTCCAAAGGTGATTCTAACAAACCTAAAGGATATCGACTTAGTTATTATTAGCGCAACAGGCTTAAACCGATTTGAAAAAATGATTATCGGCTCAAATGCAGAACGTATCGTACGAAGCGCAAAATGTGATGTGCTTGTTGTAAGGGGTTAATATAACAATTACGTGTGGAAAAGGGCATAATTAATTAGAATTTGTCCTCCAATTTGTCCATAGGTTTAAAAGAAAGTAAGATTAAATAGAAAAAGCGTAAGAAATCAGCATTTTTAAAATGCATTTCTTGCGCTTTTAAAATTGTAAGTCATTTTGCACTACCCCTATTTATTATGGACGAAGTGGAATATTTATAGATGGAACTTCACCAGAAGCGTAGAATACTAAATGATTATCTGATGTTAAATCTTGTGCTTCAGCAGCTACATTAGTGGATGTGAAACTAATGCCTATAGGGAATACCAAACAAAGTGCCATTAATAGATTAGTTAATTTCTTCTTCATAAATATCACCCTTTATTAGAAAATTAAGTAATAACTCATTTAAATTTACCATTTGTTGTGAAAAATATCAATTAGTTTAATTTCTAATTAAGATAATTTGTTCTTAAATCTTCTACTATTTTTAAGTAATCAAATTTGTTCTGTAAAGTATATATTGTTTTTGCGTTTTCTAAATAAATTGATGCGTTAAGTTTATCTTCCAAAGATATTAAACAGTGTGATGCTTGGAAAAGTAAATCTCCCAATAAATATAATGTTTCATTTTCTGTACATAATTGAATGCCCTGTTTAGCTAGTAAAAGCGCTTCGTTAAATTTGTGAGAATGTTGAAACGCACGTGAGGCACCTAGATATACTCTAATTTGTATTGTAAAGGAAATGGATGATTGTTTCTTAAGCAACAATAAACATTTTTCATAATAAGATAATGATTTCTCGAATTGACCTGCCCCAAGATAAACAACCGCAATACTATTCATAATCGCGACTTCACGCTCAGTGCTTTGCTTGTCGTCAGCGTGTAAAGCTTCTTCTAATGTTTGAATTGCTGTATCGAGTTGTTGGTGTAAAAACCATTGGCAAATCCCTTTATGCCATAATAAAAATTGGCGGTGCTCAGTTGTGAGTAAGGATTCCTGTACAAGCTCATTTTGCACGATATAATAAGCAGATTCATAATCGTTTTGGTGAATAAGTTTACGAATAATATTTTGTGCATCCGTTGTTTTAAAAGAAGTGCTATCAGTACTAGACATATTAAAGAAATAATTCATATCAACCCCAAGTCGTTGGGCGATTGCAAACAATGTAGGGCTTGAAGGAATCATTTCTCCTTTTTCAAAGTTACTTACCATCGCTTGTGTACAGATACCTTCTGCTAGCTCTTTTTGTGTAAACCCCTTTTTTTTCCGTAATTCCTTTATTTTTTGTGAAATCATATGGTTCATAATATATTTGCTCCTATCCTCAGTATACATATGTATTATTATAACTTATGATGGTTGAGTCTAGTAGTTAAAATGCTCATTATAAGTTATTCATTATAATTGATTATTATGTAAAACTAATGTAAATATGTAATTATAAAGGGAGGTTGAGGGTATATATGCCTACTTTACAAGAATGTACTTTACTAAAAGGAGTATACGAGATTAAAAATATTGTAAAAAAAGGTAATTTATCAGTTGTATATTTTGCAAAAAATATGATAACGAAAGAGCTCTTTATTATAAAGGAATTTTATCCAAGTGAAATAGCGATACGTGATACAGATAATCAAACGGTATTAAGCCGTCTTCCTTCCAACAAAGCGAAATTTAATCAATTGAAGGAACTCTTTATACAGGAAGCAACGATTTTGCAAAATTTAAATTGCCAGCATGTGGCGAAATATATTGAACACTTTGAGGAGAATGGGACAATTTATATCACAATGGAGTATTTTGAGGGCGTACCTTTAGATCAATATGTAATAGAAAATACGAATCCCACATATGTATCCATTTTTTTAACTTTGATTAATACACTAAATAATGTTCATCAAAAGGGGATAATCCATCGAGATATTAAGCCAAGCAATATATTAATCGCTAATGATGGTACGCCATGTTTAATAGATTTTGGCTCGGCTATCGATTATCGTGTAACTAAGGATACACCCATTTTAACAAGCAAAAACTATTCTCCTTTAGAGCTTTATTCAAATAAATCGAATCAAAATGTTAAAACAGATATATACAGCCTTAGCGCGACAATTTATTATGCCATCACAAAAAATCCCCCTCACGATATATCAGAACGCTTATTAGATGATAGGCTATTAGATATAAGAGATTATAATTCTAATATTAATTATTTGCTTAGTCGAATGATTATGTGGGCACTTGCATTAGAGCAAAAAAAGCGATGTTTTTCACTAAAATTTATAAAAATCGCTCTATTATATGAAAAAATAAGACTCTTGAAAAGGAGAAGTGAAATTTAACATTTATAATATTGTATAAAAAAGAAGTTGTTCAGCTAAATGGTTGATTGACAAAAATCGGAGGGTTATATGGATAATCAAAAGTTTAATGAATTTATAAAAATCGCAAAAAAATTAAATGATATTGAAATTATCCCATTGCTAATGGGGTCAGTTGGTTTAGAGGTTGCTACAGGAAAGAGTTGGGATGCACAAGACTTGGATATTCATATACCTGGCGATAAAAGAGGATGGGAAGTGCCACCCGAATTAAATATACATAACTGGGATGCTATAGTGAATATTATGAAGTCAATGGAATATAGCTTGATTGATTTGCATGAACACGAATTCTCTAAAGAGGGATTATCAGTTGAGTTTGGTATTATTGATACTTTACCAAGTTTCGCAGGAGTACAGTTAGAGAATTTAGAAATGCATCAACTAGGCGAGGTAAGGTATTATTTACTGAATCTAGAGCAGTATTTAAGTGTTTACGAGTCTTCATCCAAGGATAGTTATCGCGCAGATAACAATAATAATAAGGATATTGGAAAAATAGATTTCTTAAAAAGAATGATATACGATAATCTCGAATCTAACTAATTCTATTTACACGAAATAAAAATTACAGCCATTCTTCAATGGAATGGCTGTAATTTTTTTATACCTCACGTAGAAAGATTATTTGAATTTTGCCAAACATATAGCAGCATCTGATTTATCTGTTCTGCCTCAAGCTCTATCTATCATCCTTCAGCTTATTTTTAGTGTTTGCCTCATGCTACTTTTCCCTCATTGATCAGTAACCCCTAACTGCCATTTTTTATTATTTTATATATTTTAATTAACAATATTATAAACATATCTCTTATAAATATAATAATTTTGGCCTATAAGCCTAATTAAATCTGCTATACAACAAGTATTTTCTAGTCATCTAAAGAGATGTTTAAAATTGGATAACCCTTGTCTTTATTTTTAAATAAATATATTTCGGTTAATTGATAAAAATAAAATATTTTTTAAGGGGAATTAACCTTAATCGTATAATTAAAATGATGAAAAAATAATTTTATTACGTAAAAGTTATATTATATGTATACAAATGTGCAATTAGTTATATTATTTTGGTATATACAAATTATTGGGATTTATATATAAATATATTGTAATAGATATATTTATTGCACCAACAATTATGTTGAGTTGCTAGTTGATACATAAAAGGAGGGAAGGCTGCGATTGAAGCAGCCGAATCTAATGGAGATTATTAATCAAACAAATCGGACAATGCTTTTTGAAGAAATTAACCCTGAAAAGCTTGATTTGCTTACATTAGTTGGAGACGTAAAAGGAATTGATAGTTTAAGTGACGAGAAAATCAAAGAAATTAATCAAAAGTTACTTGTAAAAAGCTTTGATGAATTTTTAGATAAATTCTCGCCTACTGTTTATTCTTTCTACAATGCAGCTAATCAAAAGGTCATGTACACATTGAAAAAACCAGAAGGCATTCAGGAGGACTGTATTTCTGAAATAGCGATTGATCAAAATAATGATTTTTTAAAAATGCTATTTACCTTAATTGATACGAAGCGTAGCCAAGGTATTACGAATGTGGATTTCAAGTTTGAAAATTTATTAGACATGATTTCCCCTAAAAAAGTAATGGATGATATTCGACAAGTTCGTAAGGAAATTCATTATCTTTATGATGAATACGACAAGTTAGACGAGGGTGACCCGAAAAAGCTAGACACAGGGGACAAGCTAAACATATTGTTTGAAGTCGCTAGTAAAAATTACAACAACGTGATGGCGATGCTTCCGCTAGCAATTGAGGATATTAAAACAAGATTGCTATTAGGTAACAGTCAAGATAATGGCGAAGCAGAAAAGCTACAAATTGGTACGTTAACAATTGGCGAGGCAGGAGAGTTAAAAATCATTGAAGCTCCGCAAACATCAGGCACAGATGTTATGTTGCTTGAAGATAATGGTGAGTACGGGCTAAGCACAGTGTTTGAGGAAGACTATCAAGCAATTACTGATTCACCATCTGCTTATGTTAAGAATCTTGTTGTTCGCACATTTGCGCCGTTACCAGCAATAAAAACAGACTTTGATATTGAAACAGAAGTGCAAAACTACAACACATATTTAGAGTTTTATAAAGATGCAAAAGATGAGTTTGTAAAAACAGTTAAACCTTTAGTAGAGAAATTGCTTGGAGTTAAGATGTACTTCGATCAATATACAACGAAAAATAGAGGAATGCAGCCATCTTTGCTTGTTACAAATACGAAGCTAGATATGCTTGTGAAAAGTAACAATGTTCCAAGGCTAAGTGCTTATTTGAATACAGTAAATGGAAAAAATGATTTCACAGATACGATTTGGTATGGAATTGTACCAGGTATTGAGCTTGAAGAAACAGGTAGCACGAAAGTAAGCAGAGCACGCTTTAAAGGAAATGAAAAGACGGCGAAGCAAGAGGGCAATACGATGGAATCGCTGTCTATGCTACTAGACACAATAAAGGATCATAAAGTTCAAGTTTTCTTCAACTTTATGGCGGAGCCTGAAACAACATTTAATGGGATTGCAACAACAGGTATTGATCGCTTAATCGATAAATGTACAGTTTTAACAAGAAAAGAATATAGCGAATTTGCAATTCCGTGTTTGCCGAATTTCACGATTATTCCTAAGGATAAATCGGGTGTCGTTATTGATACACGCATGTATGCGACAGAAAATGGTGCACAGCTATCGAAGGAAAAAGAGGATATTTTGAAGCTTTGGATTGAGGGCGTATATGTAGGCGCAAGCTATGTCGCGGCTGGTATTGTATCGGCTTACCAATGTCCAGAATATTTAAAAGAAGCATCCTTCAAGCTGGTGCAAAGAAATTACCCAGGTGTTCGATTTGATATTGAAGCTGGTGACCATGCACTCCGAGCTGTGACAACAATGGCGAAGGAAATTTCAGGATTTACAAATAATATTAAAGATGCAATCAACAGCAGAAGCTTTGGCTTTGTGTTTTCTTCAGAAAATGCGCAGCTTCAAAATAAAGATATTAGACGGATTACGGTATACAAAGCAAGAAGTCTTGCGATGGATGATAATGGATTTGATTCTATTTATAAAACGCAGGTGAGCACATATATCGAGCGAATTTTACGATTCCAATCCGGTGATTTCAAACATGACAATATCGTTAAGTTCTTTAGTAATAATCCAAATAGTCAGAAGAGTAGATGGGTTAATGACAAAGGCTATGTAAACTCTATTATTCAAGAGGGGGATGATATAGGCTATGTGATTGATGAGAAAACAAGTCTATGTCAAATCGATCTTGTCTTTAACGGTAACGTGAAAAATCTTGAAGTTACGATTACAAAAGGAACAAGTGCTGTCAAAGCATAATTAAGTGAATTGGGTGTTGAAGATTTATTTTTCATAAATCTTTTAACATATATAAGGGCGCTTCTATCCGTTGAAATGGAGAATTGGTAGTAGCTAATATTAAGATTTATTACCTAGTATAAAGATGAAATTACTACATAATTTCGATTATACATACCGAGCCATAAGATAGAAACGCCCACAAAAACATATTTAGGAGGAATAAAGAATGGGTTTTGTATTAAAGGTTGAAGGATCAGAGGCAATTGAATTAGGTTTAGACAGCATTATGACGGTGGAATATGAAACAGATACACCAAACGATTCAAATGCACGCTCTACAGATGTAGGTTCAGTATTAAAAATTAAAGGGAAAATTTTAACGGCTACAGATGGTGACAATGCAGATGACACGATGAAACTAGCTCTTTGGTCATTAGTACCTGCTGAAAAAGCTGATTGCTACCGCAAAGTGACATTAGAAGTTATTTCTGCTGATCAAGTAGTACGAAAAATCCACTTCCCGAATGCATTCGTAGTAGATTATCAAGAGCGCTATGGTGATACAGAAGGTGTTGGTGAATTCTTCCTGTTCATCAAGCAGAAAAAAGACAAAACAGACTTGGCAAAAATCGAAGGTGGCTACGCTGTCTAACATACAGTTGAAGCTCCATTCTATCGCTTAAGGCTGTAACCAAAAAAGATAGCATGTTAGAAATTTTTCTAGCATGCTAGCTTTTTCATATGTGCATAAACGGTGATGAAAATGAGGAGGAACAGATGGCTACACATTACGAAACATTAGGTTTAGATAAAAATGCAACAGCTGAACAAATTAAGCTCGCTTATCGAAAACTATCTAAAAAGCACCATCCAGATGTTAATGGAGGCAGCAAGGAATCAGAAAAAATATTTTTAGAAGTTCAAGAGGCTTATAAAGTACTGAAAGACCCAGCGTTAAAGGAAGCGTACGATGCAAAGCTAACAAAAGGCAATCAAGGCTTTTCCAAGCAAGCAAACGAATCGACTACGCAAAAAACGCAATGGCAACAAAGCGATTTGAATATGGGCAACATTCAAAAAAACTTTGAGCAATTTTTTGGCTTCAATCCTAAAACAAAAGAAGTTTCAGAAAGCCTACAAAACAAAAAAAATCCACTCGATACAACAGAGTTATTTGAGCGGTTTTTCCGGAAATAATACATGTATGGAGAAAGGAGCTTAGCAATGGATGAATGGACGAATTTAACAAATACATATAAGAAACGACAGCACGCCTATGTCATGATAAAAATTATTGACATCCTATTACTAAGTATTAGTGCATTTTTACTATTATATATATTCGCTTTAAGCCGCGACCCCTCTTTGCAAATTGTATCAATAATCGTAATTGTAGCAGGTGGGGCAGTTTTTCTTACTTATAACTATATATCTACTAAAAAGCAAGCACTAGCTCAAGAGACAGCTATAGAAAAGCTTGTGTTAATAGATGAGCGAGGGACAGAAATACAGGAATGGTCATTAATGAACCAAACATCCTTACTTATTGGGAAAAAGACAATCGATTATCAGCCGGAAATTGATTTAAGCTTTGCGGAGTATGCTTCCCTAATTAATACAGAGCATGCCTTACTAAATTATGTGGATGGCATCTGGTATGTCGAGGATGTTGATTCTGTTAATGGTGTTGGGATACGCAAGCCTTATCGCCATATCACTCAAAAATTACAGCAGGACAATCCATGTGCTATTGGGTATGGAGACATTATTTATATAGCAAATACAAAAATAATAGCGAAATAATAACAGCGAATAGGAGATAGACAAATGAGTTTAATTAGATGCACAAACGGTCATATGTTTAGTTCGAGAAGACATAAAAATGTTTGCCCGTATTGCCACGTACTAGTAGAACAGGAGCATCGTACAGTAACGCCAGTAGCGCAAACAGATGTAGATGATAAAACAATGCCGTATCTTGGCGAAATGGATGGGATTGATCCAGTAACAGGATGGTTAGTTTGTATTGAAGGTCCGCAAATGGGAAGAGATTATCGCATATTATCTGAGAAAAACTTTATCGGTAGAGATGAGGATATGCATATTCGAATTATTGGAGATAATACGATTGCCAAACGTAATCATGCAGTAATTGTTTATGATCCGAAAAAGAGAAATTTCTTTCTTCTTCCAGGAGATGCTTCAGGTTTAGCTTATTTGAATAATGAGGCTGTATATACGCCAACAGAATTAACGGCATACGACGTAATTCAATTAGGGAGAAGCATGTTTTTGTTCCTACCTCTGTGTGGTGTGCACTTTGAATGGGAAAATAATCAAAGTGAGGAATGATAACAAATGGCTATATTATTACATCCATACATAATAACGATGCTGTTTTTAGCGGTGCTTGTAATTCTTATTGCTATAAGAAGGCAAATAGTACATAAAATAGCTGATAAACGTATTGAGCTTGGCAATGGTCAAACGATAGGGATGCGTGATGAGCAGGATGATTATTTTGCTACAGTGGAAACGGCTTATGGAACGATTGCGGTATTAGCGGATGGTATAAGTGGATTGGCCAATGGACGGATGGCAAGCACTGTAGCTGTAACGACATTTATAGAGGAATTCAAAAAATTAACAAATATCCAGCAAATAAATGATTATTTCACTGCTGCTGCAACAAAAAGTAATCAAATTATCGTGGAAAACCTAAACGGCTCAAATGGTGGCACAACACTTGTAACTGCAGTTATTGATGAGCACGGCTTGCTGCATTGGAGTGCTGTTGGCGATAGCATTGTCACTATTTACCGCAACGGTGAATTTATAGAAGTGAATGAAAAACATATTTTTGAAACAGTTTTAACAGAGCAGTATTTGAACGGTAAGATTTCTCAGCTAGAAATACAAGAAAATCCATTTAAAAAGAGGTTAGTAAACTACTTAGGCTATGAAGGCTTTAAAAAAATAGATATAGGACAAAGCCCCATTCCTTTGCTTAGAGGAGATAAAGTATGTCTATTAAGCGACGGGGTATATGATTCGTTGACAGAAATAGAAATGGAAAAGTTTCTATCGGAAAAAATCCCACCACATTATATTGCACAAAATATGATAAACGCAATTGAGAAAAAACGTTTGAAAAATCAGGATAATGCAACAATCGTTATTTTAGAAAAGACATGGTAAGAGATCACGCTGTAGAAGGAGGGTGCATATGAGGAAGGAAAATAGCGATTTCCAGACGAGCTTCTTATCTGAAGCAGGCTCCTTTTTGCAAAATAGAGATTATTTTGCCTACACAACGTTAGATGATTTTTCTTGTTGGGTAGCTGTAAAAGGACTTGATTCAGATCAGGAGGTGGATAGTGCCAAAATCGCCGTACAGGCGGTATTAGAAAGCTTTATTGCAAAGCCTGCGCTATCAAAGCGCAGTATAAAAAGCTACATCAATCAGGCACATAAAGTATTGCAAAAACAAAGTCTACGCGTGCGGCTAAAGGCAAGTATCGTTGTAGTCGTTTCAGATTATAGAAGAGTTAGATGTGCTGTAGCAGGCAATGCCCGACTGTATCATTTTAGAAATGGCGTTTCAATATTTAAAAGCCATGACCAAAGCTTGGCACAGGAAATTTTCGATAGGCAGCAACGCGTAGTGGATACACGACAGCATGAGGAACGCGATAATTTATTAACATATCTTGGGCAGCCCTCAAACTTCAGTCCCTACATCTCACCTAAAATGAAGTTGCATGAGGGGGACGTCCTCCTGTTAAGTACAGCAGGCTTTTGGAAGCATGTAGAGGATGTTGAAATGATTGATGCGCTGGAGTTAGCGAAGGAACCAACACAATACGTTGATGTACTGGAAGAAGTATTGCTAAGCAGACAAAGGAAGGTTGTAGACAATTACACAATTGCTGCGGTCTTTATTAATAAAGTGTATCAAGAATCTAATAAGAAAAAAATGAAATATATAAAATGGCTTGTTGCATCGCTTATCACACTGCTATTAGTTGGAGGAGGTGCAGCCTTCTATCAAGCAAAGCAAGTGAAAAAAATAGCAGAATTGACAGTTGATATGAAGGAGTATGAGAAAAACGGCAACCTTTATTTTCAGGATGGCAATTACAGTGAGGCTGTTATGGAATATAGCCAAGGAAGAAATGTAGCCAAAAAATTGAAAGACCCTATACATAGAAATCTACTGGCAACGAAGCTACGTATTACACAGCTAATCATACAAGGAGATGAGGCAGCAGAAGCTGGTGATTTTTCCAAAGCAATGGAGCACTATGAAAAAGCTAATAAAGAAGGGAAGCTGCTACAAAACTTTGGCAAAGAAGATATTGAAACGCGCATAGCCAATATGGATTCGATTGTGGACATTGTGGAGTCAATCAAAGAGGGGGACGCTCTTTTTAATGAGGAGGATTACAATGGGGCACTGGATATTTACCAAAAGGCTAGAACAAAAGCGCGTGCCATTGCATTTACAGGCGAGCCACAAATTAAGACAAAAATAGATGAAACAGAAAGCAAAATAGCAGAGCTAACGAAAGCACAGCAAGAACTACGTGCAGAGGGTTTAGAGAAAAATGGAGATAGGCACTATGCTACGCAAGAGTACACGAAGGCAATCGAATCCTATACAGTGGCACAGGAGATTTATCAAGAAACGGGCTTAATTGCAAAGGTACTAGGATTGGAGCGGAAAATTATGAATGCCAATGATAAATTGCTGCCAGTAATACCACCTGTTGCTGATGTCGAAACGCCAAATAATGAAACAGACAATTCAGAGCAAAGTCTCGAAAGTGAAAAGTTTAAGGAAGGAAAATAACGTTGATGAAAGAGCTTATGTTGGAACGTCTGAAAAAGATAGAAAACTTGGAGCAACGCCAATTGTTAAAGGATATTATGAGCGGTGTTTTTGCTAATTTAATAGATTATCAACAACAAATGAATGATAAATTAGAGCGGCGTTTATTGGATGAGTTGAATCTATCTGAGCAGCAGCTTGATATTTATGGAACGATTACAACTAAAGAACAATTCGATCCAATTCATGAATATTTATTCCCAATAATTCCGGCAGACCTTGAGCATCAAGTCATTTCCATGGAGGAATTAGGGCAAGCGTTGCAAAATCAGCAATCTGCCGTATTGTCTACACTATTTTTGCAATGTGACACCTTACAAATACAGCAATTGCTATCAGAAAATAGGCAGTTTCATGGCATGCTTCATACGACAGCGGGAGATATCAATGTCAAGCTGTACTTAACAAAGCACCAAACATATATAGAGGAGATTGAAAAGCTGTACAATACATTCCAAATAAATGGCATTCCTTGGAAAACAATCAATCATCCTTATATTCATAAATTTCTAGACGTTCGGATGATTAATCAAGCGTTGCCACAGGATGGCACAGAAATTATTGATATCACAATCGATTTAGAGGAATACGAGCCATATAAACAATTGAATATGCTACCGCTCTGGAATATTGAGAGACATGAGGTGAAAAATGCAGGTTTCCCAGTTCCAGCAATCGATAAAATCAATTTTGAGCATAGCCTTTCAGTAAGAAAGCTAGGAGTTGAGCATGGTTATTTAGTAGAGGGCAATGAAACGAGTATTCGTTATGTAAAGCGCTCCGCAAACGATATAACTGTGGTCTCGCCGCAGGATGTATCAGGTATTTGGCAGCTTATTAAAGTGACAAATGTACAACTGGACAAAGTTGGAGCGCTTCCTTATGAGCTCTTCTCCAATCGCCCTAAAGATAACTTTATGCATAGACTAACAACAAATTATCCTATAGCCGTTTATACAGCAGGAGAATTAATGCGATTAATTCATTCCTTTGATTTAACGGATAGACTAGCCTTCATCGACTTTAAAATTGTAGAGGACGAGACAGCAAGAAGCTACAGCTATACTGTAAATCCCTTTCTAACAGAAATCATTAGCAATCCTCAGCATAAAAAAACGATGGTACTACAATTTAAGGCACTGAAGGAGCAGGATTTTATTGCGAATGATTTATTAAGCTTTGTTGTATCAGAAGTGCAGCGCCATTTTTTTGAATACAACTGTGTAGGGGTGTGGCAATGAATTATATTTGGGATTTACTTATTCAAGCTGAGAATCGTGGTCTTGAGCCAAGTGATATTCATTTCAAATTAGCGACGAGCTTCTCCCCTTATATGGAGCTTAGCCCGCAAGTGTTGAATACGACAATGATTGAGCCAAAAGTGGAAATCAATCCTTATTATCGCTATGCCGAAATTTTTAACTATCTATTTCAGCCTGATAATGAAGCGGATGTGGAGATAAGAGAATATTTGCTAGACATTGTCATTCATTTTCTAGCGGATATTGACCGTATGCAAGGGATGAATCGCAAGGAATATTTTATTCGCTTCCTATTGCAGGAATTCACTGCCAATACATTTGGACTAGCCGCCCAGCAGGAGATTCAAGAATTGACGAAGGCGGAGCAGGAAATAGTAGCATTCCATATGATTCACATGTATCAAACGGGGGATATCCTTTACAACTTCAAGGAGACATTGAAAAAGCTATTTCCCAATTGCGCAGTATATATCAAGTCAGAGGGAAGGGATGAGGTGCTGCTTTATATTGGGCAGCAACGAACACAGCAGCGTGAAATAAAAATTAAGCTTATACGAACTTTATTTATGCCTATTGGCTTTACGCTCGATATTTATTGGGCACATCATTTTGGCATTGTGGACGTTGAGGAAACGATGAAAATTGATCAAATCGCGCTGTATTAAATACAAAGGAGGATGGCAAAATGAGCGCTAATTATTCCTATAAATTACATATAAACCGTCGCTATACAGAACATTATACAGTGACCTATACCCGTGCCGAATTAATGGAAATGACGACTTTTCAGCTACGCAATATTTGCTACAAGGAAAAGCTGGTAAAAGGACTTGTCAACACATTAACAAGAGACCAGCTTGTACAAATGATTTTACGCTATCGTGGCGCTGAGGAGCATTTGTTAATTGAGGAATACGCAGAAGGAGGCTTTAAACGGGTTGAAGCTGCCATGCAAACATATTTAAAAACCCCGCTTGCTGACAATGGCAACATAAAAGTTCCTGCCAAAATGAGCATTTATCAAGATATGAAAATTGATGCAACAGACCAATACATTGTGGAAACAAGAGGACTAGTTGAGGAATCGAATGTGCTGTTAGTGAATGAGCAGCTAGCGCTATGTGCGATTTTAACGCTACAAAAGGACAAGCAGCACCCAAATCGCTACTATTTCGTAACAGATGCAGCAATGAATATGCAGGATACAAAAAATAAAAACTACAGCTTTATTTTTTTGCGTAAGCAAGATTCGGATTATTTATACAAAACCTATTACCAAGAGGCACCTCTTCCACCGACAAATTTACATTACTACAAAGTGCCTGTTCTAGATTTAGAAATAAAGCCACTTGAAACAACAAATGCAATATTAGCGATTGATTTTGGCACAACGAATACCACAGCAGGTGCTTATTTAGCGCATGACTATGTGACATCACCATGCTCGCAGGATTTATTGAACAATCGTATCCAATTGAATCAAATTAATTTTGTCACCTTCCCAGATACAATGCACCAAGAGTGGACAGCGGTTGTTCCGACAATTATTAGCGTAGCTGATTGCGCGGAGGCAGAGCATATTCATTATCGTTTTGGCTATGATGCCTTACAGGTAATGAAAAAAAATAATTACACAACGCTCGCGTCCAAATTCCAAGGCATGAAGCGCTGGGTCAATCATTATAACAAAACGGAAGAGATTATGGATGTCAACGGCAATACAGCGGTTGTTCCACGCAGTCAAATGCTTAGAGAGTTTCTTCTGTATGTAATACGAACGGCAGAGCATCAATTTAAATGCCGCTTTCAGCACTTGCATATTTCCAGTCCTGTAAAGCTGAAAACGCAATTTTTAGATATGTTTCAAACTATTTTACCTGAGTATCATATCGAAACAAGCCACGCGCTTGATGAAGGGATGGCCGTTCTTTATAACACGATCGCTAATCAAATAGAAAACAACAGCTTTTTAGATGGCAAAACCTATAAAGCATTAGTGATTGACTGCGGTGGTGGCACAACGGACCTTTCCTCCTGTCAGTTTCGCATAATAGATGGGCGTATCTCTTACAAAATTGATATTCATACAACCTATGAAAATGGTGACACCAATTTTGGTGGTAACAATATTACCTACCGCATTTTCCAATTTATGAAAATCGTTTTTGCCAATTATTATAATCGCGGCAAGCAAGCTTACGATATTGATACGTTAATTGATATTCCTGGCAAGGATATTTATCGCTATGTTGATGAATTAGGCGTTGAAGCGGTATACACCCAATTCGAGCAAGCCTTTACAGAGGCGGAGCGCATTATTCCAACTCGCTTTAAAGAATATGAAAATCGGACGCGTGATGAATACTTACGTGTACGCAATAATTATTATTTCCTGTGGGAAATGGCAGAAGAAATGAAAAAAGAATTTTTCCGCAGAACAGGTATTTTAAGAAGCCGCTTCCACTCAACGATAGATGTAGAGCAGGATAGCGACCTGAATGTAACGGCGGTTGATCGCTGGTGCTTATCAATAAAGGAAAACGAACAATTCCAAGATATATACGACTACCCGAACGTTTATTTCAATATTAAGGAAATTAATCATTTAATTAAGGCAGATATTTATGATATTGTACGCAAGTTTTTAGAGGAATTTTATGAAACAGGCGTGCTAAGTGAATATTCCATTATTAAATTAACAGGGCAATCCTGCAAAATTGATGCTTTCCGAGAGGCTTTAAAGGAATTTGTTCCAGGACGCAGCATTGAATTTAGACAAAAGGCTGAAAATGTCGGCAATGTACCAGAACTAAAGCTAGCCTGCTTACGTGGTGCTCTACGCTATTTAAATGCTAAAAAAATCGGCATGATTGAAACGAATGTGACAAATGATGCACCTGTTGTGCCATATGCGGTAAGTGCGTTAACGCATAACAAGCAGGAGAAGCTATTAATCAGTAGCTTGGAAAGACTCAATCAAATACATGGTACCATTTCGCGTCCATGGGGTGTAGTAGAAGTAGAGTTTTTCCTATATAACCATGAAAGCAAATCCTCCCATAAATATGTTTATACAAATCAGATAGAGGATTTTATGCCAGTGTTATATGAGCAAATTGCTACATATTACGGTGAGCATATTCCACAAAGTGAAACAGACTCCATTGTTAATGGAGAGGTGAAGTTTTTTGTCTTTGCTAGCCAAGACCATTGGGGCTTCCATGTCGTACCTGTTGCCCGCCAAAATGAGCAATTATTGCTTGGGAAAAAGCAGTTTTTTGCCTTTGAAACGGACTTATCAGAGCTGGATTTCTTTGATGGCTTGAAGTAGTGAGAAATGAGGTGAGTGCAAAATGGTAACAAATGTATACCCACAGTTTCAGAAGGGCAGGATTTTAAAGCGAGAAATGCTAGAAAGCTTGCGTGATTATCCAAGGGAGATCGTAGATTTATATTTTCAAGATTACTCAGATGGCATTATTGCTGGGCTAGATATAACAGTAGACGGCACAAACTTACTCGTCTCAAAGGGCATAGTGAAGTATCAAGGACATATTTATATGCTGACTACAGACTACACATTACCCTATGAAGCAACAGAAAGAGAAACAGCGCTCTTACTACAATTTGCTGAGCCAGAGCAGCAGCTCGACTTTACACAATACTCGGCCAAGCTACTATTAGCTGCTGCAACAGCGGGCGCTGATAATGCGCTAGAATTAGCTCGTTTTAAATTAAAGACAGGTGCGATTTTACGCTCTACCTATACAGATTTTTCTGATTTTGCAACAGAATACAATACGCTTATTTACTTGCATTGTCAGTATGCAGGATGGCAAAAAAGCACCTATCATCCCATCATGCTGAAATATTATGCGCGAGAGCTGCTAAAAAATCGTCCAACAAATCCTTATGATATCGCATTTGCCCTTGAATGCTTAAATCAAGAGCGCATAGAGCGAGAGGTAGTAGATTGGTATATTAGCAACCGATTAGAGCTAGCGTATCAAGCATTATCCAATGAACAAGCCCATCAATATTTAACGCGCATATTAAACAGTGGGCCAAACAGCAAACGCAGAGCCGATGCACATACAGGCCGCCCTGTACGCATGCTCGTTGATTAAAAGGAGGGTGAATAGTATGGAGTTTTTAGATGAGAAAATACTCGCATTAAGGAATGAAATGCGTGAGCAGGAAAGGCATGAGGAAGCGATACAGGCAGAAGCTGTATCGGAAGTTGACTTAACACAGGACCTTATTGTCATTAATAACAAAGCAGTTAAGGTCAAAACAGTTACATTGCTAAATGGCAATATCACGCTACGTATGCCAGCACTATTTTTTGAAATGCCTAAGGAGCTTGCTGCATTAAAATATCCATCAGAGCAAAGACCGAATATTATTTTCACAGATGAATCAACGACTGTGAATTTAGCCTTTAGCCTTACGACAATGGAGTTAACAGATGATGAAGTGGAGCAGTTTCGAGATGAGATGATGGAAGGGATGGAGCAAATGCAGCCAAATTTACAATGGTTAGATATAGGCATACGCTCTGTACAAGATAAGCTGATAAGTTACTTTATGGTCATTACCCCTGCTATTGATAGTGATATGTATAATCTAATGTTCTTTTGTTCGATTAGTAATTACGCATTAATCAGTACTTTTAATTGTTTAGAGGAAGATTTAGACATATGGAAGCCGGTTGCGCTAGGAATAATCGATAGCATCCAATTTGCGCAAGGGCAAGATGGGGGAGGGATTGTACGATGACAGGCAGTGTAACGACCTATCACCAATTACAAATAAAGCCTTTTCAACTTGTAAGCATACAAGAACTGACATTAACGAAGAAAATAAATGAGCATGCACACTTATACTTGACGGCAATTGTACCAGAAGAAATGCGTGATCAATATGTAGAAATGGCAGAAAAGCAAACAACGATTGAGGTAAATCAGCTTGCTGCACAAAGTGCACCAACCCAGCTTTTTAAAGGTATGATTTTAGAAATAAAAATACAGATGGTGCGTGGTATTTACTATATGGAAATGGAGGCTATATCCAGTACCTACCAGTTAGATATAAAACAAAATACGCGCTCTTATCAAGATAAAGATATGGCATATGCAACCTTATTTAAACAATTAAGTGCCACATATGCAGGGCTTGATGTAATAGATGAGGCGACAAATAGTGCGAAGCTTGAAAAGTTTACATTGCAATATCGAGAAACGGACTGGCAATTTTTAAAGCGTCTTGCCTCACGTTTTCAAACAGGGCTAGTGCCTGCCGCAACATTTGCACAGCCAAAATTTTATTTTGGTATACCTAATGGTCATAAGCAAGGTAAGTTAGAGGATTATCATTACACAACTCGGAAAAATCTAGCAGGCTATTTACGCTATACAGAAAATGGTCAACAAGGCATGACAGAACAAGACTTTTTATATTATGAGATTGAAACAGACGATGTTTTTGGGTTAGGAGATACAGTAACTTTTAAAGGGCAGGAGCTATATATATATGAAATCTGTACAACAATGAAGGACGGCCTATTAAAGCATTTATACACATTGTCTACGGAAAGTGGTATGAAGCAAAAAGAAGTATTTAATGAGGCGATCCCAGGGTTGTCACTAGAGGGTAAAGTGCTAGAAGTAGCAAAGGATCATATTAAAGCGCATCTTACAATTGACGAAAAGCAAGACAAAGGCAAGGCACACTGGTTCCACTATACTACGCCTTACACCGCAGAGGGCAATAGCGGTTGGTATGCCATGCCAGAGGTCAATGATTTTGTGCATGTCTATTTCCCAACGCATTGCGAGGAAGAGGGAGTGGCAAGCCATTCGATACGTAAAAATCGAGAGACAAGTGCCACAAATAAGTTAGACGATCCTTCAACGAAGTATTATCGTACCGCCTTTGGCAAGGAAATCAAAATGAGCCCAGATGAAATTGTGATTACAGCACAGGATGGCAGTGTCTTTATTCGTTTAAATGAAGCGAATGGCATCGAGCTATATAGTAAAGGGGCTATCCAATTGACATCACAAGCAGATATTTCAGTCAATGCCAATAAGAAAATTATTGTTTCTGCGGAAGAGGAAATTTCACTGACATGTCAAGGGAGCAGTATCACGATGGATGGTAATGTACAAATCTTTGGTAAAGAAGTAAAGGCGAATTAAGGAGGGAGAACAATGCAAACAACAGCTTTGTCACAGCTCTTTTATGAACAGGAAGTGCCGCAAAGGCGGTTGCGCTACCTGCTTGCATTGGAGGATTATTTCCAAGGAAATAGAGTGCAACTTGTTAAGCAATTTCAACAGGCTTTTCAACTAATTTGCGAGCAGCTTGCAGAGGAACAAATTCTCCATCTGAAGGAAGCACTTGGAAATATCACGATTTCGCTGTTGCGTACAGAGTTGCTTGAAGGCACGCATCGTTATGTTGTAGAAGGGACGACAGGCAAATGGATTTTTGATGCCCACCCGATTGTGACGACCTATGATGCGAGCTGGGCATTGCAATATTTAGAGCAGTTTATAGCAGAGCTTGAGCAGTATAGCAAAGTATTTGCTGGTACGGTTTCGCAGGTGGAAATAGAAGCCTTGAAATTGCAAGAAGTAAAGCATTTTCATCAATACATCGCAAGCCTTGCACGCTATGCACTAAGGGATGAGATTATTTGTCCAGCCTATAAACGATTAAAACGAGAGGCAGACCTTGAAATTCGTATAGGTGAGTTTTTCGATTATAGTGAAACGGTTTATCGTGAGGGAACACCATCTAAAGAAGCAGATGAAATAAAAACATGGCTAAATGAAAAATTAGCGAATGAGTATGCATACGAAAACTTCCGTCAACTTGACTTATCCAATGAGGCATATAACGACTTGGATTTGCGCTATACCTTTTTCGAAAATAGCCAGTTAGCGGCTAGTGAACTATGCCGTTGTGCATTGATAGGGGCAAATTTTAAAAATAGTAACCTAATAGGAGCTAATTTGAGTGCAAGTACAATCCATGAGGCGGACTTTAGCTTCTGTCAATTGCAGGGGGCAAACTTTCAGCAAGTACAAGGTGCAGTAGGCTTAATAAATCGTCAGCAATGGACCATGCCGGGCTATTTACCTGTTCAGTTTGCAGGCGCCAATTTAGAACGTGCCAATTTTGAATTTGCTGATTTACGAGGTGCCTGTTTCCTAGGTGCGAATCTACACAATACCGATTTTGCAGAGGCGAATTTAGAGGGAGCTATCTTTTCAAAGGAAGCACAGGCATCTATACAGCTTACACCAAAGCAAGCAGCCGAAGTTATTTGGCAGTAAAGGAGTAGAGGCGATGAACTATTTTATTTTAAGACAAGACCACCGCATTATACAGGCAGTAGAACCAATTGGGATAACGAAAGTGCTCAAAAAAGAGCTATTAACAATAGAGCGTATAGAGGAAATAGAATTACTCAATCGCCAATTTCCAATTGCTACGAAAAAGAAAACAGATTATATCGACTTTATTGAAAGACCGATTGCATTATTTTCCGACACACTCAAACAGCTTATCGAGAAATATGATACTAGTTTACTGTGGAAGTCTGTTGTACTAGCGGATATCCCAAATGTCAAACAAACCTTATATTGGCTAGCCATTTTACCGAAGATTGCTTGCTTATCTCCCAAAACAGAATTTCATCTTGATGGTACCTTAAAAAAATTAATCATTGATGAAGAAAAGGCGAAGCCATACAGCATTTTTCAAATTGAAGGCATTTATGAAACATTTATTTTTATCAATATTGAGTTAGCGGAAAGTATACTACGCAGACGCTTTCAGGGAATACAGCTAGAAAAGGTACAAACCGAAGGAAGATGGCATATGCTTTTAGCTAAATAATAAAAAAATGAGAAAGGATGATGAACATGGCAGAACCACTGCAAAATAAAGGTGCTGTACAGCTTAGCTATGTTGTCGCAGGTGCGACTTTATCCTGTTCAGAGGGAGATCAAACGAGCATTTTACAGTTACCCGTTAGTCACGGGGTTTTTCTAAAAAACAAGGCAAAAATGAATGAAATGGATTTTAAGCCAAATGTTCATGTTCACCCCTTTGGCTTATGCCAAACACTAGCCAATCCAGCCGTAGCCGCTGCTACAGCAGCTAATAAAGGTGTTTTAAAGCCAATGCCTTGTACCCCTGTACTGACGATGCCTTGGATAAATGGAAAGAGTGATCAATTAATTGAAAACTATCCTGCTTTAACGACACAATCAACGAACATGTGTCTGTATTGCGGAACTATTCGTGTGGAGGACGATGGACAAGAATAAGTGAAAGGAGGAAGAGCAGATGAGCAAGCAAGAAGTCATAGGATATGGCGAATTAGCACTTGTATCGCCTTATGATGTACACACGTTACAGGCTATTTGTCTTACCCAAACAGTCAATGACCATGCTTTGCTGTCCCTAACAGGTATCATCTCGGCAGAACGGAAGGATCAATGTATGCAAGAGGCAACAAGTACAGATCAAATCGAGCTATACCAAATGAGCAAAGGCAAGCGTGTGCGTCCATTGTTTCGAGGGCAAGTGACAAACTTAGCGGTTCGGATGGTCAGAGGGGTTTATCAAATCGAATTAGAGGCAGTATCCGCTACAGCGCAGCTTGATTATAAGCGGCAATCACGCTCTTTTCAAAATCAGCAAATGACCTATGAGGCTATACTTCGTGAAGTACTAAAAAATTATGCTGGTGCAGATGTAATCGACCAAGCATCAAAGGGTGCAAAAACGCAACAATTTATATTACAATATAGGGAAACGGATTGGCAATTTCTCCAAAGATTAGCGAGTCATTTCCGCACAGTACTAGTGCCAGCAGTTGATACACAACAGCCAAAATTATGGTTTGGCTTACCTGAAGGAGATGTTATACAGCTTGCAGCTAGTCATTATACCGTAAGTAAAAACCGTACCTTGTATTTACAGGCTAAGCAAAATGATGGAAGCTATCCACTAGCGGAAGAAGACACACTGTGCTATAACGTATCTTGCACACAGCTGGCCGCTTTAGGGGATCGTGTGTACTTTCAAGGCAAGGAGCTTGTCATAGCAAAATCCGTCGCACAAATGAAACAAGGCATCTGGACATACGACTATCACCTCATGCCAGAAGCGGGCATTCGTCAAGCAAAACAAACCCTAGCTGCTCATACGGGAATATCGTTAGAGGGGAAGGTACTCGAAGTCAAAAAAGACCAAGTTCGACTCCATCTATCGATTGATCAAAATCAAAAGAAAGAGGAGGCGACATGGTTTTCTCTCGCAACACCATACAGCGCAGAAGGACATAGTGGCTTTTATAGCCCACCGGAGGAAGGGGACAGTGTCCAGCTTGTTGTTCCATCCGTTGAAGAAAGCACAGCCTTTGTTCAACAGAGCATACGCCAAGGAGGCGACACCAACCCGAAAATTGCGGATGCGGATACCGCTTATTGGGGGAATGCGAAGGGCAAGGAAGTGAAGCTTGACCCGCAAGCGGTTACCCTCACAGCGACCGAAGGCGCCGTTTACGTGAGCGTACATCAAAACAGTGGCATCGAGGTACAGAGCCAGCATCCGTTATCGGTGAAGGCAGGTGGAAATCTTGTCCTAACAGGTCATACCATCTCATGGACAGCGACCGAATCCATCCATTTCACGTGCCGCTCAAGCAGCCTAGTTCTAGATGGCATTTCCGATATTCAAGGACAAGTCGTTTACATGACAGGTAGCTCAAAAGCGCCCGTTCCATTAGGGGGTGCCTAATGGGGAAGTTTTGGAAATCGATAGGAAAAGCCATTGCGAGTATCCCGTTCGTAGGCAATGCCATCAAAAGTGCTAAAAAAGGCGCACAAACCATCAAGAAGGAAGCCAAGAAGCTCGCTCAAAAAGTGGAGACAAAGCTTGGAGAACTGAAGGAGAGCGCAGAGGAGCTCCTTGAGGAATTAGAGGAATCCGTAGAAGAAGCACTCGGCAAAGTCACCACCTACGCCCGCAAGCTCAAAAACAACTTAGATGAGCTGGCACTAGTACAATGGTTAAAGAAGGATGCGAAGACCTTTGTGCTCGCCGCCTACAAAAAAACAAAGAACTGGGTGAAAGGCGGTTGGAAAGAAGGCGTATCGATGATCGTCGACTTTTGTCCGGGCTTAGGTAATCTGAAAGGTGCTTATGAGGCGGCTTACGGTAAAGACCCGATCACAGGTCGTAAGCTCAGCAAAGCAGAACGCGCCATCTCCGGTGCCGCTATCATCGGTGGTCCTTTTGTCAAAGGGGCCAAACATCTTGGCAAAGGGGCAATGAAAATCATCCCCGGTAGCAGCAAACTCGCCGACACCCTATCCAAACCGCTTACCAAGCTAAAAGATAGTGGCAAACAAGTAATGGAGAAAGTCACCGCCAAGGCTAAGGAACTAAAAGCCCAAGCCAATACCGCCATGGCACAGATGAAGCAAAAGATACAAACAGGTATGGATAAGCTCGGAGATATGTTAAACGGAAATAAACCTCAGCTTGCCACAGCAGGTGCGAACGGTATGAAGGCGGGAGCGAAGAAAGAAAGTGACTCGCTCGTTCAGATGAGTACCAATAAATCCGGTGGTTCAGAGAAGGGTGTTAAGGGTACTGGAGAAGGCACAGTAATAAGGTCAACTGAAGACTCAATTAATAGAATTAATCAAATTAGACAAGAACTTAGCGTTGGTTCAAAAAGAAATATTGCTTTTGCGGAGTATGAGATTAATGGGAAAAAGGGTGAATTAATTGGAGTTAGTGGTAATGCGGAAAGAGCAGGGACAGTTGGTGTACCAGAAAAACGAATTTTTGATACAATTACCACAGGGAATAACCCACGCACACTAGATTCAGAAGTGAAAATCCTGGAGAATTTGGCTTCAAACTTATCACAACAGGCTTCTGGAAAAGTCTATTTGTTTTCCGAATTGCCATTCTGTATATCTTGTTCAGGTGTAATTGAACAGTTCAAAAAAAGATTTCCTAATATTGACGTAATAATAGATCACGGACCTGGAGGGAGTAAATAATATGGATAAAAATAGAATTGTTAATTTATTGGTAAAATATCAAATAGCTACTATTGAGGAGATTCAAGGGTGTAGTGAAAATGAAATCAAAGAATTGGAAGGAGAAATTGGATATAGTTTTCCAGATATGTATCGCAATTTTTTATTAGGAATAGGACATCGTGCAGGTTTGTTATTTCAAGGTACAGATATTTTCTTCAGAAGCATAAAGGGATTAACGGAAGAAGCAATTGAGTTGCTAGAAGAAAACCAAGAATCCTTCAATTTACCAGAGGATGCTTTTGTATTTTCTATGCATCAAGGTTATGAATTTAATTATTTTAGATTTAGTGAAGGAGATAACCCTCCAGTATATCAATATATAGAGGGTGAGGGAGAACCCAAGTTAGCTTGGGATAGTTTTAGTAGTTTCCTTTCCGACGGAATTAATATTACTTCAGAGTTTATTAGAGGATAAATCTGTGTGACTATTTTTTAAACAATTGAGTGTTAAATTAATAGAAACTACTCAAATAGATAATGGCTTTATATTGTGGCAGGAAGATTGTGCATAAAGAAGGTACTCTAGACATTATCACAAAATAAGGAATATTAAAGCTCCATTTTTTAGTCTTTTGATTGGAATTTCTAATCGGTAAAATAATTATTGAAAACTCAATATATTTAGGAATAATAGATAAGAGAGAGGTAAAATTGGCTTTAAATGTTTAATTACTAAAAGATAATGAAACTGTAGTGTACAGATTTGGACATAATGAAATTATTATAGGTGAAAATTGAACTAAATAAATTTACAGAAAGTTTTCCGAGTTAGAAGTTATCCTAGATAACCATCTTCATCTAAATTTTATTATGATAGAGCTACTTAGAAATTGGCTAGTTAGCCTAATAAAAGAAGGGGATGTGTTTCCTTATAGAATGACTTTCGAATCATAGAAACTAAAAAATTTCCTTGATTGGCTAAATGCCTATCAAGGTTTTTTATTTATACGAAAAACTGATGGGATATATACTTAATTAATGATGGTCAGTTATGACACATGAAAATGCTTACTGTGAGATAAGATACTAAGGTGACATTTAAATGCGTAAAAGATAGTGGGACAAAGTGAGAAAGGATCCACAAAAGAACCCTACTGATTTGAATAACACACGTTAAAACAGTAGTATTTGGGCGCCCATGGTATGGAATAAAGATAGTTTCATACGTTTTATTAATGAAAGTATGTGAAGCTAATAAAACGGTGGTTTATAGATTTGGACCGAATGAAAATATCATGGGGGAAATTGAGTTAAATAAATTTACTAAAAAATTTTTCGAGTTAGAAGTTATATCAGGTAGCAATATTCACCATACAAACTCCTTAATAAAATGCGAGCAAATCAATGAGCAAGAAAATCGCTAAATTCAAAAAGAACCCCCAATAAGTCGTTTACATGACAGGTAGCTCAAAAGCGCCCGTTCCATTAGGGGGTGCCTAATGGGGAAGTTTTGGAAATCGATAGGAAAAGCCATTGCGAGTATCCCGTTCGTAGGCAATGCCATCAAAAGTGCTAAAAAAGGCGCACAAACTATCAAGAAGGAAGCCAAGAAGCTCGCCCAAAAAGTAGAGACAAAGCTAGGGGAACTGAAGGAGAGCGCAGAGGAGCTCCTTGAGGAATTAGAGGAATCCGTAGAAGAAGCACTCGGCAAAGTCACCACCTACGCCCGCAAGCTCAAAAACAACTTAGATGAGCTGGCACTGGTACAATGGTTAAAGAAGGATGCCAAAACCTTTGTGCTCGCCGCCTATAAAAAAACAAAGAACTGGGTAAAAGGCGGTTGGAAAGAAGGCGTATCGATGATCGTCGACTTTTGTCCGGGCTTGGGTAATCTGAAAGGTGCTTATGAAGCGGCTTATGGTAAAGACCCAATCACAGGTCGTAAGCTCAGCAAAGCAGAACGCGCCATCTCCGGTGCCGCTATCATCGGTGGTCCTTTTGTCAAAGGGGCCAAGCATCTCGGCAAAGGGGCGATGAAAATCATCCCCGGTAGCAGTAAACTCGCCGACACCCTATCCAAACCGCTTACCAAGCTAAAAGAAGGCGGCAAGCAAGTGGTGGAGAAAGTCACCGCCAAGGCAAAGGAACTGAAAGCCCAAGCTAATACCGCCATGGCACAGATGAAGCAAAAGATACAAACAGGTATGGATAAGCTCGGAGATATGTTAAACGGAAATAAACCTCTACTAGCCACGGCAGGTGCGAATGGTATGAAGACGGGAGCGAAGAAAGAAAGTGACTCGCTCGTTCAGATGAGTACCAATAAATCCGGTGGTTCAGAGAAGGGTGTTACGGGTAATCTAAAATTTACACCTGATTTAGAAAATCATATAAGAAATACCGACCCTTCTGTTCCAAGACGAATAGGGGTGGGAGGGGCACATAATAAAGATGAATTTTATAAAAATGAAGTCAATATATTAAATGTTGAACGACACCCGTCAATGTCTGGAGTTGAAAAGATAACCTATCAAGTGCCATCTGTTGATGGAAAGACTGGGGAAATAACAGGATGGAAAACAACTCATTTCAACAAAACTGTGTATGATCCCAAAGTAGTCTCTGATGAGCAGTATATAAGATTAGGTAAGGAAGCAGCGAAAGATGCATCTGCTAACGGTTCGCTTGGTAGAGAATGGGTTGGTTATGATAGCAAGGGGACAAAATGGAGGGGTTACACTAAAGATGGGGAGGTTACTTCGTTTTATCCAGAATTTTAACTTAAAGAAAGGACATACTTATGCCTAGAGATTTTAGATTATTAGAAGTAGATTTGTTAAAAGCTGAACACTTTCCAATTATTTCATTCTTTAATGCTATTCCAGAATCTGATTTTTTAGAGATTATAGAACAATTTAGTTTGGACATTGGAAGAGGAATTAATGATGCAGTCTGTATTTTTCCTACAGATTTAGACCCTGGTGAAGAATTATTTGAGGGAGTTATGTTTTCTTTGTATGATGAGGAAGTCATAGTAGATAATGAAACGTTCTTATACTATCTTGAGAAAGCTTGCCAAGTATATTTAGAGGATTATCCAGATAAAAAAAACATTGTGGATATCTATTTTGAAAAAATACAAGATAGAAAAAGATAAATAAGTAATGAAGTATCTTTGTAAGTGCAAAATAAACTCTTTGTTTGAGAGGTGATTTCAGGAATTTCATCGTTCACAAAACTACGGTAAGGAATGTGAAGGAAGCAGAGAGACTAAAAGTTAAGCTTTATAAACAAATTGGAGTAGGATTACTTTAAAATAACCTTAATGTATTAGAAAGAATATATAAAACAGTTATGATATTCTCACCAATAAATCAGTAGGTGGTATTTATAATTGTAATGTGATTGTTATCATTATCATACCTTGACTGGCTAAATACCTTTCAAGGTTTTTTAGTATGTTAAAAACAAAACGACTCTGGGGTTACAACTCACATCGTTCTTCCCAATAACACATACACCTTAGGAGGAAGATGAATGGATAAACTACTAGATTCCGATGATCTAATTAGTATGGAGCACTCTCAAGTGGAAGATTTAATTAATGTTTGTTATGTTACTAGGACATTTAAAGACGCTACAAGATATTTGAGTAATAAGATTGGTTTTGAAATAGATTTTGATGGA
The DNA here is from genome assembly GCF_000612805.1 of Bacillus ndiopicus. Taxonomy (GTDB): domain Bacteria; phylum Bacillota; class Bacilli; order Bacillales_A; family Planococcaceae; genus Metasolibacillus; species Metasolibacillus ndiopicus. The sequence goes on along the minus strand of NZ_HG964404.1, from coordinate 602,287 downwards.
TTTATTTTTTGAGTGACATAGATGAATATGATAAGACTCTTTACGAAGAAAAATTTACCAGTATTGAAATGTACTTAGACAATATGAGAAAAAGTATAGATGCGTAATGAAAATAAATATTAATAATAAACAAATTATAAGTAATACTGATGTAAGATGGTACTTATCGAGTCAAATTATATGGATTGGTAAAGAGAAAAATTACTACGAAATTGAAGAATTAAAAAATAAAAGTTATGGAAGTTTTAAATGGCTGTGGTCTGATTCAGATACTCTATTATTTAATAAGGAAGATTTGAATTTTATAGGAGCAGTAATAAAGTTAAACGATCCAATAATAGTGAAAAATGGGAAAATAGATAAAGTTTTATTAGAAGAGAGAGAAGGGAACGTCAAAATAAGTGAGGAAAGGAATTTCGAATGTAATTTATCGGATTTTACCGAGTACTATATTGAAGAGGATAATTTACTATCCTATTCTGAAAAATGGGACAGAGCAAACCTCTCCATTGAAGTAAAGATAACCTCAGACTTTTCTGTTCTTTTACAGAATAATGAGATGGTGGGAATTTTGATTTATAATGCTAGTAATCATTTAATACCAGATGTAGTTTACCAAGTCGATGCAAATGAAAATATTGATTCGAACTTATGTATAAAGCTAGGTAGATTTTTTGAATTAATTGAAAAAATCGATAACGATGATTTAACTCAACATGAAGAATTGGAATTAAAAAAAGCATTTTTAGAAATTTACGAAGAAGTTTTACCTAATAATGAACTAAGTTATGTTGCATTAAAAGACACTATATTAAATGTAGTAGATTATTTGTGAAATTGGGTAAATCGCCAGTATATTCTATGATATTGGGTGGACTATAAGTCATTGTATTTAAATTAATAACTATTGAAAAATCCTCTTGAAGGGCACTTTAAACCGCCTTTCAAGAGGATTTTTTTGCAATTTTGCGCGCGAAGCTACAGCAGCTCAAAATCTGATTAGATAACAAGTGCTTTTTCGAATGATGCGTATTATTACGTATGCAACTCAACTCTTTCAATAAGTAACGAAAGGTGAAAAATTCACATTGCAATACGCAGAAACCGATTGGCAATTTTTAAAGCGCCTTGCCTCACGCTTCAATACGGGCTTAGTTCCTGCGGCAACCTTTGCACAGCCCAAATTCCATTTTGGTATCCCGATAGGCAAGGCGCAGGGCAAGCTAGAGGACTATCACTACACAGTGCGTAAAAGACTAGCAGACTACCTGCGCTATACAGAGAATGGCAATGACGGTATGGAGGAGCACGATTTTTTATACTATGAGGTCGAAACTGATAAAGTGCTAGCGCTTGGTGATACGGTCAGCTTTAATAAACAAACCCTTTATATACGCGCAGCCTCCACAACCATGAAGGACGGCTTGTTAAAGCATGTGTACACATTAGCAACGAAAAATGGCATGAAGCAGCCTGAGTTATTCAATGATAACGTTGTAGGCTTATCGCTCGAAGGCAAGGTGCTCGAAGTAGCAAAGGATCATATCAAGGTACATCTAGAGATTGATGAAAAGCAGGATAAAGGCAAGGCACATTGGTTCCTCTATTCCACACCTTATACAGCAGAAGGACATAGTGGCTGGTATGCGATGCCAGAAATCAATGATTTTGTGCATGTTTATTTTCCAACGCAGCGTGAGGAAGCAGGAGTGGCAAGTAATTCGATACGTAAAAATCGAGAGACAAGCGCTACAAATAAACTAGACGACCCTTCAACGAAGTATTATCGCACCGCCTTTGGCAAGGAAATCAAAATGAGTCCAGATGAAATTGTGATTACAGCACTGGATGGCAGTGTCTTTATTCGTTTAAATGAAGCGAATGGCATTGAGCTATACAGCAAGGGAGCCATTCAACTAATTTCACAGGCGGATATTTCGATTAATGCAAGTAAAAAAATCCTTGTATCTGCTGAGGAGGAAATCTCATTGAAATGCAAGGAAAGCAGCGTAAAAATGGATGGCAATGTGCAAATTTTCGGTAAAGAAGTGAAGGCAAATTAAGGGGGAATAGCCATGCAGGAAGTGAAAATTTTACAGCATTTTTATGATATCGAGGTGCCCAAACGACGCTTGCACTACCTGCTAGCATTAGAGGATTTCTTTCAAGTGAATAAAGAGCAGCTTGCAGCGCAATTTCAACAGGATTTTCAAATCATTTGTCAGGAGCTAAAGCAACAGCAAACACAGCAACAAAAAGAACCGCTTGGTCATATCACCTTTTCCCTCTTGCGCACAGAGCTACTAACAGGGCGCTATTTATCGATTGTAGAGGGGACGAGCGGCGAATGGTTTTTCGATACAAAACCAATTGCGACTACCTATGATGCAGGCTGGGCACTGCAATTTTTAACACAATTTATTACAGAGCTATCGCAATACAGCCAAACCTTTATGGGGATTATTTCACAGGCAGATATCGAAGCCATTCAATTACGTGAGGCCATCCATTTTTATCAATATGTCATTAGCCTTGCGAGATATGCGCTATCAAATATTGAGGGGTGCCCTGCATTTAAAGAGCTATGGTGCGAGCCATTAGTGGAAATACGTATCGGGGAGTTTATGGATAACAGTGAGGTTGTTTATGCGACAGACGCCTCTGTAAAAGATGCACAAGAAATGAAAAAATGGCTTGAACAAAAATTAGAGGATGAATATGCATACGAGGTATTTCGTCAGCTTGATTTATCAGAAGGTAACTATCTTACTATCGATGCTCGTTATGCCTTTTTCCATGAGACAAACCTGTCGCATAGTAATTTATCGGAAAGTCTACTAATAGGCACCTCTTTCCGTGATAGCCATCTGACAGAGGTGGATTGTAGCTTTAGCATTATCCATGAGGCAGACTTTACAAACTGTCAATTACAAGGAGCGAATTTCCAGCAAGCACAGGGAGCAAGCGGTCTTTTAGATAGAGAGCAATGGCATATGTCTGGTTATTTGCCAGTGCGTTTTACAAATGCGAATTTAGCAAATGCCAATTTTACATTAGCCGACTTGCGGGGCGCTTGCTTTAAAGGTGCCAATTTACACAATACACAGTTTGCAGGTGCCAATTTAGAAGGGGCTATCTTTTCAAAGGAAAGCCAAGCAACTGTACAGTTGGATTCATTCCAAGCAACGCGCGTTATTTGGCAATAAAGGAGAGGTATTGATGAACTATTTTATTTTGACACAGGACAAACGTTTATTGCACGCGGTTGAGCCGATAGGTATTGCCCAGGTGATAAAGAGGGAGCAGTTAACTGTTGAAAGAATGGAAGAGCTAGATGCGATAGATCGCCAGTTTCCTCTAGTACAGAAAAAGCATCATGACTATATCGACTTTATTGAACGACCTGTGGCACTTTTCTCTGATGCATTCAAGCAGCTACTAGAAAAATATGAGCCAAGCTTACCTCGTAAGCCTGTTATTTTAGCGGATATACAAAATATGAAGCAAACGCCTTATTGGTTAATAATCCCGCCTAAAGTAGCTTGTTTGGCACCAGAAACGCAGTTTCATCTAGATGGTTCCGTGAAAAAATTAGTCCTTGATGAGGTGCTCGCAGCGCCATATCCATTTTTTCAAATTGAAGGCATTCATGAAAACTATTTTGTACTGAATATCGAGTTAGCCGAAAGTATATTGCGTCGAGGTTTTCGAGGACTTTACCTACAAAAGGTAGAAACGATCGGGAGATGGCAGCAGCTACTTCCTATAACGAAGGAGGACTAGAGGATGTCAGAGGAATTACAAACAAAGGGTGCCGCACAATTTAGCTACGTCGTGGCAGGGGCAACTTTATCCTGTTCGCAGGGAGACCAAACAAGTAAATTACAAATGCCTGTTAGCCATGGCGTCTACACCAAAAATAAAGCACAAATGAATACGATGGACTTCCAGCCAATCAAAAATATTCAGCCATTCGGACTTTGTCAAACATTAGCGAATCCTGCTGTCGCAGCCGCGACAGCCGCGAATAATGGGGTGCTTAAGCCGATGCCCTGTACTCCTGTTCTAACAATGCCTTGGGTGGACGGAAAAAGTGACCAATTAATTGAAAACCACCCTGCCTTAACAACACAATCGACGAATATGTGCTTATACTGTGGAACCATTCGCGTAGAGGAGGATGGGCAGGAGTAAGGTACGAATATGGAGTCATGATGGCAATCAGAAAGGAGGAATCACTTATGAATACACAAGGAGTTGTCGGTTATGGAGAGCTTGAGCTTGTATCCCCTTATGCTGTACAAACACTACAGGATATTTGTCTAGTTGAAACAGTCAATGACCATGCTAGACTAACGATAACGGGGATGATCTCCGCAGAGCAAAAAGATCAATGCATGCAAGAGGCAACGAGTACAGACCGCATCGAGCTCTATCAAACAAGCAAAGGAAAACGTATTCGTCCGCTATTTAAAGGACAAGTAACAGATTTGACCGTGCAAATGGTTCGAGGCGTCTATCAAATCGCTATCAAAGCCATCTCATCCACTGCCACACTGGATTATAAACAAAAGGAACGCTCCTTTCAACATGAACAGCTAACCTACAGTGAGATGATAAAGCAAGTATTAGTCGATTATCAAGGCGCAGATTGTATCGACAGCGCTTCAAAGGGTGCCAAAATTCCACATTTTATATTACAATATAGGGAGACGGATTGGCATTTTCTGCAACGAATGGCTTCCCATTTCCGTACCGTACTTGTCGCTGCCGTCGATGCAGAGCAGCCCAAACTATGGTTTGGTTTACCAGAGGGGCGAATCCAATCACTCAATGTAAGCCATTATCATATTACAAAAAATCGTGCACACTACTTGCAATACAAGCACAATGACACAGAACAGCCGTTAACAGAGGGGGATTTGCTCACTTATCAGGTCACTTCTACACAACATGTAGCCCTAGGTGACCGTGTGCACTTTCAAGGCAAGGAGCTCGTTGTAGCAAAATCCACCGCACAAATGGTACAAGGCATCTGGACTTACGACTATCAATTACTGCCAGAAGTAGGCATTCGCCAAGCCAAACAAACTCTATCCGCCCATACAGGTATCGCACTAGAGGGCAAGGTGCTGGAAGTCAAAAAAGACCAAGTTCGACTTCATCTATTGATTGATAAAAATCAAAAAAAAGAAGAAGCAGCCTGGTTTTCCCTCGCAACACCTTATAGCGCAGAGGGACATAGCGGCTTTTACAGCCCACCCGAGGAAGGAGACAGTGTTCAGCTTGTTTTGCCAACCGCACAAGAGCCCACAGCCTTTGTGCGCCAAACAATCCGCAAAGGCGGCGACACCAATCCAAAAACGGCTGACCCAAAAACAGCCTATTGGGGCAATGCGAAAGGCAAGGAACTCAAGCTTGATTCACAAGCCGTCACTGTCACCGCAAAGGAAGGCGCTGTATTTCTCAAGGCAGACCAAGCGAGTGGCATTACGGTACATAGTCAGCATCCCTTGACCGTCACGGCTGGTGGTGATTTAACCATGACAGGCAAACGCATCAGCTTCCAAGCGCAGGAAACTTTGCGCTTCACCTGTAGCTCCAGCAGCTTTGTCTTAGATGGTATCACCGATATCCAAGGACAAATTGTGTCATTAGAGGGCAGTATCAAAGCACCTGTTTCGGTCGTAAGTGCAGAAGATGACGAAGAACCAGACATGGAAGCCGCCCTTGATGTGATGGGCGCCATCCCGCAAGGCGGTGGTGCGTAATGTTCAGAGGATTTACCCTAGCAGCAACAAGCTTTTTCGCAAGTATTCCCGCAGTAGGCAAGGCAAAAAGCGCAAGCAAATCCTTAAGCAAGAAAATTGCTAAATTCAAAAAGAACAATAAAAAGAAGCTCAAAAAACTGAAGAAAAAGCTAAAGAAAAAGATCGGTAAAGTATACACAAAGGCAAGAAAGCTACGCAACAATTTAAAGAAACGGCAATTGGTCAAACGAATTAAAAAAGCAGCGAAACGCATGGCGCTTGCAGCCAAGAATAAGCAGCCACCCAAAAAATCCAAAGCTAAAGAGACGAAAACACAACAATTCATCAAGGAATTCAAGGCTGCATCAAAAGAAGCAACTAGAATATACCATTCCATTAATACGATGGAGCCAAAAAAAATCACCAGCAAGATGTCTTTAACGGAACAGCTAACGACATCCCTGTGGAATGGTGGTTTGGAATATGTTCAAAAAAGCAAAGGAAAAGTAGATTCCCTTGCAGATACCGCAGTGGATACTGTAAAAGATACATGGTGGATGGTGACCAATCCAAAAGAGGCATTGAATAACATCAAAACAGCCATCACCCACCCAGTCGAAACAGCGAAAGCGATGGGACAATCGGCGCAAGAAACCTTTGAAAAAGACTATATGCAAGGGAATGCATATTCACGCTCATATGTCGAAGGCAAAGCCATATTTGGCATTGGGGCAGCTATCGTGGGAACAAAGGGAGCAGGTTCTCTCACGAAAGTGGGGAAAATACCAGATGTACCAAAGAACAATAAAGTGCCAGAACCAAATAAGCCTGCCTTGGAGAAAGATGTTAATCAACTGGATAAGGGTACGGGTAATGGTGTATCTAAACATAACTATTCCGCTAACAGCAAAAATCACTTAATAAAACCTGAAGGTGTTAGTAAAACAGGTGTAAGTGGCGGTCATAATGAAAAGGAATTTTTCAACTATTTGGATGCGAATGGAATTCCCTATAAAGTGGAGAAAAAGGAGCCACATCCTTCTGTTCCTGGTGTACAAGATGTGTACTATAAGATAGCAAAACAAGAACGTGGCGTATATACAAATGAATTCAAAGCAGCAACTCATAAAAAGACAGTTTACGATGAAAATGTGTTTACTGATGAGCAAATGTATAAATATGGTCAAGAGGCAATGGATAACGGTACTGAATATTTAACTAGAGGTGGGCAACAGGTAATACAAGGCACATCAAATGGATTAAAATTTGAAGGGTGGAAAAATCCAACTACAGGAGAAATAGAAAGTGTATACCCAGTATTAGAATGGAAAAAATATAGTAATTAGGAGGGTTTTCATGTTAATAGACAAACAGCCAGTAATCCAAGATTTTTTCTCTTTTTTGAAGAGTGATTTACTCGATGTACTAGAGTGTTTATCCAAAAGAGAACCGTGGCAAGATCATATGATGGGATATGAACTTCCAGAGCATTCTGAGGAGATAGAATTTAAAGAAGGAATAATGATATTTATGAACACAGCAACATATAACGAAATTATTATGGACAGCTCAGATTTCTATGGTTGCTTGGAAGAAATTTGTATGGAGTTTGTTGGTGAAAATCCGGAACAGAAAGTCCAAGTGTATTTACTTATGGACAAGATAAAGACTATTTTAAATTTGTGAAAGTTTCACACTGAGCTGAGTAAACCTACCAATCAACCAAAAACAGGTAGGTTTACTTGAAACATATATGTAGAGCAAATAGCTTGATGTATTTCAGTATTTATTAAAGAAATTGATGATTAAGATTTTGAAAAGTGGAAAAGATAGAAACATTTTTAATACCTTGATTGGCTAACCACCTTTCAAGGTTTTTTGTTATGGATAAAACAGCAAGAATCTAGGATTATAGCTCATAACAGGAGAGTAAAAGAGAAATTAGAATTTGTTGATAAAATAAAGCCATGCCATGTTTAGAATCAAAATGTCATGAAGGCAGTACCATCATGAGTATTACTAAACAATAAGAAGCGTGAGAAGTAAGCGAGATGACATTTTACATGGTGAGGGTAGTAAGAAGTGGGAAGGAGTAATAAACAAATGATACTGACACCGGTCGTGGCGATAAACAACAAGAAATACAAAAGGGCGTACACAATTTTATTAATAATTAAGATAGAAAAAGTCGCTTCTTCCAATAACGAAGGCGACTTTTAATCTTCTATTTCGATCAGGTCGATGATTTCTCGAATATCTTCAATCTCTAATGTTTCTGCAATTTTTTTGATATGATGGAAATGAATATTTTGTCTTTTTTGGTTGGCAAGCTCACTTAAAGCGACATGACGTATATCTGTTAATCGAAACAATTCTCGAAGTGATATACCTTTTTGTTTGGTTAATTCATGGATGTTTACTTTAATTTTTTTCGCCATAGCTATCCCTACCAACGAAGGTAGATTAGGGTACGGTTAATGTTACTAGAGCACAACAAAGAAACCTTGACACTTTAGACAATATAGTAAATAAACATTTAACAGACAAAGATTTTTCAGGGACCTTAAGAGACCTACAAGGTAATCCTGTTCCTAAACCTAGTGGGGGATATTGGAACCATCTTCAAGAAATGCAGGATTCATATAAAGGATTGGTTAAGATAAGAAAAGGGTTAGAAGGTTCGGTAAAGAACCCAAACTTAGACGCTGCAACAAAAAAAGTATTACAAGATGGTTTGGATACGGTTAAGAAAAATATAAAAAAATAGAAGACTTGTTAGAACCTTTTGGAGGGATATAAAAATGAAGATAAGGGATATTTATCAATTGCCACAGAAAGAAGTACAAGAAGACTATGCATTGGAAGAGTGGTATAATACCTTAATAAATAAAAATATTACAGAATTGGATATTATTGATTTATATAGAATGATTAAACAGAATATTTTTATTGAATTAGCAATCGATAAAGCAATAGGGTTTCTTAAGCTTAATCCTCTAGAAGGTGATGTTTATGACGGTCAGTTATTAGAGGTACTATTTTCTGTTGATATGGAAAAAATTACAGAACAAAAGGAACCACTTAAAGAATTACTTATGGACGTAAAGGAAAATATAGAAATAGATAATTTTATGAGCGATGAGGACTTTAATGAATATAAAGACTTAGTAGAGGAATTTTTAACTAAAATAAACTCATACTAAACTTAAACTATTACCTTGATTGGCTATATGCCTTTCAAGGTTTTTTATTACGATTAAAATAATAAAGTTTGAGGATAACAACTCATGATACGCAATAGTGTTGATAAGATAAAACCATACCATATTCAAAATCCATATATCATGAAGGCAGTGCTTCATGAGTATTAATAAACAATAAAAAGCATGAGAAGTAAGCGAGATGACATTTTATATGGCGAGGGTAGTAAGAGTGCGAAATAGTAAAAAGCAAATAATATTGAAAACGCTTGTGGCGATAAATAATAAGAAACATAAAAAGATACCCTTGCTCTGCATTAACTAAGCAGAATGAACGCGATTTTTTCATAATTACGATAGAAAAGTCGCTTCTTCTAATACCAGAGACGACTTCTACTAATCTTCTATTTCTAACGAGAGGACTTATGGACATTGTTAACTAAAAATCAACGCGATAAGACAATAAACTCTATAGTATAAGGAGGGAAAATTTCATGCAATGTACTGCAAAATTAATTGAATTAAGTCCACTAATTGAAGAAGAAGCTGTTCTTGAAATAAATGGACAAAGACTCGTGGCTTTTATCAATAGCTGTCCTTTTGAAATAGATAAAGGAGAACAGTATGTCATTGAAATTGGGTTGGTTATACTTAATGATTGTGTAATTTCTAAGATTGGTTCATATAAAAAAGAAATCGAACAGATAGAAGATGGCTTTTCGTATTTTATTAGAGGTACGTTAAATATTGATAACTGTAATATAGATGCAGGTGGCATATTATTTGAGATAGACAAAGAATTTCTTTTCGATTATGGATATCTTCATAATCAATGTGTACAAATTCGTGTCGATAGATTAAGTGTCAATTTTATTGAATGATATGAAAAATCTTCATGGCGACAGTTGGAACCATTTGAAATTGAACCATGAATATATCTAGACAAGAAAGTTAAAATGAATAAATGATAAAATGGTGGTAGTTGGAAAATCGGACTATCATCATTTCTTTAAAGAAAATTGGTTTTATAATATAGGGTACAGGTAATGAATTAGCTGTAGATGGCTGGAAATTTCGGGTACATCGAAATGTATGGTAGAGTATACAACTAGTGATGCGACTACACATGGTATGCCAATAAATAGTCAAACTTTATTGGCAAGTTTCGAAAGCTATTAATGAAGGTGCCAAATTATGAAGGAATTATGAACGTAGGCAATTGGGAGTTAATATTTAGTAAACCTCATGGAGATGGATTACCACCAGTAATAAAGCATGCTGTATACATACCTTAGAAGGAGACATGGTTATGTTAAAAGTAATAGAATATAAAGAAAGTCAGCCTATAAATATTGAATATGATCTTTATACACCGATTAATATAGAATTTGGTACTTGGGATATATCAAAAGAACAAACGATATATTGGAGAACTGGGGATTTTAAGAAATCTTTAATTGAAATAGGAATAGGGAAATATACAGGAAATATTCGTTCTATTACATTAACTTTGAGTGAAAATGTACACCAAATAGACGATTTGAACTTGGATATGAAAAATATAACTTTAATTAATGGTATACCTAATTTTCAAGTTGAAGAATATGACGATAAGACATATATAAATGAGAACAGTAAATTGAATGTATATATAGGGATTGATAATGTATTAATTTCATTTTCAGAAAATGATACTGTGTCAATTGTGCAAAATGATAATGTGGGATTTGCTTTAGACAATGATAAAATGGTTTGTGGTGTTATAGTAAGTGGCATGTTAGAACGTGAAAGGAATAAAATCAGGGGGATACTTGTTGGACGGTACTGAAAAAAACCCTGATATGGCTAGAGTGATAGTGAAAGAGGATGGTGGAATTAGGTCTGCTTTTCCATTTAGTAGTGCTCATCCTTCAGGGATAGGAAAATAATATAAAGGAGAAATAACAATGGAGAATGTATACCCAGAGTATGTTACTAAGAGTGCTATTGAAGGCCTTGTAAAGAAAGTGAAATTACCTGCTCCTGATGAATTTTCACAAGATTGGGAGTATGAAGTGGCGGATTCTTCACGAATAACAGAATTCTTATACGCCTATGAAAATATCGAATTAAACAAAGATGAAAAATTCGCTTTAATGATTATTATTATTTCATCATTAAATGATGCTATAGTAGAAGGAAAGGCTGAGGAGAGTTCGGTAAGCTTGATTAGGTATCATCTTCTTCAAGATAATAGTATTCACAAGAATACTATATATTATTGGTCGATGTTGGATGAGGATGATTTGGAAAATTGTCATGCTGCAACATCTTTTATAAGAGAGATTACATATGTCGCTGAATTGGATGATCAAGACTAGAGTTGCTAGAGGGGAATTACTGGATTTACGACTCCAATAATAAGAACATACAATACAACTAACATGCCGAACATTTGATAAACTTTCAAAGGATTAGCTGAAGTTTACCTAATTTGTGAGGTTTTTGGGTACAGACAAAAGCCACCAAATAAATAAAAATAAATCTTAGGAAATTATTACTGAAATTTATAAATAGAACTTTTGAATAAATAGGGAGGATACTTATGCGAAATTTGTCAGATGAAACAAGAGACAAATTGCTACAAGCAGGATGGAATCCAAATAATAAGATTGAATTAACCGAAATAGTAAAGTTTTTAGAGGCGATGGGGTATCAAGTGTTTAATCCAGTGATTGATGCATTAAGTCAGTTTGGTGGGGGTGAATATAAATTTAAGCACTCGGATGGAAGTTTGGAAACCTTTCATTTTAGCCCAAAAGAAGCTATTGGGGATTATTATGAAAAAGAAGACTTTGAGGAATTTGAGGTAAGAGTGAAAGAGCCGCTCGTGGTAATTGGAGAAGCATACCGTGGAAATTTAATAATGTTTATTTCGAAGTCAGGTAAGGTCTTTGGAAAAAACGGATATTCATTATTTAAGTTTGGAGATGACATATTTGAGGCACTAGATACTCTTTGCTTATTTAGAAAACCAGAAGAAATAGAATAATAAAATTCAGACATTCTATGAATGACTTTGACAACACGAGAAGAGGCTAGCCAGTATCGATTAGAAAATACACAATTTTATATGATGAAATAAATACTTTATTAATAAGTGTAAAACAAGGATTGGGAATAGCAGGTGTAGATTCAAAAGATTTAATTATTGTTAAGAGAGAGTAGTAAGTTCTCTGGTCTTTATGAAATAGATCATCAGATACACCCTTAGTACATACAGAGGAGTTTAACCTGTAAAAGACCCAAAACCGTATATAATCCTAAAGCATAATCTAATCAATAAATATTAAAATGGGCAAAGAGACAATGCGGAAAGCATTAACTGCAAATAGGGTTATTGGAAGAGTCGTTAAAGGATAAAGAGGAGAGCGTTATATGGATAGAAAAATGGAAAGTATAGAGGAAAAAAAAGAGTTTATGATCTCATTTTTTTGAATTGTAGGTAAAGAGAAATATTACAATGCATTGAACGAATTTAAGAATCAGACAGGATTCGGAGTTGACTGTATAAGAATATTATTCTATAGGGATTTTGAAGACTGGGAAAAATATCGTTGTAAAGAAAATGAAGTTGCTTTAATTATGGACTATCCTGCAGTTGAAGTAGATACAATTGGATATCTCGATTTTGCGCAATTTTATGGTTTTCTAGTGAATGAGAGTCAAAGGTACACAGAACAATACCCTGAAAAGCATGATAATATTAATAATCTCTTAAAAGAGATATATATTGAGTTTGGTTTGAATTAAGATATTACGGATATTTATAGTATAAATAAAATTTCTTTTTGATGGGACTACCCAGTGCTGAATGAAATTATCATATGACCAACAACACACTTAACCTATGTAATACACGCATAAAGGTTTTGTCATTTACAGTAATTATGGTAATTCCAAAGGGAATTAAGAAGAAGTAAGAGGGATTTTCATGGTAATAAAATATGATGAATATTAACTACTTGAAATATTTAAAAGTGAACTAATAATAATTGATAAAGAAGCTGAAATTTACAAATATAAAATGCAGGGTCCTCTAGGATTTGAAATAGCATTTTCTTTTTCGGTTTATGACCAATATGCAACAATAAGATTGGATAATAAACAACTACAAAATCCGTTATATGACATTGAAATACAAAATGTAGAGGAAATTAGAGTAGAGAATGCTAAATTATTAATAATAAAGTGACTAAGTAAAGAACCAGTAATCGAGGTTAAAGTTAAACCTAACTTTGTGATTGATTTATGTATCTAAACTAATAATAGGTCAAGATGATATTTTATTTTCGACCTATATCAGCACATCCTACAATACAACTATATCATAAATTATCACTAAAAGAGCACAGGCTGCCACAATGAAGGTCAAATCAAAGCACCAAAATATTGAAAAGGGTAAGAAAATTATAATATTTTTGAGGCATTTGTGAAACCAAAGCATTCATCAATAACTAAGGGTACAGTTGAAGCTACTAAAATGTCTGGAGTAGTGCAAAATCGGATAAACATTGCTATTGGACCTATTAGATTAAGCACTTCTAAAAAATGCGAGATGGGAGCATTTTGTTGATTGTCACTTTACTCTTGAAAAAAACGCAGGTCAAAATCAGGGAGTGATATAAACGTGGAGATTAGATGTGAAAAAAATAAAGGGTATATGTTTAGTCCTAAAATCGTAAGGGAAGGTAATGAAACAACAACTATATTTAATGGTATCTCTGTAGGTACTATTTATAGTGTTTACGGTACAATGATTTACGGAGAAGGGGTATACTATCTCATTTGTGATGATTTTGAAATGTCAAATTGGTATCCAGCAGATTTGTTTTCTGTGACATCGGGTTTGCTTCCTGAACAGTGGTATTTTAATTATTTTGGACAAAGTGAAAACTTAAGTACCATATGGGGATACTATGAATTAGTGAATGATGAAAAACATTTTGATGGATTAGGTGAGCAGGAACCAGACGAAATAGATGTATTTCTAAAGAGAAAGAATGAAATGTACAATTAATTATGTCTTTTTTTGTGACGGGCGGTTATCGAAATGATAATCGTCCATTTTAGAGTACTAAGTGTTTGTAATATCGAGATTTGTGATTAATCCAAAAGAAACGGCGAAAGGGATTGGAAAATCGATGCAAAAATTCGATGTAATAAAAATTGGAACAAAAGCTCAGTATAATTATTATGGAGAGCTAAGAACAGGCTATGTTAAATTTTTGAAAAAAAGTAGCTTAACTAAACCTGACAGTATTATTGGGAAATTATGATAATATTGAATTTGTAGGAACAAATAACTTAGGAGAAATTATGAATAATAAAATAGAAATATATAAATTCGACTCACTTATTGAAGAAGAAATACATTTCTTAGTTAATAATCAAAAAATTATAGGCTTTAATGTGTCCCCCCAACAACAAGAAATAGGCAAAGTATATGAGGCTGAAATAGATATATTTGTGAATGATATTTTGGAGATAGAGGAACAAAAGAATCAATATTTGAAAAAAGTTGAGCATATCAATAATTATAGTTATACTCTTTGGGGAAAAATGCTAGAGGATAATATTTTAGATGTGGGCTTTTTCATTACGAGTGATTTATTTGAAGATTACCGATATCTAGTAGGACAATACGTCTATTTGAAAGTTGATAGATTGCAGGTGTATTATGAAGATAAAGTATGATGAATATGATCTGTTAGAACTTTTTCAAAGTGAGCCAGTAAGTACAACAGGCAATATAGATGATGGAAAATTAATTTATACTTTCAAAGATGACCAAAATTTCAAAGTGATTTTAATAATGTAACGAGTATAAAAAAAGATGACAAAGTTATGGTAATGAATGTAAGGGAAGAAGAGAAATTAAAAGTTAAATTTTATAAATAAGTTGGAGTAGAATTACTTTAAAATAGCCTTATTGTATTAGAAAGAATTATATAAAACAGTTATGAGATTCTCACTGATAAATCCTTAGGTGAAGTAGTTGATATTTATAAATGTAATGTGATTGTTATTATACCTTGACGGGCTATATGCCTTTCAGGGTTTTTTGTTATGGTTAAAACAATACCATTCTAGGATTACAACTTATAATGGTTAAACGAATATGCAATTGATGGAATAAACAATGTGATGTTTAAAATCAAGAAGTCATGAAGGCAGCACCATCAAGAGTGATGCCCAGCGATAAAAAGCGGAGATGATATTTTACATTCTTTATATGGGATAGTAATTAGAGAAACGAGAATGACAAAGCTTATCGCTAAACTGTATAAAACGTGTAGGGAGCTTATTTTACTTCTGTAGATAAAAATTTTTGGTCTGCATTTTTATCAAGGAAGGTCGTATAATACTCGCTATTCGTTAAAAAAAGCGTTACATAAGTTTTCATGTTTGTAATGGAAGTGAAGAGAATGCACCTTCAGTTAAATAGATAAGGAAGTGACAACATTGAGTGAACAGAGATTTTTCATGGATGAAAATGAAGTGATTCAAGTAATAGTACGAATCAATGAATATGTTTCACAAGAGCTATGGATGGATTTTGATGTTGCTTTATCAAATGGATGGGATTTAACAATAGTAGGCCGGTTGGACAATACTACAAAGAAGGCTAATATTAAGATTAATTTTGAGCAAGTCCACTTTGTTTCTTTGCCTTTTGGCTGGAAAACAGATACATCATATCCAGTAATTCGATTAGCTACTGAGGAAGAAATAGCAGATTTAACAGATAGATTTGAAATGGATAAAGGTAATTATATTTTTAAGTTCATTGCTGAAGGTTTTGATAGTGAAAAATATTACTTTGTTGGAGCAAAAAAAGTCTCCTGTTTATTGCTTAATAAGCAGACAAATGAGTTGAAGTAACATATTCAGTTTGGATTTCATAAGGTATTGAAAAATCAAGGTTCCAATCCATATGATTTAATTGTGTTTAAAAAATCACGTCCATTATTGAGGAGGCTACTTCAAACGCTTTAAAACTTAGAGGGGATCTAAATGAAGCAGGTGAAATAACAAACTTTTTCCTATCATGGATTAACAAAAAACATGACGTGATTGGAGGGCGAAATGAGTAGAAAATATAAAATAAATGAAAGTAAAGCAGATATTGATCAGTTAATGCTAACATATTTTAATTTTATAAATGGAAAATATATGGAGAAGGCATTGAAAAACTTTGCGGAAAAAGAAGGTTATGGGCAAGAGATTGTTTTTGTTTTTTTCCAATCTGATTTAGATGAATATGATATGGCACAATTACCAAGACCTTTAGATGAAAAACATGTTTTGATAGAACTAGGTTATCCAGCGGTTGAAGTTGAACAAATGGCTTATTTGGACTTTAAAACATTTTATAATTATTTGAACGAAAATGTAAAAAAAGAAATAGCAAAAAATCCAGAGAAAACGGAACTAACAGATTTATTGGAAGAAGTGAAACATCGTTTATATGTATAATCGGGTATTGGTTTCAAGGAAGGAGGTTAGTATGACAATGGATATCAGAGAAATTATTGCCCAATTTGAGTCACATAGTCATTGGATTGAAACTATTGGAGAACAAGGAGAAAAACTGGGCTTAGATGAAATTGACTTGAGAAATATGGAATTGTCTCAGTATCCACTAGACCAAGCATATATAACCGCTTGTACATTGGATGGTATGGATTTAAATAATAAGAATATCTCATCGTCTTTACTATGTTCATCATCTTTTAGATCTGCAAATTTAGAAGGAGCAGATTTTGGTAAATCTAATGTTTCGTATGTAGATTTCACAAACACCAGTATTAAAGGTGCTAGACTTGCTGATAGTGAATGCTTTGAAACAGTGTTTGTTAAAGCAGATTTATCAAATGCAAATTTAGTAGCTGGTCTTTTTGACGAGACAGATTTTCGCAATGCAGTTTTATTAAATGCAGATATACGATTAGCAACATTTGAAAGAGTATTGCTAAATGGGACTATTTTAACTGGAGTTCGTGGTATTGAAGAGGCTTTTATCAAAAGCATCAATATAGGAACTCCAGAAAAACCAATAATTCTAGTGAAGGAAGAGGCTTTGGAGTGGATGCAAAATAAAGCTTTAAACACATGAATTTATAGTTAAGAGTATATGTATCTTGAACAAATGAATCTTATAGAGGGAGATAGTCAATAATAGTACTGTATCAGATAAAATAGTATCAAAGAATCTTAAATGTATCTCAAAAATATAGAGAAAATTTTAAATATAAGAAAATAAATCATGAACTGTGATAATAGAATGTTCAGTTGAGAGTAAACAAGGCATAAAGAAAAATAAAATGAAGATGAGGATAACTTTATTAAGTTAATAAATAAAAACCTTGATTAGCTAAATGCTTTTCAAGGTTTTTGTGTATAAAAATGGATATAAACCCCCATACATTGGAAAAAAGCGTATAATTGATGGTGGTAATCTAATTAGAAACTAGCTTTTTAATCAACTGAGGTGAGAATGATATTCAACATTAGTTTTAAAGTATTTGAAAATGAAAATGTAGGGGAAATGGAGCTTAATGGAACAGAGGGATATTTTCAATTTGAAATTGACAATGAGACTTATGGTATTTACATCCCTGAAGATATTGATGAATTTTCAGTTTCTATTTATTGGTGGCTGTATTATTTCTTGACAGCGATATTAATTTTAAAAACTGAGAGCTATGTTTTAATAAGTGATATAGAAAAACTAAAAATTTGGATTGAACTAAAAAAAGAAAAAAATATAGTGAAAATAAGTAAAGTTAAGGCTGATAAACCTGAAGGAAGTGGAGCAATAGAAACGAAAGAAATGCCAAACTTGGTTCATCAGTATTGGAATGAAAAGCAAGTCAGTTATGAGAACCTTAAAACAGAAGTAGTAAATAAAACTAAGTTATATATCGAACAATTAAGAGCATTAAATAATGAACTTAATAAAGATATTATGATTTTGGGAAGTTTGATACAGGATATAGAAAAAATAAATAGTTAAATATGTCTACCTTAATGTGGCATGGTGAGAAATAGTTTTTTGTAGAAGAATCATAAACAGTGTGGTGAAACAAAAAAACAGTCTGTAAATAGCTAAAAATGAAAGAGTGACTATAGAAACAAACAGGGGGAGATTTAAATGGGCAAAAGTTATGATTTTTTAGGGGAGTTAGAAGATTTTTTAGGTGGGACATTTCATCAAGATATAGATTCTCCTGAACAAGCATTAGATGAATTTATAAAAGAAGCTAGTAAAGAATGTTTGCTGTTTACAATAAAGTACAGTGAAGAGTTTTTAAATAGTGAATTAACAAAACAAGAAAAGGAAAAAATCATACAAAATAATGCGGAAATATATTTTCCAGCAATTGAATTAACTCCGCTGCAGTGGTTAGTTCAATTAATAGAGCAAATAAAAGAAGTTACGAAAACAAAATAGGCTTGTTTCAGATGAAACGAAATTATTGATAATAAACGAGCTGTAGTTAAATAGGGTGCAAGTCCATTTTTCATAACAAACAGCCAATATTTCAATTCACAGAAGATATGTTTTGGAAATGATGTAGAACAATTTGAGGAACATTACGAATAAAAAAGAGGAATGAAATATATTATGGTATGGAGCTTTGGAGTTGTTTTAGAAAAACAGAGTAAAGAAGATATTGACTTAAAAGTAAATGCACTCGTTATGATAAATCAGGACGATCGTTAGCTAGAAAAATATTAGGAATTGAGCATGAATTAAATCGGGGGCATATTTAGGGAGTGCTAGTAAACAGTATCATACATGAGTGTTGAAGTCGGGATGATACTGCAAAAGCAAAATAGAGTGAGGTGTAAAGGTGGATTTAGGAGAAGTAAAACTAGTTGTTCAAGAAATTAATGATTTTATAAAAAATAATATGTGGTTTGATTTTGAAATAAAACAATATACAGATTATGAACTGTGTATACATAGTGGGGTAAGTTTAAGTTATCCAGACATAGAAATAAAATTTAAGGGAGTATTTTTCATTTCTCTCCCGATGATATGGAAAACAGATACCACAGAAACAATTTTAAATATTCTTGAAGGAGAAGCTGAAAAAGAGATTAGCGAAAAGTTTCAAGTTGAATATTTTCATTATATTTTTAAGTTTAATCCTGAAGATTATCCAAGTAATTTTGGTTGTCTAATAGCGGCGAAGGAAATATCATATACAATTTTAAAACCACAATAATTCAACAGATACTACTAGAGGTATGAGGTAACCGATCACCGACGCGTAATGGTTTATCAAGGTAGCCACTAGCTTTCCAGTAGTAAATTAAAAAAATCCAAGAAGAAAAATAGATCCCGTAAAGAATTAGGAAGCAGATACTATAAAAGAAATACAGGGATTCATCACGAATCAAGTGTGATTGGCTCAGTAATTGTAGACAAAAGAGATTAGCTGCCTAACAAAATCGTAAAAAATACTAGAAGTGCCAAGTGCAAGTGAATCCGTCTCAATGAAAAGGTGTGAATAGACTTGATGGAGCTATGGGTAATTTGATAAACATAAATATAGATAAGGGGATTAATTTTGTAAAATGAGTAGCTAATACAATAGAAAAATATATCAGTTAATTAGCTTAGAAAATAAATAAAACCTATCTGGACCCAAGGTTTTAATACTCGAAAAGCGAAAAATTCATCAAAAAACAACACTCAAAATGCCAAAGGAAGCAGGATAAATGACACCAAAGGAACAATTATATTATTTGATTAATGAATATATTGAAGGTAATTATGATACGGCAGCATTTTGTAACCAATTTACAATCATATTCAATATAGAAATTGATTATGCAGATTTAAATGAGATAGAATGTTTTTAAAGTTGAGTTCTGTTACTGCAAGGTTTTCTCCATATGAAGAAGATTTTGTTTATAAGAATGTGTATTATACTGAGCTGGAAGTAAAAACAAAGGTATTAAAAGTTAAGAATAATCTGGATGCTATCAAGAAATAAACTATTTACCAAAAGTGTAATTGAGGACTTTGATTGATTATGCTTTTTACAGAGTATACAATCCGATTAATACGGTGGGATCAACAAGAAGTCGTTGAAGTGACTTTACAACTGAGAAAAACCATGAACAGTACTTGTATTTTGCATAAAATAATCAAGCCCATTTTTACGCTGAGGTGTAATTGATTGAGTTGGCAAAACAACTGTAATGAATCGAAAATAAAAAATAGAATTTGGGAATTATAATTTTAAAATAAGTGTAGAGGATTTTGATAGCCCATCTAATTTCATGGTCGTAAAAAAATATCATGCAAAGTTCTAGACGCCCCCCCTTTTTCAAAACATTAGTCAAATTTCTTAAATACTTTATGACTTGAATGGCTTACAACCTCTCAAGGTATTTTCTCAACTCAAAGAAAATAAAGGTATAAGGATGAGTTATACTGATTTGAATAGAAATGTAAGGTCGTTCTTCCCCGAGTTTATATAAGAGGAGTTGAGCCAATTGAAAAATAAACTAAATGAAGAAATAATGTTAGATAAAAAGCATTTCGCAGTAATTGCGTTTTTTAATGCTATATGTGATACAGATTTTCTAAGAATAGTTCAACAGATGTCTATAGAAATAGGTACTGGAATTAATGTTGTTGATTGTACGTTTCCTAATGACCTAGAAGAAAATGAAGAGAAGTTTAGGGGGGTTATGTTCTCTTTAAATGAGGAAGAAGTAATCATA
The DNA here is from genome assembly GCF_000612805.1 of Bacillus ndiopicus. GTDB lineage: Bacteria > Bacillota > Bacilli > Bacillales_A > Planococcaceae > Metasolibacillus > Metasolibacillus ndiopicus. The sequence continues at coordinate 581,550 of NZ_HG964404.1, read as the reverse complement.
GATTATTTGGAGTTTTATTATTATCTTAATGTAGCTTGTGAAATATACCTTTCTAGTTTTCCAAATAATAAAGGAATAATAGAAATGTATCTTGATAAAATTGCTAAAAACTATGATTTATAAAATTCCAGTATGGAGGAAATTTAATATAAACTTTTTTAAAAGTAATAATATAAAGGATTTCTTGACAACCTTAGAGAAGGATTCCTACCAAATGAAGCCCTGCAACGAGGATGATATAGCAAAATTAATAAAATTATCTCCAACTCGAACACTCCCTCAAACATATCTAGATTTTATGAATAGAGCTGGTAATGGAATTGAATTTTTAATTGGTACGGATTATTCCTTGAAACGTATTTTTTATTTAAAAGAGTGGGCTATTGAACTCTTAGAGGAGAACAATTTTATAAAAAAGCTTACAGATAATCAGTTTATATTTATGTTGCATCAAGGATATATATTCTGGTTTTTTAATTTGAATGATGGGGAAGATCCAGCGGTATATTGTTATGATGAGGGTGTAGAATTAGATGATTTTATTAAAATCAGTAATACTTTATCAGTTTTTTTATATCCCTATACGATTGCTAGAAGAGTCTAAATAATATAATGATTTTAACTTGACAAATATTTGATAACTTTAGTAAGGCTTATTTACTGAAGCTACTGTTTGTATTTTGCGGTTGTAGGTTTTTTCATTCTGTTGGTCTTTTCATGTTTCCTCTCCTCTATTGTTAAAACTTTTGAATTGTTATTTTCGTCTTTGAAGTACCAAAAGAATGATTTAGTAGGAGATTCATCACATGGAGCAAGAATTGAAGGTCAAGGAATAAAAGAAAGAGAGATTGGATTAGAATTAGAAAACCGCGGTGATTTAGGAAGAATTATCAGAGTTCAAAAAGCTGATAAAGGTGCAGAGTTTATTGATACTTTTATAAGAGGGAAATGGGATGTTAAGAGCTTTGAATCTTATCCCAATGGTCATACTTCACCCCCAAAAAGGTGCTTTTATAGTTGATAACGCTATGAAAAAAATTAAAGATAGAGTTTGAATGTGGTCACAATATTAAGATTGATGATAGAAATTTGACCTCAGAACATACCAAGCAATTGAAAGAGGCAATACAAAAAGAGGGGATACCAGACAAGGTTATTTGGCATCCTTAGAAGGGAGAATCATCATTAATATTCGCAAAAAAGAGGAATTAATTCAACTTTTAGAATCACATAAAATTTGGCTTGATACTCTAGGATTAGAAGGCAAGAAGTTAGTTCTTGATGAAGTAAAGTTGACAGATGTAGACGTAATAAAATATCCATTAAATCAGGCTTATATTACAGATTGTATCTTTAATAATATGAACTTGATAAATATAGAAATGTATTCTTCAACTATTTGTTCTTCAAGCTTTGTATTTGCGAATTTAGAAAACGCTGATTTCTATAAAGCAGATGTTTCTTATGCAAATTTTACAAACGCAAACCTTCAAAATGCAGATATAAGCGAATCTACGTTTGAAGTAGTAATGCTAAAAGGAGCTATACTAAAAGGAGTTCGAGGGTTAGAAGAGGCTTTTATTAAAAGTATTAATATTAGGACGACAGAACGACCAAATATCCTAGTAGGTGGAGAGGCTAGAGAATGGTTACATGATAATAAGTAAACGTTTTAAATCAGTAAAAAATAAATTTTAAGGTATAACCCCCAATTAACTTATTTAAAAACTTATAAATGCTTAAGAGCTCATAAACATCAAATAGTATGTTACAACCGTAATTATCAAGGGAGGTATTAATAGTGTTTGAAGAAAAAGTTAGAGCAGTCTTAGGTGCACGAGCATTACTAGATGATAATGACCCAAGAATTGAGCAAAAATGGGAAGAGCTAATTGTTTTATTAAGTAAAGATGAAAACTTGACTCTGAATTTCTTACAAGTTTGTACAAAAACAGAACTTTTATTTATAAGTGAGGTTTTTGAAGAAGTGGCATATAATTTGCAAAGTAAAAAGTATATTGAATTATTATATTGCCTAGATCAAAGATACCCAGACTTAAATTTAAAGAGAAGTATACAAATTGCTGAGGAGTACTTGGATTAGATTTAGGATATCAAAGTTTTTAAATCCAAAAGTCTATGTGAAAAATATTTAACTTAAACTACTTATTTCCTTAGGAAAAACTAATAATTAAGCATTGTATTAAGAGAAATTAATTCTGATTCGGAAAACCTTTGTTGGAAAGCTTTTCAGTTGGAGCACAATTGAAATCTCAAATGGATAAAGTAGAATAGACCACAATTAATAAATATAAGGGGCATCTTCTAAAAGAATCAATTGTAGCACGGAGAAATGGGACGTCTATAAATGGTTATTAAAATAGTAAACCTTGATATTTTTGGTGTGTTGATACATAAGTGCTTATAAACAACAAACCAGTTTTAGAAATGATAATCTAATGGCATCATAACAATATAGGAAGAAGTGAATTTAAATTGGCAAATTACTATATAAATTCAGATATTTTCGAATATCCTAATTCTTATAAGAAGATTGTAGAATTAAATTTAGTTGATTTCGATGTGTGGTATTTAATTGAGTCTGGGCAAGCAACAAGAAGATATTTCGATTTGAAAGATAGATATCCTAATAGAAAGTTAATACCTTTTGCTAGACGGGATGACACTGATGATATAGCATGTTTTGAAATAGGGAAGGGAACTAGAATTCAATTAATTCATGATTTTACCTCTGAAGGTTTCGAGCAAAAACATGAATTTGAAGATTTTTGGGTATGGCTGGAATTTGCTGTGAAAGAAATGGCTTTTTATAATAGGAATGAAGAAATTGAATGACAAGGAATATTACACTGAATTAAGTAAGGAAATTTCTTATACTTTACGTCATGCACCTTGGGAGTATGAATTAGATGAAGAAGGATGAGTGTCAGTAGACCAGCTATTATCTGCACTTTATCAATCGGAAAAATGGATGAATATAACATTAGAAGATGTGCAGCAAATGATTTTGTTATCTAAGAAGAAGCACCACGAATTACGCAATAATAAAATTAGAGCTCTATATGGACAATCTACTCCAATCAAAATTCATATAAAGGAAGTTGTACCACCTAAGCTATCAAACCATGGAACTTCAAGGGAATTTATGAACCTTATTAGTGAAAAAGGACTATTACCAATGTCTAGACAATATGTACATTTATCAGAAGATATTGAAACAGCTTGTATAGTTGGCAATCGCAAGACTTTGGAGCCAGTGATATTAATCATCGATACTGATGAATCTAGAAAAATGGAATTAAGTTTTATCTAGGGAATGAAGAAGTATGGATTTCTGATTAGGTGCCACCTGAATTTATTTCGGTTAAAACCTTTTAAAGACGGAAAACTTATCAAATAAAAGAGTCAATAGTAGCAAAAGTGGCTATTGATTTTTTCATATTTGTAAAAAGGGCTTTCAACTACAAACTATATAATCATAACAAGAAATTTATCAAAAATGGTGTTATAACAAGTATGCCAAAAAAGTAGAGGGTGAATAACATGAACTTAAAATATTTAAAAAATAGACATATTAAGTATGACTGGAAAACTATTTTTGTAGGTGTTCAAGAAAATTACTTTACTAAAGACGTAATTTCTGACTATGCGGTAGAGTTGATGGAGATTGGTGATGAAAGTGAATTTGTTAGTGAACTGGCATGGGGAGTATCTAGTGAGGATTTGGATAAAGTGATGTTAGAAATAAAAACTAATTATTTTCCTCATTTAGATGGTGACAGCACAATATTAGCAGAGGAGAATAGAAAACTCAGATTTGTTTGTTTGTCTGGAATAAAAGAAAAATACAAAGTAGATCATGAATTATTAAATGAAATTGCAGAATTTTATGGCAATCATAATTACCCAGAAGATATGGTGAGTTTTGTTAATTATACGCCTCAAGAAGTGCCTACTACGAAAGAAGATATGGTAAATAGGTTTGATAAATTTTTAAAATTAGAGAGTGTGAGATTTAGTTAGCTATTTTACTTGATTCTACAGGCGAAAAAAATAGTGAATGTATAATAAATAAATTTGTGGTTGAGGATATTAGAAAATTGACTAAAAAACTGAAATTATTGAGTAAAATAAAGGAATGGAGTAATTCCCCTAATTAAAAAATAATTCAATTAGTAAGCATCCAAAAAAGTATTATAAAGTTAGTTTATTAAAGCAGTTAAATATAGGATTTTAGGCAGATTAGAAGCAAACAAAATATATGATAGGGAATTGGCGGTTAATGAAAAGAGAAGAATTGTTTAAAAGAGAGCAAGAAAAATGGGTTTCAGAAATCTCCTTAAAAAATAATTTTCAGATAGAAGATATTCGGTTAGTAGCTGGTGTTGATATTGCATATTGGACAGAAGGAAACATAGATTATGGAGTTTGTTGTATTGTAGTGCTAGATTATAATACAAAAGAAATTATTGAAGAAGTAGAGTGCTTAAGACAAATCGATGTGCCGTATATATCAGGCTACCTTGCTTTTAGGGAGCTTCCATTAGTAACAGAAGCAGTGAAAAAATTAAAAAGCGAACCAGATCTTTTTATGTTTGATGGGAATGGCTATCTTCACTATAGACATTTGGGAATTGCGACACATGCAGCATTCTATTTGAACAAACCTACAATAGGTGTTGCAAAAAGTTACTTAAAAATTAGAGATATTGATTTTCTAATGCCGAAAAACGAAGTAGGTGATTTCACTTATATTGAAATCGATAAAGATGTATACGGAGCGGCACTAAGAACGAGAAAAGATGTAAAGCCTATTTTCGTTTCATGTGGTAACTGGATTGACTTGGACACATCTATAAAAATAACTCTTCATTTTGTTGAAAAAGATAGCCGATTACCAATAACAACGCGATATGCAGATTTAGCTACCCATAAAAGTAGAGATAAGTATACACGATAAATTTGCAATGTTATTATTCTAGGGGAATTCCCCTTCATAGTAACACAAAAAAAGCCACAAAATCTTTGCGGCTCTATTGCTTATAAAATATTCAGCTAAAAGCCGATTTTGAGCGAATCACCATCTATTGCATAAGCAGGTGAGTAGGTGATTGGTAGTTTTTGTTCAGCGCTGAAACCAATCGTTTCGCCATCCAGTAGTGTGACATCGCTTGTAATAACATAGATGGCAGTATCCATGAGTAGCTCCAATACCTCGCCAACTGTATTTGTACTGTCTAGTATTTCCATCTCTAGTTTGTCAAAGTAGCTCATGCCAAAAGTGTAGCCAGAGAAGGTTTTGCCTTCATCACGGCTGTATAGGCCAAAGAACACTAAGTTCATAATTGGGAAAAGGCCTTCCTGCAAGCTATCATGTGCACACTCTATATAAAAATCAGGCGCTAGCACGCTACCTACAGTATTAATAGCAGTGGCATGCGGCTGCTTAAGTGCACTAGCACATAGCTTAACCATCAGAACGCCTGCATCAACTAATGATTTGTCGTGTGGCAGTACGGCTACTAGCAGATGTGCTTGATGAGCTTGTGTAACGGCTACTGCATCGGGCCAACGAAAGTTAGTTTTTGCATTTTCAATTGCCTCATCACCTGGGATTGGCGCTGGCATCAGGCTTACAGTAGCTAACATGTCATCAATCGTACATACTATAGTATTTTGCTCACCACTAATGTCCGTTTCATCGATTGTAATGTTCCAGTCTGCCTGTAGGTCAGCTACTAGCTGTTCAACCGAAAATTCGACCTTATCAAGCAGTACAAAGCTAACAAACGGTCCGCCTGTGCTTTCTCGTTCAACATGCTCCTCTGTCGTTTCAAATTGCTCCATATTATCCTCCTCTAGCACCTCAAATATGTCAGGTTTTATAAGTTACTATTTTATAAAATTACCATATTGTAACAAGTTATTCAATCTTCAATTTCAAAAAGAAACACCATTTTTTAAAATTTTTAAAAAATGGAAGGTGTTTGAAGTAATTATAAATAACCTACAATCTCTTCCTCCAATTTCAATGGCTTATCGGTTGGGGCAAAGCGTTTGATAATTTGCCCGTCACGATCGACTAGAAATTTCGTGAAGTTCCATTTGACACTTTTGCCGAGTAAGCCTTTTGTTTCCTCAGTTAACAGCTTAAATAATGGATGTGCTGCGTCTCCGTTAACTGTAACGATTTCGTGCATTGGAAATGTAACGCCGTATGTTAGGCGACAGGCTTCTGATGCTAAATGGGCAGTGCCAAGCTCCTGCTTAAATTGGTTGGAAGGAAAGCCTAATATAACAAGTCCCTGTTCGGCATATTTACTATAAAGTGCTTGAAGCTCTTCAAATTGACCTGTTAACCCACATTTTGAAGCAGTGTTGACAATTAATAATACTTTTCCCTCGTATCGTGCTAATGAATGGACTTCCCCTGTATCTGTTGTTACTTCAATATCGTAAATTGTCATAGGTAAATTCCTCCCAATATTATTGCAGTGCTTTTTTGCCTGTTAAAATACGTGCCATTTGTTCCAATGTCATGGACGAGTTAAGCTCAAATTGTCCCTTTTGGATTGAGCGTGAATATTCGCGTTTAGATAAAAATAGCTCTAATTCACGTCCGTTTTCTAAAATCCCTAAATCCTCAACTTGTTTCCCAATATCATATATAGAAACACCTTCATATATCAAAACAGTTCCACTCACAATAGAGTTATCCGTTTCAGATGTGACTTCCTCTGAGCTGTTGTTGTCAGCAGTAGGTTTGTTAGCTTCTTTTTCTACCTGCTCGTTCTTGGCAATTGTTTGCTCTAATTCAGCAACCTTTGCATTGGCGTTTGCTAGCTGCTGTTCTAGTTCTATAATGCGTGTTTCCTGCTCTTTTGTGTCAAAGCTTGTCGCTTCGTTGCTCAGCACGGGAAGCTGTAGCTGCTTTCCGATAACAAGGAGTGCACCAACTAAAAATAGGGCAATTCCAAATGCTCTTAAAAAGGTTTTCATATATTCCCTCCTGTTGCGAGGATTTGGCGTACCTGTTCTTCTGGTAACGTTGAAAGCCTGCTAATTTCAGGAATTGCTAAGCCTTGCTTGTTAAGCTCTAGTACTTGGCTTACTAAAATGCTATTGATAGGCTGAGCTGTTCGTGTATGATTTGCTGGAGCAAATTGGGTCTGCTTCTTTTTTGCTACTTGAAAGTTGGGCTCAAGCATTAATTCCTCTTCAACAATTTTTAAACGGCGCTTTAATTGATTTGTTTCTTGGAAAATTGTAATCGACAATTCTTCTACTTCTTTTTCTACTTTTTTTGCTGAATCTCGTAAAAATAGGGAAAGGATAATACAAAAAATACCGATAATCATTAAAATAGTTGATAATTCCACATTGAACTCTCCAATCCATTTCAGTTTCTATGTACTTGAAAAACCTCTTGCTGACTGAAGTTTCCTTTTATTTTAACATAGAGTAACTTAATATGAAATGATACTAGCTTTTTTTTCGGTTTGTGTTATAATGGGAAAGTCGTATAAATCATGCTCATATTTTTTATTCTTAATTAAGAGTGGGAGGGTTAATAATGCGCGTAAACATTACTTTAGCTTGCACAGATTGCGGCGAACGTAACTACATTTCTAAAAAGAACAAGCGTAACAATCCAGAGCGTCTTGAACTGAAAAAATATTGCTCTCGCGAGAAGAAATACACTCTTCACCGTGAAACGAAGTAATTGCTCAATTAGCCAAAGCCCCGTGTGGTTTTGGCTTTTTACTTTAAATATAGAGGTAACTTTCTATAAGTGAGGAATGACAATGGATAAAAAATTAATGCGTCAACAGGTACGTAGCCAATTAGATACAATTTCTTATACAGATTACCGAGAGCGTTCAATCGCTATCGGGAAACAGTTAATGCAGCAGCCTTCTATTAAAAAAGGGAAAACGATTGCTGTTACAATTTCATCTAAGCCTGAAGTTGATACAATTGCAATCATTGAAGCACTGTGGCAGCAAGGTAAAGTAGTTGCTGTACCAAAGTGTCATCCGAAAACGAGAGAGATGACATTTTATTCGATTGAAGGCTTTTTTCAATTAGAAACCGTTTATATGGATTTAAGAGAACCGATTCCTGCCATGACGGAGATTATTGAACGAGATACAATTGATACTATTATTGTGCCAGGAATCGTTTTCGATAAAAAAGGATATCGCATAGGCTACGGTGGAGGCTATTATGATAGATACTTACCTGGCTATCAAGGGACTTTGCTTGCACTAGCTTTTAGTGAGCAAATAACTGAGCAGGTGCCATTTGAGTCTCATGATATTCCTGTTCATACAATTATTACAGAAACGGAATCCATTAATTGTCTAGCAAATCGAGAGGAGCCACTAATATGAAATCGATGATTGATATTTATGAATTATTAAAACAGTACGGCACATATATTTATACGACGGATCGTCTTGGTGATTTAATGCTAATGGAAGATGAGATAAGAGAGTTGTATAAGGCTAATGTACTGGAGCCGCGCGACTTTCAAACTGCGATGTTATTAATTCGTCAAGAAGCATCTAGACTGCAATTGGAGAAAAAAGGGTGAAACTTTTTTTGGGAATAAACGTACTAATAAAAGACAACAAAAAATCATGTATTTGACTGCAATATTCTGCCTATTTGCTAATACACGATTTTTTATTGCGAAATTTTATAAAAAGCCTTAAGATAGATTTTGTTTCATTTTAGTAGAAACAGGGAATAGGTATGAAAGTTTTTCTCAATTACGCAGCGGTGTGGCTGATGAATTAAATGTGAACATAAAAAATCTAAGGTACAGGCTCGGAAAATAAGAAAGGATGTTGAGGAATGAGTTCTATTAATAAATGGCCTAAACATTCAATACTAGCTTTTGCAATTATTGCTACATGGATTAAAACAGTAATCGTGTATCAAACAAGCTTTGATATGAAGATTGAAAATGGCATGCAATATTTTATTTTATGGATTAATCCATTAAGCTTCCTATTAATTGCTTATGGGTTATCGCTATTTTTCAAGAAATCGACTACTCGCAATCGTTATATTTTAATCGTGAGTTTCCTATTGTCGATTGTTCTATATGGAAACGTTGCTTTTTATCGTTTCTATAATGATTTTATTACATTACCAGTATTGTTCCAGACGAGCAATTTTGGTGATTTAGGAACATCTGCATTAGCTATTATTAATGTTTGGGATATATTCTACTTTATTGATGTTATTTTCATAGTGATATTGTTGAAATTTGCTCCTAAATTGAATGAGCAATTAACGATTCGCAAAGATGTGCGCCACGCTTACTTTGTACTAGCAGCGGCAATGCTTTTATTAAATTTAGGACTTGCAGAAACAGAGCGTCCACAGCTTTTAACACGTAGCTTTGACCGTGAGCTACTAGTAAAAAATATCGGTACGTATAACTATCATTTATATGATATTTATATTCAATCTAAATCTTCTGCACAGCGAGCGCTTGCGGATGGTAGTGAGCTTGTTGAAGTGAACAACTATATACGTGCAAATCAAGCTGAACCAAATGCTGAAATGTTTGGTAAATATGCTGGACGTAATTTAATTGTTGTGTCACTAGAGTCATTGCAAAACTTTGTTATTAATAATGAAATGAATGGCCAAGAAGTAACGCCGTTCTTAAACTCGTTAACAAAAGATAAAGATACGTATTATTTTAATAATTTCTATCATCAAACAGGATTAGGTAAAACATCTGACTCTGAGTTTATTTTAGAAAACTCTTTATTCGGTTTAGGTCGTGGGGCAGTATTCTTTACACATGGTGGTAACACATATAACTCTATGGCAGAACGCTTAGGTGAAAATGGTTACTTTACAAATGTGATGCACCCAAATAATAAATCATTCTGGAATCGCGATATGATTTACCAATCATTTAATATCCAGAAATTTTATGATGTGAATTCGTATGAAGTTGGTGAAGGTGAAGCGGTTAACTGGGGTATGAAGGATATTCCATTCTTCCAGCAATCAGCACAGCATATGACTGAAATGCCACAGCCATTTTACTCACGTCTTATCACATTAACAAACCATTATCCATTCTATCTTGATCCAGAGGATATAATGATTGATGAATATACATCAAATTCAGGTACTTTAAACCGTTATTTCCAAACGGTTCGTTATATGGATGAGGCATTAAAACTATTTTTCGATGATTTAAAGGAAAAAGGTTTATATGATAATTCAATTATCGTAATGTATGGCGATCACTACGGTATTTCTGAAAACCATAATAAAGCAATGGCTATGTATTTAGGCAAGGAAGCAATTACGCCTTATGACAATGCTTTATTGCAATCTGTACCATTATTTATCCATATTCCAGGTTCAAATGATGGTCGAGTTATGGATGAAGTTGCAGGTCAAATCGATTTACGTCCTACGATTTTACACTTATTGGGTGTTGACACTTCGAAGGATATGCAGCTTGGTGCGGATCTGTTCTCAGAGGATCGTGAAGACGCTGTTATTTTCCGCGATGGTCGTTTTATTACAGATAAAGTAGTCTACGCAAGCGACGCGTGCTACGATAGAGCTACTGGTGAGCAAATTGATATTGCCGCATGTGAGCCATTAATCGAAAGCGCAGCAACTGAATTAGGTTATTCAGATGCCATTATTAATGGAGATTTACTGCGTTTCTATGATTCAAAGACAGGGAATTTAATGCAAGGCTCTAAAGATAAAGAGTAAAAGAAGTTGTCCGGAAAGGAGGCTAATATGCCGCTTTCCGGGCAATTTTTTGTTTTGAGATAGAAAAATAAAAGGACGAGCTTACACCGTTTTACAACGGCAGCTCGTCCTTTTATTAGCTATTAGTGAATTTTTGGTGGGTATCCAGCATTAAGAACAGTCATCACAACAAACCATCCGAAGATTGCTGCTGCACCTAGGTTGAAAACAATACCTAGAAGATTTTTTTCTTTAATTGCTTGGAATGTACCAACTACAGCAAAAATAGCCACTAAACCGAAAATAACCATTAATAAGTTCATTAAAAAGACACTCCTTTCGACATCAGAAAATGAATGTCGCAAACAATATTCCTTCTCTATTGTAAAACTTATTATGCCTTTTGTCGAGCGGAAAAAGTGACGTTTGTTTGAACTTCGTATACAATTTAAAAGGAATCAACTGCAAAGTTAACGGAGGTTTTCGTAAATGAAATTAAGTACACGTACATATCCACTTGGACCTATACAAACAAATTGTTATATTGTAAGCAATATTAATAAGCAATGCCTAATTTTTGATCCTGGTGAAGAGGGTGAACGCCTAATTCGTGAAATTAAGGCAAATCAATTAAAACCATTAGCGATTTTTTTAACGCATACGCATTTTGACCATATTGGTGCAGTTAATGAGCTACGCGATGCATTTGATATACCTGTCTATGTCCACGAGAAGGAAGTAGATTGGCTAGCAGATCCGATGAAAAATGGCTCAGGCAAGTATGCTGAATTACCGAATTATGTTGTAGATAAGCCAAAAGAAGAGCATATTATTCGAAAAGAGCAAGTATTCAATATTGAGAACTTTGTGTTTAAGGCAGTATTTACACCTGGTCATTCGCCAGGCAGCATTTCTTATATTTTTGAAGAAGAGGGCTTTGCAATTGTAGGGGACACGTTGTTTGAGGGGAGTATTGGACGCACAGATTTAATCGGTGGGTCAATGCCAGTGTTATTGCAGTCTATCCATGACAAGCTACTCTCATTAGCAGAAGACACAATTATTTATCCAGGGCATGGTGACTATACAACACCAGCCACTGAAATGGAAACGAACCCATTTTTGAACGGTTTTTAAGGTAAAAGGCTATTCAGAAAGTCTGAATAGCCTTTTCAGCTTTTATAAGCCATCTAATGCTTCTTTTATGATTGGATCAATGTCATTGATTATTGCTAAATCTTGTGCATGAACGTAATAGACTAGCACATTATCTTTTGTATAAACAGTAAAAGAAACCAAGTTCATAGGAGCGCTTTTATCCCTAAATTCTTCTAATGCTTCTTGTACATCACTAGCGGAATGAAACGTATAAATATATATTGATTTATTATCTAATAAGTATGCGCTAGGTTTTACACCATTTAATTTTGTACCGAGGATACTATTTTTGCTTCTCTTTGTTTTAGTTAGTTCAAGATCATGTTGCTCAAATGCATCCATAACTTCATCCAATGTAATAATTTCACTTGATTCAGCATGACAGCCGATTAGAACAAGTGCAAAACAAATTATCAATATTGTTCTCATCCAAATCCCTCCATCAACAAGTGGCACTGCCAATTGGGTGGCTGAAAATTAAGGTAATAAAAAAGCGTGGACGAAGTAAGTTACTTTGTCCACGCTTAAATCCTAACTAATATTTAGTGAGGCTTTAACTGTGTGATTAATGTCCTCCACCAGGTACGTGCATAAATGTTGTGTAGTATGTGAAACCTGCGAAGAAAATAGTTAAATAAGCACCGAAAATGTACATATACATGCGCTCTGAAAGGTTTAAGAAGCCTAATAATAAGAATAATCCAGTATTACCTAAGAATAATAGCGAAACCTCATACATATCACCTAAATAGAATAAAACAGTGAAAATACCTGTCCAGAAAGCCATAACTTTATACATATTGCTCATGTGTAATTCCCCTCCTTCTATATACAAATACAATCTTCTCCAATCCATTATAAATGATTTCACTAAAGAAAGTAAACTGGAACTTCTACATTCTTTGTGACAAAGAAGTGTACATTTTTTTCTGAAAATGAAAATCTATAAATGCTATTCTTTTATGAATTATGCCCACAATATGTGGTTGATAAACTAAGTGCATATATCGGCATAATATTTCAATTAATCCTCTTTTAATTAAATTTCTACTTGCATCGGTAATCCACTGTATGCGATGTGTGAAATATATAAAGCATAGGGGAAAAGTGTTGAAATTTAAAATATCGACATAAAAAAGTAGGTCAAAAATTTATTTTAGTAAAACGGCTTTTCAGATGTCTTTTTCCTTTCTATAATGACGCTAAGATAGCTAGTTAGTGAAAAATAGAAAGCGAGGTGTGTTGCATAGAAACAGAATCAATTGTTGTGAAAAAAAGCGAGCAATTAATTGAGGAAGCTTTGGCCTTTAGTGCATCTGATATTCATTTATCCCCAGCAAATGGTTTCTATAGTGTTGTTTTTCGGAAGTATGGAAAAATGTATGCGAAAGGGCAGCTTCCACAGGAGTTAGCAACGAGGATTATTACGTATTACAAATTTTTATCTGCACTCGATATAAGTGAAAAACGTAAGCCACAAAGTGGTGCTTTTCAAAAAGAAATAGAGCAAACTGTTTATGCCTTTCGAATATCAACATTGCCTTCAGTGTTAGGTAATGAAAGTTTAGTTATGCGTATTTTAAAACAAAATATGACATTACCACTTGCGGAGTTAAGCCATGATACAGCAATAGCCAAGAAAATAGAACAGCTTGTGCAAAATAGACAAGGCTTGTTACTTTTTTGCGGTGCGACTGGCTCCGGTAAATCAACCTCTCTCTATTCTTTAATTCATTATTGCTGTATAGAGCTAAAACGCCATGTGATTTCATTGGAGGATCCTGTTGAGAAAAATCATGAGCAAATTATACAAATCCAAGTCAATGAACGAGCAGGTGTAACGTATGCAGAAGGATTAAGAGCCATTTTACGACATTCGCCAGACGTTATAATGATTGGTGAAATTCGTGATACTGAAACCGCGAAAATTGCCATTCAAGCTGCATTGAGTGGGCATTTAGTATTATCAACTGTTCATGCTAAAAATACGGTTAATTGCTTATATCGATTAATGGATTTAGGCGTATCGCTTGATGAGCTGCGTCAAGCGACAGTTGGTATTATTGCCCAAACACTTATTGAAGTGGGGATAGAGAGTGAACGCAAAGCGATATTTGAACTTTTAAGCGATGTTCATTTATATGAGGCTTTTGTTGCCATAGCACATGGCGAAGTGTATTCGCTTAATTATAACCACACACTTGAACATCAGCTATATCAGCTAGAAGGACAGTCTTATGCACATATTACGCATTGATAGTCGTCTGTTACAATTTGCTATTCGCAAGAAAATTCGAGTGAAACGACTCCCAGAATTGATAGAGAGGATGAGTCAGCTACTTCAAGAGGGCTACACGTTCGCAGATTGTATTACGATGCTGCTACCCTATCATGTGAAAGATTTTAAATATTGGCAAGAGCTAATAGATAGCTGCTTTCAAAAAGGACAGGGTGTTACGGTTATTTTGCGTCAATTAGGTGTTAAGCCGCAATTTTTAATAGCAATTCAACTGGCAGAAGCAACGGGCCACCTAGCAAATACTCTTCAAATTGTTGCACAGCAGATGGTTTTTCGAGAAAAAATAAAAATGCGTTTTATAAAAATACTGTTATACCCAATACTGCTCTTCATCTTTATTATTTCCTTATTTACTGCGTTTCGCCTCTATTTTTTACCTACAATCGAACAAATGCTGCATTCAAGAACTACACAAGTTGAAAATTCTACAGTTCAATGGACAAAGTTTTTCCTACATGTCCCAGATTATTTTATTATTCTAGCATTTTGTCTAAGTGTAATAGCCATCGTTGCGTTAATCTACATCCGCCAAAAAAGGGTAGATTTACAATTAGCCATTTTATTAAAAATACCTATACTACGCTATTTCTGGACCTTAATTATAACAAGGCAATTTGCACGTTCATTAGGAGATCTATTAGTAAGCGGTATGTCACTACAGCAATCACTCCTTTATTTGGAGCAACAAGAGCTTCAACCACAGCTTGCCTACATCGCAAAGCGTATTGGTAAACGAATTATTTATGGCGATAGTTTAGCACATACAATTTTGCTTATTGGTTTCTTCTTTCCTCGTTTTGAACAATTTATCGATCATGGAGAAAAAAGCGGGCTACTCGGACGTGAATTGCTAATATATGCAGATTTGCTAGATCAAAAGCTAGAAAATATTATACAAAGTACAATGCAGCTTATTCAGCCAATACTATTTTTAGTTATTGCAGCATGTATTATTGCAGCCTACTTAAGCATTTTATTGCCGATGTATAAAATGCTTGAGGTTATTTGATAAAGCTTGGAGGGATGAACAATTGAAAAATGAAAAAGGCTTTACCTTAGTGGAAATGTTAGTCGTGCTGTTAATCGTGTCTATATTAATTTTAGTGACAATCCCGAATGTAACCAAACACTTCGCTTCAATTGATAGCAAAGGATGCTCAGCCTATATGACAATGCTTCAGGGGCAAGTAGAAGCATATAAAATCGATCATATGACCACGCCGACAGTGAGCGATTTATTTAGTGAAAAATATATTGACAGTGAGGAGGCAAAATGCCCAAGTGGTGAGCTTGTGACGATTGACGCGGAAGGTAAAGTGATGCTTGTAGGAAAAAGTGAGGGAGGATGATACGTCGTGAAGGAGGCTTCACTTTTATAGAAATGCTATTTGTACTAGCAATTCTATCATTAATCAGCTTTTTTGTAGTCACTTTTTCCTTTCGACAAATGCAGCTTGATATTTATGAGAAAACAATACAGCAGTTTGAGCTGGATTTACTTGAAATGCAAACATTGTCAATGGAAAGCGGCTTGACATCTAGATGCTGGATTAACGGAGGTAAAGAGTTACAGTGCTTTCAACGTTACGATGAATTGCTTATTGCAAGACAATTTCCAGATAATATCACCGCAAATATTTACACGACAAACACACGTATTGAATTTACTGGGTATGGAACAATCATAAACTTTGGGAAAATAGAGTTTCTAATGGGGGAGCGACGAACAATATACTCAATTAATCTAGGAAAGGGGAGAATGCGACTTCTTTCAGAACAATAAAGGATTTTCACTTGTAGATACTTTGCTAGGTTTAGTTATTATCTTTGTTTTTGCAAGTACGTTGCTACCTCTTAGTACTTATTTACAAAGTAACTTATATAATAAAAAACTAGAGCTTCATGCTAGTGAAGCAGCGTTAAACGGTGCTCGGCTTGTGCAGCTTTATGGGGTTACAAGTGGTGAAATCATAATTCAAAAAATAGCCTATGACTGGCATTATAAAGATGGGGAAATATGCGTTGATTTTAATAATACAAAGGAGAGGCGACAAAAATGCATAGGTTTGTAAAAGGTATTTGGAATCAACGCGGTTTTACATTTTCAGAAGCATTATTTCAGCTTTTGGCATTACTGTTGTTCTCCAAGATTTTATTATTAATTATTTTATATATACCGCCCCTTTATAAAAATAGTTCTGTACAAGAAGCTACTTGGGAAATGTTTATTATAGATTTACAAAGCTTTATTGTGACGGCTGATCAGGTTTTGGTGCGAAACGGAGGAACGGAAATTCAAATTATGCAAGGAAATTTAAATCATTATATTAGTAAATCAAGTGAAACGATTCGCGTACGCTTAAATTCAGGAAATGAAATATTATTTGTAGGTGTTGCCTCTTTGAATTTTAAAAAAATAAATAACTATCTGGTGTTAAATGCACAATTGGTAGATGGCACAACAGAGGGGAGAACGTTTATTGTCCCACCTGAAAAATGAGCGAGGAGCATTGTTTCCTATCGCAATAATACTGTTATTTTTTGTCACAGGATTATGTATAACATACGCCACAAATTATCAATCTAAGCTAAATGTATATAATTCGTTGGAATTCGTCAATGTTCGTGCTACGATAAACATACTAACGAAAATTGGTGAATAGATTGACCTTTGTTCAGCAAATGATAGGATTTCGCTGAATGGAAGGTGCCTTGTCTAAAAAGCACAACAAATGCTCACGGCGAACTCGTTTCTGATATTATGTTGATTGAGTAATTGTTGGCGATTCTAGGCATAGCTAACTCGAAAAAATTCGAAAAAGGGTTAGTTGAGGTATAATTGATTTTGATGTGATAAGAAGGTGAAGGTAATGCGCAAAATTTATTTAGTAGGCTTTATGGGCTGTGGCAAAAGTGCCATAGGGCGAAGATTGAGCTTTTTTTTGAAAATGCCTTATTATGATATGGATAAGGAAATTGTTAGACAACAAGGTATGACAATACCGGAAATTTTCGAGAGGTATGGGGAGGCACACTTTCGTCGGTTGGAAACTGAATTTTTAGAAAACTTCCGCGATGAAGCATGTATTATCGCAACGGGTGGCGGTGTATCTGTAAATGCAGAAAATCGCAAAATTATGCGTCGTACAGGCCTGGTGTTCTTCCTTGATGCAACTTTTGAAGATATATATATGCGCATAAAAAATGATAAAAATCGGCCAATTGTTCAAATTTCTACAAAAGAACAATTACATCAGCTATATTTGGAGCGCCGGAAATTTTACAAGGAAGTTGGGCATATACAAGTATTAACAGCCGGAAGAACACTTCGCCTTATTGTGGAATATATCGGCTTTCAAGTAAAACGCTTAAAAGGCGAATGATAAATGTATTTTTATCAAAAATGTTCGGTTTTAAATATAAATTTAAAAAATGATTGCGTTTTTATCACATCTAATGTTAGGATATGGCTTAGATAGTGTCTATTCTTTTTAAAGGACATGACGGAGTAGTTTGTAGATTAGTATTCTATTTTAAACATCATAACTGCGGATGATTGTGCGGGGAGAGAACGTGAAGTGGCGTCGCCGAAGGAGCAAGTAGCTTAAGCTATGAATCTCTCAGGCAAAAAGACTCGTACAGGACGCAACTCTGGAGAGCGCTATTATTTAAGTAGCCACCAAAGGGGAAAGCCTACATATGTGAGATGAATCAATAGTAGGTGTAACTTTCAGGTGCAAGGACAGAGAATTCCGATACAAGGGATTCGTCTGTCTTTTTTTGATGTAATTAATGTGAGGAGGAACGAGAAATGGCAGAATTAAAACGCACACCGCTATTTGATGCGTATGCACAATATGGTGGTAAAACAATCGACTTTGGTGGATGGGAATTACCAGTACAATTTTCATCGATTAAAGATGAGCATGATGCAGTGCGCAATCGAGCAGGTTTATTTGATGTGTCGCACATGGGAGAGATTTTTGTAGAAGGCGCAGATGCCCTTGCATATTTACAAAAAATCTTATCAAATGATATTTCCAAAATAGCAGTTGGTGGTGCACAGTACAGTGCAATGTGCTATGAGTCGGGCGGTATCGTTGATGACCTATTGACGTATCGTTTATCTGAAAATAGTTATCTATTATGTGTTAACGCAGCTAATATTGAAAAAGATTATGAGTGGATGATGCAGCATGCAGAGGGCGATGTAACAATCAACAACCGTTCTGACGAATTTGCTCAAATTGCACTACAAGGACCTTTAGCAGAAGAAGTTCTACAAACTTTAACAGCAACAGATTTAAAAGAAATTAAATATTTCAAATTCCAAGACAATGTAGATGTTGCAGGTCACAAAGTGCTTGTATCACGCAGCGGCTATACAGGTGAAGATGGCTTTGAGCTTTACGGCTCACCAGAAGCAATCGTTGCTTTATGGCACAAAATTTTAGAGTCAGAGCATGTTATTCCAACAGGTCTTGGCGCACGTGATACATTACGCTTTGAAGCTTGTCTACCACTTTATGGTCAAGAGCTTTCAAAAGATATCTCACCATTAGAAGCGGGTATTGGCTTTGCAGTAAAGTTGCAAAAAGAACCGAAATTTATCGGCCAAGAAGCATTATTAGCGCAAAAAGAAGCAGGCTTATTACGTAAATCTGTTGGTGTTGAGATGATTGGTAAAGGCATTCCTCGCCATGGCTACAAAGTGTTTAAAGATGGCGTAGAAATTGGTGAAGTCACTACAGGTACGCAGTCTCCGTTAACGAAACGTAACATTGGCATGGCGTTGTTAAATACAGAATTTACTGAAGTCGGAACAGAAATTGAAGTTGAAATTCGCGGTAAATTAGTGCCAGCTGTTGTAGTGGCAAAACCTTTTTATAAGCGTTAAGAAGCCGCCTCGTGAATTGAAACAAAATAATAGTTGAAAAGAGGGTTCTCATGAAACATCGTTATTTACCAATGACGGAACAGGACAAACAAGAAATGTTAGCAACAATTGGCGTTGATTCAATTGATGCATTATTCTCAGACATTCCAGAAGAAGTACGCTTCCAAGGGCTTTACAACATTAAAGAAGCAAAATCAGAA
Organism: Bacillus ndiopicus; assembly: GCF_000612805.1. Classification (GTDB taxonomy): domain Bacteria; phylum Bacillota; class Bacilli; order Bacillales_A; family Planococcaceae; genus Metasolibacillus; species Metasolibacillus ndiopicus. The sequence continues at coordinate 562,232 of NZ_HG964404.1, read as the reverse complement.
GCAGCATTAATGAAAGAGCTAGCAGCACTTGCAGCGAAAAATAAGGATACAGCAGCAAACGTATCGTTTTTAGGTGCTGGTGTTTACAACCACTACAAACCAGTAATTGTTGACCATGTTATTTCTCGTTCTGAGTTCTATACAGCTTACACACCATACCAACCAGAAATTTCACAAGGTGAGCTACAAGCGATTTTCGAGTTCCAAACAATGATTGCAGAATTAACAGGCATGGATTTAGCAAACTCATCTATGTATGATGGCGGTACATCACTTGCAGAAGCAGGTATGCTTGCAGCAGGCCATACACGTCGTAAAAAAATTCTTGTATCAGGTGCAGTACACCCAGAATACAAAGATGTTGTAACAACATATGCATATGGGCAATCAATTGAAATTGTTACAGTACCAACAAAAGATGGTGTAACTGATATCGAGGCATTAAAAGGCTTAGTTGATGATCAAACAGCAGCAGTCATGGTACAATATCCAAACTTCTTTGGCCAAATTGAAGATTTACAAACGATTGGTGAAATCACGCATGATGCAAAAGGCTTATTTGTTGTATCTGCAAACCCATTAGCACTTGGTGTATTAACACCTCCAGGTAAGCTTGGTGCAGATATCGCAGTAGGTGATGCTCAAGTCTTCGGTATTTCAGAAAACTTCGGTGGCCCACACTGTGGTTACTTTGCAGTAACAACAAAATTAATGCGTAAAGTGCCTGGTCGTTTAATTGGTGAAACAGTGGACGAACAAGGCCGTCGTGGCTATGTATTAACATTACAAGCGCGTGAGCAGCATATTCGTCGTGATAAAGCGACTTCAAATATTTGTTCAAACCAAGCGCTACTTGCACTTGCAGCTTCTGTAGCAATGACAGCACTTGGTAAACAAGGTATTCAAGAAGTAGCGAAACAAAATATTGTGAAAACACGCTACGCGAAAAATGCTTTTGAAGCAGCTGGCTTTGAAGTTGCTTACCAAGGTGCACACTTCAATGAAATCGTTGTAAAAACGAAAAAATCTGTTACTGAAATTAACAAAGGCTTAATTGAAAAAGGCATTATCGGTGGTTTCGATTTAGGTCGTGTGTATTCAGAGTTAGAAAACCATGCGTTAATCGCTGTAACAGAGCTACGTACAAAAGAAGAAATTGACGCATTAGTTGCAGAGATGGGGGCTTACAATGCATAACGAAAACCAATCACTCATTTTTGAATTAACAAAACCAGGTCGTGTTGGCTATAACTTAGAGCCACTTGATGTTCCAGAGTTAGATTTAGCAGATTTATTACCAGCAGGCTATGTGCGTGAAGAGGCTGCTGAGCTACCAGAAGTATCTGAATTAGATATTATGCGCCATTACACAGCCCTTTCTCGTCGTAACCATGGTGTAGACTCAGGCTTCTACCCATTAGGTTCATGTACGATGAAGTACAATCCAAAAATTAACGAAGCAGTAGCACGCTACAGCGGCTTTGCTAACGTGCACCCATTACAAGATGAGTCAACAGTACAAGGTGCAATGGAATTATTATATGACTTACAAACGTCATTACAAGAAATTACAGGTATGGATGAAGTAACATTACAACCAGCAGCGGGTGCTCATGGTGAATGGACAGCATTAATGATGATTCGTGCATTCCATGAAGCAAACGGCGAAGGTCACCGTAATAAAGTAATCGTTCCTGACTCAGCACATGGTACAAACCCGGCTTCAGCAACAGTTGCAGGCTTTGAAACAATCACAATTAAATCAGGTGAAGATGGTTTAGTAGACTTAGAAGATTTACGTCGTGTTGTAGGTCCTGATACAGCAGCATTAATGTTAACTAACCCAAACACACTTGGTCTATTTGAAGAAAATATCATCGAAATGGCGAAAATTATCCATGAAGTAGGCGGAAAAGTGTACTATGACGGCGCGAACTTAAACGCTGTTATGTCAAAAGCTCGCCCTGGCGACATGGGCTTCGACTGTGTACATTTAAACTTACACAAAACATTCACTGGTCCACACGGTGGTGGTGGTCCTGGTTCAGGTCCTGTAGGGGTAAAAGCGGACTTAATTCCATTCTTACCAAAGCCAGTTTTAGTGAAAAAAGAAGATGGAACATTCCACTTCGATTACAACCGTCCACAATCAATTGGTCGCGTGAAGCCATACTACGGTAACTTTGGTATTAACGTACGTGCGTATACGTATATCCGTACAATGGGCCCAGATGGCTTAAAGGCTGTTACAGAATATGCAGTATTAAACGCAAACTATATGATGCGTCGCTTAGAAGAGTTTTATGATTTACCATACAACCGTCATTGTAAGCACGAATTCGTATTATCTGGTCGTCGTCAAAAGAAACTTGGCGTACGTACACTTGATATTGCGAAACGTTTACTTGACTTTGGCTACCATCCACCAACAGTATACTTCCCACTTAACGTTGAGGAAGGTATTATGATTGAGCCAACTGAAACAGAATCAAAAGAAACGTTAGATGCATTCTGCGATGTAATGATTCAAATTGCAAAAGAAGCAGAAGAAAATCCAACAATCGTTCAAGAAGCACCACATACAACAGTTGTATCACGCTTAGATGAAGCACGTGCAGCTCGTACACCGGTACTTCGTTATACAAAATAATGTTTAAGAAGGCTGTCGGGAGTTTTTCCCGACAGCTTTTATGTGCTTTTTGTAAAGTGCTGATATATTTGTGAAATTCACTGATATAATTCCAAAAGCGCCGATATGTTGACAGAATTCGCCGATAAAACTTAAAAAGCGCTGATAAAAACCAAAAAAACAAGCTAGTTCGCATGAAACTAGCTTGTTTTGTAATTATGCTTTTGATTTAATTTTGCCTGTCCAAGTACGGAAACCGCCTTGAAGTTGGTAAATTTGGTTGTATCCACGTTTTTTCAACGTTAGTGCTGCACGTGCGCTGCGACCAGTATTTTGACAGTACAAATACACTGGTAAATCAGAACGAATTTCTTTGTAGCGTGCATTAAGCTGTGTTGACGGAATATTACGTGCTCCTAAAATATGCCCAGCATCAAATTCCTTCGCTTCACGCAAATCAATTAATTGTGCTTTGCGATAGCCTTGAATAAATTCTTCTTGTGTTAAATTCGTTACTGCTTTTTTCAGACGCATTGAGCTAATCAAAATATAAACAGCAATAACAGCCACAACAATAAGTAGTGTAATAAGAATTTTCACTGCAAGTAAACCCCTTTCTATTTCCACAATCTATTATAAAAGATAATAGAATAAATGTACAGTGAGCGTTGGTGTGACGGTGTTTTTAACTGTTGTTTAAAAAACTAGCCCCACATTTAGCCCCACTTACTTAGACTTTGGCTAAATAGCGTGACTGATTTATGCTTTAATTCTTTTAACACATGTCCATAGCAGGCTCAGTTGTATCATTTGGATTTGTGATTGTTATTCTTGTAAATCGGTTCCGTTGAAGTATTTCTTCTTCAACTGCTGCGTTAATAGCAATTTTAAATACAGTATGAAATCTTTGGATCCATGTAGCGACATTTAAGTTATCATATTCTATATGTTTCGTTTCACCTCGCAGCGTGGCAGCCTTTACTTCTAGAAGGGCTTTCAACGCTGCTTTTTCGGTTTTGAAGCTACTTTTTTCTGTACGCTTCCATAGCTATTGTAATACTAATGGCGATACATCCAAGGCTTTTCCTTCTTTGCATAAAATAATAATAAATTTCAGGCTCTTTTGCAGATTTAAAGTACTTCATCTTAGTTATTCCTTTCCAGCTTGGCGGCATGTATAGGAATTAAAAATGGTAATGAAGTATAAGTATCGACTTTATTATCATTACACAATATTTAAGTACAATGTATACTAAGTATACATTGTATTTAGGGGGATTTTATAAAAAACACATAATTTATAATGAAATTTAAATGAATTTACTTCCATATATTATATACTTAGTATATAATGATTTCGAAAGGATAGGAGGAATTAAAACATGATTAAAGTTAGAAATTTGAAAAAGGAATTTATACAGGGGCAAGAAAGAACTCAAGTCTTGAAGGGTTTTGATTTAAACATTGAAGAAGGCGAATTTGTGGCTGTAATGGGGCCAAGTGGTTCTGGAAAGAGCACATTACTACAACTTTTAGGGGGTCTTGATGTCCCTACTGAAGGAGATATAGTAATAAATCAAAGTAATTTAAGTAATATGACGGAAAAAGAAAGAACGATATTTCGTAGAAAGTATATCGGTTTTATTTTTCAAAATTACCAGCTACTCCCTACGTTAAGTGTAGAAGAAAATATAGCTTTCCCTCTTCATGCAGATGGTAGTTTAACAAAAAAGAAGAACCAAATTATTATAGAACTACTTGATTCTGTCGGATTGAAAGGACTTGGTCGGAAACGTGCTAATTTGCTGAGTGGCGGTCAACAACAACGCGTTGCTATAGCCAGGGCGTTAGTTAATAACCCTTCTGTTCTATTAGCCGATGAACCAACAGGAAATTTAGATAGAGGTAAAGCCGAAGAAATACTCGGATTAATATCAAGATTCAATCGAGAGAATAATCAAACAATCATCATGGTAACGCATGATATTTTCGCAGCTGGGTTTGCTGATCGAATTATTCTTTTTAAGGATGGTGTTATTGATCAAGTGATTTCTAGAAAGGGTGATGATTATGCTAAATATGTGGCGAATTTCATGGCGTAATATAACACAAAATAAAAAAAGGTTTTTCATTTCCCTGCTTGGGATAATCTTAGGTATAGCTTTTGTAACATCAATGCTTATTGCAGACAAAACAACAAATGATGTTTTCGATTATTATGAAGAAATGTATGTGGCAAATGCGGATTATTGGGTTCTAAGCGATGAACATACTTACTCTGAGGATGTGGTTTCGTCAGTTTTAACTAGCCCAATTGTGACGGAAACCATGCTTGCACTTGATAAACAAGCCTTTTTTGAGCTGGAGGGTGATCAATCTTTAAATCAAAGATCCGTCCGAATTACAGGCGTGAATGATCAAAGCAGTTCTTTACTGAAACTTCCTGTTATCGAAGGGAGTTTGGATAATGAAGGTTTGGTAATACCAAAAGCTGTTGCAAATCTGTTAAATAAAAAAGTAGGGGATACAATTAGGTTTACCGATTTGGGAGAAGCTAAGGTTTCCGCCATTGTTGAATATACGCAGTTGCTTGCAAGTCCAAGTAACTGGGAGCGTGCTGAATCAACCAGCTTCCGAATCATGGCTCCACTTGAATTGCTACAAGAATGGACTGGTATGGAGGACAAACTTTCCTATGTAAGATTTCAAACAACTGAAGAAGGAGAGAAACTTTTTCAATCTCTTCAGGAAGAATTTCGTAATTCAAATGTATATGTACAACCAGTTGTCGCGGATGATCGGCAAAGTAATGATATAGGAGGACTATATACGTTCTTTTACTTAATTGCTGGGTTATCTATGTTTATTAGCGGATTCATTGTTTTTAATATGATTTATACAAGTGTTATGGAACGAAAAAAGGAATTTGCAATCATGAAAAGTTTCGGATATCTACAAAGTTCTGTTTCCAGACTTATTCTAATTGAAGTACTATTGTTGGGGCTAATAGGTACAGCTGTTGGGGTGCCTATGGGAATTTGGCTTGGGGATATGTTTATGCAAACTTTACTAAGCGTATTTGAATTTGACATGGTTTACACATTAAATTGGAAAATACCTGCATTAATAGCTGTAGTAGTTGGAATTTTATTTCCTGTTGTATCTTCATTATTTCCTATTTACAATGCGGGGAAAACCTCTGTGTTATTGACATTAAAAATGGCAAATCAAACCCAATCATCGAGAAGCCTGTACATAGTTAGGGCAGTTCTAGGTGTTGGCTTGCTTGCTTTTGTATTTATCAATCATCCCATCTCTTATTTAGCGATTTTAGTAAGCATCATTTTGTTGTTTCCATTATTGTTACTTGGTGTAAGCAGGATATTTAAACCTATTTTAAAATTAATCTTCGGCTACTCTGGTAGTCTGGCAACGCAAACCCTTACAAAACAATTAAATCGAAATGCTAATACTGCTGCTATTCTTGCTGTGGGGATTGCAGTGATATTATTACTAAGTGCTGTTATTGAATCCGCACCTGAAGGTTATGAAAATGAAATCAGGAATACGTATGGAGGAGACCTGAGAGTTTCATCAGAATCACCTTGGTCTAATCAGGATATAGAAAAATTACTATCGTATGATGCTGTTGTAAATGTTGATTCTTTAACGGAAGCTACGCCAATTACATGGGTAAACACTAATGGGGAGAAGAGACAGTTTTCCATTTTTGCTGTAGATGAAGAAGGCCCCACCTTATTTGAAAGTTCTAATAAAGACAATTTATATTATGAACTTGCAAAGGAACCATCTGTTATCCTCGGCGAAAGAGCTTTTGATGAATGGGGGGGAAATATAGGAGAATATATTTACATTAATACACCCTCTGGTAAACAACAACTTGAAGTCCTTGATGTAGTGAAAACATCGAATTACTCAGGCTATGTTGCATTTATGGATGAGAATCATTTAAATAATAAATTTGGTTGGGCGAATAATTTCGACGTATTATTAACTTTAAAGGACGGATATACTGGTGAACAATTACGTAATGAGTTATGGTTGGATTTCAGCACTCATCTCTCAAAAGTAGAAACAGTAGAAGATGAAATTAAATCAACTACTTCGGCATTAATCGGTATGAATGAGTTGATTTTAATCATGTTAGTTTTAATCATTGGACTAGCTAGTATCGGTACAGCAAACACTTTATTAATGAATACGTTGGAACGCACCACTGAGATAGGGACAATGCGAGCGCTTGGTTTTACGAAACAGCAAGTTAAAAAGATGATCATTGGAGAAGGTTTACTTATAGGACTGTCGGGGGTTATTGGTGGTATAATTTCGGGTGTAGTTTTACTTTATACAACTAGCCAATCCGAACTATTGGGAGGGGTTATATCTTTTCAATTACCTTTAGGGAATATTATTCTGGCGCTGATTGCTGGTGTTTCTCTAAGTCTCCTTGCTTCCTGGATTTCTAGTACTACAGCTAGTAAAATAAATATTATATCATCACTCAAAGAAGGTTAAACAATTATGTCGGTTAAGTACGGAATATTAACTCTGCTATTTCTACAAAAAAATCATGGGTATGAATTAAAACTAGAGCTAGAATCCCATCTGGGAGCTAAAGGAAAAATTAATCCTGGTCAAATTTATACGACTCTAGACCGTCTAATACGTGATCAACTTGTCTTATCTATAGGAATGGATGACCAAGAAAGAAAACTTTATGAAATCACTATGGAAGGTAAAAAAGAGTTGGAAAATTGGTTACTGGAACCTGTACCATATCATTCTACTAAAGAAGACTTTCATTTTAAATGGAGCTGTGCTCGTAAGATTGATTTCGAACAAGAAAAGAAAATGCTTGATCAACAAAAAGCGATGATAATGAAAGATGTCATGGAATTGACTAAATTTAAAACGGAATTTCTTCTTCAAGGTGACGAGAATAGGTATTTATTAATCACTGGTACCCTCTTGCATTTAGAAGCAGATTTAAACTGGATAAATCAAATTGAAAATCGAAATAGACTATAATTCTAGGTAAAGGTTTTCTCTTTTAAAACCTTTGCCGTTATTCAATCTTTTGAAGGGGAGTGAAAATGTTTTGGATGTTATCCTTGATTATAATTGGGAATTGTTTATCTCTATAGAGGTATTGTCATTGGGATCTCTGATCTTATTCGGTATATTTCGCTATTTTTTAAAAAAACCTCGATTTAGCCTAATGTTTATTTTTTTATTTCTGTTTTTGTTGATAATTGAAGGGTTACTCGGACTGTATGTCTATCGTCAAACAGGAGAAATATCAACTTTTCAAATCGTTATTATCATCTTTATCATTTATGCTTTTACATTTGGTATACTCGATTTTATTAAATTGGATCGTTGGATGCGTAAAAAAATTGGAAAGTTACGTGGCGTTGAATTATTGACTGATAAAGATTATGAGATTATTGAAAAAAATAATAATCCTAAATATATTGCAAAGAAATATCGTGTATCATCCTATATTCATTCAGTTTTGTTCATTACAGTTCAAGCTATTCTGTGGGTAATTGGTACAGAAAGTTTTGCAGAAATAAAGATGTACTTAAGTGATTTTTCGTGGTTAGGAAATGAAAATGCTAAAGGATCACCTTATCCAAATGATGCTGCGTTTGCAATAGGTGTAATTTGGGGAATTGTATTTATTGCTGACTTTATTTATTCATGGTCTTATACATTGTTCCCTAAAAAAGGGAATAAGTAAGTTTGAACCTCAAAATTCGCATAATTATGGCATATACAAGTTATTTCAACCCAATCCAGAAACTTTTCAACGATTGTTTTCGACGTTTCTCTGGAGACATGTGCTTAAACTTACGTTCAAGTCGGTATAAATCATCGCAATATTTTACGCTCTCAAAAATTATAAAAGTATAATATAAATAACCTATTTTTACAACTACTAAACTAAATTTTAATTTATCTTTCTATTCACCTATATAATATCAAGTGATTGTGAAGAGTTACACTTAAACGAACAGATGCGTTAGTTCAATAAGAAGTAAACACCTTTATTATTCATTTTTTAAGTATTATATAAACAGATGGATGTAATTTGTAACAACTTTAAAGAGCCTTGCTACGTAGAATGTAGTAAGGCTCTTAGCTTTTCTTAATCAAAATTCAATAACTTTATTATCTTGATGCAGCAATTGCTGCGAATAGTATCTACAGGAGTAAATGTTTACTATACCGTAAGCAGTCAGATGAATGTTATATTTTGTATTCTATAATTCAGTAGGTGTACAAATGCTCGCTGACTCAGGCTATACCCTTGTGGCAACAACGTCTCTGCGATTGTCACAGATTTTGAAGAGATTTCTCTCACAAACTCGAAAGAAATCGGGAGGGGGTAATTAATCCATAACAAATTGGTCACTTTATTCAGCATTGAATACTGCGGCGTTGAAGTAGATTATAAAACAATGCCTTGCTATATTTCTTGCCCATAGGCCTTAAAGTTTGACGAAATTTAAATGAAGAGTTATATTTATCTCGAATTCAAAATAAAAGAATTCGAAGTAATGTTGATTTTGGGAGGCAGAAGAAATGAAAGCAGCAGTATGGTATGGTCAAAAAGATATTCGAGTAGAAGAAAGAGAGTTAAAACCACTAAAAGACAATGAAGTAACAGTTCGTGTAGCTTGGGCTGGTATTTGTGGTTCGGATTTGCATGAATATCAAGAAGGACCTGTATTTGTTCCAGTGGATGCACCAGATGAATTAACAGGTGAGGTAGCACCAATTACTATGGGGCATGAATTTGCAGGAGTTGTTGAGAAAGTTGGACCAGCAGTTACAAAATACAAAGTAGGCGATCGAGTAGTTGTCAATCCTACAATTACACACGGTAACAAACCAGAAGACATTGATAGCTATGATGGCTTTAGTTTTATTGGATTACATGGCGATGGCGGTTTTACTAAATATGCAAACGCGCCAGAGCATAATATTTACAAATTGCCGGATACATTAACTTTACAAGATGGTGCCTTAGTAGAACCAACTGCGGTGGCTGTACAAGCAATAAAAGAAAGCGGTATGCAATTTGGTGATACAGTTGCTATTTTTGGTGCTGGTCCTATTGGTTTATTAACAACAATTGCAGCTAAAGCGGCTGGAGCGAGTAAAATTTTCGTATTTGACCTATCTGAAACACGTCTTGAAAAAGCGAAAGAACTTGGCGCTACAGAAGTATTTAACTCTGGAAAAATCAATCCAGTTGAAGCGGTGAAACAACATGTTCCAGATGGGGTAGACGTTACATTTGAAGTAGCAGGTGTTGCACCAACATTTAAGTCATCTATTGATGTGACTCGTGCTCGTGGTACTGTTGTTATCGTATCAATTTTTGCTCATTCGATTGAATGGAATCCAATGCAATTAACGAACACAGGTGTTAAAGTTACTTCGACAATTGCTTATACACCAACTTCATTCCAACAAACAGTTGATTTAATGGGTACTGGACAATTAAAACCACAAGGTATCATTACTTCTCAAATTGAACTAGATGATATCGTAGAAAAAGGATTTGAAGCATTAACAAATGACAAATCTCAAGCTAAAATTTTAGTTAAATTAAGTGGAGAAATGTAATTCATTTATTTATATAAAACGTAAAAAAAGAAGTTGTCCGAAAAGCGGTATATCAGCCTGCTTTTCGGGCAACTTTTGCTATTTGATTGAAATGTTCAAAATGTAAGAATTCTTCAAAAGGATGAAAACATTCGGTTTTGTAACGTTTTTTTTAATTATATAAAGCTGAATTTTTTATTGTATCAAAGGAGATTTAGACTTTTAGACAGCCTTTCTTTTGTTAATGATTATTGCTTTATAATAAGATAATACTCCTTATTTTTGTAATATTCCCTCATTATATATAAGTTGTTTAACTTTTTGATAAATACTTTTTGTGTTTAAAGGAAATAACTATGAAAGAATCTAAATGTAAAGGGGACTTATAATGTTTAAAACACCAAAATCCATTACATCACCTAAAAAATTTATAGTGGGTCAAAATTTACTAGAAACATTACCAGATTATACAAAGATCTATGGTGACCATGCCTATATAATATGCGATGAGTTTATTCTTGAACGTGCCAAGGAAGAAGCGGGGAAATCCTTTGAAAGTGCAGGATATAAAAGTGAATTTGTAAAATTTAATTACGAAATTACGCAGGGGGAAATTGATAAACATCGTGAAATGGTCAAACAATCGGGAGCAAACGTAATTGTTGGCATTGGTGGGGGAAAAACATTAGATACAGCTAAAGCAACTGCTTATTATGAGCATTTACCAGTAGTAATTTTCCCAACAATAGCCTCCACCGATGCACCATGTACAGCACTTTCGGTTATTTACAATTCTGATGGTTCATTTGATCGTTATTTGTTTTTACCATCAAACCCGGATATTGTATTGGCGGATACTAAAATATTATCTGCTGCACCGACACGATTTTTTGTAGCTGGGATTGGAGATGCACTCGCAACTTATTTTGAAGCACGTGCATGTTATCATAAAAATGGTGATAATTTGGTGAATTTAAAACCAACTTTATCAGGGCTAGGAATTGCTAAAATGTGCTATGACACCATTATAGAATATGGTCTTCAAGCAAAAATCGCAGTTGATCAGGGTATATCCACACCAGCAGTTGAAAATATAATTGAAGCGACTATTTATTTAAGTGGTGTAGGTGCTGAAGCTGGCGGCTTAGCTGCTGCACATGCTATTCATAATGGAATGACTGCTGTTCCATCACTTCATGGTGCACAACATGGTGAAAAAGTAGTATTTGGTGTTTTAACACAGCTTGTCTTAGAAAGTGCACCAAAAGAGGAAATTGAAGATGTAATTCAATTTATCAAAGAGATTGGTTTACCATTAACTTTAAGTGATCTTGGTCTGGATGAGTTTCGAGAAGAAGAATGGAGAAAAGTTGCTGAAACTGCATGTGCTGAAGGTGATACCATGAAAAATATGCCACATCCAGTTACTCCTGATGATGTGTATCAAGCGATAATTGCTGCAAATGCATTAGCAGAACATTATCAAAATTAGTATTTCTTTTAAAGCATTATATATGCACAAGCAGCCGCAGAGATGTGGTTGCTTTTTATTTTGTTTGACCTTTGTATCTAGATTTAGCGGAAGTTTGTACAGTGTATTTTCCTTGTAGATATTGAGAAGGTCCTATATCGAATTGTTTCAAAAAATGCTTAACACAATAAATATTTAATATTTTAGCTTGCATTTTCTTTCGTTATAGCATATATTTTTCCTTAAGGAAACATATTAGTGTTAAGGAAAGATAGTGTCTGTTATGAAAAAGGATTTAACGATTTTGTAATGTATTTTTTGTTTATCTTATTGTTTATCACTAAATTGATAACATTCAAGATGTCTTTTTGGTTATACAGATTTGCTGGCACTATATGCTTCGGAAAAATTTCAAAAATAGAAAAGGAGTTTAAAAGGCAATGAAACGTTTTTTGGCAGTTTTAGGGCTAATTTTATTTTTAGCCGCATGTAGTAATGAGGGAGAAGGAGGGGCAAAAGAGGGGAACGTTGTAGCAACAACGGGACAAATTGGAGATGCTATCAAAATTATTGGTGGGGGCCATTTGCAAGTAACAACATTAATGGGACCGGGTGTAGATCCTCATTTATACAAAGCGACGCAAAGTGATTTAACAAAACTAAATGGGGCGGAAGTTATTTTTTATAATGGTCTACACTTAGAAGGGCAGATGCAAGATATTTTTGATCAAATGGCTGATGAAAAAACTGTTTTAGCAGTAGGTACGCAATTAGATAAAAATGCATTATTAGCTGATGAAAACGATACAGCATTGCCAGATCCACATATTTGGTTTGATATTGATTTATGGAGAGAAGTTGTTGCTGCAATTACTGCAACATTAGTTGAGGAGTATCCAGCACATAAAGAGGATTTCAAGGTAAATGAAGAAGCTTATTTAGCGCAATTGGATGAATTAAAGGAATATGCAACTAGTCGTATAGAGGACATTTCAGCGCCGCAACGTATTCTAGTTACAGCACACGATGCCTTTAACTATTTTGGTAGAAGCTTAGGGTTTGATGTACGAGGCTTGCAAGGATTAAGTACAGATTCTGAGTATGGCGTAAAGGATGTACAAAATATGGTGGATTATTTAGTGGAAAATAATATTAAAGCCATTTTTGTGGAGTCAAGTGTATCAGATAAGGCAATGAAGGCAGTTATTGAGGGAGCAAAGGAAAAAGGTCATGATGTAGCGATTGGTGGCGAATTGTTCTCAGATGCAATGGGTGCTGAAGGAACGGAAGAAGGCACATATTTAGGTATGTATAAATATAATGTCGACACAATTGTCGATTCACTGAAGTAGGTGGAATAGATGGAAGCTTTAATTGTTGAGAATTTATCAGTTGCTTATGATAAAAAAATGGTGCTTGAAAACGCTAATGTATCAGTACCAACTGGGCATTTATCGGCGATTATCGGGCCAAATGGGGCTGGTAAATCGACTTTTTTAAAAGCGATATTGAACCAGTTGCCAAATAAAATTGGGAAGATTGAGATTTTAGGAAAGGCTTTTTCACCAAAAAGCTTAGTTGTTGGATATGTGCCACAGCGCAACGCTGTTGATTGGGATTTTCCAACAACAGCCCTTGATGTAGTGTTAATGGGGCGCTATGGACATAGAGGCCTGTTTAAACGTCCAACTAAGAAAGATAGAGCGATTGCCATGCAGGCTTTAACGAGTGTTGGAATGCAGGATTTTACAGAGCGCTCAATCGGTCAGCTTTCAGGAGGGCAGCAGCAGCGTGTGTTCTTAGCAAGAGCATTAGCGCAAAATGCAGAAGTTTATTTTTTAGATGAGCCATTTGCAGGAGTAGATGCAGCAACGGAAAAAACAATCATTGATATTTTAAAAAATTTAAAGGCGCAAGGAAAAAGTATTTTTGTGGTTCATCATGATTTGCAGACCGTAACAGAGTATTTTGATTACACCATTTTATTAAATAAAACAATTTTAGCTGCGGGGAAGACAAATGAAATATTTACAAAAGAGAAGCTGCAGCAAACATACGGTGGTAAATTATTAATGATGGAAACGTTGTCAGGAGAGATATGATGTTATCAGGAAATCTACTATGGGTGTTAACTGGAACAATGCTTCTAGGTATAGCCGCTGGGATTACAGGAACGTTTTCCTTCTTACAGAAGCAAAGCTTAGTTGGTGATGCTGCGGCACACGCGACATTACCGGGTATAGCGTTAGCCTTTTTATTGACAGGTCAAAAAGAGCTACCTGTTTTAATGATTGGTGCTGCTCTTACCTCTGCTCTTTCTATATATTGCATTCAGTGGATTGTGACGTATTCGAAGCTCAAGGCAGATGCGGCGATTGGGCTAGTGTTAGCTGTATTTTTCGGAGTAGGCATAGTGCTACTAACAATTGTCAATCGCAGTCCGTTAGGCAATCAAAGTGGCTTAAATGATTTTATTTTTGGTAAAGCGGCGACAATGACAAAATCAGATTTAACTTGGCTTTTAATGAGTGCAATCATTATTATCGCAGTAAGTCTTTTGATGTATAAGGAATGGAAGCTTATTATATTTGATCCTGTCTATGCAAAGGGTATCGGTTTACCAGTAGGAGCATTAAAGGCTTGTTTAACGGCGCTTATTGTTATGACGATTGTGACGGGTATTCAAGCAGTAGGAGTTATTTTAATATCAGCACTGCTTATTATCCCAGCCGCGAGTGCTAAATTATGGACGAAAAGGCTAAATACGATGCTTTTGTTTAGTGCTATTACTGGAGGCTTAGCAGGTGTTGCAGGTACATTTATTAGTTCACTACGAGTAGGGTTATCCACAGGACCAATAATCGTTTTATGTGCCTCAAGCATCTTTTTTGTTTCCTATCTATTTAGCCCAAAGTCTGGACAGTTAAGCAAATATATAAGAAAAAACAAATTTCAGCAAGGTGAAGTATGATGATTGAATTTTGGGTTATTTTAACAGGTGTTTTAGTCGGTATTACGTGTGGTATTGCAGGAGTTTTTTTGATTCTTCGTAAAATGTCAATGATTGCAGATGCAATTAGTCATACGGTATTATTTGGGATTGTGATGGCTTTTATTATTACACAATCATTGAACGGCTTGTGGATGTTAGTTGGTGCAGCGATGGCAGGAATTTTGACAGCATATTTAGTACAGTTACTGCAATCTTCAGGTATTCAAGAGGATGCGGCGATTGGTGTGACATTTACATCTTTATTTGCCTTAGGTGTTTTACTCATTACGCTATTTGCAGGCAATATTCACCTAGATGTAGAGCATGTTTTGATGGGGGAAATTTCCTTTGTTCCTTGGGATAAATGGACATTTTTATCCATTACAATGCCAAAAGCAGTTTGGATGCTGCTACTTGTTTTAGTTATTAATGTTGCATTTTTGTTTCTATTTTATAAGGAAATGAAGCTTTCAACATTCGATTATGTATATGCGACGACCATCGGTTTACCAGTGATTTTATTGCATTATGTTTTTATTACAACCATTTCGTTAACTACGGTTGCAGCCTTTGATAGTGTTGGGGCAATTTTAGTTGTGGCAATGCCGATTGGTCCAGCAGCAACCGCTTACTTAATTAGCAAATCGGTTAAGGAAATGTTTTTATGGAGCATGTGCTTTGGTGTTGCCTCCGCCATTCTTGGCTATTACGTGGCAAAATGGCTAGATACTTCAATTGCAGGAATGATGGCTGCAGCTGTTGGGGTGATTTTTCTAGTGATATTCCTAATTGATAAATTGCAGCAGCATTTAAATAAAAGAGCAGTTGCCAGCAGGGGCTCTTTTTAGAAATAGGAAGCTGTTCGATAAATTCTTCTTGTTAAACGCTGGCTAAAATCTACAGCTAAATGATTGACATAAAAGGAAGTAGTCTAGAAATTTTCTAGGCAGCTTCCTTTTCTATTTCAAACAAATTATTTACTATCCACTCACTATGTATGATAATTTAGAAGAGGTAAGTTTCGTCAAGGAGATGACAGTAGTGGAAAAGTGGTATTTTATTAATTCAGGACCTTGTTCACCATCGTTTAATATGGCATTGGATGAGGCATTACTTGATTGGCATAGCGAAGGAAGTATTCCGCCCGTTATTCGCTTTTATGAATGGAATCCAGCGACGTTGTCGATTGGCTATTTCCAGCAAGCAGCACGTGATATTGATTTAGAGGCCGTAAAACGTCAAAATTTAGGTTTTGTACGCCGACCAACTGGCGGACGTGCAGTACTTCATGATCAAGAGCTAACGTATTCAATTATTGTGACAGAGGAATATCCAAATATGCCGAAAACGGTTACAGAGGCTTATCGTGTGTTAAGTGAAGGCATTTTATTGGGCTTTCAAAATTTAGGATTGAATGCTTACTTTAGTGTACCAGATACAGAGGAAAAGCAAGCGGATTTAAAGAAGCCTAAAAGCGCTGTATGCTTCGATGCACCAAGTTGGTATGAGTTAGTAGTAGAGGGAAAAAAGGTTGCAGGAAGCGCACAAACACGTCAAAAAGGTGTGATTTTGCAGCATGGTGCGATATTGCTTGATTTAGATGCGGAAAAATTATTATCAGTATTTAAATTTTCCTCTGAGGAAGCGAAGCAAAAAATGCGTGAAAAGCTACCTGAAAAAGCGGTAGCGATGAATCGCTTTGTCGATACGCCATTTACAATCCCGCAATGTGTTGAGGCATTTAAAGCAGGCTTTGAAAAATCATTAGAAATTGAGCTGGTGCCATACACATTAACGGAGGAACAGCTAGCTTACGTGAAAGAGCTAGAGGCGAAAAAATACGCAAACGACGAGTGGAATTTTAAAAAATAATGTTGTAGAAAGAGTGTGCGTATGGAGTATTTAACTATTTTTATAGTCGTTATACTTTATCAATGGCTGTTTATACCAATTTTAAAGAGAAAAGTAGGGTATATTCGTGTAGAGGGAACGATGTTTTATCAATATAAAACAAAATGGCAGCTCCCATTTGAACTAGCTGTTATTGTAACTGTCGTTCTATCTATCCTACTATATACACCCAAATTAGAGCTTTCGTCTGTAGCCTTTGTGCCAGCAGGCTTTGTAGTCATTTTGCTTGTGCGTGGCGTGTTAGAGAAGAAATATGATGCTTATTTAAGGCACCATATTATTTCATTTGTCCAAGCATTCGCGATTATGCTAGCATTTATAGGCGTTTTCGTTTATGGTGTAGTAATTAAATAGTTTTGATGAGGGCTATCAGAAAAGTATATTTTCTTGATAGCTCATTTTTTCACAAGCTAGCAAATTGGCTGTAGGGATTGGGGAATATCGATAACTCTCAGAGAAACTGTAGATAAATTGGGAGAAACGCAGATAACTCGGGGAAAGCGCAGATAAGTCAAAGAAAAGCGCAGATAAATCAAAGAAAAGTGTCAATAAAACAAAGCAAGTGCGTCTAAATAGAGCAAATCGCAAATAAAAAAAAAAAGTCGCAATTAACTTGTGAAATTCGCAGATAAGTCAACGAAAATCATAGCTTACTAGGGTTCAAAAACGGATGAATTATCGAAAAATTTACTTAATTTCTAAGAAAAAGTACGGTGGTTGTCCCTTTTTCTGCTATTATGGAACAGTGAGGGGGAAAAGAAGTGAAAAAGTATATGGGAGATGCCATGATGCTCACAACGGCAATCGTTTGGGGCAGTGGCTTTGTAGTAACAGCAATTGCATTAAAATATTTAACCGCTTATCAAGTAATGGCGGGGCGCTTTATATTAGCAGCGATTATTTTGATGGTGTTATTTGGTTATAGATTGAAAGGGCTGCGCTGGTCAGTTGTTTGGAAAGGTGCTGTGTTAGGGACAATTTTATATGTTGCCTTTGCATTTCAAACAGTGGGATTAGAATATACAACCGCATCGAAAAATGCCTTTTTAACGGCTGTTAATGTTGTGATTGTGCCTTTAATTGCATTTGTCTTATATAAAAGAAAAATTGATGGCTATGAAATGTTTGGGTCTGTTCTCGCCTTAGTAGGGATTGGCTTATTATCATTACAAGGTTCCTTAAAAATGAATATTGGGGATATATTAACGTTAGTATGTGCAGTAGGCTTTGCATTTGATATTTTTTATACGAATTATTTTGTGCAAAAAGAGGATGCACTTATATTAACGATTGTGCAATTTGTGACAGCGGCATTGATTGGTACGATTGTTGTTATTATACAAGGAGATATTCCAACAACTATCGCCAAAGAGGGGATTTACTCCGTTATTTATTTAGCTGTTTTCTCAACGACGCTTGCCTATGTCTTTCAAAATGTGGCGCATAAATACACGACCGCAACAAAGGCAGCCATTATTTTATCAACAGAAGCTTTATTTGGAACATTGTTTTCCATCCTATTTTTACACGAAATATTGACATTTAAAATGACGATGGGCGCTTTGTTAATCATGATAGCGATTTTAATTGCTGAGTTAAAGCCGGCATATTTCAAGAACAGAATGGCGAAAAAGCTAGGGCGATCTACATAAGAAAAAGGCTACAGAAAATTCAACCTTTCTGTAGCCTTTTTCATTTAATCATGGTGTAAAGTTGCAGCTATTTCTGGATTTTGCTCCACTTCATGTAATTTTTTAAATGAAGCGATAGCTACTTCCACTTGGTCGTCCTTTGGCTCTTTTGTTGTTAAAAGCTGTAGCCAAAGACCTGGATAGCCTAAAAAGCGTAATACTGGTACGTTGCGTAAAGCATTTGTTGCCTGTAGGACCTCAAAGGAAATACCTAGTACGACAGGAATTAATAAAATACGGTTGACAATACGTAGCCATAGTGGGTCTGTTGGAACGAAAAAGTAGACAAACATACCGACGATTACCGTAAATAAAATAAAGCTTGAGCCACATCGGTAGTGTAAACGTGATTGTTTTTGTACATTTTCTACTGTTAGCTCTAAGCCTGCCTCATGACAATTAATCACTTTATGTTCTGCGCCGTGGTATTGGAATACTCGCTTAATAATAGGTGTCATCGCGATAATTTGTAAATAGCCTAATAACAATATCAGCTTAAAGCCTGTTTCTAAAAAGATTTGCCCTGTTTTGTTTGGAATCAAGCCTGAAAATAAATTAGCTAAAAAAACAGGTACAAGGGTAAATACAAATTTTCCGAATAAGAAAGACAGCACTCCGACAACTGCTACGCCTAAAATCATTTGTAGCTTTGATGGTTCCTCGCCATTTTCTTCTTCCTCTCCAGGCGTTACATCATAGCGCTCGCTAGCAAACTGTAAATGGCGAGAGCCAAAGCCAGCGGATTCAATCAATGCAACGACACCTCGTACGAAAGGAATCTTCTTTAATTTTTGATACAAAGGTTTTTTCTTTTTTTCTACATGAAAATAATCAATCGAATGATCATTGCGACGTATCGCAGTAATCATATGCTCTTTTCCAGCGAACATAACGCCTTCTAATAGCGCCTGTCCACCATATACGGGTACTTCCTTGCTCACGTATGTACACCACTCTCTTAAATAGTTTCTAAAGTTATTGTACTAAATTTTTTCATAAACGACTACGAAAATGCATACGGCATGTGGAATTTGGTAAAAATACAGAAAAGGGAGGGATTTCTATGCTTTTAGCTATTATAACGTGTCTTGTCAGTGCAATTGGCTTTTCATGTGCGTTAAAGATTTTGCATTATTTTTCGTTGATTTCTTGGCATCCTATTGGTTTCGTTAAAAAGTGGGAGCTTGACATGGCACCATTTACTGCGTGGCTTTGGTTAGGTCTAGTATTATTTATTTTATTTTTATTATTATATATTTTACTTCAGTATACTTGGCGTGTACCAGCATTTTTCACCTCTTTAGTTGTGGGGCTTGCAATTGCATTTTTAACAGAATGGATTATTTATGATTTACCTGCAGAAAAGGCATCTTTCAAAAAATTATCAATTCCATTTATAGTTACTACTGTAATGACATGCCGTTTTGTTATTGAAACAGCGAAATTTCATTATTATAATAGAAAATTCGCTTATCGAAAAAAGTTGATGTATAAAAACACTATGATAAAATAAAATTATGTCGTCAATTAAAGGGGTGATATATAGTGAAATTGCTCGTATTAAATGGTCCAAATTTAAATCGCCTTGGAAAGCGCGAGCCAGAGATTTATGGAACAGAAACGCTGGCGGATATTGAAGTAAGATTGCAAGTACTTGCGGCAGGATTTCAAAGCGAAATTGATTTCCGTCAATCTAACCATGAAGGACAATTGATTGATTGGATTCATGAAGCTGAAGATAGTGAAATGGCAGGCATTGTTTTCAATCCAGGAGCCTACACACATACAAGTGTTGCTTTACGCGATGCAATTGCATCTGTTACAGTCCCTGTCATTGAAGTACATATTTCAAACATTCATAAGCGCGAGTCATTCCGTCATCATTCGATGCTAGCAGCGGAATGTGTCGGGCAAATTTGCGGTCTCGGAACAATTGGCTATGATTTAGCTGTGCGCAAATTTTTACAACAATAAAAAAGGGGAATTACAACATGAAATTAGCAAAATTACGTCAAGCATTAATCGATGAGAAAATCGAAGCATTATTAATTACAAATGATTACAATCGCCGTTATATGACAGGCTTTACAGGTACTGCAGGTGTAGCAATCGTATCAAAAAATGATGCGGTATTTATTACGGATTTCCGTTATACTGAACAAGCTGCAGAGCAAGTTAAGGATTTTCGCATTGTTCAGCATAGTGGTTTAATTGTTGATGAGGTAGCGAAGCAGGCTGCATTAATGGGAGTTCAAACGGTTGGGTTTGAAAAAGAAGCGCTAACATACAGTGCATATGCTCAATACAAAAGTGCAATTAAAGCTGAATTTGTACCGACTGCTGGGTTAATTGAAAAAATTCGCTTGATTAAGACAGAGCAAGAGATTAATATTATTAAGGCTGCATGTGAAATTGCAGATCAGGCATTTACACATATTTTAGGCTATATTGAGCCTGGTAAAACAGAGCTTGATGTGTCGAATGAGCTTGAGTTTTTCATGCGTAAGCAAGGTGCGACAAGCTCGTCATTTGATATTATCGTAGCGAGTGGTGTGCGCTCAGCGTTGCCACACGGTGTTGCGACTAATAAAGTAATCGAAAAGGGCGATTTTGTCACACTTGACTTCGGTGCACTATATAATGGCTATATTTCTGATATTACACGTACAATTGCAGTAGGACAGCCGTCTGACAAGCTTGTAGAAATGTATAATGTTGTATTAGAATCACAGCTACTTGCTTTAGAAAAAGTAGGTCCAGGTATGACAGGTATCGAGGCAGATGCAGTAGCACGCGATTATTTAACATCAAAAGGCTACGGTGAAGCATTTGGACATTCAACAGGGCACGGAATTGGTTTAGAAGTGCATGAAGGTCCAGGGCTATCATTCCGTTCAGAAACAGTGTTAGAGCCTGGAATGGCTGTTACAATTGAGCCAGGTGTATACTTACCGGGAATTGGCGGCGTACGCATTGAGGATGATATACTAATTACGGCAACAGGTAATGAAAAATTAACTCATTCTACGAAGGATTTAATTATTTTATAATTTGGAGGAAAAATAAAGATGATTTCAGTAAACGATTTTCGCACAGGTCTAACAATTATCGTTGATGGCCAATTATACCGTGTTCTTGATTTCCAACACGTAAAACCAGGTAAGGGTGCAGCATTTGTGCGTTCAAAACTACGTAACCTACGTAATGGTAACGTTAACGAAAAAACGTTCCGTGCGGGTGAAAAAGTAGAAAAAGCGATGATTGACAATCGTAAAATGCAATATTTATATGCTCAAGGTGATGAGCATGTATTTATGGACATGGAATCATACGACCAAACAACTTTAGCAGCAGCACAAATTGAAGATGAATTATTCTACTTATTAGAAAACATGGAAGTTCACATTCAATCATACCAAGGTGAGATGCTAGGTATTGAATTACCAAACACAGTTGTTTTAGAAGTTGCTGAAACTGAGCCTGGTATTAAAGGTGATACTGCTTCAGGTGGTTCTAAGCCAGCTAAAATGGAGACAGGTTTAATGGTAAACGTACCATTCTTCGTAAACCAAGGCGACAAATTAATTATCAACACATCAGAGGGCTCTTACGTTTCACGTGCGTAATGAGTAAACTTGAAAGCTGGTTTGTAAGCAATATGCTTATAAACTGGCTTTTTTCTATAGTAACGATAGCGTAAAAGTACTACAATATTATGGAAGGAGTGATGAAGAATGCTACAACAATTTCAAATTACAAAACCAATGATTCAAGCACCGATGGCAGGTGTAACAACACCGCAGCTTGTTATTGCGAGCTGTGAAGCGGGGATTTTAGGCTCAATTGGAGCAGGGTACTTAAATGGTGATGATACAAGAGCATTTATTCAGGCAGTAAAAAAAGGAACTGACAAGCCTTTCGCTGTTAATTTATTTGTGCAAGCCGATTTAACAATAGATGTGAAAGTATTGCAGGAGGCACGTGTAGCATTGCAGCCAATTTATGATGAACTAAACATCCCACCTGTACAAACGGTCATATCAACTGATGTTTATTCAGATCAACTGCAAGCTGTTATTGATGAGCAAGTAGCAATCTGCTCATTTACATTCGGTATTCCTGCAGTGGATGATATTAAACGTTTAAAGGAAGCGGGTATTTATACAATTGGCACTGCAACAACACTGCAAGAGGCGCAAGCAGTTGAGGCTGCTGGACTTGATGCAGTAGTGCTACAAGGCAGCGAGGCTGGTGGGCATCGTGGTACTTTTACTGAGCCTTTACAATTAATAAGTACGGAGGAATTATTAACGCAAGTAATCGGTCAAGTGACAATTCCTGTGATTGTAGCAGGTGGGATTGCAACGGCTGCTCAAGTGAAAAATGCTTTGACACAAGGTGCCGAGGCGGTACAAGTTGGGACAGCATTTTTAGTAGCAGCTGAAACTGAAATATCCCCTTTATATAAGCAAGCCGTTTTACAATCTGAAAATGGTACGACAACGCTAACGAAAGCATTCACAGGGAAATATGCGCGTGGCTTGAAAAATGACTTCACAGAACGCTTAAAGGACGCTGTTGTTGCTCCATATCCTTTACAACATCATTTAACTTTAGCGATTCGCAAGGAAAGCACAGCACAAGGACGCCCTGAGTTTTTATCCTTATGGATGGGGGAAAATGGTCATTTAGCGAAGGAAGCGACTGTTGAGCAAATTGTGGAAGAGCTTTTGCAAGATTTATAATTAATAACAGGATGGCAGAAATTTTTTCTGTCATCTTTTTTATTATGCTAAAGCAAGCGAGATTACGTTACAAGATAGTTCTATAACAAATCTGGGCTACATATAATGCGGTACGTAAGGAGGCTAGGCTTTGGAGCTTCAAGATGTACTTCGCGTTGCAGGGGTAGGACTTGTTATTGCATTGCTGCATATATTCTTTGAGCAAACTGGGAAAAAGGAGTTTTCATTTTTTCTATTTTTTATTGCTTATTTGTATATGACAGCAGAGCTAATTCGTTTTTTGCGCTTGTTTTTTAATGAAATACTTATTTTCTTTCAATGGCTTACTTCTTCGGGGTGACGATGACAACGATATTTGCTGTTGTAATTTTACTCTTGCTTCTGCAATTAATTAAACAAGCAATTCCTTCTTTGCACCCTTTGTTTACCATTATTTTTACGTTTATTTTTCTGCAATTTGTTTTTGTACAATCTATCATACCGTGGGCCCGTCATCTTGTCACAATTATTCAGCATGTTCCCTATGCATTATCCTTACTCTTCACGGCAATTGTTTTTTTATTAAGCGAGTTTATGTTTACACTATTAGTGGACCATGAATATGAAGCATTAGGGGAGGTGATGCGTATCGCTGTTCGTATCGCACTAGTCACATATTGGATGACTGAACTAGAGCCAGCGATACAAGCATTGTCAAATTTACTCAAAAGGGTGTAGTAAATGGACACGCTTATCAATGTGTTTAGTGAGCCAATTGCCAATATTGTATTGCTCATTGCAGCAGTCTCGTTATATACATTAATTTTTTTAATTATCGAGGCATTTGTACCCACAGCTAAAAATTGGCTAGAGCCTCTATTTATTATTTTATTAGTTCTTACATTAGGAGAGCTGGTCGTTGAAGCTTTTCGAGTGATGCGTGAGTTTGCCGAAATTTTATCAGCCTTTTTTTTAGCACTTATTCCCGTATTAACATCTGCAATGATTGTCCTTCAATCCATATTAGCTTTTGTCGCTTGGAGCCCGCTCGTCTTGTTTGTCTTGCAAATGCTTATGCATATTACAAATAAAGTGATGATACCTGCGTTACTCTCTGCATTGCTGTTTGATTTTTGCAGTCGTTTTGTACAAGGTATTTCCTTTAAAAAGCTAGCAGATTTGCTACGCATGACATCGATGAGCCTAATAGCAGCCGCTTCTTTAGCACTTTCACTAATATTAACAATTTCTGGTGTAGCCTTTTTTACAGTAGATTCCTCCGTCACAACACCGTTAAAAAAGGTAGTCGAGCAAGCCATTCCATTAGTAGGCTCTATTGTTGTACAAGGCTTTTCAATGTTTCAAAAATTTCAAGGAACAGCGACAACAATCACTGGCTTTACAATGATTAGTGCTTTTTCCATTGCCTCCTTTTATCCAGCAGGCACACTGCTTTTATATGCTTTTAGCTGTAAATTGCTAGCGGCAATTACCGAGCCATTTACGAGCTCTAATGTCAGCGGGTTTATTGATGATATCGGAAATACATTGTTCGTTTTATGCGCTATTGCCATATTGCTTGCAATAACATTTATTTTCATTTGGCTATTATTATTTGTCATTATGCAGTTAGGGGTGGGGAAAAATTTGTGATGACTATTATAGCGCTCGTTGTAGTTGGACAATGTTTATTGTTAATTGCAGATGAGCCAAGATTTATTGTCTATGTTCGCTTAGCTCTTTTCCTATGCTTTTACGCTTTTATTGCAGATTTCTTGCGCATATAAAAGAAAAGTATCTCATATAATGTGGTAATTTTCCCCTAGGGAGCTGTGAAATGGTTGATAAAAAAGGGGGTAGGTTCAAGTATGTGGAGAAGCGATTAAATCTACCACTTATCGTTGTTCCGATTATTTTAGTAGCTATTTTTCTATTTACGAATCAAAAAGCGCCTACGACAAACATACAAGATGAAAGTTTGCTAGAGCAAACGCTACAGGAAATAGATGGAGTAGGACAAGTAAAAGTCTATGTTCATTATGAACAACAAAGTGAGGCATTATTAAGCGATTATTTTCGCGCAAAGGAAGGTCGAGTAACAGGCATATTAATTGTTAGTGAAGGCGCAGTGGAGCCGAATGTGCAGCGAGAGTTATTGCAAGTTGTTAGTCGAGTAATGCAAATACCTGTACACCGTATAATGATTGTACCGATGCGAAACAAAGGAGATGGACAATGAAGGTAAAGCGTAGAACAGTTTGGTTTTTAACACTTTTTAGCTTAGCGGCAGTTATTTCTGTTTATTATGTATTTGAAAATGATAGAAATTTAAACTTAATGGCGATTTTCTCGGATAGTACAATGCAAGAAACGACACTAACTGGCTTACAAGAAGAGACGAAAGCGGTGCAATCTGAGAGTTATATGTTTGAGCAAATGCGCATGGAAGTGGATCATGAACGCAGTCAATTAAGAGAGCAATATACGCAAAAAATAGCATCAGACCAATATTCTGCAGAAGAAAAAAATGAGGCATATAATGAAATGAATGCATTAATAAAGCGTGATTCATCTGAGGCAATGCTTGAAATGCTAATTAAATCATTAGGCTACTCGGATGCCTTCGTTCGCGTAGAGGATGAAAAAGTAGCGGTTACTGTTATGTCGGATGAAATGTCCAAAGAAGAAGCCAATGAAATTATCTATGTGGTAATGTCTGAGCAAGGTGAAGGCGTTCAAGTAACAGTAAACGTACAATCAAATTATTATTGAATTAATAATGATTATGTGGGGCTTTGTTAAGGTGCTTTTTTAGAAAAGTAACCTTAATAAAAGTCTCGCATTTTTTTAGATAAATTGATTTTGAACATATTAGTCCTTAGAGGTCCTACAACTATTATAGTGAAAAAGTAATTGTCAGAAAAAATAGTAATTTAGAGCAAGATGTGCTATGTTAAGCTAGATTCTTGGAAAATTACAAATAACTATTTCAAAATGCTTTGATAAATTATAAAATAGTTATCGTAGTTATAATATTAAGCAATAAGGGAGAGTATATAATGTTCAAAATTCAAGAAATTCGTGAAATTATTAAATTAGTAGATGCTTCATCAATCGACGAGTTTGTATATGAGGAAAACGGTGCAAAAGTAAAGCTGAAGAAAAAAGGCAATGTTACAGAAGTTGTAGTTCCTAAAAAAGAAGTAGTTGCACCAGCGCCAGCACCTATAGCACCAGTAGTTGAGGCTGCACCAACGCCAGTTGCAACTCCAGCAGCATCAGCACCTGTTGAGAAGGCTCCTGTAAACGAAAATACAGATTTACACAAAATTACTTCGCCAATGGTAGGTACGTTCTATCAAGCGCCAAACCCAGATTCTCCAGCATACGTAAAAGTTGGCGATAAAGTTGGCGAAGAAACAATCGTATGTATCGTTGAAGCGATGAAATTATTCAACGAAATCGAAGCAGAAGTGAAAGGCGAGATTGTTGAAATACTTGTAAAAGATGGTCAACTAGTTGAATATGGTCAACCATTATTCTTAGTGAAAGCTGAATAAGAGGGGTGCTTTTCATGAAAAAAGTATTAATTGCAAACCGCGGCGAAATCGCTGTGCGTATCATTCGTGCATGTAAAGAGTTAGGGATTGAGACAGTTGCTGTTTATTCTGAGGCGGATGCTGAGGCGTTACACGTGAAGCTAGCGGACGAGGCATATTGCATCGGGCCGCGCCTATCAAAGGATTCTTATTTAAGCTTCCCAGCATTACTTGGCGTTGCACAAAAAACGGGTGCAGATGGCATTCACCCTGGCTACGGCTTCGTAGCAGAAAATGCTGATTTTGCAGAAGCATGTGAAAATGCAGGCATTAAATTTATTGGTCCATCCTCTGACTCAATTAAAATTATGGGGATTAAAGACGTAGCTCGTTCTACGATGGAGCAAGCAGATGTACCACTTGTACCTGGAACAGGCATCGTTCCTGATATTGAAACAGGTAAAGAATGGGCTGCTAAAATCGGCTACCCTGTAATTATTAAAGCAACTGCTGGCGGTGGCGGTAAAGGGATTCGCGTCGCACGTACAGAGGAAGAGCTTGTAAAAGGAATCGATATCACGCAAAAAGAGGCAGCGGCTGCATTCGGTAACCCAGGCGTTTATTTGGAGAAATTTATTGAATACTTCCGCCACTGTGAAATTCAAGTATTAGCAGATGGTCACGGCAATGTTGTGCATTTAGGCGAACGTGACTGCACAGTACAGCGCCGCATGCAAAAGCTTGTAGAGGAAGCACCATCTCCAGCTTTATCGGAGGAGCGTCGTGCTGAAATGGGCGAAGCGGCTGTAAAAGCAGCAAAAGCATGTAACTATGAAGGTGCGGGAACAATCGAATTTATTTACGACTACCAAGAAGATAAATTCTACTTCATGGAAATGAATACACGTATTCAAGTAGAACACCCAGTAACAGAAATGATTACAGGTGTTGACCTTGTACAACAGCAATTAAAAATTGCCTCTGGCGAGAAATTACCATTCAAACAAGAGGACATCAAAATCAATGGCTGGGCCATCGAATGCCGTATCAATGCTGAAAACGCATACAAAAACTTTATGCCATCTGCTGGTAAAGTAACAGACTACTTAGCACCAGGCGGCTACGGTGTACGCGTAGATTCAGCCGTATACCCAGGCTATACAATTCCACCATACTATGATTCAATGGTGGCTAAACTAATCGTCCATGCTGATACACGCGAGGAAGCAATCGCAAAAATGAACCGCGCATTAAGCGAATTTATGGTAGAAGGCGTTCACACAACAATCCCATTCCACCAAGCGTTGATGAACAACGATGTATTCAAATCAGCGAAATTCAATACGAAGTTCTTGGAAGAGAATGATGTGTTAGGTGTGGCGGAGAAGGCGAAGTAAGCTTTTAGGGAATAACACAAATCTGAATATCCGAAATTTTTTACCTCTTAACTAAAGCATTTAGTTAAGAGGTTTTTTATGTCTAAAAATGAGCAGAGGATAGGAATATTTGATTTGGAGCATATGAATCCCATTAAGCTGAAAAAATGAATCCTAAGATAGTAGCTTAGATGGACTATCTAATCCTATTACTATTATTATATAGTGCTAAAAAGTACAATTATTGATTTTGAAGCAAATGAACGTCGATAGAAACGCCAGTGGTGGATTTGGCTGGTGCTTGTTTCAATGGACTTTAGGAAGCTTACCTATTTCACAAAAAAGAAAAAATCCAACAATCACTATCTACAACCTTTTCACCGAATTAAAATTAAACAGTATATGTTAGTTCTATCATTTATCACTCAATACTGTTAATTAAAAGGTAAATTTACTATTACCCCTATCTCAAATATTGGGTTTATGATAACATATATCTGAATCTTTTAACTTTAAAAAATATGAAAGGAAGTGTAATAATCACATATGAAAAAGATATTGAAACCATTGATTAGTGTTATTGCCATTGGTTCCCTCTCTCTATCTATAAACATAGATAAAAATGTATTAGCTAATAATATTGCAAATACATGTGAGTATGATTCGGCATCGAAAGTAAACCCTGATTATTCCACAATGAACTGTTTATTAACCGAAACAGCACTGATTTATGATGTTCCTCCTGAAATTGTGAAGGCAATAGCGGAAGGTGAAAGTGGAAATTGGCGTCATTTTGATACGAATGGTGAAGCGATTGTGACAGCTGATAATGGAATTGGGATTATGCAAATTACAAATCAAGTCGGCTACAATCAAGATAGACTAAAAAGCGATATTGTCTATAATATTCAAGCTGGTGTAGAGACTCTAGATGGTATGTTTAAGCGAAAGGATTTACCTAGCATCAACGGTGGGGAAAGAGATGTACTGGAACATTGGTACTTTGCTATCATGGCTTATAACGGTACTAAGCCATTAAATAGTCCAATTGTTCGAGCAACTGGTGAAAGAAATACCAATGCCTATCAAGAAAGAATTCTCGGAATTATTAATAAATTGGAATTAATAGACTTAAAAGAGCTACCTTTTTCACGCGAACATTTTCAATATGACTCTAACAGCAAGGGAAATATTAAATTTTCAGCGCTGAACTATGAATTTGATTTACCATTAACAAAATCAAAGTATTTTTTTGAAACAAATCAAAAAGTTAGTGCAACAACTAATGTAACATTTAGGACAAGACCTACTACGGATAGTCCTTCTATGGGTACTTTACGTAAAGGAGAAATTGTTACCATTACGGGTCCTTTTGAATATGAAGAAGTATCAACGAAGAAAAACCATTTTGTTTGGTATCCTGTGAAAAGAAATGACGGGACAGAGGGGTATGTAGCATCAAGTTATCTAAACTACTTGGCTTCAACACCAACACCTCCAGTAACACCTCCAACAACGGGAAACGTTGATGTATCAAAGTTTGCTGATTACAATGCAAACCAATACTGGGCCGAGGATTTTAAGTGGGCAGTCAACATCGGTATCATCAGTGGATACCCAAACGTGAAAAACCCATCAACAGGTAAGTACGAAAACTTACTTAAACCGCACACTAACTTAACGGAAAACCAAATGTTATCTATCCTATTACGTTACTTCAAACCATCAGAACTAGCTTCAACGAAAGCAAATACTTCATGGTATGGAGACGTAAACTACCAACTGGCTACAAAATACTCTCTACCGGTTCTAGGTGCAAACACAGCATCCAAACAAACCATTGCAGGTAAGGATATCACACGGGGTAACTTCGCTCGTATCTTAGCTTCAATGCATTATGGTAAAACTGTATCTCAGTCAGAAGCTATTAAATTCCTTCGTGATAATGGTTTAACAACTACTAAAACAAATGAAGAGTTTAAACCAAATGATTCTCTAACAAGAGCGCACACAGTGGCATTCTTCCACCGTTACGAACAAATATTCAAAAACTAAATTGCAACATACAAGTGAAAAGGTAACTATAAAATTTTATTAAAAGTCAAGTAAATGTTTATACAGCTCTATAACTAAATAATTCAAAACAATGTCGCACATTATATAGGAGTAAAAGGAAAGGATAGATGAACAAGGGGATTACCTGCTTACATCTATCCTTTTCAGAGTGATGTTTAAAGACAAAAAAGTTGGGAACTAAAAACTCGATCGATTAGCTGTGGGTCGAGTTTTTTGTTAAACTATATATTTTAAAAAGGGTTAATACTAATAATTGGGAAATATGTTAATATAATTACAAATGATTTATGAAGCAGTAGCAATTACTTTGTTGATTCAGATGGATATAAAAATGATTTTATCTATTACGTGGTCACGTCAGATTTAAGCTGTTTACAACGCTAAGAAAAGGATAGTTACCAAACGACGGTTTGGGAATGTTAAAAGGATGACTTTTGAAACTTTTATAATTGAATTAACGTAAATATGGTAATTACTTATTATGGGGAGGGGGGTTATTGTTTTTATTTATTATTTTTTATTTAGTTTAGGTGCGTTATTAGTTATAGGCAGTGCGATTTTTTTTATTCTTATGTATAGAATGAGAGAAATTAAGTTTTGGTCGACTATTAAAATGCTGAGCGGTTTTCTAATGGGACTCCTAATTTTATGGATGACTGTTCCAAGTTTAAAATATGTAATAACGAAAGACTTCGATGTTGTTAATGGTAAATGCACGATAGAAATATCTACATCTGGTCGTTCTGCTGATTCGACTTTCAATATGCTTAATACAGACGAACAATTTACTTTCAATGAGATTCCTGAACTCGATGCTTATGGCAAATCAATTCCTTATTACTGTGAGGTTACGGTGACCAAAGACCGTATGTGGGCAATGGATTATAAAATTTACGATTTAATGACAGGAAAGCTTATGGATTCACATACAGGTGAGTAGCTTATTCTTAGGTCCACTCAGAAAAATGTGGATTTACAACATTAAGGTTTTTTTCTGACGGAATCACCTATTTTTACAATGTTAAGGAATTCGTAATGGTCTAAGTTATGTTGGATTATGGCTACTCTCTCACCTCACCTTTGGCGGCGCGAGCAATCTTTTCCTCCAAACTTAACTCTTTTTCGTACGGACGTCCTGAATTATTTTTACGAGTATCTTATAAATCGTCTACACCTGTTTGTCGATACACTGCTCGCTCTCTAATACTTCGTTTGTATTACATCCAACTAACAAGATTAAACAAAATACAATTCCTGAAGTGATAGTTTTTTTCAACACTTCTATTTCCCCTTTCAAAAATGTACATAGGTTTAATGTTATAAATTGGTTAATGTTCCCATTTGAAACGTAATATTGCTTTGTTTAGTAGGTGTAATGTTTATAAACGGAAAGAGGAAGCAAACATGACAAATTCAGAAATATTTGGGGAAGTTGGTTTGGGTAATGATTTTTTTTGTTACGATTCTTTTATGGAACAACAATCCCATTCGACCAAGCATTGATGAATAACGAAGTGTTTAAATCAGCGAAGTTCTTGGAAGAGAATGATGTGTTGGGGACGGGGAAATAAAAATAAGCGGGAATATCCGAAGTTTTTTTACCTCTCAACTAAAGCGTTTAGTTAAGAGGTTTTTTATGTCTAAAAATGAGCAGAGGACAGGGATATTTCGTGTACTTTTTTTATTATTGTTACATTAATCAGAAAGCTCTCAGACAAATCAAAGTAATTTTCATATACCCCAATGATACAAGTAGTACTTGCCATCAGACAATTGTTTAGCTATATCAATGAATTTTTTAAAGTTTTCTATAGTGTCATCTCTATCAAAAGTCAATAAATCCTCGTCGGAGTACTCATGAAAATAAATAAGTCTTTTGATTACACTTGGACCATTCTTAAATAAATCTATCCAAGCAGTAAAAATAGAAATAAGTGAAGAAGCTGAATTTTCATCAAATAGTGTTAGCCCAATATGATTAATCCCTACTTGCTTGGGGTTTCCTGGAAAAGCGGGGTTCATACACGGAATCCATGTAAGTGAATCAAAAATATAATCAAATACTTTGATTTCAATTGTAATGTAATCAACAATTATATCCTTGTGATTGTCTATTTTGCTCCAAAATTTATCAAAAAAATCGTCATCTTGTGTTTCGGTCTTTTTTATCAAAAAAAATTCATGCATAAATATCTCCCTCATATATTCAATTCATTTTTATGTAACAATTATCTATTTTAACATATATTGTTCATTTGTCTGTTTGAAATATTTAGAATTTCTTTCCATAAAAAATTTTTTATGATGTCTCTTTTGGTTGTTCACCACATCTTTTTAAAGAAAAACACTTATTATGAAGCTTACACAAAAGATATAAAATTCTTATAATGATAAAGAGAGGAAAAAAGCTAGGGGACATGCAAAATTAAACACTTCAAAATAATACTAAATAATTATCAACAGGAGGGGATCGATGCTTAATCAATTAGCCACTAATCAAAATAGAAATGATGAATTGCCAAATATTGAATTGGCAGAGGAATTAGTAAAGACTGAAAATCACAATGGAATCAATGAAATTGTAGATGGATTGAATTCTAAAGATAAACGAATAGCAAACGATTGCATTAAAGTACTTTATGAAATTGGAGAGAGACGGCCTGATTTGATTGCACCTTACTATAAACAATTTCTTGAGCTGTTAGATTCAAAGAATAATCGCCTTGTATGGGGTAGCATGACCGCTTTAGCACAAATTGTGGAGCTTGAGCCACAAAATATTTTTAAGCAAGTAGACAAAATCGTATTTGCCTTTCAGCATGGAAGTGTGATTACTGTTGATAATGGCGTTTCTGTATTGGCCAAACTTTGCAAGCAAGATTTAGAATATGAAGAGCGCATCTTTCCTATTTTAATTCAACATTTACAAGAGTGCCGCTCAAAAGAAGTTGGACAACACGCGGAACGAATGGAAATCTGTATTCATGAAAGCAATCAACGTCAATTTGTAGAAGTGCTGGAAAGCAGGATGGAAGATTTATCTGCCCCTCAACAAAAGAGAGTAAGGAAACTTTTAAAGTAAATTCAAAATATGTAATACTATTGTCTTTTTGGGGATTGTTTACATTATCTCGAATTATTCTCGCATACTATGGTGAAAAATATTCCGTAACAAAAAGTAGCGTAGTAAATGGGTACGTAAGATAAAAGATATTTAAAAAAATGGAGAAAGACCAATTTTTCAAGTAGCCTTTGATAATAATGATTAATGAGTATGCGTGACATTATGCTTAAACAAATAGAATAGTACATATTCATTTACTTTGAAAATAAGTAGAACAAAAATGGCATTGAATTACTCTTTATGTAAATATATAATATTCGCATATACTTATTAACTATACAAACACAACAAATTATTTTGTATGAGACCTAGTATTACAATACTAGTTGTAAAAAGTATCAATCAGAACAAAGGAAGTTTAAGGGGGGCGTATTGAAAATGAAAGCTTTAAGATTTATTGTTGCTTTATGTTTATTAGTTCTTTTGGTTGGAGAGGTTTCGCAAGTAAAAGCTTATAGTGGCGGGCATTATAAATATGTAAGTGCTAATAGTGGGGATTTAATACTTAGAGCAGAACCAAATTCAAAAGGTGCTAAAGTAACCATGCTAAAAAGCGGTTCGAAGGTTTTTGTCTATTCGACAGATAAAAATGGTTGGTCGCATATTAAACAAGGAAAATATAAAGGCTATACAAAAGATTCTTTTTTGGTAACTAAGTTAAGTGAACGTACAATTGATTTTTCTATGACTATAGAACAAGTTCAAAAATCTGAAAGCGCTACTTTGATTAATAAATCAAGAAACGGTGAGGACATTTTTTTAACTTATTTAGGTAATCATTATGGATATTCAGCAAAGATAACGTATCACTTTGTAAATTATAGCTTAGATATGGTTTTTATTGATTTTCTTCCCGATAAAGATAGCTATAATACATGGTCAGAGATGGAAGATATGTATTATACTTTATATGTAAAAACAGAAAATGTTGAAGGGGAAGCTTCAAATTCATTTATAAGAAAATTCAGATCATTGCTTGGAACTTGGGAAAAAGGTTCACATGAGATTTTTTTAAATGTCAATGACGAAAAATTATATACAGAAGTAGTACTAGTATACTCTAAATAATAACGCTATCCATTAGGGCATTTTAGAATTAGAAGGCTTACAGAAGATGTGTTGTGGACAGGAAAATAAGATATAGGCTGTGAGAAAATTTATTTAGCTTACAGCTGATTTTTGTCAGCTAGAGAAGGACTTGGTGAGCATTGGCGTGGTGAGTTGAGGATCGCTCAAATAGGCGTATAGCACCCAAATAATTGACGAATTGTCATCCCGCAAAAATTCTGCGCAATTGCTAAGCATTTTCCACAGGGAATGTAGTATAATATAAAAAGTGGTAGATGGCTATAGTTAAGTAGCAATGCGAGAGAAAGAGAGGATGGCTGAACATGGCTGAAAAACAACCAACATCATTTGTACAACCAACGCCAACGGGCAAAGAGGAGCTAGGGCAAATCGAAGTAGCACCTGAGGTAATTGAGGTAATTGCAGGTATTGCTGCAACTGAGGTAGAAGGTGTAGCTGCGACGCGTGGGAATTTTGCATCGGGTGTTGTAGAAAAATTCGGTAAAAAAGTACATTCAAAAGGTATTAAATCGGCAATGTCGGAAGATGGCCGTATTGTCATTGATGTATTTTGCTCAGTAAAGTATGGCTTCACGGTTCCTAAAGTGGCTAAGGATATTCAAGCATCCATTCGCCAAGCGATTTTTAATATGACTGCAATTGAAACGAGCGAAGTGAATGTTCATATTACAGCAATCCAATTTGACAATGTCAGTGTAAATAAGGCTTAATTATTCGATTTAGCGAATATTTAAAGGGCTACTGAGGAAGCTTCACCTTTCTCAGCAGCCCTTTTCTATGTTTTAATAAGCTGTCCAGCCACCATCTGCTGCGATGACTTGACCGTTGATAAAGCTTGCGTCATTTGACCCTAAAAATACAGCTAATGCTGCGATTTCTGTAGGTTGACCAATGCGCGGATTAATCGCCATACCAAGCTGCTGGCGTTGCATACCTGTTTGGCTAATGCTTGTCATAGAAGAAGCAATATTTGTTGCAACACCGCCTGGTGCAATGCCGTTACAGCGAATATTTTGATCAGCATACATAAATGCTGTATTTTTTGTTAAACCAACGACCGCGTGTTTAGAGGCTGTATAGGCTGCTCCAGCACGTGCGCCATATAAGCCGCCTGCTGAAATATTATTCACGATTACCCCGTGACCTTGCTTTAAGAAAATATCTGTTGCCAATCGCATCGCCTGCATGACAGATGTCGTATTGACAGCAAACACTTTTGCCCAGCGCTCATTTTCTATTTCTCCTACAGGCTCCATGCCATCCATAATGCCCGCGTTGTTTACTAAAATATCAAGCTTACCATAAGCTTCTAATGTTTTATCAAATAAGCGTTGTAAATCCTCTTCTGAGGTTACATCTGTGTTAATTGCAAATGCTTCGCCACCAACTGCCTTAATTTTGGCTACAACCTCTTCGGCACCTGCCAAATTTAAATCGGAAACTACTACTTTCGCGCCTTCCTTCGCATAGCTTTCGGCAATGGCTAAGCCCATGCCTGATGCTGCTCCTGTAACGATAGCTACTTTATCCTGTAATTTCATGTCTAATTCCTCCTAATAATGTGTGTGGACAAACTAGTGTGAAAAATGTCACTTATTGAACATCTGTTTAATAAAAATTATAATCTATATGTGGTAACGCTTTCAATATGCAATAACATGTACGATGTTCATTAAGCAACACTTTATGAAAAACTGTTGAATAGGGGTGCTGGAAATGTCAGTAGATTTACGAATTATAAAAACGAAGGAACGACTTCACGAATCATTAATCGCATTATTAAAGGAAATGCCACTTGAAAAAATCAAAATATCTGTGCTTTGTCAAAGAGCACAAATAAATCGAGGTACTTTTTATTTACATTATGCAAGTGTAGATGCGCTGTTTGCCGATTTTTTCGAGCAAATTATTGCCGATTTACGCGAGGCTTATTTAGAGCCGCTTCGCACAAAATCACCATTAAAAATTAAAGAGCTTGATCCAAAAACAGTACGTATTTTTCATCATATTAAAAAATACGAAAGCTTTTATCGAATTGTTTTTTCAAAAAATGTCCCGTTAGCCTATTATTATATGCTGCTAGAGCAGATTACAGTAAATTTACAGCAAAATACGAATGTCTCCAGCTATGATGAAA
Source organism: Bacillus ndiopicus (assembly GCF_000612805.1). Taxonomy (GTDB): domain Bacteria; phylum Bacillota; class Bacilli; order Bacillales_A; family Planococcaceae; genus Metasolibacillus; species Metasolibacillus ndiopicus. The sequence continues at coordinate 525,835 of NZ_HG964404.1, read as the reverse complement.
GGGTGCAAGGTTATTTAGTGGCCTATCAGGCGAATGCCATTATCGGTTTAGCTTTGCAATGGGCAGAGCGAGATTTTCAAGAAACTGCAGAGGAACTAAGTGAAATCCTCGTGCAAATTTTACGCACCAAAAGTGAGTAAAATGTTTCCATCATCCGTCTATATAAGTAGGAAGGGGGGATGCATATGCTTCGTTTTGATGAACATTATGATACGTATAGCGAAGAAATATTTCAGTTTATTTATTTTTTAGTAGGACATAAGGAAACGGCAGAAGATTTAACGCAAGATACGTTTGTCAAAGCATTGCACAATGGTGCTGCCTTTCGTGGTGATGCAAATATGAAAACATGGCTAACTACAATTGCACGCAATACAGTTTACGATTTTTACAGGCGTAAGCGTTTAATTCAATTTATTCCATTTTTCGCACGTCATGAAGGAATGGAAGCAACATACATACCTGAACAGTGGTTATTGAAGCAAGCGGCAGATGCTGAGTTATACGCTGCGCTTGGTCAATTGAAACTGACTTATAGAGAGTGCATCGTCCTACGAAAAATTGAGGGCTATTCGATTAAGGAAACAGCAGAAATTTTAAGTTGTACAGAGGCTAAAGTGCGTAATAACACAGAGCGTGGAATGAAGGCATTGCAAAAACTGCTTGGGGGTGAGCATGATGAAATTAGATGATCGTTTACAGCAAATAACGCGCGTAGAGCAGGACAAAGAACGAGCGCTACAACAAAAGGAATATATTATGGCGCGACATAAGCGCACAACACGATTACAATTGTTGACTCGGCAGTTAGCTATCGCTTCAATTGCTTGTATATTGCTATTGTTTTATTTTATCGATGTGAAACCTGCAGAGCAAGTACTAAAACAAGCACAGTTAACGGATGAGCTAGCAGAAATAACAGTACTTCAGACGAATAAAGCAAATCGAAATTTGAATTTAAATTCCATCATGTATATTGAAAAAAAAACAACACAAGACCCACAACTCTTGGCAACTTTGCAACGCTTTATTACAGACCCAAGCCTAAAGGAGGAGCCTTGGGATGATGGTGAGTTGTTAGGCTACATGAGAATGTATCAGTTATTATTAACATTTGAAAATGGACAGCAGCGCTATTTAAAAATAGCACCTCACTTAGCTGGCTATAACATTTATGATGTTTATGGAAAGAAAAAATATGTATTAAAAGATATAGAGAAAAATGGTGATGGTAAACAGCTGCAAAATTTATTAGATAATATAGGGCGTCAAACTATATTCTATGGTTGGAAAACATATATATGGATTGCGTTTTTTATTTTTTTAATTATTGATATGGTGTTTATTAGTCGCAATAGCTATTATCGCGATGAAGATGGCAAGAAGAAAGAACTACCTATACTATTTAGGTATGTATGGTCATTCTTTCTTGTTATGCCTGGTTTCTTTGTAAATGAATATCTTGGCACAGTACACATAGGTATGATTGTGTTACCAATGATATTAGTGATCACGTTGAAGGAATACTTGGAAGTAAGGCAAGGTATCAAGCAAGCAAATTGGTTATGGACGTTTACCGCATGTTTATTAACATTAGCTTTGCTTATTTCAATATTTACTTAACACTTTCATTCCAAATCTCGAAATAATATAATAGAGTGGAAAGGGAGGCTTACAAATGACAGTCGAACAACAATTTGTAGATTATGTGAAGAAAATGCAAAACTATGGTGAGGCGTTATCTGTGATTTATTGGGATATGCGCACAGGGGCACCAAAAAAGGGGTTAGAGCAACGCGCAGAGGTTGTCGGTACATTATCGGCAGAGCTGTTCGCTTTGCAAACTGCTGACGCGCTAGGCGAAATGCTAGCGGCACTTGAAGCGAAGCAAAATGAGCTTGATTTTGTGACGAAACGTCTATTTGAAGAAGTGAAAAAAGGATATGATGAATCGAAAAAAATTCCTGCTGCCGAGTATAAAGAATATGTCATTTTACAATCAAAGGCAGAAAATGCATGGGAAGAAGCGAAAGCAAAGTCTGATTTTTCATTATTTTTACCACATTTAAAAGGAATCGTTGAATATCAAAAGAAATTTATCGGCTATTGGGGCATTAAAAATGGCTCTGCGTATAACACGCTGCTTGATAAATACGAGCCAGAAATGACTACAGACATTTTAGATAAAGTGTTTGGTGAATTACGCGAAACAATTGTACCTTTAGTGAAGGCAATCCAAGCGTCACCAAATAAACCAGATACATCAATGCTATTTAAGCATTTCCCGAAAGAGGGGCAACGTGCGGCATCTTTAGAATTATTAGAGAAGCTAGGCTATGATTTTGAGGCCGGTCGTTTAGATGAAACGGTACATCCATTTATGATTGGTTTAAATAGTGGAGATATTCGTGTGACAACAAAATATGACGAAAATGATTTCCGCTCTGCTGTGTTCGGTACAATTCATGAATGTGGTCACGCGTTATATGAACAAAATATCGATCCAAAATTAATGGGCTTACCACTTGCAACAGGTGCATCAATGGGTATCCATGAATCGCAATCGCTATTCTATGAAAACTTTGTAGGACGTAATGTAGATTTCTGGAAGCGCCATTTTGAAGTGCTACAAAAAAATTCACCTGCACAATTTGGCGATGTAGCAGTTGATGATTTCTTAGCAGCAATCAATTTTGTAGAGCCTTCACTAATTCGTATTGAAGCAGATGAATTAACATACCCTCTACACATTATGATTCGCTATGAAATTGAGCGTGAGCTATTCAATGGTGACTTACAAGTGGAAGATTTACCACAGGTGTGGAACGATAAATATGAGGAATATTTAGGCGTTCGCCCGGCAAATGATGCACAAGGTGTGCTACAAGATACGCACTGGAGTGGCGGTAGCTTCGGTTACTTCCCATCATATGCGTTAGGCTATATGTATGCAGCACAGTGGAAGCACGCGATGGACAAGGATATTCCAAACTTCGATGAGCTATGTGGCAAAGGCGAGCTTTTACCAATTCGTGAGTGGTTAACTGACAAAGTACACCAATACGGCGCGCTAAAAAAGCCATTTGAGCTATTAAATGAAGCAACAGGCGAAGGGCTAAATGCAAAATATTTAGCGGACTACTTAAAAGAAAAATATACGAAGCTGTATCAGCTTTAAAGTGAAACTTCAATCCGTGGGGTTTTTCCGCGGATTGTTATCTTTCACCAATCGAGCTTTTACGGACAGTTATAAGATGGGCGTTTTGCGTGGTTACTCGGCGCAGAAAAACTACTGTCCGTTAATGCGGGATAAGAATGAATCACAGTGCCATGTTTGGTGCTGTGGTTTTTTTGTAACATACATTACAGTTGACGAAACCATCGGAAATGAAATCATTCCAACTTCTGCTGAGGGCTTCACCATCCACGAAATTGGCATATTCGACGAACAAAACAATCTAATCCATTTTCAACAATATCGAAGCAAATATCGATCTTTTCAAAATTATGCTTAGTCCAAATATGCAAATTGAATTTACACTCCAATTAAAAGTAATTATTTAGTAGCTTCAATTACAGGTTTTGTGACAGATATGTGAGAAGGCCGATATACAATGTTAACAGATCACTTTGAATTGATTTTAGGTAGAAAGCCAATGAAATTGAAAGAGTGTTTAAAAGAGATTTACGAAATGTATTCGTATACTCAAAAGGTTTAGTTGATTCAAAAAAGTTGTTACTCTCTTTGGAATATAGGAAGAGGAACGATTTGTTGACTATTCTTTTTTGAATTAACGGATGTTTTAGTTGAATAAGTAAATAAAAAAATAGAACTTCCATTTTTATGGAGGTTCTATTTTGGAATTATTTCCAATATTTAAGCTTAACAGAGCGAATTATTTAAACCCATTAGTTACATATAGCTGTTTGTTACTGATGTCCTTGCTTCGTAATATCCAGCGATTTAGGAATTAAAATGAAGACAATTACTGCTACGATCATCATTATAATTCCACCTATTAGGGCTGTTGCTACAAAAGAGTCGTTAAACGCAGCTACAGCTTCTGTAGCAAGCTGAGTAAAGCCCGTTATATTAGCTACCTCAACAGCACCTACAACGGATTCGTTAGCTATATGAGCTAATTCACCAACAATTCCATCGGATGAAAATGCCGTAATATCTAAATAGGAGCGATAAAGCAATGATGCAAGACTCCCAAGAACAGCTACACCAAACACGTTGCCAAGATCATACATGGATTCTTCAATTGCAGCAGCGTTTCCTGCTTTTGATGTTGGCGTTTCCAACATTATGAGAGCAGAAGCAACAGCTAACGAAGCAGTACCAGCTCCGACTAATATTAATGCTACAGCTAAAGTTGGATATGTTAACGGATTTCCGAAGAAATACATAACGAACATGCCAATAGCTGCAATCCCAATTCCAATTGGTAGTACAATTTTTGCACCTAGACGTGCGGCTAATCCTGGAGCTATTGGGGCGAAAACCATTGCTCCTAATGCCATTGGTAACAGATAGAATCCTGCTTTAAATGGTGAAAGTCCTTCAACTACCTGTAACCATTGGGCGACTAATAAGAGGACAGAAGCCATTGCAAACATGGTCATGAATGCCGCAATCGTACCAGCCGAGAAAGATCGACTATTAAATAGCCTTACATCAAGCATCGGCTCAGAGCTTGATAAATTACGTCTTACAAACAATATGAGCATAACGAAGGCAACTACAATAACAATCCACGGTGTTAATTCAGAAAGCCCTTCCTTTGAAAATTCTTTAATACTCCAAATAAATGCAATCATACCTGCGACTGATAAAAAAGTAGACGGTATATCCCAGCTGTGAGCTTGTGACTTTGATACCCGTGATTCAGGTAATAAGAATAGACCAGCAACGACAGCCAGTATAGCGAATGGAACATTAATTAAAAAGGCTGAATGCCATGAAAACTGTTCAAGTAAAGCTCCTCCAATAATTGGGCCAAATACAGCACCCAATGAAGAAACAATCGACCATACAGCCAGTGCTGTTGCTCTTTCTTTAGGATTTTCAAAGATTACACGAATCATTGAAAGTGTCGTTGGCATGATTAGAGCGCCAGCAATTCCGAGAAGAAATCGAATAGCGATTACAAAGGATGCACTTTCGGCAAAGAATATTAGTAAAGATACTAAGCCGAATAGAGTAAATCCAGTTAGTAAAGCCTTTTTACGCCCCCATCTATCAGCTAGAGTACTCATAGGAATAATAAAACCAGCTAAAATGAGTGAATATATATCAACAATCCATAACTGTTGAGTAGCGGTAGGCTTTAATTCTCTTACAAGATCAGGTAAAGCCATAATTAGAATGGTCATATCCATCGTCACAACGAATAAACTAGCTGCAAGAACAATCAAAGCAGTCCATCGCTGCTTTGTTGTCATCATATTTGACGTTTTCGAAAAAAATGAAGCCATCTTAATTTTTCCTCCTTAGATACATTTATATTATAGACCGACTGGTCGGTCTATAAAAGAGTGTAACTTATAATATTTATCTTTTCAAGTGAATCTTACGAAGTTTTTTTGGGATAAATGGAAAATTGGAAGGATGATAAGCCATAAAATGAATTCTTAATTGTATATGTTATAATGAATGATAATTTCTTCATAGTAGGAGTGAAAAAGTTGAGAGAAAAGATATTAAAGGCAGCAAAAGAACTATTTATTAAAAATGGATATAATGCTACTACAACTGGGGATATTGTGAAATATTCTGGCAGCAGTAAAGGGAATTTATATTATCATTTTAAAACAAAAGAAAATCTCTTTTTGGAAATTCTAAATATTGAAGATGCAGAATGGTATGCACAATGGCGCGAGGAAGAGAAAAAATGTCAGAGCAATAGGGAAAAGTTTTATCTATATAACGAATTATCCTTAAAAACGGAGTTCTATTATCCGTTGCAAACGGCAATAATAGAATTTTACACTGGAGAATACGAATCAAAACATATTGAAGAAAAAATAAACGAGCTTGAGCAACGATATTTAAATACTTACTATGAGATATTCAGCGCGGGAAATAGAGAAAAAGAATGGGATATTGAAGATGTGGAATCTGTTAGTCAAATTGCTGCGACAACGATTAATGGAATTATTACCTTTACTAATAAAATAGATATCAAAAAGAGAATGGAGCTTATGGAGCGTTTTTCTCAAATATTTTTAAAAGGCGTAGAATAAAACAATGTATCTAGTTTTATCTTTATTATAAAGGGATAGTCAGCATTTCTCTCTAATGTGGCGTTCTTTTTGGCAGAGAGGGTTTACGTAAGAATCATTTTTTGACTTTTCATTACTTTTGGTCAAAATATTTTATTGAAATAGATTAGCTTGAACTGTCGTGAACGTGCTAATGAAGCTGGATAATTAGGTACTGTATTATTTTGTAAAGCTAAACAAGCTAATAGAGCTTGGTGAATATCAAAATCCTAAATCCTCGATAAAATATAAAGAGGAGTTAGGTTTTTATTAGTGGTACATTCTTATTAACTGTAATCAATTGGCATACAACAATTACATTGTATTTTTCCGTTTGATTTAATGCGTTAAATATATGTTCTTAAAGTAAAAGTATTAATGTTAATGGATTTTTAGTAGTTTACTCTTGATAAAATGCTCAGGCAAAGCGGTTATTTGGCGGCAATTTTTAAAAGAGTTAAAAGTTGGATGCAACAACTAGTGACAGAAAATGAGAAGTTAGAAATGTAGTTACTAACAGATACTGGACGTTTAGAAATCCGAGCGTTCCTTAAAAAAGTCGCAAAATATTATCAATTAATAGGTTAAATAATACTCACGAAATACCTAAATCCAAACAAAAAAAGCTGTAGGGAAACCTAGGCATTTAGCCTACTTTCCCTACAGCTCTTACATTACCATAAATTATTAAAGCCCTTTGAGCCAGGAGGTGCATTTTGTATAATATCAAAGATTGGAATCGTGTAAGCAAAAATAATAAGCGCTACTAGGATTACGCCCCATACTTTGAAGTTTTCAAGTATAGCAGGTGTTTTTTCAGCACCAGGTGATAATTCCGCTAATGGGAAATCTTGCTCGCCTTTTGGAGCGAAAAATGCTAATTGAATGACTACATACGTAATAAGAAGAATCGCGATAAATAGGATTGTTCCACCTACAGCCTGTGCAATTTGGTATGGAATCCATTCGATTGCTTGCGTTGCACCACCATACTCAGAGTATTCAGAACGTCGAGGTGCACCGCTAAGTAAACCAACGATATGCATTGCACTTGACATAATGAACATACCTGTAGCCCATAGAATACCTGTGATGACACCTAAGAAATTTAGCTTTGGTGTTAATACACGACCTGTTAAATGTGGAATTAACCAGAATGCAACACCAAAGAATGTTAATGCAACAGTTGTTGCCACAGTTAAGTGGAAGTGACCTGTAATCCAAATTGTATTATGAACAAGTTGGTTCATTTGGTAGGATGCGTTGACAATACCGCCAGCTCCACCAGGAATGAATGCTACCATCCCCATGAAAGGTAATAAAAAGCGGCTATCTTTCCAAGGTAACGCTTTAAACCAGCCTAGAAGCCCCTTGCTACCTAATTGACGACCTCGTAATTCGAAAGTCGCAAACATTGAAAATGCTGTTATTAATGATGGTACGATTACAAAGAATGTTAAAACAACTTGGATAAATTTCCACAATCCACTGATACCTGGCTCTGTTAACTGATGGTGAATACCTACAGGAACAGAGAAAATTAAGAATAACATGAACGATAGACGAGCTAATGCATCAGAGAAAATTTTTGCACCAAGAATCTTTGGTACAATTGTATACCATGCCATGTAAGCTGGTAGTAACCAGAAGTATACTAAAGCATGCCCGAAATACCAGAATAAAGTACGTGTTAATAGTACATCTACACGTTCAACTAAACCAAGTGACCAAGGTAAAAGGATGAATAAAACTTCAGTAGCAACACCTAATGTTGCAACAAACCATAAAAGATTATTTACTGTAACCATGAACGCTAGTAGGGGAGAAGTTTCACCTTTATGCTCTTTGCGCCATGCGATATAGCGCATAAATTGTGGTACGATTAATAACCATGAGCCTACTACAACTAATGTTAAACCTAAATAGAAAATCCAGTGTGCTTTTAGTGGTGCATAGAATGTATAGAGTACTGTTGCTTCATTTAATAACACCATTGTTGCCGCTGCAACTGTTCCGATTGTCATGCACCAAAAGCCAATCCAACCGATTTTACGTTGTGTATTTGTAAGAGGACCAACAGTGCGACTAATCGCAGCAACTTGGAAGCCCATAATAAAATATGTTGTTAATATAAGACCGAGTAAGATACCATGAACTGTTAAAACTTGATAATAACCAATGCCCCAAGGTAATGTAAATTGACCTGAACGGACTAACACCTGTAATAAACCTGCTAAACCGCCAACAAGCAATGCGATAAAGGCAACATAAATATTAGCCATTGCTAGCTTTCCATCGCGAGGATCAACCTTCATAATTTTATTCACTATCGTTTGCTGCATTTGGGTCCACCACCTTTAATTTAGAATACATGTACGCATGACCTGTACCGCAATATTCATTACATACGATTAAGTATTCTCCAGTTTTATTCACGACAGTTGTATATTCGGAAATATAACCTGGCTCAAGCATCATATTAATATTTGTCCCTGTTGCTTGGAAGCCATGAATAACATCTTTCGTAGTTGCGATAAACTTTACTTTCGCATTTAATGGTAATTCAATTTCAGCGGGATTATAATTAAATGCAGAAGCAATTAATACGACTTCATAATCCCAATCCTTGCCCTCTACTTTATGGACACCAGGATTGTTAAACGGCTCAAAATCTTCGACTCTCTCATAATCGATAGTTTTTCTAGAATTATTGGGATGTGAGCCGCTATGGAAAGCACCGATACCTAAAATAATTAGGAAAGCTATTAAAGTACCAGTACCAAACACAAGCCACCATTTTTCATACTTATGTAGGTGCATTTTTTCCAACTCCTTAAACGTTTAGTGTCCTTAAAAACGATCCATAAATAGGCTGAAGCAATAGGCCCATAATAAAATAATAATTCCGCCTAGGGTAAAGGTCATAAGAAGTGTGCCTTTTAAGTTTTCTTCCGCCTTTTTCTTTTTCGCCATCATTGTCCCTCCTATTATTAGATGTATATTTCGTACTTGTTTTCATCATAAAAGAAACTGATAATGAACGATGTGATAAAAATCACACTTGTTGCTAAATTTTGTGAAAAAAATGTGAAGTATGAAATGAGCTGTTTTTTCATTAAATGAAGTAGGGGATTTCGTTGTAAAGAGGTGCTATGGAAATTTATTTGGATAAAAGCACATAGGATTTTCTAACGAGGCTTAACTTTAGTTGTGGTGGGTTAATGGACATTAATCGCACCGCAATTTATGCGTTATTTGGCTTGCCACAAAGGTAAAACTTCTCCCCTGTTAACCTTTATAGTAACAGTAAACAATTTACTTCGGGTTATTGCTACATTAAGGGTTGCTAGTGAAGTATTATTTATGCTTTTACCTTGGTCATTAGGTTTAAGTGAGCGTGTAGATGTACTTTAAATTAGCATTTCTGGCTAACTACCTGCTTACATGTAATGGTATACAATTGAGTAAACTATAAGCTTTAATAGAACCTATTCTTGAAATTTTGTACTAGGCTTCAAAATCAATGTTTTCAAGTTTTTAAAAACCTATTTACTTAAACCTTTCAATAAAAAAGGCTGCTGGAAAAGCAGGGGCAAACCTGATTTCCAACAGCTATTTCTATTATAAATAATTATCCCGTATTAACAGGCTGTACTTTTGCGACGAGTAACCGCAGAAGCAGATGTTTTTTGCGACGAGTAACCGCAGGAGCACCAGACCCCAACTTTATTAAGTCAAGATGTTTAAGTGGGGGATTAAACAGCCTGTAAAAACCCGATTGGTGAAACTACCAATCAGTGGGGGATGCGGAAAACCCCCACTGATTGAAGGTTCACTTTATTCTTCATCATCAATTGTTAATAAAATTGTAATTTCACCGACGCCAGTAAGTGTGGCTGGAAGGCTGAATGCGTGTTGAAATCCGTAAAGCTTCGTATGTCCAACCATTACTGTAGGGGGTGTGATATCTAACTCTAAATTTTCAGTGCCTGCATGTGTACAAAGGTTGCCAGCAATCATATTGCCAAGCTCACCTGTAAATGATTCAAGCATTGCACCTTCTAGTGGCATACCAAACATAGCAGCTCCGATTGCTCCGAATGTTTCTGGTGTGCTGTCGATAATAACGCGCCCTTTTAAGTCTCCAACTAAGCCAATAAGCACACCCATTTCTTGTTGTATGTATGGTTCTGTAGTGAGGGATGGTGTTTTAACATCTATGTCCATTGGCAAAATGGTTTTTAATGAGTGGATTGTCCCATTTAAAATCGTTTGTACATGCTTCGAAGTGCTCATAATATACCACATCCTTTTACTCTATTTTCTTCAATAGTACCATAAAAGTGTCAAAAAATATAGAATTCCGTTGCAGATTGACGATAAACAGAAAATATTAGTATAATAGAGATGATAATGATTCTCAAATATCCTATTAAGTGAGGTGTCTCGTATGATTTTTGCGGTGGTTGGCATCGTAGTTGCTGTTTACACAGCAATAGGCTCATACGTGTTGAAAAATACAATTAAATCGATATGAACTATTTTACGCTTACGTGTAAAATAGTTTTTTTCAATTATATAGCGAAATTTACGAACAAAGCGTGGTACTATATAGAGTGAAACTATTAATAAAGGGGTATTACTGTATAATGGAAGTTTTTGAAAAACAATTGCAGGAGCTGCTTCAGCAATCCGCAATTCAATACATAATTTATAAAAATAATGAAGATACAGAGCGTGTAGAAAAGCTGAATTTATTTGCACGAAAAATATTACAGAAAGAATATGTAATCGGTTTTGCTGGACATTTCTCTGCGGGAAAATCAAGCATGATTAATGCTTTATCAGGTGAAGATATTTTAGCAGCAAGCCCAATCCCGACAAGCGCCAATATTGTTAAGGTGCATAAAGCAGAAGAGGATTATGCGATTGTTTATATGCATCACGATAAGCCAGTCAAATTTGAGGCAGGCTATGATTTTAAAACAGTAAAAGAGCTGAGCAAAAACGGTGAGCTTGTATCGCAAATTGAAATTGGTCATAGTGGCTCTAATTTACCATTCGGTGTAACGGTGATGGACACACCAGGGGTAGATTCGACAGATGATGCACATGCGATGAGCACAGAGTCGGCGTTACATATCGCGGATATTGTATTTTATACAATGGATTACAATCATGTACAATCAGAGTTGAATTTTCAATTTACAAAGCAATTAATGAAATATAATCCAAATGTTTATTTAATCGTGAATCAAATCGATAAGCACCGCGAGTCAGAATTATCTTTTGAGGATTTCCGAAAATCGGTGCATCAATCATTTGCGGCGTGGGGTGTAGAGCCAAAGGATATTTTCTTTACTTCTTTAAAAGATAAAGAGCATCCGCATAATGACTTTGCAAAAGTGAAAAAAATTGTGATGGATTCGATGAATGATTGGCAGGAGCAGCTTGTATTAACAGCAAAAAACACGCTGCAAAAGCTACATCATGAGCATGATGCATTTTTAGCACAGCAAAAAGAGGAAAGCTTTGAGGGGTTTGCAGAAGTGTTACCAGCAGAAGACTGGGAGGCACGTGCAGATATATTAGAGCAATACGAATATTTAACGCGCCAAACGACATTATTCTCGTTTGAGGAATGGCAGCAAACCTTTGATGAAAAGCGTAAAGATTTGTTAGCGAATGCAGCTATTATGCCAGCAGATTTCCGAGAAAAGCTACGCAGCTATTTAGAAAGTAAGCAGGAAAACTTTAAAGTAGGCGGCTTATTTAGTGCGAAGAAAAAGACGGCTGAAGAGCGTGAACGTCGCATTGAGGATGCAAATAATGCATTTCAAACGATTGTGCAGTCGCAAATTATTGGTCATTTGAAGGCATTAATGAAGGAAGCGCTAAAAAATGTTGGGGCTTTAAATGAGGAACGTGCAACGGCTATTGATCAACACAGCTTTGCCTTGCCATTCTCACTTATTGAAGAGCAGGTGCAATCTGGTGCATTAGTAACAGGGGATGCATTACTGAATTTTGCCAACCGCGTAGCAGAAGCGACAAAACGATTTTTCGTACGTGCAACAGATACATGGTTAGAGGAGCAAAAGCCGCTATTATCACAAGTCGCAACAGAAGCGAGTACGCCAGTAAAATTAAAAACAGCCGCACTTCAGCCAAAAGTAGATGCGATTCTTCAAATTCAGCAATTCGATGAGCGCAAAATATATAGCGATAAAGAAATGAAGCAGGCGAAAAATGAAACTCGTGCATTAGCGAAAACACAAACGACAAAATGGCAAGCAGATTTTGAGCGAGCACTTGCGGAAATTCGCCCATTTAGTGAGGAAATGCTAGCTAAAAACGAACAGCAGCAAATCGAGGAGCAGTTCGAACAGCAGCAAGTAACAGGCGCGAACTATCAAACAGAAGAAGTTATTAATAATGCGCTAAAAACAGCAAATGCTATCGGCAATGTACAAGGCTTTGCGGAAGTTGCAAGCTTCTTAAAGAAAAAAGTGGAGCGTTTGCAAAAGAAAGATTTCACCATTGCACTTTTCGGTGCATTTAGTGCGGGAAAATCGAGTTTCTCAAATGCATTAATGGGTTCAAGGGTATTACCTGTATCACCGAATCCAACAACAGCGGCAATTAATAAAATTCGTCCAGTAACTGCAGAGCATCCACATGAAACAGCGGATGTACAATTAAAAACAGCGGAGCAGCTACTTGAGGATATTCAAGGCTCATATGCTGCGATTGGCTTAACTGTTTCGTCTTTAGAGGAGGCTTATTCGCGTGCTGAGGAAGGCTTAGCAGTGAAGCTGGTGGATGAGCGTTTAAATATTCATAAGTCATTTATTCGCGCATATGCGGAAGGCTATAATGGGTTTAAAGACCAGCTTGGTCAAGTGCTACGTGTTAACCGTGAGCAATTTGAGCAATTTGTTGCACAGGAAAATAAATCATGCTTCGTTGATAATATTGATTTCTACTATGATTCACCTATAACGAGAATGGGTGTAACACTTGTTGATACACCAGGGGCAGACTCAATTAACGCGCGTCATACAGGCGTAGCATTCGAATATATTCGCAATGCTGATGCGATTTTATTTATTACGTATTATAATCATGCCTTCGCGAAAGCTGATCGTGAGTTTTTAATTCAGCTTGGTCGTGTTAAGGATGCATTTGAGCTTGATAAAATGTTCTTCGTTGTCAATGCGATTGATTTAGCCAACACTAAAGAGGAAGAAGAGGATGTAAAAAATTATGTGCGTAGTGAATTACAGCGCTTCGGCATCCGCTTCCCACGCTTATACGGTGTATCAAGCTTACAAGCATTGCGTGAAAAAGAGCAGGGACAAGATTTGGCATCTGGAATGCCACCATTTGAAGAGGCGTTCCATCATTTCTTAAATGATGAGCTGCAAGCACTGGCGGTTCAAGCATTACAGGAGGAAGTTGAGAAGGCACATGCACGTTTACATGATTTAATCGCGCAAACGGAGGCAAACCTTTTACGTAAGGATGAGCGCTTAGAGGAGCTTACGCAGCTAGAGCAGCATATTGAAAATGCATACGCGAATGTGCAAACAGCTATGTTACAATCAGATGCAAATCAAGAGCTAGATGAGCTATTATATTATGTAATGCAGCGTGTATATTATCGTTATCCAGATTTCTTCCGTGAAAGCTATAACCCATCGCAATTTGCGGCGATGCCTGTAGCAACAGCGTTAGAAACATCATTAAAAGAAGTGCTACAAGCATTAAGCTTCGATTTTGCACAGGAGTTGCGCGTAACGAACTTCCGTCTCGCGCAATTTGTTGAAAAGCGCATTGCAGGACGTTTTAAAGAGGAAGCGCGTAGCTTGAAGGAAATAAACAATAGTTTTGCATTTATTGCATATGAGCCAGCGAAGCCGACAATTTTAGAGTTTACTGGTCCATTTACAGAGCATAGCAAATATGCTTCGGTTAAATCGCATTTTAAAAATGTTAAAGCATTTTTCGAGAAAAATGAAAAAGAGCATTTAAAGGATGCGTTAGAGCAACTAACAAAGCCCGATGCACAAGGATATTTAGATGCAGAAAAGGCACGATTACGAGAATGGGCAGCAGGCTATGTAGTGGATGAAGCAACTGCGCTATCCGACTATATGCGTGCACAGGCGCTAGAGCAAATTGCCACAGAGCGCCGCTTATTACAAGAAGAAAGTGCATTAGGCGAATGGAAAGAGATTTACGCAGCGCTTAAATAAGCAAGTTTTTGGCGCACTGGGGGCAGCATTTTAGTTCGATATACGAATACGCGAAAAGGGGAGAATTGTTTATGGCAAAGGTGTTTGTAACGGTGGATGAAGTACAAGAAAATGCTCGTTTTATTGATACGCGTTTTTCACTAACAAATGCTGATGAAGGTCAGCAATTATTTACAGAAGGTCATATCGCAGGAGCAATTTATTGGGATTTAAATCGTGACTTATCGAATATGTCGAGCAAGGAAGGGCGCCATCCTATGCCGACAAAGGAGCAGCTACAATCGTTATTTGAGCGTAGCGGCTTGCAGTATGAGGATGTAATTTATGTTTACGATCAAGGTGGGATGCCCTTTGCAGCCCGTGCTTGGTATATGTTAAAGCTTGCTGGTTTTCCACATGTCTACATTGTGAATGGCGGTTTTGCTGCATTGGCAGAAAAATTTGAAGTGACGACAGCGCAGGAGGAATTTGCGGAGACAGCTCTCGAATTACAATGGCAGGAGCAAATGTATGCTAGCCGTGAAAATGTTAAAAATATTGTAGATGGAAAAGAACAAGCTATATTGCTTGATGCGCGTGCAGCAAATCGTTACCGCGGGGAGCATGAGCCACTCGATCCAATTGCAGGTCATATTCCGACGGCGAAAAACTTTGATTGGGAGCAGGTGAAGAAAGGGGCTTCACTTGCACCAACAGAGGAACTATTAGCTAAAGTATCAAAGGATGAGGAAACGGTTGTCTATTGTGGCTCTGGTGTAACGGCATCACCACTATTTGCGGTACTTACAGAGGCAGGCTATGAGCAATTGCGCTTGTATGTAGGAAGCTATAGTGATTGGATTACTGCGTATGATGTAGAAACAGGGGACAATCAATAGTCAATCAAGCTGTTCAGAAATGAAAATGTTCTGAGCAGCTTCTTTTCACAAATTAAATGAATGGCGGTTCATTGCAAAGGGGAGATAAAATGCTATTAAAAAAACACTTCGAGCAAGGAGAATTAAATGGCGTCATTTATGGTAATGGTACAGTCGCTTTTCAAGGCGTTCAGCTAAATGTTTATAGCTATGTCGTGGATGGTCTATGTATTGATACAGGTGCGCATTCTTTGCGTAAGCAATTTCAGCCATTTTTACAAGCGCAGCCCATTGAGCAAGTCGTATTAACGCATCATCATGAAGACCATTCGGGCAATGCGGCCTTTTTGCAACAGCAGGGTATACCTATTTATATTGAAAAAACACTATTAAAGGAATGTGCAGAAAAAGCAGCATATCCATTTTATCGTAAAGTGTTTTGGGGTGCGCGTAAAGCCTTTGATGCACAGCCACTTGCCAGCACTTTTTCATCGAAAACAGCCGATTGGGATATTATTCAAACACCGGGGCATGCGATTGACCATGTAGCACTACTGAATAAAGAAACAGGTCAATTATTTACAGGCGATTTATATGTGATGACCAAAACGAGACTTATTTTAAGAAATGAAAGCATTCCAACAATCATTCAGTCATTGCAAAAAGTTTTAACATATGATTTTGCGGATGTTTTTTGTTGTCATGGTGGCTTATTGAAAAATGGTCGAAAAGCGTTGCAGGCAAAGGAAGATTATTTACTAACATTACAAGAGAAAACACTTACTCTTCATAAGCAAGGTCTAACACCTGCGGAAATTAATCAAACGCTGTTTTCGAAAAAATATCCAATCACTCGTTTTTCGCGCGGTGAGTGGGATTCACAACATATCGTAACGTCTATTTTAAAAGATGCAAAATAAAATGAAGTTTTTTTGTAACCTTTTTGAATGTGCTACGACTAATACTGTGAAACGTTCTCAAAGGAGAGTAATAAATGATGAAAAAAGCAATGACAATGGCATTAACAGCAACTTTAGCAACGAGTGCAATCACAGCACCGTTAGCATTCGCACAAGATAAAGCAGAGCCAACTTCAAAGGAAGTGAAAGAGGAAGTGGCAACAAACTTCACAAAGCTAACAGGTAAATTAGGAAAAATCGAAAAGCGTGAAAACGGTACTTTATTCACAACAATCGAGCAAGGTGACGAAACATTCTCATTAGTGTTGGAAGAAGGTACACTTGTTTTAGATAATACAGGCAAAAAAGCAGAACTAAAAGAAGGCTTACAATTTACTGCATTCGTCAGCAAAAATAAGCCAATGCTAGCAATTTACCCACCACAATACAATCCAGATGTAGTAGTAGTGGAAACAAGCGATATGGGCATTGTAGAAGTTGGGACATTCGATAAAGATTTCGTTAACAAAGAAAACACATTAAAGCTTAATTTATCAGAGGAATCACAAATTACAAACTTAGCTGGTGAGCAATTAAAGAAAGTGGATATCGTTGGCAAGGAAGCGCTTGTCTTTTATGGACCAGCAACATTCAGCATTCCAGCACAAACAAGTCCATTTCATGTAGTTGTTTTAGAAACGGCTAAAATTGAAAAAGAGATAGAAGAAGTAACAACTGATTTTATTGAACGAACAGGTGAAATTAGCGATATCGTGACACGTGAGAATGGTACGCAATTAGTAACAAACGGGGATAAAGAAAATCCATTCAATTTAGCTATCAATCAAGACACAGTTATATTAGACAATACAGGTAAAAAAGTTGAATTGAAAAAAGGCATGAAATTTACAGCATTTGTAGATAGCAAAAAGCCAGCTATTTTAATTTATCCACCACAATATGCGCCAGAAGCAATCATTGTTGAAACGGAAGAAATCGGCTTTGTAAATGTAAGTACTTTTGATAAAAACTTCGTCAATAAAGAAAACACTTTAAAGTTAAACATTGCTGAAGATACGGTTATTACAAACACATCTGGTGGGAAGTTAACAAAAGAGGATATCGCCGAAAACGTTGCCGTAGTATTTTATACAATTTCAACAAGGAGCATTCCAGCACAAACAACACCATCAAAAGTAATCGTACTAGGAAATAAGGAAGAAACAACACCTACTATTGAAGTTACAGATATTTTAACGGAAGTGATAGAAGGCGATCATTATGAAATCGATGGTGTAAAAATGGTACCGTTACGAGTTTTAGCTGAGAGCTTAGGCTTTACAGTGAAATCAACTGGTAAAGGCGCAATTTTAACAAAGGATAATCTTTCATACGAAATTACACGTGATCAAAAAGAATATTCTCACAACCGTGCAATTAAAAATTTTGAAGTAGCACCAACATTATTGGAAAATAATAAAACTTATGTGCCACAAGAGTTTATTTATAGCTTACGTGGTGAGTAAATAATTTACACATTACGTAGAGAAATCGCTACTTAATGCTATAAACCTTTCATTTGCAGGCTACCAACCAATATGAAAGGGAAAGGTATTCTACAAGCAATTGTAGAATACCTTTTATTTTTTTAACATAATAATTTTTATTTTTTTTGTAACCTTTTTGAATATGGCACGACTAATACTGTGAAACGATTTTAAAGGAGAGATATTTTATGAAAAAAGCAATGACAATGGCATTAACAGCAACTTTAGCAACGAGTGCAATCGCAGCACCGTTAGCATTCGCACAAGATAAAGCAGAGCCAACTTCAAAGGAAGTAAAAGAGGAAGTGGCAACAAACTTCACAAAGCTAACAGGTAAATTAGGAAAAATTGAAAAGCGTGACAACGGCACTTTATTCACAACAATCGAGCAAGGTGACGAAACATTCTCATTGGCGCTTGAAGAAGGTACACTTGTTTTAGATAATACAGGCAAAAAAGCAGAGCTAAAAGAAGGCTTACAATTTACTGCATTCGTTAGCAAAAATAAACCGATGTTAATGATCTACCCACCACAATACAATCCAGATGTAGTAGTAGTGGAAACAAGCGATATGGGCATTGCAGAAGTTGGGACATTCGATAAAGATTTCGTCAACAAAGAAAATACATTAAAGCTTAATTTATCAGAGGAATCACAAATTACAAACTTAGCTGGTGAGCAATTAAAGAAAGAAGATATCGTTGGTAAAGAAGCACTTGTCTTTTATGGACCAGCAACATTCAGCATTCCAGCACAAACAAATCCATTTAGCGTAATCGTGTTAGAAAATAAAGCGACAGATGCTGAAGAAGTTGTGCCAGCAGAGGAAGTGCCGAACTTTGAAAAATTCGCGGGCGAAATTACTGATATTGTAGCACGTGAAAACGGCACGCAATTACTAGTAATTGAAGATAAAGAACAGCCATTCAGCTTAACAGTAGATAAAGAGACAGTAATACTTGATAATACAGGTAAAAAAATAGAATTGAAAAAAGGTATGAAGTTTGAAGCTTTTGTTAATATGAATAAGCCTGTTATCTACATTTACCCACCACAATATACGCCAGAAGCGATTATTGTACAAACGGAGGGTGCAGGAATCGCGGAAGTAGGCACATATGATGCAGACTTCTTAAATCACGAGATTACTTTAAAATTAAACATTACAGATAAGACAGAGATCACAAACTTACTTGGTGAGAAATTAACGAAGGATGCTATCGTTGACAAGCAATCGCTTGTATTTTATACAATCGCAACAGCAAGCATTCCTTCCCAAACATATCCATCAAAAATAATTGTATTAGGTGAAGGAGCACCGGTAGTTGCGCCAGAACCAGCTATTCAAATTTTAGATGTGCTACCAGGATTAATCGCACAAGATAGCTATGAAGTAAATGGCGTAAATATGGTGCCACTACGTGATTTAGCAGAGTACTTTGGCTTCACAGTAAAATCAAATGGTAAAGGTGCAATCATTACAAAAGGCGACCTTTCATATGAGATTACACGTGGTCAAAAAGAGTATACAGATAACGGTGTAAAGAAAACATTTGATGAGGCACCAGCATTATTAGAGAAAGACAAAACATACGTACAACAAGATTTAATCTACATTTTACGTAACGCGCAATAAGCTTACCAAAAGAAATGGCATTTTACAGTTATTAATACTGTAAAATGTCTTTTTTAATACGAAAAATTTGAATCGAAATACATAATTTGAGAGTCTAATAGGTGGAAGGAGGCGTTGAGCATTACTAATTTACAAAATAGCTTAGTAGAAAAAGCGCAAAATGGGGATGAACAAGCCTTTTACGATTTAATAAAGCCGCTACAAAAACAACTTTATCGCATGGCATATGTATATGTGCAAAATGAAAATGATGCTGTTGATATCTTTCAACAGGCTATCATTCGTGCTTATGAAGGGCTACCGAAGCTGAAGGAGCCACAGTATTTTACAACTTGGATGACGAGAATCGTAATTAATTGCAGCAAAACATACATAACGAAATACCAACATACCGAATTAACAGAGCCACAAACATTTGATTTACTGGAAGCCACACCGCATGAAAGGCTGGAAGAGGAATTTGATCTTTGGCAGGCGTTAGCTAGCCTTGAGGAAAAATATAAAACAGTGTTGCTCTTGCGTTTTTATCAAGATTATACAGTTCGGGAGATTGCTGAAATATTAGCTTGTCCTGAAGGTACGGTAAAAACAAATATTCGTAGAGGGCTACAGCGACTGCGACAACAATTAAAAGGGGCGTACATAGATGAGTGGGTTAAATCCGTTGAAAAAAATAATTGATAAAATTCCAGTACCTCAAACAAAGCTAACAGAGGTATTGCGTATTGACGATATGTCCAAGGTTTTTAAGCAAAAAACGCATGAAGTAAACGCGTTAAAAAATATACATTGTACGATTTATCAAGGTGAGATGGTCGCAATTATGGGGACCAGTGGCTCGGGTAAAAGCACATTATTAAATATGATTAGCGCAATTGATGAACCAACGAGCGGCACGATTTTTTTATTCGGGCAAGAGGCCAATGAAATTTATAAGGAGCCGAAAGCATCCAATTTCCGCAAAGAGAATATCGGCTTTATTTTTCAGTCATTCCATTTATTAAAGGATTTAAATGTGGAGGATAATATAGCACTGCCCTTGATTTTAAATGATGTGCCAAGCAAGGAAATAAAAATTCGTGTAAATGAAATGATGCAGCAATTGGGCATTTTTGATTGGCGCAAGCACCGACCAAATGAGTTATCAGGTGGGCAAAAGCAGCGAGTAGCAATTGCAAGAGCAATGATTGCCAAACCACCGATTTTACTTGCGGATGAACCAACTGGTGCGCTTGATGTAAATACAACAGACGATATTTTGAAATTATTAGTCGATATTCAGCGCGCTGGGCAAACAATTTTACTTGTAACGCATGATCCATACGTTGCAACGTTTGCAAATCGTGTGCTATTTTTCCATGATGGAGCGATTGTCGATTCCTATCAAAATGAACAAACTGAGCAAGATTTAGATGCGATTTTAGCGAAGTTTAAGCTGATTTCCAGAGGTGAGCGATAATGTTTAATTTACGAGCGATTGCATTAAAGCTTTATCGAGCAGCCTCTAAGCAAATCATTATGAGTGTGATGATTATTACATTATCGATTTGCTTAATCATGACAATGACGATGTATATTTGGAATGGAAAAACAAAACTACAGGAAGATATAAATGCATTGTTCGGCGAGGCAGAAATATACGTAGGCTATGACCCAGAGCAATCAAAATGGCTAAGTTCAGAACAAATTGCAAGCATGAAAGCAATCGATGGAATTACAACGGTATCGCCGATTCATTTGACGCACACGAATGTTGAGGGAAAGAGAACTTTTGTCTATACGGTTGGGGCACACAATGATGCACTTGCGAAAAGTCGCTATCACTACGAGCAAAATATTGGGTCAGATGAGGTTGTCATTTCTCAAAAAATCGCGAAGCTATTTGACAAAGAGGTTGGCGATACGCTGTTAATTGAATTTCAACCATATACAATTGTTGAAGTTATAACTCCATTACCTGGTGCATCCGATGTGGAATTAGTGATACTTGCACATGCGACAGCAAAGGCGATTTCAACCTCCCGTGTAGAAGGCGAGGGCCTGTATGCACTCCTTGATATTGATAAAAAGATACCCGTAAAAGAAGTAACGGCGCAATTATTTCAGTTGGATGAGGAGCTGCGTGTCGATATTGTTAATGAATACGATTATGTCAAAGCGAATTTTCAAGCATTAATGGTATTTATCATTGTGCTTTCCTTTTTCGTTTTATTAATTACGATTGTTTTATTAATATCAGCCTTCCAGCTTGTACTCGTGAAACTAAAGGAGCAATTGATGGTATTACGAGCGCTTGGAGCATCGAAAAAGCAAGTGGGAAAAATTGTACAAATGCAATTATTAACGATATTAGCTGCAGGTGTTGTCAGTGGCAGTTTATTTAGCTTAGCGATTATTAAATTTGCATTGCCAACCCTTGTTGAGAAAATGCATCTACCACCCGCAAAAACAGAGTTTCCTATTTTATTAGCATTTATTATCATGGTCGTTTTTTCTGCTATTATTTTTATTGCAATTCAATGGCAAATGAAGAGGAGCATGAAGTTATTACCATTGCAAATTGCAGTAGAAAATGAAGAAACATCCTTCCGCATGACGAAAGTGAAGTTATTTATTATCGTTGCTATCGCTTTTTTTGCATTGCTTTCCTTCTTGGGAGCTTACGCAAATAAAAGCAGTGAGGCACAGCATGCTTCTGCTATTTTGATGGGTACGATACTCTCGACCATGCTTGTTTTATTATTAGTACCTTATGTATTTAGCTCGTTACTGAAATTAGCGTTACAGCCAATCAGAATGGTATTTGGAAAAGAAGCTTATTTAGCTTGCCAGCAGCTTATGCCACAAATTCGTAAAAACATGCCGATTATTTTAAGCATGATTGGGATGATGATGATTTTAATTTTTGGCACGACTTTATTTATGAGCAATCAAGCAAATAATGAGAAGTATTTCAATTTTATGTTTGAAGCACCGGTTGTCGTGAAAAATGATTTACAAGACCCGACCTTTAGCTATCAAATTGTTGACGAAATCAAGGCATTGTCTTCTGTCCAGAATGCCTATGCACGTAGCGTAACTGCAAGCATCTATTTTTTCCATAATAAAAGTTGGTATTTGAGTATTATCGAGGCTACTAACCTTCAAGTTTTAATGACATCAGAAGGGATAACTATCGTAGAGGATGATGTAAGTAACAGGGCTGTTGTAACGGAAGAATTCGCGAAGGAAAAAGCTCTAAAAATAGGGGATAGGCTGCCTGTTGGTATTTGGAGCGATGATTACCAGAGCATCGAAAAATTAAATGTAAAGCCAGTCGAAATAGTTGGAATTATTCCTGGAAAAGGAAGGGGAATAGAGGTTTATTTTGATTGGTCATCTGAAGTGGTTGCACATGATCCTGAAATGATTGTGAAAGATATTATGATTGAAACAGACAATACTCCGCAAACATTACAAGAAATCAGTTTTTTATATGAACGTTGGCCGGCGCTTGTTACATTGGATTATGATTCTTTTGTGCAAGAAAATGAGGATATGTATTATCAGCGCTGGAGCTTATTTATTGGTGTATTAATTGTGATTTTTGTTGGTACATGCCTAGGTGTTATTCAAGTGTTAATGCATATGATTCATCATAAGCGTATGGATTATGCTATTCAACGTCTTATTGGGCTGTCACCGAATGGCTTGGTCAAATTAATTTTATCGCAAGTGCTTGCCTTTATTTTATATGGGCTTGCAGTAGGCATCATTTTAGGTGTTACATTTACGAGATTGCTTGGCTTGGTAGATAGTGGCGGAGTAGTGTTTAATTATTCATTGTTAGTCAAGGCGAGCCTGTTATTTGTTTTACTCGTTGTGCTGACATTTACTGTACAAGGCTTTTGGATAAGTCGGAAAGTATTATCACAGGAGCTAGTGGAATAAAGAAAGCGTTATAAGAATGAAAGCTGTTTAGTAAGGAACACCCTTCTAAACAGCTTTCTTGCGTAATGGTATAATAGCTATAGAAGAAAGGATGGTTCACATGACTAAGCATTATGTAGTAATAGGGGCTGGAATTTTAGGAGCCTCAACTGCTTTTCATTTAGCTCAAAACAAGGCGAAGGTGACATTTATTGACCGTAATGATGCTGGTAAGGCGACAAATGTAGCAGCGGGTATTATTAGTCCGTGGTTGTCACAGCGCCGCAATAAAGCGTGGTATTTTTTAGCGCAGCATGGTGCAGCGTATTATCCGCAGCTTGTTGAAAAATTAGCTGAGTTAGGTGAATCAGATGTTGGTTATGAGCAAGTTGGGGCATTACATATTCATCAAGAGGAACAACGTATTGAGCAAATTTTAAAATTGGCAGAAAAACGCAAAATTGAGGCACCTGAAATTGGTGAAACGAAAAAATTAACTGCACAAGAAATTGAACAATTGTTTCCGTATATAACAGAGCCGATGTATGCAGCGTATGCCAGTGGTGGAGCACGAGTGGATGGGCGCAAGCTAACGGAAGCGATGAAAAATGCAGCAATCAAACTGGGTGCGGTATATATAGAGGGAGATGCTTCTTTACAAGTAGCGAATGGGAGAGTAATTGGTGTAGCTGTTAATGATACGGTCATTGATGCTAATGAAATAATTGTTACCACAGGGGCATGGGGCAATGAAACATTGCGGCCACTGCAAATTGATATGCAAGTAAAGCCACAGAAGGCGCAAATTTTAGAGCTACAGCTAAAGGACAAAAAGACAGAGCATTGGCCTGTTGTGATGGCACCTTCCACTTTGTATATGCTAGCATTTGAAGCCGGACGTATGATGGTTGGTACGACACATGAGGATGATAAAGGCTTCGATGCGCGCCCAACTGTAGGGGCAGCTTATGAAATTTTAGAAAAGGCCTTTCAGCTAGCACCGACCTTACAGGATGAGATGCTGAGTGCCATTAAAGTAGGCTTTCGTCCGGTTGTCCCGAATGCCTTGCCAGTGATAGGTAGATTACCAAGTACGCCGAATGTGCTTGTTGCCAATGGATTAGGGTCAAGTGGTCTAACAGCAGGCCCTTACTTAGGAAAGGAATTGGCGGCACTTGCACAAGGACTACAAACTGAAATTGATGTAGAAAATTATTGCTTAGCCAACGTTATTAAAGAAAGTGATAAAGCTAACTAATAGGAGGATAGTAAATGAAGCACAAGCCTATCTATGTTGAAATTGTAATGGATACGTCGATGGAGCGGCTATGGGAATATACGCAAAACCCAGCATTGCATGCACAGTGGGATTTGCGATTTTCCGATATACAATATAGACCGAAAGAATCAGAAGATGCGCCGCAGCTTTTTACATATAAAACGAAAGTAGCTCCATTTTTAACGGTAGAGGGCTGGGGTGAAAGTAAAGGGACACATCATAAAAAGGACGGCACAAGAACATCCTCATTACATTTTGGAACGGAGCAAAAGATTTCGCCAATTATGGAGGGGAAGGGCTTCTGGCAATACGTGCCGAATGGGGAGGCCCTAACTTTTCTAACTCAATATGATTATAAGGTGCGCTATGGCAAATTAGGGCAAGCACTTGATTTTGTATTCCGACCAGTTATGGGTTGGGCAACTGCACTTAGCTTTGATGTGCTAAGAAGGTGGTTAAAAACGGGTGAAGTACCGAAAATGCAATACCGCCGATTCTTTTTATCCATACTTATTGCCTTTACATTTTTCTTTATTTGGTTTTATCAAGGACTTATACCAAAGCTGATTGGACTACATCCAGAGGAGGTTGCGCTTTTTACAGCATTAAGTGGAGTAGATGGGATGAGCGCACAATCGGCTGTGCGGATTATCGGTGTCATTGAAATGTTATTCGGTATTATTTGGCTTTTGCCAATTAATAAAAGCCGCCTCTATTTAGCTCAGATTGTACTGTTTCCGTTATTAACAATCGGGGCGGGCTTTGCGAGTAGTGAAGTATTTATTGGGCCCTTTAATGTTCTAACGTTCAACTTGGCATTAATTGTACTATCAATTGTAGGCTATGTATGCCAGCAAAATTGCCCGACAGCAAAAAGTTGTAAAAGGAGGAGGGAAGGATGATTTACCAAACATTATTAGGTGAAGATTTTGACAGATTGCATCCTAAATTGCAAGAGCGTTATTCACTTCCTTTAAATGAGCCTTTTGAAGCGACAGGTGTTATGCATACGATTGAAGCTGGCTCAAAATTATTACTGCCTTTTTATCAACTGGCTACAAAATTCAATTTTCTATTTCCTGAATCAGGACGCAATATTCCATTTAAAATTCGCAATAATTGTAGGCAAATGGACAACGGCGACTATGAAGTACAGTGGGAGCGAACCTTTTATTTTGAGAATAAGAAGCGTAGATTTGATGCGCTAATGACCATTGATACAGAACGTAAAATCGTCAAAGATTATTTAGGATCACCTGCCTTGTTTTATTCTGATTTGCATTTTTCCGTCACCAATGAGGGCCGTCTTCTTATTCGTTCAGGGATACAGCGCTTTGTTATGAAAAGTTTGGAGATTTCACTGCCTGCATTGATGGAGGGAAGAGTGATTGTCGAAGAGGGCTATGATGATGCATTGCAAGTGTACACGATTCATGTGTCCATTATGAATCCGATAATGGGGAGGCTAATGATGTATGCTGGGCAATTTACGAAGGTCGATTAACCCATTATCATTACTTGGAATTTTCCTTTTAGTTATCGTTGCAATGTTAGCGGATATGGCGGATTTTTTCTTCTATTTAACGCTTGCGCAATTAGTATTTGTCCCGATTATTGTGCAATGCATTGTCAGATTAACGAAGGTGGAGCAAGGTATTTTAGGTATAGGTCTACTTAGTGTAGCGATACTAGCTTTCACTACACATCAAGTTATAATTATAGTTACTGCTACACTTTATTTACTAGCAACCGCGATGATTAGTTTAATAGGCTTACGCCGCTTTTTGCAGCTAGGATTTATAAATACGGCAGAAATTGCTATTGATATTGGACTGATATATTTAGTAATTGGTGGCATGTGGTTTTTCGCCTATTCTGTAGGAATTGACACAGGCTTTTCACCTCTTATAACATGGTTGACGGCGATTCATTTCCATTATTCCGCTTTCCTGCTCTGTATTTCGGTAGGGCTGCTCGGTCGTACTACAAAAAGTTCGCTGTACAAGCCCGTCGTTGCAGTTATTATCTCAGGTCCAATTATGATGGCGATAGGAATTACCTTATCGACAGTAATTGAAATGGTATCCGCAATCCTTTATATCACTGCTATCTATTTGTTGTTTTTCATAACAATGCGCACGAAATTTCCTTATGTGCAGGCGATTTTTATTCGTTTGTCCATTGCCGCCATTTGCTTTTCAATTTTCTGGTCTGTGTTATATGCTTACGGTAATTTCACCGGGCGTGTCATTGTTGAAATTCCGGATATGCTGCGTTTTCATGGCTTTGTTAACTGTTATGTATTCGGTGTCTTTACGGTGCTTGCCTGGATGCTATATATACCAGCAACGAAGCAGCAGCCATTTCAATTTCCTGTTAGTCAAATTAGAGGGAGACTCAAGGAGGAGGGGGCCGCGCATGCTGGCTTAGTAGAATCTTTGGATGATTTTGTTGATACGACAAAGCTACATTCCGCTATCCCTCATTTTTACGAGCAGACAGATGCATATCGTCTATTTGCGCAAGTGCATTGGCAAAGATGGTTTTTGCCATTCGCGTTTATTTATAAAGCTTTGAGTAGATGGACGCAACAAATCAATTTGCCATTAAGCAAAGGGAAAACAGAGATGACAGGCAAAATTGTACTTGTAGATGAACAGATGGATGGGCGAGAATATCCGAGAGCATGGATACGCACAATAAAAAATCGCCGTGTTTTTACAGCAATTTATTCAAAGCATTCATCAGATAAGACCTATATGAATATTGCTTTGCCATTGCCTTTTTCCACGATGGTCGGGGTTTTATCATTGTATGAAGAAAATGGGCAACTGCATTTAACAAGCCGAAATGGCATAGATGCAGGAATTTATTTGGCAATAGGCTCCTTTATATGCAAGCTACCACTGCAAGAGCAATTTACAATTGAGGCGATTTCAGCAAGCTATTTAACGGCCAGTCATAAAATGACTTTATTTGGACTGAAATTTTTAGAAATCCATTATGAGATTGAGGTATGGGAAAAATGCCAAAGCGTTGATTGAACCGCGCTTTGGCATTTGTAGCGTGTACTATTTTTCTGCTATTTGCTGTAATTCCTGATGTACAAGCTCAATTGGCACAAATAAGCCAACCCGCCCATTTTGGTCATGCTTCGTTGTAGCAAAAACGACGCCAACCACATGACCGTCTTCAGTTAGAACAGGGCTACCGCTATTTCCTTTATAAATAGGGGCTTGCAGCATGATAACCTGCTCCTGCCAGCCTTCAAGTAGTAGGGGCTCTAATACGACTCCTTCATTCGCGATGCCAGTGAAATAAAGCGGGTTACCAATTACATAGACATGCTGCGCGTCAGGCTGGAACGTATCTGCTAATGGTAGATAAGGTAGCTCCTCATTTGCCTCGACCTTTAAAATCGCTAAATCGACTGTTGGGTTGCTCATAATCACCTGTGCCTTATATAAACCGTTGTTAGGAAAGACGACAGTGAGTGCTAGCGCATCATCGATGACATGCTCATTTGTTACAATATAACCATCTGCTGAAATAGCAAAGCCTGTACCCTTACTATTTTCAGATGAAATTTCTACAACTGCTTTTTTATATTGCTGAATATTTTCCTGCTGTGATAGCTTCGTTGAAACTTTAATAAATTCAATTGCTGGAATTGAATAAATTTGAAAAATAATCGCAAACGTATTAAATACTAAGGCAAAAGCCATTAAATAAACGATTAGACGTACGACAGGGCGCTGGCGTCGTATTTTTGGCTGTCCGTTTAGCCGTCGTTGTCTTTCTTCCTCTAAAGCTTTTTCCTGTTCTGCTAGCACGAGCTCCAAAAATTCCTCTTCTGTTAAAGGTTCCTCTTGGGGCTGTTGTTGCTGATTCATTCGCTACCTCCTTTACGATAACACAAGTAAGTCGTAAGCTAGTTGGGCGATTAAAATAACCGTAATAATACGCAATAAATGGCTGGCAAGCTTATTGCTCACTTTCCGCGAAAGTAGTAAACCGATTTGCGCACCGATAATCGCACCAGCCATTAACGATAATGTTTCCATCCATAAAATTTGTCCAGTTAATATGTATGTAATAGCTGCACCAAAGCATGTAGCAAAAACGCCAACACGACCTAATACGACAGCCTTCATATAGCTTAAGCCAGCGCTTGCATAAATATATAATAGCAATGTTCCACTACCAGGTCCAAACATCCCATCATAAATACCAACACCAATTAATAGGGCGCGTGTGCGATGCCTTAGCTCCAACACGGCTTTTTCACCGAAATTCGTTTTCCCTAGAAAAGATAGCGTAAAAGCAAAAATAAGTAAGCATAGCGCAATAACGGTTAGTACTTTGCTCGATAAAAACGAGGCAATTAAGCCACCAAGCAAGCCACCACTAAAGCATAATATGGCTATGGGACGTGCTTCTGCAAAAGTAACTTCTTTATGGCGTAGAGCGGAGTAAAAATTGGATAGTGCACTAACGGCGCTTGCCACTTTATTTGCTCCGATTGCAGAGTGTACAGGCATGCCAATTAAAAGCATGGTTGGCAATGTTATGAGTCCACCGCCACCAGCGAGTGTGCCGATAATATTGCCTAAAAAGCCTATCAAAAATAATAACATTAACAAAAAATCGCCTTCTTTCTCTATGCTCAACTTTACACTATTTTTTGAATTTTTAAAATACACATGAAAGGTGAAAATAAATGTGTCTAAAATGTGACGGAATTTAATTGGATTGCGGCGAGGACTTTGTGAAATCTTTCATAATTTCCTGATGAAAACGAATCGTGCATATTTTCACAAAAAGCACTATACATAGACAAGCGATGAAAAATGTAAGCGTTACCTTATTGTTATTTTGGAAAAATAATTATTTTGTATATAATTTCAATTTTTTATATGTGAAATAATGAGCAAGATGTTGATATATATGATTTTTAGAGAAATATTAAGTATATTCGAGAATAAATTAAACATTATCGTTGACTTAATTTTTTTGAAGCTATATGATACGTAACTATAAAGAAAATTCAGATTACTAAAAGGGGAAATGAAAATGGATGTTATGCAAAAAGCGTTAGAATTACATGAAGAGTATTGTGGAAAAATGGAGATAAAAGCAAAGGTGCCTCTTGAGGATAAATATGATTTAAGCTTAGCTTATTCACCTGGGGTGGCAGCACCGTGCATAGAAATTGAAAAGAACCCATCTCTTGTATATGACTATACAGTAAAGGGCAATTTTGTAGCTGTTGTAACAGATGGTACGGCTGTGCTTGGACTTGGTGATATTGGACCTGAAGCTGCGTTACCAGTAATGGAAGGGAAGGCATTATTATTAAAACGCTTTGCTAATGTGGATGCTGTGCCGATTTGCTTAAATACAAAAAATGTAGATGAAATTGTGCAAACAGTAAAACATTTAGCTCCAACATTTGGCGGTATAAATTTAGAGGATATTTCAGCACCGCGCTGCTTTGAAATTGAAGATCGACTACGTGCAGAGTGTGGAATTCCTGTTTTCCATGATGATCAGCATGGTACAGCAATTGTCGTTGGCGCTGGTTTAACGAATGCATTGAAAATTGTTAATAAGAAATTTAGCGAGGTAAAAGTAGTTATTAACGGTGCTGGTGCAGCCGGCATTGCGATTTTACGTATTCTTGTGCAAATGGGCTTTACTAATATTTTAATGTGTGACACGACAGGGATTATTTATAAAGGTCGTAAAGAAGGGATGAATCCGATTAAAGATAGTGTTGCGCACTTAACAAATCGTGAATTACAGCAAGGGACTTTAAGTAATGCATTAGTTGGGGCGGATGTGTTTATCGGTGTATCCGTTGCTAATTTATTAACAAAGGAACATATCGAATCGATGAATAATGATCCGATTGTATTTGCTTTGGCTAACCCAAACCCAGAAATTACATACGATAATGCCAAAGCATGGGGAGTACGTATTATTGGAACAGGACGCTCAGATTATCCTAACCAAATTAATAATGTGCTCGCATTTCCTGGTGTATTCCGTGGGGCGCTAGATGTTAGAGCAACGGATATTAATGAAGCTATGAAAATAGCTGCAGTTGAAGCAATTGCGTCGCTTGTATCAGATGAAGAATTGAATGAAGAGTACGTTATACCAAGAGCGTTTGATGAGCGCGTTGTAGGTGTTGTTGCAAAGGCGGTTGGGAGTGCAGCCATCGATACAGGGGTATCAGTGCTATTTCAACAGCCAGTAACAGTAGTCCCAAGCCTGTAGTAAGTATGTTTAAAAAGCGCAAGAAATCTATATTGTTAAAATGGATTTCTTGCGCTTTTTTGGACCTATTGTGAAACTGATTGCAACTTATTCACCAAGCTCTTCTGTCAATTTTTCAAGCTCATCTATTAAGCTACCAATATAGGCAATCGTATTGCGTAACGGTTTCTCTGTCGTAATATCGACACCCGCCATTTTTGCTAATTCAACAGGTGTTTTTGAGCCACCTGCTTTTAACATATCGAGCCAATCTGCAACGGCTGTTTCACCTTCAGCTAAAATGCGCTGCGAGGCTTCTGTCGCAATTGTTAAGCCAGCAGAATACGTATATGGATATAAGCCTTTATAGTAGTGAAGTTGGCGCATCCATGTTAATTCAGCACCTTCAGTAATTTCCACAGTGTCACCCCAGAATTCTTCTAGCACGCTGCGTTTTAGTTCGTTTAGCTTTGGCGCATTGACAGAGCCACCAGCGTCGATAATTTCATAGACTTTACGTTGATAAGCACCTTCTAATAAATGTGTTACAAAGTTATGGTAGTAAGTACGTGAAACCATTTTCGCAATCACCCAGCGTTTAAAGCGTGCATCACTAGCATTTTGTAATAAATGGTGCGCCATCAGCATTTCATTCATTGTCGACGGTGCTTCAATAAAGTACATAGATGGGCGAGCGCTAAAAATATTTTGATGTGTATTCGCTAAATGGAAATGTCCAGCATGGCCAAGCTCATGCGCTAAAACGAATACTTGCTTCATACGACTTGTCCAAGAAATTAATACATATGGGTGATAGCCATATGGGCTAGAGCAAAATGCACCATTTGATTTTCCAATATTTTGAGCGAAATCAATCCAGCGTTCATCGAATGAGCGATCTAGCATTTCAGCATAATCAGCTCCTAAAATAGAGAGTCCATCCTTCACATATTTACGCGCTTCATCGATAGAAACTTGCGGCTCATATGCAGGGTCTAAAGAAATTTTTAAATCTGCAAAAGTCATTTGCTCTAAGCCATGCACCTTTTGCAGTAATTTTGCATAGCGGCGCATATGTGGTGCAAGCTCCGTCATAATTAAATCAATTTGTCTATCATACAATGTGCGGTCTACTTCTTGAGATTGTAATAAGAAGTCAAAAACTGAATGATAGCCGCGTAAATCAGCCTCAGATTTTTCTCGTTGAATATGTGTATCATAAGTTTTCGCTGTCGTGTGCTGGTAGTCTTGCAATTTCTGATGGAATGCATGGAAGGCAGCGCGGCGAATAGCCGTATCATTTTCAAATTCCCAGTCACCTTCAAATAAATTATAGCTAAGTGGGTAGCTTTTGCCGTTCACTTCGAAATCTGGGAATTGCAGATCTACTAATTTTGTAATGTAGTAAAGCTCAAAGGCAGCGCCAAATGTTGTGCCGAAAGACGCAAGCGCTTTTTCTGCCTGCGGGTGTAGCTGGTATTCTTTTTGACGCAATAGCTTATCGATAAAATGAGCATATTGTGGGGCAAGCGAGCTTGCTCCGCGTAAAATGTCCTCATCAAGCTGTAAAAGCTCACTTTGAATAAATGACAGTTTTGAATTTAAAGAAGCCGAAAGCTGTGACACTTTTGCAGAACGCAATTGTGAATCGCTATTCGTTTGATCCACATTTTGAGAAAGAAAAGCAAATGTTGTAATTGGCATTATTTTCTCGAGGTACGTTTCATATGCAGCGATGACTTCAATCGCTTTTTCATCATTTGTAATTTGCCCCTTATATTTTGCTTCAGTTGTAGCTGCGTATGTTTTTACATCTGCAATTGCATCCTCAAATTGTTGCTCTGTTTTAAATAAATCTTCTAGATTCCATGTTTCTGCTAGTTTTACTTCGCTTCGTTTTAATGTTGCCATAATGCTGAAAGCCTCCTAATTATTACGTTATACGAAATAAATTGTAGCACTGTTA
This sequence comes from Bacillus ndiopicus, assembly GCF_000612805.1. GTDB lineage: Bacteria > Bacillota > Bacilli > Bacillales_A > Planococcaceae > Metasolibacillus > Metasolibacillus ndiopicus. The sequence continues at coordinate 492,955 of NZ_HG964404.1, read as the reverse complement.
ACGGAATATTGCAAAAATTACTCTGTGACACTAGGAAGAAATGCTTTTGTGAGTAGGGGAGAATTAGTAAAATAAAAGGGAAACTAAAGGTGGAGGACAAACTATGAAACAAAATAAATATGATAACGACCAATTTTTCGAGATGTACGCGCAAATGCCTCGTTCTGTAGAAGGTTTAAAAGCGGCAGGGGAATGGCATATTTTAAAAGATTTAGGGTAATCGGAAAATAGTGTGGAAAGAGGGCTAAAAAGTACCCTCTTCCATAGACTTGGTAAGTGTGGAAAAATCAGCTCCATAGATTTCCTCATACACCCATTCATAGCCAGTTTGTTCCCAATTCGGGAAATGATCAGGTAACATTTTTCCGAACGTAACTTCAACTTCTTTGAATTTCTTTTTCTTTTTTAATTTACGATAGCCTTGTGTAAATAAGATTTTTGCTCTGAGGGTTTCAAAAGAGTAACCACGACCAATATGGTTCATTGTCTTAATTAAACGATTCAAGGATTCTGTATAGGCGTTTGTAATTGGAGAATTGAAATAGTTGAATATCTCTTCTTCCCAATTATTCATTGCTTTTATTAGACCCTCAAAATAAGCCATCAATTCTTTAGGTACATTTGAAAACCAGTTTTGATACAGTTTATAGGCTTCGTTGATTGATTCAGCCTCATAAATGTCAAAGAATTGCTCTTTAAGCTCATATGCTTGACCAAGTAACGGGAACATATCAGTCCATATTTGTAATTTTATTTGGTTATCAAAGTCATTAAGGTCTTTACGTCTTGTAAGAAGTACATAACGGTCTCTCATGAGTTGCCTACGTTCTTTGGCTGACACATTTTGACGATTAGCCTTTCGGATCTTTTCCAAGGCTTCATTGGCTAATTTAACAACATGAAATTTATCAATTACGATTTTAGCATGTGGTATCACTAATTTCACAGCACTTTTATAAGGATTCCACATATCCATTGCTACAAGTTCAATTTTATCAATGTCTTGGAGTCTTGAAAGGTAACTGATAACCACATCTTTATTCCGTTTTCGTAAAATATCAATTACCGACTTGTTTTCAACATCAGTAATTACACAACGATAATTTTTAAGCAAATGAACTTCATCAATACCAAGCCATTTAGGTGTTCTAAAATCAGTTTGAGCTTCAAGTTCAGCAACGTAGTCATTAAAGATGTTTCGTACAGTTTTTTCGTCAACGCCAATCTCCTCCGCAACACTGGTAAATGTTTTTTCCAGACTTGCTTCTTGAATCCAATTTATTAGTCTATTAGTAACAGAACGATTGACATCCATATCTGGTAAATTTTCAAAAAATGTTTCATTACATTCCCTACATTTATATCGTTGGCGATTGACATAAATGCCGACACGTTTTGCGTGCATTGGCAGGTCGAAAAATAGCTGTTGTTTCTTACCATGTTTATATAAGTTTGCAACAGTACCACATTTTAGACAATGAGAAGGAGGTAGAGTAGTAGACTCAACTAAGAATCTATAATCATCTGCACTTTCTTTCATATCCAGAATCTTAAAGTTTGGAAGATTAATCATATTGGTTAACATTTAAACTATCCTTTACTATATATCGTTTCATTGTTAAAACTTAAATAATAAAAAATGCCTGAGCATTGCACTTCTCAGACATTGAAATTATGAATATTGTCTTTAAGTTTTATTTCTATAATCAGCAATTTTTTGGGGTTCAGGGTTTTCTGGATTGATCAATTTATAATCCGTTAATAAAACAATAAATAATTTCTTCTTCTAACTGACTTAATTTACGATTCATTTTAGTAGTTAGTTCATTGACCAAATTCATGTGGTTGCTTTGATGTTTTTCTGTTAAATCACAAATTAACTTCAATAGACTTATATAACCCATAAAATCATCTTTAGATAATGGAGTTTCATGCGAGAGCACATAAATCTCGGCATCAAACATTTCAATATTTTCTAAGAGGTGTCTAACATTATCAATCTTATATTGTGGTTGTTGTGTATAAATACTTGGATATAAACAGTCACCTAAAAAAAGTACTTTTTCTTCCTCTACAAAAATGAGTGAAGAGTCATCAGAATGATCCCCACCTACATGTTTGATTAAACACCGAATACCACCTAAATCAATCTCAAATTGTTCTTTAAATGTAATATTAGGTAAAGTGATGGTGATATTTCTGTCTACCCCAAATTCTTTTTTTATCATATCTGAACAAAATTGATTCTCTAAGCCTTTTTCTACACGATCATCTAAAGCGTCATCTGACCATTCATATTCCGTAATTTTTCTAAGTTGCATTTTTGTTTTTTCATGTGCTATGGCTAACAGATTCATCTGATTTGTTCCAAAGCTATGATCCCAATGCCAATGTGTTAATGCTACAGAATGATAATTAGTAATCTGACGTTGATTTAGTTCATTTAGAAATAACTTTGCATGCTTATCAGAATTTCCTGCATCAACAATTAAAGTTTGGTGAGTCCCACATATGGCAGATAGGATTGGTCGATCTGTTTCAGGATCATGCGGTAAATAGTATATACAATCGGTTAGTTGCTTCAAGTTTTTCCCCATTATCTTAACTCCCTTTGTTTTTTTTAGTTCCGACAATCATATTTAATATATCAAGAACATTTTTTAATTCTGTTAAACTTACTTTTGAGTAATACTTTTTCACAAGAATTTCATCGATTTTTTTAAGAAGCTGATGAAATTCTTGACCCTTATCCCCAAGATAAATAAGGGTCTCCCTACGATTTATTGAATTCACTTGACGATTTATCATTTTCATTTCTTCAAGTTTTGAAATTACTTGGCTAACTGCACTTTTTGAAACATCAAAATAGTTTGCAATATCATTCGCAATTACTGGCTCATTACGAATGATATAAAACATTATTATTTCTTGTTGAGGAGTTAAGTGAAAGTTTTCTAATTCCTTAACCTCTTCGGTTTCTTGTAAAACTAATAACTTAAATTGCTCAAACTTTTGATTGATTTTGTCTATGATTATCAAATAATCTTGCATAGATCTATCATCTCCAATTCATTTTAAAGTTTTTTAGTTAAGTTAAGTTTACTTAACAATTATATATATGTCAATTATTAAAGCCATTCAAGAGATATGAAAAAGTTTTAACTAACTATCATCCTATTTGTTTAAATAGAAATAGAGGGGTGTACGGAAAGTTTAGAGGTTATGTGCCTTATCCGAGGTATTTTTTGAAGGAAGATTAATAGCCATAATGGGAAAATGATTTAATGAAAAGTAATTAATTTTTGCTTACTTACTATGTTAATTGTACTCTGATTAAGTTTTTAATTTTGTGGAGTATTCCACACGATAATCCGAATACCCAAGATTTATTGCCATCATTTGAAAATAAGTCTGTGCTAGATTTAGGGTGTGGCTATGGCTGGCATTGTCGTTACGCAGTCGAAGAAGGGGCAAGCGCTGTAATTGGTATAGATATTTCAGAAAAAATGTTGCAAAAAGCACAAACATTATCAAGTAGTGATAAAATTTCATATTTACAAATGCCAATTGAGGATATCGATTTTGCTGAGGGGCAATTTGATATAGTTATAAGCTCACTTGCCTTTCACTATGTCGAAGCGTTCGATTTCGTTTGCCAAAAAATATTTAACCTGCTGAAAAAGGGAGGCTCCTTTGTATTTTCAGTAGAACATCCTATTTTCACTTCTCGCGCAGCCCAAGATTGGCATTATGATGAAAATGGGGAGCGACTGCATTGGGCTGTAGATGACTATCATTTGCAAGGAGTGCGCCAAACATCATTTTTAGCAGAGGATGTTGTCAAATATCACCGCACATTATCCACCTATTTAAATACATTGATTGAGGCAGGTTTTACAATCAAATCCATGAAGGAATCATATCCATCAGAGGAAATGTTAAAAGCAGTGGAAGGAATGAAGGATGAGCTAAGGAGGCCTATGTTTTTATTAGTAGCTGTAGAAAAATAACAAATGGATTGTCCTGAAAGTCGAAATCTTTTTTGATACTTATTTATTTTAGAATTGAAAGAAACGCCATAAAAATTAGTGTTGTAACCTTTTTAATGGATACTTACATTTTTCTAAATGGTTACCTCTGCATTAAGATAGTAAAAGATTGCCCGAAAAGTGGCGCGCCAGCCTGCTTTTCAGGCAATCCCTTCAACCTTGTTTAGGCTTTATATACTCCATAAATATACCTTTAATGATAGCCAATTGAACATGTGGGTCTAATTCATCCTCAAAAAAGGGGATTCTTTCGTACAAAGATAGCTTTCTTGAAAACAATCCAAATGCGTTGATGATGGATGATAAAACGTCCTTCGCTGCAATATCAGTCCGAATTGAACCATCCAACGACCCTTCTTCAATCATTTCAGTAAGTGTTTTAGCAATTTTTTTCCGAATTAAAGTATACTCCTGATAATCTTCTAGCTCTTCAAGCGATGTAGAAGCATAGCTTTCAAAAACCTCCAACAATTTTGTACAAGCTAAATTTTCTGGTTCAATATCCGCTATAAAATAATCAAACAATGCTTCCATTTTCTCATAACAAGTAGCATTTTTAGCTGCAACAGCGGTAAAGAGGTTATAGTATCTCTCTACTACATTAATAGCTACTGCTACAATTAGTTTATCTTTTTTAGGAAAGTATCGAAAAATAGTTGCAATCCCTAAATTAAGATCATCCGCAATATCCTGCATTGTTGTCTTTTCAAAGCCTTTAATACTAAATACTCGTTCTGCGGCCTCCACAATGAATTTCATCCGCTTATTTTTTCCGTCTTGGCGCTCTTGTTCCCATCTACTTCGTGGATCCACGATAACAACTCCTTCAGCATTACTCTTACATGATGCTAACAAATTAATAATAGGTCGTCAATTTGTTCAAAACTAGGCAATCTAATTATTTGTAATAGAATAGATTAAAGACTATAATGATGATAGTTAGACTATCATTTTTTAATTTTAAAGGAGAGATATCAAATGGCACGATTAGCAAACAAAGTAGCAATCATTACTGGGGCTGCAAGTGGACAAGGGGCAGAAGAAGCGCGTTTATTTGCGCGTGAAGGAGCAAAAGTAGTTGCAACAGACGTTCAATTTGAATTATTAGAGAGTGTAGTAAAAGACATTAATGAAAATGGGGGAGAAGCAATAGCGGTTGCACACAACGTTGCATCAGCGGATGATTGGAAAAAAGTTGTGGAAGCGGCTGTAAAGGAATATGGAAAGGTTGATATTCTTGTTAATAATGCAGGAATTACAGGCTTAATTACTCAGCCAATCGAGGAAGTAGAGGAGTCTACCTGGGATAGAATTCTCGATATTAATACGAAAGGGCCTTTCTTAGGAATCAAAGCTGTTCTTCCTGAAATGAAAAAGGTAGGTGGCGGAAGCATCGTCAATATTTCTTCTCTTTCAGGTATTAATGGCGTTGGGAATGCTGCTTACAACAGTTCAAAAGGTGGACTTCGACTGTTAACAAAAAATGTTGCGCTTGATTATGGTAAATACAATATTCGCGTAAACTCAGTGCACCCGGGCACAATTGAAACACCGATGATTGAAATGTTCACAAGCAACAAAGAAGTAAGAGAGGCAACAATGGCGGGAATTCCTTTAAATGTTCTTGGTCAACCATCTGATATTGCATACGGTGTCCTTTACTTAGCTTCTGATGAATCAAAATTCGTAACGGGTATTGAACTAATTATTGATGGCGGTTCAATTTTACATTAATTTAAACTGTAGGCTAACTTTGAGTTTGCCTACAGTTTTTTCTATTACAATTAAAAAGAGCTGCTGGAAAAGCGGCGCATTTGGCTACTTTTCCAACAGCTTCATATTGGTTAGGCGAGCAATATTTAATCTACTTTAATCCCAAATGCAATCCATCTTCCATCGATATCTTCAATGACAAATTCTTTATTATTGTAATCTGTGTTATTTAATGAACGGACAATTTTCACATCTGAATTGACCAATTCCTTTTGGTGTTCTTCTTGATTTTTGGTGATAAAGTAAGCATCATAGCCGTAACCATATAATTCTCGATTTGGAATTACTTTTTGACCATTGGATTGCGTTAAAATAATCTCTGTTGTATCGCGATATAAACAAATATGAGGTTCATTTGCATTCAAATAATGAACAGCTTTAAATCCCATTTTTTGTTCATAAAAATCTGCCGTCCTTATGATATCTAAGGTTGGAAATATACAGTGAGATGCAATTAATATGCTTTTCACTTTTAAATTTCACCAAGCTCAGCAGTTAATTTTTCAAGCTCATCAATTAAGCTACCAATGTAGGCAATTGTATTGCGTAATGGTTCTTCAGTTGTAATATCAACACCAGCCATTTTTGCAAGCTCAACAGGTGATTTTGTGCCACCAGCTTTTAGGACGTTAATCCAATCTGCTACAGCAGGTTCACCTTCCTCTAAAATACGCTTCGATACTTGTGTAGAAATTGTTAAGCCAGCAGAGTACGTATATGGATATAAGCCCATATAGTAGTGTGGTTGGCGCATCCAAGTTAATTCAGCACCATCTAAAATATCTACAGTATCACCCCAGAACTCTTCAATCACGCCACGTTTTAATTCGTTTAATTTCGGCGCATTGACCGAGCCGCCAGCATCAATAATTTCATAGACTTTGCGTTGGTAAGCTGCTTCTAATAAGTGCGTCACAAAGTTATGGTAGTAAGTACGTGATACGATTGTTGAGATAACCCAACGTTTGAAGCGTGCATCAGTTGAGTTTTGTAATAAGTGATTTGCCATAAGCATTTCATTCATCGTTGATGGCGCCTCGATAAAGTATAGTGAAGGGCGAGCATTGTAAATATTTTGATTTGCATTAGCTAAGTAGAAGTGGCCTGCGTGACCAAGCTCATGTGCTAATACGAACACTTCGTTCATTTTACTCGTCCATGAAATTAAAATATATGGGTGGTAGCCGAATGGACTTGAACAAAATGCACCAGTTGATTTACCCGCATTGTTTGCGAAATCTGTCCAGCGCTCATCAAATGAACGATCTAGCATTTCTGCATAGTCAGCCCCCATTGCTGCTAAGCCTTCTTTCATATACTTACGCGATTCGTCGATTGTAATTTTTGGCTCATAAGACGGGTCAAGTGAAATTTTTAAATCTGCAAATGTCATTTTCTCTAGCTTATGAACTTTTTGTAGTAATTTTGCGTAGCGGCGCATATGTGGCGCTAGCTCAGACATAATTAAGTTGATTTGGCGATCGTAAAGTGAACGGTCTACTTCTTGTGACTGTAGTAAGAAATCGAAAACAGAGCTATAGCCACGTAAATCCGCTTCTGTTTTTTCTGTTTTTAAGTGTGTATCATATGTTTTTGCTGTCGTATGCTGATAGTCACGTAACTTACTATGGAATGCTTCAAAAGCAGCGTGACGCACCTCTTTATTGTTTTCAGACTCCCAATCACCTTCAAATAAGTTGTAGCTAAGTGGGTAGCTTTCTCCATTTGCTTCAAAGTTAGGGAACTGCATATCTACTAATTTAGTTGTATTGTATAAGCCGTATGCAGCGTCAAAAGTAGTACCAAATGCAGCTAATGCTTTTTCAGCTTCAGGATGTAATTGGTATGGTTTTTGAAGTAACAGCTTGCGAATATAGTTATCATATTGTGGCGCTTGCTCACTTGCTTCAACTAGTACCTTTTCATCTAACTGCAAAAGCTCACTTCGGATAAATGATAATTGAGCACTAATTGCTGAATTTATTTGTCCAATTTTTGCAGCTCGCATTTGTGCTTCACCATTTGTTTGCTCTACGCTAAGAGCAAGGTTTGCATATGTACCGATTGGAACTAATTTTTCGTAAAGTTTTTCGTATGCAGCAATCACATTGACAGCACTTTGTGCATCTACAATCTTACCTTTATATGTTTCAGCGATTGACGCTGCAGTTGATTGCGCTTCCGCAATCGCATCCTCAAATTGTTGCTCTGTAGCAAATAAATCTGCTAAATTCCAAGTTTCTTCAATATTAACTTCACTACGTTTTAATGTTGACATAAAAAGCCTCCTCGTATTCCGATATTCGAAATAAATTGTACCATCATTTACGGAATTGCGCAAAAATTACGACGGGGAAATTATTTATCGTGATTCAACAGGAAATTCTATTGTAAATATTTTTAAAAGAATGTAAACATTTAATGATGTCATTTACATTGCTTTTGAAAAAAGAAATAATATTGATGGATTTACATAGTAAAGTTCTTTCATACTAGTAGAAAAATAGAAAGGGGTTGTGGCGTAATATGTTGAAATATTTCGAAGTTTTTTGGACAGCCTTCAAGCTTGGGTGCACATCTTTTGGAGGACCTAGCGCGCATCTTAGCTATTTTTACGATACATATGTGAAACGTAAGCAATGGTTAAGTGATAAGACGTATGCCAATATTCTTGCATTATCACAATTTCTCCCAGGACCAGCGAGTAGTCAAGTGGGGATTGCCATTGGTTTAGCAAGAGGAGGATTGCTGGGTGGTGTTTTATCGTTTTTAGGGTTTACATTGCCATCGGTATTAATATTGGTAGTCTTTTCGTTGTTTTTTGTACAAGCAAATTACGAACTAAGCTGGCTACATGGCTTGAAGCTTGTTGCTGTAGCGATTGTTATTCACGCTGTTATTGGCATGGGGAAATCATTTGCTACGGAATCGAAAACAAAGATTTTAACGCTTTTTGCAATGACAGGAGTGCTGTTAGTAGAAGGGGCATTGGCACATATTTTTGTCATAGTAGTTAGCGGGATTTTAGGCTACATACTGTTTAGGAAAAGTGAAATAACAAAAGAAGGAGAGAGCTTGGAGCTCTCTTTATCAAAGCGTTTTGGTATAGCTTGTTTGACTTTTTATATCGGCTTATTAATTGTGCTACCAGTTATTAGTCAATTTACGAAGTGGCAGTGGCTTGATTGGTTTGAACGGTTTTATCGTGCGGGTGCCCTTGTTTTTGGTGGGGGGCATGTTGTTTTGCCCTTATTAGAGCGCGAATTTGTTGCTACAGGCATCATGACAGAGGAAAGCTTTTTTGCAGGCTACGGGTTAACGCAGGCAGTTCCAGGTCCATTATTTACATTTGCTACTTATATAGGTGCGGATATCGGAGGACTATTTGGTGCAGCGTTAGCAACAGTAGCGATATTTTTACCCGCCTTTTTACTAATCATTGGCGCATTACCGTTTTGGCTACAATTAAGCCGAAATCCAAAGCTTGGCGCTATGATAAAAGGGATGAATGCAGCAGTAGTAGGTATTTTACTTGCTACATTATTTGATCCGTTATGGGTAACCACGGTTATAACAGCAAAGGATTTTGTTGTTGTTGCTATATTGTTTAGCTTGTTGATGTTTTGGAGGACGCCATCTTGGCTAATTGTTTTACTAGGGGCGGCAGCAGGTATTTTACTTGCGGGATAAAATAGGTGTGAAGAATCTCTCTACACCTATTTCAATTTATCCCTAGTTAAAATTTCAAAAAACTCCGCTGATTGATTTTCATCGAGTTGAACATATTGATCTGAAGATGCTAAAACCGCTAACTCAACAATGTTTTGATTAATCCAAAAAGCGTAAGGAACTGCTTTCGCTTCAATTTTTGGATCTTTGAACTGGAAGATAAATCGATAATCTGGAGGGCGTTCCATGTCGATTTTCTTTTGTTCCCAAACGATAGTATTCAATATTTCTCTTACTGTTTGAACCTCTTTATTGCTTGTAACAGTATAGAAATCTTCATATTCATCCCCATTGCCTGTGTACTTGTCTACTTCAATATATTGCTCTGGACTAAAAACAGGTGGAGAACAACTAAAGAGAAAAATAGTAGTGAAACCAATAAGATAGATTAATTTTTTCAAGATTCTAGCCTCCTTTTAAAAATTAGTCGTTTTTGGTTTAAAAAGGTTGCAAGTGGGATTAAAATGAAAAAACTATAGGAAAAGACAGGTCTCAGCCTGCTTTCCCTATAGTCTTTTACGCAAGGATAATTTTTTCTAATTGAAGTGGCTCAATGTATTCTGTGCCTTTGTAAGCGCGCATATTACCACCAGAAATTTCATCGATTAAGATGATTTCGTTCGTTTTTGCATCGCGGCCAAATTCTAGCTTAATATCATATAAAGTTAGGCCTTTTTCAGCAAGCTCAGCTGCTACAAATTTAGAAATTTCAATTGTACGTTGCTTTAAAATCTCATATTCTTCTAATGATAAAATACCTAGCATATCAAGTGCGTCCGCCGAAATAGGTGGGTCTTGTCGCTCGTCATCTTTTATCGTTACTTCTACAAAGGCATTTAAATCTTGACCTTCTTGTGCATAAGCACCGTAACGACGTAAAAAAGAGCCGACAGCTTTAAAGCGGCAAATAACTTCTAAGCCCTTGCCAAATACTGTTGCAGGTTTCACAGTCATTGTTGCGTCAGTGAAATTTGCATCTACATAGTGCGTTGGTACACCTTGTTCATTTAGTTTTGAATAGAAAAACGAAGTAAGGCGAAGTCCTGCTAAGCCAGCGCCGTCGATTGTTAAGCCAACTGTATTCGCACCTGGATCAAATACGCCATTTTCACCTGTAACGTCATCTTTAAACTTCAATAAATAATGCCCATCTTCCAGTTTAAAGACATCTTTTGTTTTACCTGTGTACACTAATTCCACAAGAAACCCTCCATTTCACAAAATATAGCTATATTGTAACACGAACGATTATAAACTTGTCTACATAAAATGTTCGTTTTTTTATAGAGTGTGAAATTTTTTTAAACTTTTTAAATGGAATGCTGGAACTTTGCCTGATAATTCCTAAATTTAAAAACTTACTGGTTCAACTCAACGGCTTGGGGGATTAAATAAAAACTATGTTGTTTCATAGAAAATGCTTTTGCCTTTTTGATAAATAGGGGATTTTAAGGGAGGGGGAAGTGCAAGTGTGGGCTTGCTTTCCCCACACCCCTTCGTTTAATTAATAAATACCCTCTGCAATCATACCGTTTGCCACTTTTTTAAAGCCTGCGATGTTAGAGCCGACTACTAAATTATTTTTATGGCCGTATTTTTCAGCAGCTTCTTTGCTTTCGAGGAAAATAGATTGCATGATTTCATGTAATTTGTTATCTACTTCGCTAAATGTCCAGCTATTACGGCTTGAATTTTGTGCCATTTCAAGTGCAGAAACAGCGACACCACCAGCATTTGCTGCCTTTCCAGGTCCAAATAAAATACCTGCGTCTAAAAAGACATTGATAGCTTCTAAATCAGATGGCATATTCGCACCTTCCGCTACTAACTTGACGCCATTTTCAACAAGAGTTCGTGCTGCATCGCCATTAATTTCATTTTGAGTTGCACAAGGTAGGGCAATATCACAAGGAATCGTCCATATTTTAGAGCAGTCCTCATGATATTCTGCCTCAGGGTGATAATTTAAATATGTGCTAATACGCGCGCCTTTTTCTTCTTTAATTTCTTTAATCGCTTTTAAGTCAAGACCTTTTGGATCGTAAATATAGCCGTTAGAATCTGAGCAAGCAACTACTTTTGCGCCGAAATGCTGCGCCTTTTCAATTGCATAAATGGCTACATTACCGGAGCCAGATACAATAACCGTTTTATTAATAAACATTAAATTTGCATCATGTAACATTTCGCTCACAAAATAGGCTAAACCGTAGCCTGTTGCTTCTTTACGTCCTAACGAGCCGCCGTAGCCAGGCTTTTTGCCAGTTAAAACTCCCGGTTCAAATTGCCCGCGAATGCGCTTGTATTGTCCCCACATATAGCCAATTTCACGAGCGCCAACACCGATATCACCTGCAGGGACATCTTTATTAGGACCGATATAATGATACATTTCTGTCATAAATGCTTGGCAAAAACGCATAATTTCAGCGTCAGATTTTCCTTTAGGGTCAAAATCCGAGCCACCTTTAGCCCCACCGATCGGCAGGCCAGTTAAGGCATTTTTGAAAATTTGCTCAAAGGCTAAAAATTTCATGATGGACTCATTTACGGTAGGGTGGAATCGGAATCCACCTTTATATGGGCCTAGCACATTATTAAATTGCACACGATAGCCGCGATTCACTTGCACATTGTTTTGATCATCTTGCCATGCTACTCGGAATGAAATTATGCGGTCAGGTTCAACAATACGTGCTAAAATATTATGGTGAATATATTCTGGGTTTTGGGCAAAAACAGGTACTAATGATAAAAAGATTTCTTCGGCTGCTTGTAAAAATTCTGATTCAAAAGCGTATTTCTTTTTTAATTTCTCAAACACACCATCAACATATGTTTTCGCTAATTGCTCGTTATTAATTTCAGTCATCATAAATTGTTCCCTCCTCAAATGCTATTAAATGTTATAGTATTATGATTTTTCTTGCAATTCAATCAATTTTTATTCGTTTGTGAAAAAAAGGATGGAAATAAGCCGACAAAAAATTATATAAAAATAATAAAATAAGAGTAACAAAAGCATTTTTTTGAAAGGAGAAATAAAAATTGATCCAGTTATTAATTGATGCAGATGCATGCCCAGTTATTGATTTGGCGCTATCTGTTTCATCTCGATATAAGATAAAACCAATCTTGTTTTGCGATACGTCTCATCGCATTGAACGTGATAATGTTATAACAATTGTTGTGCCTAAGGGGCCAGATTCAGTTGATTTTAAGCTAGTGAATACGCTTTCGAAAAATGATATTGTTATTACAGGAGATTATGGTCTAGCAGCAATGTGTTTAGCAAAAGGAGCATTTGTAGTTGACCATAATGGAAGAGAGATGACGGCGGACAATATAGACCAGTTGCTAGCTTTTCGTTATGAAAGTGCAAAATTTCGCCGAGCAGGAGGAAGAACAAAAGGTCCAAAAAAGCGTACGGAGGAAAACAATATTGCCTTCGAAAAAAAATTTCAACAAATTTGTGAACGGGCTGAAAAATTGAAAGGAGAAATGAATAATAATGCATAATTCATTAGCGCAGTTTAGCGAGAAATTCCCTTTAATTCCATTTTTACAACGAGCTGAACCAGCTTTTTGGCTAAATAATCAAGTAAATGATGCACAAAATTATCCTTTTTCGATGGAAATGGTGCATGACGCAGAGGCAAGGCTGCAACGCTTTGCACCATATTTTGAAGTAGCTTTTCCAGAAATGCGTGAATTGCAAGGAATTATCGAATCTCCAATAATTGACATAGCACGGATGAAGTCCTATTTAGAAAGCTCTAATCACATAAAAATAGAGGGGAATCTTCTATTGAAATGTGATCATGCACTACCGATTGCAGGTTCTGTTAAAGCACGAGGCGGTATCTATGAGATTATTAAGCATGCTGAAAGTTTAGCATTTGAGCACGGGTTATTGTCTATAGAAGACGATTATCGTAAATTAAATAATGAAGAGTTTCGACAATTTTTCAAGAATTATAAAATTGCAGTTGGTTCAACAGGTAATTTAGGATTGAGTATCGGTATTATAAGTGCAAAATTAGGTTTTGATGTAACCGTGCATATGTCGATGGATGCAAAGGAATGGAAAAAGCAATTGCTGCGAACTCTTGGGGTGACGGTTGTTGAATACGAGGCAGATTATAGCGAGGCGGTAAGACAAGGGCGTTTGGAAGCAGAGCAAGATGCAACATGTCATTTTGTTGATGATGAAAATTCGCTGGATTTATTTGCTGGTTATGCTGTAGCGGCATTGCGTTTGAAGGCACAGTTAGATGCCAAGAACATTACTGTTAACAAAGAAAATCCGTTATTTGTTTATATACCGTGTGGTGTTGGTGGTGCGCCAGGAGGGATAAGCTATGGCCTAAAGCAGTTATATGGCCCAGATGTGCATATTTTCTTCGCTGAGCCGACGCAGTCACCGTGTATGCTACTAGGTATGATGACCGGATTACATGATGAAATTGATGTTGCGCAAATTGGCTTAACAAATATAACAGAGGCTGATGGTTTAGCAGTAGGCCGAGCATCGAAATTTGTAGGTGCACAGATGGAAACGATTGTGAGCGGTTGTTATACTGTAGAAGACTCTTTTCTATTTGAGAGCTTACGAGAAATGTTTAGTAGTGAGCATATTTTTATGGAGCCATCAGCACATGCTGGCTTTTTTGGACCAGTACAGCTTGCTCGTAAAGGCGAGATGTATTTAGATACACATGGATTAAAACCGTTTATGCAAAACGCACACCATCTTGTTTGGTCAACAGGTGGGAATTTGGTTCCGAATGAATGGCGAAATAAGTATTTACAAAAATAAAAAATTGGGGCAGGGTTAAAGTTGTGATTATTATCGTTTTCATTGCTGGCTTTGTTATTGCTGGCATACTTGATTTAAGGCTAAGAAAAAAATTTAACGTTAAAAAGAATGAAAAGTTTATGGATCAATACGTAAACAAAGCTCATCTTGTATTTGAAATTCTTTTGTCTGCATTTTTCATCGTCAATATTGCAGTGAAAGGATTTAGTGGGAAGTATTTATATTTCTTATTATTTTTATTTTTTGCCCTCGTGTTTGCTATTCGCGTAGCGCTTGAGTATATATTTATGAAGGAGCAAAGGAAATTTATTATTGCCCTCGCTTACATGGTCGTTTGTTTAGCTTGCGCAATAACAATCATTTTGTTTTTGTGAGATAGAGGCGTCCAATTTGGGACGCCCTTTTCATTGGATTGGAGGATACAGCATGTTAACAATTGAGCTAGATGAGCAGCTTCTTATTATGAAAAGTGAGCAGCCACTAAAAGTATTAAGCTCAGCAATGGTCAATCCGGGGATTGGCTATTATCAATATTTTGTCAATCGAACGGTTCATAAAGACTATTATCCCGAGGATGCAAAATTGGAATATGAGCAATTTTTAAAGCGCTATAAAGTACCTTTGGATGCTACAGTTGCAATGATGACAGCAGTACCACAGCGCTTTATTATGAAGGATCATTATACGGATGGAGAAACCTCCATTATAGTTTTTATAACAGCTGGTTTAGGAAATGCAGTAGATGTAACACAATCCTTTCAATATACATATAGACCTGCTGTTGGAACGATAAATATTTTCGTATTTATAGAAGGGGATGTAAGTGAGGAGGCATTTATTCAAGCTTACAATTGCATTATTGAGGCAAAAGTAAAGGTGCTGTATGAGCGCCGTATAATGGACCAACAAAGTGGTACCATTGCAACAGGAACATCAACAGATAGCGTTGCTCTTGCGATGACGGAACGAGGTGAGTTCCATGAATATGGAGGCTCGATTACACGTTTAGGCGCACTGATAGGAAAAGGCGTTGCGACCACGTTGTATAAAGCGATTGATGGCTATGAGGCGTACCAAAAAGGGGAGCTACGATGAATATTGCCATTGTTTGCGTAGCTATTGTACTTGACCGCATTGTTGGAGACCCGCGTTCATGGCCACATCCTGTTATTTGGGTAGGCAAGCTTATTTCATTTTTTGAAAAACGCCTTAATCACGGGTCGGCTCGTTTTATAAAAGGGTTGGTAACCGCAGTATTTGTTGTTTGCATGACAGGATTTATCGTTTGGTTAATTATTTATTTTGCTGGATTTGTTTCAATATGGCTAGCTGCTATGCTTGAGGTTATTTTAAGTGCAGTTGCCATTGCACAAAAAAGCCTGAAGGATGCAGCGATGGTCGTTTATCATGCATTGCGGCAAGGCGATATGCAGGAGGCGCGCACGAAGCTTAGCTGGATTGTTGGTCGTGATACAGAGCATTTAGAGGAGCCTGAAATCGTGCGCGGTGTCGTTGAAACTGTTTCTGAAAATACAAGCGATGGCATTACTGCACCGATTTTTTATGCGCTGTTATTCGGTGCGACAGGCGCATGGGTTTATAAGGCAATCAATACACTTGATTCCATGATTGGCTATCGTAACGAGCGTTATCAACAGTTTGGTCGCTTTGCTGCAAAGCTTGATGATATCGCAAATTTTATACCGAGCCGCATCACTGGATTATTTATTTTATTATTTACGAAAAATGAAGGCCCTTTTTCAATGAGAATGCGCCTTCGTTATTGGCTGAGAGATGCTAAAAAACATCCAAGCCCAAATAGCGGCTATTTAGAAGCTGCAACTGCCTTGCAATTAGGAATTCGTTTAGGTGGCGAAAATATTTATCAAGGTAAATCATCATTCCGTGCCTATATGGGGGAGCCTATTGTGGAATTAAATAAACAGCATATTTTGCGTACTATACAGCACTTATACACTGTAACGATTATTTTTACATTACTAATTGGAGGTGTTATTTATGCAATATCCTGCACATGGCGCTAATCCAGCAACGTTGTACAAGCAGCTACAGCTTGACATGCCAGAACATATTATTGATTTAAGTGAGAATGTCAATTTCTTAGGACCACCGGCAAGTTTTTCGGCTATCTGGTCGTCTTTATTCGAAAAAATTGCCTCCTATCCTCATGAAAATGCAGAGCCTCTGCGCAGTCAATTGGCGCACCGACATCATGTAGAGACAGAACATGTTGTGATAGGAAATGGGGCAGCAGAGCTTTTAATGGCTTTAGCTAAGCGTTATAGGAAAGAAACGGTTGTTATTGTGCAGCCTTCTTTTTCGGAATATACACGTACGTTAGTACAAGAGCAAGCAATTATACAAGCGATTGAGGTAGATGAGCTAACGAGTTATTCATTGCCAATGGAGCGCTTAAAACAGGCGATGTTTGAAGCAAAAGCTTTATATATTTGTAACCCAAACAATCCAACAGGTGTTGTAACGCCTAAAGAACAGCTAATTGAATTGCTGCAACATGCACAGCTAGTAGGATGTGATCTTGTTGTTGATGAGGCATTTATGGATTGGACAGATGAAACGCACTCGATGATTGATTTAGTTGCAAGCTTCGATCATTTAATCATTCTTCGCTCGATGACCAAAATGTATAGCATGGCAGGTGTCAGACTTGGCTATGCACTAACACAGCAAGCTTCTGAAATTAAGCAAGGGCTACCACATTGGAATGTAAGTGCTATATCGATAGCGCTTGGTTTGCAGACATTGCAGGAGGATAGCTTCTGTAGAGAGTCAAGACAGCAAGCAGCGACAAGCCGTGTAGCAATAGCTAAATTTTTATCGGAAAAAGGTTGTACTGTAACGAATAGTGAAACAAACTATATTGCGTTTCGTTTACCACTTGCATATGATGCAACGGATTTTTATTTTTCGCTATTAAAACAAGGCATCGTACTGCGCCATACGCAAAATTTTGCTGGAATGAATGGACAATGGTTCCGCGTAGCCTTGAAAGAGCAACATAAAATGGCAGCGTTTCAGCAAGTAATTGAACAATTTTTGACGAAATAATAGAGAGGAGCAAAAAAATAGTGCATCTTCATACTTTACTCACATTTCTAGGCTATACTAAAAAAGTAGATAGACCATAGGAGGAAAGAGTATGAAAAGAATAATGACATTATTGGCGTTATGCTTGTTATTTGCAACTCAAAGTGTATCAGCGCATACAATGACAGAAAAAAATATCTATGAGGATATTGATCCAACTGCTGAAAATGCGCAGAAAATACTATTGTTAAATAGTCTGGGGTTACTTGGTTATAATAGTGAAGATATGAAGTTATCGCAAGAGGATAACCTATCTCGCATGGAATTTGCGGCATGGATTGCGGACTTTTTCCATTTAGAAGGTGAAAATTTTGAGCAAAAAGCAAATGCTAGCCTTCAAGAGGAATACGTATCTTCTTTAGAAGGAGATATTACATACAATGATTTAAATATGGCATTGTTCCATAAGGAGCTTAAGCTTGATAATCCAGATGCAACTTTAACGAAGGCACAATATATTGATTTTATCTTTGAACATTTGAACTATGATATGAACGGACATACACTACCGCAAATGGGAGGCTTTGTTGCAGGGCCAACAGGTGTTATTGATGATGTAAAAACGGTGGATGAAGCGACGATTTTAGTGATTGGTGGTAAGGATTATCCATTATCAGGCCATCCGCGCGTATCTGCATCTTCAGATAAGGCGCAAGATTGGGTAGGTAGCACTGTTGATCTTTCTTATTTCACTACAGGTGGTGGTGGCCATGGTCACCACGGCGAAGGTCATGAACAAGCTACAGAAGCATCAACGGAAGCCGCATTGCATTATGTTCAGCTACAGCAATCAGTAGAGGAAGAAAACTCTACAAGCAAATGGCTAATGCCATCAATTATTATTGCTATATTGGCAATATTGGCATTGTTATTTTTAAAGCGTAAATAATAATAGAGGTGCAGTGGGGACAGTCTCCACTGCACCTTTTTTAAATCATACTAAAGAAATAAAATTATTAAGAAAAGATAGCATTTTTATAGAGAAGTATGATACAGTAAGGGCACAATTGAATAATGTGTAAGGTTTGGTGCCAAGCGAAAGTTTGGCTTAAAAGGGAAGTCGGTGCAAATCCGACGCTGTCCCGCAACTGTAAATCGGAGCAAATCACAAATGCCACTGGTGAAAAACTGGGAAGGCTGTGAGGCGCAGTGATGATAAGCCAGGAGACCTGCCAATATCTAGTACACACCAAAATACCTACGTGGAAATAGGTGGTGAAAAGTAACGATTGATGTTACGAGTACGAGCAATCAAACAAGTACGAATGGGATAACCATTACGTGTTTTTTGCGATGTGTAAATTTCTTTAGCCATTTTCCATAAAAGGAAGATGGCTTTTTTGTTGTACAAAAAACAAAAATTGAAAGGCAGGTTTATGAAATGACGTATGTAACAACAACTATTGGCTATCCATATATTGGGGAAAATCGAGAGTGGAAAAAGGCGTTGGAGAAATTTTGGAAACAAGAAATAACAGAGGAGGATTTTTTAAAGCAGCAAAAGGAAATTCGCTTAAGCCGTATTGAAAAACAATTGCAGCTAGGATTGGATTTTGTTTCGGTTGGTGATTTTACAAATTATGATCGTGTGCTTGATACGGCAGTAATGTTCGGGCTTGTACCGAAGCGTTTTAAATGGCAGGGCGGCAAAGTAGATTTGCAAACATATTATGCGATGGCACGTGGGAATAAAGACGCTGTCGCAAGTGAAATGACGAAATGGTTTAATACAAACTATCACTATATTGTACCTGAATATGAAGGTCAAGCATTACAGCTAACAGAAAATACGGTGTTAAAGCATTTTGTTGAAGTGAAGGCGGCGTTCGATATTACGGCAAAGCCAACATTAATTGGGCCCTATACACTGATAAAGCTAACAAAAGGCTATGACCGTCTAGCAAAGGCATCATTGGTGTTAGCGATTTTACCTCTATATGCGCAAGTAATAAAGGAGTTAGTAGATGTTGGGGCAGAATGGATACAGCTTGAAGAGCCGGCGCTTGTTACTTCATTAGATAATGAAGAAATTAAGCTTGTGCAAGAGATGTATGCGCAGCTTTCTATAGCTGTTCCGGAAGCTAAAATCATGCTGCAAACCTATTTTGAGTCTTTATCAGCATATGAGCAGCTTATTCAGCTTCCTGTTCAAGGAATCGGTCTAGATTTCGTACATGGCTATACGTACAATATGGATGCACTACGTCAGTACGGCTTCCCAAAAGACAAAGTTTTAGCGGCTGGCGTCATTAACGGACGAGATATTTGGCGTGCGAATTTAGCGGAAGTAAACGCAACTGTGAAGGCAATTGAACAGCTTTCAGGTGCGAGAGAGCTATGGATTCAATCTTCATGTCATTTGCAGCATACAGCAATTACGACGAAATTCGAAACAAAGCTTGATTCAACATTGCGTAATGCACTAGCATTTGCGGATGAAAAAGTTGTAGAAATTGTAGAAGTAGCAGCTTATTTAAATGGTCAAGATACATCGAATAATAGCGCTATTTCGGCAAGCATGAAGGCGATAGAGGCGTTGAAAAATCATCCGATTCGCAACAACAAGGTAGTACAGCAGGCTGTTCAAACTATTCAGCAAGCTGATTTTGAGCGCAACACAGCATTTGTAGAGCGTTTATCCATTCAACAAGAGGCATTGCAGTTACCATTGTTCCCAACAACAACTATTGGTAGCTTCCCGCAATCAGACGAAGTAAAACAAAAGCGCAATGCGTGGCGCAAGGGCAATTTAACAAACGCTGAATATAGCGCATTTTTAGAGAAAGAAACAGCACGCTGGATTACAATTCAAGAAGAGCTAGATATGGATGTACTTGTGCATGGTGAATTTGAGCGTACAGATATGGTGGAATATTTCGGTGAAAAATTAACAGGCTTTGCATTTACCGAAAATGCATGGGTAGTATCTTACGGCTCTCGCTGCGTAAAACCGCCAATTATTTATGGAGATGTAGCATGGGAGGCAGCTATGACTGTGAAGGAAACAGCCTATGCTCAAAGCTTAACGAAGCGTCATGTTAAAGGAATGTTAACAGGTCCTGTAACGATTTTAAATTGGTCGTTTGTACGTGACGATATAGCGCGAAAGGATGTAACCTATCAAATTGCCTTAGCGTTGCGTAAAGAAATTGAAGCACTTGAGCAGGCGGGTATTGCAATTATCCAAGTGGATGAGCCCGCATTAAGAGAGGGTTTACCACTCCGTAAAGAGCAATGGGACACTTATTTAGAATGGGCAGTAGGTGCCTTTAAGCTAGCAACCGCAAGCGTAAAAGATGAAACGCAAATTCATACACATATGTGCTACTGCGAGTTTAATGATTTCATTGAACCAATTAGCGCCTTAGATGCGGATGTTATTTCAATTGAAACATCTAGAAGCCATGGAGAGCTGATTAGCTCGTTACAGCACAATCCGTATGATAAAGGGATTGGCTTAGGTGTTTATGATATTCATAGTCCGCGTGTTCCAAGTGAGGAAGAGATGCTGACAATTATGCAAGATAGTTTGCAAGTATTAGCGCGTAATCAATTTTGGGTAAATCCTGATTGTGGGCTGAAAACACGAAAAGAGCCTGAAACAGTTGCGGCACTTGCCAATATGGTAGCTGCTGCGAAAACACTACGTCAGCAAATCGAGCAAGTAATTTAAAGAGGTGTACACCATGAATCGACAAGCAGTCAAGCACTATGAACAACTATTAAAATCAACGATTATGCAAATTCAGCTAAATGGCGCTTCGCAAACTTTGCAGGAGCAAGTATCGCAATGGATTGCTAATGATAAAGCAGATAAAATTGAAATTCAACTAGCCTATGATAATGTTGTACAGGAGTTAGTAGGGGAAGAATTTTAAATGAAAATTAGGCTGTCAGGAAAATAGGGTAATACCTATATTTCCAGACAGCCATTCGTGTTTTTATTTTAATTTTTCCAGATAGAAACACATCTTTTCAAAAATCGAAAATACAAATCCATCACCTTTTGCTATTGCATACAATGATAAACTAAAGCAAAATATAATAGATGATTACTAAATTTTACATATATTACGTAAGAATGTAGTAGAGAACACAACAATTGACTAATAAATGATGGAGGAAAAATAAATGAATATTCGGCAAGAAGATGATTATATCATTATTAATGGCTTTAAATTCGAGGGGGAAATTTCAAATGAGCGCTGCAAGCATTGTAATAGCCAAAAAATTCGAAACGATCAATATGATGCTTATTTTTGTCCTTCATGCAATACATGGCTTGAGGAAAAATGCAGTGACCCATACTGCCACTATTGTCCGCAAAGGCCAGATAAGCCAATCCCAGAGCAGTATGTGAAGTAGGGACAATATATGAACACAATCTATTTCGTACGTCATGCACATTCCCACTATACACCAGATGAGTATGGTCGCCCATTATCTGAGGAAGGTATCGCTGAAGCACTGAAATTAACAAAAGTATTTAATGCTATAGAAATCCATGCAATGTATGCAAGCAATTATCAACGAGCTATCGAAACAATTCAACCAATAGCAAATGATAAAAATTTACCAATTATTCATGAGGAAACATTAAATGAACGCATTTTAGCAAAAGAAATAATACCTGATTTTTTAAGTGCCATCCAAAAAGTATGGGCAGAGCCTACTTTTTCTTTCCTAGGCGGCGAATCAAACATAGCGGCTCAAAATCGTGTTATCCCAACAATCGAAAAATTACTAACCCTCCACAAAGATGAAAATATTATTATTGGCACACACGGCAATATCCTAACTCTACTATTAAATCATTTTGATAAACAATATAATATTGTTTTTTGGCATAGCTTACAGATGCCTGATATTATAATCGCAAAATTTGAGAACAACCAATTAATTTCAACAGAACGACTGACCTATTAATAGGAGGCTATATGCAAACCAAAAAACATGGCTATACATTTTTAGAGTTAATACGACTTGAAGAATCTGAAATAACAGCATTAGAACGGTTAGCAGGATCTTACGCTATTATTCAATGCGAAGGGAAAATTCTACTATGTTATAATCGCTGGCGAGAACAGTGGGAATTGCCCGCAGGAATGAGAGAAGCTGACGAAACACCAAAACAATGCGCCATTCGTGAGCTTTATGAAGAAACGGGGCAACATATAAAAGAGTTATTATTTGTAGGCGTAGCAAAAAGTGAAAATGAGGAAAATGGCGAAATTAAATACAATCCTATATACTATGGTGATTTGAAGCAGCTAATGCCATTCACGGCAAACGAAGAAATTGTCCGCATTTTCTTATGGGATATGGTTGAAGTGATAGATATTATAGATGAGGTCGATTTTGCTATACTACAAAGTATTTTCCATATAATATAGTTAAAATAACAAATTGGAGGTGTTAGCAATGAAAGATGAAACATTGTTAGAGGCATTCAATGTATGGGAAAGCTTAAGCCAAACACCAAATACGATTATCGCTTATCAATCTCGTTTAAAGGCGATTTTGGATGAAGAAGCTCGACTAGATGATGTGCGTGAAAAAAGCCTTCAAGAGGGAATTGAAAAAGGAATTGAAAAAGGCATTGAAAAAGGTATCCTCAAAGTAGCAAGAGAGCTAATTTCTTTAAATTTAGACCTCGTTACAATCAAACGTGCCACAGGTTTAACGGAGAAGGAAATTGAGAGCTTACTGGCGGAAAGTTAAGTTAGTATAGATACTTTTGCTTAAAAATAAAAGAGTAGTACCGTCTTTTTAAATAAAGGTGGTACTACTTTTTTCATTTAAAATCCTAATTTACCAAACATCGCTTTTCGTGCGTCCAGTTCAACTTTGTGGCTACATTGATCACATGTAAATTTACCGTTCATATTTTGCTTATATAGCTGGTATTTACGAGTGCCTTCCAATATTTTAAAATCCTTTTTGCAACAAATACAATTTGATACGTAATAAAACATTTTGATTTCCTCGCTTTCTTGAATATCTTAATATTTATAATACACCATTGGAATAATTAGATGTGACTTTTTTGTTTGTACCAAGCAAGTGCTTTTTCCTCCAAATGTGAAACAAATGCTTTTTTGGCAGGACTGTAATCATGGGTTGACTCATATTTGTCTGCCAAATCCTCTTTGAATTTACTATATTCACTGGCTTCTTTTGGGTGAGCAAGAAGATAATCTCGAAATACTAAATGCCGCTTAATATGTGGGTTGCCAAATTGATAGAAATGAATATGATGTGTTCTATTTTCTCCACCTTTTCGGAATAATCTTCTACCTTCTATTCCCCATTCGCCAGTCAAATCATAGTTCAATGATTTCATTTGCTCATTGTAAAGGTCTATTGTTTCAATATCCTTTACAATACACATCATATCAACTACAGGCTTAGCCTTCATACCAGGGATAGATGTGCTACCAAAATGCTCAAAAGATATAATTTCATCACCAAAAATAGATTTTAATAGTTGTACTTCTTGTTGGAACATCAATATCCAATCTTCTGTATAATTTGTCAACCTTACTTGCATTTTCGAATTCCTCCCCATTTTATCATATAAATTATTTCATACTATTCCCCTTTACGCTATGTCTCTTAAAATTTTTTTGGTATATGCGAACTCGGTTTAAAAAGCCTCAGCACTATAAATAAATCATTCGACCTATTGCGTTATGTTAGTAACATTTTTATACTAACTATAAAGTATCGAAATGTTACTAAGTAAAAGGGGAGATATAAAATGTCAACAATTTTTGGGAAATGGGCAGACTGGACTTGGTTTGAGCGTATTTGGCTTGCTTTGTTTACGGTCATCAATTTAATTTTATTTTTTGCATGGGATGATACGATTTTAGGGTTAATTTCATCAATATCAGGCATGCTATGTGTTGTTTTAGTGGCGAAGGGGAGAATTAGTAACTACTTCTTCGGTGTTATTCAAACAGCAACCTATGGTTATATTGCATACACTTATCAATTGTACGGAGAATCAATGCTGAACTTATTATTTTATTTGCCAACACAATTTATCGGTCTGTATATGTGGTTAAAGCATAAAAAGCCTGAAAATGAAGCGGTTCATGGCGAAACGGTTTATGCAAAAAGGCTTTCAGGGAAACAGTGGCTTCTTGTTGTATCGACTTTTGTTATTGGAGCAGTGCTTTATGCATGGTTATTAACGACAATTAATGCACAGCAAGTACGTATCGATAGTATGGCAGTTGTCTTATCAGTGATTGCGCAAATTTTAATGATTTTACGCTTTGCAGAACAATGGATTCTTTGGATTTTAGTAAATGTATTAACAATTACATTATGGGTAATTACACTAGTACAAACAGGCGGTAATGATTGGACTATGGTTGTGATGTGGAGTGCATTCCTTGCGAACTCGGTATACGGCTACGTCAACTGGTTGCGCATTTCGAAAGGTCAGGTGCAAGTATTATGAGAGTAGGATTTTATGGTGGTAAATTTATTCCGTTCCATCAAGGGCATTTATACAGTACATTAAAGGCTAGTGCAATGGTCGATAAATTATATGTCATTGTTTTATATGATGAAGCGCGTGATCGTAGGCTTTGCGAGCAGGGAAATATCCCGTATATTCCTTATAAAGAGCGCGCATTGTGGATTTCGCAGGAAACGAGAGATTGCCCAAATATAGAAATTTTATATATTGAAGATGCAGATTCTCCAGATGAGGATTATAACTGGCTAGAGGGCGGCGAACGTATTAAAGCAGCGATCCGTGAGCCAATTACACATGTTTTTAGCTCAGAAAGTAGCTATAGCAAGTGGTTTGATCAAATTTATCCCGATGCAGAGCATGTTGTAATAGATGAAGAACGACAAATGTTCCCGATTAGTGCAACACAAATTCGTACAGAAGGTGTTTATAAGCATTGGGATATGCTACCTGTTAGTGCGCGTCCATTCTTTACGAAAAAAATAGCGGTTGTTGGTACAGAAAGCTGTGGTAAAAGTACTTTAGTACGTAATTTGGCGAAGCTTTTTCAAACGACTTATGTTGAGGAATATGGGCGTACAATTTGTGAGGAAATTGGCAATGGATCAGATTTAATTATGGATCGTCATTATGAAGAGATTACGTATGGACATAAGCATTTAGAGTTTCAACGTCTTAAACAGACGAATAAGGTACTTTTTATTGATTCGGAGCAAGTGGTCACACAATATTATACAAAGGTCTACCAAGGCTATGAGCTACCCATTGTTGAGGAAGCAATTGCGACACAGCACTATGATTTATATTTGTATTTAGAGCCAGATGTACCATGGGTTGAGGATGGCTATCGTGTATTAGGTGAGGATTTAGTACGTGAAAAAAATAATGCGCTACTAAAAGAAATGTTTGCGCAGCGTAATATTCCACTTGTCACAATTAGCGGCACATATAATGAAAGGATGGAGCAAGCAATTAAGCATGTGCGTGCATTAATTAGTTGAATTGGTTTGTAGTACAGGAGGGTGATTATATGACATTTGATAATGAGCAGCAATTTTTAGAGCATTACAAAAAAGAAAAAGAACGCTACGAAAAACCAAGTGTTGCAACGGATATCGTTGTATTTACAGTTTCTCAAGAGCAGCCAGCCTTAGAAGTATTGCTTATTCAACGCAAGCACCATCCATTCCAGCATTGTTGGGCGCTACCTGGTGGCTTTATGGATATTAATGAATCGTTGGAGCAGGCTGTAGGGCGAGAGCTAATGGAGGAAACAGGTATTACAGATATATATGCTGAACAATTATACACATGGTCAGATGTAGAGAGAGACCCGCGCATGCGTATTTTAAGTGCATCTTATATGGCACTTGCGCCTAAAAATAAAATGCAGCTAAAGGCAGGGGACGACGCACGTGATGCGGGCTGGTTTACTGTTACAACGGAAAGCTTGCTGAGAGAATATAAAGAAACGAAGGAAATGCTTGAAGAAACTGAGGAGATTTTGCTGACATTAACGAATAAAGCAAAAGAGGTGCAGGCGCAGGCAACGCTTCGTGTACGCAAGCAAGCATACGGCACAAAAACGACAGAGGTCATTGAAATTGTGGAGGATGCGGTCAATACAATTGCCTTTGACCATGCAAAAATTATTTTGTATTCATTGTATCGTTTACGTAACAAAGTCGAGTATACAAATATCGCTTTCAATTTAATGCCCGAAAAATTTACTTTGCCTCGTTTACAGGCGGTCTATGAAATGATTTTAGGAAAAAGCCTTTTCAAAGCACAATTCCGACGCCATATTGCTGATAGGGTTGTGGCAACAGGAGAAGAGGTAAAGGAAGGTGCGCACCGACCATCACAGCTTTATCGTTATAACCATTGTTGGGTGTTTGGTTCTTTATAAAGGCGAATAGCCAAAGATTAATTTTCATAAAATAATATGCATGGTTAGCATTTCACTCTATACCATTATTCGGTAAACTAATAGGTGGGTGATATTAATGAAAGCAATCCATTTACAGTCCTTGCTCGATGCATACACAGACTTATCTGAGGCAGCTTTTTTACAATATACGGAGCAATTCGATATGGAAAAAATGCGTACGAATGAGCTGGAGGATTTATATATGCTCGTGGAGGAGCTTATAAATGCTGGTGAACCGAAGCTTCATCAATTTTTCGTTGGCTATCGAATTAAACAGATTAGCAAGGAATTTGATTTATTACGAATTGGCAAAAATTATATTGTGAATATCGAATTAAAAAGTGAAAGTACGGAAGATCGGATACGTAAGCAATTAAAGCAAAATGTTTATTATTTAAAATTTTTAGAAGTTGATATTTTAAGCTTTACGTTTGTATCATCAACGAGAACATTGTACCAATTGAAAGGTGAGCAACTGATTGAGGTATCATTTGTCCATCTACTACAAGTGTTAGAAAATCAGCAAATTAGAATGCTGACAAATATTGATGATGTATTTGATCCGATTAATTATCTTGTGTCACCATTCGAATTGCCGCATGCATTTATAAATGGAGAATATTTTTTAACCTCTCCGCAGATGACTTTTAAACGAGAAATTCTTAATTTAGTTGAACAAAATACATCAGTCGTTATTGATGGAGCACCAGGTACAGGTAAAACTTTACTGACATATGATTTAGTGAAAACATGGAAAAACGCAGGGAAAAAAGTTGTGCTTGTTCATGGCAATATTTTAAATCGAGGACAACGCATTCTAAATGAGCAATACGGCTGGGCTATCCAAACGGTAAGTGAGATGTCTTTGACAGATGTTGATATTGTTGTAATAGATGAAGCGCAAAAGCTGAGCTATGAGCAACTATCGCATATTCGTATGAAGCTAAAACAAAGCGAGACGCCTGCTGTCTTTTCACTTGATGCAGGGCATTATTTATTTGGAAAAGGAAAGCGGATTGATGTGCTTGGCTATATTGAAAAGCATTTTGATACGAAAATATATGAGCTTAAAATGGTCATGCGCTACAATAAAGAAATGCACTCATTTGTGCAACAGCTTTTTGATCAACGCTTAGTTATCGGTAAACAACATTTCCCAAATATTAGCGTGCATTACTTTTCGACAAGAGCTGCTTTTATCACGTATATTGAAGAATGTAAAAGAACGAAATGGCTTGTTGTAGATTGCTACCATTTTGAGCGGCCAACGACACGCGATATTTTAGGGCATGAGTTCAATCGTGTCTGCGTTATTATTGATAACCATTTCACATATAAAGCAAATGGGCGTCTGTCTGCTGCAAGAAAAAGCGCAACAATTGACCCACTACAAGTGCTTTATCATACAATTGTTCGTACACGTAAAAAGTTACAATTAGTTGTAGTAGACAATGTTTCAATATTGCAGTCTGTCATTCATTTATTGAAAAATGAAGGTTAGCGGGGAATTCATATGAAAATTATTGATGTTGCAACAGAATTTGTAGAACATTATGAGCCAACAACTACTTATTTAGAACAATACTTTGCTCGCAATAAGGAGCATTTTGAAGAGTATTTCACCTATCATTGCCACAATAAGGAACAAAAAATGGAAGCTGCCTTAACTAAGCATCCTTTGCAATTGCAAGCAATACGAGCGATGGCGCTCTCTATGCCAGCTTTAATTAAAGAGATAACCGATTTTTACGAGACGGCATATAATATTCAATTTACACAAAATACGCATTTGCTTGTAGGTATTTATGGAAGTAACGCATATACATATCGCCAATTTATCCCTGAAATTGCCTTTTGCTTAGAGAAGCTTTCAGCACAGGAAGAGCATTTGAAAGTGATTATCGCGCATGAATTTGGGCATGCGACGCACAATTTAATATCTTTACAAGAGAAGATTAACTGGCAGCTTGTTGATTGGGGAAATCCGTATATTTGGTTATTACAAGAAGGCGTTGCTACTTATTTTTCTATGAAAGCAGTTCAAGCGCACGAGGATGTGTATTTTGTATACTACGATGACCCTCAGTGGCTGGTGTTTTGTCAAGAGAATGAACAAAATATTATAGAAAAATTCAGAGATGATTTACAACAGCTATCTGCGCAAAATATTTTCAAAGAATGGTTTTCTATTAATGGTGGCACACGGTTTGGCTATACAAGGCTCGCCTATTATATAGGTTATCGCTGCGTCCAAGAGCTAGTTGCAAAATATGGTGAACTAGAAGCTGTCACGCTTTGGAAGACATCCGCATTTCAGAAGCAAATGCAAGAACAGCTTGCGCTACTATGAGAGTAGGCCTAAAGTAATGAATCGCCCGATTAGTAGACAAATTCGCCCGTAAAACGAATAGTTTCGCCCAATTGAAGGTGGATTTCGCCCGCAAAAAGCTTTAATTCGCCCGTAAACTAAAAAAGCGCGAGAAATCAACATTGATTTCTTGCGCTTTCCGTTTTATGCTTGCTCAAGTGCAGCGATTGCTTGCTGCACTTGCTCCTCTGTTAAACCATGTCGTACGATATAGCGATTGCGCTCATGCTTCGTACATTCAATTGTACAGCCACCTAAATGCTTCGCTTCGTTTTCTTCCGATGTTAAAATTTGCTTGTTACATTCTGGGTTGGCACAATTAATATAGCGTTCACAAGGTGTGCCATCAAAATGATCTTTTCCAACAACGACATGCTCAACTTGGTTAATTGGCACAGTTAAACGTTCGTCAAATACATACATTTGACCATCCCATAGCTGACCTTTTGTCTCTGGGTCTTTGCCGTAAGTAGCAATACCACCATGTAATTGCCCAACATCCTCAAAGCCTTCACGCTTTAACCAGCCAGAAAATTTTTCGCAGCGGATACCGCCTGTACAATAAGTTAAAACGCGCTTGCCTTCAAATAATTCTCTGTTTTCACGTACCCATTGCGGTGTATCGCGGAAGTTTTCGACATCTGGGCGAATGGCGCCGCGG
This sequence comes from Bacillus ndiopicus, assembly GCF_000612805.1. GTDB lineage: Bacteria > Bacillota > Bacilli > Bacillales_A > Planococcaceae > Metasolibacillus > Metasolibacillus ndiopicus. The sequence continues at coordinate 463,008 of NZ_HG964404.1, read as the reverse complement.
AAATGACCGACATCATACTCATATGTGTTACGCACATCTAATACGACCGTATCTTCCTTCTGCATTTGCTCTAAAAATTGTGCAGGTGATAAATATTCGCCAGTAATTTCATGTGGATTTATATCATCCTCTAAGCTTAAATTTACTAATTCAGGGCGAGGTCGTACATGCATTTTTTTGAATGCGTGACCTTCTACCTCATCAATTTTGAAAACAATACCATCAAATAATGGATCATTTTTCATTAGCTCCATATAGGCATTTGTAGCTTCAATTGTGCCAGAAACAGTACCATTAATACCTTCTGTTGCAACTAAAATACGCCCTTTTAGCTCAAGCTCCTTGCACTCCTGTAAATGCTTTTCAGAAAATGCTGCAGGGTCCTCGATTGTTGTGTAAAAATAATACAATAAAACTCTGTAATTCTTCATTCATATTCCACCTTATTCGTGTTTGCAGGACACGTTTTTTTGAAACCATCCATTAGCATATCAAAGATTAAAAAAGTATTCTATCGGTAATTAGGCTGAAATGGATGCTATAATATTTTTACTAACTGTAAAGGGTGAGGAAATTGAAAATTGTCATTAGCCCAGATTCATTTAAAGGAACATTAACGGCATTTGAGGCAGCGAAAAGTATAGAGCAGGGCATTAAACAGTTGTTGTCCAGTGCTACAATGCTACTATTACCTGTTGCAGATGGTGGGGAAGGAACGCTTGAAACACTTGTGCAATGTACAAATGGACAAATGAAAACAGCAAATGTGCTAGACCCTTTAGGAAGAGAAATTGTAGCGAGCTATGGCATATTAGGTGATGGTAAAACTTGCATCATTGAAATGGCACAAGCCTCTGGTTTGACGCTACTACTTGAGGATGAAAGAAATCCCAGAATTGCCTCAAGCTATGGAACGGGGCAGTTAATTCGGCATACATTGGAACAAGGCTATACTGATTTTATTATTTGTATTGGTGGTAGCGCAACAAATGATGGTGGTGTAGGCATGTTGCGCGCACTAGGTTTGCGTCTTCTCAATGAAATGGGACAGGAAGTTGAAAATACAATCGAAGGTTTATATAATGTTCATCGCTTAGATTTTACCAATTGGGATAAAAGAATTCAGCATGCCAATTTCTCCATCGCCTGTGATGTCGATAATCCACTTGTTGGCACAAAGGGCGCGACTGCGGTTTTTGGTAAGCAAAAGGGTGTACAGAACATCGCCTATTTTGATAGTGCCTTAACACATTGGGCAGATATTGTTGAAAAGGAAATGGGCATTCGCTTGCATGATTACAAAGGTGCAGGTGCAGCTGGTGGTATGGGCGGTGCATTAATCGCTTTTTTGAATGGACAATTTAATCAAGGCATTGAGCTTGTACTAAATCGATTAAATTTTGCACAGGCAATTGAAGCTGCAGATTTAATTATTACAGGTGAAGGACGGTCAGATTCACAAACGTTACACGGTAAAGCACCATTTGGCGTACTTACATATGCAAAAAAGCAAGGTATACCTGTTGCTCTGTTATCAGGAGCGATTGAGGAAGAAGACAGAGAATTTCTAGCTCAGCATTTTCAATATTGCCATGCTGTTGTGAGAAACAATATTACAACCGAAATGGCGATGGCTGAGCCTGCTAATTATTTAACCAAGGCTGCTTTTGAATTAGTATGTAGCATTTTCAATAAAAATATATGATTAAAAAAATAAAAAGTGGGTAAAGTATAGTGTACTAAAATACAAAGGAGTTATTGATTTATGTCTAAAAATTTAAACACAAAATTAAACGAGCTTGTATCAACGTATTCTGTACTGTATACGAAATTACACAATTATCACTGGTATGTTAGTGGTCCATCATTCTTTACACTGCATGAAAAATTTGAAGAATTATATAATGAAACAACATTAAATTTAGATGAGTTGGCAGAGCGCATTTTGTCAAAGGATGCCAAGCCTGTTGCAACATTGCGTGAGCATCTAGAACATTCATTAATTAAGGAAGCTGAGGGTAATGAAACGGCTGAACAAATGGTGGCTGTTGTTGTCGCCGATTTTAAAACAATTATGCAGGCGCTAAATGAAACGATGACCATTGCGGCAGAGGAAGGCGATGACCGCACAGAGGATATGCTAAATGCAATGTATCAAAGCATTGAGAAGCATACATGGATGTTAAATGCGTATCTTGGTGAAAGTGTAAGTGCCAATTAAAATCAACGAGCCATGCAGAGTTATTTCTCCGCATGGCTCTTATTTAGTTTGGGGCTACTAACTCGACTTTTATTCTGTCAGGATCTTCAAAATAAACTGCGTAATGGTGTTCTCCACCAGCAAATGGATGCTTTTCGGTGTAAAGAATTCTTATGCCTTTTTCCTTTAGCCTATTGGTTATCTCATCAACATGTTGACGTGAATTTGCGTGAAATGCCAAATGGTTTAAACCTACTCTACACCTATGGTAAGGGATATCCTGAAATTTCTCGTCTGTTTGTACAAAAACGATATATGTATCTGCAAGCTTCCAACTTTGCCCACTTTCCCATTTTTGAAAAGGTTCGTAGCCTAATTCCTCTAAAAGCCAGCCCCAAAATGCTACGGAGCGCTCCAAATTAGAAACATACAATTCGATATGATGCAAAAGTCCTCGTGTCAATTGATTTTCCCTCATTTCTATTCGTTATATGAAAATTTTAGCAAATTTTCATATTGACTAAAATAAAATATTTCGCTAACATTTACGTTAACTTATATTTTTATAAGGTTAACGTAAATGAGGTGTTTTGAATGGAAGCGGTATCGAAAAGTACGACTTGGCGCACGGTAGATTTACTTTACTGTAGTGCATTTGCCACATTAATGATGGTAGGAGCGAACATTACTTCGTTTGTGCCATTTTTAGTAGCGGGTGGTGTACCAATTACGCTCCAAACCTTTTTTGGCGTCTTGGCAGGGCTTGTGCTTGGTCGAGTGAAGGGGGCGGTTGCTTGCACCGTGTATATGTGTATTGGACTAGCAGGTGCACCGGTTTTTGCGAAATTTTCTGGAGGACCTTCAGCTTTAGTTTCTCCGACATTTGGCTTTATCGTTAGCTTTATTATTTGCGCTTATATTGCAGGAGCGATTGTTGAGCGCTATCAAACAAGAAAAGCGTACGTAGCTAGCGGCTTAATTACGATGATTTTAATTTATCTGTTAGGAACAAATTGGATGTATTTTGCTTATCAGCTATGGGCGGCAGCACCAGAAGGCTTTAGTTATAAAATAGCATGGGCATGGATGGTTCCACCGATGCCGAAGGATTTTATTTTGGCTATTTTCGCGGGCTTACTTGCCTATCGCTTACAAAAAACATTGCGCATTTTACCAATTAAATAGTTAGTAGGGGGAACAGTATGAGTTGGCAACAATTAGCGAATGAAGTGATTGAAGGAAAACTTTTAACGAATGATGAGGCATTAGCTATTTTAAATACACCCGATGAGGAATTATTGCCTTTATTACATGGAGCGTATACAATTCGCAAACATTATTATGGAAATAAAGTGAAGCTCAATATGATACTAAATGCGAAAAGTGGCTATTGTCCTGAAAACTGTGGCTACTGCTCGCAATCATCTATTTCTACGGCACCAATTGAAAAATATCGCTTCATTACGAAAGAGGAAATTTTAGCAGGAGCTAAGCAGGCGTTTGACAATCAAATCGGTACATTTTGTATTGTGGCAAGCGGCCGAGGTCCTACGCGCAAGGATGTCAACGTCGTTAGTGAGGCTGTGAAGGAAATTAAAGAAAAGTATGGTTTAAAGGTCTGTGCTTGTTTAGGTTTGCTAAAGGAGGAGCAGGCGGGGCAACTAAAAGAGGCTGGTGTTGATCGCTATAATCATAATTTAAATACATCAGCAAGGCACCATGATTTTATTACAACTTCACATACGTATCAAGACCGTGTCAATACAGTAGAAATTGCGAAAAAGCATGGGTTGTCACCATGTTCAGGGGCAATTGTTGGGATGAAGGAAACGAAGCAGGATGTTGTCGATATTGCCTATGCGTTACATGCACTAGATGCAGATTCGATCCCTGTCAATTTTTTAAATGCGATTGACGGCACGAAGCTTGAGGGAACGAAGGAGCTGAATCCACGCTATTGCCTAAAGGTGCTCGCGTTATTCCGCTTTATTAATCCAACGAAGGAAATTCGCATCTCTGGTGGTCGCGAAATTAACTTAGGTTCACTTCAACCATTGGGACTATACGCAGCAAATAGCATTTTCGTAGGTGACTATTTAACAACAGCAGGACAGGAAAAAAATAAAGATTATAAAATGCTAGAGGATTTAGGCTTTGAAATCGAATTAACAGAGAAGCAGCAGGAGGTTTGTCATGGTTAAATAATAGGCTCTGTTAAAGAACAATGTTGATATTTGATAACTTTCCATAAACTTGCTACAATAAAAAAGAACGAATATTCGTAAAATTCCAGGGAGGTTACAAAGGTGAGCAAAGCGTCTAGCAACTTGTTAAAGTATATCGATACATTACCGCTTCCTAAAAAAGAACAAGTCTATCAATGGGTTAAACGCTATGTTGAACCTTCTTATTCTGCTGGTGGTCGTTTAATCAACGAAATAAGAATTTGTATTTGAAATAACGGACACATATGGCAGTCTGACATTATCAAAAATTAATGTGTAATTCTTATTAAATTAACGATGTAAGTTACTTTAAGAGTGGGGAAAAAGTATATGGACTATTATCTCGTAGTATTTTTTTGTTTTGCTATTACACTTCATAATATCGAAGAAGCAATTTGGTTGCCTAAATGGTCACAGCAATCTTCAAGGTTTCAAAAGCCAGTTACTTCAAGTGAATTCCATTTTGCTGTTATTTTTATAACTATTCTGGCTTATTTATCTGCATTTAGTTTTTTATATATGCCAGAATCAGATTTTACGAAATGGATTTTTATTGGATTTTTAGGCTCAATGATTTTTAATGCCATTTTTCCGCACCTTATTGCGACCATTTTGATGAAAAAGTATGCACCAGGACTTCTCACTGGTTTATTACTTAACCTTCCAATAAATTCATTAATTATCTATCAAATGTTTTTAAATAATTCAATTATATGGAAAGAGTTAGTTATATCAACATTTGTAGTAGGAATTATTTTATTGGCACTTATTCCTTTCTTGTTTAAAATTGGTGGCAAAATAACTCCTTTTAATATGTTGATTGGGGACTAAAAAATTTATTAAATTAGGAAAAGGGAAAAACTTCTGCAATTGGGTTTATATTAAATTTATTGAGATTATTAACATTAACGTATAATAGAGCCGAATAATAAAAAGGGTATTGGGGATGCCTACATCTCCCAATAGCCTTTTTGTTTACGCTTCTTCAATATCATACACAACAATTTTATGTTTATTTAATAGCATAATGACGGACATCTTTTGATTTGGGTCGAATGTTATTTCAATAAATGTACCGCTATCTTTGCCAACATAGCCCTCTTCTTTTAATGCAGCAAGAGCTTGTGAAATATTCGTTACATAAATTTTATATGTTTGCATAAAATCCCTCCTCCGCACTTAATCGTAACATGTTATAACAATCTTTACAAAGCAGCTATATATATTAAAAAATATATTATTTTTGTTAACTTTGAAAGATTAAATTAACTTTGTGGCATTTTATTGAAAATAAATAAATTAATATCCTATTAATAGTGTAAAAGTCTTAATAAAAAAGAACTATTGTTGTATGATGAGATTAAAATATAGTTTTTCTTTGGGAGATGTTGCAAATGGTAAAGTCGCTGAAATGGAAGATGATGTTAGAAATTATGCTAGTCGTTGTAATAATTATTGGTGCATTCTCTATTTATATTTACCATACGACTTCTCAAAATATGAAGAGCAACGGGGAAGCATTAGTAGAGTCAGTTGCAATGGGAATGGAAGGGGCTATCCATTCAAGAATGGAAGCAGAAAAAATTATGGAAAAGGAAATGCTAGGGCAGTCTGTCATGGCATCCTATATTATTAATAAAGGCGCTACATATGAGGATTTAAAGGAAATTGCAAAGCGTAGTGGCATCGATGAAATTTGGAGTACAGATGATAAAGGGAATACAGGTGTAACATCTGTTGCACCATCAATTGATTTCAATTTTGGTGCAGATCCGAACGGACAAGCAGCTGAATATATGCAGCTACTAGATGGCCGTGCACAGCAAATTGTGCAAAAGGCGCAAATTCGCGATGTCGATGACGAATTTTATAAATTCGTTGGCGTGGGTAGCTGGGATCCTGCTCAGCCCCAAATTGTGCAAGTAGCTCGTCATGGTCAACAGCTTTTAGATTTAGAAACAAGCATCGGTAGTGAGTATTATATTAATAAGCTAAAGGAAAATTTATCTGCTACTGTTTTATATGCAGCGATGGTGTCAGAAAGTGGAGAGGTGCTAGCAGCAACTTCCGAGCAATCTTTAGAGGATTTAGGCTTTAGCAGTGAGCATTTCACAGAGCAAGAAGCATTAGAGCAATGGACAGGAAAATATGAGGGGCAGCGCGTCACTCATTATGTAAAGAAATTGTCAAATGGCTCTTATTTAACAGTGGCTGTATCGAATGCCATTTTAACAAATATTCAAATTAGTACAGTAATCGCTGCGCTTATTGTTATATTCGTTATTTTTATTGTGACAAATCATACTCTTTCAAGACAAGTTTCACGCATTTTAGCAGTAAAAGATTCTTTGGAGGATATTGGGCAAGGAGAAGCAGATTTAACGAAGCGTATTAATGTAAGCTCACAGGATGAAATTGGTCAGCTTGTTACGTCTTTTAATGCGATGATGGATAATTTCCAAAGCATTATTCGTGATTTACAGCAAGAAGCAAATGATATACAACATGCGACAACGACAATCCAACATAATGCTGGTCAAACATTACAGGCTTCACAAATGATTCAAGCACAATCAGAGCAAGTTGCAGAGGGCTCAAATAGCCAATTAACGAGCACAGAGGAAAGTGCATATGCGATGAGCGAGTTAGCACAAGGTATTCAGCATATTGCAGAAGCGATTACAGAAATTTCAGCGATTTCTCGTACGACAGAAGAAAATGCGAATGTTGGTTTAGCCATTATGAATCAATTACAAAAGCAGTTAACAATGATTTATGAAAAAAATGATTCCTCCGTTGCAAGTACACAGGAACTGGTAAAACTATCGTCAACAATTGGAGATTTTACGAAAGTAATTACAGATATATCTGATCAAACGAATTTACTAGCATTGAATGCTTCAATAGAGGCGGCGCGTGCTGGTGAGGCAGGAAAAGGCTTTGCAGTAGTAGCAGATGAGGTGCGGAAGTTAGCGGAAGATTCAAGAACTGCGGCTGGGCGAATTTCACAAGTTGTAACAAATGTACAGCACGAAACAAATGAAATTGTTCAAGTGATTCGAGCACTTGCAACAGTTTTAGATGAAGGGCATGTCATAGCGGATAAAGTGCAGCAATCGTTTGAAGGTATAAATTCGGATATTCGCTCTTTAGCTATAGAAGTGGATTCTGTGTCTGGTGCAGCGCAGGAAATTGCTGCAAGCACGCAGCAAGTGACGGCGACGATGGAGGATGTGTCTAGCTTAGCGCGACAAACATCTTCTGGCATGAAAGAAATGTCTGGGCAAGTAAGTGACCAAGTTGAAAGCATGGACAATATGACGAATGCCATTACGCAATTAAACGATACAGTGAATAGCCTTAAAGAAGTGGCTGGTCATTATAAGGTATAAATGAAAGGATTGCCTTGAAAATTTCGATTTTCTTGGCAATTTTTTATTTTGCAGAGAGGAAAAATTTTTATTCGTTGTATAAAGTGTAGGGGTCTTTATGATGAAGATGTATGAACAAAGCTTGATAAAGCGTTTGAAAAAGCGACAAGAGGATGCGCTCCAATATGTTGTAAATTTCTATTTGCCACTTATCAAAGGAGTTGTGTTAGATGAAATGTGACACTTTCTAAAAAGCAGCCTAATTTCGCATGTTTTAAATGATGAAAAATAGTACATATAGGTAGATTTTTAAAACAGGTATCTATCCAAGTGAATAAGTACTAATTATAATAGGGTAAATGGTAGCGAGTTGGGGGCATTATTGCTCACTTGATGGTATATGCAAATCAATTTAAATAAAAGTGAAGGGTCGGTTTGTGAATGTATACCGACTATTTCTATATGTGAGGAGAATCGTTATGCGACGATTTATATGTTTTTTTCTACTAGCAGTACTATTCGTTATTAGTGGATGTGGGGGAAATAAAGAAGCAATTCAACAGACGATTCCAATGACGGAGCAGACGGTATATCAATTAGATGGGGAGTGGGAAATGTACCCTCAGCGGCTGTTAAGCCCTGAAGAAATAGGGCAGTATTCTCCAAGCATTGTCCCAGCACCGTTGTCTTTCCAAAAATTATGGGGAGACGCAAATGGATATGCGACGTTTCATAAGCAAATTACATTAGATGCCCAGCAAGTGAATGAAAACATGGCTATCTATTCTCAATACATGTATACGGCTTATCGACTTTATATTGATGGTCAGCTTGTTTTGCAAGGAGGACAGGTGGGGAAAACAAAGCAGCAAAGTAAGCCGGAAATGAGTGCTAAAATTGGTTATTTCACACCGAAAAACAAGACGTTAAATATTGTATTGCAAATTTCAAATTTTCATCATCAACAAGGTGGAGTTAATAATGATTTGGTTATCGGTAGTCCTCAGGATGTAACGAATTACTATCATTATCAGCATTATCAGCTATTTTTCCAAATAGGTATACTATTTATTATTGGTGTATTTGGTATTCTCTTTGCTCTATTAGCTAAAAAGCAGTACTTATTTTTAGTGTTTGGTATTTTTTGTTTTTTAATGGTGTTGCGCGGTTTGTTTGCTGGCAATATATTTATTGCTACAATATGCCCAAGCATGTCTTGGCTTACAATCACCCGCATCGAATACTTGATTACAGAGTGGCTTAGTGTTGTTAGTGTGCTGATGATTTATTTATTGTATCGAGATCGCATATTGAAGTGGATGTTTTTTGTCATTTTGACGACGGTTTGCATGCTAAGCGTAATTACACTAGTTACAGAGGTAGCTGTTTTTCAAGCATATTTTATGCGCGTATTTTTATTAGTCGTTCCTATATTTTTTTATATGCTGTTCTTACTTATAAAGCAAACTTTGCAAAAGGATTTTACTGCAATTTGGTTAATGATTGGTAGCTTTTTAATGTTTATAACGGTTATCAATGACTATTTAGTTGCACAAAATTTATTATCCACAGGGCAGCTTGCCATGTACGGAGCTACTATTTTTGGAGTTTGCCAGGTCATTGCTACTAGTCACTCCTATGCCAAGGAGCTACAACGAACGAAATATTTGAACAATGAATTGCAAATACTTAACCATTCTTTAGATGCTAAAGTAAAGAAAAGCATGCAGGATATATTGGAAATGAACAAACGCTTGCAGCAACAAGCATGGAAAGATGGGTTGACACAAGTGTATAATCGCCAATATTTTAATGACCAATGCGAAGGGGTGTTTCCTGAAGGAACAAATATGGGACTTATTCTGATGGATATTGATGAATATAAGGCATACAACGATTGCTATGGCCATGTTGCAGGGGATGCTATTTTATACACATTTGCTCAAACTGCTTTACAACAAGTTCCGCCAAACGGTTTTTTAGCGCGCTATGGTGGAGAAGAGTTTGCTATATTATTAACATCGACAACGAAAGCACAATGTTTTGAAGTAGGCGAGGCTGTGCGCCAAGCGATTGAAAAGATGAACATTGAGCATAAAATGGCGGAAAACAAAATCATTACCATCAGTGCGGGTATTGTTTTCGCTCAAAATTTAAGTGATTATGCAAAAATAACGGATTTCATTGACGCTGCCGACCAGGCACTATACAAGGCAAAAGCAGAGGGGCGCAATCAAGTTGTGATAAAACAATAAGTATGCTTTAAAAAAATGTATTAGAGGTGTTTGTATGAAAAAAACGACGAAGGATTTTCAAATATATTTAGATTCATTAGATAAGCAGCATAAAAAAGTAATCGAGCAGATTGATTTTTCAATTGTAGAAAAATTTCCATCAAGTCAGCGTTTTCTTTGGGAAGGGATTTTTTGGGGGGGGAACTGAGCAGACAATTATCGGATATGGCGATTATACTTATCAACGCTCAGATAAAAAGCAAGTGCACTGGTTTATGATAGGGATAGCCATTCAAAAGCATTATTACAGTCTTTATATTAATGCAGTAGAAGATAATCAATACGTTGTGAAAAAATACAAGGATGAGCTTGGGAAGGTGAAAATAGGTAGCAGCAGCGTAAGCTTTAAAAAAATAGAAGATATAAATATGGAGACATTAAAGGATATAATTGATATTGCTTATAGTCAGTGGGCAAAAAAGTGAAAATGTGTGGATGCTTTAGTCATCCACACATTTTTGTTAGTCCGCTTGAATTTCTTCCACGGTCTGCTCTACTTCTGTGCGAGACATTTTTTCACGTCCATCACGTAGCGCTTTTAAAGTTTTATGAGCTAAAGCAAGCGGTAAACGACAGAATAGCAAGACTGTGCGTTTATTAATGCTCTTCATATATTCATCTGCCTTAGCTAAGTTATCCTCTGCATAAGCAAATAATTCAGGGCGTCCCCAGCCATCCGGTACGAAGCTGACACCACGCTCGTCTAAATCTTCCTGCTCATTGCGTAAAATATTAACTGCCTGTAAACCACGTCCATAGCCGATAGCTAGATCACGGTCAGTTTTAATTCCTTCAAATTCCCACCATAAATCAGACAGCATCACACCGACAAGCCCTGCGACGTAATATGTATAATCGTCTAAATCTTCTCGCGTTGTCACTTGCCAATTGGCCTTTGCCCATTTTGCCATACCCATCGCCATTTCACTTGTCGCAGCAGTAACGAGTGGAAGTGCTCGCGCTGGACATGCCTCTAGCCAATCTGCTAAACGCACTGTTACCTCAGGCCATTTATCTTGGAGTGGTGCAAGCAGTGTAGCGTACTCTTGTGCATCAAAAGGCTTTTTTAAGAGCTCACTTGTTGCCATTAATAGCTCATACTTTATTGCATTATCAATTTCCTCATGGTCCTCAATTTCATCAATGGCACGCATTGCAAGATAAGCAGTTGCAACAGCCATTTTCAATTCTTTTTGTAAAAACGTTATCGGAATATAAAAAGTGCGGCTCGTTTCCTTTAAAACGCGCATTGCATCCTTTTGAAGCACTTTATTTGTCATACCGAATCCTCCTCAACTATATACATCCTCTATCGTAACGCAAAATGGTTGAAATATAAAATAGTAACTGCCAAAATCACTATTTTATTTTGAAAAGAGGCTTGCACGACCATTTTAGCCGATGATGGCTAGAATTTGCCAAAGTGTCATGGATTGGGGGTTTTCCTAATACCCATTCTAAGTTAGAATAGTAGAAGCAATACAACAATGGTAGGTGGCTACATGACACGTGATAAAACGTACATATTTATTGATATTGAGGCTGCGCTAATTCGAGGGCGACAATGCATTATAGAAATTGGTGCAGTCAAATGGCTGCCGAATGGAATGCAGGAAACATTTACGCAACTAGTTCAGCCTTATAAATTTAAAAAATTGAACAATCATATTCAAAAGCTAACAGGTATTACGACGGAGGAATTACTTACGGCGCCAACATTTAAAGAGGCAATCCAAAGGTTTAAGTGCTGGTGTGATGGACAATATGTGTTATTTACGTTCGGGGAGTTTGATCGCAAAGTTTTAGAGGACGAAATGGAACGCAACCATTTAAGTAGTGATTTTTTATTTCCAATGGTTGATTATCAACAAAAATATATGATTGCAAACAGCTTACGTGAGCAACCTAGCCTACAAAGATTGATGGCTGAGCTCAACTTAGAAGCATGTACACAGCATCGTGCATTAGCTGATGCACAAAGTCTTCAGCAAATTTTTGCTAAAACGGACGGGGAAGCGTTAATGGAGGAGCAGCAAACGAATGATATGCTGATGCTCTTTACATATTCGAGACAGCTTGAAACAACGTTTGATATTATGGTTACATATGTAAACTGTAAAGTACAGCAAGACCGCATCGATATTGTCAAGCAGGCAACACATCGCGAAAGTCTACCTTTTTCCATACAAGAAAAAGAGCAAACAACCGAAGATGGCGAAACGTATATTAAACAATTAATAAAAATGAAGCCTTCTAGTAAGCTACAAAAAACATTGCAGGACATTAGCGCACAATCTGCTGGAAAGGTGATTTTAACATATGCGGGCTTAAAATCACTTTCGAAGTGGATGCGATTGCATCAATGTACAATGCCAAAAACGGAAAATATGAAATGGCAAAGTCTACTAAAAGAAGAGGAGCTTACAATCGAAAAGTTATTGGAAGTTCCAACTGTTAAAGCTTATGAAGAGAATATTTGTCAATTACTGAAAAAATATGAATATGTCATTATTGAGGAATATAGAAAGCGCAATTTATTCCCGAAAGAAGTAGTGAGCATATAATTTAAAGGGGATTTTTATGTTTAAGTCGATAGGAATCGATGCAGGGGGAACATTAACGAAAATGGCTTATTTTAATGAGCGTGACCAGTTAGTGCTAGAAAGCTTCCCATCGAATGATTTATTGCGTGTAAAAGAGTGGTTAAAGCAGCATCCTAATGTTGAAGAAATCGGGTTAACAGGTGGTCGTACAGAGCAGCTACGAGAACAGCTAGAAACGATGAAATCGATTGAATATATTTTAGAATTTGAAGCAACATTAAAAGGTGTTCAATATCTACTTGTTCAAGAAGGTCATGAAATAGATGATGCCATTATTACTAATATTGGTACAGGGACATCGATTCATTACATGGGAAATGGTCAGCATGTGCGCGTTGGTGGCACAGGTGTAGGTGGTGGGACATTGGTAGGACTTGCTGCGCTACTAACGGGACATAGAGACTTTAAAGAAATTACAAAGCTAGCGTCGAATGGTGTACGCGAAAATATTGATTTGCTTGTGCGTGATATTTATCAAGGAATGGATACACCAATTGCGGGCGATTTAACAGCAAGCAATTTTGGAAAGGTCGGCATTACAGCTGCAACAGAGCATCCACAGGAGGATATTTTAGCAACTGTACAAGGACTTGTTGGTGAAGTCATTACAACATTAAGTATTCAATTTGCAGAACAGAAGGAAACAGAGCATATCGTGTATATCGGCTCGACATTAGCGGATAATGCGGATTTACAAAAAGTTATTGCTAATTACACGTTGTTGAAAAAGCATAAGCCTATTTTTTTACAGGATAAAGGTTATGCAGGGGCAGTTGGCGCTCTCTTAAACATTAATAAATAAAAAATTTGACCAGAAAATACTCTGGTCAAATTTTTTAAATGCCTTCTTTTCTACGGTTCGTTTTTGTTTGAATCGCCTCGCGTGCAAGCGCATCTGCTGCGCGATTTTCCTTTTCGGGAATCCACTTAATGAAAAAAAGTTCAAATGCTTGAATTAATTCCTCAGCCTGCGCTAAATAAGGCTTGAATTCTTCATTTTTCACATATGATTTTTCAATGGAGGCGACGACAATTTTCGAATCTGAGCGTAAGGAAACGAGTGTTGCACCTAGCTGCTTTGCCTCCTCTAAGCCGCGTACAAGTGCTGTAAATTCCGCAATATGGTTATTTGTTTCACCAATATACTCACTAATTTGAAGATGATGCCCTTCACCTTTTATAAACAAGCCGATGCCACTAGCACCTGGATAACCTGCGCTTGCACCGTCAATATAAATTTCTAACATACAATCCCTCATTTTCCATCTATGACTGAATATAATTATAAACTGAAACGATGAATAATGGACAAAATAATTTGCAAGGCAGTATAATAAAGAAATGCAAAAAAAGGGGGGAGCGAATTTGAATAAAGTATCTGTTATGCAAGAAATTGATTATATTACGGATACGTACTGTGTCGACTGCCCTATTATTAATGATTTACGACAAAAGCGTGGCAAGCCAGGTGCACATAAATTTTGTATAGAATCGTGTACAGTTGGAGAGCAGCTACAATTTTTAGGGCGAGAATTAATGAAAGTCAACAATAAATAATCAATTTAAAAGGCTGTTGGAAAATACAGGTGTAAACCTGCTTTTCCAACAGCCATTATTTTTCATTATGCAGTTGCAAGCTGGTATGCAAGCATATCCTGATAATATTTATTTAGCGATGTAGCTGAAATGCCGAAATGCTCAGCAATTTCCTTCACCGTAAAGGAACCTTCAAATAATCCACGTTCTTGTCCAAAACGGATGGCTCCTGCAGCGATTGCAGCAGCTTTACGCGCTGCTGGCTGTTGCTCTATTAAATAATCCTCTAATACAGGAATTAATTGCTCCTCATTTAGCGCTTGTTGCTGTAAAAATTGCTTCACTTGCGCTAATACATCTGTTTCAAATGATGTAAATTCCTCTCCTGCATAGCCATTTTCCACAAGCAATTGCCAAAATGCGAAATGGTTATCCTGTAAAAATTGCGTTACTTCTTCAGTGCTTGGGCAGTTGTTTGTGAATTCTTGGAAAACCTTTTCGTATTCGGAAGAGAAGAAAATAAGTGTAGAGACCGCTAGGAAATGTCCTTCCTGCTCTGAGCCATCAGGTAATAGGAAAGTAAAGATTTGCATCCCTTCAGGAATTGGCTTTTTGTTTTCGCGGCGAATTTTATAGCTTTCTTTTGTAATTGAATGTGTTGCATGAATATATTGCTCATCTACATGAGAAATCGCCCCGATAAATAATGTTGGCGATGTCCAATTTTCTAGTAAGCGAACGGTTGCAGGGCGAACCGTTTTCTTGCTTACTTTCTTTAAATAGCCTGTCCAAATATCAGGTCTAGTATGGAAGAAAAATTCATCTAAAGCAACTGCTTCAATTAGCTCTTTTTGTAGGTGATCCTGTAGTTTAGGGCTCCAAGCCTGTACAAGATCAATATATTGCATCGTATCTTTACGCTGTGGATACGCTTCATAAAAGCTTTGTAAAATCATTTCTATTTCGTCGTTAAATAACGAAGCAGAGGTTACTTGTGCTTTTCCTTCACAGCATTTTTTATATTTTTTACCGCTACCACAAAGGCATGGGTCATTACGTCCGATCATTTTAATAACACGTCCTTTATATATTGTTTCATTCACTACACCGTTGTATATACACTAAAAGAAAAATCACATTTTCTATGATACAGTGTGTTTCATTTCTTGAAAACTAATTATATATTTCGAACTGTCAGAATAAAGCGCGCCTAATTAGATTGTATTCCTTACTGTAAATAAATAGAACAGAAGGCTAAGCAATTTTTCTCATACACCATTCGACAGGACCACGCGAAAACTTTCTGCGCCAAATAAAGGATAATAGCATAGTGATGAAAAAATAAACAGTTGTAAAACCAAGCACAAAGGCCAAAGATTGATTTTGTGAACGACCTAATAGCTCCAAAATAGAAACGCCAATAAAAATATGCGCTACATAATGTGTCAATGAAAGCTGACCTGTATGTATCAGTGTTTTAACAATAATATTGTTAGCCAATTTTTCGCATAGCTGCAGTGTTAGCACAATGATTACAATCGACGAGGCAGTGTTGGATGCAATATAAAAAATATTTGGAGGGATAGGACCAGTACCAAATAAAAAGGCTGCACTGTCATTATCTAAAAAAGATAAGCTTACATGCTGTAGCCTACGCGATAAGCCTTCACATAAAATGCAGCTACTAATGCTGAAAATGAGCAAGCTTTTTTGAATTTTCTTTGAGCTTAAATCGAATCGACCTAATCCCATTCCGATAAGAAAGAAGCTTATCCATGGCAGTATAGGATGATAGCCATTGAAAAATAAATTGCGTAAAAACCCTTCAGGTGTCCAGAAATCGAGATAAAGTAATAGGGGCTGCTGCGGGTCCCAGCCAAATAAATAGTTATATTTAATTTGCAAAAACTGCGCCACTACAGTAATGATAGCGGAAATTGAAAACAGCCATTTGGCCGAAAGCATAATACAAAGTGATGCAATCAACATGTACATACCATAGTAATGTAAAATATCACCTGTCCAGCCAACTATGTAAAGCAATAAGCCGAGTACAAATAAAAATAGAGCACGCTTTTGAATAGCGGTGCGCTTATCACGAATGAGCGCAGGCTCCTTTGATAAATAAGCACGTTTTGTTAATAACGAGATGCCGATGCCTGCAAGTATAACAAATGTAGCAGAGGCACGGCCTTCAAAAAGATGCATAAAAACTTGTAAAAAAGATTGTCCGCTTGTATCGGCCCCAGTGATAACTGTAAAATTGACAATCAGCATACCAAACATCGCAAGTGCACGTGCAGCATCTAAGCCCTCTATACGTTTAGTCATAATGAAGCACCTGCTGTACAGCAATTTGCCATGTTTTCTGATAGTCAAGCTGGTAGCCTGTTAAAATATAATTGCTAATATTATCTAGCACCATTGCTAGAATCGTTGCTTTATAGTTGATGTTCTCGTTGTCGAGGAAGCCAATTTCAACACCATGCTGTAATAAATCAGTAAAGCTATCGAGATAACCTTGTTGAATAGCCTGTAAGCGCTTTGCATAAAAGTCATTGCGAGTAGAAAGCAACAAATACTCATTAAATACTGCATTGAAATATTCATCTTGAAGCTGTTCATCAATTTGTTTGTAGCCAAATTGAAGGACATATGCAATGAAATCTTCTTTGCGGACACTGCTAATATCCACTGAAAAATCAGCCTCAATGGACTGATAAATCTCCTCAAAAATTGCTTCAACTAATGCGTCCTTTGAATCAAAATAATAATAAAGCGCGGGCTTGGATATGCCGATTTCTTTTGCAATCATAGCAAAGCTCGTTTTATCAATACCAAACTGTGCAAACATCTGATAGGCCGTTTCTTTAATCGCATGTAAAGTCTGTTCTTTAGTTGCCATTTCTCCACCTCTTTAATTTACTTACCAGTAGGTAAATAATAAAGTGTAAAGGAGGAAAAAGCAAGTGATTAGATGAGCTTATTAAAAAAAGCTAAACGATCATGCAATATGGAAGCATGACCATTTAGCCTAGTATGAATTTTCTTCAATTGCTTCTTCGCGTACAAAGCGTAGCTGATAAAGTTGCTCAAGCTGTGCAACAAGATTACCTGCTAAAATAAATGCACCACCAATTAGTAATTGAACCGTTAACACTTCACCTAAGAAAATAAGTGCAAAAATCGCAGCAAAAATAGGCTCTAAAGAAAAAATTAAGCCCGTATGTGTAGGGGAAGTATATTTTTGTACAACGGATTGACCGATAAAGCAAAATGCACTACAAATAATACCTAGTCCTAAAATGGCAATCCAACCAGATGTTGTTACAGGTATTTGTGGTACTTCGAAAAATAAACAAAAAACTGCACCGAAAATACCTGCAAAGCCTAATTGATAAATACCGTAGGCAATTGAGTCAACATCCTTCGTAAACTTGCTATTTAAAATTAAATAAATAGCGTAACAAATAGCAGCAATCGCAACTAAAATATCACCTATTTGGAATGACATCGATCCCCTTAAAGTTAAAACTGAAATACCAATCATTGTCATAACGATAGCGAAGGTAATCGCGCGTGAGGGCAATTTTCTTTCTAAAATGCTCACAAAAATTGGAACAAGCACAACAGTTAAACTTAAAATAAATCCTGCGTTTGATGCTGAAGTTGTTTGCAAACCAAATAATGATAACGAAAAAACAATAAATAAAAGAAAGCCTTGAATACTTGCATAAAAAATCGTTTGCTTGTTTATTTTCAACATTTTCTTATAAAAAATAAGTCCTGCTACTGTAAATGCGATAATACATCTGAGTGCAACGATATTGTATGTTTCAAGCGCATCTAACCCCATGACCATGAACGTATAGGATAACCCCCAAAACATCGTCACAATCACCATTAATATATTTGCTTTACTTTGTATGCTCAAAACATTCACCCCATCCTCGTCAAACAATAATGCTATAAAAAACAATATAAACTGTGCTTTGCGATTAGTAAAACGAATGTTTATAATATGTAATATGAAAAATTTTCATGTATAAAAATAAGCCTTTTTATTTCCAATGTCGAGGGAGATATGCTACTTGCAATAAAGAGAAGGTTGCTTTAACGAGATAATTGAGCAATTTAAGAGTAAAATTAATGTTTCATCAACAAAACTGCGGTCAACAAAATGCAGTATAATATGGTTCAAAATGGTGCGAGTGCTTTTTGGTGTGGATTTTTTAAAAAAGCTGAAAATGCAGTTGATTCCCGTTACGATTGGCTCGCATTCCACGGGCATAGCTCCAACTAATTATTTTTGGCGAGGAGCCGAAAATAAATTAGCTAAAGCTGTGCCTGCGGAAAGCATCCCTGCAACAGAAATCAACAAATTCCTAGGTTTTATTTGTAAAATAAAAGTCAACACACCTAATATTTTATTTTAAGAAACCCTAAGTTGTTGGGATAAACTAAATCAACATGAAATATCTAGCTAATAATAAGGAGGTCGCTATGAGTTTAGTAAAATATGAGATTTTGAATAAAGTGGCGGAGGTGCAAAGCTTTACGGAGGCAGCACAGCTACTTGGTTTAACACAGTCGGCCGTTAGCCATGCGGTATCAAGCTTGGAAAAGGAGTTTGGCTTTGCTTTAATCCATCGCAATCGCAATGGTGTGAAGCTAACAACAGAAGGACAGTCGATGCTGCTTGCAATGCGTCAAGTTTTGCAGGCGGAGGAATTATTGCAGCAGGAGGCGGCGAATATTGTCGGTGTTACAAAAGGGACGGTACGCATAGGGCTTATCTCGAGTATTTCTACACAATGGATGCCTAATATTATTCACTCCATCGATGACCAATACCCTGGAATTAAAATCGAATTGCGCGAAGGGGATTATTATGAAATCGAGCAATGGCTTATTAATGGCGAGATAGACTGTGGCTTTTTAAATCGGACGAGCTCGAAGCAATTTAATTTCATGCCATTAAAAAAAGATTATTTATTTTGTATCGTATCTTCGAAAAGTCAGCTATATAATAAAGAGGAGATAGATTTATTTGAAATTGCGCAAGAGCCCTTTATTATGCCGTCTTATCGAGGGATGAACGATGTTGTAGCGACATTCGAAAAATATGGTATTAAGCCGAATATTCGCTTTGAGCTTTTTGATGATTGGGGAATTATGTCGATGGTTGGGCATCATGTAGGGGTGTCCATTTTACCGAAGCTCGTATTGTCACAGCTCCCTTCAAACGTCCGAATGATTCCATTAAAGCAAGAAAGCTTCCGAACGCTTGGACTGGCTACAAAGCAATCATTATCACCGGCAGCGCAGAAATTTGTAGAAGTATTAAAGCAATGGCTAGAGGAAAATGAAGAGAATTTGACAGATAAAGTGAAACTTCAATCGAAGAGGGCATCGGCGTCTACTGATTAAGTAAGGAGAGAGAAAAAATGCTACAAGGTAAGAAAATTATTATTACGAGTGGTGGCACACTGGAGAAGTGGGATCAAGTGCGTGGACACACTAATTTATCAAAAGGAATTATGGGCTGCTATTTAGCAGAAGAAGCGCTTGATGCGGGAGCAGAAGTGCTTTATATGCATGGCTATTTTGCAAAATTACCTGAGCGCGTAGGACAAATGCGTCAGATTGGCTTTGAAGGCATTGAAGATTTGGCTGACAAATTGCAAAAACTGCTACAGGAGGAGCAAATCGATATTGTTATTATGGCAGTTGCTGGCTCTGATTGGATTGTGGATCAAGTGTTTGACCAAGCAGGGAATGCTTTAGAGGCTGGTGGGAAAATGCCTTCAGATGAGCCGCCAACAATTCGCTTTAAAAAAGCGCCGAAAATATTACCACAAATTAAGGGCTGGGCGCCAGACGTTACATTGGTTGGCTTTAAGCTAGAAGCGACATCAGACCCAAATTACTTAATTGAGCGTGCAAAGTTACGTATGGCGACATCGAATGCACAATTTACTGTAGCGAACAGTTCACAATCATTGTATGGCAATGATGCGCTTCATTTGATCGTTCAACAAAATGGACAAGTCACTAAGGCAAACGGTAAAAAAGAGGCTAGTGAAAAACTAATTGCTTTATTAGCAGAGCTTGAATAGGAGGATAAGCAGATGGCGAGCGGACGTGTACGTACATATTTACAAACACTTCAATATGAGGAGCATATTTTAACTTTTTCTGAATCAACAGCGACAGTTGAGCAAGCAGCAAATGCTTTAAATGTTATTCCAGCACGCATTGCTAAAACGTTAGCATTTTATTCAGCGGACGGTGCTGCAATTTTAGTAGTGGCAGCCGGTGATGCGAAAATGGATAACGCGGCATTCAAAGCAGCCTTTCAAATAAAGGCAAAAATGCTTAGTCCTGAGGATGTTTTAACGTATACAGGGCATCCAGTTGGCGGGGTTTGTCCATTTGCCTTAGCAACAAATATGCCTGTTTTTTTAGATATTTCCTTACAGCGCTTTCAGACCGTTTTTCCTGCCTGTGGCACAGCCAATTCAGCAATTGAATTAACGTGTGAACAGCTCAAGCAGTTTTCAAATGCCAAAGACTGGGTGAATGTATGTAAAGCTTGGGATCCACAATTAAAGTGAAATCGGGCATTGATTAAAATTGAAGGTAGATAAGAATTGCGCTATCCATTAATGCAGAGGGGGATTAACTATGTATGAGTTAGACCATATTGTCCATTTTGTAGAGAAACCAGAACGAACTTTGGAAGAGATGAAGGCGTATGGTTTTCACGCAGTTCAAGGTGGACAGCATAAGCAGTGGGGAACATATAATACGTTAAGTTATTTCGATTTAACATATATTGAGTGGATTGGGATTGATAATGAATCACAGTTTGAAATTGCTGCAAAACAGCCTTATACATTGCATGAAACGTATGAGAAAAAAGGAAGAGAAAATGGCTTTGCACGTATGGCAATTCGTACAACAACTATTGAGCAGGATGCCAAAATGTTTCGTGATGCGGGCTTGCATGTAAAAGGACCTGAGCGCTTTTCACGTACACGGCCAGATGGTTCGGTTGTTAGCTGGCAGCTACTCCATATCGGTCATCCTGAACAACGCTTCGACTTTCCGTTCTTTATTCAATGGGATGTATCCTCTGAAGAGCGCCGCGCTGAATATAGCGCATTAAATATTATCGCTCCGCATCCAAAAGGCAATTTGAATCTTACGGAAGTAGTTTATTTAGTGAATCGACTGGATTTTATAAAGCAGTTACAGCTGTTAGGTAATTTGCACTCAGAGGAACAGTTTGATGAACAATTAAACGCAGTAAAATATACGCTCTATTTATCGAATGCGAAAATTGTTTGTTATTGTGCGCAAGGCGAAGGGGAAGTTTGGGATGCTATTTTAGCTGACGGATTAGGCATGCATACAGTTATTTTTGAGGGAGCTTTTGAGGAGCAAACAATTATTTGTGAAAATGCGACATATGTCTTAAAGTAAATTAAAAAAGTGTAGACAAAGGGAATTGCATCTTTGCCTACACTTTTTTATAATTTAGAAACATTTGCTGCTTGTGGTCCTCGGTTACCCTCCACAATTTCAAATGCTACATCTTGTCCTTCTTCTAACTGGCGGAAGCCCTCTCCAATAATGCCGGTGAAATGGACGAAAACATCTTCACCGTTCGCACATTCAATAAAGCCATAGCCTTTTTCATTATTAAACCATTTAACCTTTCCTTGGTGCATGAGCGCTCGCCTCCCATACTTGCGGATTAAATTTTAATGTGTCGAAAAATTAAGTTAATTATGCATTATAATATACGCCATTCATTCCTCAATGTCAATAATTTGGCGAATTTTGACGCTTTTCGCTTTTTCAGCGAGTTTTTTTTGAATAAATGATTTATAATATAAGTAATTAGGATAGAAAGCAGGGAATGATATGACACTGACAAAATATTTATCCGATTTAGAAATTGCTAACAATGCAAAAATGCAGCCAATTACGGAAATCGCAAAGTATGCTGGTATTCCAGAGCAAGCGATTGAGCAATATGGCCGCTACAAAGCAAAAATTGACGTAAATCAAATTACGTCAACGAAAACAGGAAAAGTAGTACTTGTTACTGCAACAAGTCCAACTCCTGCTGGAGAAGGAAAATCAACGGTAACAGTTGGACTAGCAGATGCCCTACATCAATTAAGCAAAAAAGTAATGGTTGCATTGCGTGAGCCTTCATTAGGACCTGTAATGGGTGTAAAAGGTGGAGCAACAGGTGGTGGCTATGCGCAGGTTGTACCAATGGAAGATATTAACCTGCATTTCACAGGTGATCTTCATGCGATTACATCTGCAAATAATGCACTAGCAGCGCTTATTGATAACCATATCCATCAAGGAAACGTTTTGAACATCGATCCTCGCCGTATTATTTGGAAGCGTGTTGTAGATTTAAACGACCGTGCATTACGTAAAGTGACAATTGGCTTAGGTGGTCCTCTGCAAGGCGTTCCGCGTGAAGATGGCTTTGATATTACAGTAGCCTCTGAAATTATGGCAGTTTTTTGCTTGGCTACAAGCATTGAGGATTTGAAAAAGCGTATATCAAATATTGTGATTGGCTATACATATGATCGCCAGCCCGTATTTGTGCATCAATTAGGCGTAGAAGGTGCCTTGACATTATTATTAAAAGAAGCATTTAAACCGAATTTAGTACAAACGCTTGGAGGTACACCAGCTTTAATACATGGTGGACCATTTGCTAATATTGCACATGGCTGCAACTCAGTAATGGCAACGCAAACAGCGCGAAAATTAGCTGACATCGTAGTGACAGAGGCTGGTTTTGGTGCAGACTTAGGTGCGGAGAAATTTATGAATATTAAAGCGCGCCAAAGTGGCATTACACCAGATGCTGTCGTTGTTGTGACAACAATTCGTGCTTTAAAGATGCATGGCGGTGTAGCGAAGGCTGATTTACAAGCTGAAAATGCACAAGCTGTGGCTTCTGGTATTGAAAACTTAGCACGCCATATTGAAAATGTTCGCACATTTGGTGTTGAGCCTGTTATCGCACTAAATCGCTTCGTAACAGATACAGAAGAAGAGCTA
The DNA here is from genome assembly GCF_000612805.1 of Bacillus ndiopicus. Lineage (GTDB taxonomy): Bacteria > Bacillota > Bacilli > Bacillales_A > Planococcaceae > Metasolibacillus > Metasolibacillus ndiopicus. The sequence continues at coordinate 439,674 of NZ_HG964404.1, read as the reverse complement.
GCAGTCGTATTAACTTGGGCGAAGGATAATGGTGTACGCATTGCTCGTACAAATGTTTGGGAGCAAGGGGGAGAGGGAGGCATCGAGCTTGCCAAAGAAGTATTGCAAGTGCTTGAAACACCTCAAAACTTCCACCATTTATATGATTTGTCTGAAACTGTTGAACAAAAAATTACGACAATTGTACAAAAAGTATACGGTGGTAGCGGCATTCAATTAACAGATAGCGCGAAAAAACAGCTTGCTCAAATTGAAAAATTCGGCTGGGGTGAACTGCCTATCTGTATGGCAAAAACACAATATTCATTATCAGATCAACCATCTCTACTTGGTCGACCTGAAAACTTTACAATTACAATTCGAGAAATCGTTCCAAAACTAGGCGCAGGCTTTTTAGTATGCTTAACAGGCGAAATTATGACGATGCCTGGCCTACCAAAGGAACCAGCAGCACTTAGAATGGGCGTAACGGCTGACGGTCGAGCGGAAGGGCTATTTTAAGATGGATGTCATTGAACAATGTAAGGCACTAGTACAAAAAATATACGAGCAAATGGATGCAAGCCATGATTTTCAGCATATTGAGCGCGTGTTAATGAATGCGGAAGCCATTTTACAAAAAGAGCCAACTGCGGACGAGAAAATTGTCAAGCTAGCCGTTTACTTACACGATGTGAGCGATGCTAAATATGCAGCGGATAAATCAGCGCAAAATGATATTTTGGAAAAGCTCGATATAACGGCTGATGAGCGCAAGCATATCGAGGATATTATCGAATCAGTGTCGTTTAATGGCGGCAATTCGCTTGAAGCAAAAACGATAGAGGCGAAAATCGTGCGAGATGCAGACCGTTTAGATGCGATTGGCGCAGTAGGTATCGCAAGAACTTTTGCCTATGGCGGTGCGAAGGGGCGCAAGCTGTACGATGATGAAGAAGAAGCTCGCTTTAATATGACAGCAGACGAATACCGCACAAAATCAACTGCCTCTGTCACGCATTTTTACGAAAAGCTGTTACTATTAAAGGATTTAATGGTGACGACGAAGGGACGCGAAATGGCGGAGTCCCGTCATGCGTTTATGGAGCAGTTTTTACAGCAATTAACGAATGAAAAAAACGGAGATGCCTAGTGGCACTCCGTTTTTTATTCGAAATACGTTCAACTGTTATATAAGCTCACTGTGTGGTTGTTAATAAAAATAGTTTGAGAATTTAGCCATTCAACTTCTGTTTCAAGCACAGGCTGGCTGAAGAAGGAAATATATACATATTTATTGAATAAAGATTAGGGAAAGATTAGTTTTTTAGAAAACCAAGTATGAATAGTAGATTTTTCAAGGAGAAAATTAAAAAATGACAATAAGAAATTCAGCAAAAGCAATAATAGTAAAAGACGGAAAGTTATTAGCAATAAAAATGCAAGAAAATGGTGATACATATTATATTTTGCCTGGGGGTGGTCAAGAGCATGGTGAAAATTTGCACCAAGCTTTAGAAAGAGAATGTAAAGAAGAGATAGGTGCGGAAGTTGAAATTGGGGAATTGCTCTTTGTACGCGAATACATTGGAAAAAACCATGAATTTGCTATGTACCATGCTCAGGCACAACAAACTGAATTTATGTTTTTGTGCCATATTCATCAAGATACATTTGATAACGGAAGTAATCCAGACAAGGGGCAAGCAGGTACAGAGTGGTTACTGATTAATGATTTATTAGATTATAAACTATTTCCACAAGCACTAAGAACGCATTTGATTTCTTATTTTGAAAGTGGAAAAGCTACAACTTATTTAGGGGATATTAATTAAATTGCTTCATTTTAACTAAACCAGCTCATAGATTGTCAATAAAAATCTTTTAAATTAAAAAACCCTTCATGCTATACTAAAATGCGCAACTTAAATAACTGGCACACTATTTTTGAGACACTCAAGACATTATTTAGTATGTATTGATTTAAAAAGTTATACATAAAAAACTACAGCGTGTGATGATGCTTCTGCACAAAATATTAGGAGGGTAATGAATACTCAAAAACTATTGATACTTTGTTTTTATTTTTTAGCTGGTTGCGATTCAAACGCTCCCTGAATCTTATGAGGAAGAACTTGAAGATGTGACTAAATTTACTGAAGAGTAAAATGAGAAAAATACTTATGAAGTACATGGCGAAGTAATCATCATTTAACAAAGCACTTTATCAACAAAATAAAAGGACCCTTATAATAGGAGTCCTTTTAAAATTTAAGTTCTGATAGACAGAATTGGATGGAGCGTTTGACATACACTGAACAAAAGAATAGTAATAGAGCTACAAGAAGGGATAGAGGTATACTGAAAATGACTGGAAGGTCAATGCCATTCCATATGCTCATCTTGATTTGTTCAAGACCAAATGTTCGTAAAATACCAGCTAGTAATGACAATAACGCACTTAAAATCAATCCAGTATAGAGGACAGCTAATACAAGGAGGGTCAACGAGCAAAAAAAGCCTCGAATAATTTTGATGATTGTCATTCTTTTTCTCTCCTTATAATTTGTTGTACTTCCGCATTTTGGTCAATTGAATAACTATCTGTATAATATAGCGTTTTTATTCTACAATTACTTCCTACAATGACAACATCTCCGTCTACTATTTCCGCATTTGTATAGGACAGACGTAAATGCTTCCCTTTTAGGCGACTACAATATAACTTTTTCTTTAATAATGGAAAGATTGAAATCGTATCTTTTTCAATCCATATATCGTCAGCACTCAGGTCTCCAATCTCACTTTTACCAGATAATTTTAAGGTAAAACGTTCAGCAACTATTTCTACTGCTTTTACAATACCAATCACATCCACAGTTTTAGCCTCTAAACTTTGTGTAATAATCAACTTTCCAGAACTATTTATTTTTATTACTTGCCCAGTGGTCATTTTTAAGCTACCAGCACTTTTTATTTCATTGATTTCACCAAAATCTTTTATTGTGCATGACCCTGTACAGTTTAAAGTCTGCGCTACCACACATAAATGAAAAGAACTATGTCCATGGGAAGAGATTTTTTTAACTCGTACTTCTTGATGTAAAGCAACAGATCCGCGGATGTTTAATTGCTCACAGTCTGCTGCTAAGGTTTTAATATTACCATTTGTTAGAGTAACAGTGCGGAGTTTTTGAATCACGAATAATCACCTCTGATTGATTTAATTAATATATATTTCAATTATTAAAATATATATTAATTAAAATATATACAACTACATTTTGTCAAGGGTTAATAATAAGGTCACTATGGGTAGGTAATGCGGAAGAATTCATATGACAATCCGCCAAATGAATCCTTATATTTTTTTCTGGGCAATAAAAAAGGATTTCAATTATATGAAATCCTAAAAAATTTCTTGCATTAACTGATTAACATCACTCAGAATTTTTGCCATATCTGTAAGCTTATCTTGCGAGAACTTCAAAAATAAATTTTGAACCTTTATTTCACCGTTCTTTGTTAGAACCATTTTTACGACACGTCGGTCTTCATTTTCTCTAACACGTTGTACTAGATCTAATTTCTCCAGTTTATCGCACATCGACGTAACAGCGCCAGGCGTCACACTGAAGAAATCAGCAACTTCAGTTGCTTTCATACCATCATTAATTTTTAATTGAAGTAGAAGGATTAGTTGGTTTTGGGATAGCGATTCCCCTTCAGATAGAAGTTCGACAAACATTTTCGATTTTTGCTGTATTTTAAGCATCTCTCTCATAATAATTTCTACATGATGTAATTGATCATCTTTTGACATAATACCCCAACCTGTTAAAATATTTAATAATTAAATTATATAGCAAATATACAATATGAGCTACTATCGATGTTGTTTTAATAAACAAAGTTTTTCTGATAATTTTTTATATAAAGAGAAGAAGGTAAATGGTAAATCAAGTGAAAAGTATTTCTTAAGAAGGGCAGTCCAAAAATCGACTTTTCGGATAGCCCTTCTTTCATACGATTGGAGATTTTATACAAACCGAACACCTTCAGAAATTATCTGAATCGCTTGCCAGTCTTTAATGTGAATCGTGTCGTCCTGTCGTTCAATGATTTGTTGCTCCGTCCATTTTTGCAGCACACGATTCATATGTCGGCTTGTTGTACCGATTAAAGCAGCCACCTCCTGCAAATTTTGCACTTTTAAATAGCCATTTGTAATATTAGGTGATTCAATTGTGCATAAATACGCCGCAAACTTCACAGCCACTGAAGAAAGGGCATTGACACGCGATAAAGTTGTACATGTTTTTAATTTGAATGTAAGCTCTTCAAGCAATAGCTGTGTAAAATCGGTATCGAATTTAAATGTTTGCTCGTAAGCTTGCTTTGTAATAAACAGAAATGTGCAACGAGTTTTCGCAATGCAATGGGATTGAATGACACAATGTTGAAACAGCTCAATATCACCTAAAATCGAAGGTGGTGTGCATTTTCGAAGCAATAATTCCTTCCCATTAATTTCAGGGCTCAGCACATTATAGCTACCTTCCAGTAAAAAATATAGCCCATCAATATCTTCGCCAGCGAGTAAAATCGGTTCCTCTTTTTCAAATGTACGAATCTCCGCCTTCTTTAAATTTTCCGAGAAATAAGCATAATATGTAGAAAATAATTCTAGCAAATTGGGACACCTGTCCTTTATGTTATATTTTTCACCATTATACTAAAGGACAGAGGTGAGGCGAAATGCATTTTGTATTTGATATCGATGGAACAATTTCCTTTGATGGAAAGACGATTAGTGAGGAAATTCAGCAGGCAATTTTGCAGTTAATGGAGGCGGGGCATGATGTTGTTTTTGCTTCGGCACGCCCGATTCGTGATCTTTTGCCGATTTTGCCGGAAGTATTCCACGGCTGTAAATTAATTGGTGGCAATGGGGCGTTGATGAAGGGGCATGATGGGATAGAAGCGATTTACTTTGAACAAACAGTAAGGGAGAAATTGTGTCATATCACTGCACAATTTCAGCTCGCGTATTTAGCGGATAGCGATTGGGATTATGCATATACAGGGGACGAAGCGCATCCTATTTACCATCGCATTCATCATCAAGCAGCGAAAAATATGAAGTTGAATGAACTATCACAAGTGTGTAAGCTTGTATTATTCGATGTGCCAAAGGAAGCACTGGACGAGCTAATGAAACTTCCTGTAACGATTTCACAATACACTTCAGAAAATATCGTTGACATTAGCCCTTTAGGTATCCATAAAGCGCGGGGGTTACAAGCGGATTTTATTGCGTTCGGTAATGATATGAATGACTACACATTATTTGAAGCGGCAAAGTACAGCGTTTGTGTTGGGGATGGGGAGGTAGCCCGATTTGCATCGCTTGTTATCACGGAAAAAGAAGTTGCACATAAAATTCGACAATTTGCTCAAAATGGGGGAATAGACAAATGAAAAAATTACAAAAAGGCGATGAAATACGCGTTATCGCACCTAGTCGCAGTGCGCAAATTTTAGGGGATGAAGGCATCAAAGAAGCAGCACTGGTGTTGGAAAGTATGGGCTTCAAAGTGAGTTTTGGGGAGTATGTACATACATGTGATATGCAAAATTCGTCACCAATTGCAGAACGTGTCGCAGATATTCATGCCGCATTTGCCGATAAAAATGTGAAAGCCATTTTGACGTCAATTGGCGGCTTTAACAGTAACGAGTTACTTCCATATTTAGATTATGATTTAATAGCAGAGAATCCTAAAATATTATGTGGCTATAGCGATATTACAGCGCTGGCGACAGCGATTCACCATAAATGTGGATTTATCACGTACTCAGGCCCACATTTTTCAAGTTTCCGCATGAAAGGTTTGCAAGCATATCAAACGAAGTATTTTGAGCAATGTTTGATGAACGAGGAAGTATATGATATTGTGCCGTCTGAAAAATGGAGCGATGATTTATGGTTTATGGACCAAGATAACAGGCAGTATGAGCCGACAGAATGGAAAGTGTACACAGTAGGCAAGGCACAAGGTAAATTATACGGTGGCAATTTGTGCACATTAAATTTGCTGCAAGGCACACCGTATATGCCTGAATTAAAGGATTGTATTTTATTTGTCGAGGATGACGAAATGACAAATCCAGAAACGTTTGCGCGCGATTTGACTTCACTGCTGCAAGTAGCAAGTGGCGTTAGGGCGTTATTAATTGGACGCTTCCAACGAGTGAGCAAAGTGACAAGTGAGCAGTTGCGTTTTATTTTAGATAAGCATCCGTTATTGCAAGACATACCTGTTATGTATGATGTCGACTTCGGGCATACACAGCCAATTATGACATTGCCAATCGGTGGGGAGATTGCTGTTGATACAGCAAGCAAAAAGATTTCAGTCGTGCAATTTTAACATGTAGCGTGTTCGAAAATGACTTTCGGACACGTTTTTGTGATTATATCAGCGGGTTTCGATGGGATATCGGCGACTTTTGAAATATATCGGCGGGTTTCGATGAAATATCGGCGACTTTAGAAATATATCGGCGACTTTAGAAATATATCGGCGGGTTTCACAAAAATATCAGCGACTTTCAAAACCTCTGTATTGGAAATCATTTTAGTATAACAGCCACAACCTGTGCAATTCCTTCCTATATCCTCTATAATAAAAACAAATGCAGGAAAGAGATGAGAACAAATGAGTCATTTAATTGTATCGAATTTAACAAAAACGGTAGGCGATAAAACGCTATTTAACGATATCGAATTTACTATTTATGAAGGGGAGCGTGCGGGATTAATCGGAATTAACGGCACTGGGAAGTCGACGCTTTTATCCATTTTAGCGAAAACGCAAGAAGCCGATAAAATCGAGCTTGATCACCCGAATAAATATCGCATCGCATATTTGGAGCAGGACCCAGCTTTTAAACAAGGTGAAACTGTACTACAGGCGGTGTTTACGGGGGATTCACCAGTGCTGCAATTAAACCGTACATATGAGGAAACGCTCGCTAAACTAGCGGCTGAACCAGCGAATGAGGCGCTCCAAAATCAATTGTTCCACCTACAGCAGCGCATGGATACGGAAGGGGCATGGGATGTCAATGCATTAGCAAAGCAGGCATTAACGAAGCTTGGTATCGATATGTTTGATCGTGCTGTAACAGAGTTGTCAGGTGGGCAGCAAAAGCGTGTGGCACTTGCTCGCGTGTTAATTGAGCCAGCCGATTTGTATTTATTAGATGAGCCAACGAACCATTTAGATATTGAATCGACAGAATGGCTACAAGAAATGGTAACTCGCTTGAAAGGAGCAGTTATTTTCATTACCCATGACCGCTACTTTTTAGACGAAGTGGCAACGCACATTTATGAGCTAGCAGACCAAACGCTTTATCGTCATACAGGAAACTATGCAGCTTATTTAGAGGCAAAAGCAATACGTGAGGAAATGACAGCAGCGACACAGGCGAAACTGCGCAATCGCTATCGCAATGAGTTGAAATGGATTCGACGTGGTGCAAAAGCGAGAACGACAAAGCAAAAGGCACGTATTCAGCGCTTTGAGGAGTTGGATGAAAAAATTGATCGCACACAGGATGATGCTAATTTAGATTTGGGGCTTGCGACAACACGCTTAGGAAAAAAAGTGCTTGAGGCAGACAAGATTTCAAAGCAGTTTGGAGAGCGTGTGATTTTACAGGATTTTAGCTTTTTAATTCAGCAAGGTGATCGCATTGGTATTATCGGAGCGAATGGTCATGGTAAATCGACATTGCTAAATATTTTGGCAGGTGAGCTTGAGCCAGATAAAGGGGAAGTAGTCGTAGGCTCTACTGTGAAGCGCTTGCATTTCAAACAGGCAATACCGAAAATGAATGAGCATCAGCGAATGATTGAATATGTGCGTGAAGCATCAAACGATATTACCGATGCAGATGGTGTTCGTTATAGCGCGGCACAAATGCTAGAGCGCTTTTTATTCCCATTACATACGCACGGTACGCCAATTGGTAAGCTATCAGGTGGGGAGCGCAAGCGACTGCATTTACTACGCCTTTTAATGGAGCAGCCGAACGTTCTTTTATTGGATGAGCCAACGAACGATTTAGATATTGAAACGCTTGGTGTACTTGAGGACTTTATCGAGCAATTCCCTGGCGTTGTCATGACGATTTCCCATGATCGCTTTTTCTTAGACCGTATCGCCAAAAAGCTATGGATTTTAGATGGTAAAGGGCAAGTTGAGGAAAGCTTAATGCTTTATACAGATTATTTAGCGCACAGTGCACAAAAACAGCAACAGGCGACAAAAGAGGAAAAGCAGGAAAAGCCTAAACAGGAAAAAGTGAAGCAGGAAAAGAAAAAGCTAAGCTTCAAAGAGCAAAAAGAATGGGAAACAATCGCGGCAGATATCGAAAAAGTGGAGCAACAAATTGTGAAGGCTGAAGAGGGCATTGCAACGGCAGGCTCTGATTTTACGAAATTGCAGGAGCTGACGCAAAAGTTAGACGAACTAAATGCAACATATGAGCATTTAATTGAACGCTGGAGCTATTTAGATGAAATTGTGAATGGATAGGAGAAGTGAAAGATGAAAATACTTACAATTGAGCCAACACCAAGTCCGAATTCAATGAAAATTGTTATTGATCAGGAACTGCCATTTGGCAAAAGCTTTAACTATACGAAGGACAATATTGCAGATGCGCCATCCTTTATTCAAGCTATTTTTACTGTTGAAGGTGTGAAGGGCATTTACCATGTGGCAGATTTTTTAGCAGTAGAGCGCAATGCTAAATTTGCATGGGAAAATATTTTATCTAGCATTCGTAACGCGTTAGGAGAAAATGACACGACGAATGCTGTAGAAAATCAAGCTGTCGATCATTTCGGAGAAGTCTATGTGCATGTGCAAATGTTTAAAGGACTGCCATTGCAAGTAAAAGCCTTTGATAGTGAAGGTGAAGTTCGCCTCGCTACAGGAGAAGCTTACGCAGAAGCGTTTCAGGCTATGCAAACAAAAGGTAGCGATGAAAACTATATTTTCCTACGCAAATGGGTAGATTATGGTGTACGCTACGGTGATAAACAAGAGGTCGTAGAAAATGTGCTTCAGGAAGTCTGGGCTACATATCCTACGGAGCGCATTAATGAAATTGTCGAGGCTGCAAACGATAAAGCGAACTATACGCCAGCTCCTCGTGAGAAGGTAACTTTAGTACAATTGCAGCAAACGGAGGATTGGCAGCAACGTTTCCAATTACTTGACCAAATGCCAGACCCAAATGTAGAAGATATCGAAATGTTAAGCTATGCTTTAAAAGATGATCAAATGGCCATCCGACGCTTAGCAACAGTTTATCTTGGCATGATTGAGGATGAAGCTGTTGTCCCTGCACTTGAGCAAGCTTTACAAGATAAAAGTGCAGCGGTGCGCCGTACAGCGGGAGATTGCATGAGTGATTTGGGCTTAGTAGCCTTTGAAGAGGCGATGATTGGAGCGCTACAGGATAAAAACAAACTAGTGCGCTGGCGTGCTGCGATGTTTTTATATGAAACAGGGACTGAAAACGCGTTACAAGCGCTACATCAAGCTGCACAAGACCCAGAGTTTGAAGTAAAGCTACAAGTAAAAATGGCGATTGCCCGCATTGAGCAGGGAGAAGAAGCAAAAGGCTCTGTTTGGAAGCAAATGACAGAGGTTCGTTCAGGGGATTAAGCATACTTATAAAGGGACTGATTGAAAAGGTCATACATTTTCAATCAGTCCTTATTTTTTGTTAAAAAGCTATGCTCTCTTTGTAAGATGAAATTTGATGTATCCAAATTATTTTATTTTAACAATCACTTTTCCTTTTGCTCTGCCTGATTCAGAATAGTCGAAGGCTTGCTGAATATCCTCAAACAATATGACACGATCAATAATTGGTTTGATTTTTTGTGCTTCAATCAATTCTCTAATAGTAGCAAGCTGTGCACCGCTAGGCTTCATAAATAAAAAATTGTATTGGACCTTATACTGCTTTTCTAGCGCAGTTAATTTTCTTGTTGCTAATTTTAAAAGGGAAGATTTCCAAAAGTTTAACCCATACTCTTGAGCAAAACGGTGATTTGGTATGCCTGAGAGAGAAACGATTTTTCCGCCAGGCTTCAGAATTTTAAACGATTTTTTGAGTGATTCGCCACCTAAAGTATCATAGACATAATCATAATTCGTCAGCTTTTCATCAAACTCTTCTGTTCGATAGTCAATGACTAGATCTGCGCCTAACTCTTTAACTAATGCTTCATTTTTAGCACTTGTTGTAGTTGCAACATACGCGCCCATATGCTTTGCTAGTTGGATAGCAAAGGTTCCAACCCCACCTGAACCAGCCTGAATAAGGATTTTGTTATTTAGCTTTAGCTGCATCACATCATGGAAGGCTTGATAAGTAGTCAAGCCAACTAATGGTACAGCCGCAGCTTCCTCAAAGCTTAAATTTTTAGGTTTCATCGCAATATCGTCCTTATGAACAGCGATATACTCTGCAAATGTTCCAATTCTTGATTTTCTTGGTCGCCCATATACTTCATCACCCACTTTAAAATCCGTCACGCATTTTCCTACTTGAACTACAACACCAGAAAAATCATTGCCCAAAATTAATGGCATTTTATAAGTTAGAAGCATTTTTAATTTACCATCTCTAATTTTAAAATCAATCGGATTAATGCTTGCTGCATGAATTTCCACTAATACATCATCGGAAGAGACCTCAGGTATTTCGACTTTTGTTAGTTCAAGCTGTTTTTGACCATAACGATTAATTGTTGCTGCATTCATATATTTTTCCATTTTAAAATCCCTACCATTCGTTCGTTTGTTTAAACCATTAATCATATTATTATGACACAATAATAAAAATGTCAACTAAATAACACCGACATAAAATGAAACTTCAATAAACAGGAGGGAGAAATCTATTGTCCGTTGATGCGGGATAAATGATTGACAATCATAAAGTAGGGTGGTTTAATGGTTTGAAATAATGAACGTTTGAGGTGTGTTATGGATAGTTTACAGCAATTAAAAAAGGATTTTGACGAGGTTAGTGATTTTCTGATCGCGCTTGGTGATGAAAAGCGACAATCCATTATTATTACACTTTTACAGGCTGATAACTGTAAAGGATTACGCGTTATTGATTTAACGGATGCAACACAGCTTTCTAGACCAGCAGTATCACACCACTTAAAAATTTTAAAACAAGTTGGCTTAATTGATATGCGCAGTGAAGGAACAAAAAATTATTATTTCCTATCACATTCGACTACAGAGATTGATAAATTGAAGAAACTGCTCAATCATGTGACGACAATTATTGAAAAGACTGTTAAAACAAAATGAGAAAAATATTAGCCAATATAAAGTGATAAGCATTAGTTTTTTATTCAAAGATGACAAAAGGAGTGTGAGAGAAGCCTCACACTCCTTTTGTGTCTAGACTTTTAGGACTTGTGATTAAATTAATATCTGAAAAATCATAATTTTACAATTTTTGATAAAAAGATGTTATCAGGAATTATTTCATATATAATAATACTCATATTTGTAATAATGAGAAGGTGAATTGGGTGTCTATACGCACGAAAATTTTTATTAGTTTTGCGACCATTATCCTAATGGTGGTAATTGCATCTGGTATAAACTATACACAGCTTCAACGAGTTCAATCGATGTATCAAAGTATGATTGAGGAAGAACAAGCGAATGCATTAACAATTGCGGATATTCGTAACAATATGAGTACGCAAGGAATGCTTATTCGGCAATATGTGATTTCTGGTGATTTAAGCATCTTACCAGAAATAATTGATCAGCGTGAGCAGATGAATAAACTAATTGAATCACTAGAAAATAATAATAGTGATTCATTTGTAAGTGAGGAGCTTGTAGCAATAGATGATTCGATGACGGAATTTAATCTTGCGATGGCTGATGCAATAGCGCAGACGAAGGCAATGAACTACGATCGGGCAAAAGGAATTATTGTCAATAATTTGCGTCCACCAAATCAAAACTTAATTAAAAGTGCGACAAATTTAACAGATTACTACGCAGCAAATTTAGAAAGCATACAGAACAAAGCTAAAAATACAGCAACTACGGCATCTGTACTTAGCATAATAGTTCTTGTTTTAAGTATTGTAATAGCGGTTATTATTAGTATTGTCATGAGCAGAAGCTTTTTAAATCCGATTAAACAATTGCAATCTGCTTTAACTGTTATTGCACAAGGGAATTTACAGCATGACGATGTAAAAGTAAAATCCAGGGATGAATTTCGCGATTTAGCAAATTCGTTTAATACGATGAAAAATGAGCTAAAATCTATTATCGTTTCTGTAACAGAAAATACGGCGAAGCTATCGCTCTCAAGTGAGCAGCTTACGAAAAATACAAATGAGGTAGCATCATCTGTTCAGCAAACATCTGAAGTCGCAGATAAGCTAGCAAAGGGATCTCATAATTCTGCAACTGCCGCAAATGAAAGTGCAAGTGCAATGGATGAGACAGCCGATGCTGTTCAGAAAATTGTTCATTCAACTGTGACATTACATACAAACGCATTGACTACACAAACATTGGCTAATGAAGGAAGCGGCAATATTGAAATAGCAGAGAAGCAAATGCAAGCAATTCAACAATCAACTACATTAACGAGCAACTTAATCAATCAGTTAATTGAGCGCTCAAACGAAATTGACAAAATTACTGCAGCAATTACTGAAATTACAGAACAAACCAACTTATTAGCATTGAACGCAGCAATTGAGGCAGCAAGAGCAGGTGAGCATGGAAAAGGCTTCTCCATTGTAGCTGATGAAGTTCGCCGTTTAGCGGAGCAATCTAAGTATTCAGCAGCAGCGATTGTACAAGTAACAACTGCTATCCGTCAAGATACTGAGCATGTAGCGCAAGCAATAAATGAAAGTGTTCAAAATGCAGTTACGGGTGTAGCCGTTGTACAAACTGCTGGTGACACATTTAATAAAATTCATACAGCGATTGAAGAGATGGCTGAAGAGATTGGCGAAGTATCGTCACTTACAGAGCATATTTCAGCAACTGCTGAAGAGGTCGCAGCATCTGTAGCTCATATCGCATCTGATGCAAATGATGCTGCAAGCTACACGCAAGAAGTGGCTAGTACAATTGAGCAGCAAGTAAATGTTCTGCAAGAATTGAACTCGATTTCTGCACAATTAAAGAATCAATCTTTACATTTACAAAATATTGTAGAAAAATTTGATTGCTAAATATAAAACGAGGGCTGATGGAAAAGCAAGTGTGAACTTGCGTTTTCCATCAGCCCATTGTTTTATGGTGATTCGGATATTTTTTTTCTTTGTTCTATTGTTGCTGGTTGAGGCATAAAAACAGTGTAAATAATGCTACCGAAAATAAGTATAATCCCCAAAATTTGTAGAGTGGTTGGTCTGAATGACAAAATAATAACATCAAGTAAAATAGCTACGACAGGATCAACAAATACGAGCACTGAAACGATAATTGTTGATAAATTACGTATGCTATCAAAAAATAAATAGTAAACAAAGCCTGTATGTACAATACCTGTCCCTAAAATAAATAACCAGTTTGTTGTTGTCAGTCCCTCAAACACCGTAAAATCGCAAAAAGGCATAAGCATAACGATCCCAACTGCGGTTTGAATAAATGTTACAGCATAAGAGGAAAGCCCACTAATATTTTTGCTTGTAAACATCGTTAAGGCATAAAAAATAGCTGACAATAAAGCCCATATAAAGCCAGAATTAAATAGCTGATCAAGTGATTGGAAATGCTCGATTCCAACAATTAATACACTACCAAAAAAGCAAACGGTTGTTGCTAAAATGGCAGGTAAAGTCATTTTTTCAGCGAGTAAAATGGCACCAAGGAACAACACGAAAATAGGAGCTAAATTATAAATAGAAATAGCTACAGAAATTGACATTTCCTCAAATGCCTTAAATAAAAATACCCAGTTTAAAACGAGAAAAACACCACATAATGCAGTGGTAGCTAGCTGCTTTTTATTCCATTGCTCCGTTTTTAAGCCACCAGCAATTAACCATAGACCTCCTAAAAATAATGTTGCAAAAATGCAACGTACAAAGACGAGTTCAACCGCAGGAATGCCAGTATGCTTTGTGAAAAAACCAATTGAGCCGAATATTGCCATCGAAATGGTAAGATTAATCGCGGCGCGTATGTTCATATAATAGAAACTCCTTTCAAGATAGCCCCGACAGATGTCACAGATTTTGAAGAGAGGGCTGTACGACGCCTGTTTATACGTGTCGTAACGGTTTTAGATTAATTTTCAATCTGAGCTAAAGTTAGCTATTGTGTAATTAATTATATCATGTAGTCTGAATTTTATAATAATTAACTATTTTAAGATAATAGTATATAATGTTTACATATATTATGCAAGGGGTGCAATAGATGGTAAATAATATGTCTTATCGTTACGCATTTTTTGTAATAGGTACATGCCTATTCATTTTTTCACCATTAATCGTTTTTCTAATACCAAGAATGATTCCAATGACCTTTTATTTTGTAAAATATACATGGGTATACTATGTTCCAACAGAAACATTCACTGTATTTGCTATCGGTCTCGCTGTTTTAATTATGTGCTGTGCTTTTTTATTTTTCGGCAAAATGAGGAAATGGTCTGTTATCACTAGTAGTATTTTACTGTTAGCAGCCATTTTTATTTTTTATGGAAGCTCTAGATGCTATATTACAATGGATGATAACGGTTTTACATATAGAGGTCTTTTTGAGCAACAAAAGCAATATGCAGGCTGGGAAAATGTTACACAAATTGAGCGAATAGAAGTACCAGCAGGTAAGAGTGGTAATGCAACTTATAAGGTTTCGTTGGATAATGGCAAAGTTTTGTCCTTCAAGGAAAATCCTTTCGTGCAGGAAAGTCGTAGCAAAATGCGTGCTAAATATAATAAATATAACATTCCTGTTATTTATACGAATTGACTAAGGGCTTTGGAGGGCGGATAAGCATCTGTTTCTAGCAGCTTTTGTATGCCAGTGCATAATTCAAAGCCATTATACTTTAAAATATATATTGAATAAACTATATATTTTGACTATTTAATATATTGGGATTAAATAGTATGATAGTATATACAATGTAAGGGGGGACAATACATGGATAATAGCGTATCATATCGCTATCTTTTTTTAATAATAGGTGTAAGCTTACTTATTTTTTCACCATTAATTATTTTCTTTATACCATCCGCCATTCCAATGACATTTTATTTTGAGCGATATACTTGGTTTTATTACACGCCAATGGAAGCTTATATTGTATTTGGCATTGGGGTTGCCCTGCTGATTGCATGTTGTGCATTGCTGTTCTTTGGGAAAAAGAAAAAAATCTCAATTATTTCAAGCTCTCTTTTATTATTAGTAGCCATTGCTCTTTTTTATGGAAGCTCAAAATGTTATATAGCGATGGATGATAACGGTCTTACATATAGGGGATTATTTGAGTCTAATAAACAGCATGTGGGCTGGGAAAATGTAAAAGAAATTGAGCTAATTGAAGTGCCTGAAGAGGAACCTGGCAATTCGACATTTATTATAGGCTTAGACAATGGAGATGTGCTGACATTTAAGGAAAATGTCCATGTTCGTGAGAGCCGTGGTGGCATGCGTGCAAAATACCAAGAATATAATATCCCTGTAACTTACACGGATTCCACAGCTAAATAAAGTGAAACTGCAATTAGTAGTTCATCCCCGCTGATTGTTAACCTTTACGGACAGCTAGCTTCCGCCAATTCCTTTTATTTTTTTCAAGTCTTGAGATCAACGTGGTACAAACTACTATCAGTTAACGCTTTACAATCTAAGCAAGCAACAGATTGTAGGCGGAAGGTACAAATAGACCTTTCGCTTACAATCTTTTTTGCTGTTAACATATATAGGGTACTTGTCCGAAGTTAAATATGTAGAGACTACCAATTGCAATCCAGTGTTACAATAAATTCACATTTCATTATGAGGACTATGCAAATCGTTGTGCCACACGGGTGTACCCCAGCAAGGTCAATAGTTACGTTTACATTCAATTATAAAAAAGATTGATTAATAATGAAATTTGAATAAATGTAATTTTCTGTGTATAAAAAATTAATTTTCTGCTATTTTTTTTATAAAAATATGCTATTTTCTTTTTTGCTTGCCTAATGCTAAATGACTATATTTAAGCCACCTAGGAATAACTCGCTTGTGCACAATGCAAAAGGACTTGCAAATGGATTTTGAGCAATGCTATGAGCAGTATAAACCGTTAGTTCAGAAGGTGCTACATCGCTGTCGTGTATATAAAAATTTTGATGAGTTTCGCCATATAGCGATGGTTGCACTATGGGAGGCAATGCAGTCATATGATGAGAAAAAAGGGAGCTTTGAAACATATGCATATTTTATGATGCGTTACCAAGTGATTGCTGAAATGCGCAAGCAAAATGTTGAGCAGCAACGCGTGATGCTTATTAGTGATGATGTATTGCAATTTAATATGGATAATCAACAAAATACATGTGTGATTGAAACGTCAAAGCTAGCAGTGGTATGGGAAGAGCTAGCGGCAGAGGAGCGTTATATTTTGCACAGTTATTATGTAGAGCAAAATAGCGACAAAGAAATTGCGGAAAGCTTGCAATTAAAAACTGATACGTTGAAAAAAAGACGGCAACGCTTATTACAGCGCTTGAAAAAACAGCTTTCAAAATGCTAAAAATGTATGTTGAATTGTCCGAAAAGCGGGTAGACACGCCGCTTTTCAGACAAGCTCATTATTATAAATTTTCGTATAAATAGTCAATAAACTTCGTGCGCTCTTCTGTTGTTTGTTGAAGATTATTAATAAGCAACGCGCCAAGTTGGTAATCGCTATCCTTATTACCAACTAAAAATTGCATATTAATTGGTTGATTTTCATTATTAATCATACATTTACCTTTAAATTCAACAACGGCCTGTTCGCGTTGAGTTTTAAAAAAGACCCATTTACCTTTTTCGCAATAGTGATTAAATACTTCCTCGATTGACGTTGCATTCGTTTCACTTAACGATATTTGCTTCATTTCATCTATGTATTTATTGTTAGTAATATCATCCTTTGGACCATAAAAATAAATCAAAGCCCCTAGAATGCCAAGTGGCACAAGCCAAAAAATAGTACGTTTTCCAAATCCCATAGTTACCCCCCTCAATTACACATAGTTGCATTATAGCATTTGATAATGCAGATGGAATAGAGAAAATGTATACTTAAAGTATTATATAGGAAATATTGGGGGATAAAGATGACACTGGTGAAAATGATAAAGCTAAATGAGCAAAGCCTGGTATCTGAGGGCTGCTACTGTTTACGAAGTGACAAAGGTGCTATAGGTTATCAAGATAAAAGCGAATGGATGCGGCAACAATTTCAGCAGGGGTTACAATATATAAAATTGATGGAAGGTGAGAAGCAGGCAGGCTTTATCGAATATACTCCAATTGAGCAATCGTCTAGGGTCGTTTATGGAGAAAATTATATGATGATTCATTGCTTATGGGTAGGTATAACAGGTAAAGGCTATGCTTCAAAGTTAATCCAAGCTTGTATTGAGGATGCTAAAGCACAAAATAAAAATGGGGTTGTCGTAGTAACGAATGCAGGCACTTCTTGGACGCCGAGCAAAGATATTTTTATCAAGTGGGGCTTTGAGCAAATAGACTGTGCATTGGATGATTTTGAGTTGCTTGTTTATGCCTTTAACAAACAACCAAAGCCGTATTTCCCGAGCAATTGGGAGGAGCGAGTACAGCATGTGCAGGAGTTAACAATTTTTCAAACGGCGCAATGCCCTTTTATTGATGTCGCAAAGGATAATGTGTTACTGGCTGCTGAGAAATTAA
Source organism: Bacillus ndiopicus (assembly GCF_000612805.1). Lineage (GTDB taxonomy): Bacteria > Bacillota > Bacilli > Bacillales_A > Planococcaceae > Metasolibacillus > Metasolibacillus ndiopicus. Next base: position 421,669 of record NZ_HG964404.1, on the reverse strand, counting down.
ATGTAAAAGCACAAATAATCCCATTAACAAGCAGAGAGCAATTGTTACAACAATCTCCAACACCATACGGAGTGTATGCGGTTGTTTTCAAAGGGCAGTTAATTGCCTTCCATCGATTAACGGTGCACTCCGCGATGAAAAGATTAAAGGTGTGTTTATCTTGATTCAGCAAAAAGGTCTTGCCACTGCAATCAGAGCACCTGTTGGAACGTATATAAGTGAAGTTTTTGGTTGGAGAATTCCGTTTTAAGGAATTGTAATCATTGGTATGATTGCTTTAATTCTTAATGCTACTGCAATTCAAGCGACTATGAACCTCTGGAATCAATAGCAGCAAGATAAAATCTTTATCTCATCTTTATCTCGTTGGGGTATTCTTAAATGGTATTAACTTTTAATGATATGGCGAGGGAGAAAAATGCAAAAAACAATACTAATAGTAGAAGATGAAGATATTTTACGAGAAATAGCTAAAGATTATTTACTAAATGAAGGTTTTGAAGTATTGGAAGCAGTTAATGGAAATGAAGCTTCGGCTATTTTTGAAGAACATGAAGTACATTTAATTATTTTGGATATTATGTTGCCACAGTTAGATGGATGGTCTGTTTGTAGACGAATTCGCAAGTCATCTAGCGTTCCTATTATTATGTTGACAGCTCGTGTGGATGAGGATGATACGTTACTTGGTTTTCAATTAGGTGCTGATGATTATATTACAAAACCATATAGTCCGCCAATTTTATTAGCGAGAGTAAAACGATTAATTGAAAGTCGATATTCTCAAGTGGGTAATGTACCTAATGAAGATACTTTAATTAATAATGGTATTCATGTCCATTTACCTTCACGTACATTGATGGTAGATGGTGAAAATATAAGTTTGACATACACGGAGTTTGAAATATTAACATATTTAATGCAAAATCTAGGGATTATTATTACGCGGGAACAACTAATCATTAAAATTTGGGGGTATGAATTTGCTGGTGATGATCGCACAGTTAATAGTCATATCCGTAATTTACGAAATAAATTAGGTAATAAAGCAAATTGTATTGTAACTGTTATTCGGGCTGGTTATAAATTTGAGGGTAAAGCATGAAAATCGGCATTGTATCAAAATTATTTATGCTAACAACCTCATTATGTATGCTTATTTTAGTGACTATATTTATAGGGCAGACCGTATTTTTCAAGCAATACTATGCAAACCAAAAAGTAAATGATATCGAAAAGAGCATTCAATCTTTTAAGGAAGAGTACTTAAAGGCAGAAGAAGATGTACCAACAGTTCAAAAGCTTGAGCAGGATTTTTATCAAGAAAATACGACATGGATTGTAACATTAGATAAAGTAGGAAATATTAAATACTCAAATGATTTTTCTGTAGAAATCCAACTAGACTCTTCTCAAAATAATGATTTTTCTAATTGTGTAATTAACATCCCATTATATAGCTTCACTGGATTAGAAGATTTGCAAAGGTTAAAATTTGATTTTGAACAGGGGAAAGGTATTATTGTTGACGGAGTGAAAAAAGATGATTTGATAATTCCAACAATTTTAACACTAGAAAATTCGAATGTTGCATTAGAGAATAGGCAGCTATCTGAAAAGTTATATGGCAAAAAAGCTGTAGTACCTACTTTTCAAGGGGAATCTCCATTATATTTAACAGGAGCCATTAAGAATTTACACTTACCCGAGGGTTCAAACATCTATACAAATCGTGTGGTTATCGATAGAATAAAACAATTTCAAGTCGATTTAATTTCAAATGGAAATCGAAATAGTAATGCAGAAACAAAGGACTATGAAGAAAATAATATTAACTACAAAATATTTATTAGCCCCATAAAAGATACGACTGGCGAAACAACTTATATTTTTGCTATGACATCATTACAACCAGTTGATGAAGCAGTTCAAATGTTAGCTGAATATTATATATATCTAATTATATTAGTGCTACTACTTATTGTTCTTGCATCATTCTATTATTCAAAAATAATCGCTAAACCATTATTACAAATAAATGATACTACAAACAAGATAGCAAACTTGGATTTTTCAGAGACAATACCTATTAAAACAAAAGATGAGATTGGTACTTTATCATGCAATATTAATACACTTTCCAAAACCTTGCATTCGTATATTAATCAGTTGCATCAAGATATAGAGAAGGAAAAGCAATTAGAAAATACTCGAAAAGAATTTATTTCTGGTGTTTCTCATGAATTAAAGACACCTTTAAGTATTATGAAGAGTTGTATCTCCATTTTGGAAGATGGTGTTGCGAGTAATAAAAAAGATTATTATTTTAAGGCAATGGCAAAAGAAGTAGATAAAATGAATATTCTCATTGTTGATATGCTCGAATTAGCAAAATTTGAGTCTGGTACGTATAAAATGGAGATGCATGACTTCTATATCGACCAAGTCATTGAGTATATATGTGAGCAATTGGAAATCGACATATTGAATAAGCAATTACATGTTCATAAACAACTTTCTAGCATTATGGTAGTTGCAAATCAACACCGAATAGAACAAGTTTTAACGAATTTTATTACCAATGCGATTAATTACACGACAGAAAATAAAAATATTATGATTTCTACGATAGAGGACAACGAACGTATTAAAGTATGTGTGGAGAATCAGGGGGCACATATTGCTCAGGAACATTTAGAGAAAATATGGGATCGTTTTTATCGTGCTGATACGTCACGTCAACGTTCGCAAGGTGGAACGGGATTAGGGCTTGCTATTTCGAAAAATATTTTAGAGCTTCATGGTACTCAGTATGGTGTATCGAATACAGAAAATGGAGTGCTGTTTTACTTTTATTTAAATAAAAAATTGTAGATGTTTTTATTGGAAACTTCTAATTTTTGTGCCATCTGTTCAAAGGTCCTTTGAACGGATGTTTTTTTTATCATTTGAAAACCCCTTGCTATGTGAGGAATATCATTGTTTGTGGGTTATTTGAAAGGAAAGTGATTTTTTATAAATTCCTGAATGATTTTTCCGTTCGTCCTATTGTATCTACATAATATCCGCGACACCAAAACTTCCTATTTTCATAGTCCTTTCAGTGTGTCTTTAGTCACAACAACATTTCTCTTTTTTTAAATGATATTGACCTCGTCTTGACCTCATCTTTATTTCGTTATATTAATCTTTCTATTGTAAAAGATAAAGGACATCACAGTGTTCTTTAATCAAAAAAATTAGGAGGTAATTTGTTATGACGAAAAAAATTTTTCTAAGTGTGTTTATTGGGGTCTTTGCAGTATTTGCTACGGCCTGCGGAAACAATCAAATTGAAAAGGAAATAGTTACTATTGATGCGAAGGCCCCGTATAAATCTTTTTATGGTAAAAGTGTTTTTTTGGGTGATTCACTTTTAATAGGTTTATCTGATTTGTTGGAGGAGACTAATGTTATTGCTAATGCAGGTGCAACTGCTTTATTCGCCATTCAAGAAGTTGATAATATTGTAAATCAGAACCCAGAACATGTATATATCATGTTGGGTTCAGATGACTTGTTATTCCCTGTAGACAATCCTCAGAAAGAGTCACTGGATAATTACGCCGTATTAATAGAAAAAATAAAGACACAGCTACCAAATGTGAAGATACATGTTTTATCGGTTCCATTTGTGACAAAAGAGGCAATAAAGGCGGAACCACGCTATAAAAATATATCGGACTATAATAAGGGACTCGAAAAAATGGCGGTAACCGAGAAGATTAATTATATCGACCTGTCTTCTATTTTCGAAAAAAATCAGGATCTATATAAAGAAGATGGAATACATTTCAAGGCGGATTTTTATCCTATTTACTTGAACTATATTAAAAAACAAATTGAATCTTCCGAAAATAACGGAGGATAAAGTAGAGATGGGTGGAAATAAAATTAAGAAAAATCGCTATATGCCAGGGTTAGATGGGATAAGAGCGCTCGCTGTATTTGTAGTAATCCTCTATCATCTTGATTTTGAATGGGCGTCTGGGGGATTTCTAGGTGTAGGCATATTCTTTGTCTTATCTGGATATCTCATTACAGATCTTTTGATTATGGAATGGGTGAATACAGGGAAGGTTAATTTACGTCATTTTTGGGTCAAACGAGTTAGACGCCTTTTACCAGGACAAATTTTAGTATTGTTTGTAGTGGCGGTATGGCTATTGCTATTTAACTTTTCAAGATTAGAAAACCTATGGGGTGACTTTTTAGCTTCGTTTTTTTATGTGATTAATTGGTGGTTCATTTTTAACGATGTCGGCTACTTCTCTAATTTTGGAGAACCTTCACCTCTATTGCATTTCTGGTCACTTGCAATCGAGGAGCAGTTTTATCTGGTTTGGCCAATCTTGCTCTTACTTGGACTCCGTTTCGTTCATAACCGCAAGCTGTTTATTGCGTTTATCCTTGTTGGTACGTTAGCTTCCGTATTAGGAATGGCATTCCTTTATCAACCTGGGTTAATGGACACAAGCAGAGTATATTTCGGGACAGATACTCGTGCGTTTGCATTGCTGATTGGAGCGGCACTCGCATTTTGCTTACCTAGTAAAATGTTTGAGGGGAAGGTTGCAAATAACAAATATCTGCGTTTTTCTTTGGATATAGGTGGGGGAATAAGTTTTGCTTTTTTATTTTGGATGATTTGGCAGACCAATCAGTATGAGGCTTTTCTTTACCGTGGTGGGATGGTTCTTCAAAGTATTGCTTCGGTTATAGTTATAGCTGCGGCGGTTCACCCATCAACTTGGATTACTCGTATTTTGGGATGTAGGACGTTACAATGGCTTGGTGTTCGTTCATATGGAATTTACATTTGGCATTACCCAGTCTTAGTTTTGTTCTTACCACATTCAGGTGGAGAAAATTCCATACCTCATATTCTTATACAAATTGGAATTACTCTTCTAATCGCATCGATTTCTTGGAAGTTTATAGAGCAACCAATTCGTTATAGAAAAATAGAAAGTATGTTTAGGAGAGTATGGCGATTTAGATATAAAGAATGTTCTACTACTAAAAAGTATTAACGCTATTCAAGTCATCTTCAGACTGAATCTTGAAAATGAATGCCCGGCTTTATCCCGTATTAACAGGCTGTACTTTTGCGAGATATTGAAAAGGTTTACAAGCGTATGCAGCTACCATATACAATTGACTTTGCTTCGTTTGTAGGACATGTTGTGGAGCTAAAAGAGCCACATGAATATATAAAAGAATGGAAGAAATGGGATTTAACAGTGTTGCCAATGATGCCGGAACGCTATGAATTCCACATAAAGCAGAAGCAGATCTGAACAATTGGGGTTATGGCAACACTTATGGTTTCACACCGCTACGTGAACAGATTCAACGTTACCTGACATTTGAAAGAGGTATTCATGTAGATATTGATCAAATTATCTTAACTTTAGGTGTGCAGCATAGCATAGATCTCATTGCCCAAGCATTTTTAAATGAAGGAGAAATGGTTTCTGTTGAAGATCTTGGATTTCCTGCTACCTGGATGACCATGAAATATCGGCACATGAATGTTTTTTCGGTGCCTCTTGATGAGTACGGAATACTAGTAGATTGTATTCATCCACAAATCAAACTTGTTTTTGTTACGCCTTCTCATCAATGTGCAGTTGGTGTCATTATGTCTGAGCCACGTAGGAAACAATTGCTGCAAAAATCTGCGCAGGATCAATTTTGGATTGTAGAAGATGATTACAATGGCAAATTTAGGTATCGTGGTGGTCCACTACCTACCTTGTTCAGCCAACAACCTCAAAATACATTGTATATGATGAGTTTTTCCAAAATGGTTGCTCCTGGCATACGAATTTCGGCAGTTATCATATACAAAGTTGATGAAAATGCTTTTCAAGATGCCATAGCAAACGCAAAAAAGCTGATTGATGCACTTCAAGTAATAGTTGGATGATTTTCTTGCTAAACAGAATCAATCGATACAGAGACAATTACTACCATAAACACCATCCGATAAAGTATAAATTCATTTCCTTTTTTATAATAAGGCACCTCCAATTCAATGGGCATATTAAATGAGGTGATTATTTTTATTTTATAAGGGGCATAGCTGTTGTGGAAAGGATTCTTCTTCAGCTAATGGTGCAAGTTAGCAGAGAAAGAATACCCTAAAAATAGAATAGAAATATCCCTTTTCTTACCCATTAGAACGAACAAAAGTGATTGTTCATTATCTAAAGATTCCTTTTTTATTAGGCTGAAGCAGTATCTTGAAATTTTAAAGAGCAAAAAAAATGTAAACAGTTTTTTAGCAAAAACGGAACAGCATCTAATTTTACAAATTGTTATAATGAATTCGCCATACAGAAGAAGGGAGGTTGGTACATTGAATTATAAAGATGACATTAAGCGTAGTATCACATATATTGAAATGCACATTAAGGAAGAACTTACCGCAAATGAGATTGCAGAACATGTAGGCTATTCTGTTTTCCACTTTTGCAGAGTTTTCAGTATCTTTCAAGGAACACCTCTTATGGATTATGTTCGTAAAAAAAGATTAATTCAAGCTAGAGAAGAACTTCTATCAAACAGGAAAATTATTGACATTGCTTTTGATTATGGTTTTAAAACAGCAAGTGGGTTTTCCAAAGCTTTTCGGAAAGAATTTGGTTATAGTCCAACTGTTTATATTGCTAGAAACAATAGCTTACAAAGAAGCGAAAATAGCTTGAAAATTGAAAGTTGTAACATGAACCCTATCTTTACTAAAAAATCTGCTTTTAAAGTTGCCGGTTATGGAATCAAAACCAAAATCTCAAAGGGGTATACGAAAGACATTGCTGCATACTGGGATACTTATACTGGTGAAAATTTAGAGAGCAAAATGTATGAAAAATTGAATCCACCAAAGCATGGAGAAGTTGGGATTTGCGTATCTTCATCTAATGAAAGTAATGTCAAATATTTGTTCGGCGTTATTGTTGATGATTATTCAAAGGTAACGTCGGATATGATGACAATTGATGTTCCAAAAGCGGAATATGCAGTTTTTACAACCCCGCCTATTGACAATGTTGCAACAGCAGCAACATACAATACAGACCCATTATCAGAAGTTGTAAAGGCAACATGGAAATATATTTTTGAAGAATGGTTTCAAGACAGTGAATATGTTTTTGATGAAACAAAAATAGACTTTGAGTTTTACGATGAACGTTGTCATGGTTTAGAAAATGCAGTCATGGAAATATATGTACCAATTAAAAAGAAATCATAGGTTTTAATCAATAAAATTGGGGTGCGGAAGAAAGTTCTTCCGTGCATAATATCGGAGGAAATGAAATGTTTAGTTATTATGGTGCATTAAGTACGGAGGTTTATGATTTTACCAAACCAGTGGGATATTCAATTGACGGTGATATTGAATACTACCTTGAACGATTAAAAACTTGTAAAGGACGGATTCTAGAAGCAGCAGTTGGATCAGGTCGTTTTATGATTCCATTTCTTGAGGCGGGATATATAGTTGATGGTATTGATTATTCTCCTGAAATGTTAAATTCTTGTCGAGAACGTTGTGAAGAACGGGGATACAATCCAAATTTGTATGAAGAAGATTTAAAGAGATTTTCGTTGCCATCAAATTATGAGGCGATTATGATTCCTACTGGTTCTTTCTGTTTGATTGAAAATCGAGAAGATTCTTTATCCGCATTAAAATGCTTTTTTAAGCACCTTGTTTCAGGTGGTCGTTTAATTGTTGACCTTGAATTACTTCATGGCTGGAAAACAGGAGAGATATCAACTTCAACTTTCTCTCTACCAAGCGGCGATGGGATTATGATGGAAAGCAAGTCTATTGAAATTGATTGGCTTAATCAAAAAACTGTATCCTATATAAAATACGAGAAATGGCGAAAAGGAAAATTGATTGAAACTGAATTACAAAGATTCGCAATGCGTTGGTATGGTATTGAAGAGTTCAAACTTATTTTAGAAAGTGTTGGTTTTTCTGAAATTACATGTTCGGCTGCTTATAATTATAAGCAGCAACCATCAAATGTGAGTCAAATCATTACATTTGAAGCAGTACGAAAATAATATGATGGCAAATTTATGAAAATCAGGTCTGAAAACGAGTTTTCTATCTTAATACCAGGAGTAGATAATAGGCTAACGGGGGCTTTAGCAAATTCTAGATTCATGAAATATCAAACCAAAAAAACAGATTTAATCTACATGCCTTGTAGATTAGGTCTGTCTTTCAGTTTTAACAGGAACAAACTTTGAGAAAATGGCCTTTATCAAATAAACCCATTATATATCAATAAAACTTGAATAGGCCGGCTATTTTTACATACTAAGTCATATTTATTGAATACTATCTTTGGCGTCTACATAACTTAATGCTTCGTACGTAAGAACTATATTCCTTTCTAAATATAATAACGCTACTCCAAGTGTTTATAAAGGATATTTTCTCATCTTCTGTAAGTATGTAACTTTAGATTTTCAATATGATTTTCTATAAAGCTCAACATAATAACTCTCAAAATATTATAATTACCTTCTACATTCATTCCAAACAATGCAAAATGATTTAAAGAGAATAAGATTTAGTGTTTCCTTATGAAAGACTTACTCTCATTTAGCCAGTAGTATCAACATATCTAAAAATAGTTTTTTTACTATAATACACATATTATTTACTTTTATACTGTTCAAAATTAGTGAATTATAAATGAATAAATATACGAAGGTTTTTCTGGTGAAGCATTGTCGCTAAGTCTAGAGGACTTTGTGATGTAAATTATATCTTATGATAAAAATAGCTCTAGTAGTTCTTTTAAAGCAGTTATGAAAAAAACAAAAGCCAAATTGGATTAATAAAATTTTGTTTTTTAAAGATATTATTTTTCATTTTATACAAGCTGATTAGCTCACCTAAATTCGATACTGTACTGGATTGAAGTAGGCTTTTTTTAGCAAGTATCTTCTGCGACTAGAGTTAACTTGTATAGAAACAATTTTACAAACATACGTACGCTCTATATACTTAGTAGTAGAGAAAGGGGCGATGTAAAAATGAGAGCGTTACTCATTGCAGAAAAACCATCGCTTATGCGAGATATAGAAAAGGTTTACAAGCGAATGCAGCTACCATATACAATTGACTTTGCTTCATTTGTAGGACATGTTGTGGAGCTAAAAGAGCCACATGAATATAAAAAAGAATGGAAGAAATGGGATTTAGCGGTGCTGCCAATGATGCCAGAGCGCTATGAATTCCGCGTAAAAAAGACTGCCTATAAAGTGTATAAGGAGCTTGAGCAAAAGCTGAAGACAGGGCATTATGATTTTATTATTAATGCTTGTGATGCGGGGATGGAAGGTGAAAATATCTTTTATTCCTTTTATAAAAAAGCGGGTTGTCGACTGCCTGTAAAGCGCTTTTGGACGTCGCAAACAACGGATAGTGCAATACAGCAAGCATTAATGTATTTGCTAGATGAGAATGATGTATTAATTCGCAATCTACGCAATGCGGCTATGTATCGGATGATTTTTGATTGGTTAATTGGCTTGAATTTAACACGTGTTGCAACGGTGAAGGGTGGGCGCACGATTAAAGTCGGTCGTGTCATGACGCCAACGCTCGCTATTGTAGTGAAACGAGAGCTCGAAATCAAAAATTTCAAGCCAGAGCCCTACGCACAAATTGAATTGCAGCTGCCAGAAATGACTGCGTTATGGTTTGATCCAATAAATAAGACAAATAAAATACGGCCTGACCAAGTGCAGGAAATTGTAGCGCGTATTACAGAAACTGCAATTGTCAAAGAGCTGGAAACAGAGCGCAAAACACTACCTGCACCATCACTGCATTCATTACTCGAACTACAGAAGGAAGCGAATAAATTTTTCGGCTTTACATCGGCAAATACGTTAAAAATTGCCCAAAGTTTGTATGAAAAAAAGCTAATCACGTATCCACGTACCGAGTCAAAGCATTTACCAACAGCCTTTGCGCAAAATATTACAGCACATCTTGAAGCTGTAAGTTCACTAGATGAGTATAAAGCCGTGACAAGCGGTATTTTAGGCAATAAAGCAAATATTTCGCGCGTAGCGTCCTCTAAACGTTACGTTGACGATAAAAAATTAACAGATCACCATGCCATCACTGTAACGGATGTGGCGGTAGGGCGTAAGAAGCTAACAGAGGCGGAATGGAAAGTGTACCACCTTATTTGCAAGCGCCTTTTAGCCATCTTTTTGCCTGCCTACATATTCGATAAAACGACGATTATTTTACAATCAGGTGGCGAGCTTTTTAAACAAACAGGCAATACCATTGTAGAAAAGGGTTATACAGCTTTATATGAAGCATTTCGCAAAAAGGAAGAGCGTTCGCTACCGTTATTAAAGATAGATCAAATATTACCAATTGAAGAAATAAAAACTTTATCAAAAATGACTGAGCCACCACCACGTTACACTGATAGCACATTACTCGATGCGATGTTTTATGCAGGGCGCTTTGTAGAAAATGCAGAGCTGCAAAAAATATTGAAGGATGCCGAGGGAATTGGAACATCAGCTACACGAGCTGAAATTATAGAAAAATTGATAACGATTGGTATGCTAGAACGGCAAGGGAAATCGCTAGCCGCCACCGATTTTGGGATAGATGTGATTGCTAGCTTAGGCGACCACGATATCATCTCCCCCGTACTCACTGCTGTTTGGAGCAAGAAGCTAAAGGATATTGTTGATGGTGAATTAAATGCAACTACCTTTTACAGAGAAATGCTTACATTTATTGAAGAAACAACAGCGCGTATGAAGGCATTGCAAATGGAAGTAGCCGAAAAGGAAATTGTCGTTGTGGGTAGCTGCCCATTATGTCGAACTCCAGTTGTAGAAGGCTTCCGTGCATACACATGCCAAAATAAAGCATGTAAATTCGCGATTAGCAAAGTGCTAATGAAGGGCAAAGTAACTGCAATTGATGCGAAAAAGCTATTAGCTGGCAAAGAAACGCGTGAAATCCGCTTTACATGGAAAAGTGGCAAAAAAGGCAAGGCTCGTTTGAAATTGCAAGAGGGGAAGCTGGAGTTTGTTTTTCAGTGAAGTACTTACTAAATACAATTTACCTTTTTCCAACATTAATCATATTGAAATTTGCTTGAAATATCAAAAGAGCAGTATTTTGTATATGCAATAGTACGTATTCATGAAAAAATAGCTTATGTAAGAACAGGCTATTTGCATAAAGTCGCCACCGAAATCATTAAAAACCATAATGTAATCGGTAGCGAATATGCTAAAAAAACACAAGTTAGCTAAAGCATTCAATGTAGCATCATGGTCGCAATTTAGAATCATACTAGAGTACAAAGCAAAATGGTATAGCAAACAAGTAGTTGTTACATCAAAAACATTTGCTTCCAGTCAACTTTGTTCGTGCTGAGGTTAGCAAAATAAAGACCTGAACCAAGCAACTCATAAGGGCGGGGGGAGTTCAAAGGAATAGGAAAAACCGTTGGGGGGACCCAACGGTTTTTAAACGCTCTCCTGCGCTACTTTTTTTGCTTTTATTTTGGCTAAACGCATTAAATATATAAGGAAGACAACAACCAGTATACCTGCACTACTTAGATATACTGAAGCATAACTCGCTTGCACTGCTATCATCCCCAATATATACGAACCGAGAGCAATCCCGATGTCAAACATCGTAAAATATGTTGCAGTTGCATAGCCACTGCGTTGAAGTGCTGCGGATTGAACTGCTAATGCTTGCAAACTTGTTGTCACGGCTCCGTAACCAAATCCAATAAAGATAGCTGAAAATAAAAACAATGATGGTCCTGAGACAAATGCGAGCATAACAAGCCCTATAGCAAAGAATATAATACCAGGAAGTATGACAAATTGCGGTCCTTTTGTATCGTAGAGTTTCCCTGTATAAGGTCGCGTAATTAGCATGGCCGCTGCAAACACAGCATAAAATAGAGTCGCAACAGCCATGAGGTCCTTTTGTTGTGCGTATACTGATAAAAACGATAAAACACTCGCATATGAAAAGGCTACTAAACTAGCAATAGCCGCTATAGGAAGTGCATTACGTTCAAATAAATCATTAAATTTAAAAGTCAATTTGCCCTGATGTGCAGGCTTCGGTAAATCATTCGTATTTATCGTTACAGCTAAGATGCCCCCGGCTAATATACAAATACTCATCACTATAAACAATGCACTAAAGCTACTATATTGAATAAGTAGTAAGCCAACGAATGGTCCAATCACGACAGCCAAATTAGTAGACATATTAAAATAGCCAAGACCTGCTCCTTTACGCTTTGCTGGTACAATCTCCGCAGCTAAAGAACCTGCTGCAGTTGTGATAATACTAAAGAAGATTCCTTGAATAAAGCGTAGTCCAAGTAAAAGTCCGAATGGATGAATAAATAAATATAAAACCGTACATAAAAAATAGCCAGCAATCGAAATCACTAAAAGCTTCTTTTTTCCAAAAACATCTAATAATTTACCCGAAAATGGACGTACAATAATAGCTGATAATAAAAAACCTGATAGTAATAAACCTGCTTCTTTATCAGTTTGATGAAGCTCACCAATCGCGTAAAGCGGTAAAGTCGTTACGAGCCCATAAAAAACAAAAAACACCGAAATATTTGTTAAAAACAGACTAATAAACCGCTTCGTCCAGATTTTCGAATTTTCTTCATGTTGCATGTCAATCAACCTTTCATTTTTTCCAGTAGCATTATAAATTGCTGTTGTTCTTCAACAGTAAGCGACCCTACCATTTCTTCCTCAAAAGCTAAAATAGTTTTCGAAATAGCTGGCAATCGTTGCTCAGCCTCTGATGTTAAGGTAACAATTTTTTCTCGTTTATCTTCACCATCTATTCTTTGTACCCACCCTAACGTTTCAAGTCGAGTAATTGCCCTTGTTATACTGGGCGCTTCAACATTTAAATACTTCCAGATTTGCGTTAATGTCATTGGACCGTGTGTATGTAAGCAAAATAAAATAGTCCATTGTGAACTATACAAATTATGCTGTTTCAGTACTTCATTTAAACGATTCGTAAAATAACGAGTTTTTTGGAATAAAGCATGGAATATCGGATTCATGTTAACGCTCCTTAAAATTATTTACCTAGCTAAATAAAAACTATACGCTTCATTTTTTTTATTGTAAAGCAACTTGTTTGAAGCGATGATGAAGTGCTTTTAATTACAGATTATTCCACGGTATTTCAAATGAAAAGTTTCAAAAAGTATTTTATTTATTTTAAATAAGCTTCCAAAAACGGAAGGAATTTAACTAATAATGTAGAATATAACTTAGGGTAAGGCGAATTTTAAATACAAAAGGAGAGAAAACAATGAAAAAGAAGAAAAAACTATGGTCTATTGTTACTGCAGCTCTTTTACTTTTAAGTTTGTCATTTGGTTCAGTAGCAAGCGCTGCAAACGAACAAGGAGCTGGAAGTGGCGGTTTCCCACCACCTAAGTGCAGCCCTGGCAAGGCATGTCCAATTCAAAGTTAGATGATTATAAAATAAAAACGCAATATTTTTAAATAAAGAGGCAGGGACAAAACCCATCTCTAAACTAAAAAGCCAGTAAAATTTTACAATCAGTAAAATTTCACTGGCTTTCAATTTTTTTATTAAAAATAAGAACCGCTATTGATAAAAATAAGTCATCACAACCAAATTATACAGAAAGAAAGATTCTTCTGTTTAAAGATTATAGCATGAATCATTACCGTTTGATTTAGCAATAAAATTTCAAGAAAATGATAGTGCCGTTTCTGTATCAAATGGTGCTAGCATTGTTGCCTGATATGCAAATAAAGCAGGGAGAATATTTAATAGAAGGTATGTTACGTACCTTCTATTATCTACATGAGCTACAAGATAAACAATCTGCAATAGGAAATGTCGAAACGATGTTGCGTTATATTTTTGACGTCAACAAAGATATAACTGAGCAGCAAATGCAACATGGAATTGAGGATGGAAAAGGAATTGCGAAAGGGGAGATAAAAGCGTTATCACACAGAGCTACGATGCTTTTGATTAATAAATTTGGTGTATTGCGTGAGAGCATGAAGGTAGCGACAGTGAAGGCGGGTATACCAACGCTTCAGATTATTTTAAATAATATTTTTACCTTTGAACAATTGGATGAAGTAAGACGTTATTTGTCTTGGCGAAAAAATTGTCCGAAAAGCAGGCTAGCACGCCACTTTTCGGGCAATTTTTTGTTATTGGATTGGAATGTTCACTATCTAAAATTTGCTCTTATTATTTGTTATGAAAGAAACTTTAGTAATCTGGTAAGATTTCTATTGTTTTTTAGGGGATATGCGTATACAATAATGCTCTGTAAAGTGATTTGCGAAAACTTGTCTGAATTGTTTTTCAACTAGGAATTTCGCACTTTTTTAAATGAAAAACCATATAATAAGTGCAAAAGTTTTGAAAAATGTTCATCTTTTTTATAATAAACCTCAAACTTACTACAAATTAGTCTTGACGTATTTGTAATAAGTTTGTACACTGTGTAAAATCAATTGTTTTTATGGAAAGTACAAAAATATTATTAAGTAAGGATTTGGTAGAATGATTGTATGTAAATTTGGTGGAACTTCTGTTGCGAACGCACAACAAATAAAAAAAGTTGCGAATATTGTAAAGGCTAATCCTGCAAGAAAAATTATTGCAGTATCTGCTCCAGGGAAGCGCACTAATGATGACATTAAAGTAACGGATTTATTAATTGATCTTGCGAATAGTGCACTGCGAAATGTGGATACTGAGTTAAAATTAAGTACAGTAATTGAACGCTATGCTGATATTGCAGCAGAGCTAGGATTAGATGATACGATTGTCCAAGTAATCACAGATGATTTGCGCGAACGTTTAGATGCAGACAAATCACAAGAGGCGCAATTTATGGATAGCATAAAGGCCAGTGGTGAGGATAATAATGCAAAGCTTATCGCAGCTTATTTCAGTTCAATCGGAATGCCTGCCAAATATATCAGCCCGAAAGAGGGATTAATTGTAAACGATTTACCTGAGCGAACTTTTGCTTTGCCTGAAACATATGAAAATCTAAGCAAGCTTGCTAATGTCGAAGAAATTATTGTATTCCCAGGCTTTTTTGGGTATACAAAGGCGGGCGTGTTGCGTACGTTTGATCGCGGCGGCTCTGATATAACAGGTTCGATTTTAGCTTCTGCTGTTAATGCAGATTTATATGAAAATTTTACAGACGTTGATTGCGTCTTTTCAGCAAATCCGAAAGTGGTGAATTGTCCAGTGGAAATTAAGGAAATCACATATCGTGAAATGCGCGAACTTTCATATGCGGGGTTCTCAGTATTTCATGATGAGGCGTTAATGCCTGTATATAAACAAGGGATTCCAGTAAATATTAAAAACACAAATAATCCTGCTGCAGAGGGTACACGCATTGTACCGAAACGCCCAGCAACAGGTAGCCCTGTTACAGGTATTGCGACTGATAGTGGATTTTCAATTTTATATGTATCGAAATATTTAATGAATCGTGAAGTAGGCTTCGGTAGACGTTTACTGCAAATTATCGAGGAAGAAAATATTTCATATGAGCATACACCATCTGGACTGGATGATATTTCAGTAATTATGCGCTCGCATCAATTAAATGATGAAATTGAAGCGCGTATTATGAAGCGCGTGAAAGAGGAACTACAAGCAGAAGACGTGCATTTCCGTCATGACTTCTCAATGGTTGTAATTGTTGGCGAGGGTATGCGAAATAACACGGGCTTAGCAGCGCGCGCAGCGACAGCTATTTCAAATACAGGCGCTAATATTGAAATGATTAATCAAGGTTCTTCAGAAGTAAGTCTCGTATTTGGCGTACTAAGCCAATATGAGAATCAAATTTTAAAGGCGCTTTATGAGGAATTTTTCGCCCATACAGCAGTTTAAATAATATGAAGCTACTGGAAAGTCAGAAAAAAATCGGACTGCTCAGTAGCTTTTTTGTATTTTTTAAAGCGTAACATTGACTTGGTTTAGTATCATGTCAAAACATGTTTAAGTAGAAATTTGTTAATTTCCTTTCCTAAAGCCGCAGAATTATCAAGCCATGGATAATGTCCAGCACGAGGAATCACTGCCAATTCGCTAGTTTGTAAATTAGATGCAAGCTCTTTCACGTAATGATACGGGCGTGGATCTGCCTCTCCATGAACAAAAAGACAAGGGAATTGAGTTAAGGAAATAGCTTTCTTAAATTTCTCATTTTCAAAATACCCATTACATTCCGAGCCAATTTTTTGATTCACTTCATTGTTTACAAACTGTCCGTCAATACGTGGAAGTTGAGTAAAGCTATTTTGATTAAATAAATCCGTTCTTAAACTAAGCTCACGCAATCGATCTTGCGTATGTTCTTTTTCTACACCGATCATTGTTTCCATTACTGAACGTAAATAAATATATTCTTCTCTATCAGTGGGACTCATGCTGTTCAATCTATTTGTACGATAATCAGCGTGCCAGGCGGAATTAATTCCTGTTCCTGATATGTAAATTAGCGCCTTTACATTCGCAGGATATTTGGTGGAATAGGCTAATGCCAATGATGCGCCCCAAGAATGCCCACACACAACCCATTTTTCCACGCCTAAATGAATCCGTAATTGCTCCAAATCTTCAATAAATGTCTCAATATCATAGGGGCCAGTTTTCTCAGACCTCCAGCTCCCTCGTTGCTCATAGCGAATAATTTTAAAATAACGCTCATCTAATAACTCAGCAACAGGTTGTAAATAATCATACGAACCAGGCCCCCCATGTAAGAGCACAATCGGAACACCTTGACCTTGAACAAGATGCCAGAGTGACACACCATTGATTTTCGAAATAATTCCTTGCATTTGCTCCTCCTTAAAATAGCTGACTAACGCCACCATTATATCTAAAATCATTTTAGCATTGTGGTAAAGATTTTAATTTTACCATTGGAAATCCAAAGATACAACGCATAAAGTTGAGCTTTCTTGCATACAATTTGTCGTTTTTTGCGTAAAATAGAAGATGGAGGTGAGTGAATGGAGCGTGTTTTACGTATAACACGACTAGTTTTTCACAATATTTACATGTACCGAGTAGATTATATCCGCGTCTTTTTGGCGATTCGGCTATTTCAATTACTCATTGTACTACCAGCTATTTCATTACTATTAGCTGCGACATTACACATTTTAAAAATTGATAGTATTACAGAGGAAAATATCATACAGCTACTCGCTCATCCACTATTTTTATTTGTATTAACGCTAATGATTCTAATTGTCCTCCTGTTTATTTATTATGAGATGGGCATGCTTATTTTGCTGGCATATCATCAACAAAGAGGTATTCCATATACATTGCAGCAGCTATTGCGCCGTTTAAATCAAAAGGTTGTTTATTTTATTAGCTTTGAAACAGGCTTACTCTTCCTTTATTTAGTGCTAGTTATGCCTCTTATTTCTTCTATATTGCCATCCGCGATTACGCAAAGCTTAAGCATTCCTAATTTTATCGTTGATGAATTAATGACATCTTCAAAAGGGCGCATGCTGTATATCGTTGGTATGGCGTTATTGTTTTTAATTGGTTTACGTTTTATTTTGACGATGCCATATTTTACAGTATATCAATGGACAACAGTGTTACAGGCTGTAAAAATGAGCTGGCAGTTTTCCAAGCGCCGATTGTTTGAGCTTGTCGGTATGCTAGGGTTAATACTTGTCTTGCACTTAAGCTTAACTGCTATATTATTAACGCTAACATTTGTACCGTTATTTATTATTGAGCGGGTAATACCAGAGTGGGCTTTGGTTGCAGCAGCCTTCACATTGACATTTGCACAAGGTTTGTTGCTATTTTTATTTACTTTATTACAGGCCGTATTTTCACAGCTCGTTGTGCTTGTTGGCTTCCGTTTAACGCGTGACAAACAAGTAACACTAGAGAATGAATCATTCCGTGAAACGATTATGCATTGGACGATTATTTGCACCATTTTCGTATTTTTTTTGGTAAGTGCCGTACAAGTCATTAATTTAGAGAAAACGCTATATGAGCCAACGACGAAGGTCATTGCTCATCGAGGCTTTATGGAGCGTGGTGTAGAAAATACGATGAGCTCCCTTATTGCATCTGCGGAGGCAGGGGCTGATATGGTCGAAATTGATATACAGCAAACGAAGGATGGGCAATTTGTGGTTTTTCATGATGCGACATTGTCGAGAATGGCTGGACGTAAAGAAACCGTGCGTCAAATGACATTGGATGAGCTCACGAACGTTACTGTTAGAGCAGGTAAATTGCAGGATAAAATTCCTTCTTTAGAAGAAATGCTACAAAAAAGTGATGAGCTTAATATCCAATTATTAATTGAAATTAAGCCACATGGATATGAAACAGACGATTATTTAGAGCGTTTAACCCAGCTACTTGAGAAGTATGATGCGCTTGAAAAGCATTATATTCAATCGTTGGATAGCGCAGTTATTTGGAAATTAAACGAATTAGAGCCCCGTTTAAAAGTAGGACTTGTCTTTGCGCTTTATATTGGGAGAATACCGCAAATTGAAGCTGATTTTATTGCGATACAGCAAGATGTTGTCACAGGCCGCATTATGGAGCAAGTAAAACAGAGTGAGGCGGAGCTGTTTATTTGGACAGTAAATGCAGAGCGTGACCTGCAATACTTTTTAGAGCATGGTGTTGATGGAATTATCACAAATCATCCCGATAAAGCAAATAAGAGTCGTACGATGCTAAGTAACGAAACTTATTTTTTAAAGCGCATTTATAATAAATTAACGATATTATTTTAAGGAGCTTGCAATGAATCAATATACGTATCAATTATTAGGGAATATTGCCTCTACAGAAAAAGTGCCGATTGTCGGTATTGATGGCGAGAAGGTCGCTGATGTAGCACGTGTGTATAGTAATCGATTAAAACGATTAGTAGATGGTTATTTTGACTATCGCTATTTTCTAACATATGAAATGACCGATTTACGAGGTGAGCCAACATTTCGCATTACGAAAAAAATTCGTCGTGGTAAACTATGGTTTGAGGCGTTTTCTTATATAAAGCAAGAACGCTATACGGTGACATATGAAAATTGGCGTATCGGGCTACCAGAGCTAACCATTCATTGGTCAGGCGGTATAATGAAAATTGATAAGCAAATGGAAGGCTGGTCCAATTTTTTAGTAAATGATGAAATTGTTGCACGTTGGCAGGCCGTTTATGTAGAAGCAGAGGATGCTTTTCATGTAATACTACAAATTGAGCCACATAGCCCTATTCAGCAGGCAGATTTTTTCGTCGCCATTAGTCAAGCTACATTATTTATAGGTTCATAAGGAGAGATAGAAAATGAATGTGATTTTTGCATTAACCACAACAGGGGAACAGCTTTTAGAAATGGTCTCAACAGATGTTGCGGGTTTATTAGCAGCAGTACAAGGAGAAAGTGTAACATTTCCTTTCGGTAGCTACCAGTACGATTTCCATGCACTAGATCATTATGAGGAAAATGGTTCATATCGTCAGGAGCTTGTTATTTATTTAAAATAGTGTCACTCATTTTTTAAAATTAGGCGAAGCCCCTTGTCATATTGCAGGCATTTAACATAAGGTAAAAGTACAGATGCTTTTGCGCGGGAGGCGAGGGGCGTGTTGGACGAACAGCAAAATCGTTTATGTGAGGTACTACAGGAAATACTGCATTTTCAAAACTTAATTGAGCATACTCGGACAAAGCATTTCAATCATTTATTATTGAAAATTATCGGTAGCGATACGATTCCAATTGCGCTATTGACAAGGCGAGGTACACATTTACAGCTAACGGATTATGAAAGCGGCTTTGCAACTTGTTATTTTCGAATAGAAAATATCGACGCTGCACGCAATTTAGTAACTGTTTCTTTGCTCTGCCCAATGTCAATCGAGCGCGAGCCGACAACGCAAAGCGAAGAAATGGTCACGCTAGAGAAAACGGATAAAAGAGCAACGGTCAGTACGACCACGCTCTCAGGGGTTCGGCTTCTTTCCACTTCATTGTTAAGTGCAAATGTATTTATTGAGTCGAAATGGTGATACAATCCTATTAATTAGTGATTTTTCGGAAATGTAATTGCTATTGACAAAACAAATTTCCCAAATATAATTAAATGTAAGATTTGTTCGAACATTTCGAAGTATAAGAGTAAAAGCGTTGAAGAGAACGAGTAATTTTAATGGAACTTACAGAAAGTAGCCGGTTGTTGAGAGGCGCAAGGAAAATTAAAATGAATACATCTTGGAGCTGCGTACCGAATAGTTAGTAGGCTACGACGGGTTTGCATCCGTAATCAATGCAAGAGGTATCGCAGTATGCCGTACCGGTAGAGGAGAGTTGTGTGAGCAGCTCTTAAATAAAAGGTGGTAACACGTTCATTATACGTCCTTTAGACATTATGTCTAAGGGGCGTTTTTATTTTGTTCTTATAGACTTTAAAAGGAGATGTTAGTATGTTTTTACAACCATTGGAACAGCTTGCGATTATTCAAAAAGGTGCTGATACAATTGTAGATGTTGAAGAACTACAATTGAAATTGCAGCGTTCTTATGAGCAACAAAAACCGTTAATTGTTAAATTAGGCTTAGACCCTTCTGCACCCGATATTCATTTAGGTCACGCAGTAGTTTTGCGCAAAATAAAGCAGCTTCAGGATTTAGGGCATCATGCAGTTATTGTGATTGGTGATTTTACAGGGCGTATTGGTGATCCTACTGGTAAAGCGAAGGGTCGTGTCGCATTAAGTGACGAGATTGTTAAGGAAAATGCGAAAACATATTGTGAGCAAGTATTTAAAGTGCTTGATACAACAAAAACAACGGTTCGTTTTAACAGTGAATGGCTATCAAAATTGACATTTGAAGAGGTTATTAAATTGGCTGCCTCAACATCTGTAGCGCGTATTTTAGAGCGTGATGATTTTCAAAAGCGCTATAAAAATCAAATACCCATTGGCATTCATGAGTTTTTTTACCCGTTAATGCAGGCTTACGATTCAGTTGAACTACAAGCGGATATTGAGTTAGGTGGGACTGACCAAACATTTAATATTTTAATGGGGCGCACATTGCAAAAGCATGTAGGGCTTGAAAAGCAAATAGCGATTTTTATGCCATTGTTGGAGGGGCTCGATGGCATTGAGAAAATGAGCAAAAGCCTAAACAATTATATCGGTGTGAATGAAGCGCCAGAAGTGATGTTTAAAAAAATGATGGAAGTACCTGACAAACTCATTATCAAGTATTTTGAGCTTGCAACAGATGAGCATCCCGCAACAATTCAGCAAATAAAAAAGCGTTTAGAGAAGGGTGAAAATCCTAGAGATATAAAAATCGAGTTAGCTGGAATTGTTACAGCCCTATATCACGGAAAGGAGGCAATGCTAGCGGCAAAAACATATTTTGAAACAGCATTCCAAAAGGGGAAAATCCCAGCCAACATCCCTGCATTGCTGCTGGAAAATGAGCAAATGACATTAAACGATGTAATGCCAGCACTTATTGAGAGGGGACTTGTAAAAAGCAAAAGCGAATTTCAACGATTAATTAAGCAAAATGGTATTGCCTTAAATGAAAGGAAGCTTTCCTTAGAGGAAATGACGCTAACGCTTCGAAATGAAGATGTGCTACAAATTGGGAAAAAGCGCTTTTTAAAATTTAGCTTTGTTGGGTAAAGGGCTTTGGGAAAACAGCAATTGATCTGTTATTCCCAAAGCCTTTAACTTGTTAAAAATTATGCAAACATTTTCAATCTGGCAATCGTCTAATGTGTGAAATGGAGGGGAGACGATGGATGATGTGATGGCGTTTCGTGATGAGCAAACGACAGAGGAAATTATGGAGTCACTTATGCAAATGTATGGGCAGAGCATTTTGCAGCTCGTTTATGCGTATGTTCATAACGAGGCTGTGGCAGAGGATTTGACGCAGGAGATTTTTTTGAAATGCTATAAGGCGCTACCAACCTATAAAGCAAAATCTTCGCTCAAAACATGGCTTTGGCGCATTGCGATAAATCACGCGAAAGATTATTTGAAAAGCTGGCACAACCAAAATGTTTATACAGCAGATGATACGGTTTTACATAATGTCCAAAGTCAAGAGGCAATCGAGCAGCAAATTATTCAGCAGGATGAGGATGCGGCATTAGCAAATGCAGTTATGCGGTTACCTGTTATTTACCGTGAGGCAATTTACTTATTTTACTTTGAAGAATATACGATGAAACAAATTGCAGCGCTTCTACAAGTGAATGAAAATACGGTGAAAACAAGACTTCGTAAAGGCAAGGCATTATTAAAAACACGATTGGAGGCATTGTAATGGACGAGCGATTGAAAAATTTAAAGCGAGCACTGAAAAATAATACATTTGCCAATGTGCATTTTACAGAAGAACAACGCATGAAGATTCGTGACAAAATGCAGCCAGATATTGAACAAGAGCTATTTTCTCTTTTAACAGAGCGCAAAACAGCAACGGAGCTAATTCAACTATTGCATGTTAAGGGAGTAAAAAGCATTTGGCAAAATGAAGGGCTAGTGTTTATTAAGCTACACCAAGCAGAGGTGGCAGGCTATGTGGAAGGGCTTTGGCATGAGCAGGGAGAAAAATCGTATAGGCTAACGAAAAAAGGCCTACATAAATATGTGGCAACATCACAGCAAAGTGAAGCGAAATGGTCATTTAAAAGACTATTAAATGAGGTGAAGCCAAATGAATCGTAAGCAATTTTTGCAGCAAGTTACGTCGTTTATTCGCTCCAAGCCTGCTCAAAAACATGTAGAAAAGGAGCTTGAGCAGCATATCACTCATGCAAAAAAAGCGTGGATGGATAAGGGCTATCAAGAGGAAGCAGCAGAAGCCTTAGCCATACAGCATATGGGTAGCCCCATGACACTTGGACAGGAGCTTGGCAAAGTACATAAGCCGAAAGTAGATTGGCTGATGATTGGGCTTGTAACACTGCTGTTAGCATTCAGTTTTTTGCCGTTGTTAGCGGTTATGCATGAAGAGCATAAAATAGTGGGCTTTAATTCGATATTCTGGCGAAATGCTTTACATATTGGCTTTGCTATAATTGTATTAGTATGTTTAATGCTGTTTGATGTGCAGAAACTGGAAAACAAAGGATTTATTTTTTATGGTATAGCGATTGGCTTTTTATTGTGGTTACATTTTTTCTCTGGCTACGTTAGCGCTGGTCAAAAAGTGATTGTCATTGGAGCTTACAAATTAAATGCATGGTATACACTTCCGTTTTTTTGTATCGCATGGGCAGCGTTGTTTTTAAAGCACACTGTGAAGTTATGGCAAGTAATTCTTTTAGTGGGAACTGGTTTTATACTAATTGCTAGTACAGGAAGTACTTCAGTGCTTTTAGTTTTTTCTGTTATGACGTTTGTCATGCTATTGCAGGGGTATTTTGAGCGCAAACAAAAAATAGTATTTGCTATAAGTGCTGTAGTAGCAATTATTCTTTTCGTGCTATTTATCGCATTTAATGTGCTAGGGGGAATAATTAAACCTTATCAGCTAGGGAGGGTGATAGGTTTTTTAAACCCAGAGAAATATCCTACTACAGAGGGCTATATTTATTTATATGTTAAAGGGATAATAGACAATGCAAAATGGTTTGGAGCAATTGAATCAACATTCTTTTTAAATGGTCATACGGATTTTGTCTTTGTTCAATTAATTAAATCATATGGCTATGTGTTTGCATTTATTGTGGCGCTACTATTATTCGTACTAATTGTACAAATGGGCAAGCATTGTATAAAGCAATCACAATCCTTTGCCAAGCTGCTTGTGATAGGTGCGAGCACGCTATTTGCAACACAGGTACTTTATTCGCTTGGCATGAGCATCGGGATGTTACCAATTATGGCAGTCCCCTTACCATTTATAACGTACGGCTTTATGCCAACGCTAATAAATGCCTGTCTTGTAGGGCTAGTGTTAAGCGTTTATCGTAGAAAATCTTATATTTTTAGCAGTTAAACGAAAGAAGACTAAGGTTGTCCGAAAAGCAGGCTAATACGCTGCTTTCTGGGCAGCTTTTTTCTTTTTTAAAAGCTTGAAAACACTAGTTTCTTTCAATTTTAAAATGAATAAGTAAAGCCGTATTTCGATTTTTTGAATTGCTCCTATGGTGGTCCCACTTTTCTTGGCACAAAAGAGGTGATAATTAGCCCTCTTTTTCTCCGTCCTTTAAGCTTCTGTCCTAGGTGTTTTGATTTTATTTGAATCTAATAAATAGAGATAGTAGAAGGAGGGATATTTTTGACGACGATTGGCATGCTACACCATCGGAAAGATCCGACTACGGTTTTAAAATCGTATGCCTTTGCTGCGGTGGCGAAGGCGGAAGGTGTTAATTTTTTTTATTTCACACCGAAAAGCGTTAATTTTACGAAGAAAACAATAATGGCGCAAGTGTATGAAAATGGGGCATGGCATGAAAAGGAGCAGCCTTTTCCAGATGTCGTTTATAATGCAGGAAGTCCAGAAAAGCTTGCTGTATCAAGGGATATAATAGGAAAACTACGTAAGGAAGTTCCTTTTACAACGAATTCTATTGGGAACAAATGGAATGTAGCGAAGCGTTTAACCGCGTATAAGGATTTTGCGAAATACATTATACCGACAGAAATTACTCAAAAGATTGATACTGTTTATCAGTTTTTAGCCAAGTATCCTACAATCGCCTTTAAGCCGATTGATGGGCGCAAAGGAAAGGGCATTTATTTTATTTCCAAAGAAGGTACGAGTTACGCTGTTAAACACAATAGTGAAACGACAAAATATACAAAAACGCAGCTAGATGCATTATTAACAGAACAGTTGGCAACAGGTACTTTTATTGTGCAACCTTATATTCGCTCTGTTACAAAATCGGGCCTAGTGTTTGATTTTCGTTTACATGTGCAAAAAAATGGGGAGGGCAATTGGGTTGTAACGACGGTTTATCCACGCGTAGCACCAGCCGGCAGCTTAGTTCCCAACATTAATAATGGCGGCTTTACGAATTATTTAGAGCCTTTTTTACAGCAGGAATTTACAGAGCAGGCATTCGATTTAAAGCGTACATTAGAGCATTTTTCATTAGCGCTTGCGAAGCATTTAGATCATATTCAAATGCAGGAGTTTGGTGAATTAATTGATGAAATTGGCGTCGATGTTGGCTTAGATCAAAATATGAAGCTTTGGATTTATGAGGTGAATTGGCGCCCAGGATGTCCGCCAACATTTTACTTAGAGCTAGATGTTGTAAAAAATACGATTGGCTATGCGAAATATTTAGCGCAAAACAAGCAAGTTTTAGCGAAGGCAAGGCAGACGAAGCGAGCGCATAAAGCTGAACAGGAGCAAGCGGTAGCAAAAACTGTAGCCACATCGAAAAAACGACCTGATGATATGCCGATTATTGGGATTACAGGGAGTGCCGGTAAAACGACAACGAAGGCATTTTTATCATCTATTTTACGAACGAAATGGTCTACCTTTGAATCAAAGGATTATTGGAATACAACAGAGCATACGAAAAAGCATGCAATAGAGCTAGAAAACGGCTATGATGCGGCTGTATTGGAATATGGAATGGCATACAAAGGTGTTATTACCGAGCACTGTCGTATTATTCAGCCGACTATGAGTATCGTAACCAATGTTGGCTTGGCACATGTCGGGAATTTCGATGGTGATGTCAAGCAAGTGGCACTTGCCAAATCTGAACTAATTCAAGGAATGAATCAGCAAGGCGTTTTAGTTATTAATAAAGATGATGCGAATTCGAATTATTTAACGCTGAAGCAATTTAAAGGCAAAATAATAACGGTAGGTATTCGTTCTAATGCGGATTACAAGGCATATAATGTGCGCTACAAAGAGGATGGCATGACATTCCAAATTAAGCTACGCGGTAAGGAAGTTTCGCTCTTTATCCCAATTTTAGGGGAACATCATGTGTACAATGCTTTGAACGCGATTGCGATTGCCGATTATTTGCAGTTTACAGCAGAGGAAATTAAGCAAGGGCTAATCTTTAAGAAACCACCTAGACGTTTGACGATTTATCGATGCAAGCGCAATATTACGCTGATTGATGATACAGTGCATTCACATCCACAGGGAGTAAAGGCAGCGATTGATGTATTGTCATCCATTGCGAGGCGTCGAAAGGTAGCCATTATTGGGCAAATGCGAGAGCTCGGGGATTTGCGCGAGGCTGAGTACAAAAAGGTAGGGGAATATGTAACAGAGCAAGATATTGATATTTTTATAACCTATGGCTTCCGCACAGATGAAATGAATGCCGCAGCAAAGGCAAAGGGCTTTAACCCCCAAAATACGTATCATTTTACGAATAAGGAGAAGCTTCATGAGTTGCTTGAAAAAATCATTAAACAAGGCGATACAATTCTTATCAAAGGTGCAAGCAAAACCAATATGTTTGAAACCGTGAAATTTTTAGCGGACTTGTATGAAGGAAAATAGCCTGGGAAATTATAAGAAAATGCTGAGAAAATTTAAAGGTCGCCGATAAATGATTCGAAGTCGCTGATATAATCAGAAAGTCGCCGATAAATGACTCGAAGTCGCTGATATAATCAAAAAATCGCCGATAAATGTCCCAAAGTCGCTGATATATTATAAAATTCATAGATAAGCCATGAGAAATCGCTGATAAAACATGGAATACGTAGATAACTTGAGAAAACCGCAGATAAGTCATAAGAAAGCGCAGATAACTCACAAAAACACGCAAATAAAACACAAAATCACTAATAACTGCAAAACAGCATCTCCTCACCACGAGGAGATGCTTATTTTTGGTAACTATATGGTTCTCATATGGAAGTGAATTTTTTTGGCTGCGGAGTAGGCGTTTCTTTTGGCTTCGTGCTTGGTGTTACCTGTTGCGATGACATAGGCATAGCGATGTCCCATAGAGAGCGGTGGGATTAATAAAGTTCCTCTTCTCGGCTTTATATAGACTTCGACAACACCGCGGCTGTTTTTGGCTTTATTTCTGCCTGTCACTCTTTCTAATATACCTTTTCGATCGACAACTAAATATTTAGTATAGACGAAGCGACGATGCAGTGGTTCAATATTTGGTTTTTCACCTGTTAAAAGCTTTAATGTTTCCTTTACTAAACTAAAGCCAAAGGCCGCCTGTAGCATATGATTCATTGCGCCACCCGAAATGCGCGGGTTAATTTCAATAAGCTTCCAGCCTGCTTTTGTCTGACGTAGCTCCAAATGCATGGCACCGTTTTTTAACTGAAAGGCATTTGTAATCGACTCTGCAATGTCCTGCAAAGCTTCCTGCATTTTCGGAGGAATATTTGCAAGCACGGTGTAACCTGTAATAATAAAGCGCTTGCCCTGTGTAATATCTTGCTCAATGACCGCAATTAAATGCGGCTTTCCATTATGAATAATTGTTTCGACTAAGTATTGGGGGCCATCGATATATTCTTCAATCATAATTGTATCTTTTGGATATTTTTCTTGTAGTGTTGTTATATGAAGGTTGAGTTGCTTTTTGTTTAGTGCCAAAAGAACATCTTTCGAGCCAGTCGATTTTGGGGATTTTACAATTAAAGGGAAGCTCATTTTAGGAAGCTCACTCACTTTATTTGCTTGTAATATGGCAAATTTCGGTGTGAACTCGAATTTTTGTAAGTGCTGTCTTGTCGCCTCTTTGTTTTCCATACTGGCAATCGCCTTAGATTGCGTATAACTTTGGCAAAACTCATCGCATAATTGTGAGGCTGTATGCACATAAGGGTCTGTAAAGCTGACGATGCAGATAATCGATAACTGGGTTTTTTGTAAAGTGTGGATAGCCTTTCTCATAGCATCCATATTTGTTATATCGACTAGCATCATTTTATGCACATCAGCATATTCCTTTCTTTGCTGAAATTGCTTTTCATTATTTGTAAAAAGCACGGTAAAATAGCCGAGACTTTCAGCAGCTTTAATTGCTTCACGACTCGAGCCACTTTTACTCGTTCCAATAAAAACAATCGTTTTCACATCATCACTCCTCCTACTTGGCTATATACGATTTCTATCTTTCTATATGTATGAGCGTAAGAGGGCTTCATATAGTTGACTATCACGCACATCTTATAAAAATAATAGAACATTCATCCAAATGTGTTTGTCTTGTTAGCATATGCTACTAGCAGAAGGGGGGAGTGTATGAAGCCTATACCTGTTGGTGCTGTAGTAGAAATTATCGGTGGAGAGCTTGTAAAAGGGTCACCAGATCTTTTGATTGAACATGGTGCATACCGTTTAAAACAAATAAAGCATAAACGGACAATATTTTTTACAAATACGAAAATTGTCAACTGGCAAAGCTTATTGACTTTTTTGCCGTTAGTAATTGTGACTGAATGGGCATACCGTTTAAAGGAAGTGCCTGACGGAGTAACGATTTTGAAAGTGGAGGATATGACAAATGCCTATTGGAAATTTGTTGAGTATTATCGCAGTCAATTTAAAATTCCGATCGTTACCATTACAGGAACGGCTGGCAAAACGACAACAAAAGAAATGGTGAAGCATATACTGTCAAGTGAGTATGAAATTGTAGCAACACATTTAAGTAATAATTCCCGAACAGAGCTGTTACAAAATTTATTACGTATTGGGGAAACGACAAAAGCAGCAGTTTTTGAAACAGCAGTTGGTGCTCCTGGAGATGTTCTTGGAGCAGGGCGGTATTTTAAACCTTCAATCGGTGTAATTACAAATATAGGATCGCATCATTTGAATTATTGTAAAACGCAGGAAGGTTACATCGAAGCTAAGGCTGAAATGCTGCAAATAGTAGGAAAAGGTACGCTTATTATTAACGCGGATGACGCCAATACAAAAAAGATTAACTTTCGCGGATTTCAAGGGAAAATCATTCGCTTTGGTAAAAGTAATGCAGATTTTATAGTAAGCAGCATCACCTATACAGAGCGTGGCATGCGTTTTATTTTGCATCATGGAGGAAAGCAGTATGTTGTGAAAATGCCTGGTTATGGGGAACATCAAGTGTATAACGCATTAGCAGCATTAGCTGTTGTACATGAAATCGGAGTACCTTTACAAAAGGCTATTGCACAGCTTGCAACATTCCGTAAATTAAATAAGCAGCTACAAATGTTAAGGGGTATTAACGGGTCTCTGTTAATTGATGATACGTGGAGCATTACAACAACATCTTTAGATGCTGCCTTGCGTGTTTTAAACAAACTCGGGATTGGTAAAAAGAAAATTGCTGTAATTGGAACGATTACTGACTTAGGCTCATGGGGTTATAGCATTCACAAGCTAGCAGGTGAAATTATTTACAAGCATGGTGTTGATATACTTATTACGGTTGGTGAGCATGCAAGTATTATGGCATCTAAAGCGCAGCAGTTGGGCCTTGATGCGGAGATTTACAGCTTTAAAAATAATATGTTGGCGCGTAGTCTCTTAAATAAAATCGCGGATAATAATACAATCATTTTAATAAAAGGTGATATGTATAGTGAGGCAATCCATGAATTAGCAGCGCAATTACGCAGGGGGGAGGAGCTAGCTTGATAGCATTGCCCGTAAAAGACCTTCAAGCATTGTTCAATGGTCAATTCATACAAGGCGCTACAAATTTTTCAGTGAAGCAGGCTTTACACTACCAGCAGCTAGATAGCGTAAGGCGTTATGCGCTAGTCTTCCTTCGTAAAAGTGAGGAAGTAGACTGGAAGAGGTTGGCACAGCTTACGCCACTTGTGATTGTGTCAGATAAGGCGGAAGAAGAATTGCGAAAGGCTCCTGCTTCCATAACAATATTGCATGTGAAAAATATGCATCGAGCGTTTTGGCAATTTGTCGATTATTATCGAGAGCTCTTTACGATTCCAGTAGTTGCTTTAACAGGCACATGTGGTAAAACAACAACGAAGGAAATGATTCGTCATATTTTACTAGGTGATTGGCCAGTGCAAGCGACAGTGAGTAGTATTAATGAGCCAAGACAATCGCTCAACTACTTGACGATGGTTGACCAGCAAACAAAAGCAGCCGTTTTCGAGTTAGGCTTAGGCAATTTAGGCAATATCAAGCACCAATGCTTAATTTACAAGCCGACTATTGGGATTATTACAAATATTGGTGTACATCACTTAGATGGCTGCAAAAGCTTACAGGGTTATATTCAGGCGAAGGCAGAAATTGTAGAGGGTATTCAGGAAAATGGCACATTAATCATGAATGCGGATGATGACAACAGCAAAAAAATTTCTTTAGCAGCTTTTAAAGGGAAAGTTGTGACATTTAGTGTAAAGAAAAATGCAAATTTCAAAGCAAGCAATATTCAGTATGTAACAGGTGGTATGCGCTTTTCTTTAACAGCACAAAAAGAACGTTTCGATTGTTTCGTACCAGGCTATGGGGAGCATCAAGTGTATAATGCTTTAGCGGCATTTGCGGCAACAACTGAAATGGGTTTTCCTTTGCGCAAGGCAATTGCCAAGCTGCGAACATTTAAAAATATGGAACGCCATTTACAGTTTTCAAAAGGGGTAGCAGGAAGTACGATTATTGACGATACATGGACGAATAATCCAACCTCGATAGAAGCAGCTTTGAAGGTATTAGAAGCAGTAGGAAAAGGAAAAAAACGGATTGTTATATTAGGCGATATAAAAAGGCTAGGTAAATATGAGCGCCAATATCATCGTGAAATAGGCTCGCTCATTGCCAAGCAATCTATTGATACATTGATTACAATTGGTAAGAGTGCAAAGGAAATAGCAATACAAGCGAAAGCTGATGGTACAAAAGCTGCGGTGCATAGCTTCACAGATGTAACAGGAGTAATGGAATTACTGAGGAAAATGCTAACGCAAAATTCTATTGTTTTAATAAAAGGGCCGATGTCAAGCAGGTCAATGATTGACTTTGCAAGTGAATTGAAAGGTAATAATAAGAGCGGGGGCGTCTAAAATAGACACCTCCGCTCTCTTCAATAGATTATTTTGTAATGCGCTTCGCCGTAATATAGCGATCTTTGTAGTAGTCTGCTAGTAATACGCGCGTAATGACACCATCTGAAGTAGGTAAAATAATGCGGTGCTCACCCGCGTAAATACCAACGAGTGACGGGTTTTTAGAGCCCCTTGCGCTGCTGAAAAATACTAAATCACCTTTTTGTAAATTGCTGCGTGAAACAGTTGTTCCAAGCTTCATTTGTTGTGATAAAACAGTTGTATTCACCTTCACGCCACTTTGTCCTAATACATATTGAACAAAGCCTCCAGCAGTAAAGCGTTTTTGTGCGGCTAAGTTAACTGAGCCAATGCGAACACTATCTTGAGAAAGAAAGGCTTGCTTGACAATTTTGTCGCCTGTTGAAGCTGGGTTCGAAGCCATTAATGCTGGCAGAACGCGACGAGCACCATAATAATTTTCTTTATAATAAGGTTTACTAGTCATATCTGACACTACAATATTTTGCTTGGAGTCAGCCATATGTAGCAGTTTGTTATTGCCCATATAAATCCCGACATGGTCAGGGTCTGTTCCGGTTTTTTTACTTTTGAAAAATACTAGATCGCCTTTTTGTAGCTGGCTTCTAGATACAGCAGTACCTTGCTGCAACATATAATCTTCATTATACGTACCTAAATCAACGCCGTTCT
Source organism: Bacillus ndiopicus (assembly GCF_000612805.1). Classification (GTDB taxonomy): domain Bacteria; phylum Bacillota; class Bacilli; order Bacillales_A; family Planococcaceae; genus Metasolibacillus; species Metasolibacillus ndiopicus. Next base: position 389,780 of record NZ_HG964404.1, on the reverse strand, counting down.
TCTCAAAAATATACATTAAAAATGAGGCGCAAGAAAATTTATAAGGTGCTGTTGGTTTGTATACCGTATTGCTATATGTTGCTTTGCCAATTAAGCTTTTTCCAGTCGCGATAATTTGATCTGCTTTTTGATTCACTGCTTGTTGACTTACATTAACAGAGGCAGCGGCTACTTCGGATGTTTGAAGTGCAGTAGGTAGTAATGGTAGTGAGCTACAGCTAACAGATAATGCTAATGCTGCTGTGAATATTTGTTTTTTCATCATGGTCCCTCCTCGATTTCAAGCTCGAACTGATTGTAGCATGCATAAATTGTGTATTTGCTAGGTAAGTTTATCCAAGAAGCAATGTAACAATTCTAAACCGTTGATACATAAGTATTAAGAAAGGTAATTTACATTTGTGTAACAAATATGACGGGTAAATTGCTATCATACTGCTATATTGTGAAAAATACTTCGTCATTATTGATTATTTGTAAATCAGTTATGAAATTTCAGTTAATTTTTTAGTAGTAAAATGGTAATATAAATATTTACTAGCTTTGCATTGAAGCTCGAATTTTTTTATGTATAAAGTTGAATAATTATTGATTTGGAGGTGAATGTATGCTGACGATTTTTGGCGGAATCGGGCTCTTTTTACTTGGCATGTCGATGCTAACGAATGGCCTGAAGGAAATAGCGGGAGAGGCATTGAAGCGCTGGCTAAATAAGTTCACAAGGGGAACATTTAGCTCCATGTTATCAGGGATTTTTATGACGGTTTTAGTGCAATCTTCTACAGCAACCACGCTTCTGACTATCGGTTTTGTTAGTGCAGGATTGCTAACCTTTGTTCAATCCATCGGTGTTATTATTGGTGCGAATATCGGTAGTACATCGACAGGTTGGATTATTTCATTAATTGGTTTTAAAATTAGCTTACAAGCGATGGCATTACCGATTATTGGCTTCGGTGTTTTTATGTCATTTATTGCACCGCGCGATATTAAAAAATTTGGCGGTGTACTAGCAGGCTTTGGCTTGTTGTTTTTAGGAATCGATATGCTACAACAAGGGATGGGGGATGCGCAAAATTTAATTGCCTTCGATAAAATTCCTGCAAACTCTGTATTTTCAGCGTTTCTGCTTATTGTTATCGGGATTGTTATGACAATTATTATGCAGGCATCTAGCGCGGCGATGGCGGCAACGTTAGCGGCACTATTTACGGGTGCTATTGATTTTGAGCAGGCAGCTTATTTAGTTATCGGACAAAATATCGGTACAACTGCGACAGCCTTATTTGCTGCTATTGGAGCATCTGTATCGGCAAAGCGCACAGCGATGACCCATTTATTGTTTAATGTAGTGACAGCGCTACTCGTGACAGTTTCATTCCCATATTTTTTGCAAATGGTGAAGTGGATAACGGAAGCAATTACGGGGCGCTTCGATGAAACGATGGCATTAGCAATTTTCCATACTTTATTTAGCGTGCTTGGTGCGATTATTTTTATGCCTTTTATTAAACAGTTTGCAAAGCTATTAATGAAAATCGTACCGGAACGTGAAAATGCATTAACACGCAATTTGGATACAAAGCTATTAGAAGTACCTTCCGTAGCACTTGATGTTTCGTTTAAGACAATACGCGATATTATGACGGTGCTGACGACTGCACAGAGTACCCTAATGGCAACTAAAAAAATAACAACGGAATATGAACGAAAAATTGATGAAGTAGAGGAAGCAATTAAAATTACACATGACTTCCTTAATGCGATCCAATCGACTTCGCAAAGAGAGCGCAATAAGCATATTGCCATTTTACATACACAGGATCATTTAGTAAGGCTTATAAAAGTACTACGAGAACAGCAGCAGCTAGAAGCGCTAGTATTGCAGCCACAATTAATGGCAGAATGGCAAGGAATATTAACCGCTGTGGAGCAAAGTCTAAGCAATGAAGGAACGCTAAGTGAAATTTCTAAAACCTTGGAGGCGCATTCACAAATGATGGCGCAAGCACGTCGCAATAAACGCAATGAATATTTCGAGCGTTCTGTTGCCAATGAAACAGAGCTAGATGTTGCTGTATCCAAAGTAGGCGCGTTACTGTGGATTGACCGCCTTGTTTATCATTACTGGCGTGCAACTGCTCGAATGGCTGAGTTCCAACAGATTGATGAGGAGAAGCGTCTTAAATCGTCCTCTGAAAAGTCGAATATAGCGTAAAAAAGGGGTTAATGGGAGTGTAAATTGCTTTCCTTCAGCCCTAGTTTTTTACATCTTAACTTACTACCTGAAACATTTATCGATGTCATTTGTGCTAAAATGCTATTGTTAACTAAGGATTAATTTTCATTTATCAAATTTTTTTGGAAAAAAATATTTGTGATATTTCAAGTCTATAGAGAGACAATAATAGTAATAATTTGCTGACAAGGAGATAGATGAATGAACATTAAAATTGAATGGGTATATAAAGCGAAAAATGGTGCGCAAGTAGTTTTCAATTCGGAGCATTTACCAGCGGCACAAGCCTTGATGATTGTGGAAGATTTAATGTTAACAGGCAGGGCGAAAAATATTGTGCTTCTGGATGCCTATGATAGCACGTGGACAGTTAAGGAATTAAAAAAATATGTGAAGGAAATTGCTTCTGAGCCACAAAATATTACCATCTATTTTGATGGTGGCTTTCAAAAAAATACGAGACAGGCTGGCTTAGGCTATGTTGTTTATTTTGAACAGGATGGCAAACAATATCGAATTCGAAAAAATGCATTTGTAGAAGGCTTAGTATCGAATAATGATGCGGAATATGCAGCACTACATTTGAGCATCAGCACGTTGGAAGAGCTAAATGTGCATAATAGCACAGTTCACTTTAAAGGTGATTCACAAGTTGTTATTCAACAAATGGCTGGTGAATGGCCTGTTTACGAAAAGGAATTGGCAGAATGGGCCGATAAAGTCGATGCAAGACTAGCAAAGCTAAATATCATACCGGTTTATGAGCATGTCTCAAGAAAGCAAAATGAAGAGGCAGACCGACTAGCAACACAAGCATTAAATGGGATTGCGATTGATGGTAAAAAAGAGCTGGATTAATAATTTTTAATAGTTAAAATGGTAGGGGAGATGTTAAAATTTAAACACTAATACAAATTAGGGAGGGCCGTGCCATGAACGAAAAGTTAAAAACAATAGTTGACGCAATCGAATTTTATCACACAACATACTCGGAGGATGCATGTGTAATTGTCACTGATACAGAAAAAATCATTGCATACAAAGAAGGGAAGAAAATTCGCCTTCCTATTAAAATAGGAGATAACGTTGAAAACTATAAAGGTACAACATCAATAAAGGCACTATATTCAGGTCAATATTTGCGCGAGGAGCACGGTCCTGAATTATTTGGTTTTGCGTATATAGCAACAGCGCAGCCGATAGTTGATAAAGGACAGGTGATTGGCGTTATTAGTGCTGTTATTTCCAATGAAAAAATAGATAGTATACGAACACTAGCAACTGATTTATCTAGTACAGTAGGCGACATGACAACAACGAATGATTCATTGATACAAGCTAGTGATGATGTAGCGGAACGTCTTGTCGATTTGTCAGAGCTTTCAGAAACGATGAATGAAGATATACAACAAATCAATACAATTGTATCCTTTGTAAAGGATATTGCTGTCAAATCAAGAATTCTTGGATTAAATGCATCTATTGAAGCTGCTCGTTCTGGTGAGCATGGACGAGGCTTTGCAGTTGTTGCCTCTGAAATTCAAAAAATGGCACAAAATAGTACAGAAAGTGCAGAAAAAATCGCACAGCAATTAGAGAAAATTAAAGCATCCATCGATAGTGTAAACTTATCAACAAACCAAATCGTCGCATTTACAGAGCAGCTTTCCTCTAGCATGGATGGCTTTGAAGATGCTTATAATGGCATTAACAATACGGCGAATAAATTGCTGGATATTAGTAGATATTGAGCTGCAAATGATGGAGGAAACAATGATACAGTTCCAAGATAAACAATTAACTATTTTTAGGAGCCAATTGTTTAAAACAACTTCTACAGTGATAGAAACAGAGGATTGTATACTACTTGTAGATCCTAATTGGCTACCACAGGAAATCGAGACAATCCAAGCACATATTGCTAAAATACAGAGCGGTCGTCCTTTATATTTATTATTTACACATTCGGATTGGGATCATATTATTGGTTATGGTGCATTTCCAGATGCAATCGTGATAGCAAGTGAGGCTTTTCAAAAGCGTGCGGATAAAGAGCAAATAGTAGAGCAAATTCGCACCTTCGACGATAATTATTATATAGACCGGGCATATTCGTTAAGCTATCCAACAGTTGATATTGTGATTCAGCATGAAAAACAAACAGTAACTATTGGTGAAACAACAATTACTTTTTATTTGGCAAACGGGCATACGAATGATGGCTTATTTGCCATTGTCGAGCCACTTGGCATTTGGATTGCAGGCGATTATTTATCAGATGTGGAATTTCCATATATTTATGATTGTAGCTTTGCGTATGAGGAAACGCTTGCGAAAGTTGATGTCATATTACAGCAGCATAACATTCATTATCTCATTCCGGGACATGGAAATATGACGATGGAGATAGAGGAAATTAAGAAACGTCAACGTGATGCCGCAACTTATATAAAGGCATTACGCAAATGTATTGAGCAGGAGAAAGATAGTGAGTATTTAATTGCGGGCTATGCTTATCCACGCAATATGCGCGAATTCCATAAAGGCAATATTCGATTAATGCAAGCGGAAAACTAGGCTTGTAAGAATAGTAGATTAATTTCTACCATTCTTACAAGTTTTTTAGTTTGGCTTTTGTATAGAATAAATCGCTTGTTCCGCACCAAAGCGCTCCACTTTTTCTTTTACAGTCATCCCTAAACGCTCTAATAGTTTACAAGAAGCAATATTAGCGGTTTGTGTTTCAGCTACAACATATGGTAACTGTAACTCTTTAAAGGCAAACTGTAAGATGGACTGCAAAATTTCTGTTGCATAGCCTTTGCCCCACCAAGTAGGGGATAGTTGATAGGATAGTTCGATAGATTGCCCATCATGATGTAAATCAAGCGATACAAGCCCAATAAATTGCTGAGAGTCTAGCTCCCTAGCAACCCAGTGGTGCCCTGCATCTGGCGTTGTTAAAAGGGCCTCTACATTTTCTTTAACGATAGAAGGTACTACAACACCGCCAAGATATTTCCGCACCTCATGCTGTTGGTACAAATTTTGAATATCTGCTAAATCTTCGTAAGTTAATTTTTTTATTGTACATCTCTCTGTTTGAAACATTATTTTCCCCCTAATTGCATTGTCACTTTATTTTACCATATACGCCACCGCCACCTGCTGTAAATTGAATTTGTCCAGCGCGGGCGAGTATTATTTTTTCTGCCAATGGCTGTGCTACAATGGCTGTGAGTTGCTCAAGTGTTGTGCGATGCAAAATATCCATTTCTGTACCGAAAGCCGCTAATAGCTTGTCCAACGTTTTCTTACCTAGACCTGGAATAAATTCTAAAGGTACTTGATGGACATAAGGAGGGCGCTCGGTTGTATTGGAAACGGTGCTAGAAAGCTGCTTGATGCGTGTTGCAACACCGCGAACGATATGCTTACTTTGGCAAAATGGGCAAATATGCGCATCGTCTGCAACCGTTTTTCCACATGTTGCGCAAACCGTTTCATGATACTTTCCTAATAAAGGGTGCAAACCGTAATTTGCTGCAATATGTCGGCCATTTTCACGATGTAGCGCCTGACGCAATTCTTCAAAATTAGCAGCCTCCATATGTATTTTTTGATACTCCCGTGCTATTTTTCCAAGAGAGTGTGCATCAGAATTTGTCACAAACGTATAGGGAGCAAGCTCCTCAATCCCAGCTACCATTTCAGTATCCGAACTTAAGCCAAGCTCAATGGCATCAATTATTGCAGGGTCAAAAACTTCCGTTAAGCTCTTTTTGACCCCTTTGCCATACAAGCTTTTAAAGGGTGTGAAAACATGCGCGGGAATAAATAAACCGTTTAATTCGGCAACCTTTCGCTGCAAAGTTTGTGCATCGCAATAAATGCGCTGTGAGCTAAGATGGATATTTTTCATTTGTTCACTTAACCATGCTGAAAAAACCTGCATTGACTGTAATGTAGGCAAAAAAGCAAGTACATGAATAGGCCCTTGACAATTGCTATCGTAAATTTCAAGCTCTGAGCCCATGATGAGCGTTGTCTTTTCATATAGTAGACCACCTTGCTGCAATGCGGTCATTTGCCCATTTACGACAAAGTGCTCAAGCTCCTGTAATACCTCTGGGCTATGGCAGTCAATAATCCCAATCATATCAAGCCCTTTATTGGCACTAGCTGTATGTAATATATTTGCTAGAGTTAATGTGCGACTACCAGTAATTTTAACAGCACGCCCACTATTAGTACGTCCAATATGAATATGTAAATCCGCATAATAATCGTTCAATTGAAGTTCCTCCCCGCGACAATTTCTATTATCATTTCCATACACGCTTGTGCTTATTCTAATATAACATATTTAGCGTAGCATCCTTCGCAACTGACGCACTTCCTTAGTTAGCTCCTCAATTTGTTCATGTAATTTCGTAAATTCCGCCGATGAATTATCTTCACCTTGTTGCTGCTCCAACGCTTTTAATTCAAGTCCATCTGCAATGGCAGATAAAGCATAGCCTAGTACTGTTATAACTGTCCCTAGATAAGCAAGTCGATCAATTTGAATATCGGTATTCTCTACCGTTTGCCCAGATTTTTTGTCTTTGCTACTCATCTCCATCACCCCTTCTTACACTAGCCTATGAATAGTACGAGGAAAAAGTGAATACATACATAGAAGGAAAGAAATTTATTCAGTGGATGTTTATAAACCCACTGAAATAGGGGAACTCAGTCTAAAAACGCTACTTATACGCGCAATGCCTGAGTGACCAACATCACGTTAGCCCAAACGCCCCGGCGAATGTCACAGTTTTTTCAAGTAAGAACTATTAGAAATGGAGGAAATAGCATGACAAAATTATTAGCAGTAGTACAGGAGCATTTAGAAGCGGCGAAATATCATCTGCTTTGTATGGAAGAGGAGCAGCATAAGCAAAATAAAAAGCGCTTTTTAGACGAGCTACAAGCTTTTCAAACTTCAATGACAGCCTTACTAAGTACCGCAAAAGATTACAATAAAAACATTTATAAAAAGCAAGTTGCTAATTTGCAGAACAAAGCCTTTTTTCAATCGATAAAAAAGAAACATATTATAGAGCGACCAATTGCTGGGAAGATCGAAATTGCAAATAATAGCGAAATACAGGCTATTTATGCACTAAAAAGAAACAATAAATTTGATTGTCGTAAAGGATTTTATCATAAGCAGAGACCAAACGATTCAATTATTAAACTAGGTACAGATTATGTTCAAGAGGTAAAACAGCTAGCACAAGAGTTGCTCGTTTAGTGTTTTTTTGTATAAATAATGCAATAATAGGGCGAAAATTAAACTTTTAGCTATTTTTTCTCAAAATTGTACATGCTATACTATACTTAAAGGAGATGAATAGCATGAAAAAAATGATACAAAGCCTATTAGCAATTTTACTTTTAACAGCGATAGCTATTCCGGCTGTAAAAGCAGACGAGGAACGAGCAATTAAAGCGGAAGTTGTTACAACAGATGGGGTAGCGATGCGCCAAGCCCCTGTTAAAACAGCGAAAACATTAGTAGTTATACCTAAAAACACTAAGTTAAGTGTGACTGCTCGCAGTGGTGATTGGTATAAAGTTTCTTATCAAAAGCAATTTGGTTGGGTGCATATTGACTATGTAACAAAATACGTTGCCCCAAAGGCAAGCACAAACAAAGTAACGACTGCGCCAAAAAACCAAAATACATCGGCTAATCGAAATGCGCCGACAAGATTTAAAAATTGCACAGAGCTTCGCCAATATTACCCAGGCGGTGTAGGAAAGGGACACCCAGCATATGCACCAAAGCACGACCGCGATAAAGATGGTTGGGCTTGTGAATAACAAGAAGCGAATACCCTTCTGATTTACGAGAATTTGCCTAAGATTATAAAGTTTGGCTGTCCAGAGAGCTTGTGATTTTCTGGACAGCCTTTATTTTTTCTTCCGTTGTTTAAAAGTAATCCATGTTGTTTTGAGAGATGCATAACTCCCGATTGCTGCGTAGCCATAAAACCAGCCCATAAATAGTCCAGCAATTAAATGGTGCTTATGACTAATAAAAATAGAGATGAGTAAACCAATCGTTAAAGCAATTGTAGGAACCCAAAAGGGCTTTATCCGAAAGAGCTTTTTGCAAAGCTGTGTCAAAAGCATTGTCGCTGGAACAGCAATGACCGCGTCCCAGAAGTTTGTATGTATTATTGGAAAAAGCTCCATGTGTTCACCTCATTTGAATTGTCTTACTTTTAGTATGTGGTGACAGGCTATTTTTATTCAAGGTAACATATAAATAGAATCTCAATGAAATGTTACCAAAGGACGCTTGGGAATATTATTTGTGTAAAAAATAGTATATTTTTCTTAGGGAGGAGAGTTTGCTTATGATAGGAGTTGCGCTTGCGTCTATAATTAGTATGTTTCTGATGCCGATTTTAGCTATTATATTTTGTATTAACCTTGTAGAAATAATGAAAAAAGTGAAGAGAGAAGAACCCACTGCTACTAACACGTTTTGGCTAACGGCATCTTTTCTTTTAATTGTTTGGAGTATTGCTATAACATCTTTAATTCATTAGATGAATTGTAATATTAAGTGCAACACCTGTATGTCAAAATAAAAAAAGCTCATAACGACCTCGTATAAAATGTTAGTTACCACAACAAACATCAGAGGAGGAATCGTTATGAGCTAACATCGTCTTACCATATCTGAACGTTCAAAAAAAGAAACTTATCTTGAATTAGGCTATTCGATAAGAAAAACTTCATCGTAGCCCTTCAACGATTTCGAGAGAGTTACGACGTTATTCCAATTGGACAAATGTAAAGTAATTATATTATGACAAAGCAGCTTAAAAAATATATTTATTTTTGAAAATGAAAGGGAAGATGCTAAATGGGTTCTCGTATTATGCATTTAATCATCGCAAATCAAATTGCCGAACGATTAAATATTACAGACAAAGCTAGTTTTTTAGTTGGGGGAATTGCGCCAGATGCGGCAAGTGCAAAGGAGCAATCGCATTATTTCATAGGCAAGGAGCAGGATTATACAAGAAGTGTGGACTATATGGGTTTTCTCCAAAAATACGATGCTCAAAAAGATCATTCATACATATTAGGTTACTTTACACATTTAATTGCCGATGATTTATGGCTAAAAGGCTTTTACTTAGCATGGCTTAGAAACCGAATGGCTAATAATTCTAATGTATTAGCACTATATCATCAGGATTTTAGGTTATTGAACGGTAAATTGCTAGATTATTATGGCTTAAAGCCAACCCTGCAATCGATACTTCATGATAAGCCATCAATAATTAATTTGCAGGAAGTAACAGAGCAGGAAGTAATGCAATTTCTATCATATGTCCAAGAAGATATGATTTATGATGAGGAAGTGTTACAGGAGGAATTGCAAGTTTTCACATTACAACAAATTATAGGCTATATTGAAACCGCAGTTGATAAAGGTCTAAATTCCATGCGCAGCAATGTATATTAGAAGACGGATATGAGTATAACGTAGCAAGCGTTATTTTGAAGGGGCGCTAAATTCTGAGAAGGGCGGGCTAGCTATGAATTCCTTAGCATTAAGATTATTGAAGACCTATGTTTTATTGCTAGCGGGATTATTCGGCGTATTTGTATTTCTTGGGAATCTAATGGATTACGGTTCAAATGAGCAGTTCGTAAAACATGTTCTGTCGATGGATACTACATTTGAAGGCAATGCATTGATGTGGCGAGCCATTACAAATCCGATTTTACACACGATTGGTTACTGGGTCTTAATTGTAGCAGAAGGCATTTTCGGTCTCCTTGCTATTTTAGGAGCTTATCAAATGTTTAAAAATCGTAAAGCCTCTGGTGCTATATTCAACGCCTCTAAAAAATTCGGCTTTTACGCATTTATCATTGGATTTTCAGTTTGGTTTTTGGGATTTATTGTTATTGGTAGCGAGTGGTTTGCGATGTGGCAATCGCCAATTTGGAACGGCAAGCAAACCGCAATGGATATTACCGAAGTTTGGATTGGCTTTGCTATTTTGCTAGCATTAAAAGATGAAGATTTAAAAGAAAATTAAAATAAAGCAGCTCGTCATCAATGGTGAGCTGCTTTATTTTAATTTTATTGAAGTGAAGTATTAGCTGCCTGTACAAGCTAAATTAGGGGCAATACGATATATCCCTACAAATACAGCGGATATGTATTATGAATTGGAAGTGATAGAAATGAGAATAAATCTGTGAAACTAACGACAGGCAATATAAAAGTAAGGAGTATGGCAGTCAAATTCAGCTATATCAGGACTAAACTAATTATTAAATAATCTACCTACTTAACGTATTGTAAGAACTTATAGCTAACGCATGGCTCTTTTTACTTGTTTTAATTCATTAATGATATAGTCTATTTGCTTTTGCAAATCATCTACTTCTCTAGATTGGTCGTGATTTTGAGAGTTTTGGTTATTTGATTTCTCTAATGCATTTAGCGCTAAACCTGCTGCAATAGCAGCAAGACCATCACCTAATGTTGCAATTGAAGCACCAATATACGCAAGTCTGGCTATTTGAATTTCTGATATATCCGAAGATTGTTTTTTGTTATTTTTATAATCATTCATTACAAATGCCTCCTTAAATTACATAGCTCAACTGTATCCTATGAATGAAAGAGAAGAATAGTGACACATAGCTGTTTTGTAAATGGATGACTAAGCTTGATAATTTGTATGGAAACGCGGTTAATAAAAAGGGTTATTTTCCCTTTTAGTTACTGGGGTTGAGAGAAAATCAATCATACTTTGAATAACTGAATTATTTGGGTTTTCGAAAAGTAATAGATAAAACAGACAATAGTATTGTCTGTTTTTGTTAAAGAAATTTTGAATGTGTATGCTCGCTTGCATTGTTAGGCAGCTATGTCCTCAAACATAGCAAAGACAAGTTTCATTTAAAAATCTAATTCGAAGATATGCTAGCGCTATTGCCCTTTATTCTGAAAAACCTTCTGCTCCAGCACAGCCAAAGCTTCAGATATAGCCTCTACATCTTTTTGGGATGCCCCTTGAATCAACTGTGAAAATTGTTCTTCGATACAGGCGAATGCCTCTGTCATCATTTTTTCTCCATCGATTGTAAGGCGAATCACTTGCTTTCTGCGATCCAATTTATCGTTTGTTTTTTCAATAAGCTTTCTTTCCTGTAATTTGCGTAATTCGCGGCTCGTATTTGGTAGGGATATGTGTAAGCAATCGCTAATTTCTGTTGCTGTCACAGCCTGACTGACTTGAATATATTCTAAAATTTTATATTGTAGCGCTGTAATATGATCAAGCTTTACATTTTGCGTTAAGGTCTGTGTCACTTGATGTAATGTGGCAGTAAATGCTACAAATTGCTGAAATAAATCATGTTTATTCAAATGGTTTCACCTCTTTATCAAGATAGCAAATAACTTATCTGAAAACAATTATCATTTGACAACTATATCGCGTGTGTTGTATCGTTTTGTTATCAAATGATAAGTAGTGGAGGAACTATATATGAACACGTTGATTATTTATACATATCCTAATCATCACAGCTTAAATTATGCCTTTTTACAAAAGGTAATAAAAGGTTGTCAGGAAAATACCGCAATAAAAGAAATTCAAGTGCTAGATCTGTATGAAGAACAATTTGACCCAAGATTAGTTTTTCATGAGCACAAGCGTCGCCGTGATATGTATCGTGACCCGCAGCTTGAAAAATATCGGGAGCAGCTAACATGGGCAGATAAAATTATATTTATTTATCCCATTTGGTGGGGAAGACCACCCGCAATGCTACTAGGCTATATTGACCAACTGTTCGCAGCCAATTTTGCTTATCGGGATAAAAAAGGGCTACTACCAGAGGGGTTGTTGAAAGGAAAATCGGTTGTTTGTGTTTCCACAATGAAAGGTCCAACAAACTATCCTTTATTATGGCTACACAATGCACACAAAATATTGATGAAAAAAGCGCTGTTCAATTTTGTTGGCATAAAGCGAGTAAAGTTTTTTGAGTTTGGTAATATGGAAAGCAATAAAGGAAAGCAGCAGAAGAAGCTCGAAAGCATCTACAACTACTTTCGCAAAATTGCTTATTAGCTATTAATCTAGAAAGATAACCATAAATATCAAGAAACTCAAACGATATTTCAGATGTTAATCTACTACGACCTTGAATCGTTACGTGAAGTTTTCTATTGAATTCCACAGTACAAATGCCATTTTTCATGGAAGCTTTTCCATTAGCGCTAAAACAAATATTCATCTAGCCCAATTAATAAGAATACCTTACTATAAAAATCAAATGAATGAAGGAGGTATCTTCATCGGCTATTTTGTTGCTGTGGAGCCAAGGGTGAATTTGTTTGTTGAAGATATTAACCCAGGTGGGAGTAAGACGATTGTATTTTTACATGGCTGGCCGTTAAGTCATAAGCAGTTTGAATATCAGTTTAATGTTCTGCCTGCAATGGGTTATCGGTGTATTGGGATAGACTGGAGGGGCTTTGGTAATTCAGATAAACCAATGAGTGGCTATACTTTTAACAGGCTTGCAGACGATATCCGCGCAGTAGTAGGTACGCTGCAGCTTAACAACTTTACACTTGTAGGTCATTCTACTGGAGGGGCTATCGCCATTCGATATATGTCACGTCATAACGGCTTTGGGGTAGCCAAGCTTGTTCTTATTGATGCGGCCGCCCCAACTGGATTTACTGCAGTAACCGCTAATAGCTTTCTTAAAGAAACTTTGAATGATCGACCTAAAATGATGCAAAACGTAATAGATGGCTTTTTCTTTCAATATATAACGAAACCATTTTCGGAGTGGTTTTTACAACTGGGCTTACAAGCGGCAAGTTGGTCAACAGCAGCTATTATTATTACATTAAGAGATGAGCAGCTCTATCTAGACCTCCCAAAAATTAATGCCCCGACTTTAATTGTCCATGGCATTCACGACAAAGTTATTCCATTTACACAAGCAGAAGAGCTAAATGAAAAAATAAGAAACTCGCAGCTAGTGCCATTTCAATATAGTGGTCATGGGCTTTTTTGGGAGGAGCGCGAGAAGTTTAATCAACTGTTGGCGGAGTTTGTTTGAAGTACATGTGGAAGTAGCAAACAAGTTACAAGCTGAGATATAAAAAAACAGATAATTGCAGTTATCTGTTTTTTTATACATTACCGCTAGCTTTTAAAATATTCTCTTAGTTGGTCAATAAATTCTTTAGCTGCTTGGTTTACATAACGATCAACTCGATAAATGATAGATAATCTGCGGCTCGGTACATCGTCTGTAATACGTATGCTGTGCAGATTTGGGTCATTCATTTGTTGAATTAATGGGGAAGGCTGCACGGTCGCACCGACATTAGCTCGCACAAAATTCATAATCGAAGTAACGGAGCTTGTTTCAAGAATGGAAGTAAGCTGAAAACCATGCTTTTTAACCGTTTCCTCAACAATGTCTCTTCCTAAAAAACCTTCGGGATACATCACCATTGGCAAATCCCTTAATTCACTAATCGTTATTGATGTGCGATGCGCCAATGGATGTTCTTTGGAAACGGTTAGTACATATTCCTCCTGACGCAATGGAATGATAACTAGCTTATCATTTGGCACTACATTTGTTCCTATCCCTATATCAACCTCGTTTTCAAGGACTTGTCGCACAATATCAATGGAGGCAAGAATTTTTAATTTTACTTTAGGGAATTTTTGATGAAAATCAATGACTAACTGTGTAATCCGATAGTCTAAATCAGAAGGCATAATGCCTACGCTAATTTGACCACCTTGTAGCTCTTGCAAATCTTTAACGGCGTCTTTCACATTTTGTAATGTATTCAGCATTACTGTAGCATAGTCGAATAGTAGCGCTCCCGCTTCCGTTACAACAATTTTTTTGCCGATTCGATCAAACAATGGCATACCAAGTTCATCCTCCAGCACGCGTATTTGCTGACTTAGCGTTGGCTGCGATATGCCAAGTTTTTCAGCAGCTTTTGTAAAATGAAGCTCTTCACAGACTGCCATAAAATAATGAAGATGACGTATTTCCATTAACATCACAACCCATCATAGTTTATAACTATTATTGTAATAGTAATAATAGTATTGTTCAATTGTCAATTTTGTTATAGACTTCAATTTGGAACAAATATAACGGAGTTGATAAAAATGAATGTAAAACGGACGATACTACCAATTATCGCTATTATTTTAGCTTCTTTTAATTTACGACCAGTCATTACTTCTGTCTCCCCCTTGCTAGGAACGATCCGAGAATCCTTAAATATGAGTGCAGCGACAGCTAGCTTATTAACTTCACTCGCTGTGCTATGTATGGGCTTATTTGCGCCTTTCGCTATAAAGCTTGCCAATCGTTGGACGATTGAGCGGACGATAGCTTACTCACTTATTATAATTGGACTTGCAACTGCTGCCAGATACTTTGCTTATTCAGCGAGGGTAATGCTCGTAACTGCCTTTTTATCAGGTATCGGCATTGCAATTGTTGGTCCATTATTATCAGGATTTATAAAGGAAAAGTTTTCAAATCCTTCTCGTATAGTAGGTATTTATTCGCTAGCATTAGTTGTAGGGGCATCACTCGGTTCAGGGCTTTCGATCCCGTTAAGCAATATTTTTGGTTCATGGCAGGCTTCGGCGGCATCATGGGCCATTCTCGCGCTTATCGCTGTTATCTTTTGGTGGAAACCTACAAAGCAGAAGAAGGTCACTAGTGTAACTGGAGCCACAGATAATGCAGTGAATGTAAAGCAAATTTTAAGAAGTCAAAAGGCTTGGCTATTAACAGGCTTTTTCGGCTTAATGGCCTTTATGTTTTACACGATTATGGCTTGGTTACCTCCAATTGCAGAGGATATGGGCTATAGCAAACAGGAGGCAGGTATGATGCTGACACTGTTAGCGGCTGCACAAATGCCAGCCACATTTTTAGTGCCTATTCTAAATAACCGCTTCCAGCATCGAGCTGTATGGTTAGTAGGTTCTTCATCCCTAGAATTAATTGGGTTATTGATGCTACTGTTTTCTGTAAATCCTTGGTTAAGCAGCATCCTTATCGGTCTTGGTGCAGGGGGCTTATTCTCATTAGGCTTAACATTACCAATTGATGAAGCCAAAAATATGAAGGAAGCTAGTGTTTTAGCTGCAATGACACAATCAGTAGGCTTTGTTTTTGCCGCCCTTGGTCCTCTATTTGTGGGACTAGTACGAGATTTTACAGACTCCTTCACAGCAGCAATTATTGGGATGATTATTATCGTTATGATGATGATTGTTATTCAAATAAAAATCGGTAACCAGAAACAACATGGTTGAGCTATTTCAATATGAAAACGGCAAGTAAAGCATGGAGTATATTCAAACTGTCTCATGACATGATAAAGTTGGTAAAATATCAAGAGCTAAATAAAAAATAAAGATTGATACATATAAGCCACTGACTAATATGTATCAACCCTTTATCATCACTAAAAATTTTGAGATAGGGCGTACTGAATTATTAAATTGAGATTAATAGATTCTCGATTTTTGCTTCTGACTGTTTGACGTTACTTGAAGATGTAGTAACATTCACCGTATACTCATTTTCTTTTTCGAAATATAACTTTTGATTATTATCCAAATAAATAACGATACCATTCTCGGTTGATTCTTTATTTTTGAAAATTGTATTGATTAGCTTGAAATCGGAATCTGTCAATGGTCCTTTAATTATAATTTCTTCTATTCCATTGATATCGTTATCTCTGGCGTTAGGCACCATATATTTATGCATAAATTCAGCTGATTTTTTATCTTTCATCTGCTGAAGGCCAATCTGCAAAGGGATTCCCTCAAAAAATGGAAAATAACTGTTTCTCCAAGGCATAGTTCTCGTAAACAATCCAAATCCCCATTTGAATTGAAGGTACTTAGGCTCAGAAATACTTATTGAATAATTATTAGTCATCTCTTCATAAATTTTATCTAAATCATCTACATCAAGCATTAAACAGATGAGCCCTCTATGCCCCTTATTATATTTTTCTACCCATTCTGGCTTCCAACCACCGCCATCTTTTTTTAAAAGGTGAATCATTTCAAGATATTCATTTCCAATCCAAATATTAGATGCTTTAAAACCTTTTGTTCCTTTGCCCCATTTAGGCTCATAAGGCAACCCAGTATTGCGTATTGATTGAATTTCAATATTATCTGTTTGATACTTTTTATCAATATTTACAACTAAATGATCGAATCTCAACATTCTCCCCCTAATCGAAAAAACTTTAAATATAATAACTAATTTTATGTATTTTGCAATGAAAAATGCAAAGTGTTGCACCCGATATTATTAGACAGTGCGTTGGCTAAATGGCATCTCTCCGAATGGAAGATAGACCATATCACGAAAGATACAGTGTACATGAATAGAGGAAATGGTATAATTTTCTTTAATGGAAGGAGGCGTTGTTCTATGAAAAAAACAATGAGTCTTAATGGGGTATTATTAAAAGGGTATACGTATCATAACCCCTGTAAACTACGTGAACCCTTGCAATAGGGGGGACATAATTTTGAGTAATGAAAAGCTAATAACAATATCAATAGACAAAGTAAGTTTCCAGCTACAACAGGAACATAATTTTTGGTGGTTAAAAAAATTAGGCGATGTTTTTTGTGTATTTGATGAACAAGATTCAGGAAACATTAGTTTCGGAGTAGAAAAAAACAACAAAAAATTCTTTGTCAAATATGCTGGGGCTTTACCGATGGACTTTACTGGTACCCCTAAAGATGCAGTAGACCGTTTGGTAAAGGCGGTACCAGTTTATCAAAAGCTAGTACATCCAAACTTAATAAAATTGCTTGACCATTTCTCTATTGAAAATGGCTATGCAGTAGTATTTGATTGGGTCGAAGGTGAATGCTTGCATTCTCATTGGTCTTTTGGGGGAAGGGAGAAATATACTAACCCAGAGTCACCATTTTATCGCTTTAAAAATCTGGATATTAATAAACGTTTAGATGCCCTTGATACAATTTTTTCTTTTCATACTTATGTAGAATCACAAGGATTTGTTGCCGTAGATTTTTATGACGGAAGTATTTTATACGATTTTAAAAAGGATAAAACAAAAATATGTGATATAGATTTTTATCGTAAATCACCTTCTGTAAATGATTTAGGTGAACATTATTGGGGTGCTACAAGGAGCAAATCTCCAGAGGAATTTATTCTAGGTGGTCCCATTGATTCAAAAACAAATGTATTCACAATGGGGGCCATAGCATTTGGCTTATTAGGTGGGGAAATGAATCACTCACTTTCAAAGTGGGAAGCTAATAAGAACTTGTATGAAGTAGCAATTAAAGCTGTTGAGGAAGAAAGAGATAAACGTTATTCAACAGTAAAAGAATTTTATGAGGCTTGGCAGGCTGCATTAAAATAATAATTTTATTCTTGGGGGTTGATACTTTAATAAGGTATCAGCCCTTTTTCTCTTTTAGGTTAAGGCAATTGGCATTTTGTGCAATTGCATAAATAAAAGCGTTGCAACAAAGCAACGCTAAGTTCGAGGGGTTTTTGATAACTTTACTACATTTGAAACAAAGCCTATCAATCCACAAATAAAGAAAATATATGCTACTAGAATTGACATAGTCTCTAGGTTGTTTGTAAAGATTCTATATCCTCCTAAAGTAAATAGTGCCAAACCAGCAACCGAAAGGAGTAATGCTCTATTCTTGTCCGTCAAAAAAACACCTCCAAATAATATTATATATAATATGTTAACACAAAAGTGGTTTTGAGTTAACGAATATTTGGGAATTATAATGTACAACATGTCAAATACGATTAATAATTATTTTACTAATCCAAGCAGCAAAGATAATCCAAATAACGATAAAAAGAATAGCTACAAACCAATTTTTTGGCTTTCCAGATTGCTTTAATTTTTCTGCGGCTTCTTTATTGTCCTCAATGATATGTGGTGGAATTAGTTTTAATGCCAAGGCAATTCCCAAAGGCACAATGATTAAATCATCAAGGTATCCTAGAATAGGAATGAAATCTGGAATTAAATCAATCGGGCTAAAAGCATACGCAACTACAAGTATCGCGACAAGCTTAGCATACCATGGTGTTCTAGTATCTTTATAAGACAGATAAAGTACAAATAAATTTTGCTTTAATTTTTTTGCAAAGACTTTTAATTTAGACATAAAACTATTGTTCATTGAAAATCTTCCCTCTTTTTACTCTGAAGTATAAGTTATCTAAATATAAAATGAAATAAAAACTATTGAGTAACATGCTGATTGTACGAAGGAAGTATCATGCGTCCATTTTGTGCGAAACCGAAGTACACCCTTTGCCCAAAACAAATTCTGTAATGGGTATAAATTTAGGGCTCCTCAATTTTTTGATTTTGTTAGATGGTACAAAAAAGTCACCTTACAAATGCCTAACCTAAACAACAGAAAAACTAGCGAAAGAACAACAAAATTTATCACAGAGGGCATGTGTCGCCAAAATCAAGGTTGTCTCTTAGCCGAAAGTAAAAACTAACAAAAACAAAGAATCATTGTTGCCAAACTGCGTGAAAAAGTAGCCAACCAACGGAATGACTTTCTACATAAACTAAGTGAGCTCATCAAAAACCACGATATCCTCTGTTTAGAAACATTGAGCATCAAAGGCTTCTCAAAAATCGCAAGTTAGCGAAATCCATCTACGATATGTCCTGGTCTCGTTTTATCACCAATCGACCTACAAAGCGAAGTAGTATGGTAAACAAATTATTCAAATAGACCTGTTGTTTTCTTCTAGTCAAATTTGTAGTGCTTGTGGTCATCAAGATAGTAAAAAAGCGCTCACTTCAAGCTTTGGCTGAGTAGCGAGTAGTTCACAGCTCTTGTATATGATAATTACGGTTAAATTTTGATTTCTAAGTTTAAAAAATAGCTTTTTAGATAATAATGAAACAAAGAAAAAATGAAGTTGTAAGTCACTGCTTTATGTTTCATAAAAGAGGGTGATAAAAATGTGGGAGAAGGTAGTTTCTTACATTCCAAATTGGACAGTTTTTATGCAAGGGTTTTTAGCATTTTTGATACCATACATTATTTTCAATGTGTTTAACCAATTAAAGTCGGAAAAGAAAAAAGAAAGTCAAAAAGAAACAAATCCGAATTCTTCTCAAGCACCAAGCGAGCATTACACAGGTGATTACACTTTAGATTATGAACGAATTAAACAGCAAATTGGTCATAACTGGGATGTGCACTTTAGAGAGTTTCTACTAGGAGACACGGGTGTTCGTGTAGCCATTATTTTTCTTGATGGTCTTTCAGATAAAGAGCTTATTGAAAAACATATTATGATGGCCTTGATGCAGAATTTTACAGATGAAAAATACGATGAGTCTTCTTTCAAGAATGGGGAAGTTTTACAAGAGTTTATAAAAAATCGTATTCTTCCTATTAGTGATTTAAAAGAAGAGCAAGATATAAAATTATCTGCCACTGCAGTTTTAACAGGTTCTGCGGCATTAATCATTGACGGCATATCAAATGCATTGATACTAGATATAGCCAAAGGTAAATCGCGTAATATTGAAGAACCGGTATCAGAGGCATTAGTTCGAGGCCCAAGGGTTGGTTTTACAGAAATATTAAGTGATAATACAGCCCTTTTGAGAAAGCATGGTGAAAATAGTAATTTATTTATCATCAATTTTAAAGTAGGGCAGCGATCCAAAAAGGAGTTAATTGTTGCCTATATTGAGGATGTAGCAGATCCCAATTTGGTTGAAGAGGTTAAGAGAAGAATCCAAAAAATAACTATTGATGATGTGGCGGAATCAGGCTATATAGAACAATTGATTGAAGATAATTACCTTAGTCCTTTTCCGCAAGTACAAAGCACGGAACGACCAGACCGTGTTTTTGCTGCCTTGATGGAAGGACGAGTAGCCATTTTATTAGATGGAACACCCTTTGCGTTAGTTGCACCAGTTACACTCGGAATGCTGCTACAATCTCCAGAAGACTATTATGAACGCTGGTTACCTAGTTCACTCATTCGACTATTACGTTATTTAGCTGCTAGCGTTACACTTTTTGCACCATCCTTATATATTGCCTTTGTCTCGTTTCATCAGGGCTTAATTCCAACTAAATTAGCATTATCTATTATGAGGGCAAGGGAGGGCGTTCCATTTCCCGCCTTAATAGAGGCACTTATTATGGAAGTAGCCATTGAAATTTTACGAGAAGCAGGACTTCGTTTACCTAAGCCAATTGGTCCAACTATGGGAATAGTCGGTGGGCTAGTTATTGGAGAAGCGGCTGTGCAAGCAGGAATTGTAAGTCCTGTATTGGTAATTATTGTTGCTTTAACTGCCATATCTTCCTTTGTTATTCCTCAATATAACGCAGGTATTACATTGCGTATGCTTCGTTTTATAGCAATGTTTCTTGCGGCATTATTTGGACTGTACGGGGTTGTTATCTTTTTTCTTTTCCTTTGCAGTCATTTGGTGAAATTAAAGAGTTTTGGTGTACCTTATCTTAGTCCAACAGTTCCTTATCGAGCAGGTGATTGGAAAGACTTTATGGTTCGCATGCCACTTAAAATGATGAAAAATCGACCAAGACTATTGCATACGAAAGACTCTACCCGCCGCAAGGATTAATATGTAGGAAGGGGAATAATCCAGCATGATGATTGCACAAGACAGAATTACAACTTCACAAGCTATAGTGGTCCTTGTTAATTATATACTTGCGACAGGGATTCTTACCCTACCTCGATTTTCTTTGGAGAAGGTAAAAACACCAGATGTATGGATTAGTGTTTTGTTGGGAGGTCTAATTGCGATGATTGCAGGGGTGATTATCGTGAAATTAAGCCAGCAATTTCCTGAAAAAACTTTTTATCAATACAACCAAGAAATTATAGGGAAGTGGTTAGGGGCATTTCTTAGCATACTCGTTATAAGCTATTTTTTTTTAATCGCAGCATTTGAAGTTAGGACAATGGCTGAAGTAACTTCTTTATTTTTATTGGAAGGCACCCCAACTTGGGCAATCATTTTGCCGTTTTTATGGGTAGGTCTATATCTAATAAGTAGTGGAATAAACTCGATTGCTCGGCTGTTTGAGATTATTTTCCCAATTACTGTTATCATTTTTTTGCTTGTAGCTTTTCTAAGCATAGGTATATTTGAAATAGATAATTTACGGCCTGTATTGGGGCTGGGCATTATACCAGTCTTAAAAGGGGTAAAGACATCAACTCTCGCATTTTTAGGTCCTGAGATTATGCTGTTACTTATTGCATTTATGCAGAAGTCAGATAAAAAGAAAGCAGTAAAAGTAGTTTTAGTTGGTTTAACTATCCCTTTAATTTTTTATATCATAACTGTCGTAATGGTAATAGGTGCATTATCTGTCGATGGAGTGCTTACAAGAACATGGCCCACGATAGAGCTTATGCGAAGCTTTGAAATCCCAGGCTTAATATTTGAGCGCTTTGAGTCATTTTTACTCGTTATATGGATTATGCAAATTTTCACTACTTTTACTATCACCTATTTTGCTGCTGCTTTTGGGTTGTCTTGCCTCTTAAAAAAGAATATTCGCATCTTTATGTTTGCTTTGTTACCAGTGATTTATCTCATTGCCATGACACCTAAAAATATTAATGAACTCTTTAAATTTGGCGACATGATTGGTAATGCGGCATTAATTTTATTCGGTATGCTACCAATAATCTTACTTTTTATTGCGCGGTTGAGGGGTGTAAAAAATGAGGCTTAATCATCGAAATGCTCGATTTTTTCTAGGCTTACTGTTACCTATTAGCGTTCTTTTTCTTACAGGCTGCTGGAGCAGTAAAGAGATTGAAGAATTAGGGCTTATTGCAGGTACGTCATTAGATTTAGATACAGATATTACAGTGACCAATCAGTTCATTACCTCAGAGACAACTGGCTCAGGGTCAAGAGCGGGTAATACACAAGGAGGCAGTACACAAAAAGCTTATAAAAACGTTTCTGAAACAGGGAAGGAAGTTCTTCCCACTGTGCGTAATATGTTATTAAAGGTAGACAAACGTGCCTTTGCAGAGCATTCAAAAGTGATTGTAATTGGAGAGGAATTTGCAAGCAATTTCAATTTACAGCAAGCATTAGATTTTTTTCTAAGGGAGGTCGAATTAAGACCAAGTAGCATGCTTCTTATTGCGAAAAATCGTGCAAGTGACATACTTGAAACGAATGAACCAACAAAAATTCCAGCGTTTCAACTTGTTGAGATGATAAAAGGACATAAAAGAACTTCAAAGATTTTACCTCCGATGACGTTTGCCCAATTAGAAGGGAAATTGGAATCAAATGCAAGCTTTTTAGTGCAAGCTGTAGTATCAGATGGAGATGTGAAATTTTCGGGCGCAGCAGTTATAGAAGGTAAGACAAAAAAACTGCGTGGCTTCCTGGATGAAAAAGAGATAGAGGGAATAACGTGGATAACTGGTAAGGGGCAAGGTGGTCTAGTAAAAAGTTTGGATAAAGAAACACATCAGTCGATTATTTACGAAGTACTTTCAATGAAGAGTAAAATAATACCTAAGGTTAATGGAGACAATATTTCATTTAACATAACAATAGAATCCGAAGGGCGAATTGGTGAACAATGGGTTCTGTCAGACAAAGCATCTGACGATGAATTTATAAGAAAAGCAGAAAAAACTACTGAAAAGTCAGTAGAGCATTTAGTGGAAGGCGTATTAGAGAAACTACAACAGGAATATAAAACGGATGTAGCTGGGTTTGGAAACAGGTTAAGAATTGAATATCCTAAAGTATGGGAAAAGGTGAAAAACGATTGGGATGAACTGTTTAGTCAAGTACCAATTAAGTGTAATGTGAAAATAACGATAAAAGATTATGGGACATCAGGAGAATAAATACTACGTTACAGTTTAATAAGAAAATAATCCATGTGTTATGGTGTGTGGCAATGCTGTGATATTGACAAAAGGTGAGCTCTACTAAAAAAATTTCATATACACTTGAAAATAGAATCGTATTTTTTCATAATTGGTTGCTATTATTGAGCATTGTGCTAATTCTATTTAAAATCAACAGTGCTAAGAATCTTATGAAACTTAGCACTAATAAAGGGTACTTCTAAGAGGGGTTAATTGGATCAGAATTATTTCCTTGTGGAGTTTGTCCTTCAGTTGTAATGGAGTCATAAGCAATTAATGTTACCTCTAATTTTTCTTCGAGATTTTTTATTTCTTTAAGCTGCTCTGGCTCAAGATTTGCGATTTTTGTTTTTACCAAATTGATCACATCCTTACGCTGTTATTAAAGTTAGTATGAGAAATTATTAGGTTTTTATTCTTGAACCGTTTTGTTCAAGAATAATTTAATCCCTTAGTTAATTTGTAAATTCAGATAGCTTTTTGAATTCTTCTGAAGTAATGTTTTTAGCCTCATATGAAATCACTTTATTCTTATTTTTAAAATCTCCAGCAGGGATACGAAAAGTAATGCGTATTTGTGTATAAGGTGGATTTATGGGTCCTTCATAACCAAGTACTCTTAACGTTACATCATAATAGTCTTCCTGAATATTTCTCTTTATTTTTTCGATTCGTTCAGATGTGAATAATTGCTCTTTTCCATGTGTAGACATTGCTTCAAGGATAGATGGTCACAATTCACGTATAAATGCTAACTCTAATACAGTTGGGGGTTGATCTTGAGGTAAATATTCTATATTCGATTTTGCAAAAGCAGAATTTATGATGAGGAGGCTCATTATAAGTAACAAGACCATTATTATTTTTTTCATATATATAAATCCTTTCAGTATTTCTTCTTGTTATTTGCAGATGCACGAAATTTTATGTATATGAATTCAATCACATTTCAAATTAAACTTCTTGAACAATATGTCCAGAATGCCAACATAATAGTTGTGGTTTGGTATATGAAAACCTTTTTAACCATTTCGCAAATGTAATATGACTTCCTCATTTTCAAAACGGTACTCTGTATCAAATGGTATCTCGTTAACGTCAATTTCTTGTAATTCGTATTCCTCATAATCTGCACGTCTTAAATGTTCCGCTAGTGCTTCTTCTGTTGTTTGTGCTGCAATAAATTCAATTCAATCTGTACCTACTGAAAATACCTTATAATTTCTCTCCATTTTCAATTTCCTTTTGACATAATAATTAGAAAATCTTTAATTTTTTTGTCGAAATACATTGGAATTCATCATAAATTTTATACTATATTACCATTTATAGTTAAATACACCAAATGTTATAATAATTAAAACAATAAGGGGTGATTAGTATGAAAAAGAAACTTGCACTTGTTGTATCAGTTATATGCCTTGCAATAATGTTTGTACGACCAGATGGCGCATCTGCTTGGGGAGACAACACTCCCACTCCAGGATGCGGTAATCCAACAATTTGTGACATGCAATAAAAAACTATTATTATTAATCGTCCACTAATAAATTTCCGAAATTTAATTGGAAATTTATTGGTGGGCTTTCTTGCCTCTCTTTGCCTCATCTAAAAATTCATCATCCATAGCTACCATGACACACATATTTGGCAAAATGTTTATTAAAAAATACTCGACAATAAACAACCATACTTTATAATAAAATTTTAAATATAATCCCTAAGGAGAATATCAAAATGATTGATAGTAATTTATTTAGAAGCGATTTTATCATTATTACTGGAGGTCCTGGTTCTGGTAAAACAACTTTGTTACATGAAATTTATAAAAATAACTATAATTACATTCCTGAAGTCGCAAGAGAAATTATCCGAGCACAAGTCTCTTCTGAAGGTGATGCACTACCTTGGAAAAACGTAATAAAGTATCGTGATTTAATGTTAGACAAATCAATAGAAAGCTTTATATCAGCATTGACGAACCCACAAAAACAACCTTTATTTTTTGATAGAGGCATTCCAGATACCCTCGCCTATACTCAATTAGTCAATATTCCAATAACACAGAAACTTGAATCGGCAGCTAGAAAGTATACGTACAACAAGAAAGTGTTTATTTTACCTCCTTGGAAAGACATCTACCAAACTGATTCTGAAAGAAAACAAGATTTTGAAGAAGCTGTTACAACTTATAAAATCATGTTCGAAACTTATGCGCGTCTTGGATATGAACTCATTGAAGTACCTAAACTATGCGTTGAAGAAAGGGCAAGCTTTATTATTAAAAATATGAAATCTTTGGAATTTTAGATAGTACACTGTTGGTATGCTCAGCATTTATTTGACATTATGCTTAATAATGAAATAAGCCAATCTCATATACATCTAAATCATTTAGGCACTCATATTCAAATTGCTTGTCATCAAAATTATTTAAAACCCTAAATAACGCGGCTTTAACGTTTTGGAGTTGTAAGTTTTAATAAATCACTCTTCATTTTGCCATACGTTTAAAAAGGCATCTGAATATATTACCCGATTATCTAAAATACTAACTAATTAAAAATTATGAGAGTAGATTTTTCTATGACTAAAGAGTTTATTGAATTCAGGAAAATCGTTCTACTAAAATATTTGTTTTACACTTGCTACTTGTAAAGTTGTATTGTCCTCCTTCCACTAAAATTCTTCATTGTTATTCCCCTGAAGTCTAAGCGCTACTTCTTTTATGTATAATTTCGATTATATTTTCTGAAGAACGTTTCCAGCAGCATTTAAGTGAATTTATCAATAAAATGAATAATGAACATAAACCGAGTTTTGGTGCAACAATAATAAGTGTTGATTCATTTGCGGGCGCACGCATTGAACGTGCATTAGGAAGAACCTAGATTTAAATCGTCACGTTGGCGGTAAGAAGTGCAATGTTAATAGTAGAAAGCGATAGTTAGCCAATAGTCTGTCCAAATGAAGAGATAGCACGTACGATAACAGTTTGACAGTTTAGGATAACGGAAGAGGTTGCTATCCAGAAACTAATATATGTAATTTTACTTGGAAACAATACACAAATAAAAAAGAGTCACTCAGATAGAAGTGACCCTAAGTCAAAAGAGGAATGATAAGCTAAAATTCTTACACTGTATAACTATGGTTTAATATCTGTTTTTGTATAGGCATTAGTTTATCTTGATTCAGCAGAAACCTCCTACCTCCACAGGTGGCGAGATGAATGCTTATCTAGTCTTTGATTCAGTGGGTGTCCAAACACTCACTGAATCAAAATAAAGCCTCCGGCGGATGTCACAGATTTTTGAAGAGGTTTCCCTCGCGAGCTCGAAAAAAATCTGGACGCAATTACGCCAAGGCGTAATTGATCGAATCATTAAGTTACTGTAGTTAGTTCTACAGCTTCGATTACTAAAGGAGTTCCAGCTCCGATTGTGCCAGTAACACCGTTAAAAGTTAACTCTGTTGCAGAAACAGTATACGAGTCGCTTTCCTGCAATACTCCATTAATATAGAAATTATAGTAGCCGTTCACTACTATTGGGAAGGCAGTTGCAGCAGATCCACTATCATCTAGAAAGTTTCCTACAGGAATAGTACTACCATCAGTGACAGCCAAGTTTGCTGTCAAGATATTAAAGAACCTAGTGGAACTTGCTGTAACATTTACATGAATATTGATAATTGATAGTGCCATTTTTTCACCTCCTTTCAATGGATAAAGCACTATCTAGAAATTTTGATGTCAAATTTGTTGGAATCCCAAAGACTCTATAATTATTGGGGTTCCCGCGAAAATAGTTGCATTAAATGGGTTAAGGGTTAATGAATTTGAAGTCACCTTATATGCGCCGCCTTCTTGCATTACAGCATTAATGTAAAGGTTGACGTAACCGTTAGGGTTAAAAAGCGTAAATGCGGTTACTGGATTGCTATTATCATCTGTAAATAAATTAGCTGGAAGGGTTGCTCCATTTGTTAGATTAATATTTTCTGTCACAATATAGAAATATCTATTTATCGTTGGAATAATAGCTCTTTCAGGGATGACCACTGAAGGAGGTGGAATAAAACATATGTCAACAGCTTTTATACGGGGCCAAGGAACTCGGTTATCTTCACAACAATTGTCACAAATCCATTTTTGTGGGTTCATTTTTTTGTCACCTCCATTTCGTAATATGTTAATAACCCCGTAAGTTATAGGCGTTTGTTACTTCATTAATTGAGAAAATTGTTCATTCACTAAATATTCTATGAATTAATGTTGGAAGGCGATTAAGTAATATGTCTACTAATGAGAAATAAATAATATTTCTAATGAAAAGATGGGATATTTTAAATACCTAAAATCAATGGAAAGCTATGAAAATAGAATCTTGAAGAAGTATAGGGGAGATAGTACTGAACAATTTGTCAATTACACGCAGGACTGAGAACTTCATATGTGAATAACAACCAGTAATACTGTAATTAAAAGATTTACTATACATAGTCGGTCAGACGTTTGGGAGAAAGTGATTCTTTAAGCTAATTAAGATTGTTTGAAGAATACTTAAGGAGACTATTATTGATAGACAGGAGTCCCTAAATTTTGAGGATAATTACGGTTAAAGATAGAATGAAGTGGGTTTTACGTAACAGTATCAAAATAAGCCACGCCATATAAGTTTTACATGACGTGGCAAAAAATTATTGTGATTGAATTATACGGTCATTGAATTGAGTGAAATGGTGTAAAACAGGCTCCGAAAAATAAAAAGGTTATTGTTAAAAATTGTTGATTTATTTACGGTGTAGTAGTTTATTTTTTAGACAGACACTCCTTGAAGAAATAATTGTTTATCAAATACTGTTTTATCTTAAATAGGGAGTTTTGTTTTGGGAGAAGGTAATTACTTAAACTGAATCTGCTCATCATGAGATTCTGATAAAGTTATATAAAATGGGTGTTTTATCCTATTTGCAGATAGAATTATAGATTGTATTGACTTTATAGTATTTATTTGGCAAAATCGGGTGGTGAGGATTTTGGCCAATACTCATCATATAAAGAAAAATTTTACATTATTCATAAAGATTAATAAATGCTAGGCTTGTTGTAAGAAAGAATTGTAACTTTAGTTCATTGTTGCTTTATGCTCCTTATTGATGGTACACAGGCCTTTGCCATAGAAGCAAATACTCTGATGCCATCTGTTATGAATTTGATAATTTCACCATTTCTGCACATGCACTTATGTAGAGATACGTGCAAACCAATTACAGTATAAGATTGGGCGAGGAGTTACTATCAAAACTTTTACCGCCTAAAATGACTCGTATCGGACAAGCTTGGTAGCATAACGAAGAGCTATAACTATCGTGTACAGGCAAGCACCGAGATCTATATCGGATTATCTTTTGAAACATGAACCATTACAAGTAGTGAACCAAATTACTAACGACTGATTTGTTACGATTAATGATTACAAACCTCACCTACAGAAAGGAGTAATTTCTATGAAAAAATTTTTAAGTATTATTCTATCTTTTTCAATGGTTTTAAGTATAAGTACTGTAGCTTTTGCAACGGGGGCAGACAACACAAACAAAATTGAGAGAGAAGCAATAGAAAATCTATTTGCCAATAAGCCAGCGATTGCTTCTGTGGACACCCTAACTGGAGAGGATGAGAAGGCACTATTCGAGGAAACTCTCACTCAGCTTCAAACACTATATCGTGAGCAACAACAATTAAGTGAGAAAGGAGAAGATACCACTACAATCGAAAATAATATTGCTGATTTAGAAAGTGAAATTGATCATATGAACCATGTTGTCCGTCTGTCGGATAACCAGATTGCGACTCTTGGTATTAAACCAACTGTTCCGTCTGGAAATAATTATATAAATGTTTATGGTGTAAATGCAATTAGTTCTTATAATGGTAAAGTCTATGATGTATTTCACATTTATGCTGTTTCTAAAAATTGGGGTGGCTTTGCAAATCCACTTGCCTATAACAATACTCTTGTCTTAATGACTGATAACGCATATACTTCAAATACATTTTTACAAAGTGTTGAAGCAATCGCAAAGTTTACTTTAGGTGCAAAATATCTTAAATTTGCCATATCAGATTTTCTTGTCTTGTCAAAGCACCCTAGTTTCTTTGATAAAGGAACTACACAAGAGCTGAAGGTTGATTATATTGCACAACAGACCTTTGTTTTCACTTATGTAGCTGATAGAGGGATAATTTGGTTCGACCAAGTACAGACTACCGAACAACTCGGACTTGCAGAAACCTTTACGGCCAGCTCCACTAAAAATGGCGTTCCAGACAAGGTATCTATCAACAGAAACAATACTTTGAAATCACTAAATTATGCAAGCACGCCAAATGCCGTACAACTTTATGCTACAGGCAGTTATAAGCAGACTTATTATGTAGGTGGTATTTCATACTATATAGGTACTGCAAAAAAAGGTTCATTCAACACGAACTCTTATTCTGAACTCTACTCTATTCCTGGTATATAGGCAAAACAAAAAAATGGGCTGTTGCTGTCTTAAATCAAACGAATTGATGTTTGATGAACTGGCATCAGCCCTATTTACTTAAAAATATATTACATCAAATACAGTTTCATCGAAATCAGGATTTTCTTTTGCATAAAATAAAAAAAGGTATCCTTCATTAATCTCATGTATCATAGCGTACTTACTCACTTTATCAATAGGGTTTCCTTCTCTACGATATCCAAAATAGTATCCTTCGAATTCAGCCGCACCCTTTTCTGCCCCGACAATTCTATAATCTTTAGCAATAAAAATCATGTCATTCACTCTGTCACTAAGACTATAATCCTTTCGTCTTTCGCGGACAGTAGACTTAGCTGGATCATTTAGAACATAAGTGTACTCATATTCAATCGTCGGTATTTTAACTACTCCAGAGGGAGAAATATACACATCGGTAATTTTACGAAATACAATGTTTTCATCATCAAGATATACAATAAAACGATCATCTGATATACCGCCTGTACTTTGAATACCGCTATATATCACCTGTTCTACTGGAATAAGGGTTTTCAAAATATGATTATATGAAACCATACATACAATACAAATAAGAAGGTATAAAATAAGCGTCCCTATTGCTATAAATAATACTATCTTTTTGGCTTTCTTCAAAGTATCTCTCCTTTCTTCTCTAAACCAACCACAAGCTAGGTACTTCATATTCTACAAAGCGCTGTGAGAACATCGTACTAGCCTCAATTGTGCTTTTATCTACCTCTTCTTTTACTTTTCTCAAGCCTTAAGGTGAGCTATCATGTTTTTGTACCTAAAGCGCTACTTTTTATACAATAAATATTAGCATTTCACCTTTGTGCAAAAAAATTACTGTTCGTTGACGAGGGATAAAACCTAGATAGTATAGGTTTATCGAAAAAGCCTTGCTCTTACATTTTATTCTGTTGAGTTTTGGTAATAGCGACCAGAGATGGGCGATTTATTTGTGAATTAACTAGTGTCCAATTAAAGAACCATGGAGCTTAGGGGCAACAATAGAATAAATAAGCCACGCCATATAAATTTGACATGACATGGCTAAAAATTATTTTGATTGAATTATACGGTCATTAACGAATGCTTTTAAGAAAAATAATTCATTATCATTCGGTTCTCTTTTATTTTCTGCCTTAAAGCAATCAATCGCATCTTCTAATGAAGCGGACGTTACAACGCGATTTGTTGTTGTTAACTCTTCCCAGTAAATATTCATTTCATTAGAATCACAGATGGATTCATGCCCAAGTAAGAACATTTCAGCATCATATTTTTTAATGTCGTTAATCATAGGCAATAACAACGCTTGCTTGAAATGGAATAGAGAATTTGTAGTTGTGCAATAAGCAGAATCCCCTAAAAATACAACTTTTTCATCTGGAATATAAATAATTGTAGAATCGTCTGTATGCGTACTGTGGATTCTTTCAATTATGCAAACTTTATTACCTAAATCGATAGTTAATGTATTTTCAAAAATTATATCTGGAGAACCCAATTTAAAACTGTCTCTGTTGGGAATTTCAGCTTGTATAATCTCCATACACTTAGCGCTTATCTGATTCCTATCCACATAATTTTGCAATGAACGGTCATCAAACTTATAGCTTTGCCATTCCTTTAAGATTTCATTCGTTTGACTATTCACGATAACAGTTGCATTAAATTCATTCATGCCAAGGATGTGATCCCAATGCGCATGTGTAATAACCAAATATTTAATAGGTGGTACATCTAGTTTCTCGATTTCTAGCAAAAATTCCTTAGCATGCTGTGTTGAATTGCCAGCATCTATAATTAGACTAAATTGGTCACCACATACAAGTCCCAATGTAGGTCTGTCCTTATCATCTTGATTGGATAAATAGTAAATTGTATCGCTTAATTTATTTAACATGTTATTTCTCCTCTATTTTAGATATTCATTCTAGGAAAGAGAAAATCTACATGCTTATTCTAATCATTATAAAATAATATAAGATTTTCTCAGTTTATTTTTTTACCATTGGACTAGTACCTCCTTTTTTTACTAAGGAAAAGTATACCAATATTCTGAATTAAATGCACTATTTATTTTGGAATATTACGAGTGATTTTGATGAAACTGGAGTTTTTAGAAGGCAATTATAAGCTATCTACAAAGTAATCAATTGAACTAGCATATTTTTTTGAATATACTGTTTGAAACTGGGGGTGGGTGTAATGAGCGAAATCGATAAACGAAACAGATTAAGCGAAGAACCGTTTACTTATCAAATAACGAAAAAAGGAACGGTTGTCATACAGTATGAAGGGAAACAAATTAAAATTGTAAAGGAAAAAGAGGCTGAGCGCCTTATAGCAAGGATTAAAGAGGCTGAGGATAATGTAACAGCAGTACAGTTATTATTGGCCAAAATTACGGGTAATTTTAAGCGTGGTAACGAGAAAGTTGGAAAAAATAAAAGAAAGTAAAGCACAGACTTTATCCTCTAAATTTATGCAGGTAAGTAAGTGAATAGAATGCAAATTAAGTATCATAGAGAAGATTTTTGAAACTATTATGTTCTCTAGTCGTAGGTATATTTATAATATACTTTGGGGGAGATACTATGAAACGGACATATTGGGAATATAAAACATTCGTGTGGGGTTCGTATAGCCTAGCTTCTAAAACACAAGATTTAGAAATGGAGCTTACGAATTTAGGTTTGCAAGGTTGGGAATTGGTGAGTAATGTAATTACGGATTATAGTGGTAATGACGCGAGTAAGGCTGTATTCATTTTTAAGCGTCTAATTGAATAGCAAAAGAAACATCCTGCTCTTGATTAATTCAAGAGTTTTTTATTTTGTATAAATGGTAGCCTTTTGCAACCTTTGACCCAAAGTGTACTATCCTTTTGTTCACTAAAAGTCCATCAATGAGCTTCCTAAAATGTGATTAATTTCAGTCAATGGGATGAAGTGAAATAATAAAATTATCAATATAATAGATTTAAATACTTTATTTAATCGAAATGATAGGTAATTGGAGGACAATGGTGTGAGTAAAAATTATATTATTTTTGGTGCAAGTCAAGGGCTTGGGGATGCATTTGTAAAAGGATTACCGATTAAGGGGGATACTGTATGGGTGGTTTCGCGAACTCGGCCAAAAAGTTTAGATATAAATGATGGTGTCCATCGCAAATGGCTGCCAATTGATTTATCCAGCCAGCAACAGATATCGGATTTAAAAGAAGCACTCAAGGATATTGCCCTCGATGTACTAATTTATAATGTTGGGGTATGGGAAAAGCGCGGTTTCGAGGATGATTATACCTTTGATCAGGATGAAATTGTAGATATTGCAAATCTAATCAATATAAATCTAACCTCTACCATTACGTATATTCAGGCGCTTTTACCTAATTTAAGACAAGCCAAAAATGCAAAAATTATATTAATCGGTTCAACAGCAGGTTTAGATCATACGAACAATGCGCAAGTTTCCTTTGTCACATCGAAATTTGGCTTACGTGGAATTGCAAATGCTTTACGTGAACATTTAAGAAAAGACGGCATTCCTGTAACATGCATTAACCCAGGAGAGCTTGCTGCTGAAGTACCATATGAAGAAGGAGCAGAAAAGGCCATTCATTTATATGAGGGGACACGTATTCCTGTGCAGGATATCGTAGCTATTGTTCAATGTGTGCTAAATTTATCTTCGGTTTCATGTGTGAAGGAGATTAATATCCCTGCTATTACGGATTTAAATGCTTGATTTTTTTAAGATGTGTGTTAACTAAAATTTTTAAAGGAAATTCCTTGATAATCTGCAAATTATGATAATTATGCCCGGAAAAAATCTAAAAGAAGGTTATAAAGTAAGAAAAACATTGAGATAACGAATGATTTGCAAAGGTTGAGCACTATTTATTTTATGGTCTTTTTAGATTTTTTAGTTTTACAAATTCTTCAATTAATTCTTCGTGTGGCTGCTGATCAATCTTAAAAGAAACTAAGCAGGCTGCACAACGAACATCGCCATTGAATAATTCAAGTATATTCTCAAAGTAAACAGGAGAGTTGCAATTAGGACAAACTATTTTATTCATGTAAATCCCCCCTTTAATTTCCATGCTCAACCTTATTAGGGATATTAACATATAAAGAGATGAATTGGTTGTTTGTTAAGATTTTTTAACACTTAGAGAGCTATCAAAATATTGCACATGATAACAACTCAATATTGGAAAATGATGAGTAAATGTAATTTTTACAATTTTGAATTTAGCAAGGATTATGGGAGAAGATGCACCCAATGTAAAGAAGAAGTAAGAATATAGCTGAACTATTATGTGCAGTATGTGGGAATTTGAAAATAATTTCCGATATTCCAAAAAACCAGAGCCATAAATATTATGGTACTGGTTCAAAGGAAAATATCAAATTTATTTATTATTCTTTGTAGTTAATAAATAAGTGTTAATTGCTTTATTCACAAAATGATGTTATTTACCATTTGTTCATATCTTCAAAATTATTTTCTTTATCATCAAAATTAACATTTCTATTAGAGTAGGAGTTAAAGCTAGAGTCCGCAGTATTTTGCAATTTTACGCCAATTTTAATTAACACAAATGTTATATAAAAAACACCAAATAATACAAAATATGCAGTTGCTTGAGCAGCATTAATTATGTAATTAAAAGCATCTCCACCTACCCAAGCATTGAAAGAAACATGGCCCGTAGATTCAAGATGTCTAGATTCAGAGGATGCAAATCCAGGGTTAGAATAGAATACTAATCTATAAAAGCCCATAATAAAAAAAATAATACTGGCAATCAGTGATGTAGTTGAAAGAACCTTCATATTAATACCTCCTTTCTATGTTTGTAATTAATATATCAATAATACCTATTGTTGTCATCAGAGAAAAAATATA
Organism: Bacillus ndiopicus; assembly: GCF_000612805.1. Classification (GTDB taxonomy): domain Bacteria; phylum Bacillota; class Bacilli; order Bacillales_A; family Planococcaceae; genus Metasolibacillus; species Metasolibacillus ndiopicus. Next base: position 354,973 of record NZ_HG964404.1, on the reverse strand, counting down.
TATTCTAAGATTTTTTTAGTGTTTTTAAGAAGAATATAGATTGGTGAAAAATAGAAATAACCAATATAAAAAAAGTTAGTATCCCTGCTATTACGGAATTGAATGCTTGATTTTCTGATTATACTTTCTTAAATAAAGATATATTTTCTCTTTGTTGAATCTAGTAGAAGAAAAGAGAGGTTTTATGAACTATACCCAAGCTGTAATAGAATTTTGAGAAAGTATCGATGCAAAAATTAAATTTGGTAACAGCAAGCAATTAATGACTAATAGATTTAGGAGATAGAAAAATGATAACAGATTGCTTGTTGGGGTTATATATTACAATCCCACACTAATAAAAATAGCTGCTTTTTAGCCTGCAAAAAATAATTATGGATATCCAAATTCCATCCATGTATAGTAGAGGTTAGGGAGGGAAATTTTATGAAAAAATTATTACCAGTTCTATTCATACTATCATTTATATTAGTCGCATGTAATCAAAATGTGGAAATAAAAATTCCTGCCTCTTTCTTAGATTTGGAATATGTAGATATGGAATTTATAGACAATGTAATTGCGAATGGTAAAAAAGATGGCATTAGTGAAATCACAGAAAAGGACGATGGCTCATTAATATTCAACATGTCCAAAGCAAAGCAAAAAGAGATGAAGAAAGAAATAGAAGAAGGCATATTAATAACAATTGAAACCCTTAGTAATACTGACAAATTCCCAGTGATCAAAAAGATAGACCACAACAAAAAGTATTCTGAATTTACACTAACTGTAGAACAGGAAAATTTTAATGGGGGCTTTGCTGAAATGACTTCAATGGCACTCGCAGCAGGGGGGATGTACTACCAACTTTTGAGTGGCACAGATTCATATCAAGTAACTATTCAATATAAAGACGTGGAAAGTGGAGAAATCTACAATACAGTTGTTTATCCAAAGTAATAATAAAAAAGCTGAAAGGAAATTGGGTTAATACCTACATTTTCTTAAGCTTTTTTATTTTGTAAGTCAATTTAGAAGGATAGTAAAAACACATCCGTTGCGTTTTTTCAAAAATCAATTTTAGAAAAACTAAAAAAGTAACGAAAAAGTCACAAAAATCCCGAACTTCCCCGAAAATAAATGAAAGTCAAACTCTTTTACACTACCGAAAAACATTGATATAATAGGCTTCGTGAATATAAATGAAAGAAGGTAAAAACATGAATAACGCGTACGACGAATACATGAAGCAAGTAACACAACCAATGCGACAAGAATTAGTAGATGCAGGTTTTGCACAATTAACAACAGCAGATGAAGTAAACGAATTTATGGCTGAGCAAAAGGGAACAGCGCTTGTTGTGATTAACTCTGTGTGTGGTTGTGCGGCAGGCTTAGCGCGTCCAGCAGCGCGTGAGGCGGTTGCAGAGGTGAAGCCAGATCAGCTAGTAACGGTATTTGCAGGGCAGGACCCAGAGGCGACTGCTACAATGCGTGCGTTTTTTGATGAGGTGCCACCGAGCTCTCCATCAATGGCGATCTTAAAAGATGGGCAGCTTGCTTATTTTATTCCGCGTGAAAATATTGAAGGCTTCCCAATGGAGCAAATTCGCGACCATTTGGCAGACGTTTTAAAGCAAGTATGTGCGGACTAACGGTTGTTACGACAGCAGGACGACCAGATGCATTATCTGAGGAATTAGCGCGATTTGTATGTGAGACACTGCAAATTGAATTTGTTCCACGTCAAAAGCGCTCAGTTGTTGCAATCAGGCAAGAGCTACAGGCAAATGTAATTGTGGCAGGTAAAAATCGTTATGAGTATTATCCGAAAGGTGCGAATGCGCCTTTCTTTTTTCATCCAAACTCGGCGGCTTTTCGTTTAAAGCGAGTGGCACGCGGTGAGATGGAGCCGATGCTAGAGGTGTGTCAGTTAGCAAAAGGGGATTCCTTTTTAGATTGCACACTTGGTATGGGGGCGGATAGTATGCTTGCGGCCTTTGCGGTAGGGGAGCAGGGCAGAGTTGTTGGGCTTGAAGCAAATCGCAATATTGCTTTTCTAGTAAAGCATGGTATGCAAACATATGATACGACAAAATTGCCTTTGACAGCGTGTATGCGACAAATTGAGGTGCTGCATACGGAGGCAGTTGAATTTTTACGTCAGCAGCCAGCCGATTCGTTTGATGTTGTCTATATGGACCCGATGTTTGAAGAAACGATTGAGGAAGCGAATAATTTTGAAGCATTGCGTCATGCTGGTAGTCATTTAGCATTAACAGCAGAGTGGGTGCAAGAGGCGCTGCGTGTTGCGAAAAAGCGGGTTGTTTTAAAGGCGCATTATCAATCGCCTTATTTTGAGCAATATGACTTTAAGCGCTTTGCTCGTCAGACAGCTAAATTTCATTATGGTGTGATTGAGAAGAAGCAATCTTTATAAGCAAAAACGGAGGCTGAGACGGAGCACAGTTATTTCGAAAAATAACGAAAATAGATAATACTTTTTCAGCTTCACTGAATTAAATATCTCTTCCTAAATTAAAAAATGTTAGACCAATTGTATTTCGGTCTAACATTTTTCTTTTTATTTCTTAGATTCAGCTTACATCATTTTTGGAATAAATACTTTAATGAACAGGTAGTAGCCTAGAGCACCAGTGGCTAAGCCAATAAGGATTATTGCAATCGATAAAAGTTTAGTTTTCATGGTTTTTCCCCCTCTAAATTTTAACAGAAAATGTTCTGTATTGGTACTCCATTTAAATGACTGACTATACCGAGGATTAGTTACTAAGAATAACTCTAAAAATAAATTCTACAATTGATTTTTTTGCTTATACAACCCCTGAATACAAAAAGTAAACTAGGGGAATAAATAGGTATAAAATCTTAATTTGCGTATATGGGTTGACGAAGGTGAAAACTGGTGTTAGGATTATCTCAAATCAAAATATCTCGAATTCGAAATATTTTTGTTTAGCATTATCTAGATGCGGAAAAAGGACAAAATCTTATATGACATTTTGTGTTCTTTGGACATCAAGGAGGTACTTTCATGGGATTTTTCGATAAATTATTCGGTACAAAACAAGAGGAGGAACAAACAATGGCAGAATTAAACATCGGTATTATTATAGGTTCAACACGTGAGGGACGAGTAAGCCCACAAGTAGCACAATGGGTAAAGGAAATTGCAGATCAACGAGGGGATGCTAATTATACAGTAATTGATATTGCAGATTATAAACTACCACTATTAGGTGAACCAGGACAAGATGCATCAGGTGCGGAAGGTTGGTCAGAAATCGTTGCAAAACAAGATGGCTTCGTCTTTATCGTACAAGAGTATAATCACTCAATCACAGGCGCTTTAAAAAATGCATTAGATTATTTACGTGAAGAGTGGAATAACAAAGCTGCGGGTATCGTTTCTTACGGCTCTGTTGGTGGCGCTCGTGCAGCTGAACATTTACGTGGAATTATGGGAGAGCTTTTAATTGCGGATGTACGTGTTCACCCAGCACTTTCATTATTCACAGACTTCGAAAATGGAACAGATTTTAAACCGAAAGCGGTTCAAGCAGATTCAGTAAATCAAATGTTAGATCAATTAATTCCATGGTCAAAAGCGTTATATACAATTCGCTAAGCACATTGTGGAACTTGATAAAAAAGGGGCGATAAAAGATGACAAAACAAACAGCAGGTATTCACCATATCACAGCAATTGTTGGACATCCACAAGAGAATATTGATTTTTATGCAGGTGTGCTAGGGTTACGTTTAGTTAAGCAAACAGTAAATTTTGACGATCCTGGCACATACCATTTATATTTCGGTGATAAAGGCGGAACACCAGGGACAATTATTACTTTCTTCCCTTGGGCAAACGCTTATAAAGGTCGGATTGGAGACGGTCAAGTTGGTGTGACAACATATGTTGTACCAGAAGGAGCACTACCTTTCTGGGTGAATCGCTTAGCGAAATTTTCGATTCCTTTCAAAAAAGCCGAGCGCTTTGGTGAGCAAGTGATTCAATTTGATGATCCGCATGGTTTGCATATTGAGCTTGTTGCACGTGCTGAAGGCGAAGGAAATGAATGGATATTTGGCGGCATTACGCCAGATGTAGCAATCAAAGGATTTGGTGGCGCTACACTTTATTCAAGTAACCCTGAAGCAACAGCAAAAGTGTTAACAGAGGTTATGGGACTTGAACAAGTAGCAACAGAAGGGGACTATATTCGTTTTAAATCAAGTGCAGCAATTGGTAATACAGTTGATTTAAAAACAATCACTGGCGTACGTGGACAAATGGGCGTAGGAACTGTTCACCATATCGCTTGGCGAGCTCAGGATGATGCAGACCATGTAGAATGGCAAAAACATGCGATGAATCACGGGCAGTTTGTGACAGAAATTAAAGATCGCAATTATTTTAATGCGATTTATTTCCGTGAGCCTGGCGAAATTTTATTTGAAATTGCTACAGATCCTCCAGGATTTGCTCATGATGAAACACCTGAAACAATGGGAAGCCAATTAATGTTACCATCTCAATACGAATCTCGTCGTGAGGAATTGGAAAGAACATTAATTCCGATTCAAGTGCGTGAGCTTGAATCAGGAGAGTGAATCGTTTGATTTCAATTGATCCTAAAAATAATTCAGAGCGTGAAAACTATAAACTATTGATTGGTAGCATTATCCCAAGACCAATTGCGTTTGTTACAACACAGTCTGAGCAAGGAATTATCAATGGAGCACCATTTAGTTATTTTAATATCGTGTCTTCCAATCCACCGATGATTTCTTTAGCGATTCAGAGACCTAATGGGCGTTTAAAGGATACAGCTCGCCATATTCATTCTCGTCAACAATTTGTTGTGCATATTGTGGATGAGGAAAATGTCGAGCAGGTCAATGAAACCGCTGCTTCTTTACCTGTTACAGAAAGCGAAATTGACCGAACGGGGTTTACATTAATTGATAGTCAGCAAATTGCAGTTCCTGGCATTCAAGAAGCGAAGGTGCGCATGGAATGTCGCTTAGTGCAGGCAATTCCTTTAATGAATGGTGAGGAACAGACTGGCGATTTATTTATTGGGGAAGTTTTGCAATTCCATATTGATGAAGCAATTTATCATGAGGGGCGCATCGACCCAAGAAAATTAAGCGCGGTTAGCAGACTTGCTGGCGCAAATTATGCAAAAATTGGCGAGATTTTTTCAATCGAACGACCAAAATAAATGCCAAACCACATGTTTCAAATTAAAATAAGATGGTAGCCACGAAAAGGCTACCTTCTATTATTATCTACAACCAATAAGAAAGGTTCTGATTTTGTGGTGACAATAGTTCCAGCAAAAGAAATTTACATAAAGGGAAGTGACCATGCCGTATTGCTTTTACATTCCTTTACAAGTCATACGCGGGACATGAAAAAAGTGGCAACTGTTTTACATGAACAGGGCTACACATGTTATGTACCACTATACCGCGGGCATGGGCATATACCAGAACAATTATTACAATATAATATAGACGACTGGTGGGAGGATGTACTAAATGCCTATCAATTTTTATTGGATGAGGGCTATGAAAAAATCTCTGTCATCGGTATATCAATTGGTGGCGTTTTTGCATTGAAGCTTGCTCAATTAAAAAAATTGGAGCAAATCATTGTCTTATCAGTACCTGTCGATAAGGAACCAGAACAATTAAAGCAAAGAATCATCGATTACGCTCACAATTACAAACAAATAGAAGGAAAATCAACGCTTCAAATTTCGAATGAAATAGCAATTTTTAATGATATGGCATTAAATTCTTCCATAGCATTTCAAAAATTTATTAAAGAAACGATGCAGCATCTTAATAAAATTGAAATACCTATTGCCATTTTCTACGGTGAGCGTGATGAGGAGTTATATGCACAAAGTGCAGAAATTATCTATCAGCAAGTTAATTCCTCTATAAAGCGAGTACGAGGTTTTGAAAAATCGAAGCATTTAATGACGTTAGGTAGAGAGCAAGATGAAATAATTAAGGAAATACTAGATTTTATGACGCAGGTACGTTAACCATTTGGATGAAAAGGAGAGATTTTATATGTTAAAAATTACAGGGCACCATCATATTTCAATGATTACGAAAAATGCACATGAAAATCATCAATTTTATAATCAAATTTTAGGGCTGCGTCGAGTGAAAAAAACGGTGAATCAAGATGATCCGAGTATGTACCATTTATTTTATGGAGATTTAACAGGGAGCCCAGGGACAGGTCTAACTTTTTTTGAATTATCGCATGCTGGGCGTACACATCGTGGCACAAATGCCATTACAAGAATCGGTTTATTGACTCCTTCTTATGAAAGCTTACAGTACTGGGCAAATCGATTAGATGAGTTTGGTATTGCACACGGTGGTATCGAAAAGTATAGAGAAACGGATGCTATTTATTTTGAAGATCCAGATGGACTGCGCTTGGTGCTATTAAATAATCAGGAAAGGCCAATTCCACAAGAATGGACAAAGTGGGGGGATTCTCCTGTAAATATGGAGCATCAAATTTTAGGGATGGGGCCTGTGGAGCTGACAGTGAGTTCCTTAGCAGATGCTGAAAAAACCTTAGTACAACTGTTTGGTTATACAGAAGTAGAGAAATCGACATCTGAAGCTCTTTTCCAAGCTGTAGAAGAGCAATTGCAAGGACAAATTGTTGTTATTGAACAAGATGGTCCGAAAGAAAAGCCAGGAAGGGGTAGTGTTCATCATTTGGCTATCCGCGTCAAGGATAAGGAAGAGCTAGAACAGTGGGAGCAAAAAATTAAGGATTTCGGTTTTCCAATTATAAGAAAAGCAGACCGTTATTATTTTTCGAGCATCTATATGAAGGAATCACATGGCATTGTATTTGAATTAGCAACAGATGGGCCAGGCTTTGCTGTTGATACTTCTATTGAAGATTTAGGAAAGCAATTAGATCTCCCACCATTTTTAGAGGAGCGTCGAAGTGAGATTGAACAGAAGCTACCAGTGATTGACTAATAATAGTGAAAATAACCAAATTCTTTTAATTGAGGAGAAGGATGCCCTTGACAACATAAATTTAACATAACTGCTAGTATTGGCGTTTCTGTTTTTCCTAAAGACGGAAATAATGTGAAAGACTTAGTTCAAAAAGCAGATCAAGCCTTATATAATGCGAAAGAAGAGCGTGACAACTACGCAATATTCGAGGGCTCACTATAATACCAATGATTGAAGGCTGTCGAAAAGCAGGTTTGCCCCTGTATTTTTCAACAGCCATTTTGTCTATAGTCTAACCTTAACCTCAGTACCATCCGCAGCTTTGACATCTACTAATACCATTCCCTTATAATTTTTCAGTTCCTTAACGATAGGCTTTATTGTTTTTTTGTCTATTTGGGGAAACGTAAAGTCCAGCTTTTTTCTTTCGAAGTACTCCTTTGTCCATCTATTTGCATTTTGCTGGAGCAGCTTTGAAGATAAAATCGAAATAATTATATTTAAAATGGCATATGGAATAGGGATAGTAAGTCGAACGCTTTTTGCTTTCACTTTTACATGCATCATAAGCTAATCAATAATGACAGAAACGGTATCGCCGTTTGCCGATTTAATATCAACAATTTGACCATCTAATTCGTTTTCGATTGCTTCAATAATAAGACCCATATCTATATCTTTCACGTATTTTTCCGATTGTGGAATACTCGCTGCGATGCCGTAGCCAGCAACTAAAACCGCTTTGACAAGTTTGATAGGTAAATTGACCATAACATTATCATTTTCGGCTGAGACAACACGAATTTTTAATGTTTTATCTAAGTATTTCGTCGGTTTTTCAAGAAGCCCATTACTCGTTTCTTCCTTCTCTTTTAACACTTGAATCAGTTCAGAGCCTTTATCCGCATCAATTTTACCTTCTTGAATCATTGTTAAAATTTTTGCAATTTCCTCTTTCATACTAAATTCCTCCCTATTCCTCTTTTAAGAGCTTAATGGCTTCTTCTGGTGTGATTTCACCATTTTCCAGCATGCTAACTACTTTTTTCTCATCCACTTCATTTTTCTTTTTTTGTACATATCCAAGGGACGAAATGATATCTGTTAGCTTGCCTCGAACTGTTGGATATGAAATACCCAATTCCTTTTCAACATCTTTAATATTCCCTCTACATGTTAAAAATACTTCCACAAAATGAAGCTGCTCCTTTGATAAGGAAGCCAGCTTAGATAATTCAAATTCATTTTCAATCGTAGTGTGACAATGCGAGCACTGCAACTTTGTAATTTTCAATGTTTTACTGCAAACAGGACAATTTGTGATTACTTGATAAGCCATAATAAAATCCCTTCCTCTTAGTTGACTCGATTATATAATAAAGATTGTGAGGTGTAAATGATTATAATTAAAAATTTCGAACAAAAAAATCAATAATATTAAAATCAGAATTAATATTATTGATTTTTGTTTAAATTCTTATGTTTTTGTTTAGGGGAGGTTAAGTCTCTGTTATTGGATGTAAGCGTAAAACAAGCTGCCATTTAGTTATGTGAAGTTTGTTAATTTATATTTGAATCCAATAACGTTCTATTCTATTGCCATCGACCATAACTTCTTTTTCAAAGATTAGATATTGTTTTTTTTACTTTCTTAGCAACAATCCCAATTATAAAGTACTTTGCTAAAGTCTTTGCGCTTTAACTCATCCTCTGTAATGAAAAAGTTACCAACACCTGTGTCGCCCCACATAATATGATCACTTACGCTATCTATTTGCAATAACAAAACCGTAGAATTTGAGAGGTCATTATAAGCGCGTGGATCTGTTTGCGTAAAGAAAGGGTAGCCCCCAATTCGATGCCCCATACACCCAAAGGATGTATAAAATTTGTCATCCAGACCGTATTGCTCAGCCGCATCTATTTCTTGCCAAATAGCCTCATAAACATCATATGATCGAAAATCATTGACTGATAAAGGTTCAACATTCGGTGCAAACGTTAAAGCCATTTCTTTTGTAACAGGGAAGTACAACTCTTCATTTTCTAATTTAACAAACGAAAAATCCTGTATTAATTGTGATTCATCTTGCATAACTTCTTCATGGAAAATGACACGGAATCCAACTTGATTTTGCCCATCTTTAAAATCCATACCGAAAACATCGTCATAGCCATCGATATAAAACTGCAAAATGCCCTCTGTTGGAAAATGTGGAAGGTGCTTTGGCACATCTGCGAAATTGATTTGTGCTAAAAGCTTTAATGGCTGCCCATTTGCATTTTTAGGATATTCCATCGCTAATGGAAAATAGGGATTGCCTTCAAACTTGCTTTCAAATAATGATGTTGGACGTTCAATTGTGTTAATAAGTAGAACTGGTTGTAAAGTTGGTTCAATAATCGAACGGTATTTCTCAAATTCCTGTGGTAACTGTATTGTCATAAAACGACCTCCTTGATTCAAATTAAATTCATTATAGAATAAATGTTCCCTTTTAGGCTAGTCTAAAACCAAAAGAAAAGAGTTTCAAGCGTGATGGAGATTTAGATTTTGAACTTATGGTATTTTGTTAATATTAATTTGAAAAAGGAAGTACAAATGATTCAAATCATTTCGGAAAGTAAATACAGAGCTCAAAGAAAATCCTACATTAGACCTTGCACGGTTAAGCCTTCACAAGTTAATTCATCAAAATATGTACGATTCGGTTACCAACTGCCTAAATGATGCTGCAAAATCACACTCGAATTAGGTAAATATGTCATGTATGGCAGGAAGCTTCAGATAATAAAGTCACGAAACAATTTATGACAAAGCTACAAAGAAGTATCAAATAATGCACTATGTTATAAAAAATGAAGTTTTCAAAAAACTGTTTATATACTATAATAAAAATAAGAACATACATTCTTTTTTGGAGGGTGAAAAATATGAGTTATGATTTAATGGTTTTTGATAAGGAGCAAGCCCCAAGTAATAAAGAAGTATTTTTGCAATGGTATGATGAACAAATAAAATGGGCTGAGCCTCATGATTACGCAACAATAACAGTTACAACACCAGCGTTGCAAAAATGGTATGAGGATATGGTAGAGCAATTCCCCAATATGAATGTGGCGGATGAAGATGAGGAGTTAGAGAGTCGTTTGGCTGAATATAGTATTGGCTATGCCGTGATTTACACAGCTTTCGCCTGGTCTGTAGCGGATGAAGCTTATAGCACGATGAAGAAACTTGCGCAAAAGCATGGAGTCGGCTTTTTTGATGTGAGTGGTGCTGGGGAGATTTTCTAAATTGTAAGGGGGAGCATAATGGAAAACATTGTCGCGCAATGGCAGGAGCAAAGAAAGACGTTTGACGCAAAAAATGCTAAGGCAATTAACGCTATGCATAAGCTAAAGGAGCAAGTTCAACAAGCGGAGCCAACAGAGGTAAATTTGCGGATTCTCGTCGAAATTTTCTGCATGTTGCAAATGTATGACGAGGCATACAAAATTTTTACAACCGTTATGGATTTGCGCAATAAAAAAGATCAGAAAAAATATGGTGCGATTAAATATTGGATTGACAATCCACAAAATGTAAAGCCATTATTGCCACGCGTCATTAGGGAGGAAGCAGAGATGAAAACACCATTACCAACATTTAAATATATGCCAAACCCAATACAAGCGGGTATTTTTAAAACGGATGAACTAGTTGTTTGCGATTGCTGTGAGCAGGAAGTGGACATTTATTATACAGGTGGAATTTATGCGGTGGAGGAAGTGGAGTACCTTTGCCCAAGCTGTATTCATAGTGGGCTAGCTGCCGAAAAATTTGATGGAGAATTTCAGCAAGATTTACTCAATCCAGAGCTTGTTAGCAATGAGGACTATACAGATGAAGTGCTGTGCCGAACACCAGGTTATGTTAGCTGGCAGGGCAATAATTGGGTAGCCCATTGCACGGATTATTGTGCGTTTATCGGTTATGTTGGCTGGGACGAGCTCGTTGAGATGGGAATCACAGAGGAAGTTGAGCATGAAGACTATACAAACGAAGAATTAGCTTTTAGCCTACGCAATAATGGCTCACATCAAGGCTATTTATTTCAATGCTTAGAATGTCAGCAATATGTTCTTTATTCCGATTTTGATTAAATACAGGGTGTATTGGTGAAGAAAAATCCTGATTCATAAGGGGATGTACCCAGATTCAGTATCAAAAAAAGTGAGGGAGCAAGCTTTTATTGCTTAAACACTTTGACTTCAATTAGATAGAGAGTGATGTATTGATGAAACAGAAAATCAAATTAGCTGTACAGGAAGCTTATACAGCAATGTATGAGACCTTAAAGGACGAACAAATATATGCCGTTGTACTAGTGACAGATGGTGATTGTGGTAGCCTCTATTTAACAATGGGAACCGAAAAATCACTTCTTAAAATCGGAGAAAGTTATGAGGATAACCCAGAAAACTATCGCTTTTTGAAAGATGAATATTTATATGACGATGATACGGATTTATTACAAAAAGTGAGTAGTGAGCTACTAGACAGAGCATTAAATGCTGGTGAACAATTTGCAGTACATAAAGAGGAAATTCATACGATAATGAGCGATACAATGTATGAATTAAAACAAGAGGGCGTTCTAGACGAACATATTTTTGCATTTATTTCGGTAACAGATGATGCTGATGAGGAAAGGTTAGAAATATCATCAGCTACACGCTGTAATCCAAATCACCCTTTGCTCCCAGATTTTCTGCGTAACTGGCAGCAATAATTAAAGGGGAAATTATTTTGAATCAAAAAATAACCAAGCTATTGGCGGAAAAAGGTTTGGCTTCATATATGAATGATACAAAATGGAGGAAGCTTTCTGAGGGAATTGAGAATTTGCCTTTTTCTCCAGCATATCAAGTAAAAACACTTTTTGAGGATGAGCCATATCCAGCAGTAATCGAAATTGCTACAGATTGGCTAGGTGATTGGGGGCGGACACCTGAGGCAGCGCTTGGTGTACATATAGAATGGATAAAGGTTGCTCCTAAATTTAAACGGTATATGGGGCGTCTAGTTACACCAATCTTTGAAGATTGCTCAGATGAATTACGAGCTTTGCTTGAAGCGATTTCCATTCCTTTTGTAGAGAAGGACGGTTTTTTTGTAATTTATGGACATGCGAGAGAAGTTGATTTTTAAAAGATAAAACCCTTAAGTAGAGAATATCATGCTAGTTATTATACAAGTGGATTTTCGCAAAAATTGGTGGATACATTGGTTCAATTGGGATTGAGTAAGTTACAAGTACAAGATTTTATTGGATATGCTGCTAGTTTGGAGCAAGTTTTTTCAAGTAAAATATCGTACACGTTTTGAAGCTCATTTAGGAGGCGATAGCCAGTGACAATAGAAGAAAAAATTATACAACGAACAAAAGAAACGCTTGTTGATTTAGTTCATCAGCGTTACGAGCAATTGAAGGAAAAAAATATACTTAATGATGAAACGTTGCCATTTGTCAAAGAAGTCATAGCGATGCAAGGGACGCTAACTTTACCGCCTAGTGAAGCATTGATGGATATTGATGTGTACGAATACAATGATGGTAGTGGTTTTTGTGCAGAAGTCAGGTACTTATGGTTTGATAATGAAGAAATCCCAATTGTCCTTTTTTGTGAGGCTAAGACAAATACTGATAAAACAGTAATTACCGAATTTTATATTGAAACAATTGATGCATGATGAAAATGGGGGGATAAATTTGTCACAATATATAGAACAGTTTTGGGCGGATGTCTGGCAGCAGTTAGAGCGCTTTTATCAGCATGAAGACGATCGAATTAGTAAAATAAAGGACTGGAGCAGGCTACATATAGGTGTTCATCATTATGTAAAGGTAAAATGGACATCAAAAAAATTGGCTAAATTACAATGGGGAACCCCTCATTATGGAACGATTTCGATTTATACACACGAGCCATTTAGCTGGAGTGATGATGCTTATAAGGTAGCAGCGGGCGATTACATGCAAGAGATAACAGACATCAACCAAATAGAAAAATTATTTTCCGCTTTATGTGCCAAAATGGAGCAAGTTTTCCAATCTGATAAATATCATGCAAAGCTTTTTGATTATCGCCTTCAATTTATATTGGAGTTTGAGCATGAAGGGCGTGAGATTTGCTATCAAAAAGAGCTACTAAATAACGGCAAATTCACATTAGCAAAACAAACGCTAGCTACTTTTATTGAAACTAAGGTGATGGCTGATTTACCTGTACGACCTGCTGAGAAAGATGGGTTTTTCTTTGCTCGTTGCCTAGTCAATCCAGATTTTTTCCATCAGCGCGTAGCTAATATCGAACCATTAATACAACGAGTATTGGAAAAATATAAAGGGAATGAAGAGCGCATAAATAAATGGATATATGATTATACATCAGCATTTAAAGCTTGGGCCAAGGAGTATATTTTATCAGTTTACTTTGAGGAAACTGGGGAATATACAACGAAATGGCTACTCAAGTCAGAGGATAGGCCTGCGCAAGAAGAGCTAGAGTTCTTCGTTTATATTGCCAAACAAATTGGCTCTAAAGAACCTGATACACGTAAACAATATCTTGAATTCGCGCAGCAGCTAGGCTCACAAGAGGCCAAGGATTATTTACAAAATGGCAGCGAGCATTGTGAACGTATGCGTCAAAGTGTGCGCTTTCAAGGAACAGCCAATGATATTCAAAAATCTATTTCGATTCATATCATTGTTGAGGAAGAAGAAGCCTATCGTGAAGCGTTACAGTACATTATTGATTTGTTACAAGCGGGCTTTGTCAAAGGCTATAGCCTACAGTTAAAGAGCCCGGAAGAAAACTATTTACCTATTCAAGGTCTTGCGAAATCTGAGCTACACCAATTTTTCGCAAATTGTCTTGCGTATCCGAACTTATTCCCATTGATTGCTGATTATGCAAAAGTGGCAATGGAAGAATATGCGTGGTATGAGGACGTGGAGCCTAGTGAGCTATCGGCTATGCCTGGAACATATGCTGTATTTGGCTTAGGGCTTTATAGCGATGCTTATTTTCCACTTGTGCAAAGCTATATGTCACTTGTTGATTCAGAGCACCAGCTTGTACAAAATAACTATGCAGAGGCTTTTCTGAACATGCATAACCTAACAGTGGAACGGATACCTGTACTGATTGACATTTTACTTAGCGCAAATGAAGGGGAGCTTGAGCCTTTAAAAGAAATTCACATTGCTGAACAGGAATTGCTAGCTGAATTAATACATCAACTGGAGAGCAAAGAAGACTATCAACGTGGATATGTGCTATATCAAATTTTTGGTAGTCTAGAGGAGTTAGCACAACGCATTGAAAAAGAATCAGCACCAATCCAAGAAATGCTAGAAAAATTAGTAGGTTGGATGGAAGAATACTAATTTGCAAGCTTTCTTAAGTTCTTTAGAAAGCAGGAAATCGCTATAAAGGTGAGAGCGCAATATTGAGAAAATGTTAGCTAATATGTCACGTTGCAGATGAATATAGCTGAAATCAAAGCATTGCTTAAATCGAGAGTAAAGAAGCTGCTAGAAAATTGCAGTTACTTTTGATGAAAAATCAGATTTTTTCACCACTTTCAAATAGGGGAGATTCCATTGTTAAATATTAATCATATTACTACTTGGATTGATTTGTTATCCACCTTTAAAGTCAATCCTAAATATGGCAATTCAGATGTAATTGATCAGTACCTAGATCAGCGGGATACTGATCCGTTTGATTCACAATGGATAACTACATATGGTGATTTGACAACTCTAATCGAAAGTATGTCAGCGGTGGATCGAAAAAGAATAGCGGTGCTTCAGGATAGCGCAAGTAAGCAAATGTATGAAAGAATCATTAAGCAGACTAATCACGCTGATTTTGCCGCCTATGTATCCGATGATATAAGGCTGATTGTTGGTTGCCTGGTGACAGGTCATGTTACCAATTTTGTTCTTGAAATGAAGGAAAGTTATGAATGCGGCAATTTACCGAATGCTGGAGAAAGTTCTTTTTCATGAGAAAAACCGTACCTGCTGATGTTTCAAGCATTTCTATAAAGATACAAGATACTTGTTTAGCTGGATTACAGAGTGATTAAGAGGGAGTGGGATTATGTCAGAAAAGTTATTGAGCATGTTAGAAAAATGGTATGAGGATGACCAACATGACAAAATTGTCGAAGCAATTGAGCAATTGCCTAAGTCAGAGCGAAATTACGAATTAATAGGTCACTATGGTCGTGCACTTAATAATTTAGGGCGTTATCAGGAAGCGTTGTCCGAGTTATTTACAGTTAAACAACAGGGGCAACAAGACGCGGATTGGCATTGGCGTGTTGGCTATGCTTATTTCTATATGCAGAAATGGCAAGAGGCACTAGATGCATTTGAAAAAACGCTGGAATTACAGTTTGATGCCATAGCTGAGGAGTATATTGTAGCCTGTCAAGATATTATAAAAAAATCAGCGGAAGCGCTAGAGGATATCAAGCTTACGCCTTTCCGTGAACGTGATTTCAGTCAATTTTGGGAAAAAAGTGATTATGCGGACAAAAATTATGTAGAAGCACCTCCAACTACTGAAATGATTGCTTCTATAGAAGAGGAGCTTGGCTATAAACTACCAGCAGATTATATTTGGTTTATGCAAAAGCAGAACGGCGGTATACCAGTAAACACTTGTTTTCCAACGGCTATGCCAACTTCATGGGCAGAAGATCATGTGGCGATTACAGGAATCATGGGCATTGGTCGTGAGAAGACGTATAGCTTAGGTGGCGATTTGGGTAGCAATTTTATGTTGGAAGAATGGGGTTACCCAAATATTGGTGTTGTTATCGCGGATTGCCCATCAGCAGGTCATGATGTTATTATGCTCGATTATCGTGCATGTGGTGCAGATGGCGAGCCTGCTGTTGTACATGTAGACCAAGAGGCTGATTATTATATTACTTTCCTTGCGCCAAATTTTGCGACTTTTATTACTGGATTGGTGAATGAGGAAGTATTCGATACATCAGAACAAGATAAACTTGACGATTTGGACATGGTGAAACATGCGCCATTCTCTCCATTATTACAATCATTAAGTGAGAATACAGGAGAGGGGAATCAAATAGAAGCCGCTATTCGAAGCATTTGTATGCAGATTGTAGAGGACAAAGGCTTCTTTGCTTTACATGCCGACGAACTATCTATGCTGATGTATGATATCCAGTTTTGGCTGTACACTAACGCCAATTCAGAGGTGACGCGAGAGCAGTATTTAGCAGATTACAAGGATATTATTGCACTTGCACATGGCTTTAGTACAGGAGGATACGCCCCAGATTTTGTTGCAGATTGGCTAGACGAATGCATAGCGAAGGGGGATATTGTAAATCAACAGGGGATATTAAGTTTTACAGCAGATAAGGTAGCCCGTCTACAAGCTCAAATAGTGAATGAGGCACTTAAACCGTTTAAATGGTTAGAACATGATAGTGGGAATACTTCATTCTTTTTAACGGCTGGTATTTATAAACAAGAGTTGTTTGAAACAAGGGAAGATGAAGGATTCCAAGGTAACGGCTATGATTGGGCATCGCTTGCAGATGTGTACTTGCAAGAGAAGTTACCAGAGCTAGTAGGCATTGTGCGTTTCGATCCAGAGGCAGATATGTTTTGTGCGTATTCCAATCAAAAAGAAGCATTGCTGCAATTCGCTGTTGGATTTAAACAGGCTTGTGAAAATGATGAACTGATACAGGATTTATTTTCTAGGGCAATATTGGATTAATAGAGCAGAGAAAAGGTTGAAGATTATAGAAATAAATTATCCGTTATTTTAAGCAAGGTCTTTATTCGTTAATAGATGTCTGGTCGGTAATCATGTTAAAAGCGAAAATATTAAGCAAGTATTGTTTGAAACTTGCAAGTAGCTCCAATCTCGATGGCAATGATTGATAACTAAGGAGGTACAACCAATTGAATTAAGAAAAGAAATTGAAGCTAATTTTGACATAGCTGAAAGGCGCTATCCCGAAGTATTAAAGCTTATTTTGGCCTATACTGCTTATTGCGACGAGCATGGAGATGAAGACTACGCAGAATATGCGAAACTTGAAAGTAAGCTTAACGAAATGACAGGAAAGGACATGTCGCAGTTTAATTTGTGGGAATGGTGGGAAGCGGATGGCGCAGAAAATTTAGCGTTTGATATTAGTTTGCCAGACCCAAAAGTTGTAGAAAGCATTACAAAAGAAGAGTTAACTGAAGTTGTAAGGCGCATAAAGACATTTGAAGAGCCTAATGAAAATGACCACCCCTTTAAGGCTAAATTCTATAATCGTATAATATCGATAAATGGATATTTCACAAATTTTTTGAAGTTGAATTTTCAAGCCTATAAGCATCAACTTTTTCAAAGAAATAAAGATAAAGACGGAAACTATTTTGAATATACTCAAGATGAGATAGTCAGGAAACTTTGGAACATAGAGAAAGGAGAGCTTTCAACATAGATGAAAAAGGCTTTTATATACCAAGACGAGAAATCCAATAAATTTTGGACAATTGATTATTCTGAGATGACAATATGTGTGCATTACGGAAAAAGTGGGACAATCGGAAAGTATGAAATAAAAGAATTTGAGTCGCAAGAAATTTGTGAAAAAGAAGCTCAAAAGTTAATTTCCAGTAAATTAAAAAAAGGCTATCAAGCAAATCCTACATTTGACTATGATAATTGTCTTTACTTTGATGTAGATGAATACGGCCCACATCCAAAAACTTCACACCCACGTTTTGTCGCTCATTTCACAGAAGAATTTTATTATGATTGTGGCGATGAAGAAGCACCCTTTGGCAGTGATGAAGGATCGGATACACTACATGAAATAGAAGACGTTATAAGAAAGAAGCATAGCGTTAATTTTGCTACTTTCCCAAAACATCTCATCGAGAATATATGGGGAATGCATTATATAGCTGTTGATACATTGGATGAAGAAGCTGTCCGCGATATGGCGAAAGAGCATGAAATGGATATGGTGCAAAGTGATATGGTTACCTACGCAACTGCTTTTGGTCAAATCAAAATTACTGGGAAGCTAGATCCAATATTAAAGAAAAATGCACTATTAGCATTGAAGCAATTAGCTATTATGTATTCTGATGGGAAATTAACAGAAACACAGCAGACGATGTATAACGATTTACTTGCGTTTTAATAGAATATTTTACGAAGAGGGGCAAATAATAAACTATTACACATAAGGAGATAAAGGCTTTGGCAGAAAACAAATTACTAAGAATGGACAATGTCGGTATCGTTGTAGAATCCCTTGATGACGCAATCTCTTTTTTCGAGGAGATTGGCTTGACTCTCGAAGGTCGAGCTACTGTCGAAGGTGAATGGGCTGGGCGCGTAACTGGATTGGGTTCTCAGTGTGTAGAGATTGCTATGATGGTTACCCCAGACGGGCACAGCCGACTTGAGCTTTCGCGATTTCTGACCCCGCCAACTATTTCAGATCACCGGACTGCTCCTGTAAACGCCCTCGGTTATCTACGTGTCATGTTCGCCGTTGAAGACATTGACGAAATGGTATCCAGACTCGCTAAGCATGGTGCTCAAATTGTTGGCGAAGTGGTTCAGTACGGGGATTCGTATCGACTCTGTTATATTCGTGGAGTCGAAGGTCTTCTAATTGGTTTGGCGGAACAGCTTGGGAACAAATAGGTAAAGGAGTAATACATATTAGTCATTGATTAATATGTATTACTCCTTATTTTTTGATTTAGATATTGGAATTTAAACTTTATTATCTATATATACAATGGTGAGTAGTTGTGTATATCGATAATAAAGTCACGATCATAAAATTGAGTACATCCATTTTAAACATTAGTGTGTAATTTGTATATGGTTGAGCAAAAGCTTCCTCACCATTGTATTCATATTGTTTAACCTATTTAAGGATTGCTTTATGATCCGTCTCCAAAGATTTAGCTATTTCATTAGCACTTTCTAATCCATTTAAATAACGCTCAACTGCTTTTAATTTATCTTCTGCAGTATACTTAAACATAGAAAAAACTGCACCTCCATTGTTAGATGTGTCTAACAATTGGGATGCAGTTCAAATCTAGGGTTTTGGAGTTTCTTTTTTTAGAGTCAACCCTGCACAGGGATGGCCTTCATTTCATAGATTTTTTGGAGTGTAAGGACCTGATTTGTCTTCTCGTCATCGTTCTCCGCGTAGAGATACGACTCCACAAGTCTGTACCCGAATACGAGAAGGATCATCTCATAGACGCAATTATCAGCGATATGGGATACATCCACATACTCTGAAAATCCTTTATAATAAGCAGGGACGCATCGTTGGTAGTATTCGACCATGTGATTGATATCCGATTCATCCGCAATCAGGCTTGCGAGATCCTCTCCTAAATAACCCCATCCTGATGTGTCCCAATCAATGAGCGCGATTTTCTCGTCGGCATAGATCAGGTTAGTCACCCAGAAGTCCCGGTGGCAAAGCACGAGGGGCAGTTTTTGGATGCGTGATAGTATTTCGTCTGCGCTCTTATCGATGTCAATAAGCATTTGCCGTAAGTGCAGTGGCAATTCGCAGTCTTCCGAGCGTATATAATCGTAAACGACCGGCCATGAACGGTAATGCAGATACGTATTCTTCATGAAATCTGCATGGCTCAAGTTGTGCAGGCTTTGCAGTACATTGGGCTGCTCCGCATACAGCTTGCCTTGGTAGCGTCCTAATTCCTCCGCGGCTTGTTCATACATGTCGCCAGTCAAGTCTAAACCAGTTAAGCCATCGATATATTCCAGCCATAGTTGGAATTCATTTTCATCGTCATTAATTTCAGCGAGATAACATGTCGGCCAGCGAAAGGCATCCGAGAACGTCTCTCCCAAGTCGGACATATATAGATCATATTCTCGTCGCCATGAACCAGGATCGTCGTAGCGCTCCCATTTCTTCTGGATTTTCAGCACGATACGGTACGGCAATTTTTTGCCATCCGCAGTTTCGGCGCTCCCTGTTACTAAGTGGACATTTCCCACAGTTCCGCCCTGTAACTGCGTAGTTTGGCAGTCAGCATAGATGATATCCTTCTTGAATTGTTGGCTTAAGGCATAAATCAGCTTTTGGGATTTAATAATCATTTCTTCCATCCTCCGTTTCTCTTCGTTTGCTTGCTCTGCGTGGCGCTCCTTTTATTTCGAGCCCTTTTGTCGATGGGGTAGCTCGTTTTGCCTCGGACATATTTGTTCTCATGCTGCTGTGCAACATATTGCTTCCACCGTTCAAGCGGCAACGAACCATCGGCAAGTGCGGCAAGAATGGCGCAGCCTGGCTCGGTCTGATGATGACAATCCTTAAATCGGCATTTCTGGAACAAATCCTCCACATCAGTAAAGCTGGCACGTATACCTTCATCGGCTTCAAATAGCCCAAGCTCACGCATACCCGGCGTATCAATGACCATCGCACCAGAGGGGAGCATGAACAGCTGACGGTGGGTTGTTGTATGTCGTCCACGGCTATCATCCTCCCGAATCGCCTGAACCTTCATAATGTCCTGTTCCATCAATGCATTGAGCAGAGAAGATTTACCGACGCCAGACATGCCGAGAAAGACGACTGTTTTACCAGGCATCAAGTACGGATTAAGTTCATTTAGCCCTGCACCTGTATGACTGCAGATTGCGTGAACAGGAACATCAGGGATGCTTTGTGTAACTTCTGTAAGTGCGGAATTGTAGTCTTCCACAAGATCTGCTTTGGTCAGAATGACGACTGGCTGGCCGCTGCTTTTCCTGGCTTGTGTCAGGTACCGCACGATACGTGAGACGTTGAAATCCCAATTCAGAGAAGAGAGGATAAATACATAGTCAAAGTTGGTTGCAACGACCTGCTCCCTTATAGTTTTGGCATAGCCCACAGCATGCCCTGAGTAATCCGCACGCGAGAATTTAGATCGGCGGGGCAGAACCGTAACGATGAGAGAATCACCGTTCTCGTTGTAGTGCAACAAGACAAAGTCACCGACACATGGGAAGTCTACACGCGTTTCCACGCTATGATAAAACGTTCCTTTGAGTACTGCCGTTACTTCGCCGTGCTCGGTTATAACAGTGAAGCGCTCCCGCCGAAGTTCCATCACCCTGCCAGGCAATAATCCGTCGGGAATTGTCTCTATTTCTGTGTAGCCATAGGTTTTTAAATCAATCATGGTTTTTGTTAGCTCCTTTAATGTTGTTTTTGGGCGCAAAAATGCCACGGACAAGCAGCCTCTAAAGAAGCTGCTGTCGCGTGGCATTAAGACGCAAAAAAGATACGACCTTTATCGTATCTCGTAAACAGCAATATTCACGAAAGGTTACTTTGGAAGGCATGCCAAATAAAACGGGCGTTTTCCCGCTTTTTTCACGTATGCCTACTATTCAATTTTAAAACCAAACCACCATATAAGTAGTTGCCATTAAAACACATCTCCCTTCGTATTAGGAACTTGCTTATCACTAAGCTGTCTATAGAATAACCCGTTTTGGAAAAAAAGGCAAGACTTTCCGGTGGGGCGTGACGGTGCAGATTGTGTCGGCCTTGGGCACGATTTTCGACATTTATTTGCTTCACAACTTCTAATGAGGGTTCGAAACGATTAAAATGAGTAATTTTTAAACCTAAAATTTCTCCTATTCTTATACCAGTTTCCGCACTTATTCATGCAGAGACAGGAACATTATGCCATAATTCCAACAAAAACTGTGCCAACCGAATCGCAACTTCATGCTTTAACAACAGAAGAAAAAAATATTTATCAGGAAGTGCTACTCACAATGCTAGCTATGTTCCATAGTGATTATGTATATGAAGAAACGAAAATTACAACGCTTGTGCAAGATATAGAATTTGAAACGGTTGGAAAAATCGAAAAAAGCAAAGGATGGAAAGCGTTATTTTCTGCAATGCAGGAAGCGACAGAAAAAACAATGGAAGATACAATTCTTCCAAGTGTTTTGATGAATGAAAAAGTATCAAGTTTATTAACAGAAAAAGAAGGTTGTACAAGCCCACCCAAACCCTATATGGAAGAGGCATTGATTAATTTGATGAAAACCACAGGGAAAATGGTAGAGGATGAGGCAGATTCTGATTAATAAAGAAATCGCAAAGAAGAAACTAACGGAGAAACAGTAAATGGATTTGATTACAAAAGGCTCTACTGGGGTTATTAAAGGCTTTATCAGTAAGGCTGAGAAAAAGTTTGATGCGAAGTTAGTAATCAAAGGTGATAAAATATCTTTTGAATTTGCTTGATTGTACTTAATTTTTAGCTTCATAAATAATTGAAAGCAACATTAAACTCATTGGTGTATTGAATATATTTATGAGTGTAATTATTCGCTTGATGTTGATTTAAAATAAAGATTAATAATTTATAAAAAAAGAAGCGACATTTATAAAAAAGTTGCGATGCTTCACCTCTTTGGAAAAGGATATTTCAAAGGGGAATAAAGTTTGATCATTTCTTATAAATTCTGTTTTTCATTAGCCTTTTAATACTCTTTTATCGCTGTGTAAAAGAATATAAGAATGTTCCCAAGTGACCAGCAATAAGAAACGGAAAATTAAAATGAAATAATTACCATGCGATGACCTAGACTGAAATAGATAGGTCACGGCTGCCATACGGGTCGTTGTACTCCAAATTGTCTTCCTAATCGATGGCCGCCAGCACTCAGCGGTTTGCAAAAAAATAAAGAACCGAACCTTTTTTTGATAGAGAGACAATATAGTGTGTAAGCTTACTTAGGAGGACCCTCTGAATGCAAAATGAATATCTGTACCAATTACTCACAAAAATGAAAGAAGGTGATCAACAGGCGTTTCGTACGATGTATGATGCCACCTATCAGGACGTCTATCGGACAGTCTCCTTTCTGGTGGATCATCAGCAGGATCGGGAAGATGTCATGAATGAGATATATATGCAAATGTGGACCTCACTTGCTAACTATGATACGAACAGACCTTTCCACTTCTGGCTAAACGGCTTGGTAATCCGTCAAGTGCAGAGATTTCGGGTCAAGAGCTGGCGGAGATTCCGAATTTTTGAACGCATCCGTGCCTTTTCTCGTGAAGAGTCTCATTGGGATCAACCTTCTGTGTTGATGGATGGGACGAAGCAAATGATAACACAGGCAATCCAAAAATTGACCGACAAACAACGATCGGTGATTGTCCTCCGCTTTTTTCACGACTATAAACTTGAGGAAATAGCGACATTGCTCGAAATTCCGCTAGGTACGGTCAAGTCCAGGTATCATGCTGGCCTTCAGGTGCTTCGAAAAAACTTAAGTAATCTCCCCCCAGAAAGGATGGAAGAAATCAATGCCAATTGAACGCAAAATTCGTGAACATCTGCACAAAGAGGCAGAAACTATGGAATGCCCTCCGGCTATTTCCAAACGAATAGAACAATCCTATTCTCAATATTTCCAACGAAAAAGGAGCGAAATAAACATGAAAAAACGATTAATTAGTGGATTAGTTGCTACTGCGATTTTGATTCCAACCGCAGCATTTGCGGCCCCTAATCTTATTGAAATGCTTACTAGAACACCAATGACTGTTGAACAAGTCGAGGGGGATGAGGTTGGCAAAGCAACACTTGAGAAGCTGTATAACGCATTTCCTGAAACAAAATCGTTTGAGATTATCAATGCAAGCAAGGTTCAAGGTGTCCAAACAAGTATCATACTGCAGGAAAAAGGAGGAGTCGGCAAAAAGATTTCCCTTCATATAAACGGTATTACGGGTGCGATTGAACACGTGAATCAGGAGAATTGGGAGCCAAAGGAGAAACCACTCACTGCCTTAACCGATCAGGAAATCAAGTCGAAGGTAGATTATCTAATTGATAAAATGTATGGCAGCATCGAAGAGTACGAGTTTGCTATGGAGCAAATGGCGAACACGGGTCAAAAAACGTTTATGTTGAATTACAGCAAAAAGGAATCAAAAACACCTTTCTACCAGGTATTTGTTCAAGACAATACAATCAGTGTTTCTCTGATCGGAGGTGAGACTACACCTTCAAACATTAAAG
The DNA here is from genome assembly GCF_000612805.1 of Bacillus ndiopicus. Classification (GTDB taxonomy): domain Bacteria; phylum Bacillota; class Bacilli; order Bacillales_A; family Planococcaceae; genus Metasolibacillus; species Metasolibacillus ndiopicus. The sequence continues at coordinate 330,785 of NZ_HG964404.1, read as the reverse complement.
TAGAAGGTTTTTTCTCTACAAATGGTAAGCCTGATTATACTGCTGATTCCTTTTTAAACGATGAAAAACTGTTTTCTTTACTAAAAATTAGCCCAACAGAATTAAAACAAGAATTAGCAAAAGGTAAATCTGTTGTCGAGATTGCAGCATCTAAAAATGTTTCTAAACAACAAGTGATTGATGTAATAGCAAAAACACAGGCTGAAGGACAAATTCAAGGTGAAAATAATAACGATGTTAGTAAAAGCAATCGTTCAATTGAACAAATGATAAAAGCTATTGAACCAAAAGTATTACAAGTCATTGAACATAAAACTGAAACACCATGGTAGAAATAACAAGTCCTAGACGGATAAGGCTGGCAAAAATCGGTTGAGTTTCAAGGATATATTCAGTTTCAAAGTATATAAATTAAGTTTAAGTAATGAATTAGAAAGTAATATAATTCCTAATAAAGTTGTAGCCTTTCACATTTTCGTGAAGGGCTTTTTCATATAAATTACTTTCCCTACTATGCACTATTTTGTAAAGCTGAAGAACGTAAAAATATTTACAAACCCTTAACACAACAGCGATTTTACTTTTAACATACATTATGTTACAATAAAACCATGCTATTTTAGGTAGCATGTAAATAAATTGGCATTCTGCTAGTGATTTTTGAAGATACTTATTCACACTGGCGCACGCTAAAGGGCTGCAAGGATGTAGTAGCAGGTTGGGGCTACATTGCTTAGGTTAGAAGGTTTTAGTGGAATTTTACCGCGGTTCGGAAATAGAAGTTATTACTTCTATTAAATATATAAGATTCCCCAGATGATTGGGTTGAGACATATTTATTTTACAAGTTACCTATTAAATGCTAAAGGGACATCTTCTAACGAGGATGTCCCTTGTCTAATTTTTTTGAAAAAAAAGCTATGCAAGATTTGTGCATGTACGAAAATTTAAAAGTAACGCTACACAAAAAACACACAAACCCGCCCCTCAGAGGAAATCCCTGAAGCGGGTTTGTGTGTTTTTCTTTTTCCTATATTAATCTACTGTATTTAGGTTTGTGCGTAACTTAAAATCCGGCTAAACGAACAACATCACGAGCAATCATGACTTCTTCGTTTGTTGGAATGACGATTACCTTTACTGGTGAATGTGGGTAGCTGATAAATTGCTCTTTGCCACGCACGTTATTTAAAGCAGGGTCCCAATAGACACCCATAAATTCAAGACCATGTAGAATGCGAGCACGAGATGTAATATCATTTTCCCCGATACCTGCTGTAAAGATGATTGCATCTACGCCAGACATACGGGCAGCGTAAGAGCCGATGTATTTGTGGATACGATTGGCAAATATTTCGAGTGCTATAATGGCACGCTCATCGCCTTCTTCTGCGGCTATTGATAAATCGCGTAGGTCACTTGATAAACCTGATACGCCAAGCATCCCACTTTGTTTGTTTAAAATATCAAGGACTTCATCCACTGATTGACCTGTTTTATCCATAATGAATGGGATTAAGGCAGGGTCGATGTTACCTGAGCGTGTCCCCATAGCAACACCAGCAAGTGGTGTAAAGCCCATCGATGTATCGATTGATTTTCCACCTTCGATAGCTGCAATACTTGCACCATTTCCAAGATGACATGAAATGAGACGAAGATTTTCAATTGGGCGTCCTAATAACTCCGCAGCACGTTCCGAGACATATTTATGCGATGTGCCATGGAAGCCATACTTTCGAATGCCATACTTATTATAAAATTCATAAGGAAGACTATATAGAAATGATTTTTTGGGCATCGTTTGATGAAATGCTGTATCAAATACTGCAATTGCCGGTACGTTTGGTAATACCTTACGGAAAGTGCGAATACCGATGATGTTGGCTGGATTATGAAGTGGTGCCAACTCAGATAGTTCTTCAATTTCTGCAAGTACCATATCATCAATGATGATGGAATCATTGAACTTTTCTCCACCATGTACAACACGATGACCAATACCATCAATTTCTTCTAGCGATTGGACAATACAGTTTGCAACTAGCTTGGCTAACAGCATTTGAACCGCAACAGTATGATCTGGAATATCCATTACTTCTGTGTCTGTCGTACCATCAGGGGTAGTGATTGTAAATAGGCTGTCTGTTAAACCAATTCGTTCGACGATACCTTTTGTGAGTACAGTTTCTTGTGGCATGTCAAATAGTTGAAATTTTAATGATGAGCTTCCTGCATTAATTGCGATTATTTTAGACATAGGGTCTCTCCTTAGATTGAATAAATTGCTTTTATAATAGAGAGTGACAAGATATTCCCCTTTGTACGAATCGCTTACAGAAATCACACTATTTTGTGGCAACTATTTTGTCAACGTCCTCTTCATTCAGTGTATCATTTTTTCACATAAATAGTGGTGCGAATATACAAAAAATTTTGAACAATTTTAGTAAAGTATTGTAAAGGAGATTAGATTTTTTGTTACATGAATAGAAAGAAAGGCAAATTATTAAATGACTGGGAAGCCTCTCTGAATTTTAAGAAGAAGGTAAAAAAGAAAAGATAATATAAATTGGTTTCTCTGCTATCACTGTGTAAGTTATTCTATTCAGACAGCCAACAAAGCTCCGTTTACTTGTTTTATCTTGCGTTAATATGCTAAAATAAGAAAACCCTAGAAACTTTGATTTAACAGGGTTTCCAGGGTTTTATAGTGTTACTTATTGCATAGTAAAATAATTAGTCCGTGATGCAAAGAGATGTTAAGTAACCTAACATTAATAATAAGCCGATACCGATAGCGATTGTGCCCATAAGAATGTGCCTCCTTTAACTACAATGCATATTTACACTATGTATTGTACAATGAATAACAAAAAGATGAAACCTTTTTAGCTATAAAACGTACAGATTAGTATAGACGAGAACATGATTTATACATAATTAGAGGGTGATGACAATGAAAAAATGGATGCAAAAATTCCTTGTTGTATCTGTAGCATTATTAACATTTGGGGTAATTAATCCAAATCATGAAATTTGGAATAATTTTGAGGATGAGTTAAAGCCGAATCGTTTGCAAGAGCCAAGCGCTAACGATATTTCTTCTGCAATTCAGCTCGATACATTGCTTTATGAAGAAAACATATCAATAGCACAATCGTTAAAAGGTGCTGCGAAAACACAATCTTACATAAAATTTGGTCCACGCATCGCTGAAAAAATTGGCGATGAGTTTGAGACACGCATTTTTCCTAAAATGGAAGAAGCCATTGATATGACTTTAGCGCGTTTGGATGATGATAAAATTCCATACTTAACAATTACTGAAAATCCAAGTGGAGATTATGCCGAGCGAATTTTTAACATTCGTGAGCAAGGGGAAAAAGTCGATTTAATTCGCTTCCATGTTCGCACTGAAAATCGTCCAAACGAAGGCTATTATTACAACTTCCACTATCACACAAAGGAAGACAGCTTTGTGGCACATTATAATTTAGGTGAAATTTACTGGTCGAAAAACACACCACCGAAATGGTTGGCTTAAAACTCGCAAAACACTCGTTGAAAAAACGGGTGTTTTTTTCTTGAAAGAAGGAAATTACGTAAATTTATCTTGATTCAGTAGAAAACGCCTACCTCTACAGGAGGTGAGACGAATGCTATGCTTGATTTTTTATAGCTTAGTGGGTGTACAAACACTTAGCATATTTTAATGAAAATTCTGTCTGATATTCACCTCAATATACTACATCTGATACACAAGAACAAAATGCATCGATATTTGGATTATCTTATCTATTATGATTACTCCAATAACATTAGAAAGCAATGGACGTTAAAAAAGATGACTAGGGCGCTACCTACCGAAGTCATCTTTTTGCCGATTAGTAACGGCATGAATCTTTTTTTTATGGTCTAGTTTTTATGGCGCAGTTCAAGATGAACCAATTACATTTTTTACTATTGGGGATTTTTGGGGTATTTTCGCTTCTACTAATTTTTACGAGTTAATAGTAATAAAGATGGGAATAATATGCCTCTAATTAAAAATGTATCTAATAATATACCCATAGCCATTGTAAAGCCGAATAAAAAGAGTTCTTGTAAGGGCTGCGTCATTAAAACAGCAAAAGTTGCAGCTAAAATAATTCCTGCCGATGAAATGACACCTCCAGTTAATGCAACACCTTCCATAACAGCTTCTTTCCAAGGAAGTTCTTTTGCTTTTTCTTTTATTCGTGAAATTAACATGATATTGTAATCAATACCTAAGGCAACCATGAAAACAAATGTATAGACTGGTAAACGATAACTAACTGCCTCATAGCCCAGCAGGTATTTGAAAATCAACCAACCAAAACCAAGTGTCGCAAAATAAGATAAAAGAATTGTTGACATCATCAATATTGGCAAAAGTACAGATTTTGTTTGGAAACCTATTACAAAAGTGAGCAGAACAGTTACAAGGGAGAATAGGATAATCATATCTCGCTTGTTCATTTGTTTTACATCGACTTGTTCAGCTGTTTGTCCGACATAATGTACTTTAAATTCATCTTTAGAAAGTTGACTTTCTTTTAAGAATGAGTCAGTTTTATCTCGAAGCATTTCAACAGTATTTAATGAAGAAATATCATATGGATTTTTAGTTAAAATAATTTGTAATTTTACGGCTTTGCCATTCTCTGATAAAAAGTTGCGAGGCAAATCTGCTTTTCCTTGGATTATTTTTTCTGTTAAAGCGGGATTTACTTGACTAATGCCATTTTGAGCAGATAATTCTTCTTTAAATTTATTGACCCTTTGTAAAAATTCCTCATTGACTTCAATATTTTCTGAAGATTTCAGAACAACTGTCACTGGAGCCAATTGTCCTGCTGGATATCTGTCAGCAAGAAGCTCAAAGCCTTGACGGGATGAAATGTCCTCGGGAAATGAATTCATTAAATTAAATGAGAATTTCATTTCTGTTGCATTGAATACACCAGCAAATAAAGTTACGAGTAAGATAGTTGCAAATAAAGCAGGACGCTTTAGAACAATGTTACTTATCTTTGACCAAATTCCTTTTTTTACTTTGTGCTCGGGTTCTAATTTAGGAATAAATGGCCAAAATGCTTTTCTTCCCATAATGGCAAATATACTCGGAATAAGTGTCAATCCCGCAAGTAATATTACAACTACAGCCAATGAAAATACAGGACCAAAGTGATTGTAAGGTTTAAAGACTGTTGTAAACAAAGTTAGCATTGCTAGGAAGACTGTTCCACCACTAAAGAAAATTGGTTCAGAAACATGATGAATAGCCTCACTCATTGATTTATATTTTGATTCATGCATTCTTAATTCCTCACGGTATCTTGAGAACACAAACAAACTATAGTCAGTCAAAACAGCAAATAATAAAACAAGCATAATAGAAACGGCTGAGCTATCAACACTAAACCACTCATACTTGCCAGCCAAACCTAAAATTCGATCCACAACTCCATATACAATTCCAGAAATAATTAATGGAGTGATTGCAAGTAATGGAGAACGATAGATGATGATTAAGATAATAAATATTAAAACAATTGTTGCCAGCATTAAGACAATATCCGCATTTTTAAACAAACTGATAGTATCCGCAGATATACCAGCAGGTCCAGTAATTTCAAATTGAATATCGTTTAAGCCAACTTCTTTTACTTTATTTCTAATGGCTTCTAATGTTTCGTTCGCTTCATTTGAGTCAATGCCTTCTTTAAGTGCTGCGTTAAAAATTAGTGTCGTTCCATCCTCAGAAAACATCTTATCTTGAACTTTTTCTGGGAATGAATGGTATGGTAATGCGCTTGCTAAGTGTTGAGGTTTACTGTCTGAAGCAAACCATTGACTAAGTTCCGTGATTTTTTCTTTGTCTTGTTTAGTTATTTTTTCTTCACGATGAAATACAAGTAATGCGGTTAGTCCATCGTCTGTCGGGAATTCTTTATCTAATACTTGTTTAGCAATCTCAGAAGCTGTATTTTCTTTTATACTACCTTCCATACTGTTCTTAGAAAATTCTTTGGATGATGGTGCAAATATGCTGAAAACTACAACCGCCAAAATCCAAGCGATTAAAACAATTTTAGCTCCCTTAGAACTGCTGGAAAATTTTGATAAACTACGGAACGGTTTAAACATTTTTTCAACTCCTATCATTTATTCTGTGACAATTGTAAAAAATGAATATGAACTCAGTATGAACTACAATAGATGTGATTCGAAATAATGCTCAAAAATTTCCTGTAATGCAACATGTAAAGTCCTTAATCTACTAAAGAGTACATGTCGATTTATCTGAACAAAGGAAGACAGCTTTGTGGCGCATTATAATTTAGGTGAAATTTACTGGTCCAAAAACACACCACCAAAATGGTTGGCTTAAAACTTGCAAAACACTGGTTGAAAAAACGGGTGTTTTTTTCTTGAAAGAAATTACGTAAGTTTATATGGAAGTAGCTATCTAAATTGTATATATTCGTATAGAGAGGGGGAGGTATGATGTTAAAGGGGATTTTGAGGATATACATAATGATTTTTTTAGGGTCGGGTGCTTGTAGTTTTTTAATTGCATCTATTAAAACTTTAAAAGGAGAATCCTCATCTATAGGGTTGTCCATATTCTTGTTTGCAGTGTCCATATTTTTCTCTTGGTTATGTGTGAAATTTTGGAATGTAACTAAAGGTAATGAATCTAAAATAACGAGGCAAAGTGAAAGTAAATCAGTATATGAAAAATTAAAGAATGGATGGGCAGTAAGAAGCAAGATTCCGCCAGAAAAATTGAAGCAAATGGAGCAGCAGTATGCTGAAGTGCTGGATGATTTAAGAATTTTACGAGAAACAATGGAGCTGATGAAGTCTACGAAAAACATGGTCACATTTATTGAAAGAAATAATCTAGCTTGTAGAATGGCGCTTAGTATCGAACAGGCAAAAACACCAGATATGCCTATCGATGAAAAAATCCCATCCTTCAAGGAAGTACGTGAATTAGCTGAAAAATTGCTGCCAGTCATTATAAATGATTCATATTTAAAAATGAAAATGGATACGTTTCAACTAAAAACGAAAGAAGGGCAGCTAAAGAGATTTGAAAATCATCTAAATTTACTGAAGAAGTATGAAAGTGATTTAAATTTTGCTAGCAACTACGAAAGAACCATTTCCAAAATAGAAGATGATATTCGTAGCTTAAAAAATTCATAATTTGTGTATAAATTTTCATCTTTTTGCAAAACAAATATAGAAATTCCTCCATTTACTATGTATAGTAATATATTAGTACATAGGGAGGTATTTTATGAAAAAGATAGTAGTATTGTTATTTGTATCTATTTTATTAGTAGCTTGTGGACAAGCAGATAAAAAAAGTGGTTCAGATAACGCTTCGAAAGAATCTCAAGTAGAAAAAACAAATAAGGAATATGTAACAAAAAATATTGGGGAAACTTTTAATCTAGAAGATTGGGAAGTAACTTTAGAGTCTTTTGAGTTTAATCCAACTGTTGCAAAAGGAAACATGTCAAGTACAGCTGATGATGGTAATAAGTATTTGATACTAAATTATAAAGCTGTTAATAATGGTACTGAAGCTAATAAATTATTCAAGGCAAAAAACGGAACAGCTCTAAAGGCTATTTATGACGAAAAGTATGAGTATGGAGTAGTAGTGACACTTCTTGATGATGATTTACATCATGAAAGTATAAACCCTTTAGCAACAAAGAATGGGTTTGTCGTTATCTCTATACCAGATAAAGTAGTTGACGAAGCTGAAAGTATCCAACTCTTTATGGAGCTAGGAAAAGATAAAGTACAAATTAAAATTCCAGTAGATAAAAGTGCAAACTCTGACTCTGATCAAGTGGGAAGCATTGAAAAAGAAGGAGAAAGCGAACCTGTCGTAGAATTATTGACAATAACGAAGGGTGAGCCATTAGTTATTGATGATTATGCTGAAATTACAGTCAATGATAACGTTTTTGGCAAAAAAGTTTCACCGCCAAATCCAGGATCTTATCATACTTACTATGAAAATAAAGAGGATGGAGAAATATACCTTGATACGGTTATTTCAATAAAGAGCTTACTCACTTCTAATAAAAGTGCTGATGAATTTATTGATGTGAAGGTTGTATATGATAATAAATATGAGTATAGAACATTCTCGACGATCGAGGAGAGAGGTGGAACTGATTTCACTTATACGAATATAACTTCTATTGAACCATTAAAAACAGGTGTTTTACATTTCCTTGCTTCATTGCCGAAGGAAATAGAAAGTGATGGAAAGCCTTTGAAAGTCATCATTTCTGCCAAAAACAATAATTATGAATTAATCATTAGATAATAAATACGTTGAAGCACTCTCGCCTGAGAGTGCTTTTTAATCGTTTATAAAGCGCGTTACAATGGTTGAAAATCAAACTAAACACCCATTGAAAATATTAGAATAATAGCGTTGTGAGAAAGCTAGGTAGTCGATTATTCACTATAAAATATTTGAAAAACATGTCCCCTCAAGATTTATAACATTGCATATAAAATGAAAGGGACATCCCTACAAATTTTTTCAGAGAGGGGCTTCTTCATGAAAACCATCGTCAGAGTAGAGAAAAATAAGGACTATACAGTCGTTAATAATACATCTTTATATGATAAGCGGCTGAGCTGGAAGGCGAAAGCGATTCATGTGTTTATGCTTTCAAGGCCAGATAACTGGACGTTTCACAATACGGAGCTTTTACGTTGGGCGAAAGACGGTGAGAATGCTTTCTCTTCGGGATTAAAGGAATTGAAGCAGTATGGTTATGTAAAGAAAGAGCGCCGCCGCAGTCAGGATGGGAAATTTGACTGGGTCACTGTTGTTTATGAAGTTCCACAAGAAAATGAACCATCCTCCAGTTTACCATGCATGGAAAATCCATCGACGGTTGCACCATCCATGGAAAAGCCACAAATGGAAAATCGCCAACTACTAAGTACTGATGTATTAATTACTAATAAATTAAATACTGATTTACCTAGTGATGATAATGAAAAGGCTGCGGCCATTACCTTTTATCAGGAAAATGGGTTTGGTGTCCTGTCCTCATATGCCAGAGAAAAAATTGACACTTGGATAGATGTAATGGGGGAGGAGCTTGTTATCTACGCGATGAAACTAGCAATTGATAACAATGCGATTCGCTGGAACTATGTAGAAACGATTTTAAAAGACTGGTCACAGAAGCAAATCAAAACAATAGAACAAGTCGATGCAGAAAAAAGGCGCTTCATTAGTGAAAAAAGTAAAAAAGGACAGCGCAATCGTGGGAAGTACGTCGAAATTGTGCCATCATGGTTTCATCAAGAGCCTACTGAACCACGACCAAGTGTAAAAGATGAAGTGATTAATTATGATGCAGAGTTTCAACGATTAATTAAAGAGCTTCGCGAGGGAGGTAAGTAAAAAACGGGTAATTCGCAAAGATTTTTTCATTCGAGGCCCAATTGCATTATAATAGTAAACGGAAGAAATAGATGGAGGTTAAATCATGCAACAATATTTAGAGCTATGTCAGCACATTTTAAATAATGGCAATAAAAAAGAAGACCGTACAGGAACAGGGACAATTAGTGTTTTTGGTTATCAAATGCGCTTTGATTTGCAGAAAGGATTCCCTTTACTGACAACAAAGCGCACGCTGTTTCGCTTAATTGCGTCAGAGCTGCTGTGGTTTTTAAAAGGCGATACGAATGTTCGTACTTTAATTGCGGAGCGCAATTATATTTGGAATGAATGGGCATTTGAAAAATGGGTGCAATCATCGGAATATGAAGGACCTGATATGGCGAATTTCGGATTGCGTGCCGCAAAGGATGAAGAGTTTGCTAAAACTTTAGATGAGCAAATGAAAATATTTAATGCACGTATGCTTGAGGATGAGGAGTTTGCTGAAAAATATGGTGACTTAGGGCCAGTTTATGGGAAGCAATGGCGCTCATGGCCAGCAGCTAATGGCGAAACGATTGATCAAATTGCCAATGTCATTGAGCAAATTAAAAAGAATCCTGATTCACGCAGGCTTATTGTGACGGCATGGAATCCTGCTGAGGTGGATCATATGGCGCTACCACCTTGCCATGCATTTTTCCAATTTTACGTAGCTGACGGCAAACTATCTTGCCAGCTTTATCAGCGTAGCGCAGATGTATTTTTAGGCGTACCCTTCAACATCGCTTCTTACGCGCTATTAACACATTTAATCGCAAATGAGTGTGGGCTAGAGGTAGGGGAGTTTGTTCATACTTTAGGAGATGCGCATATTTATAGCAATCATTTAGAGCAGGTGAACGAACAATTAAGCCGCGAGCCACGCGCATTGCCTACACTGCGTATGACTGAAGGGAAATCCATTTTCGATATGACGCTTGCTGATTTAACGATAGAGGGCTATGACCCACACCCAACAATTAAAGCACCGATTGCTGTGTAATATGAATTTCACATAAGAAGAGCGCAAGAAATCAATTTTCCAAAAATCGATTTCTTGCGCTTTTAAGTTTTGTCATTATGATGGATCTAAATCATCGGACAATAAAGCTAATTGTTGCTCCACTTCCTGTAATAATGCTAGTTTTGCTTGAAGCTGCTTTTCAACATAGACCGATTGAGCGAAAAGCTGCTGCATATGGCTTTCGAGTGTGGAGAGTGAATCGTCAGGTAGGGTAGTGGATTCTTCCGCTTCATATTTGGCTAGCTGATTTTGTATTGTATTAGCGGCTCGTTCAAGTTTGTTTGTAGTGGCTGTTAGTTGGCGTGTTGTTTGCTCCATAAATATATCTAGCCTTTGTTCGATTTTTGCTATTGTTGAGTCTTTGACAGTAGATGCCTGCTGGAATTGATTTTTTGATGCAGCTAATTGTTTATTGAGCGCTCGGAGTTTCTTTTTTTCCTCTAACAAGGATGAAATTTGCATAATTTTCTTTCTGCGCTCAATTTTTAAAGCTTGGATTGTTTGTTTATAAAGCAAAGCCTGTTGCTGCCATTCCTTTTCTTTTTTCTTTAATTCGAAGGCTAGCCCCTTTTTCTCTTCTTGTAACTGCTTATTTTCCTGCTCTAATTCAATAATTTTTGCGGATTCCTGCGTGTTCATTGTATCTTGATATTTTTCTAATTCTTCCTCTAACAAACGAATTGTTTGCTCAAGCTCGGATATATTTTCATTCTCCACTATATGCCTCCTTTTCTGACAAGTTAGCTAATAACCGTTCAAACTGCTGCTGTTGCTGTGCAATGAGCCTATCAAGCTCGGTAGCTACGTCTTGTACCTCTACTAATGGGGGAGGAGAGCTTTGTAACAGATGCTGAAGCACGGTTTGCAGCGTGTCTTTTTCTAAATACATAAAGCTTGCATCTCCGCGCTGCTGTACTTTATCAGAAATTATTTTTTTCATATTATGTTGGGTCATTATGTGCATTCGCCCCTTCCTCTGCATATCCTACACTACAAATGTCTAATGGATTTATCACTGGGCTTCCTTCAGGCATCTCGTCGCAGTATGTCCAGCCTTCTAAAAGCCCGAAATATGGCTTTTGATGTGTCCAAGTAAGCTGGAAATGTGGGAAAATAATCATTTCCTTTGGCGCAATAATCGTTTTATTAACTGGTTTAAACCAAAGCTCATGCTTGCTTTTGACATCTTTAAAACGTTCCCATATAAGCTGCTCACGAAATGCTTGCTTCATTTGACCGACAATATATTTCCCTGAAAAAGCGAAGGGTGCATCTTTATGTAGTCGTAAATAGATAGATGGATTCGTAATAGGTTGTTCGCCAGTATTCCAAATATGGTAGGAGCCCAAGCAAAAATTTTCTTGCTCTGGGTCATGTGAGAGTGTCATAGCGTAGGTGAAATAGCTGATAAATTGTACTTCTTTAGCCAAAGCTTTTTGCTCAAGCTGTTGTTGAACGGCGTTTATATAATTAGTCGTTTGTTGCTCCAATTGCTTTATTTTTTCTATAATTTTCAAATAATTACCTCCTTACATGAAAGAAAGAGAGGACAGAAGCCTCTCTTTACAATATGTTGAAGAAAGTATTAATAGCACTATTAACAGTGATGTGGGAAGATGTTTCCACATTTTTGCGGGCGAACTGCTGGTGAGCAAGCGCTATGGAAATCTGCTCGAGGCTCGCAGTACTCTGCTAAGAATTCAACCGTTACTGGGAAAGTAGATTGAATGCTTTGGCAAACCGTCACATTTAAAGATAAGTTAGTAAATGTGATTGTTGGTGTACCGCCTACAGGGAAGTCTGCTGTTGCAGTACCTGTTGAACATACGAAACAATCTAAATCTGTGTATGTTACTTGAACTTCTGTACCTTTAGGTGCGCATAACGTAACGTGCTCGCAGCGAGAAACGTTGAATGGTGCACTTTCAAACATCATACAGTTAGCTGTTTTAACTACGATTGTAACGATGAAGTTTTTTCGAATCGTTAATTGTTGTAGCGTAACAGTTCTTCCTGCAAGTGTAACTTGACGATTTTCACGACTTAAAATAACAACAGGGTTTGATGTGTCCGGCACTACTCGACATTGGATTGACGCAGTTGTTAAATCAATACCTGCTGGTAGTGTTGGGAAAGCAATAGCTCCCGTTGGCGTAAGCTCGAAAGTAAGCTCTTTAACGATCCAATCGTATACTTTGTCGACATTGATACAAATTAGCTCGCGTACTTGCGATGACATTTTTTCTTGCATATTTTGTTGACACCTCCATATAAGTTTTTTTCTTTCGTTTGTATCATATGACGCGCTAACAGTAGTATATAGGCATTCAAAATGGGCTGTAATAGACTTACTGAAAACAAGTACATTACTCTAGTCACATCTATTGATGATTGCAATAAAATACGGTATAAAGTGAAACTTCAACTGGTGCATTTCGACTGGTTGTTGGTCTTTACAAATAGAAAGGAGGATAGCGAATGAACGACTATAGTCAAGGTACACAACATGATTTTGAAGCGCTTCGTATGAAAATTGCAGCATGTAAAGAGAAGCTGGAACAAGCGCAAAATAATAATGCAAAAGCGCAATTGCAACAAATGAAACAACGAATCGCAAATTTAAAAAGTCAGTTGCAAAAACCTAAAGAATTTGTGGATACAGAGGAAAGCTTAGAGGAATATATACCGAATTTTAACGAACAGGCTGAACAATTAATGATGTATAAGTTAAAACAAATGAATGGTCGACAAATAGATAATGATCAAGAGCTTTCTTATCGACAATTGCAGCAACTATTACATCCTAAAAAGATTAGGGAAAAGGTGAATATGGAAATAAGTAGTCAGGAAAATGTGGTGTTAGGGACGAAGCATTTTAATGAGCATTATTTCCAATCCGTCTACACATACCCAAGCAATGTGCATAACGGCTTATATCGCAATGCACATAGAGCCATGGTTTTAAAAGATGTAGGGGAATCATTTGTTCCACAAAATAATGAAAAGCCATTGATACAGCAACAAGCCCCAGTTCCACAGCAGGTAGCAGTTGAAGTACCAAAAAATACTGAAACAGCAGAAATAATGAATCAGGGATTGTTAATTGAAGAAATGATGACATTTGAAGAAATGGATGTCAGACAACAAGAAGCTTCGGTTCTTCAGACAGAGGATGTTAATGTTGAAGAAGCGAAGGTAATGCAACCAGAAGCTATGGTTCATCAAATAGAGGACATTGAAGAGGTGGATGTCATACAACAAGAAGCTGAATCTATGAGCATTCAGTCAGAAGATATTGACATTGAAGAAATGGAGATAATACAACAAGAAGCCGAATCTGTGAACCTCCAAATACAAGAGGTTACTATTGAGGAAGTAGAGGTGTTTGTTTCAGAAAATGAAAATAATACATTAAATGCAGAGCCACTGAATGAAATTGCTCCACTCGAAACAGTAGGAGTAACTGCATCTCACGAACAATATGAATCATCAAACAAGGAAACACCAAACCCGAAGAAAAAAGGGAAATACGCAGCATTCTTGGATTTTTTCAGAAAAAAATGATTAAAACCAACTTGGCTAACTCTAATCCAAATTTTTTTGAGCTAAGTGGAAGTTAATCTTAAGCCGTCAATACACGCGTCACCGATTAACTGACCTGCGTCGCGCAGGCTCATTTTCAAAAATAGGGCAGCACGACGTTGACCACTCAGACGTTGCGCGTGTAGATGGCGGGGTTTCTCTATTTCACTGGATGTACAAACACCCGATAAAAGTCAAAGAAAAACATCTCACCATAGAGGATTTTTTGCTGAATTAAAATAAAACATGAAAATAGCGTAGTTGTTAGCCCTTCACTCCTTTCTCTCTGTGAATAGGATAAAGACGAAAGGAGGTGGAACAATGACAAATAAATATTTTAAGCGTCACAGAGATTGTGGCTGTTCATCAGGCTCTAAAAACTGCGTATCAAGCGGCCCATTTCAAGCGATTGATGCAGCTTGTATTGTAACACCACCAGGTCCTATTGTTACAAGTGGAGCGATTATTCCGTTTTCTTCTGGTACAGTACCGGCAGTGTTAACAACAATTGCAGGTGGATTAGTTGGTACAGGTAGCTTGATTGGTTTTGGTACATCTGTGACTGGTGTTTCACTAGCTGGAGGTACAATTACACTTCCGACAGGTACACTACCTGCTGTACCAGTAACAGAAGCTTTTTCTATGCCACGCGCAGGCCTATTAACAGCGATTTCAGCGTCTTTTACAGCAACAGTCGCTGCTGCAACAGGAAGCTTTACAGTAACTGCACAAGTTTACCGTGCCCCTGCTGGTAGCACAACTTACACAGCTATACCAGGCGCAAGTGTTACATTGAACCCAGCAATCGTAGGTCCTATAACATTAGCGCAAACAGTGCAAGGAACAGCGACTTTACCTTCAATTCCAGTAGCAGCAGGTGATACATTAGTTATGGTATTCTCTGTAACTGGTCCAGGAGGATTATTGGATACAGCGATTATTACAGGTGCAGCTAGCGCAGGCTTAAATATCGCATAATAAACAAACGCATGGGTAAATGCGGTATATTTTCACGCCTACTAGAGGATAATGAATGATAAGGTCGAACTTCAGTTAGAGGGGACGTGCGAAAATCCCCTCTGATTGTTAGTTTTAATTGAAGCGTAGCTTATTCGTCTGAAGTAGTCATCAAAATATTGCCGTACCAGCGTTTAAAGTATATGCTTAGAAAAGGATTGAAGGAGGGGTCAAATGATTTCATTAATAGTAGCACATGATAAAAATCGAGTAATCGGTTATGAAAATAAGATGCCTTGGCATTTACCTGGTGAGTTAAAGTATTTTAAAGAAATGACGATGGGCAAGCCAATTATTATGGGGCGCAAAACATTTGAATCGATTGGCAAGGCTTTGCCAGGAAGACGTAATATTGTTATTACACGCAATGCATCCTATGGAGCGGAGAATATTGAAGTAGTCACTAACTTAGATGACGCGTTGCAATTAGTGAAGGACGAGCCTGAAATTATGATTATTGGCGGAGAGCAAATTTTCAAGCTAGCATTGGAGGTAGCGGATCGCTTATATATTACAGAAATCGATTATGCCTTTAAAGGAGATACATACTTCCCCGCATACGAGGGCTGGCAGCTTGTCAGCAAACTTGAGCCAGTACAAGCGGAAGAAGGCTATTATTTCACTTATTGTATTTTTGAAAAATAACAGTAGGAGCTGATGAGAAGGAATACTTTTCTCATCAGCTCCTTTTGACTGTCACGGTTTGTTCAAGAAATTCATTTATTCCTTGAACAATTTGTGAAAATGGAAAAAGGGTCTTTTCTTTTTGCTGAAAAGGTGTAGAATACTAATTAAGAAGTTGTTATAAAACAGTTGTTAATATTTTGTGTCTGTTATAATACTAAAAACTGAATGGAGGATTTTAATATGTGGGTAATTACAGTATTTGAGCAACAGGATGTTCGTATTTTTGAGTACACAAACAAAGAAGAGGCAACAATAGCATTACAAAGCTTTAGCAAAAACGCAGTACTATCTTATACAAAATAATAAAAAAGGAGTAACGGAAAAGCAGATGCTTTCCTGTTACTCCTTTTTTATAATTCTTTAATTAATAAATTGAGATTCATGGGAAAAATATTTGCCATAACTTTAGGTCAACACCATGAAAATTGTAAATTGGATGAAAGGAAGTGGAAGATAACCCCTCACTCTTCTTCTAGCCATACTTGATTATTTAAAATCATTGCGTTGATTTGCTCTTCACTAACGGCTCCATCTTTCTGGTAAAGTAAGTCTAAATAGTGCTTATGGGTATTAAGCGTTCGTTCGATACTACTGGATTGTTTGGAGGCAATCATTTTAGGTCTGTACAATTCATAGATTGTTTTGCCGATTTCAATCACAAAAGCATTTTCCGTCGCTTCCAGAACTGCATAGTGAAATTCTAAATCGATATCGGCTAATTCTTCAGGGCTTAGCTCAGGCTTTAGGCGTTCGATTTGACTAAGATAGATTTCCTCAATTTTTTTAAGATTTTTTTCGGAGCATTTAGTGCGAATAATATTAATCATAAGAATCTCAAAATGTTGCCGAAATTCTATCAATTTTTGTGTATTATTGCTGTGCATAATCAAACTGAAAATTAACGGATTTAAGGAAAAATGAGAAGGATTATTCGTAATAAACATACCTTCACCACGTTTAATATGAATAACGCCAATTGATTCTAGTATTTTTATTGCTTCCCTGACTGGGGTTCTACTAACGCCGAGTTGTTCAACCATTTCGGACTCCGTAGGTAATTTATCGCCAATTTTCAGGGTTCCATTTAATAATTTAGTTTTAATAAGAGAAACGATTTCAGATGATATTTTGTTAGAACTTGTTAGTTTTTCAAATTGCATAGGGTGGTTCCTCCGATTGGTTTACATTCTTTTCTATAGATTATATCGTATAGGCAAAGTTTCGTATAAATTTTATGAAATTCACAATTATCAGAATATTACATTTACAAAGAATGATGGAGGTGTTATCATTTAAATTAAGTACATCATATGTAGTATGTAGTCGATTGGGAAGGAAGTGTTTTGTTTGGAGAAATTCATAATTGCTAATATTCCGGGAGATGGAATTGGGCCAGAAGTGATGGAGGAAGCAATTAAGGTGTTGGGGGCAGTGGAGGAAATTCACGGAAACTTGCATTTTGGAATCGATTCTTTTGATTGGAACTGTAAGCGCTATATCGAAACAGGTCGCATGATGCCTGAGGATGGTCTGGAAACATTGGCTGCCTATGATGCCATTTTATTCGGAGCAGTTGGCTCACCTGAAGTGCCTGACCATATTTCTGTCTGGGAGCTCATCCTGCCAATTCGAAAGCAATTCAATCAATATATCAATTTACGACCAATTAAGCTTCTAAAAGGTGTTGAAAGCCCTTTGGCAAATAAAGGAGTAGAGCATATTGATTTTGTCGTAGTACGTGAAAATACAGAAGGCGAGTATTCAAATAGTGGAGGTCATTTGCATGTTGGTACTCCATATGAGGTCGTTATTCAGAATAGTGTTTTTACAAGAATGGGCAGTGAGCGTGTAATAAAATATGCCTATGAATTGGCAAGAAAAAGAGGATCAAAGCAACTTTCTGTAGCGACGAAATCGAACGCTATTAATTTCTCTATGCCGTTTTGGGATAACATAGTAAAGGAAATTGGCAAAGATTATAAAGACATCGAATCAAAATTTTATCATATTGATGCATTAGTTGCTTTTTTTGTAGCAAAACCAGAAATTTTTGATGTAGTAGTTGGAAGTAATTTATTTGGTGATATATTAACAGATTTAGGGGCGGCGATTTCAGGTGGTCTGGGCTTGGCTCCTTCTGGTAACATCAATCCTGAAAAAGAGTATCCTTCGATGTTCGAAGCGATTCATGGTTCGGCTCCAGATATTGCGGGAAAAGGGATAGCAAATCCAATTGCGCAAATTTGGAGTACGAGCCTCATGCTAGAGCATCTCGGTTATCCAGATTTGGCGAAAATCGTTCTCGACTCTATAGAAGAGGTGCTTCTAGAAGGAAAAGTGCGGACGCCAGATTTAGGTGGAAATTCAACCACAAGTGATGTTGGCAATGAAATCACGAGCAAGATACTGAGCCGAAAACAAACGATTAATTAAAGGGAAGGGGATTGTAAAGATGGATACTGGAAAAGTCATTATTGTTACAGGTGCTGGTGGAGGAATGGGAAAAGCAGTAGTCGCTAAGTTGTTAGGCGAGGGCTCTACAATAGTTGGATTGGACATGAACAAGGAGGCAATGAAGGATATTAAGGATTCCAAATTTGTTTCACAGCAAGTAAATTTATTGGATGAAGAACAAGTTCGTGATGTATTTAAGGCAACCTTCAGTAAGTTTGGACGAATTGATGGTTTAGTCAATATTGCGGGAATTGCGCAATCGGCTACATCGATTGGGGATGTTTCACTTGAGCAGTGGAACCGAATTTTGTCAGTCAACGCTACAGGAGTATTTCTGACTTGTAAAGAAGCAGTTCATTATATGAAAAAAGGCGGTTCAGGTGTTATTGTGAATGTTGGCTCTGTGTCAGTAGCAAGACCAAGACCAGGTCTGCAAAGTTATATTGCATCAAAAGGTGCGGTAGAGGCTTTTTCACGGGCTCTTGCTATCGAAGTTTCACCCGACAAAATTCGTGTGAATGTCTTGCACCCTGGCCCAGCAGATACGAATATGCTAGGGCAGTTCTCCTCGGTTAAACAGCAAGAGGGTGGGCTGAATAAAGAGGTGTTCAAAAATAGTGTTCCGCTTGGAGAATTGATTCAGCCGGACGATATTGCTGAAGCAGTCAGTTATCTTGTGTCAGACGGTTCACGAATGGTTACAGGGGCTTCTCTCCATGTTGACGGAGGAAGAGGATTGTAAAGAAGATTCAAGGAGGTGAGGGAAATGAAAAAGATTCCTATGTTAATTGATGGCGAATGGGTCGGAGGAGATTCAGATGAATGGTTGCCTGTTTATAATCCATCTAACGGAGAAATGATTGCAGAAATCGTAAATGCAACGGATAATCAGGTTGAAGAGGCAGTAGCAGCAGCAAGAAGGGCTTTTGAAAGCGCGGAATGGAGAGCGTTCAAGCCTTATGAAAGAGGACAGCTTTTATATGAAATGGCAGCTTTTATCCGAGCAAACAAAGAGCGTTTAAGTCGCTTGGAAACAGAGGATGTTGGAAAGCCACTTTTTCAAGCCGAATCGGATGTAGAAGCAGCGGCGCGTTATTTTGAGTTTTATGCAGGTGCTGCCGATAAAAGTTTTGGAGACAGTATTCCGATTGAAGATGGGCTACTAGATGTGACAGTTCTAGAGCCGATGGGTGTAACATTGCATATTGTACCTTGGAATTATCCGTTGCAAATCATTTCCCGAAGTGTGGCAGCAGCACTGGCCACTGGGAATGCAGTAATTGTAAAGAGCGCAGAAGATACGCCTATGACAGCACACGCACTTACTGAATGGTTTAAAGAAAGTAAACTGCCAAAAGGTATATTTCAGCACATCACAGGAGTTGGTTCTGAAGCTGGGGCAAAACTAGCATCGCATCCTGGAATTAATCAAATTACATTTACAGGGTCAGTAAAAACGGGATCTTCGATTATGCAGGCAGCAGCAAAGAATATTGTGCCTGTAACATTAGAGCTTGGTGGTAAGTCACCGAATATTGTCTACGCGGATGCCAATTTAGAAAAGGCGGCGAATGGTGTATTGAACTCAATTATCCAAAATGCTGGTCAGACCTGTTCCGCAGGCTCACGTCTTTTAGTTGAAGCTCAAATAAAAGATAAGTTTGTGACGATGTTGAAGGAACGGTTCCAAACTTTGAAAATCGGCGCTGGTATAGAAAATCCGGATATGGGACCGATTTTGAATAAGCGCCAATATGAGCAAATCCTGAAAAAATTGGAGCAAGCCAAAAAAGAAGGGCAGATTGTGGTAGGAGGAAATGCTATAACAGTAGCTGGATATGAAGGAGGCTTTTATATTGAGCCAACAATTATCGACGGCTTGAACCATGAGAGTACGATAGCCCAAGAAGAGATTTTTGGTCCTGTTCTTAGTGTGTTCACCTTCCATAATCCAGAAGAGGCAATTCGTTTAGCTAATAGTACCAACTATGGGTTAGTCACTGGTATTTGGACAGCTAATATTGATGTGGCTCATTACACAGCCTCTCGGGTAGAATCAGGACAAGTATTTATCAATAGTTACGGAGCTGCTGGAGGAATCCAAATGCCTTTTGGAGGGTATAAAAAAAGCGGAATTGGTAGAGAAAAAAGCCATCTTGCTTTAATGAACTATCAGCAAATAAAAAATATCGCTATAAAATACGAAATTTAAAAATAAAATAGAAGAGGTGTATTATTATGTCGAAGTATGTTGAAATAGGTTACCCGATTTATGAAGGAATGCCAGTTTATCCAGGTTTACCTGAAGTGCGATTAGAACCGAGAGAGCGTTTGGATAAAGGGGATGACTGGAATGGTAGTGTATTGACTATGTATTTACATGCAGGAACGCATGTTGATGCGCCGCGCCATCATATGAATAACGGTAAGGGGATAGATGCGATTCCAATTGAAGACTTTATTTATCGAAAACCTTTGCTAATCGATTGCCCAGTAGGTCCAAATGGTTTTATTACGGTTGAAAAACTAGAGGAATATGAAGAATTGAAGGAAGCAGATATTTTAATTTTCAACACGGGTCATTGGCAATATAGAAATACCGATTTCGAGAAGTATTCGAACAACTTCCCAGCAGTATCTCCAGAAGCTGCTGAATATATTCGAACGAAATTGCCAAAATGCAAAGCGGTTGCCATTGATACATTGAGTATTGAAAATTTAACGGAAGCGAAAGGAAACGGCTATTTTGTTCATCATGCTTTTTTAGACCATGAAAAATATGAAGAACCAACAATGCTTATTTATGAAGACATCAATCCAGAGCCGTTGATTGGTAAAAAACTGCTTTCTGCTTTCACTGCTCCACTTCGCATCAAAGATCACGATGCATCAATCGTCAATGTCATTGTTGAAGTTGAAGAATAAAAGCTAATTTAAAAATACATGAATGTAAAAAAGTAACTTTTATGAATCCTTGAATGGGTTTATTAAAGTTACTTTTTAATTATGGATGCCGACTAGCATCGCATTAAAATAACATCTGCAAATAATTTTGAGATATGGAGATATTTTAATCGCAGATGAACACTAAAAATAAGCTTAATAAACAGGTCTGTGAAGAAGAAATCTGTTTAAACTAAAATGCTTATAATAGATACTTTTTAATTTTATTATGTCTTTTCGTTTTGCTTTTTTTTTAATCTTAGTGTACTATTTAACTATTACACTAGAACGCGAGGTGAAATGAATGAAAAGCTTTTTAGCATTATTTCAAAAAGAGTGGGTAGTTGTGCGTGGGAATGTCTTTGTATTATTAGTAGTTGGGCCATTATTAGTGCTTGGAGTACCGTATATTATAGATAAAAATGTAGAGACATCTATGGGGCTAAATGAATTAATAATTATGTTTCTGTTTTTTGCAATTTCATTAGGTGTTATGGCTACGCCTACCCAATATATTACAAGCATACGAATGGATGTTAACCGTAAAGAAGTGTGGTTGCATTCACCGCAATCCATTTATTGCCTGCTTGGCGCAAAGGCATTATTCAGTATATGTATGTTTATTATTTTTACATTTGTTGTTTTTTGTAGCGGATTTATCATGGTATCAGCGCAATTGGAATGGCCAATATTTAAAGCGTTTATTGCAAGTATAGCGATGACGATTAGCTTAACAGGCCTACAGCTTTTAATCTTGGCATATATGCATGTTTTTTATATTTTCTATTTACAGCTTAAGTGCTATATTGGCAAGCTAGCGGTGGTCATTACAGTTCCTTTCGCAATTTTTGTTGGCTATATATTAACGAAAATAGAGGATAGTGCATGGTTTCGTGCAATAGTGCAGCATGGCTATATTTCATTAGAGCCAATTGAGAATTATTTACAGCCTTCTAACCATGACGTTTTCTTTTATGTCGGCTCAATTTATTTAGTCCAACTCGTGTTTTATGCCCTTTGTATTACCGTTTTATTTATAGTGAGCTCCAAGTGGCTCGAAAAGGTGGTATCGCAATCATGACGGATTTTACACGCGATAAACCGATTTATAGTCAGTTAGTCGATCGGATTTGCGGAGATATTATAAAAGGACATTTGCGTTTAGGTGATAAGCTGCCATCTGTACGAGAATATGCGGTACAAAGTGGCGTTAATGTCAATACAGTACAACGTGTTTATAAGGAGCTGGAGCTGATGCAATTAACGGAAACGAAAAGAGGGCAAGGAACTTTTATTACTTCTGATGAACAGCGTCTTGACGAGCTGCGAAACAGCATGAAGGAGCAGCTTGCTGAAAGCTTTTTAGCGTCGATTGCATCGTTCGGCTTTACGAAAGAGGAAATGCTACAACTGTTACAACAAAAGGAGTGAGACGTTTGCTACAGCTTTCGAACATTAGCTTTTCATATATAAATAGACCTGTTTTGCAAAATGTATCCTGTGAATTTACGCTCGGTAAAATAATAGGCGTTGTCGGGGAAAATGGTACAGGAAAATCGACATTATTAAAGCTGATAACAGGTATTTTACGACCGACGAAAGGCGACATTACATTAGATGGGAAACGAGTGACGAGAACGACTGCTGCTAATATCGCCTTTTTACCTGATATTGATTTATTTTATGAATTTTATACGGTTGAGCAGCTATTTCGCTTTTACGAAACACAGTTTGCTGATTTTTCATATGAGAAGGCCTCGATTGTTGGTGAATTTTTGCAAATTGAGCGCGGTCGGAAACTGCGTCAATTATCAAAAGGGCAGCGCGGTCGTGTGAAAATGGCAGCAACTTTGGGGCGTGAAGTACCGTTTTATGTAATGGATGAGCCATTTGCCGGATTAGATCCGATGGTGAAGGATTCTTTGATAAAAGGATTAATTCGATTTACGGATATGGAGACGCAGACAATTATTTTATCAACACATGAACTTTATGAGGTAGAACCGATTTTAGACGAGGTATTATTACTGCAGGGTGGACGCATTGTTGCACATGAACAGCTAGAGGTAATTCGTGATGAACATAACCAAGATGCAGTACAGTGGATGAAAGCATTGCATAAAGAGAGGATGAATTAATATGGCGCAACAGCCAATTGTACAGCTACGCAATTTAACGAAAGTTATTCGTGGGAAAAAGCTGATTGATAGTCTTAATTTAGATTTGTATCCAGGGCAAATTACTGGATTTTTAGGGCCGAATGGTGCGGGGAAAACAACGACGATTCGTATGATGACAGGCTTAATGCACCCAACAGAGGGAGAGGTGCTAATTGAGGGGCAGTCACTTCAAGGGCACTATGAGGAAGCGATTAGCAAAGTAGGGGTTATCGTTGAAAATCCTGAGATGTATAAATATATGTCAGGCTATAAAAACTTATTGCATTTTGCACGTATGCATCGTCAAGTTAGCAAAGAACGAATTGATGAGGTTGTGCGTCAAGTTGGACTAGAGAAACGTATCCATGAAAAGGTATCAACTTATTCTTTAGGGATGCGTCAGCGCCTAGGCTTAGCTCAAGCGCTATTGCACCGACCGAAGTTTTTAATTTTAGATGAACCGACAAATGGCTTAGACCCTGCTGGTATTCGTGAATTCCGCACATATTTGCGTAAAATTGCGGCTGAAGAAGGCGTTTCTGTTTTCGTATCGAGCCATTTACTTTCTGAAATAGAGCTAATGTGTGACCGTATTGCGATTATACAAAATGGTCAGTTGATTGATATTAGAGAGATGCATAATGAGGCTGAAACTGTTTATTACGTTGAGGCAGAGCCTTTAGCGAAGGTACAGGAAGTTGCACAGCAGCTACAAATCGAATATATCGTACAGGCGAAGGGCTTGGAGCTTCAAATACCAAAGGAGCAAGTACCACAGCTTGTAAACGAACTTGTTGCACAGCAAGTCAATATTTTTGCTATTCAACCACAGCAAAAAACATTAGAAGAGCAGTTTTTAGAAATGACAGGGGGCGGACAAATTGCTGAATCTCATACAAAATGAATGGATGAAATTATGGCATCAAAAAGCGACATGGGCAATGCTTGGTATTCTAGTTGTCATCATTATCGCATTTAGCGGCTTAAATAAGTACTATGAAGAGCGAGAAACACGTGATTGGCACACAGTAGAAAAAGAACAAATTGAAACGTACACACAAATACTTGCTGAGGAAGATGCTGCATCTAATTCTTATATACAAGATGAAATAACAATTTCTGAATACCGATTAGCGCATGATATCGCACCACCAAATGGTATGACAGTAGCTGATTTTATGGATTTTGGCGTGGATCTCATAACTATAGTTACGCTATTTGCTGTCATTGTAGGTGCAAGTATCGTCTCAAGTGAATTTTCAACTGGAACGATTAAAATGCTATTAACACGCCCAGCTTCACGTGCAAAAATTTTAACTTCAAAGCTTGTTACAACATTTATTTATGGTCTTTTTATGCTTGCGGTTAATTTTGCATTAGTATGGATCGTCGCATTCATTTTATTTAATGGAAATACAGGTACTTTACTAGAGGTTGTAAATGGTCAAGTGCAAGAGGTGAATGTTTGGAAAAATCTAATGGAGGTTTCAAGTTTATCAGCAGGTAATTTTATTATGTCCGTACTCTTTGCCTTCTTGATAGGCTCTGTGTTCCGCTCAAGTGCTTTAGCAATTGGTCTTACAATGTTTTTATCCTTTATGGGCGGGATGGTTGTCATGCTTTTGAGCAAATACTCATTTGCTAAATATATTTGGCTCGCACATACGGACTTAACGCAGTACGCTAATGGTGGTCAGCATATGCTAACTGGCGTTACAATGCCATTCTCTATTACAGTTTTAGCAGTGTACGCACTCATTTTCCTTGTGATTAGCTACTGGTCATTTATGAAGCGTGATGTAACGGCTTAGGTATGGGTTGTTTTATTTATGGCTGATTTTTTGGAGAAAGTACAACGCTTTTTGAACTGGCTTGGCTGCCAAAAATAAGTACAGATATAACATTCAATTCTTTTGCTAGTACTTGTATTATGGAATTCTGTAAATTTGAAATAAACGCGAGAAAATAGCAAGCCTCCACTTTAACTAGCATTTATGCAAAGTGGAGGCTTTAGTTTGCTGTGCAATCACTTTGCTTGTAAATTTCTGTTTATTTTTTATTTCAAATCAAGGTTTATTGCATAATTTTGATAAAAATAATTTGATTTTCTATACTTGCTTTAAAATAAAATTATTGCATACTCAATGTACCATCCAGACTCTAAACTTGGGATTTTATCTACATAGAATAGATCCCTGTATTTTTTTATATTCCAGCTTTGCTTAGTTTCCATCTTTCGACCAGTTGATGTTGGTAAAAGGTCGGACAATTCTTTAGGAACAAATCCATATCCAAAATCTGTTTGTGTAATCTTTTTAAGAATAATATAAAAAATCATGTCTGTTTATATATTTGGTACTATGTTTATTGATTTTGTATATTAGTTATTTGTTATACATAACATAATGGGAAATACCTATTTTTAACAGAGATTACGACGGAATATTACAAATTTATAAATGTATAAATCCTTTTTTCGCTATATTTTTATGTTTAAAATACATATTTTATGTGATAATCACTAATATTTTATCGAATTTAGGAAGTATAGTAAAAAATAAACTTGTTTTATATATTTTTGATAAAAGTCGATTTATCACTAATTTTGCAGAACGAAAAGTCCAGATTTTTTTTAATATATATACTAGAATATGAATTAAGAAATTGTGCAATTTCCATAAATAAAACTAAGGGGGGTACATATAAGATGAACAAGAAAATTTTTAGTGCAATCGTATTATCGTCAATGTTAGTTTCTAATGCTGTAATTCCTTTTGAAGCAAGTGCAAGTACAGATTTGGTTGAAACGACAAACGAAAGTTGGAAAAAATCAGTTTCAAACAGTCTTCAAAACTATTTAGATATTAAAATAACTAATGGATTTTCAGAACTTCAAGGTTATGAAATCGGAAAAATATTGAAACTGAAAGACAAAACAGCAAAAGAAACCAAGTATTATGTTTCAGTGGTTGATAGCAATAAAGAAACGCTTGGATATGCTGTTTTAGATGGCAGTAACAACTATGAAGTTATTGAATTCGGCTTAGGGAAAGAAGAACCATTAAAAAATGTCAATCATAATGTATCTTATTTTGGTCCATTGTCTTATGCTGAGGACGTTGGAAATGGAAAATTACAAGATTTAATATTAAACCAAGAGTTTGATAAACAGACCCTATTTAATAATTTAGAAGCCTATGATGCAGAGCTATCTACAGATGAGTTTGAGGTTTCTCCTGCGACTATCATAAATTATGCATACAAATATATTAATAATGTTCCCGATTATCAACAGTCTAATAATCCTTCAATGAATAATGACTGTGTGCCGACTGCTGGTGCTACCATAATAATGTATTGGGATGCAAACGGCTACCCTAATTTAAGTTCATCAAATAATTGGCTTAATGTAGCAGATAGATTGGGTGTTTTGATGAGCCATA
Source organism: Bacillus ndiopicus (assembly GCF_000612805.1). GTDB lineage: Bacteria > Bacillota > Bacilli > Bacillales_A > Planococcaceae > Metasolibacillus > Metasolibacillus ndiopicus. Next base: position 303,965 of record NZ_HG964404.1, on the reverse strand, counting down.
ACAATTCGTCCGGAGTGAATAGTTCAAATGTGACATCTGGAATGAAATCTTATTTTAATGAAAAAGGTTATACAGGTTTTAGTGTATCTCGTGATACTTCACCTACTTTTACGGATGTTGGAAATATTATTAATGCAGGTCATCCATCTCTTTTACGATTGGATAATTATAAAACTATTGACCCTGGCGTTAGTGGAGGACATATGGTAACGCTTGTTGGTTATGAAACTTATTATGATACATCGACATCATCTTGGTATCAACAATTTATTGTACATGATAATTGGGCTTTAACGGGAACGCAAGTTTGGCTAAAATGGTCGAGTGAACCTGTTACAGATATTTGGGAAGTGTCCAATTAAAAAGACTTAGGCTATACAACTCAAAAAAGTGCCTGAAACATTAGTTTCTAGCACTTTTTCTAATTGCACAAAGGTTCTGATATGATATTTATTCCCAGATGCTTCATTAGTAAATTAATTTGTTTACCTTGAAGTTTTCTCTCTATCAAAGATATCTTCTAGGCTTTTTTTATCTGATGGATTGAATATACCTGGCGTATAATTCGGTACTTCCCCGATAGAACCAACTATTTCTCCTTCATATTCATATATAATTAGGCGGAGATTATCTCCCTCAGGGTTTTTCTCTTTTAACTCATACGTAGTTATATTTAGTTCTTTCCCTATATAATTTTCAATAAATGTTATATTAGAGGATTTATAGTTTTCGATAGTTTCTGGTGCTGGCTCCACCACAATTTGTTCACTTGCATTAAATGATTTAATTGTCCATCCTAAATTTTCTATATAGGCAAGATGTTCTTTGTCAATATTTTCATTAGTACAGGCAACTAGGAAAAATGTAAAACTTAAAATAATCATTAATTTCTTTATAAGTATCCCTCCCTTTTTATTAAAGAACCTGTTAACTATATCCATTATAACAAAATGAAAGAATGTAAACAAATGTCAACTTATAAATCTAAGGGACTTCAATATTGCAGCTTCAAGCAGTGAAATGACACGACTATTTAATCGTAATAAGCAATCAATGTACCTCATTAATTAGCTACTGGTCATTTACAAAACGTGATGTGATGGCTTAGGTGAGCTGTGAGCAAAAAAATTGTCATATGTCGATATCGTCAAGTAAGCTAATTGGTAATAATAATTTGTTTGAAATGTGCTATTTTCGGATACATTATTATCATTATTGAAGCAATTGATATGGAGGCAATTATTATGAACATTGTAGCAATCGTAGGTAGTTTACGTGAGGCATCATACAACATGATGCTAGCAAAATTTATTCAAAAGCGTTATGCAGAAAAAGTAACAGTGGATATTTTAACATTACATGATATTCCAATGTATAACCAAGATGAAGAGCACAATCCAACACAAGCAGTTGTTGATTTTAAGGCGAAGGTAAAGGCTGCGGATGCAGTACTTTGGGTGACGCCAGAATATAATTCATCAATTCCAGGTGTTTTAAGTAATGCAATTGATTGGCTATCACGAGTTGATCGAGTAATGGTTGGCAAACCATCATTCATCATGGGTGCATCGATGGGCGTTTTAGGAACGGTAAAAGCACAAATGCATTTACGTGATATTTTATTTGCGCCAGGCTTAGGATCACCAGTGCTACAAGGTAACGAAGTGTATGTCGGCGCAGCACATACGAAATTTGACGAAGCTGGCAACTTAACAGATGAAGGCACGATTCAATTTTTAGATAAAGTAATGGATAATTTTATCCATTGGGTACAATAATTAAGTGAAAACAGCGGGGGATATTTATCCTCCGCTGTTTGTTGTTTCCCCCCAATTGAGATGTCTTGGTTTTACCTACTATTTTAAAGTTGTGAGATAAAAAACATTTAAAGTTAATGAGGTAGCCAAGGTAATTTTGCATAGGGAGAATGATGGGATGAAAAGATGGTGTTTGTTGGTAGGTTTAATAAAGGAAAAATCTAGTTTTCACATTGGATAAAGTGAAAGAGCCGATGACTGCGTTAGAAATTGTGATAGCGATTGATTAGTTGAAGAGCTTCTTGTTTAAAGAGCTGATGGTCTTATCTATCAGCTCTTTTTAACCTAATGATATTTACCTTCATGCTTTAAAACAGGTACTATTGCTAAAGAAATCACTAATGAGATAACAGGGAAAATGATATTCCAAGATGTGTAACTCATTTCGAGCTCAGGATAATAGCTTTTCATATACCAAGTTTCGTATAAAAGATTCAAAAGCAACGTGATTAAAGGTGCGACTAGCACTTTTTTAGTGAAAAAAGATACTAATAGTCCGATTCCAATTACTATAACTGGAACAATAATCAACTGCATTACAAAAGGGTCTAATAAATCGACAAATTTCATAACATTTCTCCTCGGTTTAATAACGGGTACTATTGCTAGAGAAATCACTAATAAATCTATCTTTATGTGTATAAAATAAATATAATAGAATTTCTCTCTTTTTATTCTTCAAATGATAGATTCGTTGGTTCCTCTAAAAGGTGGTTTTCAAAACTAATATTGGTTGAAGGGGTGTCTTTATCTACTATTTCAAAGCTAAGTCCATCCAACCAAACTTCTCCTTTTCCTGTTAATAAAATACCGAACGATATAGTTGCACTGTTTTCCGGAACATCAAGTACGATAGAATATTTATTCCAATTATTTGTGCCAAGTATGGGTCTGTCACTCATATTATCAAATTGTAAAATATCCTCGGTGGCACTATCAACTCGCATCCATAATCCCGAAAATTGTTTTACATTATTTGTTTTTATAAAGCCTGAAAGTTTAACTCGTTGACCTTTAAATGAGTTAGCCTTGAATTGTTGCATCATTGTTGCAAATTCATCTTTATCCTGAACAGTTTTTGACTTTAAATAGCCCGATGCCTTTCCTTGATGCACATTCGTTTGATCAATTCCTATTTCATAATTATACGGATGGCTTCCACTCATGAACCAGCCTTTAATTTTCTCTTCCATTATTGCTTCCTCCTTGCTTTTTTTCATCATGCCCATTACTTTTCTGTATTGTCCTGGTGGTAAACCATACAACTTTTTAAATGCTCGAGTAAAGGATTCCTGTGACTCAAATTGATAATAGAATGCTAAATCAATAATTCTTTCATCGGTATTGAGAAGTGTACTAGCCGCATTTGTAAGTCGTCTCATTCGGATATACTCTGAGACAGACATTCCAACAGAGGATTGAAAAATTCTGTGAAAATGATACTTTGAAAATCCTGTAACTTCATCAATGTCATTTGCAGATATTTGTTCATGTAAATGCGATTCGACCCAAGTTATTGTTTTTTGAATAACCCATTCATATTTCAACGGTATTCACCTTCCTTACATGTACAATCATAAAGAACGCTTAGGAATAAGTTTTGATTTTTTTTGCGATGTTTTGCTAAGGAGGGATATTTCGTAAATTATCTTAATTTAATCCTTACTTTCCTACTACGTATGTTTTTAATAAAGCAAGTCGTTCTCGCAACCTCGATTTTGCCTCGACTGATTTCGGTGTCTTGGCTGCAAGTACATCCGCCTCTAAGCCAACAGTTTCCGCTAAAAATTTTGCGCGCTGTAAATGATAGTCGTTGGAAACAATCGTGATTTTTGAAACATTTTCAGGCAGTAGCTCCTTTGAAAAAAGCAGATTTTCATATGTAGAAGTAGAAGCTTCCTCAAGCAAGATGCGCTCTACTGCGATGCCTTTGTTACTTAAATATTCTGCCATAACAGATGCCTCTGTTGCGGGCTCATCCTTTCCTTGACCACCCGAAACAATGACTTGTACATGCGGGTATTTCTGCAAATAATCGGCCGCCACTTCCAGTCTGTTTCGCAATGAAAGGGAAGGTTCGCCTGTATGACGCACTTTTGCACCAAGAATAATGACATAATCGTTTGTGCCGTTTGCTGTTGGAGAAGCACCTTTATCAATTTCATTGCCTAAAAAATAGTAGCCTGCTCCGCAAATGACAATGATAGCTGCTGTAATTGCAATCCACTTTTTCATGTTATCACCTCATATACAATGTAACGACTGGAGAAGATAAAAGGATTCAAGTCTAGCACAAAAAATAGATTATCTATTGGAAAGATGCACAAATAGTGTTAGGATGATTAGTGACAATAATTTGCAGGGGGACGCTTTTCGCGTTGAGAAGGTTAAAACCTGACCCTTAGAACCTGTTCAGTTAACACTGGCGTAGGGAGCAAAGTACACGGTAACAATTTTTCCTTGTATTTGAAGCTCTCTATTTTTAGGGAGCTTTTTTGTCGACTATTAGAGTTATATTTGGAAAAGAGGTTATAAACGATGACTATAAATAAAATTCGGCAGAAGCACCCGCTTATTCATTGCATTACGAACTATGTAGTGGCAAATTTTACAGCGAATGGACTTTTAGCCATTGGCGCTTCGCCAGTAATGGCAGATGAAGTGAGCGAAGTTGAAGAAATGACATCCATAGCGAATGGCTTACTTATAAATATTGGCACATTAAATCAATCGAAAGTACCTGCAATGCTAGTGGCAGGAAAAGCGGCAAATAAGCATGGCGTTCCTGTTGTATTAGACCCTGTAGGAGTTGGGGCAACTAGTTATAGGAGGCAAGTTATTCAAGATTTATTGCAGCAAGTGCAGTTCAAATTAATTCGCTGCAATGAAGGAGAGCTCGCTGCCATCGCTGGTGTAGCGTGGCAATCAAAAGGTGTTGATAGCGGGCAAGGAAATATTGATACGATTTCTGTAGCGCGAGAAGTCGCAGAAAAATATGGTACAATTGTAATTGTAACAGGAGCAACTGATATCGTAACAGATGGGACAGTTGTGAAAAAAGTATCGGGTGGTCATGAGCGCATGACACATGTTACAGGCTCAGGCTGTTTATTAAGCGCACTTTGTACTGCTGCATTGGCAGTGGAAGGAGAGCCAGTTGCTAATTTGGCATCACTTTTACAAACGTATAAGAAAATTGCAGAGGACGCGGAGCGCAATTCTACTTATATTGGTTCATTCCAAGTGGAAATAGTAAATGGCTTAGAAAAATATTCGAAAGGCTGATGACAGTGAATATTGTAATGACAATTGCAGGCTCTGATAGTAGTGGTGGAGCAGGCATACAGGCAGATTTAAAAACATTTCAGGAGCTAGGTGTTTACGGCACATCTGCAATTACTGCGTTAACAGCGCAAAATACGCTTGGAGTAGCAGATATTTTAGCAGCTTCACCTGAATTTATCGTCGCACAGATGAATGCGGTTTTTGAAGATTTACAAGTAACGGCTGTGAAAACGGGGATGCTGTTTTCCGCAGAAATTATTGAAGCGGTTACAGCAGAGTTACAAAAGCACAGCGTACAGCTCGTTGTGGACCCGGTTATGATTGCAAAAGGTGGCGCAAGCTTGCTAAAGCAAGAGGCAATTTATGCATTAAAAACGAAGCTACTACCAATTGCAACTGTTCTTACGCCAAACATTCCAGAGGCTGAAGAAATAACAGGCATTCGTATTGAAACAGTTGCAGATATTGAAACCGCTGCAAAGCAAATTTTAGAGCTTGGTGTGCAATGTGTTGTGATGAAAGGTGGTCATTTAGAAGGCGAGGAAGCAGTGGATATGGTCTTTTTTGCTGATGGTACCTTCTTTGCAATGAGCAGTGAGCGCATCGACACGAAGCATACGCATGGTACAGGCTGCACATTTTCAGCAGCATTAACAGCGTTTTTAGGAAAAGGCTATGCTTTACGCGAGGCGATTATTGAGGCGAAGCATTTTATTCAAGCAGCCATTTCACATCCATTAAATATTGGCAATGGACATGGACCGACGAATCATTTTGCCTATCGTAAAGCGCAAATGAAAGGTCAGGTGAAATTGCATTGAAACGCGAGGAGTTAGCTGTTTATTTCATCATGGGTACAGTAAACTGTCAGCGCGATCCACTCGTTATTTTAGAGGAAGCATTGCAGGCAGGTGTAACCATTTTTCAATTGCGTGAAAAGGGAGAAGGAGCACTAGAAGGCGAAGCATTATTAGAGTTTGCTAAGCGCTGTCAGGCACTTTGTCGCACATATAATGTTCCTTTTATTGTCAATGATAATATCGAGCTTGCATTAGCTATTGATGCAGACGGTGTACATGTTGGTCAGGACGATATAGAGCTAGGGAAAATTCGTCAGCAGCTAGCAAATAAAATAATCGGTGTATCTGTTCATAATGCAGCAGAAATGCAATTAGCTGTAGCGGGTGAGGCTGATTATGTTGGCATAGGTCCGATTTTTGCAACCGCTTCAAAAGCGGACGCAAAAGAGCCAGCTGGCGTTACATTTTTAGCTGAGGCAAGAGCTACATACCCTGAGTTTCCAATCGTTGCTATTGGCGGCATCACACCAGAGCGTACGGCGCAAGTGCTAGCAGCAGGTGCAGATGGTGTAGCGGTTATTTCAGCTATTTGCCAAAGTGCAAATATAGCGCAAACGATCAAGGACTTTAAGCAGTAAAATAAAGCTATTGTTATTGAGAATCAAAAAACTAGAGAAGCCAGTGCTTTTGGCTAGCCCTCCTTTTCGGCTAAAAGGAGGGCTTTAATATTAACAGCCTTATCAAAATTAGTGTTCTTTTTTTCCTCTATTTATATTAAAATGGAAATATTGATGGTGGGAAGGCGTGGAACTATGAAGAAAAATATAATTCTTGTAGTGATAATGGCTGGTCTATTATTATTAAGTGTAGGCTGTTCATCTGAAGCAGGAGGTATTACAATTGAACCAAAAACCGATTCGGATTATACACGTACATTTTCGGAGCTGAATTTAGGGCAGCTTTGGGATTTTGATTTTTATTTACCTGAAGCAAATCATCGATCAGTTCATCTATGGGTTGAAAAATATAGCGATGGTAAAAAGGATGAGCAGTTCGAAGCCAGCTTAACATATGGAAATAGTCCAACTGATGAAGAAAAAGGTCGTCTAGGCTTGGGCTTAATAAATGGAGAAATGGCGTCTCTATTTCTTTATGGACCAGGTGTAAAATCACAGCCACAAATTGCAGCAAGCTTTAAGCTAAATGAAGGATTAAGCGCATGGCATTATGCCTTTGATAAGAAGCAAACATTGGAGCTTGGCACGCCATATGTATTAGCCGCATTTCGACAAACGATGGATAATACATTGCGATCAGGATATGATTTAACAAACGAAGAAGAAATTCAGCAAATGCTTGAAGACGACACAAATGTTTTACTATTAAAAATAAAAATCGAGGAAAATAAAAAATGATTGTAAAACAGGCAATATTTGAAGAAGCACAGCAAGTTGCATTGCTCGCACAAAAGCTCTGGCCAGACAACGAAGTGAGTAGTCTGAAAATTGAAATAGAGGAGCTTTTGCAAAAGGACGATGCATTGGTTGTGCTAGCATATGATGCGGAGCGCGCAATTGGCTTTGCACAATGTCAATTACGCTACGACTATGTAGAAGGGACAGAAACAAGTCCTGTTGGTTATTTAGAAGGGGTATATGTAGAGGAAGAAGCGCGCCTGCAAGGTGTTGCCAAAAACTTAATTGCGGCATGTGAAGAATGGGCTCACAAGCAAGGATGTGTAGAATTTGCAAGCGATTGTGAGCTAAATAATGAAGAAAGCCTTAAAATGCATTTGCAACTAGGCTTTATCGAAGCAAATCGCATTATTTGTTTTACTAAAAAAATTTAGTACCCGATAGAGAGTAGGAAAAGCGCTATGGTATGGAGATATATTACAGAAAAACTAGCGGCGGCAGGCTTTGCGATAACCATTATTTTTTGCTATTTACTTGTGATAAAGAGCTTTAATTTATCTGAATTTAGCGAAGTAGCACATACATGGACGCTGTGGGCAGTTACTTTCGGCTATGGCATTGGGATAACAAGTATTATTGATGGTATTACAGAAAAGTGGGCAGCATTTACACGTTATAAAAATGCAGGTTATATTTTAGCAGGAGCGCTCTTTTTCTTACCTTTTGGCATTTCCGTTTATACAATTATCGTAGGTGTGACAGGTGCTTTAATAGCAGGTATTTTTTTAGCAGGGCAAACGATGGCAAAAAACTCTAAACTATTCACTAGTGCATTTATTATTATACCCTTGCTTGTTTTACTGCTGATTCAGTAAAGAGCTATGAAGTGGATTTTTCGAATTCAGGTAGGGCGAAAAAATAAGAGCGTCTATAAAATTTTAGACGCTCATTAACCACCAGCCTATAAATGCAAGCAATATCCCAAGTACGCAGCTAAGGCACATATAAGTAGCTGCCGCAAGCAAACCCCGACTTTCGTAGAGCTTGACACTTTCTACTGAAAAAGTCGAAAAGGTCGTAAATGCACCTAAAAAGCCAGTACCAGCAAGAAGCTGTAAGGATGAGATAGGTCCAAGGCCGACACAGATGCCTAATAAAAAGGAACCGATTAAATTAATGCAAAATGTAGCTAGTGGAAAGTATGTACGAAAATGCTGCTTTATCCAATTGCTAATGGCAAAACGGCTGATGGCACCAAAAAAGCCACCGATTGCGACAAAAATCATAATCCGCCCTCCTTTGCACCAAGACGTAAACCAATAAGCGCACAAATAAAGCCGCCAACTAAACTAAGAATGATATAGCTAAAGGCTACCCAAACTTGTCCATCCATTAATAAGGTAATATTATCCACACTAAATGCTGAAAAAGTTGTAAACGCACCTAGAAATCCTGTTGTTATAGCTGTTGAAACATTCGTGCTGACATTAGGGAAGCGAGGTAAATAGCTTGTCAGCCAGCCAAGTAATAAGGAGCCAATTAAATTGATATACAATGTAGCGCTTAGCAAGCTGCTATTAAAATATTCAGTGAAAAGAATCCCGATAGCATAGCGTAAAGAAGCTCCTAAGGCTCCCGCAAGACCAATAAGCAAATAATGCATAAAATCACGTCCTTCTAAAACTATATTTTATCATACGAATAAATGGGGTGGGCTAATGTTTTATTTTGTCATGGTATTTTCAGTAACAATGATTTGCCTGCAAGCTAAATTTGCAACAATAGGGCATTTCAAAAAGTGTTTGTTATTTGTAGCTATTTATTTCCCAGTATTATGTTTGGTCTACAGTAGTAAAATTAATTTTTTATTTATGCTCTATTTTTTTCTTATCATGATGATTATGCTAGTCGTTTCTTACTTTAAGCAAAATAGCTTTACCTAAAGGGGGCGCAATGATGGGAATTCGCAGTGCAGTGGTGATAGAAGAAAATGACCATTTTTTATTAATTAAACGTGTGAAAAATGAACAAACCTATTTCGTTTTTCCAGGAGGGCAGGTAGAGCCAGGCGAAACAGTTGAACAAGCAGCCGTTCGAGAAGCAATGGAGGAAGTAGGCGTCCAAGTTGAACTAACAGAATTACTATGCAAGCTTCCATTCAACGGCGAACAAATCTACTACCGTGCAAAAATAATTGGCGGCAAAGTCGGTACAGGCACCGGCCCAGAATACAGCAATCCAGAATTATATACAGGAACATTTGAACCAATTTGGCTAGCAAAAGCTGAACTAAAATCATTGGATGTAAGACCAGCAGAGGTAGTGGAATTAATTGTTAGTACTGTGTGAAAAGCCTTTAGAGGCAACGAGTATGGCAGCGTCAGTGAACATCACAAGGGCAATGTGAAAATGTGATGTTCCATCTCTTTAAAACGAATAAATAAATTTTATAGTAACTCTCTATTTGCTATAGTTAAGCTATGGGATTGAGGTGCGAATGTGAAGCGAACATGATTTACTAGGGGGATTCGCACCGATAATAGGTGTAGTTTTCTATTTAAATGGAAGGCGATTTAGGCTAATATAATCTTAAAGATTTATCTTTTGGTGAAAATCAATGACAAATGTTATTTTTATCTTGTTTTTCACAGTTTCACTCTTTGTAGGGTGAATGGATTGAAATAACAAACAGCTGATACTTTGATTAATAATATCGGTTTCACTCTTTGTAGAGTGAATGGATTGAAATTGATGTCATACTTAATGCATTGGATTGTTCTCCGGTTTCACTCTTTGTAGAGTGAATGGATTGAAATAGCAAGTCATGGAACGGCTAAAAGATGCTGCAGCGTTTCACTCTTTGTAGAGTGAATGGATTGAAATACATCTTATGTGTTGAATAAAAAGAGGATAGCTGTGTTTCACTCTTTGTAGAGTGAATGGATTGAAATGGGTCATAGAAAATATCAGGAGCTGCCTCATCGTTTCACTCTTTGTAGAGTGAATGGATTGAAATTTGATATTTAATAAAGTGCTCCATACCTCTATCGTTTCACTCTTTGTAGGGTGAATGGATTGAACTTTTTGCTTGCGTTGCTCAATAATTATTTGGTTATTGTCTCTCTGCAAAGAGGGAATGTTATTTTTATCTTGTTTTTCACAGTTTCACTCTTTATAGAGTGAATGGATTGAAATTCCCTATAGGTTCGGGAATTAACATCGAAACAGGAGTTTCACTCTTTATAGAGTGAATGGATTGAAATAAACAATCCTCACAAGCGTTGCATGACCAACAATGTTTCACTCTTTATAGAGTGAATGGATTGAAATTGTCATATCTTTAAGTGTGCGACCTTTTCCTAAGTGTTTCACTCTGCATAGAGAAACTTTAGAGCTGCAAAACCACTAATAAAATACAAAGATACCGCATAATTTTCAGGTCTACGTGCCTGTATTATGCGGTTTTTTTATTTTTATAAGAATAATTTTTGTATGGAATATATTTTCATTTACTAGGAAGTATGTTATAAATGTATCATATAGTTAATAAGGTATTTTATACTATTTGAACAATATATAGGATGTGTGTAGATGTTTTCATTTATGAGTTGGACAACGTTGCGTGTAACATTTGAAGCACAAAATAGTGGGAAGTTACCGCCTTATCTTGGCTCTACTGTACGAGGAATATTGGGTCATAGTTTACGTAAAATGGTATGTCCCACACCAAACGTAAAATGCTTTACTTGCCTACTTGCAGAAGACTGTGCCTATGCTAAGCATTTTGTTTCACCTCAAAATCCGGCAGGCTCAATTAATCCATTTGTGCTACATGTATTGACAACAGGTAAAACGAATTGGCAGATAGGTGATATTTGCGAATTTGAAATTACATTATTTGGCGACGCGAATAAACGGATGGAATTAATAGTTGAGATGATTAGAAGAATGGAACAGTTTGGCTGGGGAGCTGAGCGAATCCCCTTTAAATTACTTAAAATTTCCGATGCAACAAATCATAAATTAGTGTGGTACGACAATAAAAAATGGTTACAAAATGCTATAAGGCATCCGTTGCATTGTACTGAACAGCAAGCATCTCATGCTTTTATGCAATTTGCAGTGCCGTTACGTTTACAAAAGAGCAAGCGATTAATTACAGAGCCTTCTTTCGAGGATATTATTCGAGCTGTGACAAGGCGCATTAGCCTATTGTCGCATGCTTATGCAGGGCATCAACTAGAATGGGATAACGAGGCTATGCTAACAGAGGCAAGAGGTGTCAAAACAAGTAAAGCGAAGTGGCAGGTTGATGAATTTAAGAGATACTCAATGAATCAAAAAAATAATGAATTATTATTGGAAACGATTACAGGCTGGGCTTGTTATGAAGGGGATATTACCCCATTTACTCCGTTATTACAGGCCGGGCAATTATTACATATTGGTAGAAACCCGACACATGGCTTCGGACGATATACGATTGATTACAATTAAATGAGGTGGAATGATGGAGAAGAGCAATACATCGGTCATCAGCAAATTATCTGAAAATTATATGAACTTAGAGCAGGGCATTATCGCACAGTTAAACATTGATGCAGAAAATAGTGAAAATATTTGGTTGCCTGTGTTTCGACGGATGGTACCAACAAAGTATAATCTAGAAACCAATGTGTGTATCATTGATTCGTATAAAACAATTTCACCAAAAGTGAGCATTGTCATATATGACGAGCAGTATACGCCTTACATATTCAACTATGGCACGCTGAAATACATCCCGATTGAGGCGGTGTTCGCGGTGGTGCGGTGTGAGAAAGAGCGTGATGAATCCAAGCAGGAATTTGATACATCAAAAGACTGGTTAGATAAGATTCAAAAGTTAAAAACCGATATGAATGCTTACGTGCGTATTCAACAGGGGTTAGTGGACAATACGGTTGATAAATTGTATGAAAAACTTCAAAATCAGATTAAAAAAGAGTCTAATAAAGAGCCACGTAAAGAAACACAGACTTCTACACGACCGATTACGATACTATGTGCTGCAGATAAGGTAGATTCAGAACAGTTTGATATTGTTTTACAAGTACAAAAGATAGATGGCAATGAAAAACTAACAAAAAAAGTAGCGAATGAGGCAGCGTCTCTGGATTACTGGTACGAGCAATTAAATCATTATGTAAATATAGGACATTATGACACAGGCACTTCAGAAATATTACAGCAATTAGTTTATAAAGGAGAGACACAGACTGAACGCACCTTAATGGAGCTAAATGTTTATAAAAATGGGGTTAAAAAAGAAGGGGAGCAAAACGTTTTACTATCTTTAACATTTCAGCTTAATCAATTATTAATGTTAATCAATAATCCAATATTTTTCCCACATGCCTCTTATGTTAGAGCGTTTAACGAAGTAGGTGGAGAAGCATGACACAAGATACAGAAACTTTGAAGCAATTATTCAAGCATTATCAGCATGTGGCGCAATCTGTTACAAGCCAGTTAGCGTTGGAAACACCAAACCATCATGTGACATCAGGTACGAGTAGAGAAAATATTTGGAATGAGGTTTTTCGAAATCTTGTACCTAAGAAATATATTTTGGCACAAAACGTATTTGTTATTGACTCATTTGGTCATATTTCAGCAGAAGTTGATATTGCGATTTATGACGAGCAGTATACGCCTTACATCTTTAATTATGGAAATATTTTGTTTATACCGATTGAGGCTATTGCGATTGTTGTGCAAAGTAAAAGCCGAACACTTGATAAAGATAATTTAAAAGCTTGGGTAAAAACAGTGAAAAATTTACAACCAGTATTAAACGCGTATGTAAGAACACAACAATCTTTACTGGATACGAACCTAAAACATTTAAGAAGCAGTCAATCACAAACGGCTACACGTCCAATTATTATTTTATGCACTTTTAGTATGGAAGAAAAAAAGATTCAAGATTTAAAAGTGGATTTTGACATGATTTTGCATCTCAATAAAGAGCAAAAGCTAACAAAAAGTAATGCCGAAACTTTAACCACCTTAGATGAATGGTACGAGGAATTAAATCATTATGGACATGAGCGTTATGGTGCCGATTATCAAAAGCTAAAAGATCTGGCGGGCATTAAAAAAAATACAGAGGCAAAAGCTGAGGAAGATACAGTTAGGAAATTACAGAGTGTCACAATCGAATTAAACACCTTACTCTCGCTAAAATTTGAGCTAAATCAGCTATTAATGCTAGTGAATAACCCGATGTTTTTCCCACATGCTTCTTATGTAAATATGTTTAACGAAGCACTTGAAATTGAAAGTAAGAAGGAGGCTATTAAAAAAATGGCAGAGTCCAACGATGATTTTTTATTAGCAGTTTATGATATTACAGGTATCCAAGAGTATATTTTTGCTTCCAATCGTATGCAAGAAAATATGGGGGGATCATATATCGTAGGAACAATGGTAGAGCATCATTTTGTTAAAGTTTTAGAAAAATGTGCAAGCCAAAAAAAGGTGAATGTTGAGTGGAAGGGAGTCTCTACTGAAGAGAGTATTTTAAGCAAAAATAGTATTGGAGCAGAGGTAGTCTATATTGGTGGAGGTAATGCCCTTGTTATTTATCGTGATTGGAATCTATACCATAAAGTCAATCGCAAGTTTGCATTAAAGGTACTAGAAGAAAGTGCATCATTAACGATGGTAACAGAAGCTATTCCATTTAGAAAAGATGATGAAAGAACCTATGCAGCATTATATAAAGAATTGATGCAAAAGCTTTCAGAGACTAAATCTAAACAACTGCGCACAAAGCTTAATCAAACATTACCTATTTTTGCTCAAGAGCCGTTTAAAGGTGATGCGATTACACATTATAAAGATAAAGCTAATGTCTCAACCGAGCAATATTTAAAACGTCAAGCTACAAGTGAAAACACTATTTTTGAAAAGTATAAAAAGAGCTTTGTAAAAGAAACTACGGATATAAAGCGTGAAAGAGGTGAAGAAAGCTATATTGCAGTTGTACATATTGATGGAAATGGTATAGGTAATTGGATAAAAAAAGGGTTAGGTAATATGAATACCAATATGCTAGAGAGTATACAAAAACATAGAACATTGTCTCAAAATATAACAGCACTTTTTAGAGATGTTTTTGGAGATGCATTAGATGTATTTAAAAACGAGCAATTACCGATGAGACCTCTTATTCTGGATGGCGATGATGTTACGTTTATATGCCAAGCAGATTTAGCGTTGCCATTTACACATGTATTTATGGAAAAATTACAAGAGAAGAGTAAAGCACTTGATGTAGTGATAGAAGCCTGTGCAGGTGTTGCCTTTGTGCATAGTCACTTCCCATTTGAATTAGCTTATGAGATTGCAGAGCAATGCTGTCAGAAGGCAAAAAAGCAATATTATGACGGAGAACAGGGCTCTTATCTAGATTTTTATCTTGTACGAGGTAGTTATGTAAAGACAATGGATGAACAACGTCAAAATCAAACATACTTGTCACCGCGAGTATATAGTACTGAACAGCTTAAGAAATTAATTGATTTAATTTATAAATTAAATCAACCATTAGATTCTTGGCCACAATCACGCCTTATTGCCTTATATCAAGCTTATTTACAAGACGAAAAAGAAGTGGGCATAGTAAAAGCTGAAGCAAGCTCGAGAGGTTATGAAGAAATAAATAAAGATGAACGCATGTTATTTGATGCACTACAATTAATTGATTTCGGCAAAGGTGAGGAGTGGGCAAAGTGTCAAAATATGAATTAATTATCACGCTGCGAAGTCCTTTGAGTCCAGGAAGTGGAGATAGTATTGCAGGTGTAGTAGACCAAGAAATTACACATGAGCACGGTATCCCCATTATTCCTGCCAAGCGTATTAAAGGGGCTTTAAGAGGCGTAGCTAAGGAATTAGTAGAGTGGGGATTTGTGGAAGTAGAAGAAGTAGATAAGCTTTTTGGTCAACCTGGATCACAAGATAGCTCAGGGTTCAAAATATACGATGCGACTTTAAATGGATTGCCTGCATATTATTTTAATAAAAATCAAAGTTATACTATTAAAGAATATGAACAGTTTATCACGCAAATAAAAGCGCACAACGAGCAAGAGGTATTGCCATTATTTACAATGCTGTATACGAAAACAGCTATAGCACAAGGGAAGGCAGAAACAGGTTCTTTACGTACTATTCGAGTAATTAATAAGGGACTTGTATTTAAAAGTGTTATTGAATTAGATAGTGATAAGCAAAGCACACTTTTAAAAAATTGTGCGAAGGGATTACGCCATTTAGGGTATGGACGAACAAGAGGCTTAGGAGAAGTAAACTGTGAAGTAAAATTGATTGATGAAAATACAAACAAAAAAACTATAGCAACTAAGGGAACAGGTGCTTTTCGTATTACTTTACAACAGCCTGCTTTATTAGCAGGTGAAAAAGGGTTGTATTATAGCTGCACTAATTTTATTCCAGGAAGTGCGTTATTAGGCGTTTTTGCTAGTTTATATATTAAAAAGCATAAATCTCTTGGGCAACAAGCGCATGAAGACGAGACATTTGCCCGTTTATTTTTACGAGGTGGTATTGCTTTCGGCTATGCCTATCCAGAAGTAGATGCTAGAAAGTTCATACCATGTCCAACACATTTACAGCGAATTAAAAATAAAGATGTTGTGATGTATGAAGGAAATAATAAAGGTGATAAGACACTACGTAAAATAAGTACATTAGCACATAAAGAGGATAACAACCTTTATTTATATGAGCCTTTGCAAGAATTTCGTATGCACCATGCTCGCCCAGAAGACCGTCAATACGGTCGAGCGCTTAATGATACGCTGGGAACAGAGGGGATTCAGGGAGAGAAAGGGCAGTTTTATTACTACACAGCTTTACAAAAAGGACAACAATTCGTTGGGGAATTAAAAGGTGAAGCTGAAGATATTAAACTATTGTTTGATTTATTAAAAGATAATGATGGAGCAATTCATTTAGGGCGCTCCCGCACAGCAGAATACGGTGCTGCTAAATTGGAAGCTATTGAACAATTGCCGTCTATAGGTTTTGAAGAAGCGCAAACAGGTGATACAAAAGTGGCTATTTATTTAGCTACGCCATTAACATTGCAAAATGAAACAGGTCGTTATGTTGCTGATACAGCACTCTTAATTAAACAATTTGAACGGAAACTTGGGACAACATTAAATATTGAAAACATGTATCTAAAGCAAACAACATTAACGGGTTATAATGCAAAATGGCGTTTACCTAAACCAGAGCGTTTAGCGTTTGATGCAGGTACAGTGTTCGTTGTTTCAACAAATCAGCAAGATGTAGACTGGGGACAATTAACGGATGAACATTGGGGAGCAGAAACAGCACAAGGTTGTGGTGAAGTTTATGTGTTAGCACACGTAGATACTCAGGAAATGACAGCTCAAAATTTAGATAATAATGTAGAGAGCAGTAGAGGTGAAAAACTACCATTAACTAGAGAGATAGATGTTGCAATAAAGAAGGCTAAGGCAATAAAGCTTGCGCAAATAGAAATACAGACATTGGCTAAAGGGTATAATGCCTTGAGCAAATATAGCAATACAAAGCTATATCAATTAGAACAATATATTTTGAAGGCGTTCGATTTACCAGCAAAATATAAAGTGGAATTAGAAAATAAAAGTAAAGAAATTCTAAACCATATTGGTTCACTAATTAGCAAGGAATTATTTAATGAAGAGCCCTTAAATCAAGATATAAAAGAATTATTAGTCAAAGACTTCTTCCATGCAGTAAGACTGGAGGTGCGAAAAAATGCCAACGAATAGCTTAAAAAATAAACTCCTGAAACGAACGTATATTCAAATTGAAGGGGAGCTACTCTCACCACTACTTGCAGGCTCAGGGGAAAATAATAATACTGACATGGATGTATTGCGTGATGAGCAAGGTAATCCTTTTATTGCAGGTACATCTATTGCGGGTGCATTTCGGCAATGGTTGACAGATAAAGATTTAGATGAAGCGGTTTCATCGCTATTTGGTGCTGAAAAGCAAAAATCTAAAGAATCCAAGGAATCCAAAGAACATGAAGATTTTAGACAAAGCCGTATTTTTATTTCAAATGTTTCTTTTACGGATTATAAAATTAAAACACGTGACCATGTCAAATTAGAAAATAAAGTTGCTGAACAGATGGGGAAATTTGAGGCAGAAGTTATTGAGACAGGTGCTTTATTTACTATGCGTTTAGAATATATTGAACGTGAAAGTTCAAATGCAGAGCAAGATAAAGACCTTATTAAAGCTTTGCTAGATGCGATTGATCTGGGAGAGTTAAAGTTTGGTGGTAAAACCCATCGCGGCTACGGAAAATTAAAAATTAAAAAAGTATATGAGAAGATGTTTGATTATCCAAAAGATGTAGAAGAATGGCTTGATTGGCATTGGGGCTGGAAGGAAGAGGATGAGAAAAAAGCGCTTTTAGAAAATCCTCAACAAACACTTCAATTGTTAAAAGTGTCATTAAATATTAAGCAAACTTTGCTTATTCGTGACTATAAAACAAAAGAAGACGTAGATTATACGTATTTACAAGCTAATGGGAAGCCAGTCATTCCTGGCGCGACATGGGCAGGCGCATTTCGTCAGCGCTTTGTTGAAATTTTACAAGATTTAGCTCAAGGAAATGAAGAAATAGCACAAAATCAAAAGAATATAGTAGAGCAATTATTTGGTAGTAAACATGATAAAGGTAATGGAATGCCTTCAATCTTACAATTTGAGGAATCTGTCATCGAAAACTCTAATTCATTAATCACTACACGTAACGCAATTGATCGTTTTTCTGGTGCAACCATTGATGGTGCACTATTTACAGGAAAATCTATATGTAAAGGCAACACAGAATTAATTATTCGTTGGCGAGATGATAAAGGAATATCTAGTCAGGTAATTCAGGGTATTTTATATTGGCTGATTCAAGATTTACATTATGGCCTTTTAGCAATTGGTGGCGAAACAGCAATTGGCAGGGGGGTATTTGAGTTAAATAAACCTCTAGACATACCTATAGATGAGCTAAAGGCAGGCTGTAATGCTGCGATGACTAAATTGAAGGGGGGTAGCTTGATATGAAAGCAATAGAAACTTCTTCGCTTGTCATAACAGGGACTATAGATAAAGAACAAATTATGGATTGTATTAAAGAACACAATGGATTTGAGTTGTACATTGTTACAGATTATGGTGTTTTGTTAGGGAAAGTGACAAAAGAGCATTTGATTTTAAATGAGAATGAACCTAATCCTGAATTTATTCAAGAAGTACGTATTTTTAATGAAAAAGAAGAAATTAAAATTACACGCCAAGAGGAGCGTTTTGTTTGGCGGAAACGTAAAGATATGGTGAAGGATGCGCCTAAAATTCATTTCATTGATGAATGTCACAAATTGTGGGGGAAAGTAGTAGATGTAAAAGGTGCTTTTTCTATTTTGCACGAAAAGCGTGGTACAAAAATTGCAATCCCTCATAAATATGAAATCGGTGATGAGGTGAGTCTCGTTTTTCGAAAATATATAGCATTCCAAGATAAAGATTTTGCTACAGACCAACCCTTTTCATATAGTGTGGTAGACGAAAGGCTAGTTAAATACGGTAAATTCTTAAAGGAGGGTAAAGATGAGCGATAGTTATTTTATTAATCCCTATAACTTTGTACCTTTAGAGGGAAAGTGTGATAAGCAAGAACGGAGAAATGGTGAGTTCACAGGTGTTATAGAATGCAATTTACAAACTTTAACGCCTACTTTTATTCCAAATAATATTGAAACGTCACAAGAGTTCTTTCATTATCCTCAGGACAAGCAACCAATTATCCCTGGCTCTGAAATCCGCGGAATGATTCGTAGCGTATTTGAAGCAGCATTTAATGGTTGTTTATCACAAGTGAATAAAGGCGCTTTTCATAGACGTTCGATGGAGAAAAAACAAGCAGGGTTGCTATATAAAAAAGACGGAGTTTGGAAATTGCAAGAAGCAGATCCAGTGAAATTAAAAGAGAAACCTTATTTAACAAAATCTAAAAAATTACAAGAAGCTCAATTACTATATAGTAAAAATAATAAGTTGTTTTATGATATACAAGAAAACATTGATTATAAAGAAGGATATGTACATTTAAGTGAACAGGGGATTCATGGAAAACCTATATTTGTATTTCAGCCTAAAGATAAAGTTTATGATTTAGAAGAGAAGGATATCAATTCATTAATAACAGTATTAGAAATTTATCAAAAAAATAGAAATAGCGAAGAAAGTAAAGGGAAATTTCGAGACCATAGCGGTTACGTAGAATATAAAAATATATTAATGGGTTTAAGAGACAACAAAGCAGAAGGTATCATGAAGTTACCTGTATATTATGTTATAACTTCTAATAAAGTTAGTCATCTTGCACCCGCTGTGCTCTCACAAGAAGTGTTTGAAAACACACTGCTATCTATTTTGAAACATCAAGGTGATTATGAGCCTTGTACTTGTCAATCAAAAATATGTGCTGCATGTCATCTATTTGGTTTTGTAAGTGAACAGTTTATGCAAGCATCACGTATTCGTTTTAGTGATGCAGTGCCTAGAGAAGGCGTTGAAAGTTTTGAGGAGATTATAAGACTACCAGCTTTAGGTGAGCCTAAACCAGGGACAATAGAATTCTATGCAGAAAAAATAGTTGGTGCAAAGTACTGGACATATGATTATAAAACAAATCAGGTTGAAGAAACCCTAGATAGCATTGCTCCAAATGATATTAAGCTTAATGGAAGAAAGTTTTATTGGCACCATAAACCTAATACCGAAAAGTATAAAGAAGATGCAAAAAAAACTAAAAAAAGTAAGATGGAATATGATGTAAAGCCCATTAAAGGGAACGGCTCATTCACTTTTAATATTTATTTTGAAAAATTAAGTGAACAAGAAATAAATCAATTATGTAATGTGTTAGATATTAATTCATCTAAAAAACATGCACATAAAATTGGGCGAGGAAAGCCTCTAGGATTTGGCAGTGTATGTATCGAAGTAAATTCTATCAAAGTACGAACGATTGATGGTGCTACAGGTTTATATAGTTACACTGAAAAGTCTCGTGTGGACAACAAACTTTACAATATTCATGAACACTCAGATTTATTACAAATACTTGCCTGTGAACCTAATTTACCTAAAGGTGCAATATCCTATCCTAAAGTGGCTCCAAAGAAGTCGAATGGAAAACCAAACGATATAGCATCACATCAATGGTTTAATAAAAATAATAAGAACAAAAAGGAAATAAAGAGAACATTACCAACAATTAAAGAAGAGACATCTAACAATAAATATCTTTGGCTAAAAATTCTTGAAAAATAATTAATGTTGCGCGAACCTCAAGTGCACATGAAGACCCTAGAAGGTTCGCGCATGTTATGTGTACTTTTCTCTCTAATCTAGACTAATTCCTAGCCTGATGATTTCAAAAGTTGGTAAATGTAGTACACTAAATAAATGAGATTACTAAATTTTTCGGTCACATTCTATATGAGCGTGTTAGTTAAATTTTAGAAAAGCTGAAAAGCGGGTTGATTAACTAAAAAATAATTATCTAAATATGAAGGATTTACATCAGGTGCGAATGTGAAGCAAACATGATTTCCTAGGGGGATTCGCACCAATAATGCAGAGGATTTTCTAGTGAAATGAGAAACTATTTAGGTTAATATGACTGTATAGGTTTGTTTTATAGTGAAAATGAATGATAAATGTTATTTTTACCTTGTTTTTCACAGTTTCACTCTTTATAGAGTGAATGGATTGAAATAGCATCAACGGCACTATTAATCATCACTTTAAAAGTTTCACTCTTTATAGAGTGAATGGATTGAAATTTCCTTCCAGTGTCTAAAGTGTTCGATTTTCGAACGTTTCACTCTTTATAGAGTGAATGGATTGAAATCTTAAATTTTGATTGTTATAGAATTGTAAACGGCGTTTCACTCTTTATAGAGTGAATGGATTGAAATGAGTGGAGGGATAAGACTATGAAACTATGTGAACGGTTTCACTCTTTATAGAGTGAATGGATTGAAATCTCCTTTTAATAATTTAGTTTATGTATTGGTTAGTTTCACTCTTTATAGAGTGAATGGATTGAAATTGGAAACATTACAGCTCCACCGCCTTATCAATTAATGTTTCACTCTTTATAGAGTGAATGGATTGAAATATTTAAGCTGTAAAGAATCAATATAGTTTTTAATCGTTTCACTCTTTATAGAGTGAATGGATTGAAATCAATAGAAGCAAGTTATAACTCCACCGTTATTGTAGTTTCACTCTTTATAGAGTGAATGGATTGAAATTTTTGTATATAATTTTTCTTTAGCCATTATTTAGGTTTCACTCTTTATAAAGTGAATGGATTGAAATTTTCACTTTCTCGATTAAGTTTTTTATATTTCAGTTTCACTCTTCATAGGATAAATAGATTGGAATTTCATAGCATTTAATATAGCGTTGTGTTCAAAGGAATCACTCTCTGTATAGAGAATGGGAATTGAATTTTGGGGCAAAAGGAAAAATAGTTTTGTGAAATCACATTTACATGAGTAACTAATAGCTAGTGCGAATGTGAAGCAAACATGATTTACTAAGGGGATTCGCACCAAGAATATATGGGATTTTCTATTTAAATGGAAGATGATTTAGGTTAAAATAACCTTAAAGAATTATTTTTTAGTGAAAAACAGTGATAAATATTATTTTTATCTTGTTTTTTTACAGTTTCTCTCTGTATAGAGAGAATGGATTGAAATGTAAAATGGACAAGTCTTTTTTTTCGAAATCGTAGTTTCTCTCTGTATAGAGAGAATGGATTGAAATTTTCAGTCCAACGGATTTATTAATGGGTGGTGTCGGTTTCTCTCTGTATAGAGAGAATGGATTGAAATATAAAATGAACTGCACCTGAAGATTTACCATTATCGTTTCTCTCTGTATAGAGAGAATGGATTGAAATACCCATACGGAACCGTATGTTCCATTAATTACTGTTTCTCTCTGTATAGAGAGAATGGATTGAAATTCGTGACATATTGTTTGGAACAAAACGCTCAATCGTTTCTCTCTGTATAGAGAGAATGGATTGAAATATAAAAGCGATTATAAAAGACTATAAGCAAGCCATTGTTTCTCTCTGTATAGAGAGAATGGATTGAAATTGCAAGCTCTTCAAGGCTCATGTCGTTCAAGCCCAGTTTCTCTCTACATAGAGAGAATGGATTGAAATCTCTTTAGTGAGGTAATAAGCAAGCATATCCACGTTTCTCTCTACATAGAGCAAATGGATCGAAATTAAAGTAGTATACATACTAAAACCTTCAACTTGATGATTCTCGCCACATAACTTGAGGCTGTAACAAAAGTATTTTAGCCAATCAAAAAGCCGAACTATTTAAGAAACAATTGTGAAGTGTTCCTTAATAGCTCGGTTTTCTCTATTTATTACATGGTTTTTACTAAAATATCATTCGGCTTTTTGAAGCTGCAATTTAGTTATGTCCCAGTCACAGTTCATTTCTATCAGTTTTTTAATTTAACAAACAGGACAAAATTTAGATTATTCACATAAACATGGAACATATCTAACCTTTTCAAGGGCTAAATAAGCCGATTATACTTTCAAAAAAGATGGAATATGATACCATTAAAGTAGAATTTAAAAATAGGGGCAGTCGTAATGAAGAAAAATAAGTATTTAGGAATGGGTATCTCATTTGGATTAATCTTTGGTGCTTGTGTAGGGATTTTTATTGGTATCATTATGAGTAACGGTAATTTTTTGTTTAGTCTACCTTTAGGAGCTGGATTTGGGATGCTTATAGGAATTGTTGTTGGTTCTATTTTAGACAGTCAACCCAAAAAATAAAAGGCTATCAAATTTCAATTTGCGTACTAAACTCAAATAGTGCTGATAAAATAAAAACAGCGAAAATACTACCCAATAATCTTTAAGCAACTCGACTTTTTCTGCTAAGTTACAATATTGGAGTAGAGGGAAAAGTAAAATAAGAAAATCTTTTCTAATCCACGCTATTTTCAGTCTTTATTTTATGACATTTTCAAACAAGATTGACGTTAGACAAGGTATTTGCTAATATGTTAGATATCTAACATATTAGTAGGTGATTTTTTGTCCTTATATAAACAAGTTAAACGCATTAATGAAGCAGAATATACAATAAACCGTTTAATATATAAACATTATAAGCAATATTTAGATAGCGGCATTACAACACAACAAGCTGTTGTATTAGATATTGTGTATTTAGCAAAACGTATTACGGTTGGTGGAATTGCTGTTGAAATGAATGTTAGCTCTAGTGCAGTTAGCCAATTAATAGCGAAGCTGGAAAAAAGTAATTATGTTAAGCGAGAAATTAATTTACAAAATCGACGTGAAATATTTATAACATTAGCTGACAAGGGATTAGATTATTTTGTGAAACAAGACTATGTAGAACAGCAAATCGCAGATAAAATTTACAGCAAGCTTTCAGCCGATGAGCTAGACAAATTAGAACAAATTGTTGAAAAATTAAAGGAGATTGCAGTGAAGGAATTATAAAATTTCTTCATGTCCAATATGTTAGATATCTAATTTATTTAGGGGGTTAACAAATGCAGGATTTACTTAAAAAAATATCGTTTAATGGGGCAGTTTATTATAAAAAACATGAACAAATCAAGCAGTATTATTCTGGTTATCAAGATATCTCAGAGCAAAATCCAATTACTGAAAATTCGCAATTCAATCTTGCGTCATTAAGTAAAATGTATACAGCGGTAATGACATTTCAGTTAATTGAAAAAGGACAGCTACAATTAGAAGATAAAATTACAAATTGGTATAACGTTCCTCATTTCACAAATGTTACAGTTGCAAACTTACTTTCACACACATCTGGTATTCCAGAGTATATTGCTGAAGATTTTACAATAAATGTCGAATCATTTGTCAAGAGGGCACAACCACAGCATGCACCGAATGAGCTTTGGTCTTATAGCAACACCAATTATGTTTTACTTGCAAAAATTATTGAAAAAGTCAGTGGCGCATCGTATGAAACATATTTACAACAATATATTGCAGGGCCGTTAAATCTTATTAATACAACGACACAGCCTACGAAACAATATGAAGCGGAAGGCCATACGTATGATTATGAGGAGCAACGATATAAAAAGGCAAATAACGATCCATACTTAGGCAAAAATGAAAAATATAATGGGATATATGGTGATGGGGGTATCTATGCAACAGTGTCAGAGGTAGCAAAGTTTTTAAATGCCTTTTTACAAGGCCGCTATATTAGCAAAGAGATTGTGCAATCCATGTTAACACCAACAGAAGCTTCTGAGCATTATAGTTACGGTTTTATTATTCAGGATGGCTGGGTTGGTCATACAGGAGGGTGGATTGGTTGTTCAGCACAAGCATTTATTCATACATCCACAAAGGATATTGTTGTTTTAGCAACGAATCAAGAAGTGTTTCCGCAATATGAACAAGAAATTATGAATTACTTAATGGGCATACAATATTCTGTAGAAACACCAAAACAACTAGATATTTTACCGCTCTCTGATGAGGATGATATTACAGGTCAATATGAATTAGCAGATGAACTTAACACAAGATTTACGATTATTAAAAATAGACAATTTATGATTCTATTTGAACATCAGTTGTCTGTGCCTCTTTATAAAATAGATGAATCGTATTATTGGATACGCAATACGTTGAGTTATGTAGATGTTGAAAATCAATTATTTATTGATGAAGGTGTTGAAGTACCTTATAAAAAAGTAAATTGATATAGTCATAAAAATTGTGTGTACATCATGGGACAAGCAAACATAACCACAACATTGAACTATTACACACGCAATATTTGATTCCGCAATGACAGAAGTGGAACGTTTGGAAAAAGAAAACAAGAGGAACAACTTGCTGCTTAGTAGTAACAAATGAATTTACCACTTTTGACAGCTAAAATATAAGGATACGTGAAATATATACCGACAATTAAAATGCCCGAAAGCCTATAGAATAAGGCTTTACGAGCATTTTAAAAATTTATACCTTTTTAATGCATATAAATATTAATTTTGCTTAACTTGCTGCAATCATCGTGTTTGCATTTTTTCCGTAGTTTTATTGATCGCCTACGACTTTAAACTG
This sequence comes from Bacillus ndiopicus, assembly GCF_000612805.1. GTDB lineage: Bacteria > Bacillota > Bacilli > Bacillales_A > Planococcaceae > Metasolibacillus > Metasolibacillus ndiopicus. The sequence continues at coordinate 278,341 of NZ_HG964404.1, read as the reverse complement.
ATCAATTAACTTCTCCATTTCCTGACTCATTAGAAGTAGCTCTTCTGAAGCGGTTGCGACGGTTTTGGTTGCTTCAGTTTGTTCTAGTGTGGAGCTTGTTACTTGTTCGGTTGCAGCAAGGGTTTGGTCACTAGCCATTAGAATTTCATGCATTTGTTGCTGGATTGTTGATGATAGTGACGTTGCTGAAGAAATCTCTTCGTTAATAGCATGGATTGCCGTTAGCATATTTGTTACGTGCTGCGACATTTGCTGAAAAGCAGATGTTGTTTCTTCAACGGCATTAATCTGAATCGCAAATTGCTCATTTGTTGCTTGCATTTCAGAAGTAGCAACTTTCGATTGATTTAAAATTTCCTGAATCGAAAGCTGGACATCTGCGGCTGCTTGAGCAGATTGCTCAGCGAGTTTGCGTACCTCATCTGCCACAACAGCAAAGCCTTTTCCGTGTTCCCCAGCGCGTGCTGCTTCAATTGAAGCATTTAAAGCGAGTAAATTTGTTTGACCAGAAATGGTCGTAATAAAAGTTGCGATACTTTCAATTTTCTCCATGTCTTGCTCTAGCTTCGTCATGATTTGCTGCATATGCTGAATTTTATTTTGCATAGTATGATTTGTTTCATCTAAATAATCGATTTGCTGCATAGCATGTGCGCCAACGTCGTCAACTGTCTTGGCAGTAGTGGACAGTACAGTTGTATTATCATGTATCGTCTGCATCTGCTGTTGTAGGGAATTGGATAATTCCACTGCTTTATTTGCCTCCATATTAACTACCGCGGCATCATCAGAGATGGACATTGTAGCTGTTGAGATTTCATCACTTGTTGCATTCATTTCCTCAGAATAGGCAGTTAAACTATTGGAGGATAGGCTCAATTTATGAATGGATTGTTGGATATTATGAATCGTTCCACTCGTTTTGTGCACCATATCACCAAAGGCTGTCGTTAAGCTACCAACTTCATCATTAGATGTTGCCTGCAATTGTGCTGTTAAATCACCAGTCGCTAGCTGCTGCGCCACTTTTTCTAGTGCTCTAATTGGACGAATAATATGGCTAACAATAAACAGCATTAATAATGTAATAATGACTAGCACGACGGAAAATGTAATAAGTAACATTTTCGTTGTAGAATTTGCCATGGCATTAATGTTTTTCATTTCATATTCACTACCAACTAGCCATTGCAGCCCGTCGATTTTTTTATAAATGACCAATTTATTATCAAGCTGCTTATGATTAATTGAGAAATCCGATGCACCTAGTGCTCCTAAAAACTGATAGGCAGGGAGCTCAAAAAGATTGTCATCTTGAATTGTTTTATGAACAATAGGATTTCCAATGGAGCTCACTAAGAAAATCTCGCCATCATAGCCAGGATCAATTGTATTAAGCGTATCAATTAAATAAGATAAACTAATGTCAGCTCCAACAACGCCAAGTAATTGATTTGTTTTAGAATACAGTGGTCGGGAAATTGTAATTACTTTCTCACCAGAAATTGCATCTATATAGGGTTCTCCGATAACGGTATCCTTAGCTGCAACAGCATCAATGTACCACGGGCGTTCAAGTGGATTGACACTTTCCGGTACATTATTAACTGGTGTTGCAACGATTTTACCATTTGTTAAGCTAATATATGCATTAGACACACCTTCATAAATTTGTGTAAACGGCAATAATGATTCAAAAATAGCGTCCACCTCAAGCTCAGATGTAGCGAGAGAATTTGTTGCGGATGCGATTAGCTGTTCCTTTGTTGTAAGTAGGGCTAAGCCGTCCTTATAGCGCTCAAAATAAGAATGAATAATGGATGTTGTGCTATCTAACGTTGTTTCACTTTGTTCCATTGCTTCTTTTTTTAACGCTCTACTATTAATTGTTGAAACAATAAGCATCATTGCGATAAAAGCAATAATTAGTGTAATTAATAGTGGAAATAATATTTTTCCTTTTAGCGAAATTTTCATGTTCATTGCTTTTTCGCCCCTTTCCTTAATGCGAGAATTTAGTACAATGATAATATACAAAAACTAAATTGTGAAGAATAATCAGAAAATTTTGTCGAAAAAAGAAAATGAAACCTTCGCTATATTTTTTTCGTATATGGAAGTATAGAAAAATAATGTACAATAAAAGAAGTACTATTAGAATTGGGGGATATATATGTCTGAATTTAAAAATCCATTATTTGAAGATTTAGATACACGAGAAAAGGTGACAAACGAATTGGTAGAGGTTGAGCCGAAACAGCTTGTTTCGAACGAGGAATATTCACAAATTCGCCAGCGTCAAATTGCCTTAAAGTCTGAACCACAAGTTATAGCGCTAGCGAATAAAATCGATGTGCACAATCAAATTGCAGTTTTAGAGTTTGGGAAGGAAACGGCACACGGTATTTCGACATTTTCTGATCGTATGTTATCGACAATTAAAACGAGTAAGCTAGAGCGCTCAAGTGAGCTACTGCGCAACTTAAATACGATTATGGACCGCTTTGATCCGAAAGATTTTGACAAGGAAGAGAAAAAGGGCGGTTTACTTAAACGTCTGTTTTCAAAGAGCAAGGAGCAGCTAGAAAGACTATTGTCAAAATACGACACAATGAATAAAGAAGTCGATGTAGTTTACAACGAAATTCAAAAATATGAAGTTGAAATGAAGCGCAATACGATGGAGCTTGAGCAAATGTATGACGAAAACTTAAACTATTTCCATAGTTTAAGTGAGCATATTGCGGCTGTAGAGGTAAAAGTTGAGCAGCTAAATAGTCAGCTACCAGCACTTGAAGCGCAAGCAAATTCAGGTGACCAAGTAGCTATTTTAGAATATGAAACAGTGCAGCGAGCAATGGAGCTATTAGAGCAACGTCGCTACGATTTGGAAATGGCGCAGCAGGTTTCTTTCCAATCTGCACCTCAAATTCGTTTAATGCAACAAGGTAACAACCATTTAATTGCTAAAATTAACTCAGCGTTTGTTACAACGATTCCAATCTTTAAGCAGGGGCTTGTGCATGCGGTAACGATGCAACGCCAAAAGCTAGTGGCAGATTCAATGATTGAGCTTGATAAGCGTACAAATGAAATGCTTGTTCGCAACGCGCAAAATATTCGTCAAAACTCTGTCAATATCGCACGTACGGCTGGTAGCCCAAGCATTACTATCGATACGATTGAAACGACATGGCAAACAATTATGGCTGGTATTGAGGAAACGAAGCAGATTCAAGAAGAGACAATACGCAACCGCGAAGAAGGCAGAAAACGCATTGAGCAGCTACAACTTGAATATGAAAAATTAAAAAGAATGTAAATAATTGAGAGGTGACGGGAAATGCAAGCGCAAGCCTGCTTTCCCGTCACTTTTTTCATCTATCGAAATTTCTCTTTTCTATGGTAAAATAAAAAAAACGCTAAAAGAGGTTGTTATGTTAAAAGAAATTGGTCGAAAAAGCGTGATTGCTGTAATTGCAACATTGCTATTTAGTTTAATATTTGCTTATGCAGGCTTTACACCTGAAGTCGATTTATTCCCGTTTCCGAAGCTTTTCCAAATGTTTTTATTATTAAGTGCGCCAGCCTATATTTTAGGCGGAATTTCGGTATCTATTATGCTTGATCGTTTCTGGAAATGGCCTTCACTTGAAATTTTAGCCTATGCAGCATTTGGCGCAGTTTTAATGCTACCATATTATTTCCTTGTTTTTTCCACATCAAGTGGCCCATTATCTGTGATTATGCTATTTGGAGCTAGTGCTGCGATTATTTTTTATTTTGTTAAAACACTGCTCCATAAAATTTTCAGAAAATACGGATTTTAACGAATGATGTGACCAGGGGGTGAGTTGTTTTGTGGAGTGAGCGTTGGCACAGTTTGATAAATCAGTTAAAGCAACAAGGGGCATACGTGCATCCAGTGGAAATTCGAAATGCAGCAACAGAGCAAGAGCTACTAGAGGTTGAGGAACAGCTTGACATACAAATTCCCGCAGAATTTCGTCAAATATTAAAAGATTGTTCACAGCAAGTAAGCATTTATTGGTCTCTTCCAGAAGAAGTAATTCTTCCTAATCAATTGACCGATGTACCTTCAGGTGATTTTGGTTGGAGTTTGCGGGATTTATATTTTCCTGATGAAGAATCATGGAGGCAACAATATTTGCAGTTTTATACAGCGGGCAATGGTGATGCTGTTGTTATTAAGCTTCAGGATGAATCTATTTGGTATTGGAGTCATGAAGAGGATGAATTTGATTTACTTGCCACTAGCTTTCAAGCCTATATCGACAATATAACAGCTTTAGGCTGTATTGGCGTGGATTGTGGGCAGCATCGCCAGTTTTGTGATACAACAGGCTTAAACCTTCAATTAACGAGCTCGCAAATATGGCTGAATTGGCTGGAACAATACATAACCTCCGATTTACAACAAGCTACATCTAGCTTAGAATCCTTACTTTTTTATGCTTCCATGCACGGCGTAAAAGATGCAAATGTGCTAGAGGCTTTTTTACAATTTAATAAAGAGGACGTATATCGAGCTCTGCGCGATAAAATAGTGCAAGACCCATCTTTATCAAATAAAAAAGCATGGAGTGAAATACTAGTAACAGTTTGTTCAAGCGAGGCTGAAAAATGGATTAGAGAGCTTTGGCAAAAAAATAGCGAAATAGCTAGCTCACTACGCGATTATTTAACTGCAAATTGTTTGCCAATAGAAGAAGGGCTGTCCATTATTCTAAAGGATATGGGAACGAATAAAGTTGATGGTTATACAGCTTTACATCGCCTACAACACTTTCATCACCAAAGCATTATAGAGTGGATGAAAAATTATATTGCCTTTCCAATTGATGGCTGGGACTCGCTTCTAGCGCAATCTCAGCCAAGTGCAGAGCTAATATTTGAGTGGTTAAATGGCTCTGAAGTAGAGAGGCTTACGGCCATTCGAGCAATCGATAATATGATAGGGCAAGGAATAATACCAACAACTGTCGCAGAACCAGAAAAATGGCGTCCAGTATTAGCGTATTGGGCGGAGCATGAGGTATTACGGAAAAACAAACAGCTATTTAGCCAAGTTTTAAACCGTTTTGATAATTGGCTATTACAAATGGATATACAACTAAGGGGGAACCAACAATGAAAAAATTATTAGTGACAGGCTTTGAGCCATTTTTACAATTTACATTAAATCCGACAGCGGAGGTTGTAAAAGCTTTAGACGGCGAAACAATCGGGCAATATCAAATCGTAGGGAAGGTGTTACCTGTAGAGTTTGGGGCAGCACAAGACCATATTCGTCAGCTTTTACTAGAGGAAAAGCCTGATGCTGTCATTGCTTTAGGACTTGCAGGAGGACGCAGCAAAATTACACCTGAGCGTATCGCCATTAATGTGATGGACGGGGCAAAGGATAATTCAGGGCATACACCAACGGATGAAGTAATCGAAGAAGACGGAGCAGATGGTTATTTTACTACACTGCCGATTCGAGAAATGGTCAACCGTTTAACAGAGGCGGGTTACCCTGCATCTATTTCTAATACAGCCGGTACATATGTTTGTAATTTATTGATGTATACGTTGTTGCATGAAACAAAGGGTGCAATTCCAGCAGGCTTTATTCATATTCCAGCATCTCATCAGCTTGCGATTGAACATGGTAAAGTACCAAGCTGGTCACAAGCAGATTTAAATGCAGCAATCAAGCTGTGCATTGAAACATTAGCTTAAAATATTGGGACATGTAGAGATAAATGCTCTATATGTCCCTTTTTATTGTGAAGTCTTCTATATAAGTGAATAAAGGGGGCGATTTACAATGAATTTAAGTGCAGGGCATTGGCATGCAGGGACAGGGGCGGCTGGTTTTATTGATGAGGTGACAGAGGCAAGGCGCGTTGTAGCACGTGTATCCCGTTTGCTGCGGGAGGCTGAGGTAAATGTACAAGTTATTTTAGATAATAGCTCGAAGAATCAACGACAAAATTTAAATTATTTAATTGCAGCACATCAAAAAAGCAAGGGGCTACATGTGAGCATCCATTTTAATGCCGCTACCAAGGCAACAAATAATGGGTTAGGCACAGAAGTGCTTTATGCGCGGAAAGAAATGCAGCCGCTTGCCTCTACAATAAGTGCAGCCATCAGCAAGGAGAGCGGCTTACTCAACCGAGGAGCAAAATCACGCACCGACTTAGCCTTATTAAATGCTTTACAAAAAGCGATAATTATTGAATTATGCTTCGTCAATTCCAAAGAGGACGTAGCTCGCTATGAGTGTCATTTTGCAGCAATTTGTCAGGCAATTGCCTCAAGCTTAATTTCATACAACCTAGAAGGAAAATAAATAAACGCAAGAAATCCACTGTCTACATGGATTTCTTGCGTTTTTTAGTTGGACTTTAATTGGCATTGTGAGGAAATTACATGTAAAAGCGCAGTTAAATTATCTTCATCATCAAATAAATGCATTAATGTTGTTAAATTATGAATTTCTTTTTCATTTTGGCGCCCTAAATGAAAAAGACAAATGGCTTTGTATGTGTAAATAAAGCCAAGTGTTTGATAAGTTAGCTTTTTTTTAAATTGCTGATAAATAGAGTCCAGCATTGCGATGCAAGTATTATATTCCTTGCTTTCTAAATATAAGATGCTCAAGTTTAAATGAAAATAAATTTTTAAATAGGTTAAATCTTTATAAAAATTTTCATACATATCAAGACGCTTTGTAGCTGTTTTCACAATTTCTACCGCTGTATCTAAGGGAAATAAAAAAATAATAGCATTTAAAAGCTCTAAGTCATTAATATACCAGTGATCCAGCCTTTGCATTTTTGCCCAAATCTGTTCAGCTAAAATGCGTGCTTGTTGTAAATCACCCTCCTCCGTCAATACAAGTAATGATTGATATGCTTGAACAAGCATTTGAATGTAGTCATCTGAATTTTGTTGTATGTAGCGCTGTGCATGAGCTAGATGCTTTTTTATTTCTGTAGGTGTAGTAAGGTCCATATCTGCAAAAGCTCTAGTTATTTTTTCATGTTCGCTTATTTGGTAATGGAGATGAATATAGACAAACTCATTAACTGTCATATTGAGCCTTTCGACAAGCTGAACAAGTAGCTCTGCGTTAATAGGTAACTGTCCGCGTTCAATTCGTGAGTATGTACCTTGTTGTACTATTCCGTGAGCTAACTCCTTTTGAGTTAACTGTCGATTTTTACGTACTTTTTGCAATGTTGCACCGAAATTCATATTTCACCTTCTAATATTCCGATTCGTATATTTTGTCATATTACAATTTGTTTACATTATACTAAAAAAGTCCAATAGCTGTTAGCTACAAATTTAATAGAAAGGAGACAACAATGAAAATAACTTTAATTATCGCCAGCTTTCTCGTGCTTATAACGATTATAAATCTTACGTTGAATAGTAACAGGCGAAAAATAAAGAAAATAAGGGAGGATTGGGAGCAAAAGCATCAGCCAGAAGAAGAGCCACCGCAATCTGTCGCGAGCTACTGGTGCAATAAGAGGGATGCCTGCAAATCACAAATCATCGATGATTATACATGGCATGATTTGAATATGGATGAGGTATATAAGAAAATCAAATTCACCTATACAAGTCCTGGATCAGAAAAACTATATGCAACATTAAGGGAAATTCATTTGGAAGGTGAGCAGCATAGCAAGCGAGAAGCTTTGATAAAAAAACTTTCAGAAAACCTAGCTTTAAAGGAAGACTTACAGTTTATTTTGCATGCAATAGGAAAGAAAAACTATATGAATAGCTCCGCTTATATGTATCGTACGGATGAAAAAGAAATCAAAAATAAATGGGTTTATTCTTTATGTAGTGCCTTACCATTGCTGTCTTTACTAGTTGCTGTTTTTAGTGTAAAAATAGCCATTTTCCTGTTTTTCGGATGTGCCATAATGAATACAATTATTTACATGAGTATAAAAGATCAATATGAAAGTGAATTTTTTTCATTGCTTTATACGATTTCGATTATTTCTGGTGCGAAACGAATGACAAAGCTAGAACAACCCGAAATAGCAGAGGAAAAGAAGGAGCTTATTCCTCAAATAAAAAAGCTAGCTCCGCTATATAAATATGTGCATCTTATTTCGAAAAATAAGGAAACGCCGGCAGAGATAGTAATGGATTATTTAAGAACATTTTTCTTAGTCGATTTCCTAATATATAGTCGTATGATGAAGCATCTAACAAAAAATCAAGAAGCCTACACGCGTACATGGGAATTTGTTGCAGAAATTGATATATGCTTATCTATTTTACATATGCGAGAGCAATATACATACAGCATACCTAAATTTACCGAGGATTTAGTAATTGAGTGTGGAGAATTGTATCATCCATTACTGGAGGACCCTGTGAAAAATACATTTTCAACTGCAAATGGTGCATTAATTACGGGTTCTAATGCTTCTGGTAAATCCACTTTTATTAAAAGTTTGGCACTTAATTGCATTTTAGCTCAAACATTGCATACTGTTTTTGCGGATGATTTTCGAATGAAGCGAACAGCTATTTTCACATCACTCGCGATTAATGATAGCCTGCTACAAGGTGAAAGTTATTTTATGGCAGAAATGAATTCATTGAAAAGAATGCTAGATACAATCGAGCAAGGCATCCCGTGTATTACATTTGTGGACGAAATACTCAAAGGAACGAATACAATTGAGCGCATTTCAGCATCGGCTGCTATTTTAACATGGTTATACGAACAGAAAAATAATTTATCGATTGTTGCTTCACATGATATTGAGCTTTATCAAATTTGCGGTGAAATGTATGAGGGCTATTATTTTGAGGGTGTAATTGAAAATAATCAAATGCGTTTTACTTATCGCATTAACAAGGGCAGTACTTATGTGAAAAATGCATTGGAGCTTTTGCAGTTGAAAGGCTTTCCAAAGCCTGTTGTTGACAATGCACAAAGGTTGTCAAACGCGTACATAGCGATAGGGCAGTGGTAAGCGAAAAGTTTTTTAAAAAAATGAAACATTTTCACAATATAGCCGTATATTGATTATTGGAGTTAAAGAGAGGAGTTGGCTTATTTGTTAGTTTTACAAAATGTTACGAAGCGTTATAAAGATTTTACAGCCGTTCAAAGCTTAAATTTTTCCATTTCACCTGGTGAGATTTTCGGGTTAATTGGCCAAAATGGAGCGGGGAAAACGACGACGTTTCGTATGATTTTAGATTTGCAGGAAACGACAGAAGGTTCGATTATGTGGGACGGGGCTTCCATCAAAGGCGTAAATCGAGACTTACTTGGCTACTTACCAGAGGAGCGTGGTATTTTTCCACAAATGAAGGTAGAGGAGCAGTTGATTTATTTTGGACAGCTGCGCGGCATGTCGAAAGCAGAGTGCAAAAAAGAAGCGGATTATTGGATTGAGCGCTTTGAGTTAGGGGAAAAACGCAATGATAAGGCGGAAACATTATCGAAGGGAAATCAGCAAAAGGTACAGTTAATTGCAAGCTTTATTCATAAGCCAAAGTTTTTAATTTTAGATGAGCCGTTTAGTGGGCTAGACCCAGTGAATAAAGATTTATTAAAAAACGCGATTTTATTATTAAAAGAACAGGGTATGACGATATTATTTTCAAGTCATCAAATGGATAATGTCGAGGAGCTTTGTGACCATTTATGCTTGTTAAAGCGCGGAGTTTCACTGTTTTCAGGTTCGCTTCTTGATTTGAAAAAGCAATACGGTAAAACGAAGCTAACGGTTCGTACGCAGTTGACGAAGGAGGCGCTTGCAAAGCTAGAAGGCGTAAAATCAGTGAAAGAGGAGCGCGACCAATATGTGCTCACTTTAGAAAGCGAACAATATGCAGAGGGCATTTTTGATGTTGTATCGAATGGTACATATATTGAAAAATTTAGTTTAGATTACTTGTCACTAGACGAGATTTTCAAAGACAAGGTAGGTGGCAATCATGTCTAAGTTTTTAATTTTATTAAAGGAAAACTATAAGCAAAAGCTGAAGGCAAAATCCTTTATTGTTACGACAGTTCTTTATATTTTAGGTATTACAGTATTTTTCTTCTGGTCTGATATAAAAGAGGCACTATTTGCAGAGCAGCCTGATGAAATCATTTACGTCAATACAACAAGCTTTGATGTAGGTAGTATGCTAGAGGACGGAGATATCGTCTGGACGCAGTTTGCATCCACTTCAGATGCAGAGCAAGCTTTAAAAAGCGAGGAATACGATGCTGCCATCGTCTTTTCAGCAGAGAATAGTACACTAGCAGTAAATTTATTATCACTTGATCCACTGCCGTTAATGATGCAGCAGGAGTTGTCGGCGAATGCTAACACAATTGGACAATTTTATGCGATGGATCAATTAAATTTAACACCTGAGCAGTCGGCGCAATTAGTCAATGCAGCCCCTCAAATTTCGATGAAAACATTAAATGAGGCTGCGTCAGATGGTAAATCAGAGGAGCAAAAATCCGCTGGGATGATTGTTTCGTATATTGCTGGTTTCCTAGTATATATATTCGTTATTTCATTTTTATCGATTGTGACTTCTGATGTAGCGTCAGAAAAAGGCTCACGTGCATTAGAAATGCTACTTGTTAGCGTCAAAGCAGAAACGCATTTTAAAGCGAAAGTTACGAGCATATTTTTAGTCGCTTTATCGCAGTTTGCCTTGCTATTTGGCACTTTATTTGTACTGTTGAAAATAACAGATGGTGGTGCTAAATGGGCAATGGTAAGTGAAATTTTAGCAGAGCTTCATGGTCAATATTTGCTTTATGTAGCAGCATTTTTACTTATAACGATATTCTTGTTCTTAATTATCGGTGCTTTGCTTGGCTCACTTGTATCAAAGCCAGAGGAAGCTTCGCAAGCAATGATGCCTGCAATGATTTTAGTTATTATCGCATTCTTTATTATGGTGACAGCTACATCAAACCCTGACACACTACTAGTGAAAATCGGCTCTTATGTGCCGTTTACAGCAGGGATGGTTATGCCAATGCGTATCGGTGCAACAGATATAGGGGCGCTTGAGCCATTAATATCTTTAGCTATTTTAGCTGCTTCAACATTTGTTATGTATTTAGTAAGCCTATCCTTCTATAAACGCAGTGTACTTACGTATTCAACAGGTGGCTTAATCCAAAAAATTAAAACGGTACTTAAAGTAACGACATAAACGGAAAAAAGCTTGGAATTAGCGTGATTCCAAGCTTTTTTTTCAGGATAAGGGATAGAATAGAGAAAGTGAGGATTCATGGACATGACAAAATTCAGCGAGCAGGAAATTGCAAAACTATTACATGCCCCGCGTCAAAAACCGGTGGAGGTGACGGATTGTGTGGCGTTGAAAGCCGCAATTGAAAAAGCAGTGGAGCAGAAACTGGAGCTAGACATTTTAGCCCATTTTGATGAAATTGTTTTTTATTTGGATGCTGAGGACAATGAGTTTCTGCATTATTCGTTTAAAAACGTGCAAAAATCACAATATGAGTTGCAGGATAGTGGGTTTTTAAGGCTTCTGAAGTCGGGCTTTTGACAAACGGATAGGTCGAAAGTTGTGATTCGCCCTACGAAGTGTGAAAATCGCCAATCCAACACGTGAATTCGCCTAATCAATTTCTACATTTCCTTGCCAAAAGTCAAAATTTCAGCCCTTCGACTGAAATATTTCAAAAACCGAAACAAATAGTTGAAATACTATTCAATAATGTTCGAATATTTGTTAAAATAGGCAAGTCATACTATGAAGGTGGGGGAAACAATGAAAGTATTTCGACAGCTCGGGTGGTTTTTTAAAGAGCGCCGACGTGAGTATTTTATCGGCCTTTTAATGCTAACACTCGTAGCGATTTTACAGCTTGTTCCACCGAAAGTAATTGGTTATACAATTGATGAAATCGGTGATGGGACATTAACGGCAAGCTCTTTAACAAAATGGGTAGGGATTATTGTAGTAGTCGCAATATTGATGTACATAATGCGTTACTATTGGCGTCAAATGATTTTTGGCTCGTCCAACTATTTAGCAAAAAATTTACGAGAAAAATTATTTCGCCATTTTACAAAAATGTCACCTTCCTTTTATCAACAACGACGTGTCGGGGATTTAATGGCACATGCCACGAATGATATTTCCGCTGTGCAGCAAACAGCTGGTGGTGGAGTATTAACATTATTTGACTCCATTACAACAGGGACTTTTGTTATTTTAGCGATGGCTATTACGATCGATTGGCGCTTGACGCTAATTGCGTTAATTCCGATGCCAGTCATGGCCTTATTAACAAATTATTACGGGAAGCTATTGCATGAACGTTTCCGACATGCGCAGGCAGCGTTTTCTGATTTAAATGATAAAACGCAGGAAAGTATTTCAGGGATGAAGGTTATTAAAACATTTGGGCAGCAGCAGGATGACGTTGCGGACTTTACACGTTTGTCCAACGATGTTGTAGAAAAAAATATGCGCGTTGCGAAAATTGATTCACTTTTCGATCCGACAATTAGCCTTGTTATCGGTGTTAGCTTTTTCTTAAGTTTAGGCTTCGGTGCTAAATTTATTACGGAAAATGCTATGACAATCGGTGATTTAATCGCCTTTACTACATATTTAGGATTGCTCGTTTGGCCGATGCTGGCAATTGGGATGCTATTTAATATTGTGGAGCGGGGTTCAGCTTCTTATGATCGTATCGAGCAATTGTTAAATGAGCCTGTTGAAATTAAGGATAAAACGGGCGCATATAATACGCGACCAAAAGGCGATTTATCGTTCCATGTTGATTCATTTACATTCCCAGGTGATGCGACGCCTGCTTTAACGAATGTGCATTTTGATTTAAAACAGGGGCAAACACTTGGTATCGTAGGGAAGACGGGCTCAGGAAAAACGGCAATCTTAAAGCTGTTACTACGTGAGTTCGAAGGCTATACAGGACATATTACGTATGGTGATATTCGCATTGATGATTATAAAATGCTTGCACTGCGCGAGGCGATTGGCTATGTGCCGCAGGATCATTTTTTATTCTCATCAACGATATACAAAAATATTGCTTTTACCAATCCACAGGCAGCAAAGGAAAAAGTGGAACATGCTGCTACTTTAGCATATATTCATGACGATATTTTACACTTTACGGATGGTTATGAAACAATTGTCGGAGAGCGAGGCGTTTCTTTATCTGGTGGACAAAAGCAACGTATTTCCATTGCTCGAGCATTGATGATGGAGCCAGAATTATTAATTTTGGATGATTCATTATCGGCAGTTGATGCGAAAACGGAGGAAGCGATTTTACAAGCATTAAAAGCTTCACGCGAAAATGAAACAACCATTATTACTTCACACCGTTTAAGTGCAATCCAGCATGCGCATATCATTATCGTTATGCATGAGGGAACTGTTGTAGAGAAAGGTACGCATGAGGAGTTAATGGAATTACGAGGTCGCTATTATGAAATGTATGAGCTACAGCAGCTAGAACAACAAGTAGAAAAGGGGGGCATGTAGCATGGAAAAACAGGCAACCTTTTCACGCAAAGAGCAAGCTGCTATTTTAAAGCGTTTATTGCGCTACTTAATTCCACATAAAAAGGCGGTCGTTATTGCACTTGCTTTACTCGTTCTGACAGTTACTGGTGATGTGCTAGGACCATACATTATTAAAATATTTTTAGATGACCATGTTGCATTGGGCGACTTTGAGACGAAGCCGATACTAATTTTAGCGATTAGCTATGCGACGATTCAGATTTTAAATGTTGTGATTAGCTATTTGCAGCTAATGAAATTCCAAGAAATTGCGCTGAAAATTATTCAGCAGCTACGCATTGATGTATTTACAAAAATTCATCAACTAGGTATGCGTTATTTTGACCGTGTACCTGCGGGTTCAATCGTGTCGCGCGCTACCAACGATACGGAAGCGATAAAAGATATGTTCGTTAGCGTCTTAATAAGCTTTGTGCAAGCAGGCTTTTTAATTGTTGGTGTGTATATTGCGATGTTTTTAATGAATCCTATACTCGCATTATTTGCTTTAGTGCTATTGCCAATCGTTATTTACATTATTTATTTGTACCGCAAATATAGCTCGATTGTTTATATGGAAATGCGTGAAAAGCTAAGTGAATTGAATGCGAAGCTTGCGGAATCATTATCAGGCATGAGCATCGTGCAAGCATTCCGCCAAGAAAAGCGTTTTAACGATGAATTTGATGATATTAATGCAAAACACTTTAAAGCAATGATGGACAATACGAAATTAAATAGCTTGCTGTTGCGTCCTGTTGTAGATTTAGTGTATTTTGCAGCGATTGTGCTACTGCTTTTATATTTTGGGAAAACATCGCTAGAAACAGCGGTTGAGGTTGGGGTAGTGTATGCGTTTATTACATACATTAACCGCTTCTTTGAGCCAATTAATCAAGTGATGGAGCGTTTAGCTATTTTCCAACAAGCATTAGTTGCAGCATCTCGTGTATTTATCCTATTGGATGAGGAAGAGCTGGAGCCTGCACAGCAAAATAAGGCTGGGGCAATTACAGATGGCCGCATTGAATTTAAAGATGTGACATTTAGCTATGATGGACAAAAGGATGTCTTAAAAAATATTTCCTTTACTGTCAACCCAGGAGAAACAGTAGCACTTGTTGGACATACGGGTAGTGGTAAAAGCTCCATCATCAATTTATTAATGCGCTTTTATGAATTTGAAAAGGGCGATATTTGTATTGATGGGCAGTCAATTAAAGCATTTAGTCAAGAGGAGCTTCGCCGTAAACTAGGGCTTGTCCTGCAAGATCCGTTTTTATTTTATGGGACGATTGACAGCAATATCCGCTTGTATAACAAGGAATTAACAGATATTGATGTAGAGAAGGCTGCGGAATTTGTGCAGGCGGATCAATTTATTAATACATTGCCGGATAAATACAAGCAAAAAGTGACGGAGCGTGGGTCGACTTTTTCAAGTGGGCAGCGCCAGTTACTTGCATTTGCGCGAACAATCGCAACGAATCCAAAAGTGCTTGTTTTGGATGAAGCGACTGCTGCTATTGATACGGAAACCGAGGTTGCCATTCAGCATTCTTTAGAAAAAATGCGAAAAGGGCGTACAACGATTGCGATTGCCCACCGCTTATCAACGATTCAGGATGCTGAGCAAATTTTAGTGCTGCATCAAGGAGAAATTAAAGAGCGCGGCACACATCAAGAGCTTCTAGCACAACAAGGCTTGTATTATAAAATGTATTTATTGCAAAATGGCATAACAAGCTTATAGAAATAAAAAACAAACACCAAGGCGCAACAGCCTTGGTGTTTGTTTTTAATGGCGCTTTTCTAGTTAAAAAATATAAAGTCCTTTAACAAATAAAATAGTTATTTAAAAAGACGATATGAAATTGGAGAATCATTTTATCTTTTTATTTTGTTTAGTAGAGAAATAAGAATGTATAATACATCTTCAAATGATAGAATTATTAACATATTGCAATATGAAAGAGGGTAAAAATAATGGAGACTTGTGCAGATGTTTTAATCGTTATAGATTTACAAAATGGTGTATGTTACAGTGGAGAGCATTTATTTGATTTACAAAGTTTACTCACTAAAGTAAATAATAGAATTGCTTTATATAGAGGATTACATAAACCAATCATTTTTGTTCAACACTGTGATGAAGAATTAGTACCTGAAGAAGAACCATGGGCTATTAATGCCAATCTAGATGTTCAAGAACAAGATTTTTTTGTAAGGAAAATACATGCAAATTCTTTTTACAAAACGAACTTAAAAAATCTCTTAGACCAATTAGCTGTTCATCGTATTGAATTTTGCGGTGCTCAAACAGAATACTGTATGGATGCTACGATTAAATTTGCTCATGGATTGGGATACGAAAACTTCATGGTACAGAAAGCAACCTCTACTTTGAATAATCCATTTATGTCTGCAAAAGAGACGATTGATTTTTATGAAAATATATGGAGCCATAGATTTTTGAAATTTATTGGAGATGAATCTTAGAAAAAATGATTATATAAAAATCCTAAAACGAGGATTCATCAGTGAAAAACAACTATAAAACCACCCTATGCACTTTTGAATTGACCCCTAAAAGTTAGACACGGATATTTCATTAGGCAGCGGTTTGGGCATGGGTTCGATATTGTATCGGGCTCATGCCTTTTAATTTTGCCTTAATTCGTTTTGTATTGAAATACGTAATGTATTTTTCTAACTCGATTTTAAAATGCTCTATACTTTCAAACTCTTTAAAGTATAGAGATTCTGACTTCATAATGCCAAAGAAATTCTCCATCACGGGATTGTCGTAGCAGTTTCTTTTACGAGACATACTTTGTTTAATCCCTTTCGATTGAAGTGAATGGCGGTATAGTTTCATTTGATAGTGCCAGCCTTGATCTGAATGCATTAGTAGCGGGTGCTCTTCTGGTAGACATTTTATTGGTGAATATTGGATAATCACATATCTGTGTAATGTATTTGTCATATTTGTAACATTCGGCAAGATATTTAAATTTCTCGCACATCGTAATTGATGCGACAAGACTTTCTAAGAGCTTTTTAAAAAATAAATAGCTCAGGTCGATTGCTCCTTTTTTATAGAAGGATGGATATGCTAGTGGCCAAAAAGAAGCTTATAAGCATGTCTTTTCATTCTCGTTTTTAGGGGATTTAATCTTATTTTAACCATGCTGTTACATGTCATAAAAGGCATTTCTCTATACTTGAATTATAGGGGGATGATAATGATGAATTTAATGACGACAAAAGAAGACCTAATGATGATGCTAGATGATATGCTACGTGAACCGACAGCATTTTGGAATGAATTTTATGCAGACCGAGAAAAAGAGGTACCATTTTTTGTGAATTCACCAGATGAAAATTTAGTGCACTATGTGCAGCAAGGAATCGTGCAAAAAGGAGCGGTATTAGAATTAGGCTGCGGAGCTGGGCGCAACGCTTTGTATTTGGCGAAGCAAGGATTTGATGTGCATGCTGTTGATTTGTCCAGCGCCGCATTGCAATGGGCAAAAGAGCGTGCGGCGGAGGAACAGGCTCATATCCGTTTTGAGCAGGCCAATCTATTTGAGATGCCTATTCAAGCCAATTACTATGATTTCATTTATGATGCAGGCTGCTTGCATCACATTGCGCCGCACCGCCGTTTGCAATATGTTGAAATTGTACAAAGGGCATTAAAAAAGGGCGGCTATTTTGCGGTCAATTGCTTCGCCGAAAATGGCGCATATGGCGGTTCAGCGATGTCTGACTGGGAAGTATATCGTCAAGGGAGCTTGCAAGGTGGTTTAGGCTATACCAAGGAAAAGTTACAGATGATTTTCAAAGACTTGCAAGAAGTTGAAATCCGCGCAATGCAACCCATCGCACAACCGAGCGCGATGTTTGGCTTAGACGGGTTTATTGTAGGGATATTTCGAAAATGAGGATTTGATAAATAGAAATCGGGAATAATTAAAGGGTTTTTATGAAAGGTAGAGATTGATGCATGGGCATGTAAAGAGGATTTAGATTGAGTAGGTTAATAGTTATCAAAAGTTTTTCAAAATAATCAACAAAATGCTGAAAATCAAGGTTTACCTTTTGATTTTCAGCATTTTTCTATTGCGAAAACCCATTATACAACATGCGTACATCTAGTAAACAATAGCCATCAAAATGAAGCGATTACAAATAGCATAATGATAAAATTGGTGAATAGGCATTAATAGCTGTAGTGGAACGGTTTATTTTGATTCAACCGAAAACGCCACTTCCTACGGTAACAACTAAGTGACTAATATCGTGTTGCCTCAAAGCTTCTAGCGGATTTCACAAATTTTTTTATAAAATTGAACCCGTTCTTAGTTGGCAATCGTCTAATAGCAGAATTTGAAAGGGAGGGTAGTGAATTGGATAGAGAAGAAAAAGATTACATATTAGAAAAAATGATGATTGACTATGGTAATGAGTTGGTACGCTTGGCATTTTCTTATGTAAAAGATGTAGAGACTGCAAAGGATATGGTGCAAAATACGTTTATTAAATGCTACCAACATCTTGATACGTTCCGATATGATGCACAAATCAAAACATGGCTCTATCGTATCACCATTAACGAATGCAAGGATTATTTAAAAAGTTGGCATTACAAAATGGTACAAGTAAAAAGCTTTATTAATGAAACGGCCAAGGCCATCTTACCATCAACAGAAAAAACAGTAATGGATAAATACGAAAATGAAGAACTAAAAGAGGTCATTTTCTCTTTGCCGAAAGTGTATCGGGAAGTCGTGTACCTCTATTACTATGAATCATTAAATACAGAGGAAATTGCCAAAATTTTAGATATCCCCGCGAATACAGTGAAAACGAGATTAAGAAGAGCGAAAAAGAGGTTAGAGTCGGTGATAAAGGAGGCTGAATTAAATGGAAGATAAGCGAATAAAAAAGCAATTTTTCAAGAAGTCTGAACAGGAGCTTATTTTTACACAAGAAGACCGCAATCGAGTATTTGAGCAAATTCATCAACCAAAAAAGAAATCCTTCATATCTTTCGCGCCGTTGACAATTTCATTGCTCGCGCTAGGTATTTGTCTACTTTTATTGAGGCCATTGATTTTACCTGAAAACGTCCAGCAAGAGTATACAGGAACAGATGCGAACGATGCTGTAGTGAAAGAGGACAAGGTTATTACAACGCTATTTTCGGTGAAAGATGCAGAGAATCGAATCCATTTGAATCTTTTATTCGCTTATAGTACAGAAAAAAAGACGGCGAATGTGCTAGCGATTCCACGCGATACGTATGCACCTATTGATGGGACGGCTTCTTATGATAAATTGGCATTTGCTTATATGAATGGTTCCGAGGGAGCTGAAAGTGTTAGAAAAACAGTTTCGACATTATTCGATATGCCGATTGATTATTATGCGGTCATGGATCTATCAGAAGTTTCAACTTGGATTGATTCAGTTGGCGGGATCGAATATAATTTGCCGGAAGATATTCGCGTAAGAGCCATTACACAAGTAGGAATAGACTTCGAAAGCGGGTCGCAGCGTTTAAATGGGGAAGAGGTTGTCGTTTTAATGATGGCAACGACAGAGCTAGATACTTTGGACAGAGAACATCTCGTCAAACTCTTGAATGCGGTGATTGATCAAACGAAAAACACGCCATTTACTGCACCACGAGAAACGAATATGTCATTTGATAATCCAGTGGAAATAGACTCTATCCAAGGATTCTCATTACTGGATGCACTAACACCTACAACGTTAGATGAAAAATATTATGTGACGTTTGAGGAAGGTTATTTAAAATATATTGGCGAAAAATTAACGACATTTGATGCATCAAATCGTGCTGTATTGACGACTGATGGTTGGGAAAATAAGCTGTATACTAACAAGCTTGATAAATGGAAAAATGGAGATAAACCATTTGCTGATAATTTGCTAGAGGAAATGATGCAACAGCTCGTGCAACAAAAGATTATCGCTGACAATAAAAAAGGAGCGATTATGCTGACACCAGAAAGAATCGCTATTTTACAACAGATGGTGGAGGAAAACAAAGAGCTATATGCGCATCATGCAACGTATTTAGCCATTTTAAATCGTTGGCAAAAAGGTGATTTTTCAACGGTGGATGCTGACCATAATGTGTTAATGCAGATGCAAGGAACAAAAACATCTGATGGCATCGCAACAGGTATCGCTTCAAAGGAACAAGAAGCTCGCTATCTATTCCAAGTCTTTGCCAAAGAAGAAGAGGGTGCTGAATAAAGACAAAAAGTCGATTGATCCCCAATCGACTTTTTCTTAATAACGCGGCTCTTTTGTACATAATAAATATATTTTCAGTAAAAAAACGATGAGTAGAAAAAGCGAGAACAAAATAAAAATTAATTCATTTTGATAAATAGCTAAAATCACTAGGGGAATCGTTAAAATGACCAATAAAGCATGTAACGCAATATTTAGCTTTTTTGTTAATTGACAAAAAATTTCTAAGCCAACTAGGAGAAATAAAAGGAAACCGATTATGATTGTGCCAGTGAGTAATAATTTAAATTCATTAAAAAATGGACGGCTACCGAAAATAAATAGAATAAATGTTAGCTAACCTAATAGATACGTATATAAGGAGTAATGAAATTTAGCTTTTTGTCCATGTAATTCCTCCTTACCTTATTTTAACATGCAATCCAAATAAATATGAAACTTTTCACTTGTTTTTGCAGTCAAATAGTCAAGAAGGTAATCACGGAGGTATGATACATGATGATTCTATCTAAGCTAAAGCCGCTTGCGTATATAACAGAATGGATTTTGTTTTTTTATTTGGCAATTGCAATGGCGATTTTTAATTTGATCTACTTTCTGAATATTATTACAGTTGATATGCCTTGGGAGAAGCCTATTTCGCTCGGTGATTCTTTTTTGACTTTATTGATGAGTATTTTGGGAGTGGGGTTAATTTGTTTCTTTTACCTCAACCATTTAATTGGGAATCATACCTATAAACGGTTTAAAGAAATGATGTGGGGAGCTTTATTTGCTTTCAATGCACTGGGCTGCTTAATTTGCTGGGGGATAACTTATAAATTTAGTGTGTTGATTGTGGATGGTGTGTTGCTACTTGTGACAACTTTAGTGAGTATGCTTTTAGTAATGCAAATATTTAGAAGGCAGTACTACTGAACAAGCCAAAAGCAATGATTCGCACATGACACGTCGTACTAATTAATAATTGACTAAAAAGGAGAGCTGTAGCATGAAATTACACAACAATAAAATCGCGTTAATGGCGATGGCACTTGCTTTAACAACGCCTGTCATTGTTGCACCAACAACAGCAGACGCGGCGAAGCTTTTTAAAGATGTCACATCAAAGAATGCGAATTTTGAAATCATACATATGATGGCAGAGAAAGGGGTTATTAGTGGTTATCCAGATGGCACATTTAAGCCGAATGACACAATATCGCGCAAGCATGCAGCAGCCTTGATTACGCGCGCTGTTAAAATACTCCCGAAAACAACGACTTTCAACGCCCCGAAAGATTTATCGACAAAGAATGCCTACTATCATGACATTAAAAAATTGATGGAGGCAGGCTTATTAGAGCTAGATAAGAAGGGCAATATTAATCCTGATGCACCGTTAACACGTGGTGAGATGGCGAAGATTATTGCAATTGCTTACCAGTTAGATACAACAGGGTCACATCCATTTTATGATGTATCAATGGCCTACAATCCATATGTGGCGGCGCTTTATGAGGCAGGTATAGCGTCGGGCTATGAGGATAGCACATTCCGCGAAAAGACGTATTTGACGCGTGCGCATTACACCGCCTTTATTTATCGAGCGATGCGAGATGCTGGGGAAATACCAGTCGAAATGCCTGATTCCCATGGCGACCTCTTTTTGCCAACGAATTATACAAGCGAGAATTATCGCCAATTTGCGCTCGCCCATGCATATATAACGATGTGGAATGAGGAGCTTCCCGTTCTCCCGCATCCGCTGTTCCCTGGGCGAAAAATATTTGATGAGTATAACATGAAGGTCGTGAAATATTTAATGAAAACGGGTGAAAAGGAGTATTATTACTCACGAGATATCGCCCAAAAAATAAATAATGCGGATACGTATCGCATGTTGACTGCGAGCGAGGTAGAGGAGTTTTTGCAGAAACATTTGAACTTAAAGGGAGCGGAAGAAGGGGCAAATACATATAGTATTTTCCGAAATAGTGACCCAACGCAAAAACGCTTTGGCATTACGTTAGATAGACCTGATGGATATGCTACAATTAATTTACCAAAAATGAATGCTGCGCAACAGGCAAACAACATCCAAATCAGCTCTGTCTATAATAATAAAGATTTACTCAACCAATTTTTAGCTTATATTATGAAAGAGAACGCGGATCAGGTCATTGCTTGGTACGAGAAAAAGATGAAAATACTTTATAATCCGCTCTATATGCATCAAGATCGCCAGTCAGGCTATTTTGCTAAACAGTTTGGTAATTATTTGATTCAGTTTAATGTGTCCGTTAATGGCTCTATTGATGTGTACAAAAAAATTACAGGTAGCCAAGCCTTTTTCGATGATAAATTGAATTATAATTTCACTATTACAACAGCCGATCAGCTTAAAATCATTGAAAATGCACCACCTAGACCGATTGAATTCAAACAAGAGACATTCGATCAATTTATGCGTGATGTGCTAAAGATGCATGAGAGAACGATAGCACCAAGGTGACTGAAATGAAAATCAAAGCGGTTGCTCTAGTGTTTTCCTACGCTGTCAGCTCTTGGCTGGGCGAATTACGACTTTTAAACTAAAAAACTCAACTATGATAAGCGCGGATGAGGAGATAAATGACTTCCTTCATCCGTTTTGTTATTTCTGTTTAAAAAACTTTTCTATGTTAAAGCGGGGCAAATATATTTTATGTTATGATAGGAGCGTGAGAGAAGATAGGAGATGCCTGAGATGAGCGAAGAGAGAAAAGGAATAGTGTATACATTTTTAGCGTATGCGATGTGGGGTGTGCTGCCGCTTTTTTGGAAGCTGCTAGAGCATGTTGATAGTATAGAGGTGTTATTAGGGCGCGTTGTTTGGTCGTTTATTTTTACGGTGCTTGCCATTTTGCTGTTTGGACAGAGGAAAGCATTGTTTGAGGATTTGCAGTATTTATGGCAGCATAAAAAGCAGCTCGTGTCACTAGTAGCCGCTTCATTTATGATTGCGGTGAATTGGTTTATTTTTATTTATGCAGTGAATAGCCATCAAATGCTTGAAACGAGCCTTGGCTATTATATTAATCCGTTGATTTCCGTTTTGTTTGGGATGCTGTTTTTCAAGGAGCGGTTAACGCGTGCACAGCTTGGTGCGGTGCTGATTGCGCTAATGGGTGTGCTAATTATGACAATCAATTATGGACGACTTCCTTGGATTGCGCTTTGTTTAGCTTTGAGCTTTGCGATTTACGGGGTATTGAAGAAAAGAATTGCGCTGGATGCGTTGCGCGGTTTGGCAATTGAAACATTATTTACATTGCCAATTGCCCTTGTTTTGTATGCCTATTTATTCCAACAAGGCACGGCTTCGTTTCTACATATTAGCTTATCGACAGACTTATTGATGATCGCAAGTGGCGTTGTGACGGCTATTCCATTGATTTGCTTTGCGAAAGGGGCGCAGCGCATTCCGCTTTATTTAATTGGTTTTTTACAATATATCGCGCCGACAACGATGTTAATTATAGGTGTTGTTTTGTTTAAGGAGCCATTTACAAAGGTGGAGCTATTGGCGTTTTCCTTTATTTGGTTGGCACTCGCACTTTTCTCCATTTCTACGTTGCGAGAGCAGTTCATGAAAAAGCGCAAGCTAGCATAAAGCTGGATGTAGGTTTGTTCTAAAAGTCATGCAAATTTAGTATTCTATCTCTACAATTAATATGAAAAGCGGTTTCACTTTTTTGCCATAAAACTTTCACAGGTGAAACAAGCGCATTTTCCAAGACAATTTGATAGGATGAATGTATGACAGTAAGGGAGCGAAAAAGAAATATGAATACAGGTGTAGATTTAAATGTACTATTAGCATTTGGTGCAGGATTTTTAAGCTTTATTTCGCCATGTACGCTACCGCTCTATCCAGCATTTTTATCGTACATAACGGGAATGAGCTTGAATGAATTAACAAAAGAAAAAGGTATGATGCAAAAGCAGGCGATTTTACATACGTTAAGCTTTTTAGTCGGCTTTTCGATTATCTTTATTGCACTTGGCTTTAGTACCTCGTTTATCAAAGAATTTTTCTTACAATATCAAGATTTACTACGTCAAGTCGGCGCCATTTTAATCGTCTTATTTGGCTTAATTATCGTTGGTTGGCTACAAATTGACTTTTTAATGAAAGACCGGAAATTTCAATTTAAAAACCGTCCATCAGGATACTTTGGTTCAGCGGTAATTGGTTTAGCCTTTGCGGCAGGGTGGACGCCTTGTACAGGCCCAATTTTAGCTTCTATTCTTTTATTAGCGAGTACGCAACCAGGTTCAGGTATGGGCTATATGCTTGCCTATTATTTTGGTTTTGCTATTCCGTTCTTTGTGTTATCATTCTTTATAACAAAAATGAATTGGATTCGTAAAAACAGCCAGAAATTTGTTAAAATTGGCGGATATATTATGATTGCGGTAGGTATTTTACTGTTCTTTAACGGCTTAACGTATATTATTCGTATCTTCTCTGGACTTTTTGGCGGTTTCACAGGGTTTTAACTAGAAGGGAGGAGTGCTATGCCAACAGTTATGGTCGTTGATGATGCGCTTTTTATGCGCGCATTTATTAGCAAATTGTTTGAGGAATGGGGCTTTACTGTTGTAGCCCAAGCATCAAATGGTAAAAAGGCGATAGCGCTTTTTCAAGAATTGCAGCCTGATTTAATAACAATGGATTTAACAATGCCTGTGATGACGGGCTTAGAAGCGTCGAAGCACATTATGGAAGAATTCCCAGATGCCCGAATTATTATGATTACAGCATTAGGACAGCAACGTCATGTGAAAGAGGCGCTCGCATATGGTGTAAAAGATTTTATCGTAAAGCCATTTAAACCTGAGGAATTAAAACAAATTGTTGATACACTTTTTGAAAATAAAGCTTAAGTAAGATAGCTAAGGTGTAATTGATTAAAAGAAATAGGTGGACATAATGTTAAGTAGTATCCCCTCTCAATATTTAATAATAGGCTCAACGGTGATGGCGCTTTTAATGGGGACATTTGTCATGTTTATTCGATTGCGTGCACAGAAAAAACCTGTGAATGCTCGAAAAATCATTATTCCACCAGTCGCCATGTCAACTGGAGCGCTAATGTTTATTTTTGAGGAATTCCGTGTTGCACCACTACAAATTGTAGAGGCATCCGTAATTGGATTAATTTTTTCAACTGTATTAATTGCTACTTCAAAATTCGAAGTACGCGAAGGTGCTATTTTTTTGAAACGCTCAAAGGCATTTTTCTTTATTTTAGTTGGCTTACTTGTACTTCGAGTAATACTAAAATTAATTTTTTCTAATAGTTTAGATGTTGGTGAGCTTGGCGGTATGTTTTGGATTTTGGCATTTGCCATGATTGTTCCATGGCGTATTGCAATGCTTTGGCAATTTAAAAAGCTTGAAAAAACTTTATATGTATAGTACAGGGGGGGGCTACAAGGAAATCTAAAATTTTCTTGCTGGCCCTTTGTTGTTTGTGGAAAGGCCTGTTTTGAAGAGAATAGTGTAAAGATGGTGAAAAATGGGACAAGTATTAAAAGAAATGTTGTCACCGAGTAATCAATATAAAGTTCAAATTATAAAACGTAGAGATGGTTTTTATACTACAGAGGTATACAAATGGCTAGAAGACATCGGATATAGTTATTGGAGCCCTATAAAAAAGGGATTGACCTTAATTGAGACGGCGGAAGGCGCAGAGATACTAGCCTTAGAGCATTTAAGAGAATATTCGGGTGAAATGATAAAGTGAATCTTCAATCAGTGGGGGTTTTACAGCCTGTTAATACGGGATAAAGCTTTAGTAGCCTAGTTATATAGGAAGGAGGTAAACATTAGCGTGAACAGAGAGGAAAGGCAGAAAAGATTAAATGAAATTCTAGAGGCACGGAAACAAAAAGAAATAATCCAAGAGGAAGTCCGAAAAGAAAATGAAGTAAGGTCTCTATTACAAGAAGTGTATAATGGAACAGAAGCATTTGAAATTCTAGATTCGAATAAAAGTAATTTAATTATAGATGATTTTTGCAGCAGCTTTCCGCTTTCTGATTGGAATAGAATTGACTGGCGAGATACTAGTGTCGGTTGTGTTGAGATTGATGAGCGAGAAATTGAGAGTATTCCCTTATTATTAATTTCTAAAGGGTTTGATCCGTCAACCCCTATTTATATCTTTTGGGGGTACAATAATCATCCGTGTATAAAAACGAACTTGACGGAAAATTTATTAAGCAATATTGAGGACATCGTCTGGCTTGGAAATGATTTATACATTTATTGTCCAACACAAAAATATGTAGTTGAATTTTTTCACGATGATACTATTCAGCTTGGATGGGTTTAGGTCAGCATACAAAAAGGGCATGTCTTGAAGTAATTTTTCAGACAGGCCCTTTTACATAGCTAAAATAAGTGCTCATACGGTGTTACATCAATTTTCAATTCATCAAGCTTTTTGCGTAAAAATTTATGGTCGCGTTTTGGCGTCGCGATAATATAGCCACGAATAAGTATATCTTGGTCAATGGCAGTTGCATGCTCCTCTAGCGCAAGCTCGCCAATTTTCCCCGCAATCTTCTCTTTTGCCACTTGGCGGAAAAGCTCTGGAACAGGAGAAGTAAGCTCATTCAACAATGCCTTAGCATCGTCTCCCCATAAGTGTATCGTTTTATCTAGATAGTATTCTTGCCAATCTAAATCTGATTTACCGTCTTCTTTGGGCATCCGTTTTAAAAATTTGCGGAACATGAAAAAGCCGCCAATGCCAAGCAAACTAATCATGACAATAACCCAAAAGGCAATAAATAATAAAAACCAGCCATTTAGCAAAATATTTCACCTCTTTACAATCTCTTTCTCTATTATAAAAGCTTTTCTCTTATTTAGCATCCGAAATGTTTTAAATTATTATTTTAAAGCCCTGTCCCTTTCTCCACTTCAAAGCGCTATATAGGTTGGTGAAAGGGGGGAGAGAAATGGCAGCATATGAATTTGAGCAAGCAACAGTTACGTTACAATTTGAAGCTGGTACAAATGCAGATGGTAAAGCTGTGTATAAAACAGCTTCCTACCGCAATATTCAAGCATCTGCAACACCAGAGCAACTTGCCACTGTGGCAACTGCTTTAGCTAGTTTATCAGTGTATCCATTAGCGGTAATTAGCCGCACGGATAAACAACGTATTGTTATGGCGTAAGTCTAAATGCTAATTAGGGAAGAAAGGAGAGCGCATGATGACATCTACACTACAGCTTATTTTTCAATTAGCAAATGAAAAAACACTGACATTGTCAGTAGGAGAGCCAAAAGAAAATTTAACGGATGCTCAAGTGGCATCTGCTATGCAAACAATTGTTGAGCAAAATATATTTATGCGAGATGGTGCAACGATTGTAGCCAAAAAGGCCGCACGCCTTATTAGCCGCACAGTAAAAGAATTTAACATTATGTAATGTCTGCATGTTGCCCAGTGAGCTCTGCTTTCTGGGCAATTTTCTTTAATGAAAAAAGGGGGGCTGGAAATGGAGCAATGGGTAACGATGATTCAAGATTTAGGGTTTCCGATACTTGTTTCATTTTATTTATTGTATCGCATTGAAAGTAAGCTTGAAGCGATTCATGAAGTGCTTATTTCGATTAAACTGATGAACTAAGAATTGGATAAAAGTAGCTTCGTTACTAAAATACAATTTCGCACAAAGAAGGAAGTGTGCTTTTTTGCTCAGATTTTCTATAAAAGGCTAAAACTCAGTTGATTCTCGTTGCGATTGGCTTGCTTTCCACCGTCACGGAAATCAACGCCTTATTTGCCTTTTCTATAAATAAAAAGTGAAATACAATTCACTTACCAACTTATTATTCTTTCAGCAATATTTGTGAAATGAAGATTCACAAATTCGTCAGAAAGTCTTCACCAGCAAAGCTATTGTATTCGCTTTCTTAATTCGTTAAGATGAAATTAATGATGAGAGAGTGGAGCGAGATAGATGATAAAAAAAAGAAAACATATTGTATGGCTATTGCTATTCACGATGATTTTAGGGGCATGTAGCAATTATAAGTTTAAGCCGACTACAGCTTATGAAGTATCCAATTTTACAGCAACTAATCATCGTGGTGAAGAGGTAACATTAGAAAGCTTAAAAGGGAAGCCTTGGCTTGCTATGTTTATTTTCACAAACTGCACAACAATTTGTTCGCCGATGACAAGTAATATGGCTGAAATTCAAGACCGCCTTGCAAAAGAGGGTGTTGAAGATTACAATATCGTTGCTTTTTCAGTTGACCCTGAAAATGATTCACCAGAAGTATTAGCGGATTATTTAGAGCGTTACGGTGTTGCGGACGAATCAAAATGGCAACTGGTAACAGGCTACGACCAAAAATTTATTGAGCAATTTGGTTTAAATTCCTTTAAAACGCTTATTAAAAAAGTAGAGGGCGATGACCAAGTCATGCATATGAATACGTTTTATTTAGTAGATGAAACAGGCGTAGCGGTGAAAAACTACTCAGGCTACTCTGAAACAGCAGATGGCGTATCTTATGACACGGTTGCAATTGATTTAGAAACATTGATTGATGAGCGTTTAAAAAACTAAATTAAAATGGAGTGAAATTGTGGAAGCTAAAACTTCCACAGTTCACTCCATTTTTTATTGCGCAGCCTTTTCCAATGCTTGGGCAAAGTCTGCAAGCAAGTCGTCTTCATTTTCTAAGCCAACAGAGAAGCGAAGTAGCCCATCTGTAATGCCACGTTTCAAACGTTCTTCAGGCTCCATTGCCGCATGACTCATTTTTGCTGGATACGATAAAATCGATTCCACACCTCCAAGGCTTACTGCAAAAACAGGAATTTTCATCGCTTCAACAAATTTTTTCGCCACCTCGTAGCTAGGCAATGTGAATGACAGGACAGCACCTGTAGAGGTGCTTTGCGCTGCATGAATTTCATAGCCAGGATGTGTTTGTAAACCTGGATAGTACACCTTTTCAACAAGTGGATGTGCTTGTAAATACTCTGCAATTTTCATTGCAACGCGACTTGATTCATTATAGCGTACAGCTGTTGTTTTCATATTTTGAATGAGTGTATAGCTATCCTGCACGCCTAATACAGAGCCAAATGAATTTTGAATAAAGTATAGCTTCTCGCTTAGCTCAGATGTTTTTGTCACTGCAAGTCCTGCGACAATATCAGAATGGCCTGATAAAAATTTCGTTGCACTATGAATAACAATATCAACGCCTAAATCTAACGGACGTTGGTGCAAAGGCGTCATAAACGTATTATCTAAAAATGATAATGCGCCATGCTCCTTAGCAATTTCTACAATAGCACGAATATCAGTAATACCTAGTGTTGGGTTAGATGGTGTTTCGATATACAATAGCTTTGTTTCAGGCTTAACTGCCGCACGTACCGCCTCTAAGTCTGTGAAATCAACAAATGTATGCGTAATGCCAAAGCGTGGAAGCACCTTTGTGACGAAGCGGTAGGTACCGCCATATACATCTTCAGTAATCACGATATGATCGCCGCTAGATAACAGCATTAAGCAAGCTGTTACTGCCGCCATGCCTGTAGCAAAGGCAAAGCCTCGATCTCCACCTTCTAGCTCAGCAATTGCGCGCTCTAAAGCATCACGTGTTGGATTGCCTGAACGTGCATAGTCAAATTCACCAAATTCATCAATCGATTCTTGATGGAAGGTTGAGGCTAAATAGATAGGTACATTAACAGCACCTTTTTTATCTGCATAGCCTTCTCGAATTGCGCCATGAATTAACGCTGTTTCAAGATTAGCCATTAAAACCCTCCTTCTCTAAGTAAATCGAATACTTGCTGTAAATCGGCAATTAAATCTTCCGCTTCCTCTACACCTACAGAGAAACGTAATAAGCGGTCGCAAACACCGCGCGCTACTCGTTCTTCATATGGAATATCAGCATGCGTTTGTGTCGCAGGATACGTAATAAAGCTTTCAACACCACCAAGGCTTTCAGCGAATGTAATCAGCTTGATGTTTTGTAGGAATGGATCAACCATTGCAGCGTCTTTTACACGGAATGACAGCATGCCGCCTTTACCTGTATAAAGCACATCTGTTACAAGTGGCTCCTGCTCTAAAAAGGCTGCAATTTTCTTGGCATTTGCATCATGCTGCTTTAAGCGTAAATGCAATGTTTTTAATCCACGAATTAATAACCATGCATCCATTGGCCCTAATGTCATACCAACGCCATTATGGATAAAGCCTAGACGCTCACATAATTCTTGTCCTTTTGCTACAACAAGTCCAGCTAATACATCATTATGGCCACCAATGTATTTAGTAGCACTATGTAAAACGATATCTGCACCAAGTTCAATTGGACGTTGGAAATATGGTGTATAGAATGTATTATCTACAATTAATAGTAAGTTATGTTCTTTAGCAACTGTTGCATATGCAGCTAAATCGATTTCTTGCATTAATGGATTTGTTGGTGTTTCAATAAATAACGCACGTGTGTTGTCGTTAATCAACGCCTTTACTTCTTCAACAGATGTAAATGTAGCGTACACTGGTTTAATATTGTAGTTTTCTGAATACGTTTTAAGCAGGCGATACGTGCCTCCGTATAAATCTTCAGGTAAAATAAGCTCATCGTTCGGTTTAAATAAGGATAATACTAGCTGAATAGCAGCCATACCTGAGCTACAAGCAAAGCCTGCATCGCCACCCTCAAGCTGCGCAATTCCTTCTTCTAAAATTGTACGTGTTGGATTTTTTGTACGTGTGTAATCGTATCCAGTAGATTTTCCGATACCATCATGTTTATATGCTGTTGAGAAATGAATTGGTGGGTTGACAGCTCCTGTTTTTGGGTCGCTATGATTACCTAGTTGCACTAATGTCGTTTCAATACGCTGCTTTGTCATAAACTCACTCTTTCTTTCGTTGATATTTCTCGAAACATGTTGAATGTTTCGATTATTAAACAAATTTATCATTTATAACGTATCGTATCAATAGATTTTCTATGAATTAATTAATTAAACAATAAATAAGGTTGTCTGAAAAGTAGCCTAACGCACCACTTTTCAGACAACGGCTGTGCTTTTGGTTGAAATATTAGCCCTTTAGAAAAATGAGGATTTCTTTTGAGCATATTGAAAACACTGAATTTAATGTCATTGTATTCACTTTTAAAAAGAAGAAGTAAAACTAGATCTATCGTTATTCAAAGGTATTGATTGTAATTATCGCAAGAGCAGCTGATATTTAATATTAAAGAAAAGACTGTCCGAAAATGTTTTATCTTTTCGGACAGTCCCTGTTATCACTATTGTTTTTCCTTCAATAAATCACGAATTTCTTTTAAAAGCTCTTCCTTTGAATCAACTTCTGGTGCAGCTTCTTCGACAACCGCTTCTTTTTTGCGGCTTAGCTTATTCATAATGCGTATTGCCATAAAAATGGCAAAGGCAATCAATGTGAAATCAATAATTGATTGTAGAAATGCACCAATTTTTACTTGCGCATCCCCAATACCGAACGCGAAGCTTTTTGAAAAATCAATGCCACCTGTTAATACGCCAATTATGGGCATAATAATATCGTCAACTAATGATGATACGATTTTACCGAACGCAGCCCCAATAACAACGGCTACTGCTAAGTCAATAACGTTACCACGCATAGCAAATTCTTTAAAGTCTTTCCACATAACAAAACACTCCTTTTATGTATTATACAAAAACGTATTCTATATTGTTTTATTGTAGTTGGCAACTGAAATAAATGAAATAGTAGAATAGAATTAGAATTTCACGGAATGCTATTAAACAAAGTAGTTTTCTATCGATAATAAACTTGTATCTTTAAATGATAGAAGTACATGTGGGGGGAGAAAATGGCTAAAAAGAAAAAAGGAAAAAAAGATCCGCTGCTTTCTCAAAAAATTCAAATATGGATTATTATACTGTTAGTACCTGTTGCGATAACAGTTTATTTTTTTGTTTATTTAGCATGGAAAGAATTACAGCCAATACCAGCAATTGATGCACCAATTGCCACAGAAGAAGTGCTTCAATTGCAAACGAATTTTGATTTAGAAATACCTGTTGAGTACATACCTATTTATATGGCTGCTGGCGAAAAATTCGGTGTTCCTTGGACGTTATTAGCAGCACATCATCGTGTGGAAACACGTTTTTCAACGATGTCTACATTAGTATCACCAGTTGGGGCAGAAGGGCATATGCAATTTATGCCATGCACATTTGTCGGATGGCAGCATCCAACATGCTCAGGCCTAGGACAAGGTGAAATAAAGCAAGAGGATAAAACGAATCCTAAAATTATAAAAAAATACGGTGGCTATGGTGTTGATGCGAATAATGATGGCCTAGCAGACCCTTATGATATAGAGGATGCTGTGTACTCAGCTGCAAACTTTTTAGCAAAAGCAGGTGTGACAAAAGGTGAGTTGAAAAAAGCCATTTATCAATACAATCACAGTCAAAAATATGTTGAAGATATTTTGTTTTACTATAAGCAATACCGAGAGCATAGTGAGGAACTAGAGCGTGTAGCACTACAGCAAGTAAGCGCTAAAAAATAATTCTTTAAAAAGCACCCACCTCATTTTGTAGGAGAGGTGAGTGCTAAATGAAGAAGCTTTTGTTCGTATAAAGTGAACCTTCAATCAGTGGGGGTTTTCGCGCGTCCCCACTGATTGGTAGTTTCACCAATCGGGTTTTACAGCCTGTTAATACGGGATAAAAGCGAATGTTTTGGTTGGGAAATTTACGTAGCTTTACGCATAGATTTCATCACAAAGCTCACAATAAAAATCAATATAACAGCACCGATTAGTGCTGGGAAAACGTAAAAATTGGAAACTCTCCAGCCCCAATTACCAAGAACCATGCTGCCGACCCAAGAGCCAATAATACCAGCGATAATATTACCTATAACGCCTCCAGGGACATCTTTTCCTAAAATAACCCCAGCTAGCCAACCTAAAAGACCCCCAATAATAAGATACCAAATAAAGCTAATCATAGATGTTCATCTCCTTTGTGATCATTAAAGTTATAATAGCGCTTATTTAGTTATAACCAGATTCATCAAAATTTAAACATCCATTTTTTATCTGTTATTTAACCGTTGCACCAAGCGAGCTTTCAAAATGCTTAAGTGCCCACACATGGCCATCTGGATTAAAGCTAGCTACAGCGTCCTTGTGAACAACGATATCGAAGCCAAGGTTGTATGCATCAACAGCAGTATGTAATACGCAAATATCAGTACAAACTCCTGTTAAATGCACCTCTTGAATTTTACGCTCTCTCAATAAAATGGCTAAGTTTGTGCCAGCGAATGCACTGTAGCGCGTTTTATCGAAAGAAATGCATTTTTCTTTGTTTTCATCGTAAATCGCTTTTACAGCACCGTACAGCTTGCGACCTGCGGTTCCTTCTATATTATGTGGTGGAAATAATTTTGTTTCTGGATGGAAAGTATCACCTTCATAATGGATGTCATTGGCGAATATAACCGCATCTCCGTTTTGTAAAAAATTATCGATTAGCTCGACCATTTTTCCTTCAATTTGCTGCCCAGGCTCACCACAAGTTAATTTGCCATCAGTTGCAACAAAGTCATACGTGTAATCAATAATAAGTAATGCTTTTGTCATTATTTTTAACCTCCTTCAATACTATAGTTATTATTATGCCATGTGTAATGACAGCTGTAAATTTTCCTTTTTAAAAGTAAAATTAAGATATATTTGACAATTCGAAATATTTTGCTAATTTTATATATTTAATGTATAATATAAAAAAAGCAACGGGGTGATGAATATGGATTTACAATTAATGAAAAAGTTAGATCGCCAAGGACTGTTATTCGCGTTAGTGCACACCATAGTACTATTAAACGTTGCTGTTGATTTTGTTTACTTATCCTAAAAATGTAACAGAAAAAGTTGATGAAAAGTGCGCAATATTGTAGCTTTTCATCAACTTTTTTGAATGGTAGGATTTTTCTCCACTAAAGTCGAATCTAATTTTGTAAAGGGGGATGAATTTATTGGAGAACTTTGAAGAAATCTTTCAACATATTGAGCGCCCATTCGCTTGGTTAAATTTTAATGCGCTCGATAACAATATTGACTTTGTGAATCGTTTAGCAACAAAGCCTGTAAGAATCGCGACAAAATCCATTCGTTCTGTAGCTATGCTGAAATACATTCAAGAAAAATTAACGAATTGTACAGGCTTTATGACATTTACAGCGGCAGAAAGCGTTTATTTAATTGAGCAAGGATTGGATAATTTGTTGCTCGGTTATCCAACCTTTGAAGAGAATAAAATAAAAAAATTACTCACATACAGTAAAGAAGGAAAAAATATTACGTTTATGGTTGATGCGCTTGAGCAAATTCAGCTATTACAAAGCTGTGCAGAGCATTTGCAGACAACAGCAAAAGTATGCATCGATATTAATGTTTCAACGGATTATAAATGGATCTATTTCGGTACAAAGCGCTCACCGCTCAATTCCATTCAAAAATTAAAAAATTTAACTGACGCGATGATTGATTACCCAAATGTTCGTATTCATGCTGCCATGGGCTACGAAGCACAATTAGCAGGTGTGCCTGATTTATCCTTGGCATCATCAGCAAAAGTACGAGCTAAAGGCTTATTAGTGCGCCAGTTGAAAAAGCAATCTGTAGAGAAGGTAACATCTTTCAGACGACTTGCTGTTGCGCATGTGAAATCTGTTGCCCCTTTGGCTTTTGTTAACGGTGGCGGATCAGGAAGCATTACATACACTTGTGAGCAGCAGGAAATTACAGAAATAACAGTCGGCTCTGCATTTTTTGCTCCTGCGTTATTTGATGATTATGTAAGTTTGCAGTTGCAGCCCGCTGTCGGTTTTGCACTTCGAGTGACAAGGCAATTTGACAAGCATACGTTTGTTTGCCAAGGCGGAGGTTATATTGCGTCAGGTGCAATTGGTAAGGACCGCGCCCCTGTATTTTTAAATGAAAATTATCGACTGCTGCCATTAGAAGGTGCTGGGGAAGTCCAAACACCTTTCATTGATTCGACTGGCTCATTGCAAGTTGGTGATACAGTTTATTTAAGACACGCTAAAGCAGGAGAACTATGTGAGCGCTTTACAGTATTGCATGGCACGCGCGGCATGTCATATACGGGACCTATATTAACTTATCGAGGTGAACAACAATGTTTTCTATGAAAAATTGGCAAGAAGGTAAAAGGTGGACAAATTGGTCGAATAACATCGTTTCTTATCCATCGACATATTTTGCACCAACATCAATCGATGCAATCGGGGAAATTATTAAAAATATGAAAACGAAGCAAACATTGCGTGTTACAGGAGCAGCTCATTCCTTTAGCCCTGTTGCAATGCCTGAAGAGACAGCGCTTACATTACATAATTTGCGCGGCTTGCTGTCTGTCGATACAGAAAATTTGACTGCTACTTTTTATGCGGGGACCTATTTATATGAAATAGGTCCACTGCTTGCACAGCATAATTTAGCTTTAATTAATATGGGCGATATCCAAGCACAAACATTAGCAGGTGTTATTGCAACTGGTACGCATGGTACAGGCATTACACTTGGCTCATTTTCCTCCATGGTAACAAAATGGGGCTTTATTAACGGCTTAGGAGAATATATTGAGCATGAGCGAGCTACGGATGATTTATCAGAGGCACTCCATGTATCAGTTGGTCTGCTCGGTATTTTAGTAACCGTAACAATACAAGTAATGCCACTTTATAGCCTACATTATGTGTCAGAAAAAGTTAATTTAATGGAGGAGCTTAAAAACTTTCAGCACACAATTCAAGCACATCGACATGTAGAATGGTTTTATTTTCCCGGAAGCGATTTAATACAAGTAAAAAAGATGGATGCTGTTGAGCCAGTTGAGCAAAATAAATGGGAGCGCCGTCTGAATGAGGCAAATTTACAGCTCGTTGAAAATGGTTTATTTTACTTGATATCAGAGCTTTGTAAATGGCAGCCAAGGGCAAGCGCATCTGTCAGCAAGCTTAGCTCGAAGCTTGTTTCAGAAGGCGTGCGCACGGATTTAAGCTATCGCATGTTTCCTTCACCACGTAGCGTAAAATTCAATGAAACAGAATACGCAATACCTTTACAGCATTTTGAAGCTTGTATGGAGGAAATACATGTAACAATGAAAAGTGGAAAATTTGATGTGCATTTCCCGATAGAATGCCGTACAACAAAAGGAGAAGCTGGGATGCTCAGCCCTACACAAGGGAATGAAAGTGCATTTTTAGCGTTCCATATGTACAAAGGGATGGATGAAACCCCGTATTTTGAATGGGTTCGCACGTTAATGAAAAAGTATAATGGCAGACCGCACTGGGGCAAAGTAAATGATTACCATGCTGAAAATATACGTGACTATTATCCAAACTTTGATAAATTTGCAGCAATAAGAGAAGTACATGATCCAAACAATATTTTCGTTACAACCTATTTCCGTCGTATTTTTCAGTAAATAGTTCCGAAATTAATCAACAAGCATGTTAAATATAAAATTTTAGTATAGAAATTGTTGATGAAAAACACCTTCAGGAATTCAAAATATCTAGTAAATGTAAAAGCAATCTATAAGGAAAATAGAATTGCCTTTATTTTGTCATAATTTCGAAAAAATTATTTGAATACAATAAATCGCACTGTTATCGCAATGAAAACGCTTTCCAATTGTTTGATTTTTTTAAATTGTTAAAAAATTTAGAAAAACCCTGTTGACGTCCCCATTTTTTCGTACTATGATAGCGACAATCAATAAATCAATTACGCCTCGCTGTAATGCGGGAGCTTTAATTTAATTCAGTAAATGCCAAAACATTTACTGAATCAAAATAACCAAATGGAAAAACGTGAGGGGCGTTTGTAAAATGAGAAGTGATATGATTAAGCTAGGGGTAGACCGTGCTCCTCATCGTAGTTTGCTTTATGCTACGGGAAAAGTGAAAGCGAGAGATTTAGATAAGCCTTTTATCGGTGTTTGTAATTCCTATATTGATATTATTCCAGGGCATGTGCATTTACGTGAGTTTGCAGATGTCGTGAAGGAAGCGATTATCGAAGCAGGCGGCATTCCATTTGAATTTAATACAATTGGTGTCGATGATGGCATTGCGATGGGGCATATTGGTATGCGTTATTCGCTACCGAGCCGAGAAATTATTGCAGATGCTGCTGAAACAGTTATTAATGCTCACTGGTTTGATGGTGTTTTCTATATTCCGAACTGCGATAAGATTACACCAGGAATGCTAATGGCTGCTGTTCGCACAAATGTACCATCTGTTTTCGTTTCAGGTGGGCCGATGGAGGCAGGTACTTCATCAAACGGCAAACAACTTTCTTTAACATCTGTTTTTGAAGGAGTTGGCGCACATAAGTCTGGTAAAATGTCAGCAGAAGAGCTACTCGATATCGAAAACAATGCATGCCCAACATGTGGCTCTTGCTCAGGTATGTTTACCGCAAACTCGATGAACTGCTTAATGGAAATGCTCGGTGTAGCACTTCCAGGCAATGGAACAATCGTCGCAACAAGCGAGGAGCGTCATCGTTTAATTAAGGAAGCAGCGCACCATTTAGTGCGAATGATAAAAGAAGATATTAAGCCACGCGATATTATTACGAAGGAAGCAATTGACGATGCATTTGCACTAGATATGGCAATGGGTGGTTCCACGAATACAGTGTTACATACATTAGCTATTGCAAACGAAGCGGAAATTGACTATAACATTGAAGATATTAATAAAGTAGCAGAGCGCGTACCTTACTTAGCAAAAATCATGCCAGCGAGTGATATATCAATGGATGATATTAATAAAGCAGGTGGCGTCCAAGCGATTATTAACGAGCTTACAAAAATCCCAGGTGCAATACATCCTAATCGTCCAACGATTGCAGGTGTCACGATGGGCGAACTCGTTAAAAATGACCATATTACGAACGACCAAGTGATTCGTACAAAAGATAATCCATATTCACCTGTTGGCGGGTTATCAGTATTATTTGGCAACATTGCTCCTGAAGGCTCTGTTATTAAAGTGGGTGCTGTAGATCCTTCCATCAAAGAATTTACTGGAGAAGCAATCGTCTTTGATTCACAAGAAGAGGCACAGGCTGCAATTGATAATGGAACAGTTAAAGAAGGGCATGTCGTAGTCATTCGATACGAAGGGCCAAAAGGTGGTCCGGGAATGCCTGAAATGCTAGCACCAACCTCTGCAATTCAAGGCAGAGGCTTAGGAACAAAAGTCGCGCTTATTACAGATGGACGTTTCTCAGGTGCATCACGTGGTATTTCAATCGGGCATATTTCACCAGAGGCTGCTGAAGGTGGTCCAATTGCTTTAGTAGAGAACGGCGATATAATCGTCATTGATTTACCAAACAGAACAATTAATTTACAGGTGTCGGACGAAGTGTTAGCGGAGCGCCGACAAAAATTACAACCATTTGAACCAAAAATTAAGCGCGGCTGGTTAGCACGTTACTCAGCATTAGTAACAAATGCTTCCCAAGGCGGCGTGATGAAAATATAACAAATCGTTGATGAGGTTAAAGGAATTAGAGACTTGTATCTACCAGAGAGCCGGTGTTGC
Organism: Bacillus ndiopicus; assembly: GCF_000612805.1. Classification (GTDB taxonomy): domain Bacteria; phylum Bacillota; class Bacilli; order Bacillales_A; family Planococcaceae; genus Metasolibacillus; species Metasolibacillus ndiopicus. Next base: position 239,730 of record NZ_HG964404.1, on the reverse strand, counting down.
TGGAAGCCGGCGGTACAACTAATTCCGACATCCCCTCGGAGTGAGCTATTAAACGCAATTTGCCATTAGATAGTTCCGGGCATAATCAAAGTGCTCGTTATTAATGAATAGTGTCCTGTCGTTTAGTTGCACACAATTTTTGTGGAATGACAGGAAGTAACACTATTCTTGAGGTAGCATGATTTCGTCATGCTATAAACAAGGGTGGTACCATGGAAAGTCTTTTTCATCCCTACGCAAGAGGTGTTCTTTTGCGTGCGGAGAAAAAAGACTTTTTTTATTTTAAAAATAGGAGGCGTTTATTATGACTGCAAATGTTTCGGTAAACGATATCGGGCTACAGGAAACACAAGTTGAACAAATAAAAAAACCAAAAGATGGTGCGGATATTTTAATTCAAGCTTTACACGATCAAGGCGTTGAAATTGTCTTCGGCTATCCAGGTGGTGCGGTATTACAAATTTATGATGCGATGTACCGCAACCCACTTCGTCATATTTTAACGCGTCATGAGCAAGGCGCAATTCACGCAGCAGAAGGCTATGCACGTGTAACAAATAAAACGGGTGTTGTGATTGCAACAAGCGGACCTGGTGCAACAAACTTAGTAACGGGTATTGCGGATGCGATGATTGATTCTTTGCCACTTGTTATTTTCACAGGGCAGGTTGCGACATCTGTCATTGGTACAGATGCCTTCCAAGAAGCAGATATTATGGGAATTACAACACCTATTACAAAGCATAACTATCAGGTGCAGGATATTCGTGATATTCCGCGCATCGTCAAAGAGGCATTCCATATTGCCAATACGGGACGTAAAGGACCAGTCGTTATCGACTTCCCAAAAAACGTGTCACAGGCGATTTTTACAGAAGGTGATATGCCAGAAGCACCAGAAGAAATTTATTTACCTGGTTATCAGCCAACATATAAACCGAACTACTTACAAATTCAAAAGGCAATGCAAGCTATTTCAAAGGCTAAAAAGCCGCTTGTCTTAGCAGGGGCTGGAGTACTTTTTGCAGATGCACGCGAAGAATTAACTGAATTTATAGAAAAGTACGAATTGCCAGTGGTTAATACACTACTAGGTTTAGGCGGTATTCACGGTCAACATGAGCTGTTTTATGGGATGGCAGGGATGCATGGAACATTTACAGCGAATGATGCTATTACAAATGCTGATTTACTTATAAATATTGGCGCTCGCTTCGATGACCGCCTAACAGGAAATTTAGCAACATTTGCGCCGAATGCGACAATTGTCCATATCGATATTGATCCGGCTGAAATTGGCAAAAATGTACCGACAGATATTCCGATTGTAGCGGATGCGAAGGAAGCATTAAAAGCGCTATTGAAAAAAGATTTTGATGCACCAGACGTGACAGAGTGGCTTGCTTATTTAAACAACAACAGAACAGAGTATCCATTATGGTATGAAGAAGCTGGTGAGGAAGTATTGCCACAGCAAGCGATAGAAATGATTCATCGCATTACAGGTGGCGATGCGATTGTTACGACAGATGTTGGTCAACATCAAATGTGGGCAGCGCAATATTATGCATTAAATAATGGTCATAACTGGGTAACATCTGGTGGACTTGGTACGATGGGCTTCGGCTTCCCAGCAGCAATTGGCGCACAATTTGCTAGGCCTGAGAAAAAAGTAATCTCTATTTGTGGTGATGCAGGATTCCAAATGACAGCACAGGAGCTTGCCTTATTAAAAGAATTCGATTTGCCTGTGAAAATAGTTATTTTAAACAATAGCTGCTTAGGCATGGTACGCCAATGGCAGCAAACATTTTACGAAGAGCGTTATTCATCGTCATTAATGCCTGTTCAACCAGACTTCGTAAAATTAGCGGATGCATATGGCATTAAAGGCTATCGCATTGACACACTAGACGAAGCAGAGCGTATTTTTACAGAGGCAATTAATTCAGATGAACCAGCATTAATCGATTGTCGCGTCAAGCAAATCGAAAATGTTTATCCAATGGTAGCACCTGGTAAAGGGCTACATGAAATGATTGGGGTGAAAAAAGGATGAGACGTGTTATTACAGTAACAGTGCTTAATCAAAGTGGCGTGTTAAACCGCGTAACGGGGCTTTTGATGAAACGTCAATTCAATATCGAGTCCATTACAGTCGGTCATACAGAGCAGCCGAATTCTTCAAAAATGACGTTTGTTGTAAACGTTGAGGATGAGAATAAAATCGAGCAGCTTATCAAGCAATTGTCGAAACAAATTGATGTTTTAAAGGTGAATGACATAACGGATAAATCGATTGTCATTCGTGAGCTTGCATTAGTAAAGGTGATTTCGCCACCGAACTTGCGATTAGAAATGAACTCGATTATCGAGCCATTCCGCCCACAAATAATTGATACAGCGAAAAATGTTGTGACGTATCAAGTTGTTGGGCATCCAGAAAAAATTGATGCCTTTATCGAATTAATTCGTCCATATGGCATTAAGGAATTAACACGTACAGGTGCAACCGCTGCCGTACGTGAAATTCAAAAAGCTGATGTACCGCAGCTCTCTATTTTGAAATAACAAAATAGTTTGCATATATAATATTCATTTAAAATTTAGGGGGAACTTCCAATGTCAAAAATGTACTATGAACAAAATATCAATGATGCAGTATTAAAAGGTAAAAAAATCGCGATTATCGGTTATGGCTCACAAGGTCATGCGCACGCGTTAAACTTAAAAGAATCTGGCTTTGATGTAGTTGTGGGCGTACGTCCAGGTAAATCATTCGATCAAGCAAAAGAAGATGGCGTAGCCGTAATGTCCGTTGCAGAAGCAGCAGAAGCAGCAGATATTATCCAAATCTTATTACCAGATGAGCGTCAAAAGTCTGTTTATGAAGGGGAAATCGCACCTCACTTAACTGCTGGTAAAGCGTTAATGTTTGCACACGGCTTTAACATTCATTTCGGTCAAATTACACCACCTGCTGATGTAGACGTATTTTTAGTAGCACCAAAAGGCCCAGGTCATTTAGTGCGTCGTCAATATACAGAAGGTGCTGGTGTACCAGGCTTATTCGCTATCCACCAAGATGCTACTGGTCAAGCGAAGGATTTAGCACTTGCTTATGGTAAAGGCATCGGCTCTGCGCGCGGTGGTTTACTAGAAACAACATTCGCTGAGGAAACAGTTACGGACTTATTCGGTGAGCAAGCAGTGCTTTGCGGTGGTGCAACGGCATTAGTGCAAGCAGGCTTTGAAACATTAGTTGAAGCAGGCTACCAACCTGAATTAGCTTATTTCGAAACATTACATGAACTAAAGCTAATCGTTGACTTAATGTTTGAAGGTGGAATGGAAACAATGCGCTATTCTGTTTCAGACACTGCGGAGTGGGGCGATTATGTAACAGGTCCACGTATCATTACGGATGAAGTAAAAGCGAATATGAAAGACGTATTAAAAGACATTCAAGACGGTACATTCGCAAAAGATTGGATTAAAGAGAACGAAACAGGTCGTCCTCGCTATACAAAATATAAAGAAGCAGGCGCGAATCATCAAATTGAAGAAGTTGGCCGCAAGCTACGTGCGATGATGCCATTTATTCAAGCAGGTAAAGAGAAGGTAGTGGTGAAATAGTAGTGCGAAAAATTGATATTTTTGATACAACGCTGCGCGACGGGGAGCAATCAGCAGGTATTAATTTAAATACAGCAGAAAAAATCGAAATCGCTAAACAGCTAGAACGTTTAGGTGTCACAATTATTGAAGCAGGTTTTCCTGCTTCATCCCCAGGTGACTTTGACGCAGTAAATCGTATTGCAAGCACGGTGAAAAATTCAATTGTTACAGGCTTAGCTCGCTGCGTTCAAAAGGATATTGATGCTACATGGGAAGCGATTAAAGTAGCCGAGCAGCCGCATATTCATGTATTTTTAGCAACTTCGCCAATTCATATGGAATACAAGCTAAAAAAATCGCCTGAGCAAGTTGTGGAGCAGGCAGTTGCGGCAGTGAAATATGCAAAGAAATTTTTCCCACTTGTGCAATGGTCAGCAGAGGATGGCTTCCGCTCGAATCGCGACTTCCTTGTGAAAATTATTAGCGAAGTTGTGGCAGCAGGTGCAACAACAATTAATGTGCCAGATACAGTCGGCTATGCATCACCACAAGAATACGGTGAACTATTCAAGTTTTTACGTGAAAATGTTCATGGAGCAGACAATGTGAAATTTTCAGCACACTGCCATGATGATTTAGGTATGGCAACAGCAAATTCGATTGCGGCCATTCAAAACGGCGCAGATCAGGTGGAATGTACGATAAATGGGATTGGCGAACGTGCTGGTAATGCTTCCTTAGAAGAGATTGGGGTAGCATTACATATTCGCAAAGATATTTATCCATTTGAAACGGGCTTGAATTTAAAGGAAATTAAGCGTACATCTCAAATGGTAAGCCGTTTAACAGGTGTTGTTATTCAACCGAATAAAGCAATCGTTGGCCGCAATGCCTTCGCACATGAATCAGGTATTCACCAAGACGGCGTGCTGAAAAATCCTGAAACATATGAAATTATTTCCCCGGCATTAATTGGTGAGGATGATGTGCCGTTAGTATTAGGAAAGCATTCAGGACGTGCGGCATTCCGCGACCGCGCAGTGAAAATGGGCTACGATCTATCAGACGAAAAGCTAAACAAAGCATTTACTGAGTTTAAAAAATTGGCTGACCGCAAAAAAGAGATTACAGAAGAAGATTTAGTTACTTTATTAACAGAGCAACAAGTTTTAGTGGAGGATGTTCCATTATATGAGCTGAAAAGTGTACAAGTGCAATATGGAACAGAAAATATTCCAACAGCAACTGTTTCTGTCACGACACCAAATGGTGAAATACAAACATCAGCCGCAACAGGCTCAGGCTCAGTGGAAGCGATTTTCAACACATTAGAGCAAGTAGTCGGTGGTACAGTAAATATTTTAGATTATCGTGTGACATCTGTTGGCAAAGGGCGCGATGCTTTAGGTGAAGCAGTTATTAATTTACGCTACAACGGCTACACAACAACTGGTCGTGACGCGGCACAGGATGTTTTAGAGGCATCTGCTAAAGCATATTTAAATGCAATTAATCGCCAATTAATTCAGCAAAGCATTCGCGTACACCAACCAACCGTATAACAAATAGTATGTTTCATCAAAGAATAACGCGACGATATACGCGAGAAGGATAGGTGTTTTTTATGGAAAAGAAAATTACGGTATTACCTGGAGACGGTATTGGACCTGAAGTAATTGCTTCAGCAGTTCGAGTATTACAAGTGATTGGCAAACGCTTCAATCATACATTTCATTTAGGCTATGCTTCGATTGGTGGTGCAGCAATCGATCAATTTAATAACCCACTTCCAAATGAAACGATTCAAATGTGTGAAGAGAGTGACGCTATTTTATTAGGTGCAGTAGGTGGTCCGAAATGGGATAATAACCCATCACATTTACGACCAGAAAAAGGCTTGCTACAAATTCGTAAACACTTTGACTTATTCGCGAACCTCCGTCCAGTGAAGGCGTTCCCAAGTTTACTTGCTTCTTCTCCATTAAAGCGCGAGGTTGCGGAAAACGTTGATTTAATGATTGTACGTGAGTTAACTGGTGGTCTTTATTTCGGCGAACCGCGCATAAAAACAGACACAGCTGCTGTTGATACATGTGTATATTCTCGCGCGGAAATTGAACGTATCGTTGATAATGCGTTTGAGCTTGCGAGATTACGTCGAGGTAAGCTTTGCTCTGTAGATAAAGCGAATGTATTAGATACATCACGTTTATGGCGTGAAATTGTAGAAGAGAAGAAGAAAAGCTATCCAGATGTGCAAGTAGAGCATAACTTAGTGGATTCAGTAGCGATGAAGCTGATTACGAATCCTGGTCATTATGATGTGGTTGTAACTGAAAATATGTTTGGGGATATTTTAAGCGATGAAGCATCTGTTATTACAGGCTCTTTAGGTGTACTACCATCCGCTTCAATTCGCGGCGATAATTTCGGTTTATATGAGCCTGTCCACGGCTCTGCACCAGAAATCGCAGGTCAAGGTATCGCCAACCCGGCTGCAACGATTTTATCCGTTGCAATGATGCTGCAATATTCATTTGGTTTAAAAGAAGAGGCGGCAGAAATCGAGCGCGCAGTAAGTGCGGTATTTGATGATGGCTACTTCACAGCAGACTTAGCACAAGATGGTACACGCGTTTTATCTACAGATGAATGGACAGACAAAGTAATTAATGAAATTGATACGAGCTTCGTTTCAGATAGCATTATGATTTCGTATATTTAAGGATTGGTGAGTACAATGGCAAAAAATATTATTGAAAAAATTTGGGAATCACATATTGTACATCGTGAAGAAGGTAAGCCAGACTTACTTTATATCGATTTACATTTAATTCATGAAGTAACTAGCCCACAAGCATTTGAAGGCTTACGTTTAAATAATCGTCAAGTGCGTCGAACAGATTTATGCTTTGCAACGATGGATCATAATGTTCCAACGAAAAATTTACCGACAATTAATGACCCTATCGCGAAAAAACAAATTACCACTTTAGCGGATAATGCCAAGGAATTTGGTGTACAGCTTGCGGATATGGGACATCCAGATCAAGGGATTGTCCACGTGATTGGACCAGAGCTAGGCTTAACACAGCCAGGAAAAACAATTGTTTGTGGTGACTCACATACATCTACACACGGTGCCTTTGGTGCAATCGCATTTGGTATTGGTACATCGGAAGTAGAGCATGTGCTTTCTACTCAAACGCTATGGCAAACGAAGCCACCAACAATGGAAATTCGCGTAAATGGCAAGCTAGGTGTAGGTGTAACGGCGAAGGATATTATTTTAGCGATTATTGCAAAATGGGGTATCGGTGTAGGCACAGGACATATCGTGGAATACACAGGTGAAGCAATTCGCGCATTATCAATGGAAGAGCGTATGACCATTTGTAATATGTCGATTGAGGCTGGTGCTAAAGCAGGCTTAATTTCACCAGATGAAAAGACGGTTGAGTTTTTACGTGGTCGCCGTTTTGCCCCACAAAAGCAATTTGAGGAGGCAGCAGCATACTGGCTAAGCCTTGCATCAGACGAGGGCAGTACATACGATGTTGTCCTTGAAATTGATGCACATGAAATTGAGCCTGTTGTTACATGGGGAACGAATCCAGCGATGGGTACAGGTGTATCAAAAGCTGTACCAACGACTGCTGATTATGTCAGCGAATCCGATAAACAAGCATTGAAAAATGCACTTGCTTACATGGGCTTAGAGGAAGGGCAGCCGATTACATCAATCGAAATCCAGCACGTCTTTATCGGCTCTTGTACGAACTCTCGTCTATCAGACTTACGTGCAGCCGCAAGCGTTGTAAAAGGCAATAAGCTTCATCCAAATGTGAAAGGCATTGTCGTACCAGGCTCACATTCAACGAAAAAAGAAGCGGAAGCAGAAGGTTTAGATAAAATCTTTACAGCAGCGGGCTTTGAATGGCGTGAATCAGGCTGCTCTGCATGCTTAGGCATGAACGAGGATATTATTCCATTTGGCGAGCGTTGTGCCTCTACATCAAACCGCAACTTTGAAGGACGTCAAGGAGCTGGCGCACGCACGCATTTAGTAAGCCCTGCAATGGCAGCAGCAGCAGGCATTTATGGACATTTCGTCGATGTGCGACAACTAGAGAAGCAAGAAGCGTAGGGGAGAGAGAACGATGGAACCAATTAATATTGTGAAAAGCGTATATGCACCGCTTGATCGAAAAAACGTAGATACAGACCAAATTATTTCAAAGGAATTTTTAAAACGCATTGAGCGCACAGGCTTTGGCCAATTTTTATTTTACCATTGGCGCTTTGATAAAGAAGGTAATGAAGTGGCAGATTTCGTTTTAAATAAGCCGCAATATAAAGACGCAGAAATTTTAATTGCACAGGACAATTTCGGCTGTGGCTCCTCACGCGAGCACGCACCTTGGGCAATTTTAGACTACGGCTTCCGCGTAGTCATTGCACCGAGCTTTGCAGATATTTTCCATAACAACTGCTTTAAAAATGGTATTTTACCGATTAAATTGACAGAGGCAGAATGTGATGAGCTGTTAGAACAAGGCTTACAAGAAGCACAAGCAATTGAAGTAAATTTAGAGGCACAAACAGTAACAACACCTTCTAAAGTATACAGCTTCAATATCGACCCGTATTACAAGGAAATGCTGTTAAACGGCTGGGATGAAATTGCCTTAACGTTTAAATATGAAGATGCGATTGCAGCCTATGAGGCGAAGCGCGTGGTGTTTGAATAAAGTGAACCTTCAATCAGTGGGGGGGTTCACGGATTGGTAGTTTCACCAACCTTAGTTTTTACAGGCTGTTTGATCCCTCACTTAAACATCTCGATTTTATCTGTTGTTTTGAAGCGGGGGTCTGGTGCTCCTGCGGTTACTCGTCGCAAAAAACATCTGCTCCTGCGGTTACTCGTCGCAAAAGTACAGCCTGTTAATACGGAATAAAGATTAATAAAAAACAACCTTTTAGAGTGGTATCCTCTCAAAAGGTTGTTTTTAATTTGCTAATATAAACTTACGTTACATGCTAGTTACTATTAATACTGAATACATTTAAATTACTGTTAATCCACTTACGCTAGTGTTTCTGCATAAGCAATACTACGTTCCACAAACTCCAATACTTCTTCTGAAATTGGATAGAATCCAGTTTCTTCGGCGGGTAGTTTCCTAACTTCCCAAAATTGCTCCATCAATTCTGTATCCCCTTGAAAAGTATCATTAGATAGCTCCATTAACGCAGAAGCAATTTGAAGGCCTTCGTCTGATTCAGCCTTAATATTATGTTTAATGCACCATTCAATTCGTTGTATCAATAAAATATATTGATGGGTTGTCTTATCATTGTTACTGATGCTAGGGATTGCCCCTTGTAAAAAGGATTTTTCATCCTCTTGGAAATAGTCAATCCATTTTTTAGGGGGATTTTGTGAATTTTGAACAAGCTTAACGACATGCTCCCAAGATAGAGAATCTTCCAAATCCATCATATTAATTAATGAAGTTGTATTGGAGATGCTTGATTGTAGTTTGGAGAGCTGTTCTTGTAAGTAATTATGGTGCGAAACTAAAATTTGCTTATAGGATAATTTGTCTAATAAATCGCGTATATTTTCCAGTGGAAGTGACAGTGATTTTAGAAGGAGGATTTTCTCTAATTTAAACAAATCATCTTCTGAATAGTAGCGTCGTCCATTGGCATCCTTAAAACTTGGTGTAAGGAGATTAATTTGATCATAATAACGAAGTGTGCGAATGGAAATATCCCTCTGTTTGCAGACCTCACCTGTCGTCCATTGTTTCATTTCATTTCCTCCAAAAAAAAGATTGCAGGTGACGTAACGTCATCTAATATACTCTGATTATACCAGAAATAAGGAGAGAAATAGTAAATGGAAATAAAACAAATGAACTGGAAAGAGCAAGACTTTTGGAGTTGGAAAGAATTCATATTATTAATGTTACTTGAATTTGTATTTGTAATAGGATGTATTAAATTTTTTGTTAAACCAATTTATTTAAGGTGGCTTGACAATGATTTATACGCTGGAACGTTAACGGGGCTAACAATAGCGATAATTTTACTTTTAGGTGTCTATTTTATTGCTCTATATCCAAAAAAACTATCTTGGAGTGAGGTAGGGGTAAAACCATTTGCTGTGAAGGAATGGAAAATCATTATTCTATTTTCTATAATCTTAATGGTTGGTGCAGTGATAATTGTAGTGCTTACTAGCTTTTTAGGGAACTCGTGGGAAAATAGCAAAACAGAGGCCATACAACAAAATGTAACTTTCTTTACGGTTCTAATCGCCTTTATCTCCGCAGCAGTTATCTCACCAATATATGAAGAAATTTTTTATCGCGGTTTTTTATACCGCTGGTTACGTACACGCACAGGATTTACTGGCGCTATTCTAATAAGCTCACTAATATTTACGATTGTCCATATTCCAGCATATAATGCAATGCCAGTAAATTTCTTCAGCGGCATCATTTTCGCTTTAGCCTATGAACGAACAGGTTCGATATGGCCATCCGTTATTATTCATGGTTTAACGAATGGAATTATGGTTTTGTTGACAATTTCGGGATGAAATTGATGATAGGATAAGCTGAAATGTGGAATTTTAAGTGAAAACAGCAAATAGCCGTGAAATTTTATTGTGGCAAATGCTGTTTATGATTTAGCTGCTATTATCCAGTACGAGGTTATTATAAACGGATTAAATAAAATAAAGGAGCTGTAAGTAAATTTACTTTACAGCTCCATATTATCTTGATTTAATCAATTTCATAACGTATGCTTACTTACAATCAATTTGAATTGATATTAGTGGAATATAAAGTTATATAATTTAATTCAACTTCACTTAAAATTTTTTATGTAATCCTCTGGTTTTCCTTTTTCAAACTTAGCTAATATTTTCATATCAATGAATTTATATAGCATCTTTATTGGAATACATATTCATATGAACAGAAGATTGGTACCTCCTTTGAATGATACGTTGTATCTGGCGTTTTATATGCATTGTTTGATTACAAATTCACATAAAAAAGCCTTTATAATGGTTTGTGATAGGAAATTATCCCAATCCATTATAAAGGACAAATCGTATGGATAAATATACATGGAAACCAACAAACATTTAGTTACGAAAAATCAAAGGAGATAGGGCCTCATGCAGTTTTTTAGTCTCTGTTGCATGCGTCAAAGTTTATATTACAAGCGTAACAAGCATCTACATCATTTGCGGGAAAATACATGAATAAATAAAATTATTACACCTACTACACCAACGAGTAATGCCATAAAACTGTAATCTAAATACTTGAATAAGATATAAAGCAATCCAGCTATACCTAATAAAATTGCGGTTTTTAATTCCTTTGGTTCTTTATTTCCGTTGCGATATGCAATTACAAATAGTGTTAAAGAAGCGAGCAACAACCCTAGGTTATTTATTTCCAAGAAGTTCACCTCACTTTTCGAGTAATACGCATTTGTTCTCTATTTTGAGCAGATGCCTTGCCTATATCCAATGTCTTCCATATCAAAAAAATCTAAGTATTGCTATGCTAATATAAAAACTTTTTTCATATTTAAATCACCTTAGTTATTTTTTGTTAAACATTAGGAAATATAAGACTGAAAATGCAGTCGTAATTTATGAAATACTAACGAAAAATATTAATAATTAAAATTATCAAACCTGCTAGACCAACGAGTAATACCATAAAGCTATAATCTAAAGACATGAGTGAGATATAGAGCAACCCAATTACACCTAGTATAATTGGGTTTTTTAAGCTCTTTTTTTCTTTATTTCTTTCGCGATATGCAAATACAAATAGTAATAAAGAGGAGAGCAACAGGGGGAGGTATTTTAAATCCAAGAAGTTCACCTCATTTTTTATAAATTAGTTCGGTTTACTACTAAACAACCAATCATCAACTTGATTGTTTAATATTGTTTTGAGATCAAGTTTGCTATAAACATTTTTTTGAGTGAAATGTTATTAACTGTTTGCATAGTACTTGCGGAAACATTGTTTGCAAATGGAATAGAAGCAAATACTAGAATAAAAGAAGTTAGTGCAAATAAAAATTTAAACATTTTCTTCCCAAAAACATCCCTTATTTTTACTTTTTTTACTCATATAATTTATACAACAATAAACTATTTTGATTTGCATGTAAATATATTTTAAACTATTTTTGCTATAAGATTAATATAATTGAATTTTATACCATATGTATTTCGAAAATTAGTTAGAAGAAAACAATTATTTAAAAACCTTGAGTGCTTGTATTAGGAATCTTTCTGGAAAAAATGAGAAAACTTGAAACTTATTTTGGGGGTATTACGTAATAAAGTTATATACTAAAGCTCGATTAGCTTAGGTGTCTATAGCTGCTAAACGGAGGAAGCACTTTAGCGACTTTTTGCACTATAAACGAGATAAGGAGAATTGAGCATAATTAGTATTGCAAAATTTATTCAGAGGAAGGAAGAGGTACTGTTGAAATTTATAAAGTGGATCGCTATTATACTTGGTATTTTCACGATGGTAGGATTTTTTTTAGTTTATCTATTCGGTCCAACAGTTGGCGCACAATTTGGCAAACCAATTTATCTATTCGCTCCAAGCGCCGAAAGATATGGAAAAATAGCAATCGATATAATTGAATTAAATGGTTATTATGCAAATGGTGAGCAGTGGGAAAAAACAAAAGAAGAACTTAAAAATGAGTTGAAAAATGCTTCTGATTACGAAGATACATATCCTGTTATCAAAAAAGCGTTACAAGCAGGAGGGGGAAAACATTCATTTTTAATAACGGAAGAAAAACGTCAAGCTCTTTCTGCAGAAGATGAGATGCCTGCCATTACACGTGAAGGTGACATACTTACTATAAAATTACCGGGGCATGCAGATGCTGCTGCAAACGGAAAACAATATGCTGACACTGTTCTACAAGAGATTAAAAACAACATGAACATAAAAGGAGCCATTATTGATCTTCGCGGAAATACTGGTGGGGATATGGGACCAATGATTACCGCGGTTTCTCCATTTTTAAAAGATGGGGATCTTGTTTACTTTGATTTTATAGATAGTGAATGGCCTGTAAAATTAGAAGATGGAAAATCTATCGGAGGTGGCACACAGATTACACCAGACACTCCAGCCTTTAAACTTGACGTTCCAGTAGCAGTGTTAATCGATAATAAAACAGCAAGTTCAGGGGAAGCCGTATTAATGGCATTTATGGGGCTATCAAATACAAAAACATTTGGTCAACCTACTGCAGGGTATGCATCTGCAAATATGACATTTTCTTTGTACGATGGTACATTAATTAACATTACAGCAGCTTATAATAAAACATTAGATGGAGAATTATTTTATGATAATCCAGTTCCTCCAGATGTTGAAACAGATTCTCCACTAGAGGAAGCAATGAAGTGGTTAAGCGAATAAAAAAGCTTTTTAACTTATTTGACTGAGAAACTAGGTAAATTACGAATCGTTTAAAGACAACTTTATTTCAGATAACATCAGTTTACAACAACGAAAAGAAAGCCAATCTTCTTTAATTTGAAAAGAAGTGGCTTTTTTTATTGTATCACAACCGCATGCGAGCCAAGTGCTTCATAGCTCGAAAAGAAAGTATTGATATCGATTGTTTCATCACCATATAACGGGTTCATAATCGTAACTGAATTTTTGTTAGATGCTGTTAAAACAACCGCATGTAAATTGCTATAAATTGGGTGTTTTTCACCTGTTTCCTCGACAATCCAGAAGCTATTTGTGCGTGGCGTTTGCCAATCAATTGTGACCCATGCTAAAACAGGAAAACCTTTTTTTACGAGCTCAAGGATGTCTTTTTTCGAGGCACCTGTAATATTGCTAGCACGTAAATTAGAGGAGTTTTCTGTTAAAACGGTATTCGCCGCCTCCATAATAGGGTTGGCAAATACATAAAATCCATCTGTTAAACTAGCAGGATTGCCAGCGTATGCAAGCTCTGGATTAGGCCCATATCTTACACCATTGCGAATTTCTGTATCTTGCCGTGGCAAATAGTCGCGCTTCATTGTCATTTTATCAGTTGCTATCCCAAAATAATTGAGCATGGCCGTTAAAGAAGTAATTTCACAGCCATTTGGTAGCTCAGGATTTTGTAGCACGATTGGAACAGCTAAACCTGTTTCAGATTTAGGGTAGAGCGTTTCAATAAATATATTTGGCTTACTTTTATCAAAGGTAAAAGCAACTCGTGATTGTTCTTGACCATCAGGCTGATAAACGATTGCTTCATATTTTTCATACTCTAGTAATTTATCAAATGTGGCAACACCTTCAACAGATGTTGTAGCACGTGCAATTTCTTCGCCAGTAGATGCAAGCTCGATTGCAATTAGCACATTTGGAACGGCTACGCGGCTATAATATTCCACTGAATAAATAGTTAGCTCATCTGAAAAATTAGCTGTCTCATGGTTTTGTACTGTTACAGGTAACAGCACGCCGTTTTGACAGCTAGCAAGGATGACTACAGTGAAAAGTAACATCATTAAAAATAATTGTTTTGAATGTTTCAATTCGTAGTCATCCTTTCTAAAAAATTATTGCTTCACGAAATATTCGTTATGCCAAACAAGGAACATATAAATAGACCAAATTTTACGTTGGCTATTTGTTGTGCCTGCTGCATGTGAATCAAGTAACGCTAAAATTTTGTCGCGGTTGAAAAATTGCGCTGCTTCTTCACTGCTAAACAGTGCTCGAACTTGTGCTACATATTTTTCATCGCGCAACCAGTGACGAATCGGTACAGGGAAGCCGATTTTTTTACGGTTCGCCCATGCTTCAGGCAATGCCTCGCGTGCTGCTTGACGGAATGCATATTTTGTATTTTCTTCATTAACGCGGTAGCGAGTTGGCACAGATGCCGCAACATCCATCATTTCGCGGTCAAGAAGCGGTACACGAAGCTCAATTGAATGGGCCATCGACATTTTATCTGCTTTTAATAAAATATCATCCACTAGCCATAAATTTAAATCTAAAAGCTGCTTCTTCGTTACATCGTCGTGACCTTGGAATTTTTTATAGTAAGGACCTACGATATCTGCAACAGAAGGCGCGTTATTAAAGTCTGCTGTTAAAAGAGCAGCTGATTCATGCTCTTCGAAAATGCGCGCTTGTCCGATGAATGTTTGTTCAACAGGTAGCTGTGCACGTCTCGCTAAACCACCAATTTTACTATTTGGCATAATAGCACCAGCTATATTTGCTAAAGCGCGAATTGGAGATGGCAGGCTTTTAAATTTCTTCATATTTGGTGTATCTGTATATTCATCATAGCCACCGAATAATTCATCAGCACCTTCACCAGAAAGTACAACAGTTACATGCTCACGCGCTAAACGTGCCAAATAATAAAGGGGCACAATCGACGGATTTGAATGTGGCTCATCCATCATATATTGAATTTTTCCTAAATCAGCAAAGCACTCATCTGGATTTAAAGTTTCGTTCACATTTTCAATGCCAAGCTCCTTCGACAGTTCCACAGCATTGTCGATTTCAGAGAAGTTTTCAGCACTAAAGCCGACAGTAAATGTTTTATCTGGACGAAGCACACTTGCTACATAGCTAGAGTCAACACCACTTGATAAAAATGATCCAACCTTCACATCTGCGATTGTATGCGCCTCAACAGATTCACGCACTGCATCATCGATATCCTCAATAATTTTTTCAAGTGGACGCTCTTCTGGTGCATATGTTGGCTCCCAGTAACGCTCAATTGTTAACTGTCCATCCTCATAAGTCATATGATGCGCTGCAGGTAATTTAAAAATCCCCTTGAAAAATGTTTCATTTAACACGGGATATTGGAATGTTAAATATGGCTTTAAGGCATCTTTGTTTAGCTCTTTGATAAAATGCGGATGCGGTAAAAAGCTTTTAATTTCTGAGCCAAATAATAATGTCCCGTTCATTTGCCCATAATAAAATGGTTTAATACCAAAATGGTCACGTGCCGCAAATAGTTTTTGCTTTTTGCGATCCCAAATAACGAAGGCAAACATACCGCGCAGCTTTTGCACAAGCTTTGGACCGTATTCTTCATAGCCATGTAATAAAATTTCGCTATCTGTTTGTGTTGTAAAAATATGACCTTTTTCGATTAAATCTTCACGAATCATTTGGTAGTTATAAATCTCACCATTGAAAATTAATGCAAGCGAGTCATCCTCATTAAATAAAGGCTGCGAGCCATGCTCTAAGTCGATAATACTTAAACGACGAAAGCCAAGGTTTGCGATTCCTTCATTAAATTGGCCACCGCTATCAGGACCGCGGTGAATAATTTGATTCATCATATTTTCTAAAACGGAGGAGGCGTTTTCAACCTCACCGATAAATCCAGTAAATCCACACATAATTAATAATCTCCCTTAATAATTAATCTTTTTCAATAAAGCTCAGTTTCGTCAGCATTGACAGTGACGTGCGAAGCGCCACTAATTGAAGTTTCACTTTATATATTGCAAGCAATGTTTGTACATATTTATTTTACTTAATATAAAATTATCTATCCTTTAAGCAGTCAATTTCACGCAAAATCTTTAAATATTTATAAAATGAGGTTCCACGCTATTTTTACAATTTTATAGTTTAATAAATATATTTCTATCTATCATAATTTATAAAAAGCTTACTTTATGTATTATGCCTAAAAACTATGCCATTGGTCAACTGCTTGATGCGTAAGGGGAGGGGCTGTTTTATTAAGTATTAGCCCTACTTTCATTTAGAGTAAGTTTGAAAACGTTTACAAAAACATCTTCAGTTTCTTTTACTACATGACCGTATACTGTGTGAATTATTTCAGGCGTATTACTTGTTGTTTTGTGTTGTAGTATTGTTGAAGGCTTCGAGGGGGTTTCAAGCCAATTATTTAATAATTAGGACACACTACGTAGCGGAGCAGCCTTCTCTTCAAATAGGGCTTTCACACTGCTTTTCTCGATACATCATATTATTTATGTAGAGAGCCCACAGCTTTTTTGCGTTAAAGTAAGGATAAATTTGAAGATATAAAAAACTCATCCTAATCATTCTTTTTCAAGCTTGGTATTATGTATAGCAATTTAGTTTTAAAGAAGTTAGGCAATAATTATTTCAGATAAACAATATTATCAATATACAGTTGCTCATTTTAATCGTTATAATATATAAAAAGAATTGAATAGGGAGTGTTGTCATGTTTAAAATGATTGATAAGAAAAAAGCCCAATTAGATGACAAGCTCCCTTTACCAAAATATACAGCTCAAAGCTTAAGAGAAAAGCTATTTTTAGAATGGACGTATAACTCAAATGCAATTGAAGGTAATACTTTAACAATTAACGAAACAAAAGTGGTATTAGAGGGTATTACAGTTGGCGGTAAAACAATGCGAGAGCACTTAGAGGTCATTAACCACCGAGATGCAATATCATATGTTGAAGACGTTGTTCATAAAGAAGAGCCTTTTTCAGAATGGCAAATTAAAAACTTACATCGTCTTGTTTTGAAAGGTATTGATGATGGATACGCAGGTGTATATCGCGATCAGCAAGTATTTATTTCAGGAGCTGTTCACACGCCGCCACCGCCATTTAAAATTCAAGAACAAATGGATGCTTTAATGAGATGGTATGATGATGAAGCACAAAGTTTACATCCGATTGTACGCGGTGCAATGCTGCATGCGATTTTTGTCGGCATTCATCCATTTATCGATGGAAACGGTCGTACTTCTAGACTGTTATTAAATTTAGAACTTATGAAAGTGGGGTATCCACCTATTATCATTCGGGTAGAAAATCGATTAGCTTACTACAATGCACTTGATAAGGCTCACACAACAGAAGATTATCATGATTTTGTAGAGCTTGTTTCGAAAGAAGTAGAAACTTCTTTGGATTTATATTTAAGTGCTATTTAAAACCGCACTTAGATATATTACAGTGAACCTTAACATAAGTAAACTTGATTAATGAAAAGAACCACCTGAAACGTTGGAATAATGAGTTTCAGGTGGTTTTAAAATTGGCAAGTAATTATCAGGGTTTTCAATCTTATCGAAATCTATATTACTCATTTGAATAACTATTGTAACCTGAAACTCTAGAGGATATCTATTAGATAATATCATGGACAAGAATGGGACAACAATAAAATCCATGTATTTTATTCAATGTAGGTGACTATTAGGATAAATTAAAAGATTTTTATGGTGATAGTTCTAAATGGAAGTAATTTTTTTAAATGTTAAAATATATTTAATAAATGAGTTGTTAAATTTTATTAATAGAAAGAAGGAGGCGTTTCGTAATGTATAAAAATATAATTTCAACAATTGGTCGGGGAAATAGGCTGAGCCGTTATAAAGACAATGAGGAAAGAATCTTTAGTAGAGAAGAAGTCGTTGAAAGTTGGAAATTATCGTATCAAGAGAGAGTATCTAGAAATAAAGAAGAGATTGGTTTACGTTTGCCTCAATTTGGAGCACTATCTGCAATTCGTGCACATTGGGCGACATCAAACTCTCCTGCAACAATTGTTTTACCAACTGGAACAGGAAAGTCTGAAACAATGTATGCCACGATTATTTCTGAAAGGATATCTTCAACACTAATCATTGTACCATCTAATCTATTGAGGGAACAAATCTTCGAAGGAGCGAGTCATTTTGGGATACTTCCAAAATTGGGGATGGTTTCTGATGAAGTTATTTTTCCTACTACTTTTCTTTATAAATCAAAGGTAGAAGATGAGAATGAAATAGCTATGGTTGGAGCACTTGAGGAGGCAAATATAATTGTTTCTACCCCTGGTATGATTAAAAATATGCCTTCATCTATTTGGGGTAAACTGTTTGAAAAAGTAGAAGTTGTAATTTTTGATGAAGCACATCATCTTGCAGCACCTGAGTGGGCAACGGTAAAGGAAAAGTTTGCAGGGAAAAAGATTCTACAATTTACTGCAACACCGTTTAGAAACGACGGTAAAAAGGTTGATGGTAAAATAATTTTTAATTATAGTTTGGGGTTAGCACAAAAAGCTGGATATTTCAAACCAATTGATTTTTATCCAATTCAAGAATTTGATGAACGAAAATCTGATGAAGAAATCGCGAAAATAGCAATACAGTATTTGGAGGAAGATTTGAAACAAGGATACGAACATGTACTTCTAGCGAGAGCAAAGAGCCGTAAACGTGCGGACGAGTTATATGAAAAAATATATTCCAAGTATAAAGAGTATAATCCGGTTGTAATTCATACTGGCATCCCAGTTGCGCAAAGAAATAAATACTTGAGGCAAGTTAAAGAAGGTAATGCAAAAATTGTGGTATGCGTAGATATGTTTGGTGAAGGCATTGATATTCCAACACTGAAAATTGCAGCAATTCATGATAAATACAAATCACTTCCAATTACACTTCAATTCATTGGAAGATTCGCTAGAACAAGTGGTAATAATTTGGGGAATGCAAAGCTCATTACAAATGTGGCAATGGAAGATTTGAAAGAATCGATTGAAGAATTATATCGTCAAGATTCAGATTGGAATCAACTTCTAAATATACATTCACATCAAGCTATTGACAAAGAAGTTGAACTAGGTGAATTCATTGGTAAGTTTGAAAAAGGCCATGTGAAGGATATAGATTTATCGCAATTAAAGATGAAAATAAGTACACGAATGTTTCGATACTCTTCAAAAAAAGTTATTATCGATGGATGGAGACAGGTTTTGGATTCAGATAGAACGACGCCATTAATAAATCAAGAAGATGGCATTTACATTTTCATCGAGGAAATTGAAACAAAAGTAGTCTGGTCAGATCAAAAAGATATTGTGCAATATGATTATGATTTCTTTGTACTGTTTTTTGATAAAGATAATGGCATCATTCATATAAATGAAACTGATGCCGGAAAAGGAAATCGACTTGTGGAAAGTTTATTCCCATCAGCATGGGCAATAAAAGGTGATTCAATATATCGAAGTTTAGATGGAATTAATCGATTAATGATTGGAACTTTAGGATTGAAGCAGCAGCCTAGCGGGAGGATTAGCTTTAGAATGTTTGCGGGGGCTGATATTAAATCTGGAATCAGTGAGGCAATTGCTTCTGGTTCAACCAAATCTAATTTATTTGGTTATGGATATCAAGATGGATCACGTATTAGTATTGGTTGTTCATATAAAGGGAAAGTGTGGATGCGCTGGGTAGAACGGATAAACTTTTGGACAGCTTGGTGTCAGCAAATAGGGAAAAAGGTATTAGATAATACTATCAATACAAATCATATCTTAAATAATTCCCTCACTTTAGAAGTAATTAATAAATTTCCAGAAGGTGTACCTTATAAAATGTTGTTGCCGGAAATTATCGAAATTTCTAATTCTTCTTCAAAGCAGTTGTATATCTCTAAAGAAGAAAAAGCATTTCCATTCTTTCAAGCAAATATAAAGAATCCTAGCATAATTAATGGGAATCTTCACTTTGAATTTTGGATAAACGAAAGAAAATGTATCTTTGAGCAGATTATTAGTGAAACCTCATATAGTTTCAAACAAATTGAGGGTGAAGAACTAACAGTAAAGTACAGTAATAAAACAGTTAAAATGACTGATTATCTGTACGAATATTCACCAGAAATATCGTTTATACAAAGTGATGGGACTGTTATTGTGGTCCAAGAAAATCTAAAAACAGTTATCAAACCAAAAAGTGGTATTGAATTATCGCAGGATTCTTTTTTCGCTATCGATTGGAATGGATTGGGAGTAAATATTAGATCTGAGTCCCAAGGAAGAGAAAGAAAGGCTGATTCAATTCAATACGCTACGATACATAATATTGTAGATCAGACAGCGGACATTATCTTTGATGATGATGGATCAGGTGAAATTGCAGATATTGTTTCAATCAAAATTGATATGGAACAGCAAAAAGTCTTATTTCACTTGTATCATTGTAAATACTCCCACGGAGAACATCCTGGTGCTCGGGTTTTAGACCTGTATGAAGTATGTGGCCAAGCTGAAAAATCAATTATGTGGAATGATAATGTTTTAGAAATTATTCAAAGAATGATTGAACGAGAAAAAATAAGACAGAAAGATTATGATGAAACACGGTTTGAAAAAGGAGATGTACAAATCCTGCATATGTTAAAAAAGATTGTGAAATCTGGTTTTGAAACAGAATTTGAAATATCAATTATTCAGCCTGGAGTCTCGATAGCAAAGATTACAAGTTCAATGAAACAAATAATTTTAGCCACGGATACTTATTTAAAAGATACTTATGGGTTACGTTTAACTTGTTATTTTAGTAATTAGAGAGGTTGTTATTTTTTATTGCTGTACTCTGAAATATAAAAAATGTCCCTTTTTGGTACACACAACAAATAGCTGTTTACCTGAAGGAATTTTTATATAAGCGGCTATTTTGCATATGTTACTGTATCTTTTTCGACCAGATATTTATTCGTTTAAAATTTCTGGCTGCTGATGGAGCGATAAATTTGGTAACTTTGTCATGAACATCATGAGGTATTGATAAAAGTCGACACCATTCACTTTTGCTGTTTCATAATATTTCGGAGTTTATCCAATAAACAATTTAATTCTAGCAATAAGTGAAAATATTATTGTCGATTGTATTAAAAGTGGTGGTAATTTGAAAAAACACTAAAGAGTCCTGCTTTATATGTAGCAAGACTCTAAACTTTTTAAAAATATATTTATAAAAAAGAGGATTTATAGAATATTTGTCTAATTTATGGAATTAAACAAATATTGAGGAGTGTTATTATGTTAAAAAGAAGATTAGTTTTATTAAGTCTACTTGGATTACTGAACTTTAGTTTATTCTTTGGAAATGAAGTGAGTGCAACTGCTATCTCTAACGCTGAAGATTCAGAAGAAGTTACTTTATTAGCTACTTGCCAAAATGTAAGTATGTCTATCTATTATCAAAATAACAGTACAAATGTAATAACACTTAAGGTAACAGGAAATCCTGGAAATAATATATTGGTAGGTATTTTTAAATATGCAAGTGGTGGAGGGGTATCCTTTAACTATACCACTATTCCAACAAGTGGAGTTGCTTACGTCACATTCGAGATTAGTGTAGATGGGGCATATGAAGCAACGGTAGAACAAATGAGCCCATGTGCAAGTCAAGCTGGTCCACTTTTCTTCGTAATCTAATTGATTATTGTGCTTTGTAATTAGTTATATTAATTTGAAACATGTTAGAATCAAAGTTATTTTGTTTTAAAATATTACTGACAATTTGTTGGATTTCTTTTCTTGAGTTTTCGTCGATTGTGTCGGCTAGTTTTACTATGATTTCAGTGTTTTCTGGCAAAATTGCGTAATCTAAACTAAATGCTTCAAAGTTTTTCTCCATCATATCTAAAAGGATATAACCCATCAAATCATAATAACTTAGTCTATTTTCATTTTTTACAGTTGGCTTATTCATATTTGATATATTAATTTGAAATATGGCAGGATTAAAATTTTGTTTCTCTATAACGCTTTTAACTATTTGTTGGATGTTTTTTGAGGCTACTCTTTCATTGTTTTCCTTTAACTTAATGAGGATTTCAATTTTTTCATCACTTAACAGCGCATAGTCTACAATTGAAGGGTAGCCTTGATCGCGTAAATCTTTATTGATGTAGAAAATTAGGCTTTTATATTTTTCAATGTAGGGTAATAATTCATTGTAAGTGTATGGAGTTGTTTCAGGTTCTTTAGCAAAGTTAAGAAATGGATTGGCTAACAAAACAAAAAAGATACCTATTATCCCTAACAGAAGTATCAATTTCTTCTTTGACAAAACAAACACCTCCTTGAAAGTATATTGAACTATATGGTATGTTTTGTTATAAAAGAAGAGAAATTAGACCCATTTTCATCCATATAGTTGTAAAATAAGCTGCTCATTTTGAGTAGCTTTATTTACATTCTACGATATGTAAATGATGTTAATTCCTTTTTTATGTGTTTCTTATTTTGCAAAACACGTTGCTAAGAGAGGAAAGCCATATAAAATCAGCATTTGCGAAGGTAACGTGAATGATTTGTGAACAAAATGCATACTATTTTTGCAAAAATCTGTGGTAAATTATTATGCCTAAAAACTATGCTGTTGGTCAACTTCTTGATGCACAAGGGGGAAGACTGTTTTTCTAAGATGAACTGCCCCGTAAAAGTTACATTGATGTTTAACTTTTATGGGTCAGTTCACATCAGGTACCTCTTTTTCCGAATAATATATGATAAGTTGTCCATCTTGAACTTTTGAAGCTTGATATAAAGTATTCACCATGAAGTAAGCTTAATATTTTGCCGTGCTATTGGGTGTTTAATTTATATCAGTTCATGGACTCTACTAAAATCGACTTACACTCGTTGAATACCGCAAACCTTTGAAAACAATTGTTTAAGGCTTTTCGCAATTGTGTAGTTTGCTTCACACCGTTTTCGTACCAGACATTTTTAACAATAAGCGTTCTAGTTTTTCGCTCTGCAATTATCTCAGCTCGTCCAATAAAGCGCTCTCCGTATAATAAGGGCAGCACATAATGACCGAATTTTCGTTTACTTGCAGGTGTGTAAATTTCCCAGGTGTAATCAAAGTCAAACAATTCGTTTATAAGTTTCCTATCCCACATAAAATTATCTAGTGGGGCAATAAGCTCACAACGCAATTTCGGCTCCTGATGTTGCAGAACGGCTTCAATAAGCGGTAAATCCTCAATAAGACAGTACAGTGTATCCTTCATTTGCTCCACAGCAATAGCAACAATGCGAGCCTCGTGTAAGAGCTGGCGGAAAACTTCGTTGCGCTGTGCTGCTTTCAAACCCCATATGTTCAGCCATGCATCTGACGCACGATTCCATAAGAGACCAACAGCGCCAATTCGACGTAGTACTCGCCACTTATGGTGCTCAAGCTCATCCTCCAATGGCTCTGGCGCATTTAGCAGATTTGGCTGTATAAACTTCTCGGCGATATCGTAATATTTACGCGTTCCTTTTTTATGATGGATAATCAGCTCGCCCGTCGAATACATCTGCTCAAGCACCGATCGAGATGAATTGTTTCCACCGCTCCAATGGATGGCTGATTGCCAAGAGAAATCCCCATCCAATTTTAAATCATTCGAACTTAACGCACCGTGATTTTCGATATGAGCCCGCACTTGCACTGCCAATGCTTCCATTTCGGGATAGCGTCTAGCATTTTGTCGGGCAGCTTGCCTGTAACGCTCAAAATACGGCCAGTCCTCGACAGGGATAATGGCTAGGTTTTTGTCGGGATAATCGACAAGGCTTCGATCCTTATACAGCAAATCGGCGAGCATTTCCTTGATAAATCCCTTGATTCGCGATTGCAGCACCAATTCGGCGTTTTTTCCACAAATATCAATGGGGTCATATTGAATACAGCTAACCTGTCGAGCAAAGTCCAGTACGCCCTGCTTCCCAATAAATTTATGTTCACCCAAAAGCCCATGCTTTAACAACAGAAATTGCCGTGCCTGACGGTTTGTTAATTGAATCATATTTGGACCTACCTCTTGTTTAGATTTTTTATTACAGTAGGGGAAAGTGTTTTGTGATAATTTATCGGCTTATAACACTTGCAATATCCCTTTTGCTGCGACTGCCCATTCCTTAAAAAATCATCTACTTGTCTTTTATCATACAAAATATTTGCTCAAAAGAAAAGGAAAAATACAAACGTTTGTTCTTGGTAGGTGTGTACAAAAAACATCTATATCCACTAAACAGTTCAAGTCTTAGTGATAGCAGCAAAAACAACGAGTTATAGGAGTGTACTGGTAGTATTTAAAATAACTAAAAAAGAATCCGCCAAATCTGGCGAATCCTTTTAAACAAGGCCTAAAATCTTTTTAAAGAAACGTTCTATTTTATTGTAGTTATCAAATATTTGAATAATATCTTCTGTTTGCTTTTGATATTTGGCATTATTCTCTTGCAATTCTTGATAAGCGATTTGAATTTGCTCAAACATTTCAGAATCAATACAATTATTTTCCCAGTCATCCTGAAAGCTTTTAAAATCTTTCTTTGAGTAAATCGTTCGAGTAAAAGCTTTATTATTAATAACATTTATTTCAGAAAAGATATACTCGCCATTTTCTATTTTCAACTCATACATTCTTTGATTGCTTTTACCACCACTGTATATAGCGAGGCTAAGGAGAATCAAACTTGCTGAGACTGAAATTTGAATAATATGAATGATAGCAAAGAAAAGGCCAAACTTTCTATCAAATGAAACATTAAATAATTGAATTGCATATGTTTCAAAGAAGCGAAGAAGCGTGTCTTTAATTGATAGAGAAGTATATGGTAATGATAAAGGATCTAAAAAAATAAGATACAATATTTTTAAACCAAATGAGAGTACTGTTATTTCCAAAAGGCTTTTAAGTATCAGCTTAATGCGGTCGCTACCAGTAAGATTTGATTTTTTCGGTGCTTGTGATAGTACATCACTTGTAAAAGCCATTATTATTTCATAGCTACGGGACAGCAATCTAGTTAATAAAATAACAATAAAAAACACAATAATTTTAAGTGTTGCTTCATCAATAGTTTCATTGCTAGAAGGACTGTAAAGTTGATATAACACGATAGCTATCATAATAAACGTACAAAATGACGAAATCGTTAAATTAATAACATTTCTATCTTTTATAATGTCACCTTTTTGAGTCATTTGATTAAATTTAGAATGGAAAATATCCTTATTTTTAATTGTGTCGACCAATTTTGATACATCTTCTTTATTTTCATTTTCTATGATTTTAGGAAATGATAAATAGGAACTAAATTCATATAGGAATTCTTTATGTTTTTTTGCTTGAATAAACTCAATTTTAATTAGAAATATAACCATATAGAAAGTGAGCATTAAAAGCGATATAAATGGATATAAATTCAAAAAAAGTGGTAACCAGAGTTTACTGTGATTTTTAAAATCAATAACTTGGGCACTTATCGTGTATATTAGCATGATGGTTATGACTAGATTTTTCCATAGCCATTTCTGAAAGAACCAATTAAAATAAGGACTCTTTTTTCTAAGAATGAAACTTAATAACCAAGAAATAATTATAGAAATGATAATAATTGCAATCATTGCATTATGAGTAGATAAAAGTAATAAAAATGGTATGCTGATAAATATGACAATAGGAAGAGATTGTTTAAAATCTGCTATAAATTTCAAAAAATATGAATTGATTTTCAGGTAGAGATTACTAATAAATAGAATAGGGTGCTTCGATATTAAGGTGGAAATGGTAAATATCAACACAACATAAATATTTACTATAGATAGATAATTAACTAACAAAGCGAAATAATTAATCATAAAATGTAAATTTTGCGAATTAAGGAAGTTATTGATTTTCTTATCTAAAATAGGGTATATTGTTTGGTCTTTAATTGCTTTAAAAAAATTGAGCATGATTGGTGGATTAATTTCTGGCCTGAATGCTATGTATATTAAGAAGAAAAATATTAGAATAGGTATGAACACTAGTTTCCAATAATCCCAGCGATTTTTAAGGTAGTGCATGTAATATTCACCGTCCGTTTTAATACATTGTTTAATTCCGCTATTTAAAGAATCAATAACAAAGGGAGGGCTCACCATTTTTGGTGAGTCCTATTTGGATTATAACATTTATGTTAAAGAAGATAATATCTGTTTTAACGGCAATAAAATACATTCAACGAAAAAATTCATCCGCTGCACGAATAAACAAAGATGAATCGTATTATGAAGTGAAGGAGGTTAGATAAAAAACATGAAAAAGTTTGCGGGTTTAGACGTTCAAGAGATTGTTCAAACATATAGCGACACCTTAATACGAATTGCAGTGCAGCAGACAAAAAGTATGTCTGAGGCAGAGGATATTGTGCAAGAGGTTTATATGACACTAATGAGACAGAAAAAAGTCTTTGATAATGAAGCGTATTTAAAGGCTTGGCTTATAAAAGTGACATTTAATAAATGCAAGGATTACTTTAAGTCCTCCCGTGTTAAGAAAACAATACCAATAACAGAAGAAATGACGTTTATTGCCAAAGAGGAACAAGAGGTTCTCGCTGAAATTTTTGAACTTAATGAAAATGAGAGAGTCATTGTTTATTTGCATTATTATGAGGGCTACACGACTGCTGAAATTGCTAATCTGTTAGGAATAAATGCAAATACAGTAGGCTCAAAGCTGAGAAGGGCGCGAATGAAGTTAAAAGTGATTTTAGATGAAGGGGGTAAGGTATGATGAATGCTTATAAGAAGGCAATGAAGCAGATTCATGCTTCTGAAGAATTTAAAAGTAAAATGCAAAAAGAAATGCTGGGATATGAACAAAAAGAAAAGAGGGGCTTTATGAAAAATATAAGGTATCTAATTGGAGGTTTAGTAGCCTGTGCAGTAATTGCAGTAGTTGCTTTAATAACTATAAACAATGATGCAACATTAGATTTGACGGACAGAATTGTGGTGGATCACTCAGCTCCAGCTTCAAGTGCAGTTGTCAATATAGAAGGGGTCATAACGGAAGTCGGAGAAGATGGACTGAGCTTTACATTGGATAATGGAATGCAAGTAGTTGTAACAGACGATACAAAATTGGGTATAAATGGACCGACAGCAGCACCTAAGGAGGAGCAGTTATTTGAGCCTACATTTAGAGTAGGCAATTTAATAGCTGGCTTTACAGAAAATACGTCCTCAGACCCTATTAGCGCAGCGGCTATTTATACAAACTGGAATTTTGATAACCCTATGCGATGAGATCGAGTGAAACTTCAATCAGTGGGGAGTATCATCCCCTACTGATTGTTTTCTTTCACCATGAAAAACGATTGGTATGACTATTTCTTTCGTGAAAAATTATACGATAAAGTAATCAAGGAAATAATTACCGAAACAAAAGTTAGGGCGATTATTAATGATTCGTATACCGTCATAATCAACATCTCCGTTCTTTTTACATAGAAATGTAAAGTAATGATTAAATTGATGAAAAACAATACTGTCTGTAACTTTTAGTCTTTGAGTTGCGTCATTAAGTTGTAATTTTTACAACATGATCATAGAAAAGGAACGTTTGTTTGTATTTATTATGCGTACAAACGTTCTTTTTTATTGATGGTAATTAACGGTAAATACTCGGAGTTAGTTTATATAATCTTAAATGAAGTTTCATTTTATCAAATAAAAAAGCATATAATTCTTTGAAATAATAGTAACTTGATGAAGTTCATATGAGGAAATTTAGGCTGTACAGAAAACTGTTGAGACTTTTTGCTTGTTAAGTGACTAGATTTTTTTTATTATTGCTGTATAATTAGACGCAACATGAATATTGCCTTCGGGGTCGGGTGCAAGTCCCAATCGGCGGTAAAGCCCGCGAGCTTTTTTAAGCAGGATTCGGTGAAATTCCGAAGCCGACAGTAACAGTCTGGATGAGAGAAGGTAGGCAAAAACTGGCGATAATGCTGGTTTATTTGAAGATGCCTTTTTTCAGACCCCACAAAAAATGTGAGGTCTTTTTTAATTGAATAATATTCCTTCGGGGTCGGGTGTAAGTCCCAATCGGCGGTAAAGCCCGCGAGCTTTTTTAAGCAGGATTCGGTGAAATTCCGAAGCCGACAGTAACAGTCTGGATGAGAGAAGGTAGGCAAAAAAGCGACATAAAAGTGGCTTTATTTGAAGATGCCTTTTTTCAGACCCCACAAAAAACGTGAGGTCTTTTTTTAATTGAATAATATTCCTTCGGGGTCGGGTGTAAGTCCCAATCGGCGGTAAAGCCCGCGAGCTTTTTAAAAGCAGGATTCTGTGAAATTCCG
>NZ_HG964404.1:0-210990 GCF_000612805.1 Bacillus ndiopicus | reverse complement strand
CACAAAAAATGTGAGGTCTTTTTTAATTGAATAACATTCCTTCGGGGTCGGGTGTAAGTCCCAATCGGCGGTAAAGCCCGCGAGCTTTTTTAAAGCAGGATTCGGTGAAATTCCGGAGCCGACAGTAATAGTCTGGATGAGAGAAGGATTAGGCAAAAAACTAGCTAAAGTGCTGGTTTATTAAGTGACGCCTTCTCCGCAAAAGCCCCTTTTATAAGAGGGCTTTTTTATTTTAAAAGGAGGTGGTTGTATGAACGACGAGCAAATTATGCAATTTGCTTTGAATTTGGCGAAATCAGGAAGTAATCAAACTTCCCCCAATCCACTTGTTGGGTGTGTCATTACAAAAAATGAGGAAATTGTAGGTTTTGGCGCGCATCTAAAATCAGGTGAGGCACATGCGGAAATTAACGCCTTAAAAATTGCTGGTGAAAAAGCGAAGGGAGCAAATGTTTATGTGACGCTTGAGCCTTGTAGCCATGTTGGACGAACTGGTCCCTGTGTTGAAGCGCTTATTCAAGCGCAGGTAGCACATGTATTTATTGCGACGCTTGATCCCAATCCGCTTGTAGCTGGGCAAGGTGTTCGAAGGCTAGAGGAGGCTGGTATTACAGTAAGTGTAGGATTATACGAAGATGAGGCAAAAGCAATCAATGAAGCATTTTTCTACTACATTGTACATCGCTTACCTTATGTCACATTAAAGCAAGCCATTTCAATAGACGGTAAAATTGCTGCTGAAAAAGGGAAGCAAACAGCAATTACAGGTCAGCAAGTTCAGGAGGATGTTCATTATGCACGCTCCATACATGATGCTATTTTAGTTGGTTCAAACACTGTTTGTATTGATAATCCAAGCTTAACGAATCGGCTTAGTACTTCGAATAAACAGCCAATTCGAGTGGTTATCGATCGAGATGGGAAAGTTCCAAGCTCAGCGAAAATCTTTAACGATAAAATGACTCAAACGTGGCTTTTTACATCAAAACCTCGTAATTTAGTAGGCGTTCGTACGTTTGTGATAGAGGATTGTTCCTTGCAAAATATTTTAAGGACGCTAGCAGATGAAGGCGTTATGACATTATACGTCGAAGCAGGCTGTCAACTGGCAGATGTCTTTCTACAACAAAGATTGGTACAAAAAATGATTATCTATATTGCACCTAAGCTATTGGGAGATGATGCGCTTTCGATGGCAACGTTACAGGGGACATTTACGTTTACTGAAGTTGAAAAAATCGGTGAAGATATTAAATTAACGATGACGATGAAATGAGGTGGGCGCTTGTTTACAGGGATTATTGAAGAGCTTGGTACGATTGAGCGAATGGCAAAAGGGCAAGAATCCATTGTTTTTACAATTGGTGTTCGAAAAATCATGCAAGATTTGAATGTTGGCGATAGCGTTGCGGTGAATGGCGTATGTTTAACAGTCACAAGCTTCACTCGCACAACTTTCACCGCTGATGTTATGCCTGAGACCGTACGTGCAACATCACTTGTGCAATTACAAGTAGGTGCTTCTGTTAAT
Organism: Bacillus ndiopicus; assembly: GCF_000612805.1. Classification (GTDB taxonomy): domain Bacteria; phylum Bacillota; class Bacilli; order Bacillales_A; family Planococcaceae; genus Metasolibacillus; species Metasolibacillus ndiopicus. The sequence goes on along the minus strand of NZ_HG964404.1, from coordinate 209,459 downwards.
ATAGAGCGCGCCATAAGTGCCAATGGGAGATTTGGTGGTCATTTTGTCTCGGGGCATATCGATGAAGTGGGGACTATTTTACGTAAACGCTCGTTTGCCAATGCTGTTTATTTTGATATAAAAGTGTCGCGTGAAGCGAGTGCGCTATGTATACCGCGTGGCTCAATCGCCATTGATGGCATTAGCTTAACAATTTTTGATTTACAAAAAGAGATTGTGACTGTATCGATTATTCCGCATACATTTGGTGAAACAACGCTAGGTTTTAAGCGTGAAGGTGATCTTGTCAACATCGAAACAGACATGCTAGGTAAGTATATTGCCAAACAGCTACAAACTAAATCAAATACATTAACAGAGGATTTTCTACGACAAAATGGATTTTAAAGGTGGGATAAAATGTTTAACACAATAGAAGAAGCGCTAGCTGATTTAAAACAAGGGAAAATAGTTATCGTTGTTGATGATGAGAATCGTGAAAATGAAGGTGATTTTGTTGCATTAGCTGAATATGCAACGCCAGAAGTCATTAATTTTATGGCAACATATGGAAAAGGGTTAATTTGTACACCAATTAGCTCACAAATTGCACAGGCACTTAGCTTAGAGCCAATGGTTCAAAATAATACGGACAATCATCAAACGGCATTTACAGTAAGTATTGATTATATGGATACTACCACTGGAATTAGTGCGTTTCAAAGAGCATTAACGATTGAAAAAATGCTTGATGAAAGTGCGCAGTCACAGCACTTTCGTCGCCCAGGCCATGTTTTCCCGTTAATTGCAAAGGAAAATGGAGTTCTGGTAAGACCAGGACATACAGAGGCGGCAGTTGATTTAGCGAGGCTTTGTAAAAGTAAACAAGCAGGAGTTATTTGCGAAATTATGAATGAGGACGGTACGATGGCTCGCTTGCCTCAATTAAAAAAACTCGCTGAAAAATTTAATATGAGGCTTATTACGATTGAAAGCTTAATCCAATATCGTCTTGAAAAAGAGCAAATCATCTCGCGTGAAGCAAAAGTTCAGCTACCATCACATTACGGTGACTTTACAATGATTGGCTATGCGAATTCAATCGACTTCAAGGAGCATGTTGCAATTGTTAAAGGAAATTTACATCAGGTAGAGGCGCCACTTATCCGCATTCACTCTGAATGTTTAACAGGTGATATTTTTGGCTCGAAGCGCTGTGATTGCGGGGCTCAGCTACAAGCAGCACTTGCTCGAATTGAACAGGAAGGGGTAGGGGCTATCCTTTATATGAGACAGGAAGGGCGAGGGATAGGCTTATTAAATAAATTAAAGGCATATGAATTACAGGAACAAGGCTATGATACGGTTGAGGCAAATGAAAAGCTTGGCTTTGCTGGCGAGCTACGCGATTACAGTTTATGTGCACAAATGCTGCGAGATTTAGGGGTTACACATATCCGTTTAATGACGAATAATCCCGATAAGGTAGTACAGTTGGAACGATACGGTATAACAGTTGTGGAACGCGTGCCGCTTGTTGCAGGTTTAGTAGAAGAAAATACTTATTATATGAATACAAAAAAAGAAAAAATGGCGCATTTATTATAAGAGGAGGAATTAATGATGGTAAAAACATTTGAAGCACAGCTAGTAGGTACGGGAATAAAGGTGGGGATTGTCGTTGGACGTTTTAATGAATTTATTAATGATAAATTATTGGCAGGTGCGATTGACGGTTTAAAGCGTCATGGCGTAGAGGACAATGCAATCGATGTTGCATGGGTACCAGGGGCTTTTGAAGTACCTTTTTTAGCAAAAAAGATGGCGGAATCCCAAAAATACGATGCTGTAATCGGGCTTGGTACGGTTATCCGCGGAGCAACAACACACTATGATTATGTGTGTAACGAGGCAGCAAAAGGAATTGCCAATGTAGGCTTACAAACAGGTGTACCAACCATCTTTGGAATCGTTACAACGGAAACAATTGAACAAGCAATTGAGCGAGCAGGAACGAAAGCTGGAAATAAAGGTTATGATGCTGCCGTTGCTGCAATTGAAATGGCAAATTTAACAAAGATGTTTTAGTTCTTTTACTGAAATCAAATGTTAGAAGTGAAAAAGAGTGATAGCATTCAAATAACTGTTATCACTCTTTTTTATAAATTAAGCACAATTGTACGATTATGCGTTTTTGCCTATGAAAATCGTATTATTATAACTAGTAAAGTAAATATTTAGGTCTTTTTGCTTTTTTATCTTTAAGCAAAATAGACTTATCATTAAAGGGAGGAATAAACAATATTAACTAAGGGGGCGGCGTCACCATGATAGAAAAGGATGGGGGAGTGAAGCAAAATATGGAAACGGATTCGTTACATCAACTTATTGAGCGCATGAAGCCACTACATGTCATGTTAGAGCAAAATACATATATTACAGATACGACGAAGCGTCTAAAGCTAATTATTGAAGATGCACAAGAAAAAGAGGCACTGCTTTTTTTAGGAAAGGAACGCGTTGGGAAAACAACCTTAATTAACGCTTTATTAGGAAGAGAATTGCTATCTGTAAGTACACAAAATCCGACAAGCGTTAATACATTTATTAAGTACGGTGAGCGAGAATGTGTGAAGGCGTACTTTTTTGATGGTATGATTGCGACGTTTGATATTGATAAAATTCAGCTTTTAACGACAGGTGATACATTTAGCGCACAAATTATTCGAGAGCATTTAGATTATATTGAAATTTATATTCAGCATGAATTATTGCAGCATGCGACGATTGTTGATACAGTTTCATTACAAGTGGGAGCGGAAAACACGGCATATTTTTCAAGCATCATGCTAGAGCGTGTGCAAGAAGTATTTTGGGTATTGCGAAATGGTTCTGCTGCAACGCTTGATGAATATAATTTGTTAGTAAAAATGAATCAACAAAATCTAAAGCCGTACTTTGTTATCAATGCCGTGGACCAACGCGATGCTGCTGCTAGTGATTTTGTGAAGGAGGAGCTAGCAAAATATGGAGAGCTATGTAAAGATATGCTAAGTGTTTCAGCCGTACAAGCAATTGAAGCGAAAAAAACAAATAATACACAACTGCTAATCGATTCAAACATTACGCAGCTTGCGCAATTAGTGAAGGAAATTACCGGCCATCCCGCAAAAAAAATGCAGCATACGGCTGGACGCTTTAGTAACTGGTTAAGTCGCTTACAGACTGAATTAGCTATGATTCCAGAACGTGATCCATATTTATCAGCATTAGAAAACGTCAAGAAATACGTAGAGGAAGCAAAAGTGGAGTTTTCGCTACAACAGCGCGATCGAGCAATTTTAGGTGCATTTGAAGAGGAGTATAAACAAGCTAGTCAAGTGTTAAAATCAGTTCAAACATTGTATCAGCTCTTGCAAGTGTTAGCGACTGAATTATATTTACGTGATGAGACAATTGAGCAATTTGAAGGACAAGCAATTGCTTATCAGGAGGCAGTACGCGATTATCGAAAACGTCACGCAGAATACACGCAATTATTTGCACAGGTTGAGAAGCAATTTGAAAAGACATACAGCACAAGTTTGATTGAAGGTTTAAATAATGCTGAACAGCTAACGGAGTATTTTAAAGAGCAGGTTGGGCGACTTGATGAGCTCCAGCAGCACTGCGCTACACTATTTACACGAATTAAAGAAAAAGAAAAACATATTTTCCAACAGCTTTACACGGTACAAAATCATATTACGGCGCTTGCAGCAGGGCGATTAAAAGCTATTTTACAGCAGGTGAACGATTTAAGCAGGCAGCAACAAAGAGAGCGCACATTTATGCAATCTTATTCAGATAAATTAAATGAGTTTACTTGTATAATTGAGGCTCAAAACTTCGTCCGCGATGCGATTCGTCCGTTTTTACAGGCCGAAGACATATTGTTATCACCTGAACAGCTTGAGACTACGCTAGCCTCAATTGATAAGATTGTCTCACTGTCATTACCGCATAAACAATTAAATGAACAAATGCCATCATTATTAAATGAACATACTGTTATTAAGTGTGACTTTGATTCAAAATATAAACTACAGCCACTACATTTAACAGAGGCGGATGTTGTATCAGCGGAGCTACCTGAGCTTCCTACAAAACTATTAACATAATTGATAAACCCCCTAAATTATGCGAAAATCGTATATGTAGAAAGGGAGTTTTTTATGAATACAATGAACAAACCTCACGATCAATGGGAGAGCTACCATGATATTGATCGTCATGGCAAATTAACATTATCAAATATTGAGTTCACGACAACGAACTTATGTAATATGCGCTGTGCTCATTGCGCTGTTGGCTACACGCTTCAAACGAAAGAGGCCGCAGCTATTCCTAGTGAAGAAATTATCAAACAGCTTGACCGTGTTGAAACATTGCGCGTGATGAGCTTTACAGGTGGGGAGCCTCTTTTAACGAAGCGAGGCATTCGAGACAATTTATTACCGCTTTTAAAATATGCTAAAAGCCGCGGTATTAAAACGCAAATAAATTCGAATCTGACGCTACCAATGTCGCATTATGAGCTAGTAGCCCCTTATTTAGATGTGATGCATATCTCGCATAACTGGTGTGACGAAAAAGAATTTGTTGAAACAGGTTTCGCGATGATGGAGCAAAAACCATCTTTTGATAAAAGAGCCGAGTTATATCGCAATATTTTTGATAATGCACGTGAGCTATCAAAGGGAGGAATGTTCGTATCGGCTGAAACCATGTTAAATCGCAATACTGTGCCGTTTATCGAAAAAATTCATGATGAAGTGGCCAATGAGATGCTTTGTAAGCGCCATGAAGTACATCCAATGTATGCTAGTGATTTTGCGAGTGCACTTGACGTCATTAATTTGGATGAATACCGAGATGTGGTGAATCAAATTCTAGATTTTCGCAATGAAGATATTTGGATTTTGTTTGGTACATTACCATTTTACCCATGTAGCACGGACGAGCGTGATCAAGCTCTACTAGCACGTATTCGCAATGCTTCAAATATAACGATGCGCAATGATGTAGACGGTCGCTCACGTATGAACTTAAATATTTTCACAGGTGACGTATCGGTTTCAGATTTTGCCGATGATGGTTCAGCATTAGGTAATATTAAGACAGCTTCTTTAGAAGAAATTTACGAGAAGTGGTTAAGCACTAAAGTTTCATCAAGCATTAACTGTCACTGCCCAGCAGTAAAGTGCTTAGGCCCTAATATTATCGTGAAAAATATGTACTATCCAACAAAAGAGTTTAAAAGTGGAGCAGTACAGTCAATAACTGTTGGCAATTAATAATGTTTAAGCATTTTGAAAGGGGATGATTGTATGCATGAAAAGTTTATGGCACAAGCAATCAAGTTAGCGGAGGACAATGCTGCTAGGGGAAAGCAGCCATTTGGCGCAGTGCTTGTAAAAGACGGGGAAGTTGTTGCAGTTGGGGTGAATGAGGTAGAAGCAACATTTGACCCAACAGCACATGCAGAAACACTTGCAGTGAAAGAAGCTTGTCAAAAATTAAAAACATTCGATTTATCAGGCTATGTGATGTATGCAAGTGGAGAGCCTTGCCCACTATGTCTAGGAACGATGTATTTAACGAAGATTTCAGAAGTATACTATGCAAACCCTTGTGCACCGGGTGGTCTATCAGCTTCCATTTATGAAGAACTAAAGCTACCACAAGCACAGCGCACAATGATGAAGATTAGTAAATTATAAATGAAGAAAGCAAAGGTGGCTCTAAAGTGCAAACTTTGAGAGCAGCCTTTGCTTTTAGTTTGTCAGCTACAGCTTTTAGTGATGAACCAAAAAATTTTTTATAAAAAATAATCCTTTCCTCTTTAATTTTCCCCTCAAAATTGCTAATGTATGACATGCAGGAAAGGTAAAGGTGACAAAATGAATAAAGTATTTATTGCATTGCTACTCGTAACAGCACTTGCAGCAATTGAAGGGACAATTGTTAGTACCGCCATTCCAAGTATTACAGCTGATTTATTAGGCGTCGATTTAATAAGCTGGATTTATTCCGCTTATCTATTAGCGTCAGCAATTGCAGCGATTATATTTGGTAAGCTAGCCGATTTATTTGGGCGTAAACGCATGATTATTATTGGTATTATTATTTTTTTACTCGGCTCGATTTTATGCGGCTTAGCACAAACGATGGAGCAATTAATTGTTTTCCGTGCAATTCAAGGTATTGGAGCAGGTTCTATTTTACCAATTACATTAACGATGGTTGGTGAACTGTTCAAAACGGAAAAAGAACGTGCCAAAGGGCAAAGCTATTTAAGTATGGTATGGGGCGTATCGGGCGTTATCGGTCCTTTATGTGGGGGCTTTATCGTTGATCAAGTATCATGGCATTTTATTTTCTACATTAATGTACCATTTGGTTTGGCTTCTATCTATTTAATAATGAAGCATTATGGTGAACAATTAGAAGCGGTGAAACGTAAAATTGATTATTTAGGTGCTGTACTATTTACAATCGGTATGGTTGCGCTTTTATATGTCATTATTGATAATAGTAAAACACAAGCATGGTTCTCAAACCAATCACTGATTATGTATGCTGTTGCGCTTGTTTTTTTAGCTATTTTCATAGTGGTTGAGCTAAAGGCAGAGGAGCCAATTATTCCATTAACATTATTTAAAAATGGACGTTTAATGGTTATTAATGGCCTAACACTATGCGCAATGTCAATCGTTATTGGTGTTACAGTATATATTCCGATATTTGCGCAAAGCGTGCTCGGTAAAAACGCGACACAGGCTGGCTTATTATTAACGCCAATGTCAATCTTTTGGACAGTCAATTCGATTTTGGCAGGTCATCTAATCGGGCGTTTAACGAATAAGCGGATTATTCAAATGGGGACGGTACTACTTATTATAGGAACGGTCTTGCTTGCAAAATTATCAGCAGGCTCAAATGATTTAAGTGTTTATATTGGTTCATCATTAATTGGACTTGGCATGGGCTTTATTATGCCTATGTTAATGATTTCGATTCAAAAGGTGGCAAATCCGAAGCAACTAGGTACATCAATTGGTCTAAATTCCTTCACAAATACATTTAGCCAAGCTATTGGAGCAGCTTTATTCGGAATGATTTTTAATCTTGTCACGAGCGAAAAAATGGCTTCGTTAGGTAAAGGTGAAATTCAATTAAATGGTGAATTTGCAAGGGGCGGCTTTAGTGCAGATGAAGTAAGCTTCTTAAAGCTAACAATTGCAAATGGGGTAAGCTATATTTATGTAGCAGCGCTACTATTTGCGGTTTGCACATTTGTTTTCTCGTTTTTTATTGCGACAAAATCAAAATCACGAATAGGAAGCGAATAATAAAGAAGTTGTCTGAAAAGCAGGCTGGTGCGCCGCTTTTCGGACAACTTTTGCTGTTTTATTGAAATATTAATTATTAAAAAATGTAGGTAATCTTTTTACAAGGTTGAAAATACTAATTTCTATGACGTTTTTTTAATTTAAGTAAAGCTAAGTTTTTGTTGTGTTAAAGGGAGTTTCGACTTTAGTTTATCAAAAAAGAAAACAAACGTTCTCTTTTGTGTTAACAAATAAATAAAAGTATGTTATACTGAGAGCAATAAATCATTTTATAAGGGGGGGCTTTGCAATTGAGTGAACAGAAATTGGATTTAATTCTATCAGAGTTAAAAAACATGAATAATTACATGATGACAATGGATAATCGTATGACATCGATGGAAAAACGTATGACATCTATGGAAGAACGCATGACAGTGATGGAAAAACACATGACGTCAATGGACAATCGCATAACAAATATTGAAGCTGAGCAACAACGCCATGGCGAACACATTCAACAGTTAATTCAAATAGTTGGTACTACGAATGCGAGTCTCAGTAATTTTGAACAGGTTTCCAAAAAACATTTCAATCAAGTAAATCGAAATCTTCGTTTACTAGAATCTGATTTTGAATTACTATTCCAAAAATCAAATGAGCATGAACGTGATATTAATCGATTAAAACACGCGGAATAAAAGGAAAAAGAAGAAGCTAGAGGCTATCCAGAAAATTGAAAATACCTTTGAATAATGAAAAATCTAATTTTATTTTTTCGTTCTAAAAGTGAATGCAAAGACGTTACATCCCGTGTTTTCAACTTACTCAAAAAATCATGCCATTTCTAAAGGCGAATATTTTTACAAAAAGTACAAGGGTATCTGAAAAGTAGTGCATTAGGTTACTTTCCAGACAATCCTTTCCACTTTCTAATTCATCGTAGAATGCTGAACCGATATTTCTGAAAAATGTGTTGCCTGTGTATTAGGTGCTTGTTTGTTGTTCGTAAGTGTGCAATGTTCAAGAGTAGCTTTTGAATGGTGGGAAATATTTATATTCATCATGTTGCCACTAGTTAGCTGTGTTTGAAGTAGCTTTATAGTGGATTGTAAAGTGGCAATAATCTGTGTATCTTTATGCTGCATGATTTGACAATTTTCAATACGTGCATCGCAATTATTAGTAAGAGCAAGCGCGTTTTGAAGTCCCTTTTCGATGATGCTATCCAAAATGACAAGTGAGCTATTGTTCATGACAATCTGTTGTAAAGGATGTGCGGATACGGTACTACGTGTGAGGTGGACAAAGCAATTATTGGTAGCCTTAATTGCTTCAGAGCGCCCATTGCTAAGCTTTGATTCGACAATATAAATTTTTGTCGAATTATTTCCCTCAATTTGTGTATTATTTCCGTCATAAATCGTACTTTTCGTCATATATAATAAAGAGGAATCTGCGATATACATACCTTTGCCACGAATAAATTTGCTTTTCTGAATAGTAACACTTGATTTTTGTATTGCGATAATATGTGATAAATCGTTATCAGAAAAGCGGTTATTTTCCATCATAACCGTCGCTTCACGCTGTGCTATTAAGCCATTACCATTGTTTCTTATTATTTGATTGCCAAGTGCAATTAACTCGCTATCATTTATAGTTATAGCGGATTGATTATGGTTACTTACAATACTATCAAGTAATGTACAATGTGAATGTTGCTTTGCTACAATACCTTGATGACCAGTGCAAAAAGTACATTGTTCAATTGAGGCGTTTGCCTGCTCTGACAATAACAATTGTATCGATTGTTGATGTTTGAATGCTGTGCGAGAAAAATGGGCGACAGACTGCTTGTCTAGCTGAACACCAATTTTTGAAGGTCCATGTAGCGTACTGTTTTTTATGAACAATGCCGATTGTGAATTTCCATAAATGTGAGCATCGTTATTTTGTGAAAAATTACAATTAATAACTGTTGCCTCAGAAAATAGGACAAGCTGCAAACCAAATTGCTGGCCATATTGTACGTGGCAATTTTCAATGTATAATGTGCAACTGTACATAGCAATTTGTGTAGCACGATGATGTTGAATCGTTGTATTTTGAAGCTTTACTAAACAGTGTTCACTAGCATCTAAGGCGCTATTATCACCATGCTCGATTGTGCTATCGACGATGGAAATTTCGCTATTGTTTTGTGCAAGTAATTGTGTGCTACGTTGTTTATTAAAATGGCATTGCATAATTTTCGCTCTGGCATTTTCTTTCAAAACAACTGCGTGTAGTGCGTCTTCAAGGTGACAGGCGACAAGTTCTATATGTGCGTGTACTGCGGTAATATGTGTGATGTGACATGTTGTAAAATGGCAATTATTCATAACAGCCGTACTGCCATTTTTTAATAAAATAGGTGCATTTGCTACTGTGCATTCAATCATTTTCAACTGCCCATGACAAACAATTAAACCTTCATTCACCGCACTCCCTTCAAAATGGCATTGTTGAAATATAGCATTACCCTCAACAAGTATTTGAATATCCTGCCGAATCTTTATATTTTCAAAATGTACGGTAACCCCTTTAGGAATCATAATGGACCCAGATATAATCACTGTTGAGTCTTTTTTTCCTTTTAATGTTAATGACTGACCGATAAACAAGGGCATATTATATTGACCAGGCATCAGGACTAGACAATCGTTATTTTGGGCTTTTTTTAATACATTGTGCAACGTTTTAAAAAAGGAAAATTTTGAAGCGGACACTTTATGTATCATTGCAGCGAAACCTCATTTCAACTTATTTTCTTGTCAGTATGACCAAAAATAGCAAGGAATTTTCAAGCAAGCGATGAAAAATTTCAAGAGTTAATAGTATAAAGGCTCATTACCGTAAATTAAGGTTTATTACAAAAATAGCATGTTGTTTCATTTGTTCTATATAAAAATGACAAACAACTAAATTCTTTGCTATTTATAAAAAATCTGAACAAACCAGCACGTTGATTTTTTTAAGCAAAATTTTATCAACCACAGCTTTTGATGATGAACAAGCGTAAAAATAAAGAGACTAAAGATTCAAAAAATACAAATTTTTATTTTCGATAGAGCTAGGAAAATAATAGGACATCTATTACAATAGAAGTAGATATACATGGAGGCGCAATATGACATCAGTTACAATTTATGAACCATTGCTGCAAATGGATCACTCGCAAAGGGAACAGTATATGCAAGAGCATGGCGAAGAAGTGTTAACAGGGTTATTGCAGCATATTGGCTATGCAAACGAGGAGCATCATGACAAAATTGTGTACCGACTTTTTGGTGAGCTGTTGACAGGTCAATTTTGGTCAAATGAACAGTTGGTAAAGACAGCTTTGCTTTTACCAACAAATGATTATTTGTTTAAAAATATAACAAATGGCGATCCAGAGAGCGTGTTTACACGTTCGTTTTCAGCGCTTTGGCTCGTTTATTTACTGCACTATGACCGCGAGCTTTCGTTTTTAACGCAGGAGGAAGCATTGTTTGTTATGGTAGAAGCGAGTCGTTATTTAGAGCAGGAACAAGATGTGCGCGGTTTTGTAAAAGGAAAGGGCTGGGCACACAGTGTAGCGCATGGCGCTGATTTACTTGCTACAATGTTGACACACCCACATTTCCCACCTCATTTAGTACCAGTTATTTTACAAGGTATTAAAGCGACATTTTGGAAAGGAACCGCTTTTCTTGACGATGAGGAGGAGCGCTTAGCACAAGTTTTTGAGCAATTAGTTACAATTGATTTTCCAGAAGAAGTATGTATTGAATGGGTGGAACAAGTATTTGATAAATTAGCTTTTCAATATAGTACAGAGGGCTATTCAGCGCCGTTTTTCAATGCAAGAACAAATGTTTTGCGCTTTATGCGCACGTTGTACTTCACATTGAAATTTTCGCATAAAATGCCACAACTACAAGGAACTGTTTCAATTTTCATTGGTAAGTGGACAAAATTATGATACTAAGAAAAGCATATTTCGAAAGAGAAAGGGTGTGCCAGATGGAACGTAAATCTATTCAAAAATATCATACAATTTTTTCAATCGAAGAGGGGCAAATCGATGAATTTTTTCAAGTATATGATACCTTTCGATATTTATTACCGTTAATAGAACATCAACCTACAGAAAATGTAGAATGGCGCATGGTGTTCAATAATTGGCTATTTTTCTCTACAGAAAATACAGAGCTACGTATTTGTCCTACCAAAAGCAAGGTATATAATCCGACAAGTGTACTTTTTCAAGAGCTACAAAAACGTCCGTTAATGCAACATTATAAACAGGAGGTAATGTATAGCCAAGAGTACTCGTTTATAGCCGCAACTATAATAGCTATGGAGGTACTAAATTGGTACAAGCAAAGCATTCACATAGAAAAAGATGAGTTCCAAATTATTTCAATGTTGCTTACAGGCTATGTAGAAGGTATACAAAATGGGCGGGAGTACATGCTATTAAAAACAACGTCAAAGCTACTGGAGCAAATGACAAATTGCTCAAATTTGTCATTAGAGCTTGACTACTGTTTAATGAATGCTATGCAAAAAGCCAAAAAACTTTATGAGCTATTTGGTGACGAGGAAAATTCCTTTTGTCAAAATGAGATGTATTACTCAAAATTATACTAAATGTTCCTTACCTCCCATATGGACTGCTCTAAAATAGCACGCTAACTTGCAATGGTCATAAAAAAAACTTATCGCAAAACATAATGTTAATGTAATTTACTTATGTATAAAAATGAGCTATCATAAGAACTGGAGAAAAGAAGCTTTAACGATATCTTTTCAAATAAGAAAATATAGGGGGAACAACAATGGCACAAGAGAATTTACACAACAGCCGCGCTTCATTTGAGGTAAATGGAAAAACATATAACTACTTCCGTTTAGCTGCAATTGAAGAAGCGGGTATTGCAAATGTTTCACGCCTTCCTTATTCAATTAAAGTATTATTAGAATCAGTTTTACGTCAATACGACAACTACGTAATCAAAGAAGAACACGTAAATGAATTAGCAAAATGGGGTAAAGATGCAAATACAGAAGCTGAAGTACCATTCAAACCATCACGCGTAGTATTACAAGACTTCACTGGTGTACCAGTAGTAGTTGACTTAGCTTCATTACGTTCAGCAATGAAAGAAATGGGGGGCGACCCAGCAAAAATCAACCCAGCAATTCCAGTTGATCTTGTAATTGACCACTCAGTACAAGTTGATAAATACGGTAATGCTGCGGCTTTACAAGCAAACATGGATTTAGAATTCGAGCGTAACGCTGAGCGTTATAACTTCTTAAAATGGGCACAAACTGCATATGACAATTTCCGCGCTGTACCACCAGCAACAGGGATTGTTCACCAAGTAAACTTAGAGTACTTGGCACCAGTTGTGCATGTTAAAGAGAATGCTGATGGCACATTTGAAACTTACCCAGATTCAGTAGTAGGTACTGACTCTCATACAACAATGATCAATGGTCTTGGTGTTCTTGGATGGGGTGTAGGTGGTATCGAGGCAGAAGCAGGTATGCTTGGTCAACCTTCATACTTCCCAATTCCAGAAGTAATCGGTGTGAAATTAGTTGGTGAGTTACCAAACGGTGCAACAGCAACTGACTTAGCATTAAAAGTTACACAAGTATTACGTCAACGCGGCGTAGTAGGTAAATTCGTAGAGTTCTTTGGTCCTGGTATTACAAAATTACCATTAGCTGACCGCGCTACAATTTCAAACATGGCACCAGAATACGGTGCAACATGTGGTTTCTTCGCAATCGACGATGAATCTTTAAACTATATGCGTTTAACAGGTCGTGACGAAGAGCATATCGCAGTAGTAGAAGCTTACTTAAAAGCAAATGATATGTGGTTCAAACCTGAGTTAGAGCCAACTTACACAGATGTAATCGAGCTAAACTTAGCTGACATCGAGCCAAACTTATCAGGTCCAAAACGTCCACAAGACTTAATTCCTTTATCAAAAATGAAGGAAACTTACCGTGGCTCTGTTGTGGCACCACAAGGTACACAAGGCTTCGGTTTAACAGAAGACGAGTTTGCTAAAACATCTGTAGCGAAATTTGCAGAAGGTGATGTAGAAATTCCAACAGGTGCTGTAGCAATCGCTGCTATTACATCTTGTACAAATACATCGAACCCGTACGTTTTAATCGCAGCTGGTTTAGTAGCGAAAAAAGCAGTAGAGCGCGGCATCAAACCTGCGAAATGGGTTAAAACATCTTTAGCACCAGGTTCTAAAGTAGTAACAGGCTATTTAGAAGCTTCTGGTTTACAAAAATACTTCGATGAAATCGGCTTTAACACAGTTGGTTATGGCTGTACAACATGTATCGGTAACTCTGGTCCATTATTACCAGAAATCGAAGACGCAATTAAAGATAACGATTTATTTGTTACTTCAGTACTTTCTGGTAACCGTAACTTTGAAGGACGCGTTCACCCATTAGTAAAAGCGAACTTCTTAGCTTCACCACCATTAGTAGTTGCTTATGCATTAGCAGGTACAGTTGATATCGACTTACAAAAAGATGCAATCGCAAAAGACAAAGATGGCAACGATGTATTCTTCGCAGATATCTGGCCATCGACTGAAGAAGTAAATGCAGTATTAAGCCAAGTTGTAACACGTGAGCTATTCCAAAAAGAATACGAAACTGTGTTTACAGCTAACGAAGCTTGGAATGCAATTGAAACTTCAACTGAATCATTATATACATTTGATGACAAATCAACGTATATCCAAAACCCACCATTCTTCACAGGTCTATCAAAAGAGCCAGGTGCAATCCAATCGCTTGATGGATTACGTGTAATGGCGAAATTTGGTGATTCAATTACAACTGACCATATTTCTCCAGCAGGTGCAATCGGTAAGGATACACCAGCAGGTAAATATTTAATCGAAAACGGCGTAGCAATTCGCGACTTCAACTCTTATGGTTCTCGTCGTGGTAACCACGAAGTAATGATGCGTGGTACATTCGCAAACATTCGTATCCGTAACCAAGTTGCTCCAGGTACAGAAGGTGGCTTCACTACTTACTGGCCAACAGGCGAAGTAGAGTACATTTACGATGCATGTATGAAATACCAAGAGCAAGGCACTGGATTAGTAGTACTTGCAGGTAATGACTACGGTATGGGTTCTTCTCGTGACTGGGCGGCCAAAGGTACATTCTTACTTGGCGTTAAAACAGTTATCGCACAAAGCTATGAGCGTATCCACCGTTCTAACTTAGTAATGATGGGTGTATTACCATTACAATACTTAAATGGTGATTCTGCTGATTCATTAGGCTTAACTGGTGAAGAAACAATTTCTGTAAACATTACAGACGCAGTTAAACCACGTGATATTTTAACAGTTACTGCTACATCTCCAGATGGCACTGTTAAAACATTCGATGCGTTAGCTCGTTTCGACTCAGAAGTAGAAGTAGACTACTACCGTCATGGTGGTATCCTACAAATGGTACTACGCGCGAAAGCAGCTGAGTAATAAAACAAAAAGTGAGGTAAAGATTTTCTTTACCTCACTTTTTTTGATATAGAGGAATACAAGTTAAGAACCAGGTACTTATGCAAGGAACCCTATAATAGAACAATATCATCCTCTTGAGTTATGTGATTTTATTCAAAATTTTGATGTGAGAATCCTATATCTGTCATTTTAGACATAGATAAATAGCTTGGTGTGAATGTGAATTGAATAATTATACAATAATATGTTAGAAGCTTTTCTAGTATGCTATTTTTTTGCAATAGTTTGCAGTAAATTTAAGAAATTCGTCAAAATTATAAAAAACATTTCCAAATCTCTGGATTTATACGTAATATTTATGTAAAATAGAAGTTATATTAATTTATCTTGATTCAGTAGTTATGCAAATACCCATGAAGTCAGGATAAAGTCTCTAATCGCTTTTACAGATTGCAAGTTAGAAAGAGTCTGAACGAGAGTTGAACGAGGCAGAATTGATTTGAGGAGGATGTATTAAGTATGAAAAAGAAGTATTACACAGTAGCAGTTGCTTCATTAGCGGCAGCAGCAGTAGCGGTTGCACCAGCTTCAGCAGCACAATCATTTACAGATGTAGCTAAAAACAACGCACATTATGAAGCAATTACAGCACTACATACAGCTGGTATTATTAGTGGTTATCAAGATGGTACATTTAAACCAGCTCAAGATGTAACAAGAGGGCAAGCAGCGAAAATCATTGCTGGTGCGCTTGGTCTTGATACGAAAAACATAGAAGATCCAAAATTCGCAGATATTCCAAAATCGCATCAATACTATGGTCCGATTGCAGCATTAGCAGCACTTGATGCAATGGAAATTTACGAGGATAACACAATTGAACCAAATGAAACAATTACACGTGGCGAATTAGCTTACATGATTTCTCAAGCATTAGGTTTAGACGCTGAAGGTGATAGCCCATTCACAGACGTACCAGCGGATAGTGACTATGCATATTTTGTAACTGCATTATATGAGTATGGTATTGCAAATGGCATTAGTGAAACAGAATTTGGTGTAGAGGAATCTGTAACACGTGGTCAGCTTGCAACGTTTATTTTCAATGTAATGAATGAGCTAACAGAAGTGGAAGAGCCTTCTACAACTACAGAAGATACAGCGACAGTTGAACAAACAACTACAGATACTGCATTATTAGAAACTGTTTTCACAAAGGCAACTGAAAAACAGTTAGCAACAGAAAGCTTAAAAGCAGCAATCACTATGGCACAATCAATGGTAATTCAAGATGGTGAAGAAGCAGTAACAGTTGATGCGGACATAAAAATGGATATGTCAATTGTCAACAAGCCAATGTCATTCTTTGCTGAAGGTACGGTTGCAATGATTGAGCCGACAACTGGTGAAGCAATGGAAATGCCAATTAAAATGTATATGACTGAAAAAGATGGCATGTATATGTATGAAGGTTTAACAGAAACATGGGTTAAATATCCTTCTGAAATGTTTGATGAAATTTTAGCGCAAACAGGTGCACAAGTAAATGCGGCTGAGCAATTAGAGATGCTAAAAAAATTCTCAACTGATATAAAAATTAAAGAAGCAAATGGTTACTATATTTTAACTTTAACTGGCGCTGGCGATAAATTCACTGAGCTAGTTCAAGAGCAAATGGGTGCATTGAACTTAGGTTTAGATGAGGAAGCACTTGCTGAAGTAAAAAATATGAAATTTGATACATTTACGTATGAAATTAAAATTAATAAAGAGACATTTGATATTGAAGAAATGGTAATGAATTTTGGCTTCGGTATGAATTCTGAAGGCATCAAAATGGATGTTACTAATAAATCAACAATCAAATATTCAGATTATAATACTGTTTCAACAATTACAATTCCTAAAGAAGTACTAGAAAAAGCAAAATCAATGGATGAATTAGATTTCTCTGCAATTGAAGAAACAGAAGCAAAATAATAAAAGTTTTAAAGCGTAGGAAAAGGGCAACTTTTCCTACGCTTTTTTTATTATAAAAATAACTTAGAAGATGCGATTTTATTAGAAGAGGTACTATTGTAGCGATGGGTGGATTGACCTACTGAATTGGGACTCGATATCCAAAAACACCCTTGAATTTGAAGTAATTTCGGGAATACTATGAATATTATAGCAATCTATCTAAATTTCATGTAGAATTTAGATGTATGTTGTATGACAATACAATACTATTAATGACGGGGGTAATGTTCCAAATGAAAAACAAGAGAAATAAATTTTATGTAGCAACAGCAGCTGTTGCTGCTACAGCTACAATGGTAGCTGTAGCACCTGCATTAGCAGCAAGCTCTTTTTCTGATGTAAAAGCGGGCGATGCACATTATGAAGCGATTGCAGCTTTACATGAAGCAGGTATTATTAGTGGTTATCCAGATGGTACATTTAAGCCTAACGCTAATGTAACACGTGGACAAGCAGCGAAAATCATTGCTGGTGTATTAAGTTTAGATACGAAAAATGTAGAAAATCCGGAATTTGCAGATATTCCAAAATCTCATCAATACTATGGCCCAATCGCAGCATTAGCAGCGGTTGATGCAATGGAAATTTATGAGGACAATACAATTGAGCCGAACGAAGTGATTACACGCGGCGAATTAGCTTATATGATTTCACAAGCATTAGGCTTAAACGCTGAAGGCGAAAGCCCATTCAAAGACGTACCAGCTGATAGCGATTACGCATATTTTGTAACTGCATTATATGAAGCAGGTATTGCACAAGGTATTTCCGAAACAGAATTTGGTGTTGAAAACAATGTAAAACGCGGTCAGTTAGCGACATTCATTTTAAATGCAATCAATACATTAACTGAACAACCTGAAACTCCAGTAGAAACAACTGGTGATACATTTAAACTATCAATCTTACATGTTAATGACACGCATGCACGTACAAACGAAATGCCTAAATTAGCAACTGCTGTAAAAGAGCAACGTGCTACTAAGGAAAATGTATTAGCACTACATGGTGGAGATGCGTTCAGCGGTACATTATATTTCAATGAATTCCATGGAAAAGCAGATTTAGAACTATTAAACGAAATTGGCTTTGATGCGATGGTATTCGGTAATCATGAATTTGATTTAGGTTCATCAGCAGAAGGTCATCAAGCTTTAGCTGATTTTGTTAAAGGTGCTAAATTCTCATTTGTTTCAGCAAACGTAGATTTTTCAGCTGATGATAAATTCACAGGTTTATTTACGGATTTAGTAGCAAGTGAACCTGAAAATGGTAAAATTTATTCAGGTATTGTGAAAGAAATTAACGGTGAAAAAGTAGGTATCTTTGGTTTAACAACAGAAGAAACATTAGATATCGCATCTCCGGATAAAGTAACATTCTCAAACTACATTGAAGAAGCGAAAAAAGCTGTTGCAGCATTTGAAGGCATGGGCGTAAATAAAATTGTTGCATTAACACATATTGGTTACAATGATAATCCAAATGTTGATAACGATATTTTATTAGCGAAAAACGTACCTGGAATCGATGTAATTGTTGGCGGACATGACCATACGAAACTAGATGAGCCATTTGTTGTTGATACAAACACAGTTGGTGAAGCGAAAGACGCAACATTAATCGTTCAGGCTAATGAATATGTAAAATACTTAGGAACACTTGACGTAACGTTTGATGATAAAGGTGTCGTAACAGAGTACGAAGGTAAACTAATCGATCTTGGTAAAGTGGCGGAAGATGAGGCTTTAGTAAAATTACTAGCACCATATAAAGCAAAAGTAGATGAAGTAAACAATAAAGAAATCGGCGTAACACTTACAGAAGCATTAGCAAACCCACGTGCAAGTGAAAGTAGCTTAGAAAGTGTACGTAGCAACGAAACAGCTCTTGGTAATATTATTACTGATGGTATGTTAGCTAAAGCACAGCAATACACAGATAAAACGGTTGTAATGGCATTACAAAACGGCGGTGGTATCCGCGAAGCAATCCCTGCTGGTAACATTACGGTTGGTCAAGTAATTAGCGTTTTACCATTCGGTAACACATTAGCACTTATGGATGTAACAGGTGCAGAATTAAAAACTGCGTTTGAAATATCTGTGAAAAATGCGCCAAAAGAAAATGGCGGTTTCTTACACATTGCAGGTGCGAAATTACAATATGATTCTTCAAAAGAGGTAGGCTCTCGTGTTGTATCAATCGAATATTTCGATAAAGCAACTGGTAAGTATGTAGCATTGGAAGATGATAAAACATACACAGTAGCAACAAACGCCTTTACTGCGAAGCAAGGTGGAGATGGCTATGATGTGTTCAAGAAAGCATATGATGAAGGCCGTGTAACAGACCTTGGTTTATCTGATTGGGAAAACTTCCAAGAGCAATTACTTTCATTAAAAGAAGTAAAAACAACAACTGAGGGACGTATTGTCGATATCGCAAAACCAGCTCAGTCTGAAGAACAAGCAAAATAATAAGATGTTTTTCGAAAAAAGCAAAGTCGATTTTTTGACTTTGCTTTTTTGCTTGTAATAGTTGATTTTCAATGAATTAGAAAAATTTTTTAAGTATTTTAGTGAATTAATATTTTGCTAAGCCCTTTTTATAAAAAATACGTACAAATGAGCACACGCATTACCTTGGACCATAGTATATTTTTCTTTGTCAATCATAGCTTTTAGTGATGAATCAAATTTATACAAAACCCTATCTTTTTCATTAAAATAAGCGACTAAAGTCGTTCTATTTTAGAAAATAGAACTAGTCTATATTGCTAGAAAATTTGTAACATTCGATTAGCAACATTGACATAGTATAAAAGAAATGAATATAATGGGATTGTGTGCAAAAAAGGGGGCATTTTTGTTTGAGTATTGGGAAAAAATTATACATATCTTTAGGTACATTGGTCTTGATTATATTCGGTATCTCGGTTTTTAGTTATTTGCAAATATCGAATGTCAACAATAAATATAATAACCTAATAGATAATCATTTAGAGCAGATCTATTTGGCAGCAGAGATTCAGTCAAGTGTCGGGGGACAGGGAGCATATTTACGACAGTATGTATTGGCGAAAGGCTCTGATGCGATGTCGAGCTTAGAAAAAGAACAAGCGACAATTGCTACTGCCATACAGCGATTAGACGAGATTGTTTCATCTGGTACTATGCAGGAATTACTTGCTGAATTAATTGAAGCCAATAAAAATTACAATGATGCAGCTACACGTGTTATTGGCTTAGTTGACGATGGAAAAGTTGATAGTGCGATTCCGATACTAAATATTGAAGTTCGTAAGGTTCATAATAAATTGAGCGAAGCAGCAAATGAGATGCTTAGTTATAATAAAGATCGATTTACGGCAACTCAAACACAAACAGGTGAACAAGTTAAGCAAGCGACAATTATTTTAACGGCCATTTCAATTATCAGTATAGTAATCGGTATTGTAAGTATTATTGCCATTATGCGAGTAGTAATTATGCCGTTAAAGAAATTAGCTGTGGCAGTTGACTATATTGCAACAGGGGACTTAACAGTGGAAGATGTTGATGTCAAATCGAAAGATGAAGTAGCAACAATTGCCACGTCCTTTAATTTAATGAAATCTTCATTGCGCGAATTAATTTCTGTAGCAAACGAAAATGCCAGACAGCTTTCTGTTATTTCGAAAGAACTAACAACAAGTACGGCACAAGTATCGACAACATCAACAACGGTTGCGGGAAGCATTGAACAAATTACAGAAAGCACACAAGGCTCATCACAAATTGCAACAGATACTTCTGTGGCAATGGATGAAACAGCATCAGGAATTCAAAATATTGCTGAATCCACACAAACTGTACACAATGAAGCACAAAATACGCAAGCAGTTGCAAGCAAAGGGCTTGTGACGATTGCAGATGCGAAAGAGCAAATGCAAGATATTTATAGCTCTACGAAGCTAACAACAGAGCTTATTTCTAAATTAATTACACATTCAGAGCAAATTCAAAGCATCACAAATGTCATTACAGATATTACAGATCAAACAAATTTATTAGCTTTGAATGCTGCAATTGAGGCAGCACGCGCTGGGGAGCATGGAAAAGGCTTTGCTGTTGTCGCAGATGAAGTGCGCAAATTAGCGGAACAGTCGAAAACATCAGCGAATTTAATTGTCAATTTAACAGCTGAAATTTTACATGAAACTAGAAATGTAGAAGGTGCCGTTGCAGAAAGTCTGCAGCGTGTTGAAAAAGGTGTGAAAGTTATAGAAGTAGCTGGTGATTCATTTAATCAAATTACAGATGCTGTAGAAAATATGACGATGCGTATTGCAGATGCATCTGCTGTCACAGAGCAAATTTCTGCTGCGACAGAGGAAGTTTCGGCATCCGTATCAGAGCTAGCATCAAATGTAAGTGGTGTAGCAGGGAATACAGAGGAAATCGCCCAGCAAATCGGTGAGCAAGTAGCATCAATTCAAGAGATAAACGCTGTATCTGCCGAGCTTGAGATTAAGGCAGAGGAGCTCTCGAAAGCGATTGCAAAATTCAAAATATAAGAAGACAAGCTAAAGCGCAGGAAATCCACAGAGATTTCTTGCGTTTTTTTGTTTTGCCAAGCGTTGTTATTTCCTGAATATTCAAGTATGATAAAATGAATGATTTTTGAGTGAAGGAGAAAGAAATGAGGTTTAGCCAATATCAACAAAAATTTGAAAGCTTATTAGCGAATAGTCTAAAAGGAAAGGTAAAACTGTATGGAACGGTCCATAGAAAAGCACATGACCAGCCAGGGAAACTATGGATAACGTATAATAAACAAGAAATTCTACGTGCAGATGATTTAGCTTTTCAAGTGCATGTTAATCGGCACTATGCAGAGCAGTCCAAAAGCTTGCCAAAAATCTCGTTCAACGAGGATTGGGAGGCAATGTTTTCATCGAAAGAACGTCAGCAACTTGTGCAATTACATGATAACTTAGAACAGCAGGCAATGAACAATATGTTATTCCCTGCATGGGAACTTTATTCGGCACTAAAGACATTATACACATTATCGATTGAAGAAGCTTTACATAATGCAAATCCACTTGTGCAAGCTTTGGCTATGTTAGATCGTCGTGTAGGTAAACGACGACTTGCTAAGCTAGAAATACAACATCCTATTGTGTGCCAATTTCATACTTTGCGTTGTCAAGCAGAGGACATAAATTAAAAAGAGGTGTTTTGAAAGGAATGCTCCTCCAAAACACCTCAAAATAATAATTTACCATGAAACGTTGGCAATCATACCTTCATCATCATCGATATCTAGGGTAATCCTTGCACTAATGGAATCACGTCCGAGCTCCTTGTCAATGAAAAGGCGCAATGCCGTAATAAAATTCACGCTGTTGTATATTTCAGTTTGCCCGTTTACATATACCTCAGCCGTATAGCCTGCTAAATCATCATACATTAACTCAACCTCTACATCTTGAGGCTCTGCATTTTTAAAGCGAGCATGAAAAATGCAAATGGCATTAATTAAATCTTGTTCAAATAATGTTAATTGTTCCATGTTTTTGACGCCTCATCTTTCTTTTTACGCGTCATTACTTGGTAAATTTTAATGCATAGGAAGACGATGACCATAATGGCTGCTGCATTCACCATAAACCCAAGAATAGAACCTAAAATCCCTAAATTCCCGAACAGGCTACCAAATAATAAACCAGCTAAACCACCGATAAATAAGCCTTTCATTAAGCCACCAGCTGTAAAGCCACCTTTTTTCGTTTGCGTTGTATCGTTTTTAGATTTATTTGTATTGTTTTGGTTTGTAACAGATGATTTGTTTTCTTGCTCTTTCTTTTGAATATTTGATTGATTATTATTATTCGATTTAAATCCTTTTTTGCCTGATTTATAGGATTTGGCCTCTACTTGGTGATCTCCACCAAAAAATAATGTTGTTCCTACACTAGAAAAGACAAGTGTAAATGCTAAAAATACTGCTGCTAATTTTTTCATTTTTTTCCTCCATTGTTCTAACAATAAAAATATCCTACAAAAATAGTATATCAAAATTATTTTAAGAAGAAAAATAAATGCGCGAGGTATTTCACTCAGCTCTATGCCCATGCTTGAAAATATGGTATCTTTGAACAATATGGCTTACATTTTGAAAGGGGAATTGATATGTCAGCACAGCAACAATATAACGGTCTTATTTTATTGGCATCATACATACAACGTATTTATATAGCAGAAAAAATTAATGAACGTATCGGGGAACAAACGAATCCAGCACGTTTACAAACAGCGAAAACATATTTAGATGAGCTGAATATGATCATGCCTTTATTCGAGCAAACACGTGAATTAACGGATACGCAATTAAAGCGAATCAAAGAAATTACAACGGCTACAAAGCATTTAATGGACGGATATTTTCCACAGCAACCTACTACATTTGCTGAAAAGCTTTCGATAGTTGGTTCTTCTTTATACGGCGAGCAGTCAATGAATGCGGGGGTTTTACGTTTAGGGCAACTGTTTCAAAAAGAGGTTGGAAAAGATTTTGAAATGCGCGTGAAATTTTATGAGGAACGCACGCGATTTATTGATGCGGTTGTCCATACGCTACATAACAAGGAAGAAGTAGAAGAAAGCTTGCAGCAAATACTTGCGAATTGGTTTGAGGGAATATGGGCAAATCGCAACTATGTCTTACAGGATATAGGGAAAATCGATCAATTTTTAGCTTGACGTAAAATTATTTAATTGTTAGAATAAACACTAATTTTAATATTTATATTCGTTGAAAAAGACAGTAGCTATTCGGTATTACGAAGCGAGTTAGGGATGGTGTGAGCCTAATGTAATCAAAATAGTGAAGCGCACTTTGGAGAAATTGCCTGAACAGCTAGTAGGGTAAATCGGGGAAGCTACCTCGTTAACAACAATTAAGTGGTCATATGATATGACAACTAGAGTGGTACCACGGGATAAATAGCTCTCGTCTCTATTTTTTAGAGATGAGGGCTTTTTGTATGCGAAAAAAAGGGAGAGTTGAACATGAAAAAACAATTAGCAGTTTTAGTAAGCGCAGCATTACAAAATGATTTATCAGTGTCCGAGGTAACGGCACTGTTAGAAAAGCCAAAGTATGAGCATCTAGGCGATATCGCTTTTCCATGTTTTACATTAGCGAAAAAGTACAAGAAGGCACCAACAATTATTGCTGAGGAGCTGGCACAGCATATTCAAGCAGACTTCATTAAAGAGGTGAAGGTAGAGGGGGCATATATAAACTTTTATTTGCAGCAGCTACCAATTGCGCAGCAAATAGTAACACAAATCCTCGCCGAACAAAATAACTATGGCACGCGTAATGCGAATAATGCAACAATTGCCATTGACTTTTCATCACCAAATATTGCAAAGCCGTTCTCCATGGGGCATTTACGTTCAACGGTGATTGGGAATGCACTTGCTAATATTGCTGAAAAAATGGGCTATCACGCAGAGCGTATTAATCATCTAGGAGACTGGGGTACACAATTTGGCAAGCTTATTGTTGCCTATAAGCTGTGGGGAAATAAAGAAGCAATCGAAGCCAACCCAATTGCGGAGCTTTTAAAGATTTATGTGCGCTTCCATGATGAGGCAGAGCATAATGAAGCATTGAATGATGAAGCGCGTCAAGCGTTTAAATCGCTTGAAGACGGTGACGAGGAAGCACTTGCATTATGGCAATGGTTTAGAGAAGCATCTTTACAAGAGTTTCAGTCAATCTACAAATTGCTTGGTGTAGGATTTGATAGCTACAATGGGGAAGCTTTCTATAATGACAAAATGGAGCGTATTGTTACTGAGCTTGAAGAAAAGCAGCTATTAGTAGAGTCGGATGGCGCAATGGTTGTTCCGTTAGAAGATATGCCACCATGCTTAATTAAGAAAAATGATGGCGCTACATTGTATGCAACGCGCGATTTAGCTGCTGCTGTTTATCGTCAGGAAACATATAAGCCTGCCAAAGTTTTTTATGTTGTTGGAAATGAGCAATCGCTACACTTTAAACAATTGTTTACGGTCTTGAAGAAAATGGGCTATCACTGGGCAGATAATTATCAGCATATCCCATTTGGCTTGATGCTTATTGGTGGCAAAAAGATGTCGACACGTAAAGGTAAAGTTGTGCTGTTAGCAGATGTATTAAAAGAGGCAATGGATGCAGCTTTGCGCAATATCGAGGAGAAAAATCCTACACTTGCAAACAAGGAGCAGGTTGCAAAAGAAGTGGGGATTGGAGCAGTTATTTTTAATGATTTGAAAAACGACCGCATGCATGATATTGATTTCGATATTGAGCAAATGGTAACTTTTGAGGGTGAAACAGGTCCATATGTGCAATATACGTATGCAAGAATTCAAACGCTGTTAAAAAAAGGCGCTTATATAGCGGAAGAAGCACCTATTACTTATTTAGACGAAACAGCATGGCCATTAATTAAACAATTACAGGATTTCTCTGACTATATAGCCAAAGCGTTCAACGATGCAGACCCATCACAAATTGCCAAATATAGCCTACAGCTTGCACGTAGCTTTAATAAATATTATGCGCAAACGAAGATGTTAAGTGGCGACGATTTACAGCAAGCCCGCTTAGCCGTAGTCAATTGTGTTGCAATCGTTTTACAGGAAGGATTACGCTTATTAGGCATTGCAAGCCCTGAAGAGATGTAGGAGGGGGAAAGCGCATATGCAATTCGCACTTTTAACAGATATTCATGGTAATGCGATTGCTTTACAGGCAGTCTTAAAAGATTTGTTGGAGCGCGGCATAAAGCAAATTTATTGCACAGGTGACCTAATAGGTATCGGACATCAATCAAATGAGGTATTGCAGCTATTAACAGCCTTGCCTCATTGTGAGATTGTAAGTGGTAATCATGATGAAGCAGTGCTGGCGATAGTGGAGAAGCAACCATATCCTAAAAGCCATGCGGCAATTCGAGAACACCATGAATGGATAGCGCAGCGACTTGATGCTGCCTATATTCCTTTTTTACAGCAGTTACCACGTGAAATAACAAAAGTTATAAATTCCCGGAAATTTTTGTTTACACATTACGCCTTAAAAGGAGAGAATATCCATTTTCATCAAGATCCGTTTGCATCTATTCACGAGCCGTCGTTAGAGAATATGGAGAGATTATTTCAAGCTCGTACAATCTATGATTGTATTTGCTTTGGACACCACCATCCACAGCATTTTTTCAAAAATAATGCAACGATGTATATCAACCCTGGCGCATTAGGCTGTAATAATAAAAATAAGGCTAAATACGCAGTTTGCACAGTCGAAACGGATATTCATTGGGACTTTGTCGAGGTAGAGTACGATTATGCCCAGTTTATTGAGGATTTCAAGCAATCAAATATTCCTGAAAAAGCATTCATTTTAAATTCATTTCATCAACAATAATTAATTACTTCATCCGCAAACTAATAAAAATAAGCAAGACACCACTAAACAGGCAGAACATTTTCGGCAATGATACTTTGTCTTGCATTCCAGCTAAGCCGATACCTGTTGTCACAATAAAAATAATTGGGCCAATTAGTGCGAGAGACGTGTTCACAACGAATGCTTTTTCTAAATCACCAAGCTTGTACATGGTAAATGCGGCAAATATGTCGAGGCTGCCAGATAAAATGCGCAGCCAAATCATGTAGAGAAGCGCGACCTCCAATAATGTTCCACCTTTCATCTAATTGTTCTACTATATGATTTGCAAGGGGGATTTATTTATCTGTATAAAGAAAAAGCCTACACAGTTCGGAGTGAAAGTGTAGGCTTTTGACTATTCAAAAAAGACTTTATCAATATTGTATTTAGCACGCAATGTGTTAATCGCATATGTTTCGTAAATTTCACGTTCCATAGGATCTTCAATTTCGTACACTTCGATTTTGAAAATTTCATCGCGATACTTTTTCATAGGTGAAACATTGTCCTCGAAATGCTTTTTAATACGTTGACGAATTTTGCGTGCCTTGCCGACAAATAAAAGCTCATTTTTTTCGTTGTAGAAGAAGAAAATGCCACCTTTTTCACGTGTGATTTTATGGAAATCAATGAAGCCATGGAATGGAGTAATTTCTACATCACCTGGTTTTAACACTTGCTCGCGTTGACGAATAACAAGATCTGGTTTTGGTAATTCAATTTTAATCAAAAAATTCACGTCCCTTAGTGTAGTAAAGATTCATTTTATCATTAAAAGTTGAATTTGACTATTAAAAATGAAACTGTAGGCTATGGAGATTTTTGACGGTAATTATTCAATCAAATGGCTGATTTATGTATTTAAGAAATTTATGTAAGCTATTGTTTGAGGTGATAATATGGAAACCATCAACATCCAAAAATTAATTGATTCGGATATAAAGTTTAAAAAAATTTGGGAAAGTGATTGTAAAAACCACCGAGTTTTGTATTTTCAACTAGATAGTAATGAGGAAGGAATTCCAGCGCATTTTCATCCATTCGGTGAAGATAGTGCGATAGTTGTGCAAGGTGAGCTTATGTATGATATTAGCTTTGAACAGCAATTGAGAGCTGAAGAAAATGAGATTGTTTTTGGCTGGACCAATTATGTGCACGGTTATCATAATGAGCGCGCAGAAACTTTACATCTTCTGATATTTGCAACACCTGAACATAATGAAAGTATATATGACAAAGGGCGCTTACTTGAAGGGGAACACACATATATTCGACAAGCAAAAATAACAGCAGAGATGCCAGCAATAGCATCTGCTCGCATGATTTTTTCAACAAACATAAAGAATATGGCTCATGGCGATACATTAATTTATGATTGTTATAAAAAAGAATTACAAGTCATCGCATATAACGAGCAGCCCCTACATATTCAGCCGAATTATCTAGTTATTCAATTTAAAGACATCGTAACAACGGATTCGTTATAGTTGAAATGCGAATTTTATTGAAGTGTACATCATTTTCGGTGTACATATTATACGACACTATATTTTATAAATTACTTTCTCTATACACGTCCAAAATCATAATAAAAAATTATATTCAATTCTCGCACAATTTATAAGGATAAATGAAAGTGAATATAATTGCAAAATATATTCGTCTATGAGTATACTAAAACTATCACGTGATAGTTTGGAGGGATTTATTTGGGATCGAGATGCTGAAAATTAGTGAGCTAGCTGAGATGACAGGCATTACAAAACGCACAATTGACTATTATACGAATTTAGGTTTACTCAAAGCTCATCGCTCAAATTCCAATTACCGCTATTACAATGAGGAATCGGTGAAGCAATTACAATTTATTGAGCAAAAGAAAAAAGAAGGTTTATCATTAAAGCAAATTAAAGCGCTTACGCAAAGTGAAATGGCAGACATGGATATTGCCAATCTTTGTATGCATATTCAGCAGCTAGAAAAAGAAGTGATAATGTTTACTACACGACTATCAAATGAAAACCAATTGATGAAGCAACGCATAATGAAAAACATGAAAAATGATAGTAAGTCACTTATTCAAACATTACAATTATTGATTACGTAGGAGGTGAAGTCTTACGTTACCAGCGTAAGACAATTGATTGACGACCAGTATTAATTTAACCATTTTTATTATTTTACTCGCATTGACCGCATTTTTTGTTGCAACTGAGTTTGCAATTGTTAAAGTGCGTCAATCACGTATCGACCAACTGCTTGCAGAAGGCGTAAAAAGTGCACAAGCAGCAAAGCAAGTAACAACGCATTTAGATGAATATTTATCTGCCTGCCAGCTAGGTATTACGGTTACCGCACTTGGTATTGGTATGGTAGGAGAAAAAACATTTGAGTTTATTTTACATCCTTTCTTTGAACTTGTAGGAGTAAGCACGGATTACATTCATATGTTTACAATTGGGGGAGCATTCGTTATTGCAACATTTTTACACGTGGTAATAGGGGAGCTTGCACCAAAAACAATCGCGATTCAAAAGGCTGAAAAAGTTACATTAATGTTCTCAAAGCCAATTATGATTTTTTATAAAATCTTATATCCATTTATTTGGTTTTTAAATGGTTCAGCGCGCGTTTTAGTGGGCATTTTTGGAATGAAGCCTGCAAGTGAACATGAGCTATCACATACAGAGGAAGAATTGCGTCTACTACTTGCGGAAAGCTTTAAAAGTGGCGAAATTAATAAAAATGAATTGAAATACGTAAATAATGTATTTGAATTTGATGATAAAATCGCGCGTGAGATTATGGTGCCACGTACAGAAATTGTAGGCTTTGATATATCTGCAACTTTCCACGAGGTTATCACTCGCATTTCTGTGGAGCGCTATACTCGCTATCCAGTATTTGATGGAGATCGAGATAATATCATCGGTTTCTTTAATATTAAGGAAATTTTAACATTGGGTATTAATAACCGAATTACAGAGAAAACATTTAAGTTTGAAGACTTTATTAATCCTATCCTTAAAACAATTGAGACAATTCCAATCCATGATTTATTGACGAAAATGCAAAAAGAGCGCGTTCATATGGCTGTTTTACTAGATGAATACGGTGGTACATCAGGATTAGTAACAGTTGAGGATATTTTGGAGGAGCTTGTTGGAGAAATTCGCGATGAATTTGATGAAGATGAAGTTCCGGATATTAGAAAAATAGGTGATGACCACTATATTTTATATGCCAAAATGCTATTAGATGACGTCGCAAAGCTATTACATATTGAGCTTGAAAATCCAGATATCGACACGATTGGTGGCTGGTATTTCTCGCAAAATACAGATTTAATTGATGATGTAGTAATCGAGTACGAAAATTATGCATTCTCAATATATGAAAAAGAAGATATATATTTGCGTTATATTGAAGTGAAAAAAGTGGAAGATAAACAATCAATTGAAGAAGTAACGGAATAGCTTTATACGTAAGCCCCCCTTAAATTAAAAGGGGGGCTTTTGGAATAAAGCAAAGTATGGCCTTACCATGCGTTGTTTGGAGGCACTTGGGAGCAACCTATTGGATAGAAAGACCATCCGTTTTCTACCTAGTGTCCTGCCATCATTTTTGCATTCGCTTCTTTTGTTTCATTATCTTGTGCATGTTCTGGCTGTTGTTTTGGTCTATTAAGGATTATTCCTAAAAGCGCACCTGCTAATGCAATCCCAGCAGCTAGAAGGAACGTATCACCATAAGCGGAAACAGTAGCTTCAATTGGGTCGGCTGTTTTTGTCATATGACCAGTAATTTTTGACGTTAAAAACCCAGTCATACCTGCTACTGCAAATGAGACCATTACTTGTTGGGCCGCAGTTGTTAACGGCGTAACGCGACTTACAAGATGTTTTGGAGCAGATTGAAGAACATGGGTATTAATTGCCATCATAGATAGCCCCATTCCTGCTCCAATCATCACTAAACATGTAATGATAAATCCAGTAGTTGTCTCCATAGAAATTCGCGAAAGCATAAATAGCGCTGCAGTAATAATAGACAAGCCTGTTATAGCTAAGGGACGAGCACCTATTTTATCATATAAACGCCCTCCGATTGGCATCATTACACCCGATGCTAGAGCTTGTGGGAGAAGAATTAAACCAGTAGCTAATGCACCGTAACCTCTCACTGTTTGTAAAAATAACGGGACGATAATCATAACCCCAAATAATGCGATTTGGGAAATCCATGTAATCACAATCCCTTTTCTAAAATCAGATGATCCAAAAACTCTTAGCTCTAATAAAGGCTGCTTTTGACGAAGCTCGACGATAATAAATAAAATGAGAGCAACGCCACCTACAATTAGTCCAGTAAGTGTTTCCGTTGAAGTCCAGCTTTTGCCCCCTTCACTCACTCCATAGGCTAGCATTGCAAATGCAATAGGCGCTAGTAGAATCCCTAAATAATCAAGGGATGCAGCGGTCTTTCGTTCGACATTCGGTAAAAATTTCAATCCAACCAAAATGGCAATAATCCCGATTGGTAAATTAATAAGGAAGATCCAATGCCAAGTAACGTATTCAACTAGATATCCCGCTAAAACAGGTCCTAAAGCAGGTGCTAATAGCATCGGAACCCCAAGTGCCCCCATTACAGACCCAATTTTATCTGAAGGAGCTAGTTGGAAAATAATAGTCATTCCTATTGGCGCTACCATTCCTCCTCCTAGTCCTTGAATAACCCGATAGAGAATAAGCTCTTCAGGAGTTTGTGCAACAGAGCAGAGAACAGAACCAATTGTAAACAAGGCAATTGTAATTAAAAAAATCTTTTTTGCTCCAAATCGGTCCGTCATCCAACCAGCTAAAGGAATGACAGCTGATAATGCAAGAGTATAACCTGTTAAGGACCATTGCATCGTAGAAACATCAGATTTAAAATCTGTCACTATACCAGGTAACGCAACATTCATCGCCGTACTATCAAGAATTACCATCATCATACCAACAATGACAGCTAGTAGGGGACCTATGATGGTTTTAATTGAGAATGCTTTATTGTTATTTTCTGTTTTTACTGACATACGATATTTATCTCCTTTTCGAGTGCTGGTATACAGTTACTAATTGACAAGTACAGATTATGAAAACATGTTCAGCAGTTCAGAGAAGTTAATACTAGCAATGATGACCGCCAGTATCGCTAGTATGAACGCCGGAATTGCCCGACTGATAGGATCTTTTGCTCTAATATGTGCAATTACCCCACCAAGCATAGTAATCGCAAGCCATACCCCGGCTAATGCTGTTACTCCAGAATTCCAAAAGCCGATAACTAAACCAAATGCCCCAACTAACTGTACTAACCCAGTAACCATTCGGAACCACTGTGGTAGGTTGAGGTGCTTGAATGTTTCAATTTGCTGTTTATTACCAGATACCTTCATGAACCCCGTCAGCAAGAACACTAGGGCTAACAAGCCTTGAAGAATGATAGATAAAATTAACAAGATAATACCCCCAATATATTTGTTTTTTCACAATACCCTAAATATGGTACAATAATAATAATGGATATTGATTTAGTGAGTTTACTCAATATAAGTTTGCTCAAAATGAGTTTATGCGTTTTATTTAAAACTGTCAAGGAGGAATTTTTATGACAAACCAACATTCTTCAAAAACATCAGCAGTAGAGGGGATTCATGCATTAATTAAGACTTCTCATTATATACAAAGAGAATTTGAAGCACATATTGCAAATCTTGACATGCCGTTTCAAATATCAGGACCTAGAATGCGTGTCTTACTTACTGTTTCCGAAGTAGGGAAAATACGAATGAGCGAATTAGCAGCCAAATTAGGGGTTAAGGCTCGAACGGTTACTGATTTTGTAGATGCGCTAGAACAGGATGGACTTCTTGTCAGGCTGCCTGATCCAGCAGACCGACGTGCTACTTTGATTCAACTGACTGATGCTGCCCAAATGCAGATTAAAAAAGTTCGATTGCTTGAAGAAGAAGCAGCAGAAATGTTGTTAAAAAATCTGACGCAAGAGCAGCAGCACCAACTTATTGAGCTTCTATCCAAGCTTACAAATTATAATGAAGTTCAATGTTCATTCGAGGAATGAATGTAAAAAAACCGATTTTCTTTATAGACAAGGAAAATCGGTTTTTTATATTGAAAATTAAATAGATGGAATAAATATTATATTGTAACAGCTGGATTTCCATTTAGGAGATTTAGCTGTTTTTAACTCTTAGAAAGAGAGTTATTTCCTCGTTGAAAGTTTAAGTTGAATGAGTATGAAAAAGCTGAAAGAGAACTGGCTAAATATAAAAATCGTTTATTCGGTCATTCCCGATGTCATGTGACTTTCTTACATAGTTATATTTTTAAATACATAGTGAATGGATTTTAGGGAAATAATAAATATTGAATGGTTATATGTAAATTAAATAACCTTTTATAATACTATTTGAAGAAAATAGTGCACAAAATGTCCGAATTCACCTATCTGATTTTAAACTATGTATTCATTTAAATTAGGGAGATGAGCATCTTATGAAAATTAAAGCAGCTGTTACTCATAATAAGGGAGAATTATTCAAAATTGAAGAAGTGGAACCTGAGATGAATATTAATGTTCATGAAGAAATTATGGCAGAAGGAAAAACAATGGTTGGGGTTATAGAAGGAGATGCAGTACCTCAGTTATTTATCCCTGAATTAGTTGAATACTACAAAAATGGAAAATTCCCCTTTGATAAATTAGTGAAATTCTATGATTTCGCTGAAATAAACGAAGCATTTGAAGATTCTAAAAATGGCTCAGTAATTAAGCCTATTGTAAAAATCAATTAATTTAAAAAGATCGTGTCCCATTGTGCTTAGCAGTTTTACTAACTAGATTGTACTACAGTTCAACAATAATTTAAAAATGTAGTAGATAAAATAAAAACTATAGATAAACTTTTATCTATAGTTTTTATATTCTGTAATTACTTTTTCTAAAATACTAATAAATTTATCATCTTCAAATGAATACCCTTCGTATGAACCTCTGTTGTCATCAACTGATAACTCCTTATTAGCCATATCTATAATTATTACATAACCTGTGTTCAAAGTGATTTTCATCCAGTAATCATCGCTAGGGGTTGTCGGTGAATTGCCTTTTTTGAATTTCGATTTTTCAAAAGCCTTTATCAATTCTTGCTGAGTTGCATCTGTTAACTCAAATGTAATAAGTGCTTTCTCTTCTTCTACACCTGACTCAATCTTTATCAATTCTACAGATGATTCTTCTACACTAAAATCAACACCTTTTAAAACATCCTTCGCAGAATAAGTTGGCTCCGAGTAGTATACATATAATCCTATTCCGAGAATAAGGACTACGAAACCAAAGCTTATCACCAAAATAAATCTTTTATTTTTCATTCTCTTACCCTTCCTGTTATTTCCCTTATTATACCTCAAATTGTAAACCTTATAAAACTGTAGTTGTACTACGAATAAAGTGCGTTGGTTCAATAAGAATTAAACAACTTTATGAATAGCTTTAGATGTAAGCCCCCTTTAAACAAGTGTTTAAAGGGGCTTTTTTTCGGCTACACTCCATGATAAGGAGGTAGATATTTTGTTAGTATTAGATACAGCTCTTGTAGGGCGTGAAGCAAAATATGGCTTACTGCGCAGTCAAATTTGCAAATATGGGTTTTCGATAGGTGGCAATTGGGATTATGACCGAGGAAGCTTTGATGTGGCACTATGGCGTGAGGGAGGAACAACCATTTATCTACGGGCTCCCTTCGTTGTCGTAGAAGGGGAAATGGATTGCTATGACTGCATTATTCGCTTTCAAAAACCATTTATTATTAAGCATATCGTAAATGTAGGACTGGATTATGATGAAAGCTCCTGGTTAGATGCGACAGGCGCAAGTCAATTCCAATCGCCAGTTGAAAAAGACGCAGAAATTTTTCAAAAAAATAAATGGGTTACTACTGGTCAAGAAGTCGTTCAAAATCAATTAATGCCTTATATTCACTAAAAAAATGTCAAGGCTCAACAGGATTCGCTCTTCTTCTTCACGAATATATAGAAAGAGGAGGAATGCGTATGAGGAGCTGGCAAAGTGTTTTATTTGAAAAATTTTTAATTTGGCGTAAAACGAAGCAAAAATTTTTAGATGTAAAGGAAATGGAGCTTTTTATTGAGGAACGGCGACAAGCTCCTGCCTACGAACTAGATGAAAAATTTCGCACACAGCATAACATCGCTAAATATGAATGGGATGGCATGCTGTATTACGTTTTGAATGAAAGTTTAGATGTTCAAAAAAATCTTCTTTATTTTCACGGGGGAGCATATATAAATGATCCCCTTATTTTTCATTGGCGCTACCTTGTAAAGCTAGCTGAGCGCACACAGTTTCGCATTATTGTGCCGATTTATCCGAAGCTGCCTCATTATACACACGAGGCATTGTATGATAAATTACATTCTTTTTACGATATGCTATGTGGAAAGCATGCAGAGCCATTTATTTTTATGGGGGACTCAGCAGGGGGTGGCATTGCACTAGCTTTCGCACAAGATGTCATGCTGCAAAAAAAGCGACAGTCGGAACAAATCATTTTATTTTCTCCATGGCTCGATGTTTCTGGTGAAGATCCACGCTATTTAGAAATCGAAAAAATTGATCCAATGCTCGGCCTTGTTGGTGCGCAAATGCTTGGCAAGCTATGGGCAAACTCTCAGGAAATCTCGCACCATTTAGTAAGCCCACTACACGGTCCATTGCACAATATTGGACGTATTACGTTATTTGTTGGAACAGGGGAAATGCTTATCGTTGACGCACATATGTTGCTAGAAAAAGCGATGCAGGAAGGCGTGGATATTATTTACTTTGAATATCCTAAAATGAATCATGTTTTCCCAGTTTTTCCGATTCCAGAGGCTAAAAAAGTGTGGAAGCAACTACTGCC
The DNA here is from genome assembly GCF_000612805.1 of Bacillus ndiopicus. Taxonomy (GTDB): domain Bacteria; phylum Bacillota; class Bacilli; order Bacillales_A; family Planococcaceae; genus Metasolibacillus; species Metasolibacillus ndiopicus. The sequence continues at coordinate 174,036 of NZ_HG964404.1, read as the reverse complement.
GATTTTGCAGAGGTAAATTAATGGGGGTTTTTCTCAAGTTTTGAAGTGTCCGTTAATATCGGATAAAATTTGTTTAGTTTTTGTATAGGGGAGTTATGGTAAAGTAGAGGAGAACGCGCATATCGTTTAATATGAAAACGAGCCTCTATTACAACAGGCTCGTTTTTTCTATGCTAATATGGTTAATTTAACAATACAAAGGGGCGAGGATATTTTGATTTTTGACACATGGTTTACTGTTCAACAAATTGATAACTATACATATGCAATTAGTGAATATGGACATTGGGAGAAGGTCCATTCATTCCTATTGCTAGGAAATCATAAAGCCATTCTTATAGATACTGGGCTTGGTATTGATAATATTAGACGAATTACTAATCAGTTGACTAATTTACCAATTGAGGTAATTACTACACATGTACATACGGATCATATTGGCAGCCATGGGGAATTTGAAAAAATTTATGTTCATGAGGCGGATAAAGAATGGCTAGTGCATGGCATAAAAGGCTTAACCATTGAGCAAATAAGAAAAGATATTAGCAGGGATATTACGAAACCAACCCCTGTTACATTTAATCCTGCAACCTATCAGCCGTTTCAAGGTGAGCCAACAGATGTACTAAACGATGGAGATTTAATCGAATTAGGGAATCGAACTTTAAAAATTTATCATACACCTGGTCATTCCCCGGGCCATATTTGTATTTTTGATGAAACAAATGGCTATTTATTTACAGGTGATTTATTGTATGATGAAACCCCTGTTTATGCCTTCTATCCTTCAACAAGTCCTGTTGACTTAATTGCTTCATTAGAAAGGATGGCAATGATACCAAATGTCAAAAAGGTATTTGGCTCGCATAATACACTAGGTCTTTCACCAGCTATTTTAGAAGAAGTAAAAATTGCAGCGAAATATTTGAAAGAAAATGACTTAGTGAAGTTTGGGACAGGTGTTCATACATTTAATGGTTTTAGCGTCCAGTTCTAATAAAGTGATTGAATTTTGATTATAATAAGCTTTGAGCCTTACTACATTTTATACGTAGCAAGGCTCTTTATGTTACTTTAAAATAAAGTTTGATTGTTTTCTAGCTTTCAGCTCTAACATTCGCGCCTAAATATTGAATAATACTTGCATTTGAGTTGTTTTACAACATATCCTAACATTTGTGTTATTACATTGTCGATTTTATAGAACATTCATAAACAATGTCCCCGAAAGATCGAATGTCGTCGAGATAATCATATCCTTCAGGTGAACCATAATGGTTGAACATTCTAACTGCTACGACATTTTCCTCTGGAATGACGAGCAGAGCTACATTTGTATAGCCAAGTAATTGATAGGAGCCTTTTGGAACCATATCGCCTATTTGATTAAAGCTATGGTTCGTGTCTTTGACAAACCATAAAAAGCCATTCTTCTGAATAGGGAGTGCTGGGTTAGGAGTTTGAATGGATGTTGCCATTTGAATGATTTCTCTAGGAATAATCTGTTTTCCTCCCCATTTTCCTTCTGTTAAATGAATATAGCCCCATAAAGCAAGCTCTTGTGCAGACACATACATATTCATTCCTGAACCATCTACTACATCCGTCTCAATCCAAAAGGGGTTATTTGCATCTCGAATAGTGCTTGCAATTTTTGAATGAGGCTGACTCATCTTAATCCATTCAGTTGATTGGAAGCTGCATGGCTCAATAACCTGCTCTTTTACAATATCAGCAACGGACCGTCCCGTTGTTTTTTTTATAAGCGTTGTCAATAACTCAATACTGGGACCTCTATAAGCCCATGACTCACTGGGTTTATATTCACTTATTAATTTTCCGTCATCTATTTTTAAACCGTGTGTATGGGTCAATAAGTGACGAATTGTTACTCCTTCATATGCGGATAAATGAGGGTCTTCAACAAACTGCCGAATCGGATCATCAATGGAAAAATAACCATGGTATATCGCGTAAGCAGCAGCAAAACCGATATAAGCCTTTCTAACAGAGGCAATGTGGAATTGAGTATCTGCTTTCACATCTCGCGCATGTATATCATTTGATTGTTTACCAAAATAAGATTCTGTTACTATTTTATCGTTATGGATAATAAATAGAGCAGCACCGCTGGAACCCATCTTTTCAGCGCTTCTTTTTACATGTGTCTGTACATCTTCAAACAAATTTGTGTAATCATTTTCTAATAGCAATTTAATCACTCTCCTATAAAAAATAAAAAATGCCCCCAATATGATTGGAGGCACTGTGCAACATTACTGTTTTTAACCATTAAGGACACCAACACAAGTTATCTCACTTATGTCACCTGTATAACTTTTATAATTGTAATATATTTCAATAACTTTAGCAATATTCTGTTTTTTATATCCCGATCTTTAGTTAACCAGCCTTGTTTGAATAAGTGTAATAATTCAAATTAAATAATTGGTATTTTCAAAAAATAATAAAAATGGTATAGTATGGAGGATTAATAGAAGAAAGAGAGTGATCTATGATGACAGTCAGCACTGATATTCCCAATAAAAACAGAAAACGAGCGGGAGTAGAACGGAGTATCACCTTGATTAATTAATACGTTGTACAGAAGTTTGCTTCCGCCACAATGAGCGGAGGATAAAAGTTGAATTTTTCAAAACAGAATACTTTTTACGTTTTTTTATGGATTATCGTTAGCCAATTTGTTTCTTTGTTAGGGTCTTCAATGACTCGATTTATATTAGGTATCTGGGTCTATCAGTCCACAGGTCAAGTACTTAGCTTTGCAATGGTTTTGGTTGCAAGTTATTTACCAAGCGTTGTTGTTTCACCATTTGTTGGAAATTATATTGATCGTAATGGTCCTAGATTGGCATTAGTTGTTGGTGGCATTTTAGGATCTGGGTTACTCGCTTATGGAACTGTTGTTGCAATAGCAGATCAGCTCACTTTGTTTTTTGTTTTGCTACTATCGGTGGGATTATCTATTGTAAGTGCGTTAGAAACGCCTGCCTTGCAAACACTAACGCCAATGCTTGTTGCGGAAGAACACTTATCACGTGCAAATGGAATGCTTGCATCTGCAACATCCACAACAAATATTGTTGGTCCCATACTTGCTGGTGCTCTTTATGCATATGGAACAATTAGCTGGATTATTGGAATTAATTTTGTCACCTACTTGCTTGCTTTGATTGTTGTTTTTATTTTATGGAAACGTCTGGTTACAATAAAAGAGAGCCACAATAATGAGCAACAGTATAGCTTTTGGCAAGATATGATCAAAGGATTTCATTACACATGGAAATACAAAGCATTGTTTGCAATGATTATGCTACACACTTGGCTTAATGTTGCATTAGGAGTAAATAGTGTCATTCGTCAACCTTATATTTTAGAGTTTGGTTCAGAAGAGCAGTTTGGGCTTGTGACTTCTTTATTTGGTGTCGGTATGGTGCTTGGGAGTATTGTAATGTCTACCTTGAAAGTAGTGAGAAAGATGATTTGGTATATTCTCTTATCCTCCCTGGGGATGGGACTTTCCGTTCTCCTAACAGGACTTACAGAGCACGTTTGGATGATTGGCTGTTTATGGATTATGATGGGATTTTTATTGCCAATTACAAATACATTAAGTATTACGCTTATTCAGTGCAATACGGATGCAGCATATCTAGGGCGAGTATTTTCAATTTCTAGGATGCTTTCATGGGGAACCCTTCCACTTGCTTATGTCATTGGGGGATTCGCAGGGGATTGGCTTGTGAGTCACCAAGTTACATTTACTTTTTTAAGCCCATATGGATTTTTACTTGTACTAGCAGGGGCATCTATTGTGATTATTATTGCTTATTATGCCTTTTTTAGCAACATTAAAGAGCTAGAAGAAAAAACGAGCTTATAGGAGAGAACTGAAAAAGTCGATTTACCCCAAATACTTTGGGGTAAATTGACTTTTTCTTTATTTGATGACTTGATGATTCACTTAGATGGTTTAATGTAAATCATTTTTTAATTCAATATTATAAACAGTCATTCCTTCTTTATCTTTTATTTATCGAATGTAGAAAAAGATACAATGAAGGAAATAATCATCACTACGATAGATGCGATAAGAAGTTTATTGTATTTTTTTGTTTTTGTAGAATCATTTTTAATTAAACTAAAAATAAATAATACAGCATAAATAAAAATAAAAGGTACACTAAACAACCAAATAAAAAAGAATACAGTATCCATTTAATAAATCCCCCTTAATTCTAATTTTAAAAAATATATTTTTATTTGTATATGAAAATCTAACAATATCATTTTTTGAAAAGAAAAACGCACAAGTAACAGCATTCGCAATGCATAAAAATAGAAAGAAAGAAGGTGATAAAAAATGAGTGTGGACGTTACTATTAGAGATTTAGATGAGCTAACAACTGTAGCGCGAACGGCATGTAGATTACTGTTTCAGGAGTGTTACAAAGCGGGGGTGCGAAATATTTTTATTACCGAAACATATCGCTCACAGGAGCGGCAAAATTATCTGTATGCACAAGGACGTACAAGACCAGGTGCAATCGTTACTTGGACACTGAATAGTAATCATAAATCGCGCCTAGCATGGGACATTGCCGTATCACCTCCAAATGCTTTATATGACGCCTTAATATTAAGCAAAGTCGGGGCAATTGCACGTAAATTAAATATTACATGGGGTGGTGATTGGCAGGGCAGTGTTGACCGAGCACATTTTGAGATTCAATCAACATGGAAATTGCCAGCAGGCTATAAGCTAGAGGGGACTGTCATTGTTCCTTCTAACAGTAAGCTACAAGTTCAATTGATTGTAGATGACACGAAGGGGGGAATACCTATGTCACAAACATGGAATCCAGGAAGTCCTTCAATGCAAACGGCAGCGGAAGCTTTTATAGCACAAGCCGTAAAGGATGGCATTATTCAAGATTCCCACTTAAAGGACTTGCAAAATAAGCAAATGACAACGGATCGACTATTGGGCTTATATATTACGATTGTGCAACGGCGAAGTACTACTGGATAAATTATGAAAAACCGTTATTTCGAATTTTTCCAAAATAACGGTTTTTTCTGAAGCTAAATAATAGGAAGGGAATGATTTTGTTCAATCCTTAACCTAAAGTGATTCATTATTCTTATTTGATCCTCAGTTAACTTTTCTTTATTCCAGTACATATGCATTAAGCTGTATTCAAATATTTCTTTTAATTTTATAAATAAGGGAAGCTTATCTAACATTTCTGTTGGAAGCTCATTTTCCTCTTTATAGCCTTCGATAATTGCTTTTGTAATACTTCTTCCGTATTCAATTATGCTACCACCACCGACATAGGAATACTCTATCGCACTATATATCGGAACTGCTAAATCAAAAATATAAAAGTTTTTCTCACAATCTTGAAAATCAACCATTGTCACCTTTGAATCCGAATCAACAAGCACATTTTCTAGCCATAAATCACCATGCAATAATCCATAAGTTGAGTAATCCTTTGGCATTTCTTTAATTGTTAATAAAACCTCTTGTGCAATATTTCGAATAACGGTTTCTTCCTCAGGGATATATTTTAGAAAAGCATATTCCTCATTTTCATGCCAATCATTTATGTATTGAACTGAATGTAAATCTTCAAATTTCTTTGAGAAACGATGCAATCTGCCTATTTGCCTGCCTAATTCTTTTAATATATCGGCATTCCACTGGTTTTTGGGTAAATGTATACCGGGAGCTGCTTTATACAGAACCGTTAATATTTCTTTGTCGTTAAGTGTGATTTTCTCAACTATTTTCTCATTTAAGGAAGGGATTGTTGGCGATACACCTAATCCTTCTTTATACAGGAAGTTTGTATAATTAACTTCTTCTAATTGTTCATCATAACTTTTATAGTTGGTGATTCTTGCAAAATAATCGCCTTGCTTAGTAAGACAGCGATACATTTCATTCGTTACTGCTTCCACTTTTATAAACTCCACTGGGTATATTTCATTTAGTAATTCAACAAGTTTATGTTCCATCATTAATCTCTCCATTTTCAATAAAAAAATCCTACATATGGTTATTATAACATTTCGAATATTTGAAAACCATATATCCCTGAATATATCTTTCTTAAAAAATCCTGTAAAATAGAATTGTGCCAAATGAAAACTATGTTTTCGTAGGAAAATGCTGTAATGTAGTAAACAAGGAGGGACAACTCGATGTTAAAGCGTGTCATTCAAAAATTTGGATTGAAGGTACAATCAGTGAGTGAGGTTGATGATTCTTATAGTTCAACAGTCTATAAATGTACTTTATCTTATGGGGAAAATGTTTTTGTGAAAATTCCCTTTACAAAATTGAAGTATCAGCGGGAATTAGAAGCCTATGAAATTTTAGAGGGCAATGTTGCCATTCCTAAAATGTTAGATTACTGGTCTGGTAATGAAGAGTGCCCAGGTGCCTTTTTATTATCGGAATTAAAAGGACAACCGCTAACAGCCAAGGTCACACCAACAGTAGCATTTCAAGTTGGGGTTCTCCATGCCAAAATGCATACTATTCGTCCTCCTGAAGGGCGAGAATTAGCAGCTATCCAAAACGAATTTCCTAACTGGTCTAATTTTGTCGAACGCCAATTTTATAGTTTTGCTGAAGAAGTAAGAGGCATTTTGGATGAACAATTATATAAACAAGCCATTGAAAAATATGAAAAAATGAAACAACAGCTTCCTTCCTCGGATGGACCAAGCTTTATACATATGGATTTTCGTCCAGCTAATATAATTGTTAATGGGGAAGTAGTTTCAGGAATGATTGATTTTGAAAGCGTAAGATTTGGTTCAACAGAAATCGATTTTACTAAATTATATCGTGATTTTTTGAGCCTTGATAATGCCTTGTATAACGCCTATCAAAAGGGCTATAACAGTATCAGACCCTTAATTGAACTAGAAAATGTATTGCCATTTTATCAATTTACGGATGCCTTCAATAGTATTGGATGGTGTAAGCGTCGTGGTATTGAAAAAAATGCTTTATTTTTAGAAGAAAATATAACGAGATTGGAAAAATGGCTAAAATAAGTTAAATTTAATTTTCTATATTAATTTGTCACCTAATTATGTATATTAATATACTAGGAGGAGAATTTATGAAAAAAATACTACCATTTCTATTAGCACTAACTTTTCTTCTAGCAGCTTGTAATCAAACTGTCGAAGTCAAGCTTCCTGCATCTTTCCTAGAAGGGCAAAATGTCGATGATGTCATTGCTAACGCTAAAGAAGAAGGCGTCAATGAAATTACGAAAAATGATGATGGTTCTTTGACATATAAAATGTCGAAGGAAAAGCATAAAGAAATGATAAAGGAATTAGAGGACGGTATAAAAGAAACGATTGAAGAAATTCAGAGCACTGAAGATTTTCCATCAATCAAAAACGTAGACTACAACAAAGAATATACTGAGTTTACGTTAACTGTGGACAAGGAAAAATTCGAGGGCAGCTTTGATGGGTTTGCCTCATTTGCATTAGCTATCGCAGGCATGTACTATCAAATTTTTAATGGTGTAGATGCGGATGCATACAAAGTAACAATCCAACATAAAGATGAGAAGAGCGGTGAAATCTTTAATACAACCGTTTACCCAGACGATTTAAAAGAATAGCGATGAATAAATTGTCCGCAAAGCAGGCTAGTGCGCCGCTTTGCGGACAATTTTTGCTGTTGGCTTGAAATATTCCTTTGTGTCAAAGGTGATTTATAGAGGATTAGTAAAGTAAGTTGCAAAATATATTGAAGTAACTCTTGAATATTCCTTGACAGGAATATTCTTTATCGAGTATATTATATTTAATAAAACCTATGCTGATGTAGATGATAATTTACCAGCAATCATCATTTTAAGAGGTGAATGACATGTCAGGGAAAATCTCAGACGTAAACATTACGACATTGAGTGCTTTATCTGAAGCAAATCGTATGAATATCGTCGAACTCCTGCGTCAAGGTCCTCTAACCGTAGGGGAAATAGCTGACAACTTAGGATTAAAGCAGCCCCAAACTTCAAAGCATTTAAAAGTACTTAGTGACAATGGGATTGTGGAAGTACAGGCGGAAGCTAACCGCCGAATTTATAAGCTCAGGCCGGAGCCATTTCAAGCTTTGGATTCCTGGATACAAACCTTCCAATGTGTAATGCAAGAAAGGTTTGACAATCTCGATGCATATTTGAAGGATTTGCAGAAAAAAGAAAAATTATAAAACTAGGAGGAATTGCAATGTCAAACAATTCGATGGTATCAAGAGTAGAAAACGAGCGTGTACTTATTTTGGAGCGTGTTTTTGATGCTCCGCGTGACTTGTTATTCAAAATGTTTAAAGAGCCTGAGCATTTAAAACATTGGTGGGGACCAAAAGGATGGGACATGCCAGTATGTAACGTTGATTTTCGCCCAGGAGGTGTTTGGCACTATTGCATGAAATGTGTTGACGAAAGCCAAGGTCAATTCTTTGGCATGGAATCGTGGGGAAAAGGGATTTATAAAGAGATTATTGAGCCAGAAAAAATTAGCTATACAGATTACTTTTCGGATGCTGAAGGCAAATTGGATGATTCCTTGCCAGCGACTGAAATTACATTAGAGTTTGTTGATTTAGATGGAAAGACTAAGCTAATAAATCGCGCTGAATATGCCTCTGCCGAGAACCTTAAAACTGTTATGGATATGGGCATGTTACAAGGCATTACTGAAACTTGGGATCGCCTGAATGACTTTGTGCTATCACTGAAATAGGCTATATTTATAAAATGCAAGGCGTCACAAAGGGTGGCGTCTTTTTTATTATAGATTTACTATTTCGAGTATGTAAACATTGATGAACAGGAAATATTTTATAAAGAAACAAATGACTATCAGAAGAGCTAATAGAAATTGCTGTTTATTTCCACTTGATAAATAAGAACAAATGTTCTAAAATAAATACAAACAAACGTTCCTTTTGGAGGGTGAGAAATGAAAGAGCAATTATTAAAAGCAATGCAACGTCAATTGTTATTGGATATTATGTATATAGCAAAGGACGGAAAAATATCGAAGCGACGTATAAAAATTATCAAATTAACTGGCGACACAATGCAAGTATATTGCTTCAGCAAACAGGCAAAACGTACTTTTATAATTGACAATTTACTTGCTGTAGCTCCTATTATTGTAAAAGAACAGGCCGTAATTAGTTAAAGCTTTCGATAATAATTCAGTCATTGGTGAGTCATATTGAAAATCTATGCTACAAATAGTTAAAAGGGGAATATCAATATTCAGAATTATCAGTTTCATGTTAATGTATTTGGTATAAGGGGGTTTTTAAATGTCTACTACAAAAACTTTAATTGAGGATTTCCGGAGATTTTTTATTCATTTTCAAGAAACGTGGAATAGCTGTAATGCAAATAATATGACTGCTTTGCTGTCGGAGGATTTAACAGTAAGGTGGGGAGGACCAGAAACAACTATTTCGGATTGGGGATATGAGGAAGCCTGTGAAGGGTGGAAAGAAGCATATAAACAATATGAGGGCCATTATCCGAAATGGTACTTTCAAGAGCTGCATATTACACCCGCATCTGAAAATGAAGTCATTGCCACGTTTTGGGTAACCTTTGAAATGGATGGAACATTAAAAGAAGTAGTAAAACTGTTTGTACAGAGATTCAGAAAAGAACAAAATAATGAATGGAAGTTAATAAGAGAATATTGTGAAAGCCTTAGTCCTGAACATTTTATTTCTAATTAATAGAAAATAATCATTTTTCTAGAAATAAAAGAAATATGTGAATTAAATTAGTAGAAATTTTTTCAAAAAAATCTGTAAGCAAAGATGAATGTATATATTAAGGCGTAATACCATAGTAGAAACACCTAATATGCTAAGAGAAAGAAACAAGTAAATAGGTACTTTCTATGAAAAAGAAAAAATCACCGTAGACAAGGAATGACCTGCTACGGTGAAGTATAAGTTTTATAGGGCTCAATTAATTTTGAATCTAGGCATTACGAGCAATGTGAATATTATTAATAAGGTCTTACAAAACTAGTACCAACAATAATTAGAAGGATGAATAGAACAACAATTAGTGCAAAACCTGCACCAGAGCCATAGCCTGAACCATATTCTTGAGACATAAGATTTCCCCTCCTTTCTATTCTAGAATATGAATGATTGTTTAAACGACTTACGATAATCATCTAATTAATAAAAATAAATATCTTAGTTATCTCTCAAAAGCTGTAATGAAAAAGGCCACTTTTGTAAAAGTGACCTTTTAATAGGATGCTGTAAAGCAAAATATGCTTTACACATTACTGATTTCTATTATGTCGATAGTAGCAATTGTGGTAGTTAGACTAATACATGAAAGTTGCGCCGACAATAATTAAAAGAATAAATAAAACAACAATTAAGACGAATGACGAGCCATAGCCATAACCACCGCCACCGCCACCATAACATTCGTTCCCATAGTAACTCATATGATATCCCTCCTTTGTATAATCTATAATATGTAAAGCTACATAAAATAAAGGAGGTGTTCACCCTATTCAGAGTAAAATAGGTAAGCTTTTTTCACATTGTAAGCCGGTTTAGAAAAAAATAAGCCGATCATATAATATGTATTTTTCCTGAATAATTATTTAAATGTTGGTCATAATAATATTGATGGTTGGTTAGCCATCACGTTTCAAGGCGCAAAAGATTCTAAACGAATCTTGCGCCTTTTATTTTTATTCAACAGATATCCAAACGCCAATTGATATACCACATTCTTGTAGTAACCGCTGAGAGTATGGAATTTATGGAAGATTTGATTGCAGAAATTGCTTTGAAGGTATAAAAATGATGCGCTTTTTCAATAGATTTTGTTGTACTTGAGGGAGTAAATCATGGTGGCAATGTTTTTCGTACAACCTGTAATTTTGAGAAAAACGGCTTTTAGTAAAGTGCCTACATCTCTACAACCAGATGTAAAAGAGGTTCTTAGCGACAGCGAGCTTGGTTGGTTGAAGAAAAAAAAGGGGAGAGAGAACGTAGCTGGCTCTCTCTTCAGCCACAGTTATTGTTAGTGTCAATAAATGAAGGGAAATCCTTCCTTTTGTCGAATTAAGAAGATGAAGGAGGGATAGTAGTATGAAATGGGAATATAAAAGACTTTTATGGGATCCAAGTATGCAGGGGTGGAAACTCCAGAATAATGAAGCAGAATTAGAAAAGGAGCTTGCCTATTTAGGATTAGAAGGCTGGGAATTGGTAAGTGAGAGAAACTCCAAGATAACTAGTAACAATCGGGTAGAGGAGGTTACTTACACATTTAAAAGACCTATTGAAGAGTAAAATACCAAAACGCTTGGGAATTTGAAGGATACGCATTTACTTGTGTCCCAAAATACGCAGCAATTGCTAGTTACCTAGATTAGCGGTCTTTATAAAAGAATTAGCAGGAAAAATCTTTTTTTTAGTCGAAATATGTAAAAGATAAAGAAAATGGAGTAGGGGTAAAACAGTAATGAAAACTTTTGACACATCACGAAATGGTAAAGCATATACAGAGGAAGAAAGAATATTTCTTGATACTTTAGCGGAGGTACTTGAGGATCGACAAGAGATGGAAAAAATCTCTCCTTATATTGCGGCAGGGATGCGGAGAACGGTAAGTGGCATACAAGGTCAGATTGAAAAAAGAAAAGGCTGGTTTTTTACGGAATAAAACGCTATTAATCAAGGGTGTTTTTTTATCCCAGAAACTTAGGAATTTGAAGGGCTTGCAAAACAAGCAAATGACAATTGAATGACTATTAGGTTTATATATTACGATTGACCAACGGAGTAGTACTACTAAACAAATTTAAGACCATGATACTCAAAATAAACTGTATTCAATAAGATGGACTTTTTTCAAAGTGTCAATTTTATTGAGTACAGTTTATTAATTGGAATCTGGTTTTCTTTGATTGTTTACCTTTTTAGCTGTTACATTATTGCTCTAAAAAATTCATAAAATCCGATATTCATTGGGATTGCCCAAATAAAGAAACCAAACAAAGCAATTGGACCAATAAAGAAATTATATATTTTAGTTGGCAATATTTTACCCAAAAGTATTTTATAAATCCACACACAAATATACATTACAGTTGGTAATAGGAGTATTGGAGGGATGAAATGCCATAGACCGCTACCTATCGAGAAGCTTGACCATAAGTCCATATAACATTACTCCATTCTACTTTTTATGGAAATTATAGCATAAAAGGAAAATGTAATCTAATAAAATTAAAAGAAATATGTAGAATTATGAAAGCAGTAATAGAAATAACCTATTTATCCATGTATATTAGTGGTATAAATAGGAGGGCTTTTATGAAGTATTTATTACGTTTTATATCATTGGTTCTATGGTATTGGTCATTTATTTTTATAATCGCAGGAGTTGCAGTTGTCGTTAGTAATAAATTTAATATTACTGGTATACCATTCTTTGGATTTATCGTTGGTCTATTGGGGTATTCAGGGATATTATTGTGGAAGAAAGCAGGAGAATTTAGCAATACTTCTTCAAAGAAAAAAAGATGATAATAATTTTATTAAAAGTCAAGTAAATGTTTATAAAGCTCTATAACTAAATAATTCAATACAATGTCACACATTATATAGGGGTAAAAGGAAAGGATAGATGAACAAGGGGATTACCTGCTTGCATCTATCCTTTTCAGAGTGATGTTTAAAGACAAAAAAGTTGGGAACTAAAAACTCGATCGATTAGCTGTGGGTCAAGTTTTTTGTTAAACTAAATAATTTAAAAAGAGTTCTCCCCAATAATTGAGAAATATGTTAATATAATTACAAATGATTTATGAAGCAGTAGCAATTACTTTGTTGATTCATCACGTCAGATTTAAGCTGTTTACAACGCTAAGAAAAGGATAGTTAGCAATCGACGCTTTGGGTGCATTTTCGTTATTCCACAATCGGTTCATTTTGTTGTATTAATGTTTGAACCGAAATGAAAGTTTGGGTACATAAGGAATCTCGCTCTTATGGGGAACGGGTTTGGTTGATGGGGAGAAAAGTGCAATTAACAGGTTAATCAGCATAAATTTCAATAATGAAAAAGATATTTAAAACAAGTAAATACGCTCAGAATATGAGCGTATTTTTGCGAATAAGCAACAGTTAGTTGAGTAATTTATCTATGAAGTTTCTTTCTTATCTTTTGCGAAAAATCGCATAGAGCTATAATAATAAAGTGGTGCAATGCGGCTATATGAATGACTATTATCAAAAAGAACTGATTCAAAATCAATTGGAGCATTAGGTTCTAGGATTTCCAGATTGTATTAAGATTTATTTGCTAATTCCACTTTTCAAAAGTTGAATTATTTACATTAAACATCCCTAACTATGTTTGGAAGGTGATATTTTTTGGTGGAGTTAAGAACAATTAATCAGGACAATTATAAAGAATGTTTAAACTTGCATACAGCTGATACCAATGCGGACTTTGTAGACTCTGTAGCGTGGTCTTTAGCTGAAGCGTGGGTGTTTTATGATGACTCACGCCCCTTTGCAATTTATGCCGATAATGTGATGGTGGGCTATGTTTTAATGTATATTGGCGAAAATAACCCCCAAATCATAAATTTTATGATAGATAGCCGTTTTCAAAAAAGAGGCTATGGATCAGCAGCGGCTAGGCTTTGTGTTGAATATTTGTGGAAAGAATACAATGCAACTAGGATTTCCTTACCAGTTAATCTAGAAAATATAACCGCACAAAAATTTTGGAGCAACATAGGCTTTGAAATAACAGACGATATGGAGGATGGTTATTTTTATATGCGGTTGTACATACCAGAAAAATATGTCTGAGTATATAAAATGGAGCCTGTTTCCATAAACGGGCACGATTATTACATAAGCGCTCTTGTTTCACTAACGGTGTGCTTTAGTGCAATAAGGATTTATAGCGTATACAAAACAAACGTAAATAACGTTCCCAAACGCAAGTTGGAGATACACCATTAAGCTACGAATGTTGTCAAAACAACGTTTCGTAGCTTTTCTGTATGACTTTGTTTATAAATAATTTTATACACTCTCTTCAAAAGTCAGTCATAGCAATGTTTAAGTGGTCTTTCGAGCATGGATGCATGATTGACTTTAATGAATAATACCATGCATATTTCTTAACGTTAAAAATAGTTAAGGTAACCTTGTTAAAAACAATCTAACAGGGCTATCAGGGCATCTCATAAACTCTCTATTTAAACTGCTCAAAATGATTAGCAACCTATCGCTTCTGATTTTCTGCAACATATTGTTCAACTGCAATCAATCTATTCACCAATTCTTCTTTATAAAACAAGATGATGAAAAAATTTGTGATTTTGTCTATCAAATCGAACAAGATAAGCTTTTCGGCTTGTACGTAAACCAACGTGAGGAATTTTTAAAAGATTGGGATGCGGAAGAATACGATCCAGCAGGGGCTTGACATATTCCAAAGGAGTACTTGACTGTAATAAAACCACTGGTCAATATCGAAAATTTGAAAATGAAAATTATTGAAGAATCATTCTTACTAATAGATGGTCAAGGGGAAGATGGAAAAACTTACACATATATATTAGGCCGTGATTTAACGGACGAGCAAGTAGAGCGTTTGCAACAGATGTATTCTAATGACAAGGATAAAGATGGTGTGCTGATTCAGAAAAAAGAAGGTGAGTGGGTAGCTGTTTACCAGGCTACTCCACACAAGAACCAAAATATGTAGGAAGGGAATCGGAAAAATACGAGAAGCCTTATAAACGAGTATAAGGCTTCCGTAACTAACAAATAAAATCTGTTTATAAAATTAAAGAATCGGTGTTAATTCTGAGTTCACAAATCGTTGGGCATCGATGATTACACCTGAAGCTGTTCGCCCGTAAACGCTATATAACCCGCCTGTTTGATTAGGAACAATTTCAACTTCATATTGAAACGATCCAGCTACACTTGGAGTTACAAAAGTAGAAGCGTTGGCGTT
Organism: Bacillus ndiopicus; assembly: GCF_000612805.1. GTDB lineage: Bacteria > Bacillota > Bacilli > Bacillales_A > Planococcaceae > Metasolibacillus > Metasolibacillus ndiopicus. Next base: position 158,929 of record NZ_HG964404.1, on the reverse strand, counting down.
AGCCGCAAAAGGAGTTGTTGATAATAATTGTCTAGTGCCGTTGAGTCTGAAAACCCTTACTACGCCTGTTAATAGACCTCCAGTCAGATTAAGAACTTTTACACGAACGCTAGAAGCATTAGCTGGTAGATTTCCCATATTTTCGATTGGACCAGTTGTTAAAGGCATGCAATATTCACCTCCTAAAAATAATAATTTATAATCTGCAGATTACATTTTCATAGTATGTAGTAGCCGATATGTTCTCTAGTCTTTTTAATCAAGTTTCTTAAAAAATAAAAGCAAAGTATGAATTATTTAGTAGAAAATGTCCTAATAGTGAATCTGTAAACAAGGGCGAATCCATATACCAAGACATAGTACCCTAGTAGTAACACCTAATATTGTGAGAGCTATATAGTAACTAAATAATATCTCAATTTTACAGAATAAAGGGGGAGCTAACGAAATGCCTATAGACTTAAAGGTCTTACCAAGTTATGAAAATGGGAGCAGAGGATATATCGGCTGGGGTCCTGGATGGGACTACTTAACAGGCAAAAGCAATTATAACTCCAATATCAGATTCAAGACATGGAGCGATTTTAATGACGCATGGGGAAACATTAATATTGACTTTAATGATGTGTTGATAATGAAAATGGGCGTATTTAGGGACGCATTCCTATTGCTAAAAATATAGAAGAATTTATGATTAGAGAAAAATTAAAGAACGAATGAATCAAGTAGATGAAATTTTTATACAAACAGCTCGCATGGTTACAATCATAAATTTTAATGAATGTAACCAATCTTTTTTATTCATAGTTGAAACCTCCTTAAGTGTCAATTTGAAAATCGAATATCAAATCATACTGAAACTTTTAATGCATTTATGAAAACTATATTTGGGTAAATAATTTGGATTTATATAAATAAAACAATAGTCCCCGTATACGTAGTAAATCAACAACAATTTAATATCAAATATTTATCAGCCTTACACAGTTTAATTGGAAGGCTTTTATTATGGTAAATCAAGTAGTGGCACGTATAGCAGCAGAGGCTTTTTAGCGCAGGCAGTGAAAGAGGGTATCATTCAAGACTCTCACTTAAAGGACTTGCAAAATAAGCAAATGACAACTGATCGACTATTAGGTCTGTATGTAACCATTGACCAGCGACGTAGCACCACTAAATAAATGTAAGCCCATGATATTCAAATTTTTATGAGTACATGGGCTTGTTAATGAAACAAAACAGAATTGTACCCCAAATCCCATCAAAAATAAGATACAACCCAAGGGGCGATGCCTACTCATATCTATCCTCAGCGCCTGCCGCAATTTAAAAATCTGTACCCCACTTGTACCCCACTTGTACCCCAAATCAAAACATTTCTATACATTCTTATACATAGAAAGGAAAAAACCACCAAACATGCCCCACTCACCCCCCACCAAAATCCCCCCAAAAACAATCATCCCAAAATAACACCTCCCAACTGACAAACCCCCACCACTCACGGTATGATAGAACCCGAGGTGACGAAAATGCATATATCAGAAAAACAAATTGAAATCCGCTACGCAGAAACGGATCAGATGGGCGTTGTATACCACGCGAATTACATCATTTGGTTAGATGAAGCTTAGAAACATTGATATATCAACGTTTCTAAGCTCTTTTTATTGCGTGTACCCCAATTTGTACCCCAAATGATTATTGATTGCTTACGATTTTATCTAGCAGGTCGCTCGCCTCAGTTTCTTTCTTTACAAGGGAATGAGCATAAACATTATTTACTGTTGTTGGATGGTCACCGAGCATTTCCGCTACGGTAATAAGAGGGATATTGCGCGATAATAAGATAGACGCAAAAGTATGTCGCAAACCATGTGTTTTGATGAAGCGCAGATTGTGCTTTTTACAAATATAAACCATCGCATCGCGTGTGTATGAATCTTTGACAGGTCTTAGCCCCTTAACTGTAATGAAAACATAGTCATCGCTTTTAGGTTCAATCTTTTTACTCCATTTCGCTTTCTTACTCCAATCGTAGTAAGATTTCAGCTCAGCCACTAAAGTATTATTCATATGCACTTTGCGTATACCACGGCGTGATTTAGGACTACGCTCGCCATGTCTATCCCTTGTTTTTGTGATGGAGATTGTTTTGGCTACGAAATCAATGTCTGACCAACGTAAAGCCATCGCTTCACCACGACGCATGCCAGTTAATGCTAATGTATGAATAAAAGCAATGCGAGAAGGGGAACCGTCTAAGCGTGTGCAACGTAGCAAGTCATTCAGTTCCTCTTCAGAGTAGTATTGGTCAGGTCCGTTTGGCGTCGCATCTTCGTAATCAAGTTCTACAATCGGATTTTTCTTTAAAACCTCTCGTTGAACAGCATAGTTGAGCATTGCGGATAACGGTCGTAAAGTATTTTCAATCGTCGATACTTTATTTCCTTTTTCAACGAGTGGATCGACAAGCTCTTCCTGGATAATTAAATTCGTTAGCTTATGCAGTCTGTAATGACCTAGCTTTGGAATAAGATGATTTTCAGCCGTTTCAGTATAATGTTTTAATGTGCTTGACTCCCATTTTTTACGGCGAATTTGCAGATAGAGCTTAATCCAATCACTTACAAGCATCTCGGAGTTTTGTACAAATACGATTCGCTCGTCCAAAATATCCGCTTTAACATCAATCAAAGCACGTTCAGCTTCTTTTTCAGTTAAAAAGTCTTTCTTTGTTTTTTCACGTCGCGAATGGCTATTGTCATAGTATTTATACCTGTAGGCATAGCGCTTTTCACCATCCGAATTAAAATAGTAGTAGATACAATCCTTCTTTGTTGTTTCGTATTTTTCTCTGGCCATTTAACGAATACCTCCGTCTAATGAGCTGGCAGGCGCGCTAGATCGAATATATTCGTATACATGAACTTGCATCCCTCCTTTCAAATGTAATCACTAGTGGTTGGACTTACCATTCCAATATGGACTATTGAAATTTTTATTGGTGTATTGAATCAATCGCTTTTCAGCAAGCTCATATACTTCGTTAAAAAGATGTTGGACATGTACTACTGATTTAGGGGTGTAATCATACACTTGCATTTGTTCAAGTAAAAATGTGGTCACACAGGCGTGATACATAAAGTTATTTGCTTTAAACTCTTGATATTTCTGGAATAGGGGAGGCATATTGAACTGATCTCCTGTGTTCAGCAATATATGACAAAGCTCATGTGCAAAATCTTGCCATGCTTTTTCAAGTGATTGATTCTCTTTCAAAAATATATAAGCTTGACTATCAAAACATATTGCTTGGCTATCATCTGGCCAACAGAATATTTTAATTTTTAGGCGGTTGGCTATCTCATTAAAATCAAGTAAGGTAGAAGTTGTAATCCCTAATTTATGGTAAAGATGATTTATATAATCTTCGAGATATGTGTAATAGTACATAGTTATCAACTCCTGACAAAAAGGAACCTACGTTCCCTTTTTGTTTATAATAAAGCCCTCCCATTTGGAAGGGCATGAATGTATTTAATTAGCACTATCATTTAAACTTTTATCAAAAATTTGTATTAGTCGATTAATTTCTTTCTGATTTACTATAAAAGATTCCTTACTTAATAATTGTTTAGGTTCATTAGTTAGTTCTATTATCTTAATATTTTTTGTATCCTCACTTTTTTTGAAATCAATTGTAGCTATAATTCTTTGATTTGAGACATTGAAATGGGATGTTAAATTTTCTATAATAAGCTGATTGTTTGAAAAACTCTGCTCTCCAGACTTTGGTGAATCAATAACAATTGGTAGCAGTGGAGAAAATTTAAAGTGGTTTATTAATTCAATTGTTGCATAAAAACGAATAAGATTTAATAGAACTTGAACTGCTCCCGTACTAGAAAAAGTCTCTTTGGGAAGTATTTTTTCATATTGCATCATAGGTTCGTTGTAAAGTAAAAAAGAAGATAAATATTTTTTGTAGTAAGTGGTATATAAGTTATCAGCACCTTCTTTTTGTTTATTAATTTCTTTGATTTTTTTCTTTACTGATTTTAAAGTTACATTGTTTACTAAAATGTCATTCTCATATTTTAATATTTTATTTAATAAAGAATGCCTTGTTTCAGCAATTCCTTTGGACTTTGCCATAGATTCAAAACTAACTTGTTGCTTAGATTTTAATTGTTCTAGATGTTTAATTTTATCAATATGTTTCTTTAAAATCTGTTCTTTTGCTTCAATCTTATTATTTAAAGTTAAGATTATTTTATTTAAGTCTGCAATTTCTGAATCAACATCTACAATTATGATATTTGCATCGAAAATTTCCTTATCTGTAGGAGAGAAAATTTCATTACAATGAGGACATTGTATAGAGTTTTCTTTAAGAATATTTTTTTCTTTGTTTTTGCTCTTTATTACTTTTTGTAAATTATCAATTGTTCTTCTTGTAGTGGCTCTTTCATTTAATAAAATCAAAATTTCCATTTTAATTTTATTAATAATATTGCCTTCATTTTCATATTCGGTTTTTATTTTTCGGAAAAACAAAGAATCAGTATCACTTATTTCTACTAAGTTATCCATTTCTTCTTGTAATAAATTCGATAATTCTTTATTCTTTTCCATATTATTAGAATCATTTTTAATATTGTATTCTAACTCATTTTTTTCGGATAATAAAGAACTGTAATTTTCCCCATAAATACCCAAATGATAATATATCATATCATCTCTTTCTACTTTTGTGAATTGACCTAAATTTAAAAATGATTGCGGATTAACAGTCCAACCGTTGATTTGATCTATGTAATAAGGAATAAAATAGAAAACAGGTGGTGCTGTATAAATTTTTTCATTTTTTTCAATTGTAATTTCATAACCTAACAAAGATATCATGGCTTCTTTGAATTCTGAGTTTGATGTATATAATGTATTTTTTTCTTTATGATTAAATAAAAAATAGCTACCATTACGTACAATTAAATAATCATTTTTCATATAGGTGAAGGTTACTATGGTGATTAAATTTTTGATTGGTAATTCTCCAAATTGTAACTCTGCTCCTAATGTATAATAAAGAGATTTTAATATAGTGGATTTTCCTAAACTAACTTCAGAGCTAGTAATAACATTAATTCTACTATGAAAAGTTGTATAATAAGAAAGTTTCTTTTGTCTATCAATGATATACAAACTTTTAAAAATTAATTTATTCATAATAAGTCTCCTTAACTTGTATGTAAATAGTTTTCAATAGCCATAATTAACAAAATTTTGTACTCGTACTTATTGAAAATAGGATTGCTGTTTATTTTATTTTGTAAAAATTCAAACAGTTGAGATTCTGTTGTCATTTTAGATAGTTCATCTAGATACTCATTATCAATTATTTCGGTGATACTCTTTATTTCATCATCTACAAAATTATTAAAAGAATATAGATGAGATTTTACTGACGAAAATGCTACGTTATACTTTCTCTTCTCCAATAAATTTACATTTTCCAAATATTTATCTTCAATTTCTCTAAAATTAAGTTCTACAACTGTATTAGCACGTTGAATCAATTCAAAAAGGTTCTTTTTTGAAAAACTTTTATTTGGGAGAATATCATTAATATTTTCAGTTAATTTAAATTCATAGTTTTGTTTTTTTGTTAATATATCTCTAAGGCTTGAATATAATGCTGAAGAAACTCCGAGACTTAAATTGCTGTTAACATTTTCTAAAAACGTGCGAAATTCTGCTTTTATTACCTCTTCATGATTAATAAGTCTGATATCCCAATGATTAAAATAGATTGAATCAGGAACATCATTAATTGCAATTGCTTTATTTTTGTTAATATTATCTATAATATTTTGAGAAATTACAGTATTTTTTAAAGGAAGGTGTCCTTCAATAAATTCATGCTTATTTCTTTTTAATACATAGCGAATAGGATAATTACAAATCAAATATAACTTATCAATTTTTTCAGCTTCTATTTTTTCAATATGTTCATATATGTTTTTGAAAACATCATCGCCTATCAATCGGCTTAATTCATAGTATCCATTAGAATCTGTTGTTTTAATTTGATAGGTTGTAATCTTCTCCTGCTGGTTTATATTATTAATAATAGCAACATCGTCAATAATATCTAAAATGATAAGGTAATCATTGGTATTTTGAACCATTTGATGAATGGCGAATGAAATTTGAATCATTAATCGATTCGACGAACGTGAACCGCTATTTTCTCTAGGTTGATAGTTGTTTTTTTCAAAAAGGCTTGTCATATCTATTCTCCTTATATTATACCATAAAAGAACACGCGTTCTGTTGTTTTGGTTTTTATATATATAAAATAATTTCAAAAATAGATCATTAGAGTTATTTGGTTATATTATTTAATAATACTTGTGGAAATGTATTTATATAAATGATAAAAATAATATAAAACATAAATTCTTAATATTTACAATAATGGTGAGTTTAAAGGACATGCTATATACATGTCCTTTTCATAGATATTATTATGTTACTTTTAAGGGTAAATTAAAAATCGTTTATTTGGCTATTTCCAAATAACGATTACAACTCTCCATGTTCCTTCAAAATCTCCCACATCTTCCGCAGCTTCTCCAAGTCCTCTTCCTTCGACTTCGGCAACTCCATGTACCATTTTTGCAGGGTAGGGTTGTTGGCGAAAGCTTGGAACTCGGCTTCGTCTTTTTCTTGTTGTGAAGGTAGAAATGGGTTATCTGTATTACCAAGTAAATAATCTGTTGTTGTGTTTAAGGTATTAGCTAAAAGTACAAGCATTTCATTAGAAGGAGTACTATATCCATTTTCATAGTTGCTAATAGTCCCTTTAGTAGTTTGAACTTTATTCGCTAATTGTTCTTGAGTCATTTTTTTAGCTTTACGAGCTATTTTCAAACGATGATCCAACATGAAATCACTCCTTGTACAAGTAAATTGTACTATTTATTTAAGATGTGTGCACAAATAAAATCAAAAGTACAAAAAAATCATACAAAAGTATTGACGTATGAGATTCTTGTTGTTAATATTGAAGTACAAGTTATTCATACAAAGGAGGTTATACCAAATGAAAAACTTGAATTTAATTACTGCTAGAAAAAAGAAACAGCTTACTCAAGCTGAATTAGCAGGCTTACTTAAAACTGTTACTAAGGCTGCTATATCGAATTGGGAAACAGGATACTCAAAACCTAGATTAGAAGTAGCTTTGGCTGTTTCGGAAATTTTAGAGGAAGATGTAGCCTTTTTATTTGGTTACAATGTACAAGAATCTTGTACAAAAAGTCATATTATTTCCTAAAATAAGCTTTCTAATAACTCACAGAAAGGGGTGAGAACATGGAACAACGACTGAATAAGCTCGAAGAACGAGTAATTACATTGGAGCAATCTTTAATTAAACTTGCTTTTCTTGAAGGTGAAACAGCAGGGAAGTTAGCTGCGGCAACAGTAACTTCCCAAGAAAAATGTTCATTATGTTTGGAGAGCTGCGGCACACTTCATTGTGATGATGACTCGTATATTTGCGAATATTGTGCTCAAATCATGAATGATATGGGAAATGAATTCGATTAGAAAATTAGTCATTCCAAATATCTTCAAAAATCTTAATTTCGTACCTAAGTGCTTTTGAAAGTTCAGGATCTATTTGTGTTCCTATATGCAATTTACCTGTTTTTGTGTTGAATACACAAAAAGCAGTGTCTGGCGGATATGGTTTTTCATACGATGCTTCAGACATTAGCGTCAGGATAGGTTTAATATTTCGTTCTGTAATTTTTTCAGTTGCACCTTTAAAAAACAGCTTGATTAAATAGGGCTTTCCATCAATGTACAAGCCCACTTCTGCTGTTGCTCGAACGACAAGCTCTCCATCTGATTTCCATATAGCTTTAGGAGGAGTGAACCATTGAGTGTCTTTATTACGAACAAACTTTTTGAAAGATTTGATAGCTTGTGAATAAGAATCAACTTTTTTCTCATGAACTTCCAATAATAATGAATCTAAAGAATCTATTGGCAGATTTTTTTCGTAGCATAACTTGATTCTGTCACGTAATTGTTTCCAATGGTCTTTAGCCGGATGATACTCACCTTGATTTTTAATTTTATTTACTGCATTCATTTTTGAAAGCATCGTTTGCTTTACAGTAAAATCGATAAATTGTGTTAAACCAACAGATATTTTTGGGTTATCAAAAAAGAAGAACATATAACTCACCTCACTTTCTATAGGTTAATTATACCATATGAGGGGAATTGGAATTAACAAATCCCATTGTTTAGATACTTGTCATAACGCTACTTAGTTAGAAAGGGGTGAAACAACTCCCATGAGTAAGCACATTAATGACCCAACAAAAAAACTGTATTGGGATATTGATGACATTATTGCAGTAATGCCATACCAACGTTCATTTTTAATCAACCATGTGTTAAGTGATCCACGAATCCAGCGGCTTGAAAAACGTTTTGGACCACGTAGCAAAAAGATATGGCCGCGTGAACAAGTGACGGAAGCTATACACAACATCATTGCAACCAAATGGGAATAAAAATAAACGGCTGGCAGGCGCGTTGAATAGGGGAATGAACACCCTAAATTATGTTGCATTGATGTTACAAGATAGCTTGTTTCTGAGATTAATATAACGGTTATATCAAATCGTTAGTAACACATTCTCGACTATAGTTCATTTTGGACTTTTTATAATCGATTTACGACTTTTTGAGAGGGGGTGAAGGCGATGAGATCTTTGTCCCTGGGTATTCCAAAGTTATTGAAGAAAATTAGGAAAGACGCCAAGCTAACGCAAGAAGAAATTGCATATGAGCTCAACATGACACAATCGCACGTCAGCAAATACGAGCAAGGACGAAAAATTGTGGATCTCGAAACATTTCTGCATTGGGCACAAATAACGAATTGCGAAGCACAAGTGGCAATAGCCATGTTTGGAGCTGACGTAATAATGCAAGCAAGCCAATTGGTTTCCGTTGTACCTGCTTTTATTACAATCCATCTACAAATTTTTATGTGATATGTGAGGTGAAAAGTATGACATTAGAAGAATATCGCGCAGAACTAGCTAACTTAGAGTACATGCGTGCTAACACAACTTGTAAGGATTGCCATGAACGATTACTAAAAAGAATCTATGTGACAAGGGCAGCGATAATAAATTTATCAAAGCGTGAAGTGCTATTGGCTGATTTAGAGCAACGCGGGGTAGCTGCGGAGATCGTCAAGCGTTTTAAGGTTGAAAAATCAGTTGTACCTAATAATGGGGTGGTGAAGCGTGTTGTTAAAGTGGCTAGGTGACTATTTTTTTGGTATCGACGATTGGAGGGAATTGAATGATACAGATTGGACGTATCTCATTTCATTAGCAGTCGGGGTAGTGTTTTCATCAATTTTAATAATCGTGTTTTGGTAGGTGATAAAAGTGAATGAAATCAAAATCACATATGACAAACAGGGTCGTATGAATTATCATCCTGATTTTCATTTCGCACATGGAGAACCATTTGGAGCAAAAGAGTTGGAATATCTATGCAAATTTTACGAGTCGGATTGAGCTGCAAATATTTCTTTTGCGCTTGGACGAACAGAAAGCACGTTGCGATCAAAAGTTGGAGCATTAAAGAAAAGCGGTCTATTCGAACACTATAAAAATCTTAATAAGTTTTGGTGAGGAGGAATCACATGTTAAAAATTACAGGGGCGGCGACGCTCAAAGTTCAATACGAAGTGGATTTACCAATAACGGAAGCAGCGTTCGAGGCAATGCTTACAGATCGAGCAAAAATATTAATTGCGGAGGCAATTAAATCGCAGGCTAATCAGGATGCCCAGACAAGCAATATAGATATTTGGGATTACAAGGAAGTGCAGGATGAACAAATTAATGCACTACAGGCGATAAATCATTATCTAACACATGGTGAGCGTGCGGATGGGGTTTTACATCATATTGTTACAAGCGAGATTAATAGCCTACAGGAAATGCTAGAAGGTAATGATGGGATGAGTGTAAAGGAAATTAGAGCTCAGTTTGTAGATCTTCACCGCCAATTGTTAGCTTCGCAACAAGAAAACGAAAAATTACGTAAAGCAATGGCAGGTGAATCAAATGATTAAATTTTTCATGACGTTTTTCAAACGATGGACAAGCTTGACGACTAAACAAAGGCTTGTATGTATCTCAAATTGTATAAAAAAATAGCTACTCAATCGCACCACCGATATAAGTAGCAAAGGTTTTGACTACAGAGTCTATTATATCACATATCGCAGGAGGTCACTATGAAAATTGAAATCACCTTGCAACAAGCACATTTAAAAGCGGAAAACTTACAAGAAATGCATATGTCAGATGTTATACATGGATTTTTCAACGTTTTGACAGGCGGGCAAAAACGTCTGGAACAACAGCAACCGCAAATGGTTAAACCACATTATGCTACGCCATTTGTACCACCTACACAACCAATGGATGTAATAGTGCCACTGATAAAAGCAAAATCACTTGCGGGTGAAGTGTCATCGGGGAAAGCGACAGAAAGTGCCCTGCGTTTCTATAAGGAAAATGGTTTCGGCCTCTTAACTCCACACATTGCTGAAGGCATAGGCAAGTGGGTAGCCCAGGTAGGAGAAGACTTAGTTATCAAAGCTATGAAGCTAGCAGTAGAGAAAGATATCATTCGTTGGGCATACGTTGAATCTGCTCTTAAAAGTTGGACGCAAGAACAAGCGAAACCATCTGAACAGCCGAATTTAACACCTGCGGAACACATCGTTAAGGAGCGGCGAGTAAAGCAACAAGTCGGTATACAGCCTTTACCAAAAGCGTTGCCTAAAATCGATGCTGACCGCACATTGCAAGTTTCAATCGCAGAATCTTTAGAAGCCAAAGAAGAGCAAGAGCATTGGAAAACAGGCATTAAGGTGGAGGACGATGGAACAAAACGCTACCGCTGTTATTATTGGTGCGACTGTTGCAGTAAAGGGAAAAGATATATCCATGAGCATGACGAGATTATTACTTGTCGTGAATGTGGCCAGGAGCTGTATGTAGAAACTGCAACGCCTAATTATCAAACAAACGGGCTTCCTGAGCGTGATAAATTCGGAAATTTCTTTATTGCACGTGAAGTAGCGACTTTAAATAACGATTAAACAGCAAGACGTTTGCGAGTGCAATGCTCGCTCTCGTCAAGCAGCTTAAAAGTAGCACAGGTTAGCGTGCATCCCCCTCGCTTTTAAGTTGCTTGATGGGATAGATCCATCAAGAAAAACCTAACGCGGGAACGTTAGGTTTAGTGTCATATGCAAAATTATACGTGTAACAATATTTTAGCGTATGACCGCCTTTAAATCAATGAAAAGGAGGCATAACAATGATTTTTTCAGAAAGCAATTCAAATATCGCTGCTGCTCTTGCAAAGTCGTGGGCAGCTATCCGAACACCTAAACATAATAAAACTGTGAAAGTGACAACAAGGTCAGGTAGTTCATACACGTTCGAATATACGGACTTTGCAGGAATTTTAGATGCAGTACGATCCATTTTTATCGAGAACAAGCTTACGATTATGCAAAACAGCTATACACAAATGGAACACGATAAAGTGTTCGCATGTGTAGAAACAATTATCCTGCATGAGTCAGGAGAGTTTGCGAAGTCGTACCCATTGAAGTTTCTAGCGGCGCAAAACATGCAAGACTTCGGGGGGCAAATTACTTACATGAAGCGTTACAGCTTGGCATCGGCGTTAGGCATCGCGACGGAAAAAGATGATGACGCAAACGGTATGAGTGGCAACGATTATCAATACGAGCACCAGCAGCCACGTCAGCAATCACCACAGAAACAACAACCGACCGGACTTATCACACAACAGCAACTACAACGCTTGGACAAGGTACTGCTGCCGCTCGCGGAGTCGCAAGGCATGAGCGCGGACACGCTTTACAATAACAGCTTGCTAAAGTGCAAGATTGCTCAAAAGCCATCTAATCAATTGACAACGCAGGAGGCAAGCGTACTGATTAACTATTTAGACGGTGTGGCTAAAACAGTGGCACAAAGGGCGCAAAAAGCAACACAGGGGTCACAAGAGCCTACCGAGCAAGATAGCCAGCAACAGCCTAACAAAATCACGCCAGGGCAATATAAGGACCTAAAGGCGGTACTTAATGCGGCAAGTACCCGCACAAAAATGGACAAAGACGGCGTTTTGTATTATGCCAAGATGCAACTAGGTATAGAGGACGTTATTTTGATAGACAATTTGAGCCAGGATCAGGCCGCAAAAATGATTGACCTAATTTCAAAAATACCTGCAGCAAATACTGTTTGATGTCAGTGGGGAGGGAGGTAGGAAGGTATATGCAAAAAGTAAGGCACTTTAACCGCAAAACTGTTCAAGGTTTAACCAAGAGCGACTTACTAATAAAGGTCAATGAAAGTGAGTTGCGCGGTTGGCAAGTGAAAGGTGAAATAAAACAACTTTCAAATGGACATTGGGCTTGCTTGATGGTCCAAAACACATAGTAGCAAGGGAGGGGCTTCCTCATGAAAAACATAGTAAGAGTGGAGAAAAATAAGGACTACACAATCATTAACAACACGTCGCTGTATGATGAGCGCCTCAGCTGGAAAGCAAAAGCGATTCATGTATTTATGTTGTCTAAACCAGATGATTGGACATTTCATAACATTGAGCTAATGAAATGGGCAAAGGACGGAAGAGATGCCTTTGCCTCCGGGCTCAAAGAGTTGAAAGATCACGGCTATGTAAAAAAGGAAAGACGACATGGAGAAAATGGCGAATTTGATTGGGTGACTGTTGTATACGAAGTACCAACTTTGACAGATCAGGAGCAGGTGGACGAAACAAACAATCCGCCATTACCTGATTTACCATGTACGGAAAAACCATGTATGGATAAACCGTCTACGGGAAACCCATATACGGTAAAACCGTTTACGGAAAACTCGCAACTACTAAGTACTGATATACCAAGTACTGAATTACTAAGTACTAATAAACTAAATACTGAATTTAAAAATATTAATAATGATGATGAAAAGGCTACGCCAGCGCCAACAAAACAACCAGAAAATGCCTTCACGTTTTATCAAGCGAATGGATTCGGCGTTTTATCATCCTACGTCAACGAAAAAATTGGAGCATGGATTGATGACGCAGGAGAAGAGCTTGTTGTTCATGCTATGAAACTAGCAATCGAGAATAATGCAATCAAGTGGAGCTATGTAGAAACAATCTTGCGCGGATGGTCACAAAAGCAGATTAAAACTGTAGAGCAAGCGGAAGCGGAACAACTACGCTTCGCCGCTGAAAAAAATAAGAAACAAACACAACCATACTCACGCAAACGTGGAGGAGGGTATGGACCAAAAAGAGAATTAGTGCCCGAATGGTTCCACAAAGAACAACAACCTTCTGCGGCTATTGAAGTACCAAATCCTATAAACGACGAAAATATAAACTTCGATGCAGAATATCAAAAATTACTTACACAGCTGCGCGGTGGTGGTTCAGAGGGAGCGAGAAAATGAAGAATAAACCACACGGGAACGTATTTCCATCCTTGACGGCGCTCTTCGAAGAATATTCGATGCCCTATAACCAGATTGTGTACGAGGACAAGCAGTATAAGTTTATAAAAACCATACGTAAAGCGGATGCACACATAGATGTCTATCGAAATAAAGAAGACCAGCATACTGTGAAAATTCATCTCGTTGACAGCAGGCCATACTACATTGACGCGTACTATCGAGTAGAGGTATTACATGCGATTGTGTAAAAGGTGTAATCGTGTATTACGCAGTGGTAAGTCAATTGAACGTGGTTATGGACTAACTTGTTGGCACCATCATTTAAACGATTTGGAGCAGCAGTTTTTAAAGATGCAGCTAACGATAGACGACATATTGAACATGGATGAGGAGGAACGAACAGATGTATAAAACATTTCATAAACCAAAATCGATATCACATGCCAATCGTGGCAGGCACTTAGAACGACTAATTGACATGTCTAATACAAAATACCGCAATGCAGGGCTTGCAGATATACGCAAGATTCCAACACCTGTTCAAATTACAAAGTCGATAGGCAGTCGCATTGAAGGACGTAAGGAAAAAGCGGAATGGGTGGACTATGCGGGCATCTGTAACGGTCAGGCAGTCGTATTCGATGCGAAAGAAACGAAGGGTAAAAGCTTCCCTCTCGCCAATTTACATGACCATCAATATGAGCTATTGCAATCATGGTATGACAAGGGCGCCCTTGTATTCCTGCTAGTCTATTTTTCGGATGTGAACAAGTTTTATAGATTGCCATTCACGCCTATACAGGAAACGTGGCAAGCCGCAAAAGTAGGTGGGCGTAAGTCAATCCCACTTGCTACGTTTGAGCGGCAGGCAGATGAAGTACAGTCGGCGGATGGTTACGCTCTGCATTACTTGTTACCGTTCATTTAGTGAGGTGAATAACTTTGTTGAAAGCACCGCAATTTTACATTGAGCAAAGTATACCCAAAGCGCGTTGGATGTACCCACAGAGGCAATATAAAGCTCGGTTATTAACGTTACCACGTGCGAACGATGAAGGGCTTATGTATATACGTGTATTGAACGATGAGCAAGCTACAGCTTATCAAGACGAGGCGATGCAGCAGGAACTAGGTACCTATGCATTGCAAGATTTTGAAAAAATCAAAGAGCTGCCAATTGCAAAAACGGAAGCAGCCTACCCTAAAAAGTTTTTGGCACGTGTAAGTGATGGCCGTAACTATAACTACCGAATCGGTGACGAGTACATTATCAGCGAGCCACGTGCAGACGGATATTATAGTGTGTATTTAAAAAGCCGCCCTGACCATGCACCAGTAGGCTCATACATTAATAACTTTTTTGAGATAGTAGCAACGTTTGAAGCGGAAACACAAATGGTTGATAGTGTGCACGATTTAACCGAAAATGAGCAAAAAATAACGCAATCTGTGCACGATATACCAAAAACAGCGCCTAAAATAACGAAATTGGTGAACGAAGTACCAAAAAAGAAGAACGTTTCACAATCAAAACAATTTGAACAACTAACTTTATTTTGAGGAGGAATTGCTATGAATACATTGCAAGTAGTTGAACAAAAGATGGTGCCATTTGGTAATGTGGAGCTTTTAGCAGTAAAAATGACAAATAAAAAAATTTATGCGGCAGTGAAATGGGTTTGTGTAGGAATTGGTTTAAGTGATGGACAAGCGAAGCGACAAGTTGAGAACTTGGGTAAAGATATCGTGTTAAAGCAAGGTGTCGCAAATTTGCGCCTCCCGACGAACGGTGGTATTCAAGAAGTTTTATGCATCGAATTAGACTTTTTGCCATTGTGGCTAGCTAAAGTACCGATTACGCCACAAATGCAACAAACGAATCCAATCGCAGTAAACAATCTAGTTAACTATCAACTAAAAGCGAAAGATGTACTAGCGGCTGCTTTTGTTAATGGCCCAAAGCCATTAACTGAACGAGAGCAATTAAAAGCATCGATGCGCTTATCGTTGGAAATGTCGGAAGAAGTCGAGGCGCTAAAAGAGGAAGTCAGTGGGATGAGAGAAGATGTTGAGCAACTTAAAGACAATATCTTCATCAATAGTTCACAGGCAAAAGCAATCCGTCGAAAGGTCGGAGAAAACGTATATGAGGCATTAGGCGGTAAGGAAACACATGCATTCAAAACGCTAAAAACGAAAGCATTTGCGGCATGCTGGCGAGAGTTCCGAAATTATTTTGATATCAGCGAGTACAGAGAGCTACCACGCATTAAATTTGAGGATGCGATGCGTTTTCTAATCGCCTGGCAACCGAATACGGAACTACGCTTAGAAATTGAACACTATAACACGCAGCTACAATTGCATTTGGTGAAGTAATGCCAAGGGAGGGACAAGCATGAGTATACCACGCATTTTGCATTATCCAGGTAGCAAGTGGAGCATGGCAGATTGGATTATTAGCCATATGCCAGAGCATTCAACTTATGTCGAGCCGTTCTTTGGATCTGGCGCAGTGTTTTTTAACAAAGAAAAGTCACCTATCGAAACTATAAATGATATGGATAGCCAAGTGGTAAATCTATTTAGGGTAATTCGTGATTATCCGGACCAGCTAGCACGTGCAATAAATTTCACACCATTATCACGTGAAGAATACTATGCGGCATATGAAACGGATCCGGAAAATCAGATTGAAGACGCACGCCGCTTCTTAGTACGTTGCTGGCAAGCAATTGGGGCTAAAACATCTGACCGAACAGGATGGCGTAGTTTGATAAGTGCGAACGGTCCGGATACAGCTAAGGAGTGGAGCAAGCTCCCACAGAAAATATTACTTGTTGCAACTCGATTAAAACAAGCACAAATTGAAAATCAGCCTGCTACAAAATTACTTGAACGCTATGCACGTAAAGATGTGTTAGTTTATGCTGATCCACCGTATGTCATTGAGACACGTACAAAGCGGCATTATAAACATGAAATGACAATCGAGGACCATATCGAATTGTTAGAGATTTTAGACGCCCATCCTGGTCCAGTTCTTTTAAGTGGGTATGCACATGATTTATATGATAGTCGCTTAGGGCATTGGCAACGTGAAACCCGCACTGTGATGGCAGAGGCAGGAGCGAAACGTGAGGAAATTTTATGGATCAATCCAGTGGCGGCAAACAGCGGCTACAAACAACAAACGTTATTTTAAGGAGAGTGCAAAATGAAAGCAATCACCATTACACAACCTTGGGCTTCACTGATTGCCCTTGGTGAAAAACAGTTTGAAACGCGCGGATGGTCAACAAGCTACCGCGGAAAAATTGCCATTCATGCTGGTAAGAAAGTAAATGAGGAAGCGTTTGAGGATTTCAAAGCCATCTTTAAAAGGCATGGCATTACATCGGCGAAAGAACTACTTACAGGCGCAGTCATCGCTACAGCTAATTTAGTAGAGTGTCATAAAGTCACCAATGAAGATCATGAAAACGATATAGCAATGACAGATGGGCCAAAAATCAGTGGGCAAGAATACCGCGTAGGAGATTATTCACCCAATCGCTACGCATGGGAGCTGGATAGTGTACAACACTTACCAAAGCCGATACCAGCTAAGGGGAAATTAAGTCTGTGGGAATGGGAGGAATGAGCACGAACGTATTTTAAAAATCGTTACGGTGATAAATACCAAGAAGGTAGTTGGGAGCGGTTAGACGAAAATCATATTTGTTATTTTGATGAAGTTGATTATCAACCGGTACAAATTTCAGTTTATAGCGATGGCACTGTTTCAGTCCATGTAGTATACTAAACCACTTTTATGCGGGAAAGGAGAAATAGAATGCTAGAAATCACAAAAAAGCGACCTGTAACAACACGTAAACTGCATGAATGCTTTGCATGTACACAAACGATTGATAAAGGTATTAAAGCCATATATGCAACAGCAAAGCAAGATGAGCAGCACACGCACTTTCACCTACACCAGAAGTGCAATATAAAGTTGGCCAAAAATAAAAATGCATTGTCTGATGGTGTCTATCGCGGCTGCTTAAACGATATTGAATCAACACCACAATGGTTGATGGAGGTATAAAAAACACCGCAGAAGGTTGCAGCCTTCCGCGGTGAAACATAAGTTCCCTTATGCAAAATCAAATTCATTATAACACATAGGGGGCAGTTTATGGAGAAGACAATTAATACATCTGAAAATGGCGTATACATCGTGCAGGACGGTACTATAACAGCGTTGAGCCCTAAACCATTTGGACAAGACACAATCATCTGGCAGAACGGGCAAGTGCTCGATATAGAGCGCGCGGAACGTATACGCATTAAACAAAAAAAATAACAGTCCTTACGGAAAAACCGATGGACACCAACAGACTTTGGCAATTACGCCAGGTCTATTGGTGTCTTTTTTATTTTTACATAAAAGAAAGGGAGATGGCCATGTACTTTCCGGATTTAATAGAGGAATATAAGCAGTCCTTAAAAGATTTAAAAGCTGCAGGTGGGTGCCCAAGCATGGAACGTGATATGAAAGAAGCGATTCAATGGATGGAAACGGGCTACGATCCAGCGGAGTACCGCGCGGCAACCCGCCAAGATACTTTTGTCATGGACCATCATCTCATGCAAGATTTAATCGTATACGTTGATAGCCCTGATAATATACCTAAGCACTTAGAAGCGATGGAACGTATGCTTTACGATAAATACGATGACGATAATCGTCTAGTGGAGCGTTTTGGGTGGTCATTGTATGATGAAGCAAAACGGCTAGAGAATATAAAAAATAAAATCAGATATGCTTTAAGAGGACTTACAGCAAATGAACGCGCGGCATTCGTTATGATTCGTGCTGAACGTATGTCATTTGGAAAAGTTGCGCAAGTGTTGGGTATTACTAAAAGTACGGTTCAAACGCACTTACGGCGGGCTGAATCAAAGATAAATAGCAATATCTTAAAAGAAATCGCGTAGTATGTCATACGATTACCTATATAATGATAGATGTTTTTATAGCAATTTTCTATTTTTCATCTTACTATTTAGTTGAAGTGAGAATTATGGAAGAAGAGATAGTTGTAGAGGAAATTAATCCAAATAATGATTTTGTTAACAAATTAATTGAGATGACTAGGAAAAAGGACAACCAGTTAAAAGGATTTATTGATAAAAAACTAATTAATTCGGATACCGAGACAATTAATAAACATATTGATAAGTTGAAAACTATGGATGAAAATCAGCAATTAATAGTCAAAGCTAGAGCTAAACAATTCGAAGAGACTAATGACCCATCTAAAGGTTTTCCTATTTTATTGGCGATAATAGGTATTATTCTGAGTGCGTATGCGCTACTTAGAGAGTTTACCAATAATCATGCTAGTATTATATTTCTAAGTATGTTGGTAGTCGCGATTTTCGCGGGTAGTACTACTTTGTACCTTAATAACGTTATGAAACAACGTTCTACAGCAATATACTTCAATTATTTAGTCACTAATATAAAATATGAAAATGAAAAGATTGAAAAATAAACTTCTTTCGGAATGCTTTTATTTACCTGGAAAAGCGATCAAGTTATTAGGTGTTGCATATACGAATGCAAATAAAACTTAATATTAGGTACGCCACCTATCAAGCGGATGGGTGGTTTTATTTTCTTATTTTTTAAGAAGAATGTTCCATTTTATTACCTTTATATATATATTTATAAAAGGGTGATGAAAATGAAAACTAAAGATAAAAGGGAAAATGAATTTGCTGGATGGTTGATAATTATTTGGACTACCCTATTAGTTTTACTCCTGATTGGTTGGATAATGCATGAATTTTACAAGTGGGATATGACAATAGTAGCTGCAATTATTGCATTTGTAGGTGCTGTAATCGGTGGTTCCATCACGTTGATAGGGGTAAACAAAACAATCAAAGATGGTAGGGAACGAGACAGAAGGAAGGAGTATACTGAAAATTTAGGAAAAAGGGCGGAAATTAAGCATGCTATATGTGTTGAACTTTCAGAAATGAGTGAATTATTATCCAAAAAGATTATTCATGGAATGACGCCCGATGAGGATATTACCGATGAATTTGTTTTAAATTTGTTAAATGAGCTAGATAATAGATGTAAACAAATGGAGATAGACGGTATTAGTATTGGCGCTGATAATTTTACTGCACTAAAGGAGTTAAGAAAAGCTATCGATGAATTATATCAGGTTTGTTTTGATTTAGATATTAATCCAGACCCAGATTCAGATGAATTTGAAGAAAACTATTATTTCGAAGTGTATTTTGAAAATAGCGGAAGGCCAATGATGTACGAACTCTTTGATTTTTTGTTTAAACCAATAGATATTTGTTCAAAGAGGGCCAAAAAGGATAGAGAAAAATTATTCAAAGAAGTTAATGAGCTTTCAGATAAAAGTCGGTTTGAAGAATTTTGATTTAGAAAATCGGTATAATAGTGTGTTGGAGGTGGTGGTGATTATGAAACATGGCTAGAGCAAGAGACCCAAGACGTGACCAAGCCTATGAAATTTATAAAGCTCACAACGGTAATGTAAAGCTAAAGGATATAGCTGAACAGTTAGATATATCCGAGGGAACCGTGCGCGGCTGGAAGAATAAAGATAAGTGGGACGAACGTCTTGAAGAAGAATCGAATGGAACGTTCCATTCGAAACAACCGAAAAATACGGAACGTTCCGTAAAAAAGCAACCGAAAAAAACGCAACGGAACAAATCAAATAGTGAAGAAAAATCGCAAGCAACTGTACAGTTTGAAATCGTCCCGAGTGACGGTCTCAACAGCCAACAGTTGCTTTTTTGCATGTACTACACAAAGTATTGGAATGCCACTAAAGCGTACCGAAAAGTGTATGGTTGCGACTACGCTTCAGCAATGAGCAACGGCAGCAGATTGATAAGAAATGATAAGGTACGCGATGAAATTAATCGACTGAAAGACGAGCTAGCAAACGGCATTATGCTCGATGCACGCCAAGTGCTACAAAAATACATTGATATTGCATTTGCTGACATCACAGATTTCATCGACTTTTCGCAAGTTGAATCACAAGCAACTGAAGTGACCATAACTAACGACGAAGATGGTAAAGAGGTACAAACGATCCGCACTGAGCCATTTACGTATACAAAGTTTTCTATGCGTCATAGCGATGAAATTGATGGCACGCTTCTTACAGCACTATCTAAAGGTAAAGATGGCATGTTTAAAGTACAACTTGCCGATAAAATGGCCGCGCTCAACATGCTAGCGAAGTATACCGACCTGCTAGATGAAAACACTCGCAAGAAGCTAGAAAACGAAAAATTACGCATTGCGATACGTAAGGAAAATGGTGATGAGAACGATGTTTATAAAGATGACGGCTTCCTAGAGGCATTGAAGGGAACGGAAGTGAATTGGGATGAGTAAGCGAAAGAAACCAGCTTTATTCAAATTCAAGCCGTTTAGTCAAAAACAGTTAAAAGTGCTTAAATGGTGGCAAGAAAATTCACCTCATAAAGATAAAGATGGCCTAATTTGTGATGGTTCTGTCCGCGCAGGTAAAACGGTCGTTATGTCTATTTCCTTTGTCATGTGGGCGATGGAAACATTTGAGGACGAGAATTTAGGTATGGCAGGGAAAACAATTGGTTCATTCCGCCGTAATGTATTCCAGCCGTTAAAACGAATGCTGATGTCCAGAGGTTACAAAGTAAAAGAATATCGCTCAGAAAATATGTTCACCGTCACTCGAAATGGCAAAGTGAACTATTTTTATATTTTCGGAGGGAAAGATGAGGCTTCACAAGATCTGATTCAAGGAATTACACTTGCCGGTATGTTCTTTGACGAAGTAGCCCTTATGCCGCAATCCTTCGTCAACCAAGCAACTGCGCGCTGTTCAGTTGATGGCGCTAAGTTTTGGTTTAACTGTAACCCAGCTGGTCCATATCATTGGTTCAAGCTAGAGTACCTGGATCAATTAGAAGAAAAGAATATGCTACATTTACATTTTACGATGGATGATAATCTATCTTTATCGGAGCGTATTAAAAATCGTTATAAACGAATGTATAAAGGTGTGTTTTATCAACGCTTCATTCTAGGTCTATGGGTGCTGGCAGAAGGCATTATATATGACATGTTTGATAAAGCTTTGCATGAGGTGAAAACAGAGCCGCGCAACTATACAAAATACTATGTGAGTATCGATTACGGCACGCAAAACCCTACGACGTTTGGTTTGTGGGGCTTTTGTAATGGCGTTTGGTACAAGGTCAAAGAGTATCACCATGATGGCCGTAAAAGCAATAAGCAAAAGACTGATCAGGAATATTACGAAGACTTAATTGATTTTATAGGGAATATTAAAAACTTTCATGGTATCATTGTGGATCCCTCCGCTGCATCTTTTATTGCGCTATTAAAAAAGAATGGTATGCGGGTTTTAAAAGCAAAGAATGATGTATTAGAGGGCATTCGAAATGTTGGGAATGCCCTAGTTAATGAGTTAATCAAGTATAACGACTGTTGTAGGGAAACATTCCGCGAATTTAGTTCTTTTATTTGGGATGAAAAAGCAGCTGCGCGCGGAGAGGATAAACCAGTGAAGCAAAATGACCATCATATGGATGGAGATAGATATTTTATTAACACAGTTATATTCAAAAATGGCGGTATATCCGTGTTGAAATGAGGTGCATAAATGCTAATCGAGGATTTATTTAGACCGCGCTGGCATGAGCAAATGGAGGAGGTGATTAAGAATATGGTGGCGAGCGTCATCACAAATGAGCAGGTTTTACTTAATGAAATCACTGATTGGGAGAACTCTGAGAAGCGCAAATGGATGCTCATTGGCAATAACTATTATAAAAACAAAATGTCAATTGAGGAAAAAAAGCGCGATGCAGCGTGGAAATCGAACTTAAAGCTAGTTCATGGCTATGTAAAGAAACTAGTTGACCAGAAAGTAGGTTATGTTCTTTCCAAACAGCCTTCTGTTACTAGTACAAATAAGCAGTATCAGGAAAAGCTCACTGAACTATTTGATGCGGGCATGTTAAATCGGCTACGAAAAGTAGGGAAGGAAGCTATTAACAAAGGTGTGGCTTATTTGCACCCATATTTTAATGAACAAGGTGAACTAAGTTTTATGCGCTTTCCAGCTGAGCAAGTAATCCCTTTTTATGCGGATAGCGAAAATATGCGAATTGAATCCTTTCTTCGAGTATTTGAGATGAATCACTATGAGGGTACTACGAAAAAGCGGATAAAAAAAGTGGTGCATTATCATGCAGGCGGTATCGATCATTATGTAATGGAAGGAGCTACCCTTATCCCTGATATTCCAACTGGTGGGAGACAGGGCTATCATTTTTTATATGGTGAGCAACCTGTGCTGTGGGAAAAGGTACCCCTCATTCACTTTCGC
Source organism: Bacillus ndiopicus (assembly GCF_000612805.1). GTDB lineage: Bacteria > Bacillota > Bacilli > Bacillales_A > Planococcaceae > Metasolibacillus > Metasolibacillus ndiopicus. The sequence continues at coordinate 135,843 of NZ_HG964404.1, read as the reverse complement.
TACAACGAGGAGGAACAGCCACTAGTTGAACTGATTAAATCGTTAGTTGATAACTACAATACGCAAGCTTCTACAAATGCTGATGTTCTGGCAGATATACCGAACTTCATTTACAAGCTTATCAATTATGGTGGGGTTGATTTAGAGGAATTTATCAATGATTTGAATATTAATCGCGTGGTTAAAACTGACGAAAATGGTGATGTAGACAAACTTACTGCTGATATTCAAACAGATGCTACTGAGAAAGAGCTTGAGCGCACACGAAAAGCAATTTATGAGCTAGGGCGCGGCGTTGATACGCTGAATGAAAATCTGGGCAACGCTTCAGGCGTGGCACTGAAATTTCGCTATAGCGACTTAGATTTAGATTGTAATATGTTAGAGAGCGAAATGCAGTCAAGCATTGAGCATATGATGTGGTTTATTACCCACTATTTAAAAATGATCGGGGAAGGCGATTTCACTAGCGAGAAGATGAATTTTGTCTTTAATCGAGATATTATCACTAATGAAATGGAAGCCGTTGAAATGTGTGAAAAATCCGTAGGTATTATTGATGAGCAAACAAATCGAGAAAATCATCCATGGTACACAGCAGAAGTAGAAACGCGCCTAAAGCAACAGAAAGCTGAAGAGCGAAATGAATTGGATGAGTATCTTGAAACGATGGAGAAACAGAGACAGGCGCAATCGGGCGTGACGGATGATGAGTAGCTATTGGCAAAATCGAGCTGCACAACGTGAACTAGAATCACAGCTTATCTCGAGTAAATACCTATCACGGATGGAGGAGCAGCTACGCACCGCCCAAATCAATATCATTCAACAAATTGAAACCTTTTATGCGCGGTATGCAGTGGATAATAAAATTAGCTATGCAGAGGCGAAAAAGTATTTAACGGCGAAGGAATTAAAGGATTTTCGTCATACGACGCTCCAGCAATATAGAGCCCTTTCTTTAGAAGGGAATCCTGCATATGACCGCGCACTGAATGCGATTGGCTATCGTGCTCGTATATCAAGATTAGAAGCACTGCATTTACAAATCGAAATGCAGATGCTTGAACTATACGGCGGTAGGAACGGGTTGCAAGTCTATACTTATTCAGGATTAGGTGAGGTATATGAAAATGCTTACTATAAGTCACTCTATGATATTGCTACGTTTACGGCAATCTATCAACCTATCACAAAATTAACAAATGGTGTGATGAAAGAGATCTTAACCTATAACTGGTCAGGGAAAGAGTTCTCTAAACGTATTTGGGGGCATGAAGCCCGAACGATGACGACTATTCGTAAAGAATTAAAAAAATCATTTATGCGAGGCCGTTCCCTTCATAAAACAGCTAGGGCAATTAGCGATGCCACAGATGTGGTGTTAAGTCGAGCCGAAGCACTTGTCAGGACGGAAGCGAATTTCTTTCACAACTTAGCTGCCCAAAATTCGTATATTACAGCAGGCGTCAATCGTTATCAAATATTGGTGACCTTGGACCATCGTACATCAGAGATATGCCGCGCACAGGATTTAAAAATATATGCCACAAAAGATTATAAGCCAGGCGTGACAGCTCCCCCTTTCCATGCGCGGTGTCGTTCCACATCTGTGGCCTATTTTGACGAAGCAGAATACATGGAGGGTGAACAACGTATTGCAAGAGGTGCTACAGGGCAAACAGAGTATGTTTCTAGAAGTATGCCGTATGAGAAGTGGTATCAGCAATTTGTTCAGCCTGCTAATATAGACAAGCCGCAATTCTTGCGAATGAAGGAGAAGAAAAGCACCTGAGCTATGATAGGTGTTTTTATTTTGCTCAAAATCCCAAACACTTGGGAATATTGTCTTTTTGATGTACAGCTTGTAGACATTAAATAATAAAGCGTATCTTACTCTATCGTGTTGTTGCACGTTAAATAGGAGGTTATATGACGAAAGAACAATTAATTGCAATGGGATTAACCGAAGAGCAAGCCAATCAAGTGCTAGCTGGCTACGGAGACGTAGTACCGAAAAGTGATTTAGAGGATTTACAACGCCAACATAAAACGGACAAACTGGATTGGGAGGCGAAAACGAAAGGTATGCAGCTCAAGAGCGCCTTGAAATTAGCACTCACAGGAAAAGTACATGATATGGATCTTGTAGCAAGCCTTATCGATAACGAAAAAATTGAATTAGATGAGGATGGCAACGTCAAAAAAGGACTGGATGAGCAGATTACCGCGCTGCAAGAAGCCAAGTCTTTTTTATTTACTGCAGATGCAGAAGAAAAGCCTACGCTTCCTCAAGGGACAAAGCCTGGTGAGGGTGCATCAACTGATAAAGATGGAAATCCAAATGATAACTACGGGAAGAAAATCGCTGAGGCACAAGCGGGAGCTACACAACTGTTAACAGATGCGCGGAAAGCTTACTTTGATTAAAAGGAGTGAATTGAATGAGTAAATTTGTAGAAACAAAATATACGAACAAAAAAGAAATTTTAAAGTTTCCAGATCACTATGTAAACCTATCTATCACTGTTTCCGATGTTGGTGTTACTGCGAATAGCGAAGGAAAAAAGATTGTCCCAGCAGGCACAATCTTAGGAGGTGGATTCTTACTAAATGAATCCATTAAAGCTGTAAAAACAAACGACGCCAGTGCGGAAGGTGTTCTTTTTAATGATACGGATGTAACACATGGACCTGCGCCAGGGGCGGCTTTAATTCATGGTTTTGTAGCGTTGGATAAATTACCAGAACACCCTACTGCTGACGCCATTACAGCATTGAAACAAATAACATTTTTAAAATAAGAGAGGATGAAATTTAATGCCAACACTTTTTGATTTAGTCAATGCGAAAAACATTGCTGCTTATTACCAAAACAATCCATCAAACAGCATTCCATACTTAGGCGCTACCCTTTTTCCGCCAAAAAAACAACTTGGATTAGATTTAAGTTGGATTAAAGGGTCTAAGGGATTGCCAGTTGCTTTGATGCCAGCTGCTTTTGATGCTAAAGCGACAGTTCGTGATCGCATTGGTTTTAGTAAGATACAAACAGATATGCCTTTCTTCCGTGAATCAATGAAAATTGGTGAAAAAGACCGCCAAGAATTAAACAAATTAGCAAGTTCTGATTCGGATGCTATGGCTCAAGCAATAATCACCAATATTTATGATGATGTGTCAAATCTTGTGAATGGTGCTAATGTGCAGCCGGAGCGAATGATTATGCAGTTGCTTTCCTCAGGGAAAATCAGTATTACGGCCAATCGTCTTGACTATGATTACGATTACAAAATGAAAGACGATCATAAGGAATCACTTGCTGGCGGAGCTCAATGGAGCAACACAGATGCTACCCCAGTCGAGGACATCATGAGATGGCAGGACACGGTGGAAGATAACACTGGCACACGTCCAACCAACGCAATCATGACACGCAAAACATTTGGCTATTTATTAAAACATCCAAGCATCCGCCTAGACATGAATCCGTTAGGTGGACAAAACATCATAATGACTGATGCGATGCTGAAGCAATATTTAAAAGATAAATTCGGTCTTTCCGTGGCGGTTTATAACAAAAAGTACCGCGCGGAAGATGGCTCATTGCATAATTTCTATCCAGATGACTTCTTCACACTTATTCCGGATGGTGGACTTGGCAACACATACTATGGAACAACACCCGAAGAATCTGACTTGTTAGCAGGCCAATCGGCAGCAGACGTATCTATTGTGAATACAGGGGTAGCGATTACAACTATTAAAGAGCCTCATCCAGTAAATGTTGAAACCATCGTCTCTGAAATAACATTACCAAGTTTTGAAACAATCGATGATATTTTTATCGCAAAAGTAAATTAATAAAGGAGAGGGAACGTTCATGAAAACTTTAGTTAAAGTCCTAGAAGGCAGTTTCCCTGTCCGATATGATGGCGTTGTATATAGGGAAGGAGATGAGCTAGAGGTGCTTAGTGAACATGCTGAGCACGCTAGCTTTGAGATTTTAAAAGAAGCCAATCTCCCTAAAAAACGAAGCTCGAAAGTAACTGGCGAACAGGGGGAATAAAGGTGGATGTATTCAAAATCACAAGAAGTAAAATTCCAATCGAACAAATATCTGATGAAAAGCTGCTACTCAAAATCGAGGAAGTAGCTCAAGCTATTAAAATCTATTGCAACCGCACAGATGTACCAGAGGATCTAAAATTCGTACATGCTAACATGGTTGTAGATACAATCACGGAAAAAAAGAAGATGGATGATCCATCTGAATCTGTAGTAGCTAAGTCTGTGAAAGAAGGAGATGTAAGTGTAGAGTTTGGATCTAACGCAACTGCAAGTGAACGGGCCACATCGCAAATTCTTACCAGCTATATCCCTCAGCTCAATCGATTTAGAAAGCTGAGGCGGTAAATATGAACATCCGTAAACTGTTATCGGCAGCAAGAGCCCCAGTGGAGCTTTTATATGACCGCGTAGCGACTATAAAGCGCTACGAGGAATATGAGAAGGAAAATGGTTCAACATCTCAAAAGTGGGTTACAAAACACGAAGATGTACCTTGTCGATTATCTACAGAGGGTACGCAAACCCTTAACAATTCACTTCAAGAGGAATCTAATCGAATTCAATACGATGCCAAACTCTTACTCTCGCCAGAAGTTGATATTTTACCTGGTGACGAGATAACGGTGGAGCTCTTTGAAGATGATAAATTGATATTGACTGATGAATTTGAATCCGCGAAAAAGCCATTTTTGTACGTAACACACCAAGAAGTATTATTGACGTTGAAGGATCACGCATAATGGCGTTTGAATTTGATGAAGTGAAGAAGCTTGCAGATAATATCAAAGAGTTAGTGATTGCATCAGGTAAGATTCATAAAAAAGTGGCGGAGCGAGTAGCATTACTAGCGATTCGTAAAGTAAAAATGCTCACACCTGTTGATACAGGGGACTTACGGAATAACTGGAAGTATCATATTATCAAGCATGGTGACACCTATAAAATTGTTATCTACAATCAATTGGAGTATGCTCTCTTCGTAGAAAAAGGGCACCGCATTGTAATAGCGGGGCAAACGGTTGGTTTCGTAGACGGCCAATTCATGTTAGAGCTCACAGAAAAAGAAATGGAGCGTATAGCACCGCGTATGTGGGAACGTGAAATTGAGAAGGAATGGGGGCGTATTTTAGGTGAGTAATAATACAATAACAGATGGAATAAAGGCACTTGCAATCATGCAGATACGTTCTCTTTATCCCTCTCAAACAATCAAAATATACGATAAACCAGTGAAGCAGGGCTTAAAGGCACCTGCTTTTATTGTGCGCATTTTTCATGTGCACCAGGAGCGCGGCATGACATATCAAGCGAAACGTACCTATTCTTTCAGCGTTGTGTATTTTCCATCTACGGATGATATAGACGAAGAATGCTTGAATGTATTAGAGGTCATACAGAATAATTTCAAATATCTCGTGGATAAATTTCATGTACATGAGCTAGATGGAGAAATCGTAGATGAAACGCTTGTCATGAAATTTCAAGTAAAAGTACATCTACATGACATTATAGAAGCAATCAAAATGCAAAAATTGGAGGGTGTTGATTTTGACACAAGAGACAACGAACAAACCGAAGACGACCAAACAAATGGTTAGAAAATTTTCCAAAACAGCTTTTTTAGAAAGCGCAGCAACTACTAAAGAGCGTTTAGAGTATGAAGTTGTACTGCAAGACGGCACGATGTATACCAAAGAGGAAGCAGATAAGCTGGTTGCAGAATGGAAACAGAAAGGAGTGTGCTTCTAATGGGTGGCACATGGGAAACGCAAAATAAAGTACGTCCAGATGCGTATATCAATTTTGAAACTAACAGCTTAAATACAATGGGGCTAGATTCCAATGGCGCCTTAGCCATTCCCGTAGCGCTCGATTGGGGCGAGGTTGGTAAATTCATTAAGTTATCAACCAATACGAAATTTAAATCATTGTTTGGTAAATCGCTTGCTGAGATTTTGTCTGTCCGGGAAGCATTTAAGGCAACTAGCAACATTTTTCTATATAACTTAAACGGGGAGGGGGAAAAAGCAAAAGCAACAGCTGACGGGCTTACAGCAACAGCAATTTACGGTGGCACAGATGGAAATAAGATTCACGTAACCATCACGGTAAGTTTAGATGATTCTGCAACCCTCAAAACATTTTTTGATGGGGCACAGGTAGATATTCAAAAGGTAATGGATTTTGAGGAGGTGGAGCCGAATGACTATGTAGCATTTTCGGGAAGCCTACCAAGCACAGATGCAACGCTAACATTAACAGGCGGAACAACTGTAGCAGCAACCAATGAATCTATTTCAGAATTCGCTTCAGCTTTAGATGCACTAGAATTTAAAACAGTTGCATACGGTACAGATGATAATACAATCAAGTCCTTGCTAGCGCTCAAGGTCAAAGAGTTTCGGGAGCAGGTCGGTAAACGTGTGACGTTTGTGACTAACGATTACAACGCCGCGGATCATGAGAGCACTGTGTCTGTAAAAAATGGCGTAACGCTTGATGGTGGCGAACGTTTAACATCGAAAGAAGCTGTATACTGGTTTGCAGCCGCATTCGCCGCATCTACAGTTGGCTCACTCACATATGCTGTTTATCCTGGCGCAATTATGGTAGAAACCTTGACCAATGACGAGATTATTCAAGCATTAAAAGATGGTCATATTGTTTATTCATTCAATAATGACGAGGTTGTGGTGGAGCAGGATATTAATACATTTCGTTCTTTCACACCACAAAAAAATCAAGATTTCCGCAAAGGAAAGATTGACCGCGGTATGTCAATCATCGAAAATAACGCGCGGCATATTTTCCGTAAATACTTCATCGGTAAAGTGAATAATAATGCAGATGGTCGTGATTTGTTCAAAAAGCAATTAATGAAAACGGTGCTTGATCCGTATGTACGACTAGGTGTCATTAACCCTTATTTACCAGAAGATATTGTGATTGAACAAGGAGATGAGAAAGATGCAGTATTTGCTGTACTAGGAATTGAATTCATTGATGCAATGGAAAAATTATATATGCGTGTAGAGTGCAAGTAAGAAGGAGGTAGTAATCGATGGCAACAAATGTAATGCAAACAAAAGATGCAATGTCATCCCGTGAAGGCTTATTGTATATCGCGATTGGAAATCAAACACTAGAAATTGCAGAAATTTTAAAGTTCAAGGCGGAGATTGAATATAACAAAGTCGAAGTGAAACGGTTGAACGCTCGAATGGAAGGTTCGAAAATCGTTGGAGCGAAGGGTGCAGGAGAGATGACAATCTATTATCACCGTCCAGAAATTCGCGCAATGGCAATGGACTATTTGCGTTCGGGTAAAGCGCCAATGTTTGATGCCAACATTGTCAATGCAGATATTACAAGTGCAGCAGGCAAGCAAACCGTTGATATACGTAATATCGTACCTGATAAAACATTGTTAGCGATGTTGGATGCTGATAGTGCCGACATTTTAAAAGATGAATTTCAATTCACATTTGATGATTTCTCTATTTTAAATCAATTTAATGTGATTCAGTAAATGTACTATAAAAATCAATTGAAAAGAGGAAACTAAAAATGAGTAAATTTAAAGCGTTTATGAGAGAAAATGTGGCAGAAGCGGAACTAATTGAATTAGTTTTGACACGTTTCAGTGAGCCAATTAAATTACGTCCTGTACCATCAGAGGAGGCAGATTTAATTAATGATCGCTGCTTTAAAAATGTACCTGGTAAAAAAGGGCGCCAGGAGCGAGTGTTTGACCCTGTTGCCTACAATCGCAGAATGAATGTAGCATCTATTGTGTACCCAGATTTAAACGATACGGAGCTTCAACAATCATATGGGGTGCGCGGTGCAGAGGCGTTATACGGAAAGATGTTTTTAGCTGGAGAAGCTGCACTCATCTCAGAAAAAGTACAACAAATAAGTGGTTTAGATGATTCGTTAGAGGAGCAAATTGAAGAAGCAAAAAACTAATTGCGGGCGATGACGATGAGAACGATGGACTTGCCTTTTACGCACATGTAGCGCTTCATCGGTTTAATATATCGCCCTATCAATTTTTGGAGATGTCTAAGAAAGAACAGGCTTTTGTAATAGCTTCAATTGACATCGAGTTAGAAAAGGAAGCGAAAGCAGCGAAAAAGTAATTTAAAAAGTGGTTGCTAAACTATAAAATTGATGGTTTAATATTTGTTATAGGGACGTTATAACTTAACACCCATCCATATCACAATATTTTTTATTAAAAATAACTACAACTAAAAAGAACTTATATAATATATCTATATGGAAGCACCGTAAGATGGCGTTTAAACACGCTTTCTTATGGTGCTTTTTTGTACCTATTAAAATATATGATTGAGGTTTTCGAAAATATTTTGAAAAAGTGCTTGACACAGGAAATGAGTTTTTTTCCAATTTCAAATCAATTTTAACTATTTTTGTGATAGGTCATGATAATTAAAAATAACTCATGATAATTAATGATAGTTAAAACACTATATTTCGAGCGATTTTAGGTTGATAAATGGAAAAAGTCCGATTTGCTACAATAGGGAGTGAAAGGAAAAGTATCCGTTCGATGTGTTTTGGTTCACTAAAAGTGCACTACTTTAATGTCACTTTTTATTCCTGAAATTATGTCATAATTAGACTATGGTTCATAGAAAACTACTGTTTGTCTCTATTGTTTAGATTAATTTTCAGGTACCGGAGGTATTTAGTGTATATCTTAGGAGTAGAGCACTTTTTGGGCAACAAAAAGGCATGCTTTTCATGCTACTATATCAAAATGGTAATGTAAAAAATATCAGCAAGTGAAAGCGACCTTGCCAATCTTTTAAAATTTATATTGCAAATCAGCTCGTCATTATGTATTATATTAATTAATTTTAATAATACATAAACAGGAATACCCTGAAATGAGCTGCCACTACAGCTTTTTTCAGGGTATTTTTGTTGGTGTCACTTTTGAATTTTTGATATATGAAATAATAAAAGGGCGCCATATAAATGACACCCAGAATGTTGCTGATATAGAAGATTGGGTAGTCACAACAAAACTTTGTTGTGAGTGATTAAAATTTTTTTCGAACTGAAAGATATTTAACTTTTTATACTACAGAATGCGTGTAAGTTAGTAGGGAAGTTACTCGAAAAGGCTAACTTTTGGGGTGGTATCGCTACAGATAATCAGAAATCTATTTTTTATCTGCTTCTTCATTGTCTGATTTAGCAAGACTGTTGTTGAAATTCTGTATATTTTCTTTCAGTTCTTCAATGCTTTTGATAGTATCGTCGATATCTTTTATAAGCATTAGAATATCATCTACTTGTTCATTAGAAGCTTTGAGAAATTCAAAAACTTCTTGCATATTGCTTCTCTGATTTTTCATATCGGACAAAGCATTATCCAAACTATCTAAAGCATCAGTTCTACCTAAGAGGAAATCGGTAGAGACATTAAAAAAATTAGCAAATCGTTCTAATGTTTTAAAGTCAGGTTCACGCGTACCTTGTTCGTAGTTAGCGATTTGACCTCTTGAGAAATTCATTAATTCAGCGAGTTTGTATTGACTGAGGTTTCTTTCTTTTCTTAATTTCGCTAATATCTGACCAAACAATTAATTCACCTCTTATATATTCATTATATTTCATGTGATATATAAGATTATATATACAGAAACTTAATGTTTCCATCAGAAATCTGATGTGGAAACAAAAAGTTTCCTAAAATTGTTGACAGAAACAATTCGTTTCTGATATGATGCAAAATATAGAAACATAATGTTTCTTTTTTAGGGAGGTGAGGTTATTGGAGACTGTTTTAAAAAGCAGAGAGATACTTTATCAACTGCGAGGAGGTGAATCAAGGAATGATGTCGCTAAAAAATTGGATATAACTCCGCAAATGTTGGGAGCCCTTGAAAGGGGGGATAGAACACCATCTTTAAATTTAGCCAAAAAAATTGCTACTTACTATAACACAACAATAGAAGATATTTTCTAAAAAAAGGAGGATTTATATGAATCAATTACAGGTTATCACATATAATCATCAGCGAGTTTTAACAACAACTCAGCTTGCAGAAAGTTATGTTGCTGAAACAGAGCGTATTGTGAGAAATTTTAACCGTAATAAGGAACGTTACACAGAAGGTAAGCATTTCATCTGTTTAGAGGGTCAGAAATTACGTGATTTTAGGGCAAAGGGACAAATTGACCTTCCGCAAAATTTAAATAAGCTCTACCTTTGGACAGAAAAAGGGGCTTGGCTACATGCTAAATCTTTGAATACGGATAGAGCTTGGGATGCTTATGAAATGCTAGTGGACGAGTATTATAGAATGATTGCTCAACAACCAATTTTAACTATTGAACAGCAAAGACGCGAACATTTGAAGTTATCAATCGAAACTAGCGAGCGTGTTGATAAGATCGAAAACAAGTTGGATAAAGTGGTTAGTCAAATGCGAATTGATGGAGTGGAGCAGCAAAACATTCAACAAAAAGGAGCTTACAAAGTAATGCAAGCACTGGGCGGTAAAGATTCTCCTGCATATAACAATGTTAGTCGAAAAGTTTTTAAGGCATTGTGGGGAGAGTTTAATAAGTATTTTAAAATACCTCGCTATAGCGAACTGCATAAAGTGAAATATGAAGAAGGGTTGAACTTTATTGATATGTGGCAACCATCAACATTCTTAAAGCTCGAAATTGAAAGTTACAACAAGCAAACGCAATTAAAATTAGTAAAATAAAAACCACATTTCAAGCGGGAACTTGAAATATGGCTAACACTGAGTGACATCCACTCAATAATTCTGTGCAATAATAGTATACCCGAAAATGGGGGGAATTAAAAGTGGATGTTACTCCCATAAGGGGGATTAACTATGGAAAATCAAACAATTATACAAAAAGCATTTGGTAAAATTGTAGATGAGCGTGTTTTTGAAATCGCTTGGAGAAAAGCGGAATTAAATAAAGAGTGCATCGAATGTGACAATAAAAGACGCATTACATTTGAGTTGTTGAGTGAATCTTTAACGTCAGACAGACAAAAATATCTGCTTGAAGAACTAGAGGGTGCCTTTCATTTGTTAGAATCGATTAGGTTGGAATATGCTTATCGCCAAGGTCTACAAGATAGCCAGATGATACACAGGGAATTGGCGGCATGTGGCATTTCTGTAACAAAAGACAGTTTCAATATTACTGATACATTTTAGTGCGATTCCCAAACGTTTGGGTTTTTGACAAAATCATATGATATTTTTAAGAGCAAAGTATGATATAAATGTAGTAATTAAATTTTTAAATAGCAAGAATCAATTATAATTAAGCTAGATTGTTGATTTCTTACAGTCACTCCCTTTATAGGGAGTGCGGATTGAAATGACAGTATGTCAGTTAGATGTGAACAGGTCACTCCTTATATAAAGAGTGGGGTGAAAGTAGAGAAATACAAATAAAACGGGGAAACACTCTCAATTTTGAGGGTGTTTTTCATTAGAAAGGGGTGATATTTATGTAAAAGATATGGTTTCTCTCTTCCGAATTATGTATATTAATAGATAAGAAGGGGGAATTGGAAATGGCACAGAACAAAGTAATTGCAGGCGATTATGAAGGTAAAAACATTATGATTAGTCAAAAAGGCTTTTTTAGCAAGCAAGGAGTTTTTTTATTTACAGGTTTTACAGAAAAATTTCCTTTGAATAAAGAGACTTTAACGTCTTACGAATTAATTACTGAGGAACATCGTAAAAGCGCAGTCAGCGGCGTGTCTCGTGGACTGGTAGGCGGTGTATTGCTCGGTCCTGTAGGTTTACTAGCAGGTTTATCCGCAAAAAATAAAGGGACGCACACAATAGCGGTAGAATTTAAAGACGGGAAAAAAAGTTTGATAGAAGTAGATGAAAAAATCTATAAAATGTTTATACAACAAATGTTCTAAGCACTCATAAAGAGTGCTTTTTATTATGTTTCGAAAGGAGGAAAATATTACATGTCGGTACGTACAACCATGACGCTAACTGATCGTATGACTGGTACTTTACAAAAAGTGATGAAAGCAATGAATAGTACTATTAGAGCGATGGAGCAAATGCATAGCACCTCAAATAGAAACATGGATATGCGAAGTTTGCAACGTGCTAGACGTGATATTGAGAGCGCAAATGCTAGCTTTGAAAGATTACGTGCAAGTGCTAGATTAGCGAGAGAAGAAGGCGGAAAGGTCAAATTCTCTAACATTCCACAGGCCACCAGTGACGTGCAGCAGCTAATCAGCGCTTTAACTGGATTAGCTGCTGCATATTTCTCTATTCAAGCTCTTGCAAATGGTTTCAATAAGTTCACAGAGGCTTCAGACAATTATTCTAATACTAATGCACGGTTGGCAAATATAAATGATGGTTTACAAACGCAGTCCGAACTACAGGACAAAATTTACAGAGCCTCTCAGCGTAGTTTAAGTTCTTACAATGATACTGCCGCAAGCGTGGCCAAATTAAACCTATTAGCAGGAGATGCCTTTGGCAGTAATGATGAAGCTATCCGATTTACTGAGCTCATGAATAAATCGTTCACTGTGTCGGGTGCAGGTGGGCAGGAAAAGGCTGCTGGTATGCATCAATTAACACAGGCGATGGCATCTGGACGATTACAAGGGGACGAGTTTACGTCTATCACAGAAAACGCACCTTTATTAGCTAGAGCCATTGCCAATTCAGTAGGTAAAAGCATGGGTGAATTAAAGAAGATGTCCTCGGATGGGGAAATTACAGCAGATATTATTAAGACTGCGCTATTTAATGCTGCAGATGATATAGAAGACAAATTTAGTAAGATGCCATTAACATTTTCAGATGCTATGACTGTATTTAAAAACTGGGCACAAACAGCGTTCGAGCCTCTGTTTATTAGATTCAGTCAATTTGTTAATTCAGATGCATTCGGCGTATTAGCAGGACATGCAATGGTGTTCGTCAATTTATTTATATCGGGGCTTTCGTTTGTATTTGATGTGCTAGAAGGACTTTACAATATCGTTGGCGCGGTAGGGAAGTTTATGGTTGACAATGCAGGTTGGGTAGTTCCGATTTTGGTTGTTATGGGGGGAGTGTTAGGTACGATTGTCGCTATCTTAGCAGTAAAATATGCAGTACTCGGTTTAATTAGAGTTGCAACACTTGCATGGGCTGCGGCTCAATGGGTAGTAGACGCAGCTTATTTGGCTAGTCCCGTCACATGGGTACTACTAGCAATAATTGCTGTACTAGCATTAATAATCACAGCGATAGTGATGTGGGGTGATCAAACTGCAGCTGTTGTTGGTGCTGTAGCAGGCTTTTTCAGTGGCTTATGGGCATTTATCCAAAATATCTTCATTGGTCTAGCTAACTTAGTAATCACAGTTGCCGAGTGGTTCGTCAATATCTGGAATGAAGCAGTCTACTTGATACAGCTAGCATGGATAGGGCTCAATATTATGATACGCACCGTGCTGGATGCCATAGGTAATATGGTCATAACCGTAGTGGAGTGGATTGCGAACAAATGGAATGACGGAATATACGGAATAAAAATGGCTTTCTATACTATGGGTACGATGATTTTAAGGACAATGGGAGGAATCGCTGATGGCGTACTAGACGTGATAAATAAATCGTTAGGTGGTATTTCCGACCTCATCAACGGTGCGGTTGCGGGGGTCAACACATTCATTGGATTATTAAACAATGTTCTGGATACTGATTTATCAACAATTGGCACAGTGGATCTAAAAATCGGCAAGGGGCCAACTAATTTTGCTGAAAAGATGGCGGGACTTCTGGAAGCTCCCGAAAAAGCAGAGCAAGTTGTGTTGGATCGTATGAATACTACTCAAGATTATATGGATTCTGTGACAATGCCAACGGCTCCAACAAAGCAAAAATTTGCACGTTTTGAATACAAAGATGTTGGTGCAGCCTATGACAAAGGAAATAAAGTAGGGAAAGAATTTTCGCAGGGACTTACCGAAAAGATGGGTGGTTTAGTAGAAAAAGCTAAGAGCCTAGCAGGGTTAGGTAAAGATGATGGGAATAAAGATAATCCCTTCTTGGATCCAAGCAGTTTACTTGATAATGTCGTGAATACAGCCCCATCCGAAACAGGCCTAGGTGCTGCAGCAAATGACAAAGACAAAAAACTAAAAGGCGGAAAATTAGACAAGGTAGACAAAATTGGCGAGGTCGATTTAGCAAACGAATACCTTGAAATTTTCAAGGATATCGCGGAGGGGAAAGCAATCAACAACATTGTTTCACTAACTCCTGAAATACAGGTGCAAAACACTATTGAGGATACAACGGGCGGTGTACTCAGCAAAGTATTGGATAAAGTGAGTAACTTGTCTCTAGGACCTAAAGTACTGGATGCACCGAAAAAAGATGAAGTGGCCGTATCAAAAGAAGTACGGAATATTACGAATACGCCTATCAGCAACTCCAAACAGACTGTTACAAATCACATTACTAGCCAGCCACACATTGAATTTTCGGGAGATATCCGAGATGGTGCTGACATTGACACGATAATTAAAAAGATTATCCAAACACTGAAAGAGGAACAAGACAGATCTGTGGAGGGGGTATATAGTGGATGATTGGTATTTATTTAAGTGCGAAAAATGACAAGGAAGGATTTCGGATTCCTGTGAACCCACCAGAATTACCCTTTAAACAAGATGCGGATGGTGAGGAGTTTCAAGTCGCTTCAGTAGGTACTGTAAATGTACCAAAACCTATGAAATTAAGGGAGTTCAGCTTTTCATCATTTTTCCCATCCAGTGACACTCACTATGCAGAAACACAGTTTGTAAAGCCACAAGAGTATCTAAATAAGATAAACGAATGGATGACCAATGAAGAGGTTATCCGTTTTGTTTTTGTAGGGGGCTCATTTACAGTCAATGAGCAAGTTACAATTGAATCATTTGAATATCAACAACAGTATGGTACAGCGGATGTAGATTACACTATTTCTTTTAAAAAGTTTGTGCCATTTGGGTTTAAAAAAATGGAAATAGCGAAAAAGCCAAAGGCGGCTGTGAAATCTACAGATAAAAAGCCTACTGAAAAATTAGTCAAGAAGCAAGCGCCGCGTGAAAATTCAAAGCCTGTACCTCAAACATACAGCTTGGTGCGTGGCGATTCCTTGTGGAAAATTGCTCAAAAGTATACGGGGAACGGTGCAAATTATAAAGCGCTGCAATCTCTCAATGGTATTAAAGATAGCGATTTGCGAAGGCTCCCCATTGGGCTGAAGGTAAAAATCCCACCTGAATGGGCAGTCAAGAAATGAGGTGATGGCTATGGAAGTGCTGATTGACAATCGTGACGGAAATATTTATGAAGTACCTGTCACGTCAATTAGCTGGAAAACAGAAAAATCAGGAACGGCATCGGTACTAGATGTTACAATGTTGAATCCCACACCGTTGAAAAATAAAGTTGTACCAGGTGCAATTGTGCGTGTAACGGATGGGCAACACAAGATTTTCTATGGGTATGTGTTTAAATCAAGCTTTGGTAAAAACAGCGAATTTAAAATTACGGCTTATGACCAAATAAAATATCTGATGTATAACGATACCTTTGTTATGAAGTCAATGCAGGCTGAAGATGCCATCGCTCAAATTTGCGCACAGTTTAAACTACCTTTAAAAGTAGTTGCTCAGACAGGATATAAAGCGCCTAAAATGACAGAGGATGATAAAAAGGCTTTAGATGTTATCAATAAATACATTGATTCAACTATTGTAGCCACTAATCAAAGTTTCGTATTTATGGATGAATTCGGTGCATTAGGGCTGCATAACATTAAAGATTTAGTGATTGATCCTACAACATTTTTCATTGGGGAAGGCAGTTTGCTCTACGACTTTGATTATTCAACTTCTATCGAAGATAGCTATAACCGTATAAAGCTCGTTATAGATGATAAAAAAAAGGCTAAGCGCAGATCGTTTGTCGCAAAAGATAGCAACAATATAGCGCGGTGGGGACAATTACAGTTTTTCAAAAAAGTTGATGAAAAAATGACACCAGCACAAGTTGAAAGTTTATTAGATGCTCTCTTAGCTGTACACAATAAAGAAAAAAAAGAGCTGTCATTAAAGTGCTTAGGTGATTGGCGTGTACGTGCAGGTAAGATGGTATTTATTTTTATTGAAAAATTAGGGTTGAAGCAACTATTTTTGGTTGAAACTTGTACGCACGATTGGTCAGCAAAAGTCCATACAATGGACTTAGAATTGAAGGTGATTTAACGTGAGCTTATTAAATTTAATAAAAACAACAGCAATGGCAGCCTTCCAAGCTTCCAATCCTGTTAACATCCTTGTGGGCGAAGTCATTGAATCAAGGCCCCTTAAAATAGAAGTGCATTCAAAGCTCATCTTAACGGGTGAGTTTTTGCTTGTTGCCGAACATTTAACTAGTCATGAGCGGGTTATTTCAGGTCAAAAAATAACATTCGATGATGGACTGAAAAAAGGAGATAAAGTTATTTTGCATCGTGTACAAGGTGGTCAAGAATACTTTGTGTCAGATAGATACAAGGAGGGGGATAACTTATGGTAGTACCAACTGGCGACATCACAATTATACCTGACATTGAGGTAGAAGATGCTTCACAGCTACCAACGAGAACGTATCAGCTAGATTTTGTCCGAGGTCGCTGCGGCGGCTTTGTTGATGGTCAAAAAGCAATGGAACAAGCCATCTTTAAAGTATTAAATACAGTGCGCTTCAAACACTTAATTTATTCAGATGATTACGGCTTTGAAAATATGATTGGGCATGATGAACTGTATGTGCGCGGTGATTTAGGCAGGCGCATTCAAGAGGCACTACTTCAGGATGAACGGATAATAAGTATTTCCGATTTTCGATTGGAGTTTGTAACAAAAGAGGACGTGCTGGTCGATTTGGTTGCCCATACGATTTATGGAGATGTGCACCTGCTGAAGGAGGCGGTACGGATTGCTTGATTATTTAGAAACGCAAACGTTTGAAAAATGTTTAACCGAATTGCTAGACAGAGTGCCAGATGATGTAGATAAGCGAGAAGGCAGCGTTATTTATGATGCACTTGCCCCTACAGCACTAAAGCTTGCGGAAACTTACTGGGATATGGCAGTTTTATATCGTCGAACTTTTGCAGCAACAGCAGACGGTATTGATCTTGAAAAACGTGTCAATGAATTTGGGGTAGAACGCAAACCAGCAGGTAAAGCGGTGCGACGAGCGATTTTCACAGACCGTGAAGGGCAGCCCTTGCAAGTGGCTTTAAACAGTCTTTATCGCTTAGATGATTTAGTATATCAAGTATTAGAAGATATTGTACCAGGTGAATACAAAGTAGAAGCACAAACAACGGGAGCGGTGGGAAATCGTGATTATGGGGAAATGTTGCCACTAGAGGCGAATAACCGACTAGGAAAGGCAATATTAGCAGATGTCATTATACCAGGCGAGGACGAAGAATCAGATGAATCTCTCTATCAAAAGTATTTAGAGCATATACGTGATAAAGCATTTGGTGGCAATCGCGCGGACTATCGCAAAAAAGTACGTGCGATACAGGGAGTTGGTGGTGTACGGTTAAGACGAGCACCATATGGTGGTGGGACAGTCAAAGTAATCATTATTGACTCGGACTTTAATGCTCCAACGCCTGAATTTCTTGTTTATGCACAAGAGCTAATTGATCCACCTGAGCTCAAAGGTGATGGCTATGGCACTGCACCAATCGGGCATGAGGTAACGATTGAAGGTGTAGGTGTAGTTGACATGACTATCGAGTGTGACCTTATCTTAAATGGGGCAACGCTTGGACAAATTGAAACCCAAGCTACGGAAACTCTAGAAGCTTACTTTGCGGAACTGCGCGCTAACTGGTACAAAGATTTAGATATTAATGTCCGTATTACACATATCGAATCGCGGCTTTTAGAGATTGAAGGCATTGAAGATATTACAGTCACACGGTTAAATGGTGTGGAGAGTAATATTAATTTAATAGAAGAAATCCCTGCTATTGCAGAAGTGATACTGAAGGAAGTGGGCACATGAATAATCATTTCATGAACGAACTTCCATCATACTATCAAAATATTAAAGAGTTTCAGGAGTTATCCTCTACGGTAGTAAAAGATTGGGATAAACTTGATGAAGCTCTTTTTAATATTGACAATGACCAATTTATACTAACGTCAAGCGAGGCTGCTATTGCAATAAGAGAGCGAGATTTCGGCATTCGCCCAGACCTTCAAAACGAAACACTAAAATTTAGAAAGCTTAGGCTACTGGCTCGGATGCAAGAAAACGCACCACAAGTATTAGAATACTTAATAAAAATACTTACCGATTTATTGGGTGAAAATAATCATCAAATTTTACTAGACACAGATAATTTCGAGATGGAAGTAGCAGTTGAAGTTGAACAAGCTGTGTACTATAACGAGGTAATACGAATAGTTGAACGTATAGTGCCGTTAAATATAGACTTAATGACAACATTGCTTGCTTTAAAAGATTGCTTAGTTATTCTTTCAGGTACGTATGCATGGGCTTTCAGTAACCGCATATGTGGACGATTTAAAACAGCATCTAAGCCAGCTGTCATAGGGAAGGAGCAATTAAGTGTACGGGATGAATCGTATGCTTTTTTAGTGTCTGCACGCGTTTGTGGACGATTTAGAGCAGGAGGTATCAGGATATGAGCGAAATACAGCCTTTGCTAGTGCAACTAACAGAGGAATTTTTAAATAATTTAGTAGTTAGTGCAAAAGTGACTATCAACGGTGTCGTCTATGACAAACCTATATCTCATACCAGCACCCGTTATGGCTTACGAAAATATATTAAATTGACAAATGAGCAAGGTTTAATTACACGCGCTGCCTTAGTAGATGCGCATGGTCGTGAGCTGTACGTAAAGGAAATGAGTTATCAAAAAGGAACGCAAGGTTATACAATTGCATTTCCACTCACATTAAAAGTAGAGGAGGTAAATATTCATGACTGAATTTATGACAGGAGAAATCCCCCTAAACTTTAAACACAATCCATACAAGCGGGTGGTTTGGGAAGATGACTTGGAAGACCCAAACACAGGTGAAGTATTAGAGGAAGGTACAATATTTTGGGCTGAGTATGGGAATAATTTGGAATGGGGTATCTATAACAGCTATCGCTTTATGCTTGAACTCGCCCGTCAAATGCAACGTATACAGGTGCAACTCGAACTTGATGGACGTGCGCCAAACAATGCAGGTTCATTTGCAGATACGCTGGATGGTGGTACAAATAAAATTGCACTTGATAAAGCGCAGACAGATGTTGTCGAAGCTGTTGCGGTGGGGACAACTGTATTAAAAGTAGCAAACACAACAGGGTTTTCGGCATTTAAGCAAGTCACTGTGTATGATGATATTAACAGCGAGGATGTGTTGATTACAGAAATCAATGCAGATGCAAAGACGATTACTGTACAAGCCCTTGCAAATGCGTATAAAAAAGGCGCAAAAGTGGCTTGTAGCAATGTTGCCATTGATACAACACTTGCAGAGATGGGTATAGGCGATTGGCAGACGTATAGTGTTGTGTTAGTGGAGGTGGTGTAAAATGGTGAAATATTATTATGATAAGTACAATGCGGAAACCACATATGTTTACCATGAAGATTACAGTTGGTATCCCGAGTCAGTGCATGACATGCACCCAAGTACGTACCCAACATACGCCGATTATAAATTTGACACAGCGACAGGTACGTACAGCGGGGTAGGTTCGCCGACAACTTTAACGAGAAATAGCCCTAATTTTATCGGTAGATATTGTTTCGGCCCGACAGCCCGCGTCAAGTTTCAAATAACGGGAAATACATTAGATTGGTCTATTTCCTCCGCAGATGGACAAATCCGAGTGAATGCCAAGCATATGATGACGCGGACTGAAACCAGATATACACGGGGAACTATCGTGCAATCCGATATTTCCGCAGAAGATGGCACATACCCAACTAACGGGCGGCATAGCGACGGTTTCTGGTACGTTCGAAAAAGCATGGTGAACACAGCACCAACATACACACAAATACCTGCACAAACTGTGAAAAAAAATACAACAGCAACTGTTACACTTGCAAATTATTTTAGTGATGCTGAAGGGAATACTTTAACCTTTACGGCATCATCAAATAATACTAATGTGGCAACTGTGAGCATTGCATCAGGCAAGCTCACTGTGACAGGTAAAGCAATTGGTACAGCTACAATTACCGTCACAGCAACTGATGGTAGCTTATCAACGTCACAGGCATTTAGCATGACAGTAGCCAACACAGCTCCAAGCTATACGCAGATACCAGGGCAGACAACAAAAAAAAGTGTATCAATTACACTCAATTTAAACAATTATTTTTCTGACGTTGATAACGACGCACTATCGTATTCAGCTACATCCAGTAATGCAGGCATTGCAACTGTAGGGGTAGCGAGTAATATCTTAACAATCACTGGACAAGCAATAGGAAATGCAACGATTACAGTAACAGCAAGTGATGGTAAGAGCACTGCTACACAATCATTTGCAGTAGCGATCACTAATGCAGCACCAACGGTTACAGTTTCACAACCCAGTGCAAATGTCACTTTGTACGAAAATGATTTGTTGCAACTAGCTGGCTCAGCTTCAGACGTAGATGCCAATCAATCCATTACAATCTATGCTCAAGTTAATAATGAGCAACGTATTGTCCTTAATGTTGGTTTAAGTAATGCGCCAGTATCTTTTAACAAGCAGTTAAAATTTGTTGGTGGGAAATTATATGACGATGACACGGTTATCACAGGCAATCTAATAGATAGTATCCCTCATACACTAAAAATTTGGGCGCAAGATGGCGATGGTGCACTATCTACAATAACTGAGCGTGCTTTTTACGTTGTGCCTAACCGACCACCAATTTTAACTATTGATACAGTACAGCCAAGTGGCATTATTGATACAGACAAATTTGTTATTAGTGGTACGGCAAATGATCCAGATAATAACTCAGTTACAGCCTCTTATAGATTGAATGGAGGCAATAGCGTAGCACTGGAGATTACTGAGGGACGTTGGGCTTTTGAGATTGCATTAGGGCAGCTCGATGTTGGTCAAAATACAATTGTGATAGAGCTTGTAGATAGCTATAATTTTAAAGTTTCCAAAACAATTAAGTTAAATAAAACCGAAGTCAAAACGCCTATTTTGCACTCTGTAGCTCGTTATAAAATCGAGCCACCACGTGGGAGCGCAAAGGGCGTTTTGTTATGGATTCAAAGGGATGAGGAGCTTAATTTAATTGCCGAATTGTCCATGACGTTGCAAGGGGAGCAAGAGCAATATGTAAAGCTCACAGCTGACCATACAGCACCAGTGAGCACAGGTGTTGTCGAAGATGAATTTTACTTTGAAGCCAATGAGCCAAAAAATAATATCATTTTAAAACTTTCAACTACTCGTCCCAATATTGACGTTAATCATAAAATACATCTAATAAGTGGGGTGTTGGAGTAATGTTGCGACGTAGACGATTGCCAGATGGCAGTTTTGGAGAACTCGAAAAAGTAGGTGATGCACTTACGACAGATGAACAAGTGATGTCGCTTGGTGCACAGTTAGCACAGGAAAAAATTAAAAATATGCAAAAGGACTTGCTTATTAATAGCTTGGGTACAACAGTTACTCAACTAAAACTCGAAGTCATGTCTTTGAAGGGTGGTGAGGGGTGATGCAATTTTGGCAAATCGCTTTCATGTATAAATGGGTGACGGCTGAGCAGCTACGACTAGCTGTAAAAACGGAAGAAAATCTGTTTGGCGAAATAACGCCTAAACAATACAAAGAAATTACAGGACAAGATTTTTAAACGCAGTCAAACGACTAGCGTTATTTTTATTGTCGAAAAAAGAAGGAGAACGACTCTTTTTATCGAATTATTATAAATATAACTAGAAAAGGATGTGAATTGTAAAAATGGCTATTCTAATTGAAGCAACAACTGATCAAGCTGTTAATTATGTACAAGATAACTTAAAAAGATTAGGTGAAATTATTTCTGTAAAACATAGCAGAAATAGTAACGAAATTGACTACGAAACGATTATTAAGGGGGAAAATGCTACTTTGTATATCCAAAGCGGATTCGCTTCTGGATACGGCGGTACAGGGCCGAGAGCTCTAGTGAAATTATTAGTATCATTTGGATTTGATGAAGAAGAAGTTGAAAGATTAGTAGTTTTAAACACAGATAACAAATTTGAATTTGAGTTAAGAAAATAAATATTAAAAATATGTAGCAACTCCTAGACTAAATGATTAGCAGTTTTTTATTATTTTTATAATCCCAAACGCTTGGGAATCTGAAGGATGCGCATTTGCGTGTCCTTTTTATTATGGGAAAAAGGAACTTTCACGAAAATGGCGAATATTGTCATCGAGGGGGAGTTTTATGTACAAATACACGTCGCGAATCGTAGTCGAGTATCTAGCTTATGACAATCAAAGGTATGTAATAGATTTGCAGTTTGCGGTTAATGTTAGCCACATACTAGCAGACAAATTGTTTTTACAAGAGTTAGGTAAACGAGGACATAATTTAAAAGATACACCAACTTTAAATTATTATCCTCCAATTGAAAAACGATTAATTAAACAGTAGCCTTCCGCAATCTTTTGTGGGAGGTTTTTATTGTAATCAAAAATTGTTGTCACTAGTGTTATTTTTATTATTTAATAATTTGAAACCTTTTCCATATCTGTACGTATAAAAATAACAGGAATGGAAAAGGAGATGGTGAGAATTGTCAAGTAAAGAATTTAGAGATGAACAATTACAATTATTATTATGGGGAGAAATGGTCGAAACGTTGTTTGATGGGGACGTTCCACTATATAAAGAATGGAATCGGCCAGATGAGATTATTGAGGTTTTGGATTTTATAGGTAAAAATAAAGCTTCGAATCATACATTTCCCCCTAAAAATGGTGGTTTTGATTTAAAGGGGTGTACTTTCTCTAATGAACTGGGCTTAGTTGAATTGAAATCAGGGTCTATAAACAATGTAATGAAATCAGGGAGATTGATATTCCAGTGGTTTCCAAAAACTGGGTATGAATGGGCATATTTTATGTTAGAAACTAGCAAAATTACCCCTTCTGGTGTATACGAAAGTTCTTTGGGTAAGAAAGAAGTATTAGTTGAGATTAATCCGGGGCAATACATTGATAGGAAATATTTAGATATAGAGGAATATTGTGGGCAACCATTGCCGAAAGATGCCAGAACAATCTACAGATTTATGTCAGGTAAATTCGTGATTTTCTCTAAGGTATCGAAATATATGACTCTACAAGGCGTTTATAGTGGCAAACATGATGAAGTATCATCTGATGTTTTTAAAATTCAGATTGAAAATGAAATCCGTAAAAATCAAAAAGAATAACAAAGAAATATTCGTCATGCTACTTATCTTTTATAAAGCCTTCCACGACATTGTGGAGGGCTTTTATTATGCGGAAAAGGAAGTGTTACAATGGAATTAACAGCAATTGTAGGCGTGCTAAGTGCATTAATAGGCATGGCATTAACCTACTTGGCATTTATGAGGAATCGAGATAAAGATGTACAACGTAGTGCAGCGGAATCAGCGGTTATTAGTACAAAACTAGATTCAATCAATGTAGGTGTAGAAAACATCCGCATTGATATGAAAGTGGAGCAGAGAGAGCGTATGGAGCTATCAGAGCGCGTTACAAGAGTAGAAGAATCAAGCAAATCTGCACATTTGCGTATCAATAAATTGGAGGGATTAATGGATGAAAATTAACTGGAAAGTACGACTACAACATAAGCAGTTTTGGGTGTCGTTAATTGCATTACTAATCGTGCTCGCTAATCAAATAGCGGGCATTTTTAATTATGATATTACTATTTACAACGATCAGATTACAGCCATTACAGAAACTATACTAAGTATTTGTGCACTATTAGGAATTATCATTGATCCAACTACTCAAGGTACATCTGACAGTACACAAGCACTCAAATATAAAAAGCCGAAGGGGGATAATAAATGACTGATGTAACAACATCTTGTCGAGATTTATCGGAGCTACTACCTGTTGCAGAAACAGCATGTAGACTTTTATTCCAAGAGTGCTTCAAAGCTGGGATACGAAATGTTTTTATCACCGAAACATATCGCTCACAGGAACGGCAAAATTATCTTTATGCACAAGGACGTACAAGACCAGGAATAATCGTTACTTGGACACTAAATAGTAATCATAAATCGCGTCTCGCATGGGACATTGCTGTAGCACCTCCACAGACACTGTATGACGTGGCAACGCTTAGTAAAGTGGGGGCAATCGCTCGCAAGTTGGGTATCACATGGGGCGGTGATTGGCAAGGCAGTATCGATCGACCTCACTTTGAGATTAAATCGACATGGCAAATGCCAAAAGACTATAAGCTTGAGGGGACTGTAATTGTTCCTTCTAATAGTAAGCTACAGGTTCAATTGATTGCAAAAGACAAACAAGAGGAGGTAACTCATATGACACCAACATGGAATCCAGGAAGTCCTTCAATGCAAACAGCTGCTGAACAATACTTAGCGCAGGCTGTTAAAGATGGTATTATCCAAGATTCACACTTAAAGGATTTGCAAAATAAGCAAATGGCGACAGATCGACTATTAGGCCTATACATTACAATTGACCAGCGACGTAGCAACACTAAATAAATTTAAGCCCATGATACTCAAAATTTTATGAGTATCATGGGCTTTTTTATAAAACAAAATAGAATTGTACCCCAAATTCTCCTCAAAATAAGATACAACCCAAGGGACGATGCCTACTCATATCTATCCTCAGCGCCTGCCGCAATTTAAAAATCTGTACCCCAACCGTACCCCACTTGTACCCCAAATCAAAACATTTCTATACATTCTTATACATAGAAAGGAAAAAAACACCAAACATGACCCACTCACCACCCACCAAAATCCCCCAAAAAACAATCATCCCAAAATAACACCTCCCAACTGACAAACCCCCACCAATCGCGGTATGATAGAACCCGAGGTGACGAAAATGCATATATCAGAAAAACAAATTGAAATCCGCTACGCAGAAACGGATCAGATGGGCGTTGTATACCACGCAAATTACATCATTTGGCTAGAAATTGGCCGCGCACAGCTAATCAAAGATTTAGGATTTGCCTATACAAAGCTAGAGGAAGAAGGTTATTTATCGCCTGTTATCGATGTTTCGATTCAATATAAAGCAGCACTGCGCTATGGGCAGGTGGCAACAGTTCGTACATGGATTGAATCACATTCGCGCATTCGCACAACATATGGCTATGAAATATTGCATGAGGACGGCACGCTAGCAGCGACTGCTACGACTGTACATACATTAGTGCGCAAGGACAATTTCCGCCCAGTTTCTTTAAGTAAAGTAGACCCTGAATGGGATGCAGCCTATATTGATAATATGCGTGTGCAAGAATAAGCTACTTCGATATGATAGAGGTGTTAGGAAAGGCTAAATCTTTCCTGGCATCTTCTTTTTTTCTTATGATAAGAGCTATCGACACACTGTATTTCTTGGTATAATTATTTTTGTGTCAAATTTGCAGAGGAGGTATGTTCATGGTACAGAAGGTTGCCATTGAAACGGTTCGATGTCATATATTATTAACGAATACGGCACGTGAAGCCATTCAACAGCATGTTCAAGATGAACAGGCCTTTTTTCGTTTGCAAAAAAACTTTATTGTTTATATTGAAAAACTAGCGATTGAGCAAACACAGCTCGCCATTACGCTTTATTTTGATAATGAGAAAAACCGCGTATTGAAGGAAAAGTTTCAAGAGCGCGTTGTTATAATGGATTGTGTCTTTGATTTGAAGAATGGGCTTGTCGCAAAAAGCTTCCGTACAAGAGGGAAAGGGACGCCTGTTGCAACTAATCGTCGTGAAAGACTCTTGATTCATTTTGTGCCTTCTCGAATTAGCGGGCATACTTATCCGGACAAATTTATTGAGACGCTTGCCGCGCTTCCTGTTGCGCAGGAGCGCTTTGACTATGTGAACAAGCGCATCTCCTCCTGGGAAGGTTATTTAAAAGTATTAAACCAAAATGCGGATATAGAAGATATTGAAGCGAAATTCACAACGCATACATTTAACGCTGATTTCACACATATTACGTTTAACTGTAGTGAAATGAACGATAAAGAATGGAAGCAATTAAAAGGATTGAGCGCAAGAGTACGCGGCTTGCGACAAGATTTAGGGGAAGTCGTAAAAGCAAATCGTGGCTCGCGCACTGTTGAAATTGCCTTGAAGCCTGATGCAGCTCGATTAGCGAGAAATAATGAGCTAAATTTTGAAATGGACTACATAGACTTCAGCAATGCCTCGACGAAATCTCAGCTTAATCGTTTGTTAAAAGGCTTTGACCGCTTAAAAGAAGGGCTTGCAGCCAATGCCAACTTAGAAAATATTTTATTCGAGGATAAACCTGTTATAGCAGCTCGCTCGACAGATGTTGAACTCAATTTTCATAATCAACTGAATGAATTCCAGCGCAGGGCCGTTACAGGGGCAATGAGTGCAGAGGATTTATATGTTATACAAGGTCCACCGGGTACAGGGAAAACAACTGTTATTTCTGAAATTTGCTATCAAAATGCGAAGGCAGGCTTAAAAACACTTGTTGCCTCGCAGTCAAATTTAGCTGTTGATAATGCTTTAAGCCGATTATTATCGAATAAAGATATCCGAATCTTGCGCTATGGCCGAACAGAAAGCATTGAAGAGGAAGGCAAAAAGTTTATCGAGGAAAATGTGGCGACGTATTGGCAGCAGCTAACATATGAAGCCATTACGCATGAGGTTTCACAACAAAATGAAAAGCAGCAGCTACTTGAACAGGAAATCGCAGCATATGAACAACAGCTCACACAATTAGAAGAAGAAAAAAACAAGCTTCAGCAGGCAATTGAGAAGAAAAAGAAGGCCGAGGAACAATTAAGTGAGCTTGCTGAGAAAATAACTGAGCTTAAAAAACAGCTTGCGCCATTAAAAAAAGAACGTGAGCAAACAGAGCAGCAGCTAGAGCAACTGGAAGCAGCGAAGACAGAGCTTGCAGAAGCAGTCGCAACAATGGAACAGCAGCTTACTACATTTAGTTCAGAAGAAGAAATCAACGTTTCACAGCAGAGAAACGAAGAAAGGCTCTCACAACTAAGCGCCGCCATACAAGCAGCCGAAATAAGAGCAACTGAGCAGCAACTACAACAACAACTAACAACAATAACAACCCAGCTCCAACGAATGTCACCAGACGACGGGGCAATGGAACGATTAACGACACAAATTACTGAGCTGAAAAAGGTACAGGATGTTGAAGATTTTATCGTAGCTCATGAAATACGACGCAGCTTCGTTATTGATCGCTTGCTTGCTTCCTTATCAAAATTACAGCCTGAGATTGTGGCATATAAACCGATAAAGGATTTAAGCGAAAGGCTGGAAAAGGCTTTAGTCTATAGTGAAAAAACGCTACAAATTCATGTAACAGCACCGACACTGCCAGCAAATCATACGTATTCACTAGCTGAAATTAATGAATTTTTAACAAAGCTAAGCCGTGCCTTTGCAGAGAAAAAAATCAATGCGCAAAATGGTACGCGCTCTATTCAAGGAGTGCTTTTACGTCAGGCATATATTGAACAGCAACAAGTGAAATATCAGGATTTAATGCGTGAGGTCATGCTAATTTTCACAAAGCTTAAAGAGGAGTTAGTCGATTTATATAAAGAGCAGCTTGGGCATAGTGAGGCACAAGTACAGCAATTGCGCAGTTCGGAGCAGCAATTACAAGCTAGACTTCAAGCGATTCAACAGCAATTGCAAGGGCTGCCAGAAACAGATGAAACTACGGAGCAGCTTCAGCAACAGCGTATCGAATTAGAATTAAGCCAACAGCAACTGGAGCTACAAAAAGCAAATCGCACAAACTTAGCAGCCAATTATGAAACAAAAGCAGCCGAATTACAGCAAGTCAATGAACAGTTAACACATGGTACCGAATTGCTACAAGCATTAAAAGAGCAGCTAAAAGAAATCAACAGCTTAGGTCTAGCATTAGAAAAAGAGCAGCAAGAGCTTGAACAATTGACAAAGCAAAATCCAGAGGCAGCACTTATTGCGGTAGAGGAGCGTATGGCGACTGCACAAGCAGCCATCACAAAAATTGAGCATAAGCTAGAGTTACTACCTATTACACAGCAGCTACAAAGCGAGTGGCAAACGATGCTGGCAAATGCGAGCGAGCATGACTTAGAGGAAATTCGTAAGCTCTATGTAAAGCACGCAAATGTAATAGGTACAACATGTGTGGCGTCTGCTAATAAAGAGTTTATGGACAACTATCCAACATTTGATGTTGTTATTATTGATGAGGTTTCGAAAGCAACACCACCTGAGCTTCTATTACCAATGTTAAAAGGGAAGAAGATCATTTTAGTTGGGGATCATCACCAGCTTCCACCACTGATTGGTGATGAAACATTTGAGGAAACACTAGAGCAGGTTATTAAAAATAGTGATACATTCGAGGAAAAACGAGAGTTAGAAAAATTATTAGAGGAATCGCTATTTGAGCGCTTGTATAAAAACCTGCCTCAGTCCAACAAGACGATGCTAGCTATTCAATATCGTATGCATGCAAATATTATGGAAACGATTGTGCCATTTTATCAAAATGAGCATGATGCACTGCAATGTGGCTTAGCTAATTCTGATGAAGCGCGTGACCATCTTCTAGAAACGCCTTTATTTAACCGTCAAAATCATCTATTATGGCTTGATATCCCACATGAGGAGCGCTATTTTGAGGAGCGTATGAAGGAAGGGGCAAGTTTATTTAATAGGGCAGAGTTGGATAAGGTCAAGGAACTGCTGACATCGATGAATGATGCGACAGCGAAGTTAAAGGAACAAGGCAGCCTTGCAGCAGATACGAAGAAATCTATAGGTGTTATTAGCTTTTATGCGGAGCAGGTGAAGCGCATAAATGATATGGTTGAACAACAATATCCGCATCTTCATATTCGCACAGGCTCTGTCGATAAGTTTCAAGGGATGGAAATGGACGTTATTATTGTCAGCATGGTGCGTAATCATAATGGGAAAGGTGGAATTGGCTTTGCACAGGATTACCGCCGCTTAAATGTTGCGTTATCACGTGCACGCGAATTATTAATTATGGTGGGCAGTACGGAAATGTTTACGAAACGTCCAAAGAAACAGGAAACACGCCGTATGTATCAGCATGTGCTAGATGTAGTAAAGGCACAGGATGGCTACCGCGCATAGGAGTGACTTATGGAATTACAACAGCTTGAACGACAAATTAAACAACAATTACCGCGTCCTTCCTCTGTGGAAATTATTGCGGCAAAGCAATTTTCAATACCGATTCATACGCTATTAGTAAAATATGCACCGATACGTCGAACGCCGATGGATATTTTAATGAAAATGATGTTACTTACTTTTCAAACAGGGCGTTTTCAAGATGCTGAAACGGTTGCAGATGTCCTGCTTGTCGAATCATTATTTATTGAAGATTTACTACAAAAGATGAAGAAGACAGGTCTAGTAATAATAGAAGAATCCATTCAATTAACGGAAAAGGGCAGGGAACAGTTAGCAGCAGGCATTTTTGAAGAGCAGCTAGAGGAAATGGAGCAGGAGCTATTATACAGCCCTTTGCATGGGACCTTTTTACAAGGGGAACTAGAGGAGTTCGATGAATTTCCTGAAGAGCTATCCTATACAGAGCAGCTATCTGTCTTATGGAATGACGAGCAAATTGTTGAAGCATTACAAAGCAGCGTGACCGAGGACTCCGAAGAACCGACTTTTATAACATCAATAAATAGCGCTGAGGAGCTACAAATTAACGATGCGCCGTGCTTTCAGTATGTGTTACATGATACAGGCAAGGAGACATTCGATGTACGTGTGTTTAACACATTAACAAATGCTTGGGACGCACATTTAGAACAGCTTGTAAAAGAGCAGGAGCATTCTTCGTGGCGCGAACTATTATAAGGTGAGTGAGCAAGTGTGACAAAAACAAGTTTAATATTAGAAGGCGGTACATTCCGAACAATCTATACTAGCGGTGTTTTAGATGCTTTTTTAGAGCATGAGCTGTATATGCCGTATGTCATTGGGATTTCAGCGGGGGCGATTAATGGCTGCTCCTATGTATCGAAGCAAAAGGAGCGTACATTGCGTGTTTTCACCAATTATCGTCATGATAAACGTTATATTGGCTGGCGCAATTTTTTAACGGAGCGCAGTCTTTTCGGGCTTAATTTCGC
The DNA here is from genome assembly GCF_000612805.1 of Bacillus ndiopicus. Classification (GTDB taxonomy): domain Bacteria; phylum Bacillota; class Bacilli; order Bacillales_A; family Planococcaceae; genus Metasolibacillus; species Metasolibacillus ndiopicus. Next base: position 105,258 of record NZ_HG964404.1, on the reverse strand, counting down.
TTATAATACGATTCCAAACGAGCTTGAGTTATTTGATTGGACAACCTATGAGCAATTTGAAGGGCAGTTTGAAATTGGCGTAACAAACGCTTATACAGGGCAAGTAGAATACTTAGATGCCTTACAAATGGATAAAGCCTGCACAATGCTACGAGCGACATGTGCAATCCCTATTTTATTTCCTGAAATTAAATTGCAAAATACACCGTATTATGATGGTGGCTTAGCTGACCCAATTCCAATTACACGAGCAGAGGAAAAGGGCTTCGAAAAGCATATTATTGTACTAACACGTCCGCATGGCTATCAAAAAGCATTGGACCGCCAAACGAAATTCGCCATTAAAATACTGAGTAAACGTTATCCCGCACTAGCACAAAGCATGCTACAGCGTGCAGAGCGCTACAATCAGACACTCGCATACTGTGAGAAGCTAGAAAAAGAAGGAAAAGCTTTTCTGTTCCGCCCGACATATGCAATGAATAGCTTTGAAAAAGATTTGACGCAAATCAACTCAAACTATGAGATGGGCTATCAGCATGGGCAAGAACAAATGGCTGCATTACAAGCATTTTTGCGTCAATAAATAATTAAAGCTATCAGAGAAATTTATCTTTCCTGATAGCTTTTTACATTATTAAATTAAATATAAGAAAAATTTTTATCTATTTTGAGATTAAACAATTTCCATATATTAAACGCTTGCTTCATTAACAGTCCTGCTAAAACAGCCTATCATAATTATTCTTCACTCTACTTTCCTTATAGTCCAAACAATTGAATTCAATATGAATAACTTATCTATAGAAAAGGAGGTGAATATTAAATGGCATCATTTGAAATTGGCTCAAGATGTCTTTTCAATTTTCGAAACGAACGCTTTTTCTTATTAGTTGAAGATGAAATTACAGTTCCAGATAAAGGTGTGGAGATTGATCCAGTTAACATCTATGAGATTGACCAACAAACTTTCAATTTTATTAAAGATGAAGGTGATACAGATGTATGTGTACCAGTTTTTAGACTTCCCAATATACCGCCTGGATTTGAATTAGAACGAAAATGTATTTTTACAGTTGATAATTCATACTTTGTCATCTATGATTTAGAAAATGGTACTGATACCAATGTTATATTAAGAATCAGTGCAGCTTTATTTAACTCATTGAGAAATTCTGGTGTTCGTGAATGTATTCCTCAAAATTTCATTAATTAAATATTTTCACTCTTTTATAATGTAAGAATAAAAAAACAAGCGACCAATTTTATTGGCAGCTTGTTTTTTTAAAGGTAGCTCTATATGTTTAATACTTCAATATTAAACTATTTTTGGCGTGCTGAAATCAAAATATTAGTGATTGTAACGAACAGGCGAGAACCATAGATGGTCACTTGTCTCTTTTTTCAAGCAGGCAACAAAAGCTTCAATTTGTACTTGCGTTACTGCCAAACTTAATGCAGGCCCACGCCAATTTGCACTTAAAGAATTCTTTTCTCCTGCGTCTAGCATAAAAATCAATTCATAATAGGGTTCCCATTCATGACGTTCCTCTTCAGGAATTTGATTGGGCCCAAATGATGGGTAATAATATGTACCAAACTGCGGGATATGGTAGATGACTAAGCCTGGATCATGCATTTCTAATTTACTTAAATATGTGTTCTCAAGTAGCCGTAAATTATCTAACAGCGTATAAAAATCGCTTTTTAAACAATTAATTTTCATCTCGATTTCAGGCCATGTTGCACCAGCACGAAAAATTGCCATAAATAAAACACTATCATCACTGACACGTATTAGCTTAAACTCCACTTCGCTATGACTTACCGCATAGTTTTTATCTTGTAAAATCGCCATATATTATACACCCCCATAAGTTATTTTAGCATCAGAGCATATTGCAAGCATCTTTTTTCCAATTTCGTTATAGTAACTAATGAGGTGATAATGATGTTGAAAAATATTCCAATATCCGTTTTAGATTTAGTATCCGTAAATGAAGGACAAATTCCGACGCAAGCATTCGAGCGCTCACGTCGTTTAGCAATCTTGGCAGAGGAATTAGGCTATAAACGTTTTTGGGTTGCGGAGCATCATAATAGCCGCGCCATTGCAAGCTCCGCGACCTCTGTTGTAATAGGCTATTTAGCAAATGCAACAAAGGAAATCCGCATAGGCTCTGGTGGAATTATGCTGCCCAACCATGCTCCGTTAGTGATTGCAGAGCAATTCGGAACACTTGATGCCATGTTTCCAGGACGTATTGATTTAGGATTAGGTCGAGCACCAGGTACGGATCATATCACGGCAAGAGCATTGCGCCGTCGTGATGCGGAAGATTTTGAGGATAATATAGATGAATTAGAACGTTATTTAGCAAAGGCGCAAAATAGCGATTATATTAAGGCCTATCCAGGCTTCGGTGCAAATATCCCAATGTGGGTATTAGGCTCTAGCTTATTTAGTGCGGAGTTAGCTGCACGCCGCGGTATGCCATATGCCTTTGCAAGCCATTTTGCTCCAGATTATTTAATGCAGGCAATCGATATTTATCGCACACAATTCCAGTCTTCTGAGCACTTAGAAAAGCCGAAAATGCTTGCTTGTGTAAATGTAATGATTGCGGATACAGACGAAGAAGCCCAAAAATTAGCAACAACCTATTATCAGCTATTTTTAAGCATCATTCGCCGTACACATGATTTACTTCAACCCCCTGTAGACAATATGGATGAACTATGGACACCATTTGAAAAACAGGCGGTTATGCAGCAACGTCAATATATGTTTGTCGGTAGTCAGCAAACAGTGAAAGCACAATTAGAAAAATTCGTGACAGATACAAAAGTGGATGAGCTTATGGTCACTGCTTCTATTTACGATGAAGAAGCTCGTGCAAAATCATTTACTTTATTGAAGGAGCTTTTTGAATAGGATAGGGCGATGAGCCCTATCTTTTCTCATGCTTCTCCTATCAAACACTCAACTTAGAATATATATTCACATCATGACACTGCCCATTTTGGTACATATAATTACGCAGAACACCTTCTTTTTCAAACCCGTGCTTTACTAACATTTGATTAGAAGCTTCATTTTCGATAAAAACAACTGCTCCTATGCGTGTAAGCTCTAAGTTCTGAAAGCCGTATTCAACTATCTTCTCTAATGCCTCTGATGCGTAGCCTGTTCGCCAAAAATCAGGATGAATTTCATAGCCAACTTCAGCTCGTTTATGAGCAGGTGACCATAAGTTAAAGCCAATTGTGCCAATTAAACGGCTGTCGTCCTTTTTTGTAATCCCCCAGCGCATGCCATTTTTTTTTCGAACATTGTTCGCAAATGCTTCAACCAGCCTTTCAGCTTGCTCCACACTTGTAAATGACTGCATGCCATAATGCTTTGTGACATCATCATTTGAAAAATAAGCAAAAATATCGCCAGCATCCTCCTGTACAATTGCCCTTAAAATAAGTCGTTCTGTTGCTAATGTTGGAATCATTTTGAAAACCCCTTCTTGGTTAATATAACAAAATAATCAAGCAATGTATGATATTATTATACTATACATTAAGAAATGGAGTGTTAGCCATGAGAAATAAAAAATGGATAGTAGTTTTATGTTTAGTATTTCTGTCATTGATAGCTGGAAATTATGCAGAAGTGCAAGCAGTTAGTAATACAGAAACTAAAGTAGTCACGCAAAATATCAATCAAAATAAATATGTAAAAGCTGAAGGTGGATTAATTGTTAGAAAAGAAGCCCATTCAAAAGGCGCTAAAGTAACGATGCTGAAAGATGGCTCGAAGGTCTTTGTATATTCAACGGACAGCAATGGTTGGTCATATATAAAACAGGGGAACGTAAAGGGCTATGTAAAAGATTCCTATTTGGTAGATATAGAACAGGATTCACATTATAGTAAGAAAAATAAAAATCGCATCATAGATTTTTCGATGAGCATGCCTCAAATCCAAAAGGCTGAAACAGCAAAGTTACTTAGAAATCCACAAGAGGGAAATGCATCTGCTTTAATTTACTCCGAAACGAAATATGGTTATTCAACAGAATTAAAATACTATTTTGAGAATAAAAAGCTAAGTGTTATTGTGTTTGATTTCTTCCCAAATAGAGATCGCTATAGTGTTTGGTCAGAAATTGAGCTTATACATGATCTACTTTATCAAGAAGCCATTAAAGAATTCGGAAATGATGTAGAAACACGTTCGGATGGTATTTATAATATTTCAAGTGTGTGGAACAAAGGCTCTTATTCTGTCATGTTAAATGTTAATCGAAAGGATTTATATACGTCAGCGACTTTAATCTATTTTAAGCCATAAAAAGCTAAAAGTGTATTCCATAACCATATGAACAGAAAAAGGAAAGCATTAAATTTAAAAAGCTGCAATGACGACGTTTATGAGGTTATGACTGAAATACAATGTATATAAGCCACTCCTAATCATTTATTAATTTAGATGATTAGGAGTATTTTTTAATATGCTATTAAAATATTTTATTGTTGATAGATTATTTAATAGCAAAAGTAATTGATGCATTTAAAGATATGAATCGTTATAGTACAACACGTTCAAAAATACAACAAGTTATGAAAAAATTTAGTTGATGTACAAATCTCTTTTGATTCATATAAAACAATTAAACGTCAAGCTACGGAGATTGTTGTGAAATTTTATGTTAATAAGGCACAAGTAGATTCAGATATGATAATTGAGATGGTAGAGAACAATGGAAGAAAGCTAAATGGAACACTTAGGAAAAGAAACACTTTTGTAAATGAGGACGGCGAATGGAAAGTGATTGGCCAATATGTTAATCATGAAGGAAGTTACTTAGAGTAAACACGGTAAGTTAACCATCCTTATGGTGATACATATGAGCTAAATAGATAACACCGAAAAATAAATAAATATAGGAGAATGTCCCCCTCTTGTGATACAATTTGACTAATATATTGTAAATGAGGTGGATTATTATGAAGAAAGTATTTTATTTATTATTTGTGGCAGTAATTGTGTCAGTTTTTTCATTCAATATTGCAGAAACAAGCGCTAAAGAAAATTTAGCAACCCGTGCAGAAGCGATAGTTGAGATTGCTAAAAAATTAAATTTAGATGGTACTCAAAGAGAAACGCAATTCAAAGACGTTCCAAGAAGTCATTGGGCAAGTGGTTATATTCAATCTGCTGTAGATTTAGGAATTGTTAGTGGTTATTCGGATGGTACTTTTAGACCTTCTGATGAGCTAACGAGAGCACATATGGCTGTTTTTATCTCTAGAGCATTTGGTCCGCAACTTCCAAAGGGAGATAAGACGTTTAAGGATGTTACTAGAAATAATAGTGCCTACAGTGCAATTCAACAATTAGTAGCAGCAAATGTTACTTCAGGTTATCCAGATGGCACTTTTAAACCAGATAACAAATTAACAAGAACACATTTAGATACATTTATAGATAAAACATATCGTTATATTGTATTTGAAGAACGAGATAGACTGTTTGGGAGAAATGGAAATTCTGTTAATAGCAACAATTACGATTCAATAGCTGAAGAGTATGGGGCTCTTAAAGGAACAGTCACTTGGCAGTATAATCAATATATCGGTACAAGAGCGGATGTAGATGCTAGAATATTCATGATTCCAACTAATTATAATTATAAAAACCATGAAGATGCGATGAGCTTATTTGTACTTGGAATCGCGATTGAAGAAAGTGGTATATTAAGCGCTAAAGCTAATGGCTATGGGCAATATGAAATTTCGGATATTCCTGTAGGTGAATATTTTGTTATTATAGCTTCTAAAAATACAAGACGAAATCCTGATGAGCCAATTGATTCTTATTTGAAGACAGAACTATCAAGATTAATTGGAGCAGATAATTCTGCAAAGTTCGAAAGATCCCAATTGTTATTCCAGAAACACACTTATAGTACAATAAAAATAGAAAAAGATAGAACTAAAGATTTTAGTCGAGATTTTGGATATACTTATTTTTAATAACAAGACTTCTTGAAGTAAAGGCTACAGTAAAAATTGCTGTAGTCTTTTATTATATAATAAATTAAATAAGCGTAGTGCGCGATTATTGTAGTAATATCACCTAGAAAAAATAATTTGTATAACATATATTTTAAAGGGGTTTATGGAATGAATTTAATAGAATGTAATAGTGAAAATAACTATAGGAAATAGTTTCCTCACATGATACAGTTTAACTATATTAAAATTGAATGGAGCGTTAAACCATGAGAAATGCAAAGTTGATAGTAGTAGTATGTTTATTTTTTATTTCATTAATAACAGTAAGCTACGGAGATGTAAAAGCAGCTAATAATGTTGAGACAAAAGCAGTTGCACAAAGTGTCAATCAAAATAAATATGTAAAAGCTGAAGGTGGATTAATTGTTAGAAAGGAAGCCCATTCAAAAGGCGCTAAAGTAACGATGCTGAAAAATGGCTCAAAAGTTTTTGTATATTCAACGGACAGCAATGGGTGGTCATACATAAAGCAAGGAGAAATAAAAGGTTATGTAAAGGATTCTTATTTAACAAGTAAAAACCCAAATGCGACAAATAATAGTACAAGTAAAAGAAGAGTAATTGACTTCTCGATGAATATAAATCAAGTAAAGAAAATGGAACCAGCAAAATTAATTAATGTAAGAAAAGGGGGGAACTTAACTGGCCTACAATATATAGTTGAAAAATATGGATACAGTGTATTATTAGAATATTATTTTGCTGATGAAAAATTAAAATACATTGTTTATGATTTTTTACCTAAAAAAAACAGTTACAATTCGTGGAATGAGATGGTAGCACTATTTGATATCTTAGACGAAGAAGCTATAAAAGAGTTTGGATATGGTACATTTGTAAGTGATGATTATAGTCATCTATCAAGAGTGTGGGAAAAAGATCGCTATTCTGTTTTACTTGAAGTTAGCGATGTCGATTTATATACATCAGCAAAATTAATTTTTTATAATCATTAACTTCTTGCTGATAATCAATGGAGAAATAACCCTCCTGTTTGACATTTAGCTGTCAAACTTCATTTAAATGATATCATAATGAATGATAATAAAAAGTATACAACATTAAAATAGGTTATTCCAACCCCTATTGCCAAAAATCAACGTACATGCTACAATAAACAAAATTAAAAAATCTTATCAAGAGAAGCCGAGGGATATGGTTTGAAAAGCCTATTATATCAACGTTTACGGCACTTGTTAAGAAGCTGGGTAGTTTACAATTTGTTTATTGTGGATACTACACTTCTCGTCAATTTGAAATAATATTTGATGGGAAGTGTTTTTTATTATGTTGTTAAAATTTGCATTTGAAGATTTTATTGCTGATAGGAAATTTAATAACACGACAGAAGGAAATATCAATACGTACAGGTATATGGTTAAACCTTTTATTGATTTTTGCATAGAAAATGGCGCTATTAATGTGGAGGATGTCACTCGTAATCATTTAAAAACTTACCTCATGGAGTACCAACAAAAAGGGAAAGGGCGTAAAGCTAATAGTATTAATACAATTATTTTACGTGTTCGGGCAGTGTGGAATTATTTTATAGAGGAAAAAATTGCAACAGATAACATTACAGTAAAAATTAAAACACAAAAAGTAGATGTAAAGATTGATACATTTACTGATTTACAGGTTAATCAAATGTTGTCATTTTATCGTACACAAAAAAAGAAACATCAATCTTATAGTAGCTATCGTAATTATGTGATTATACTGGTGTTTCTGGGTACAGGTATAAGACGGAAAGAGCTTGCTTTATTGAAATGGAATGATATTGATTTTAAAAATCATACGATGAGTGTGTACGGGAAAAATAGACAATATGAAACAGTGTTTATGACAGAAAAGCTTGCGCGTGAATTGTTAGCATTTCGTTCATTCTCTAGTAGATTTTTTGAACGGGAAAATGAAAATGTATTTGTTACAAATACCAATGATCCGTTAACAAATAACACACTTGAATATGTATTTACAGAATTAAAAAATAAGATGAATTTTAGCAATGTTAGAGTAAGTCCTCACACATTTCGTCATACATTTTGTCACAGATTAGTTATGAGTGGAACACCGGTATTTGCTATCCAAAAATTAATGCGTCATGCGCATATACAAACTACCATGCGTTATGTTAATTTATGGGGTAGTGAATTGAAAGATGAAAATGACAAACACAATCCATTGAATAATTTTGATTTTTAAATACGAAAAAAGACCAGGCTTAATTGCTTGGTCTTTTTTTCGTTTATAGAGTATTTTAGTGATATTTATAAAAATGGTGTTCGCCAAATGAAATCATTTTAGGGTTATTCTTTTTCTTTTCTAAATATTCCAGGTGTTCATTTCTTAATTTCTCATACTCTTTTTCAATTTCCTTTTCAGTAGGATAATTTTTTTCTTTACCTTCAAATAACTTTACAAGCATTTTTATTGCTTCATCATCTAATCTATGACCATTAATATAAAAGTAACGTGGTGGAAAACTATTTTCAGCATTAATAAAATCTTCAAGCTGAACATACTTTTTTTCTCTAAAAGAACCAATAGCATGTTCTTTCACTTGTTGTTCGAATTCATATTGTAACTGTTCTTCAAGTTCTTCAGGTGACAAATTGTCATAAGGGTTCCCACTTAATAAATAAGCAGGTCTAATGTTCACTAGTTCAGCAATTTTTTTCAATCTCTCATTGTTGGGGAGATTTTTTCCTGTTTCCCAATTCGCTACAGTTCCACTTCTAGCTTTATCATCAATTCTTTTTGCAAAATCATCCATACTTAAACCTAGAGAAATACGTATTTCCTTAATACGTTTCCCCACTTGTTTTAAATCATGTGGCTTATTCATTCAATCACCCTCTAATATAGTTGATATGTATCATCATAAATCATTTTACTAAGAAATACAAAGTATTGCTTGATTTTTTTGAAAGAAATATTTATACTAAGAAATACAAAGATTGAAAAGGTGGTGTTAGTGTGAAGGATAAAATTTCGGGCTATAGAAAAATGTTGGGATTTACTCAAAAAGATATGGCAAATGAATTTCATATATCAACACAAGCATACTGGCAGAAAGAAAACGGTAGAATATCTTTTTCAGACAAAGAAAAGATAATTTTTAGGGATTTACTTAGAAGGATTTTTCCGGGAATAACTGTAGATGAAATTTTTTTTAATTATTAACTAAGAAATACAAAGATTTATAGAGTTCCCGTGTGAAAAATGGAGGTGAAATAGTGGCAGTACACAGCAAAGAAGATATTTTATTAGTTGAAGAGGAACATATACCACAGGAATTAAAACAGCGTAGGCAATTTGTTCTGTGGAAGGCGGTTTTCAATGAGGAAACTAAAAAATTCGATAAGCTTCCTTTTCAGTCAAATGGTTTCCCAGCGGACTCCACAGACTTAGCTACATGGGGAGATTTCGAAACAATCATGCGAGTGTATAACGAAGGTGATTGTATAGGCAATCAATATGATGGTATTGGATTCGTTCTTTCAGATGCAGACAAATATGCGGTTATTGATATAGACGATATAGAAGATATTGATAATTTAGATGCATTAGCAAGTGAAATAACATCAATGTCCTATGCGGAAGTTTCACCATCAGGTAAAGGAATCCATGTATGGACGCGGTATAAGCATGATAAGACAAGGCACAAAAATAAAGATGCTAAAACAGGTTATGAGATTTATGACCAAAAAAGGTACATCTCGATAACGGGTCAAGCAATTAATAATTTACCTATTAATGATGGTGGCCCACAATTAGAAGCCTTTCTTGATAAGGTACTTAAACGCGAAAGGCCTATTAGTCCACAAATTTATAATGGACAATCAGGTAAGGCAGCACTTCCAGAAGGTGAAATTATTAAACGTATCTTAGCCAGCCAACAAAGTGAGAAGTTTATTAAATTGCTATATGGAGGGTGGGAAAGTGATTACAATAACGACCATTCGGCTGCAGATATGGCTCTAGCAAATATATTAGCCTTTTGGTGTAACAAAGATTTAAAAGTAATGGAATCGATTTTTAGAAAAAGTGTATTAGGTCAAAGAGAAAAATTCGATCGTCCCCAAAATAATGTGACATACGGCATTGAATTATTAAATAAAGCTATAGCAGAATGTCGTGACACTTTCACATTAGAAGAAAAACCACAGAAACAATCTGAATGGTTTGCAAAAAATGCGAATGGCACCACAAGCTTTTTACATCATGTATTAGGAAAAATCATCAAAGAAGAATATTCGATAGTTCGTTATCCCAATATGCATGGCGAGTTATATTTTTACCATAAAAAACGTGGTATCTATGAGCAAGATGCCAGCGGAAAAGCAATAAAAGGCATTATTCGTCATTATGATGAAACATTGAAAAACAATCAAATTAATGAAGTGCTGCGTTATATTGAGGAAACATGTTCCATTGTGAAAGAAGTAAATACGAATTATATAGCGGTGGGGAATGGCTTGATTGATTTTAAAGAAAAAGAACTCATACCTTTTACACCAAAATATTTTGTGCTACAGAAGATTCCCACAAATTATGTACTTGACGCATATGACGATTTCATTGAAAACACTTTGATTAAAATTACTGAAAATCATACACCAAGTATTGAAAATATCAAAGAAATGTTAGCTTGTATCGCCTACCCAGGTATTCTAGTTCCACGACTTTGGTATTTGTACGGTAAAACAGCAAGTAACGGAAAATCATCTTTAATTAACATGATTTATCAATCATTTAATTCGGAGGGGGGGAACGTTTCAGCCGTAAGCCCTCATAAATTATCAAGTAACAATTTCTCTAGTGCTGCTATTTACGGAAAACTAGCGAATGTTACTGACGATAATCCGGATTTTCAGATTGAAGATAGTGGAGATTTAAAGACGCTGATAACAGGCGGCCCAACACAAATCGAAAGGAAAGGAAAAGATTCTATTACCGTTCGTATAACGGCGACAATGGTTGTAGCTTCCAATCATTTACCTAGATTCGCAGAACAAGGGAATGCGATTAACCGTAGATTGTGGATTCTTCCCTTTAACCATAATTTTAGTAAAGATGCCGATTGTTTATCCGATGTGGAGACACAAGAAAAAATATCGTCTCAATCTGCAAAAGAGTATGTACTGAAATTAGCGATTGACAAGGCTTTTGAAATGTTAAGTAATCCAAGTTCTGAAAAATTAACTGCTAATGAAAGGTGTCATGAAATATTAGCGATGTTTGTGGAACAAAACGATCCGTGGCTAGATTATTTCTCAGAATTTAATAAGGATTACTTTATTGAACATGCTGGAGAAACTGTAATTAAAGATTACCAGAATTGGTGTAAGGATAATATGGTTACGCCGCTAACGAATAGTAGATATAAAGATTTAGTGTGTACTCGTTTGTCGATGGAGTGGAAGGATAAACGAGTGATAGTAAATGGCATATCGAAGGTGAAAAAAGGTTTCAAATTAAAAGCGCAACAAGAACCGCAACAAAATGGCAACTTTTTTAAGTTGGACAACCATTGATATATAAGGCTTTCTTAACAAATAAGGTGAAAATGTTGCGTGTTGCGGAAAGAAATTTGTTTATCCAACAGGTGTGTAATAGTAACAGTATATGCGTTATTAAACATACACCCTTTATATTTTTATGATTTTCTAAGCAACAAATAATAAATAATAGATAAACAGTTGATATTACTGGTTTTCTTTCGCAACATTTCCGCAACAAAAGCGCAACTTGTTGCGACAAAACAAAAAGGAGAAAAAACAAATGAAATTCAAAAACAAACGATTAACAAAAGCAGTTATTGAAAAAGCAAAACAAAGACGTGCAATTATGTTTGAGGGCATGACTGAAAGTGAAATCAGGCAGCATGTTCCCATAAACAAAGGGTATTTGCATGAATATGAAAACGAACGTGCGATAAACTGGGGCTTATTTATTCCAGAGTGTGTGGTATGTGGAGGAACGCACATACACGGCAATGGTGGCAGCGGAACATATTCAAAGCATTGCAACAACGATAGAAGCATTATCGGTGAAGATGAAGTATTCCCTTCACAATATGAAATTGTGCTAGATATGAGCGATGAAGATAACCAGCGATTAAGTGAAAAATATGGGGTGAAATAAATGAGCATAAAAACATTTAGTCAATTAGAGGGTTGCGAAATAGAGCTACTAGAAAGTTATTGGATTAATCGCAAGAAGATACGGGAGGAATTACAAGCAGGTAACAAGCCTAAAGAGTTTGTTGAATATCATGAAAAGCTTCTTGCTGCTATGAATGTGGTCTACCCAAAGATGAGTGAAGAAATTCGGACAGTTATTAATATGCGCTATCGTGACCGTGATAGCTGGGCAGAGATTGCGGACGAAATCTATTCAACTATCGCAAGAACAAAAGAGCTTGCTAATGTGGCGTTGCGTGAACTGGCTATACAGTTAGGATGGATTTACTTTTAAAAATAATATGTAGGTGGTGATTCAATGGCGATCGTAGTTACTAAGCCAGAGGTAGCAAGCTCACGTCTACGTGAAACAATCAATGAATTACTTTATTCTTTACAGCTTGACGCTAAACGTAACGAAGAGTTAGAGCGTTTACTCATCGAGCGTGACCGTGAAATAACAGCAGCTTATCAATTTAGTTATGGCGTTGCTACATTGGACGATTCAGAAGGAAGGCTTATTTCCAGTACACATCATATCGCCTGCGAAATCATCGCCTTGAAAGAACGTTATGCAAAGCGTATAAAACGTTGCAAAATACGTCACAAACGCTTCAAGGATATTATTGAACAATTGCCTACCAGTGACGCTGAAACGCTTACTACAGCCTTATGTACATCAATAGAAGTGGACGAGCGTGACGTAAAGAAAATAATAAAAAAACATTTAAAACTAATAAAATCATTTTACCCAGAAGAATAGGAGAGATAACTATGTTTGAGATTAGATGTAATCATTGTGGAAAGTTATTGTTAAAAGCGGCTGCACCATATGAAGCATGTTCAGAGGAGGCACATCTTGAAATCAAATGTGGCAATAACAAATGTAAGAAAACCAATAATTATAAAACTAAATAATAACCGAGACTCATGAAGTCCATTACCTTGTAGCAATACATGTGTGATGGACTTTTTCATTTAAGGTGGTGATGTGTATGGAAATATAATGCCCCCCATTCGTAGGATTAGCGATATTTTTTTACCCTAGGGACCGGGGTGGGGCCCAACTGTCCAAAAATTTTCACTTTCCCTTTTGGATATATAGGGGGGGTATACAAATAACAAATGAAAAGAGGTTTTAATATTGTCTGAAAAATATTTAGTTGAAACAAAAAAAGCACTGGAAATTGTTGAACGAACGGTTAAGGAATTTGAAAATGGCCCAACTCGTAAAGAACGTATGGAATTACTAGAAAAGTTACTCAAAGAAGCTGAGAATTATACCGATTATGAAGATTTAAAGAAAGAACATGATTCCCTAGCATTCCAAGAATTAAAAAATATTTCAGAAAGTCCAATACCTAAAGATGTGAAAGAGCGTATTGTTTCAAATCATGATATTGAAATGAAGAAGCTAAAAGATGTTATTTATGCGAAATATGATGAATTGGAAAAGCATATTGATATATTCAAAAATAATGTCCTTCCTATTTTAGAAGAATTAAATGAGTTGCATGCTTGTGAAAAATCGGTTACGAGATTGGGGCCATTGTTAAATAGAGAATATAACTACTCTATCAATGGGCATTTTATTCATTCAAGTTTTACTCTTCCTCTCGAAACAGGTATTAAAAAGAATTATTCAATCAAATTTAATAATAAATTAAACGAATTACTACTTATTTGTGGAGGTGTTAAATAATGAGTGCATTCGCAAAGTATGAACGAACGGTAGAGATGTCACGTAAACGCAAATATGTTGGCGAGTTTGAATGTAAGTTTCGGCCTTTAACAGAATACGCTCAAAGTGTGTTTGCGAAGCATATTGCGGTTAACGATAAGAAAGAAGATAGTGGTATTTTTCGACGTTTATTAAGCGGGTTGGAATTAAATAAAATTCAATCAAAATTAACAGAAGAAAATTTTGTAGATGCTGGATTTAATGAATGGAATAAAATTAGTGAATGGGAGTATGAAGAATCTGGTTATGTGACTTTTAAAGCGCGAGTATTAAATAATTTCTGTAAAAAATATGGACTTACTCCACAGCAAGTGAGTCTAAAGATTACAGAGTTTATTCCGTTTCCAGAAATCAAACAATTAGATTTTGAAGATATTAAGGATTTAAGAGAATTTCAATAAGGGAGAAGAATACAGGATGTTTCTTAGAAATCAATTCCCTATATTTAAATAAACCAAAAAACAACTCTGATTGGGTGGCCTAAAAGTTGGCTACCAATCAGAAATATTTTAAACAAAAAGATGTTGAGTTAATGAAAATAATGAACTTTAAGTGCAATGGGAAAACAAAGTTTTTCTTTTGACTTAGATGAAAAGAGGTGGAGTTTGTGTCTGAAATAGGAAACCTTTCTGTTAGGTTAAGTTTAGACAATGCCCAGTTCGAACGCTCCGTAAAAAGTATGAGCACTACGTTAAAAGCAATAGGGCAGGAAATTCGTACATTACAAAACAGAGGTAAGGACTGGGGCGCATCAATCGAAGGATTGCAAGCTAAACAAGATGCTTACGGACGACTACTGGAAGGTCAACAAACAAAAGTCCGTAAACTTACAGAGGCATACGAAAAAGCTAAGGCTGAACAGGGCGAACACGCCGACGAAACACAAAGGCTAGCGGAGCAATTAAATCGTGCTACTGCTGAAATGACGCGTACTGAACGTGAGTTATCCGAAATAACATCAGAATTGGAACGACAAGAACGCCAATTAGCTCAATCACAAAACATGTGGAATAGGCTAAGTGAATCAACAAAACGGTTTAGTGATGGGCTAAAGTCAGTTGGCAGTAAAATTTCAAGTGTTGGAAAAGATATTAGCATGAGACTTTCAGCCCCAATTGTAGCAATGGGAGCAGGGATTGTAAAAACGGCAGCGGATTTTGAAGCTCAAATGGATAGGGTAGGAGCTATTGCTGGAGCAACAGGTAATGATATTAACAAACTCTCTGAAACAGCCATGCATTTGGGTGCTACTACATCCAAATCAGCTAAAGAAGTTGCAATTGGTATGGAAAACATGGCGGCAATGGGCTTTGAAGTAAATGAAATCATGGCAGCTATGCCTGGTATTATCTCAGCAGCCGAAGCAAGTGGTGCTGATATGGCACAGACTGCTGATGTTGTCGCAGCTGCATTAAATTCTTTTCAATTACAAGCAAGCGATGCATCGAGAGTAGCTGATGTATTAGCACAAACAGCTAACCAATCAGCTGCAGACATTACAGATTTACAATATGCATTTAAGTATGCAGCTCCCGTAGCTAAAATGCTTGATATTTCAATGGAACAATTAGCTGCATCTGTGGGGATAATGGCTGATAGTGGCATGCGTGGTGAGCAAGCGGGTACAACATTACGTGCGGCATTATTGCGTTTAACGGATCCACCAAAGGCAGCGGCTAATACTTTAGAAGATTTAGGTGTTTCAATAACAGATGCGAAGGGTAAAATGCTTCCTTTTTCAAACATTATTGGTCAACTTGGTGATGCTACTGACGGTATGACAAACGCTCAAAAGGCAGCAGCATTATCAACAATTTTTGGTACAGAAGCAGTATCAGGGATGTTGTCGGTGATTGAAGCCGGACCAGAAAAATTAGATGAACTTACAAATGGGTTAGAAAATTCAGCAGGTGCATCTAAAAAAGCAGCAGACCAAATGAAGGATAATTTAAAAGGCGCAATGGAAGAGCTAGGAGGGGCAATTGAAACAATGTCCATCCGATTAGGGAATATTTTAATTCCAATTGTGCGTGATGTTGTTGTTCGATTTCAAGGGATGATTGAGAAGTTTACAGAACTTTCATCTACCACCCAAAAAGTAATTTTAGCAATAGGGGGGATTGCAGCGGCTGCTGGACCAGTTTTAATTGTGGTAGGTGCATTAGTTTCTTCTGTCGGAGCGTTATTCGGAGCATTTAGTACAGTAGCAGGAGCTATAGGAGTAGTAACAACAGGAGCAGCGGCGGCAACTCCAGCCATAGGAGCTTTAGCAAGTGTATTTACGGCTTTAACAGGTCCAATTGGTGTTGCTGTGGCAGCTATCGCAGCTATCGGAATTGGAACAGCATTAGTAGTTAAGGATATGAAAAAGTCCTCACTTGAGGTAAAGGATTGGTCGGATAAGGTTTCAGAAGGTACAGCAAAAGCTGTGGGTGGCTTTTTAAAGTTATCTGATGAAGCTACAACATCATTAAAGCAATTGTCATGGAGTGGAGAAGTAGTCACTCAAGAAATGGCTAATAAAATGATAGGCATTTATGACCAAATGGGACAACAAGTTTTAACAGAGATGCAAAGTGATCATGCTGAACAACTGTCAAACATGCAAACATTTTTCGATTCTTCAGCAGCTTTAACAGAGCAAGAGGAAGCAGAAATTATTGCAAATATGAAAACTAAGCAGGCTGCAAAAGAGGTGCAAATAGCTGAGGGGCAAGCACGAATTGCTGAAATATGGAATACAGCTAAAGAACAAAATAGAGCTATCACGGAACAAGAGCAATTAGAAATCAATGCAATACAAGAAAATATGAAAAATAATGCTATCAGATATATGACTGAAAGCGAGCTAGAACAAAAAATAATTCTTGAAAATTTAAAAAGTGAAGCGTCTAGAATTACAGCTGAACAAGCGACGGAAGTTGTCAAAAATTCAGTCAACCAAAAAAATGAAGTTGTAAAAGAAGCAGCAGACCAATATAACAAGACAGTTGGGGAAATCACTAGGCAGAAAGATGAAATGGGCGTCATTTCAGAAGAACAAGCGGCGAAATTAATGGAAGAAGCTCGAAAACAACGCGATGAAGTTATTATGCAAGCGGAAGAAATGCATTCAAAAGTTGTTGAAGAAGCTCAAAAACAAGCAGAAGAACATGTGGATAAAGTCAACTGGGAGACTGGAGAAATTCTATCTAAATGGGAAGTATTTAAAAATAAGCATTCTGATATTTTTAATAAAGTAGAAGAAACTTATAAAAAAGTAACAGACTCTTTAAAAGAAATAACTTCCACAGCATATGAATTTATAAAAGATACAATAGATGAAAAACTCAGCGGAGTTGTTGAGTTTGTAAAAGAGCAGCTAGACAAACTAAAAGAGTTTTGGAATGAAAATGGAGAGGCGATTTTCAGTTTAGTTAAAAAGCACTTTGAAAATATTAAAGGCAATATAGAAATGGTTATGGGCATTATCAAAGGTGTCTTCGAAATTGTTTGGCCGATAATTGCAGGAGTTATTAAATATGCTTGGGAATCTATCAAATTAACAATAGGAACAGCACTGGATTTAGTTTTAGGTATCATCCAAACTGTATTGAAATTAATTGAGGGTGATTGGAAGGGCGCTTGGGAAACAATTAAAAAGACAGCCGAAAATATTTGGAATAATATCGAGAGTTTCTTTAAAAACGTAAGTTTAGAACAAATCGGTAAAGATATTATCAATGGACTAATCGAAGGTATAGGTTCTATGGTGGGTGCTGTAAAAAAGAAAGTCGAAAGTTTAGCAAACCAACTTCCTGAATGGGCTAAAAAAGTGCTCGGTATTCATTCACCTTCCTATCATGTAGTTACACTTACTTTTGGTCTAAACGATGATGAGTTAGTAATCACAAAGGAAACTAGCGATAGAAAAATAAAAGAGCACATTAAGAAAGAATTTCCTTTTGGGAATATGTTTAAAGAAAAGTTGATTTTAAGAGGTGTGTAATAATGACGTTAATTGTGACCTTTAATATAGGCGGTGGCGCCAGTGTGATAACTACGGATACTAGACGAATTATGAATTTTTTTGGTAAGGAAATTGAAATTAAAGACAATAAAAAAAATAAAATAAAAAAGATTTCTGATTATACAATCGCTGCAGTAGGTGGCTTTGAGCAGATTGGCGATTTTGTAATAAAAGAAATAAAAAGAGAAGGGATTCAAGATATATTAGGAATAAGGTTGTATCTAAATAGATTAGATGCAGAAGTGCAAAAGAGATATAGAAGATTAATTTCGAAAGATGAGAGAACACAAATAATATTTGTGGGCATTTCACGAAATGGTATTTCCAATGTCCTGTACTATCTTCCGAATGAGGAGAGGTTAGAAAAAAGAATCATATTTTCTATTCTTGAAGAGGGTGTGTGTTTGGTGAATTATGCGCGCCCTGAGGAATTCGAAATTGACAATGTAATAAATGAAATAGTTATTGAAATAAAAAAAGGTATTCAATCTCATATGTCAACAGAGGAAAAAATTGAATTTATCCTTCAAGGGTTAGGTTATATGCACTTAGTGGCACATGAACATAAGCCAGATAAAATATCTGATTTGATGTGTTACGCTGCCATAATTAAAGCAGATTTTCCAGAGAATATTTTTATTGAAGGAACAGTAAAACTAAAGGAGGAAGAAAAAAGTGAATAAATTATTAATAGAACAGAATTATTTATTAAGCTCTATTAAAAGTGAGATAAAGGAAATTCGTTTATTATCAAAACGTGCAATAAAAAAAGTGAAAGAAACAGGGCCGAAAGAAAGTATAGCTGGGGTTAAAGATGGGATTAACTTTCTAAATAAAGGATTGAAAACTATAGAAAAAGAGATATTTCGCTGGAGGTTTAAAAACGCTACATTTGAATCAATAGATGGATTGAAGGAAATTCTTCACTGTTTAAAAGATGAAAAAGCGAAATTTATAATTGCATACAACGATGTAATTAATACCTAGAGTGGCGGTGACTTTATGGAGAAACAAAAATATGGTGTTCGTGATTTTATGGTACATGCTGTCGAAATTAATATTGAAGTGAATCGCAGGAAGTTAGTTTATAAAATGGAATCGGTAAACGATTATGACGCATTTAATAAAGCGGAGGAAAGTTTGCGTAATGCCGAAAAAAAGATTTTATCAATGAAAGGGCAAGAACCTACTTTTCAACTAATTGTTGATATTGGGAATCTATTAAAAGAAGTAATAAAAGTTGAGGAAGACATAAAGGATTTATAAATACATTCAAACAAAAAAACGTATGAGAATTCACTGTAGGTTAATGGACTTACAAATATAAGCGCGCTGGCTTGTACGTGAAAAAAGTCGTCATAATGAATTTATTTCATTAAAGTCATAAGAGTTTGTCTTACAAATACCTATAATAGTAGAGAAGAGTTTTATACATGAAGAGAATTATGATAATGTGATAGTTTTGGTTAACTGTTGCGCCTCCTTTCGTGAGAAGTCTGTCCTTTGGATAGGCTTCTTTTTTGGAAGCAAATACTAGACACATGCGTTCGTATTTCGTTATGATAGAAATATAAAGTGAGGAGGTGTAATTATGATTAAAAAACAATATTTAGGAGAAATCACTCTAGGCGCGAGTGTACCAAATTTAGTAGATGGAATAAATAGTTTATGGGAGCAAATTCAAAATGAATATGATCCGAAGCTTATAGAAGTACATCAAATTGTTGCAGAGGGTCCAGGTAGATATGTGATTATTTATAATTATTATTTATAGAATCATCACATAAAGTCACATCTAATCAGGTGTGGCTTTTTATATCAAAATTTTATTAATGCTTATATCTTCCAATTATCTTACAATTGTAGGTAGAGGGGAGGTGAGAAATATGAAAAAAGAATATATTGATTATGCTTTAAAACTACAACCAATAGGTGATTTGATAATTGAAATTTCTAATTTAATTGACTCGAATGATGCTGAAACATTAGAAAAAAGTGTTAGTAGGTATGAGTATGCAAGCAAAGAATTACAGAGCATCGTTCCACCAAAAGTAATAAAAGAATTGAGTGATCAATTAAATAATGCTTTGGTTGTGTGGATTGGCACTGTGAAAAAAATGGTTGTACTTGGTACTGATGAAGAAGCTAAAAAACAAATTGCAGCACAAAAGAATGCAGAAACGGTAATCAAGAATATTATTGATGAAATCGTTTTTACTTTCCAAAACAATTAATACATAAAAGTCACACTCATTACGAGTTGTGGCTTTTTATTGTTCAATAAAAAAGACCCCTTATTCAGGAGTCTTAATTTTATCACGTTCTTCAATACCTTTTCTTTTACCTTCAGGTAATTTATTGAATAAAGCTTCAATGGTCTTTGGGCGAGTAATTCTATCTTCAACTATAAAGTTAATAAGCTCAAATAACTGATTGGCAGTTTCAAAATCATCTTTTAAATCAAGTTGTCCAGGATGTACGGATTCGTTTCCTATTACTCGCACTATATCTAATGCTTATTGAACATGTGGATGTAGCCCTTTTTGAACAAGAGAACCAATATCTTTATTTATGTCTTTTCCTGATTCACCTAGATGAACCATTAATTTTTGCAGAATTAATCGCAATATTGCAGCGGCACCTCTAGGAGATTTAGTAACTATACTTGCAGCTTCTAAATAATCATCAATTAATTCGATAGGTAAATCTTCATGTGGATTAGGAGCTAAGGTCTTTTCTGGGAAAATCATAACCTTATCTAACCATAACGAAAATTTAGTACAATATTCACATTTACTAGATTCTAAACCACGATAAGGGATAAAAATGTACGCAGCGTGACCTAGTTCATTCCAATCTTGTCTAGCATAAACATTACAATGAGGACAATGATAACTATCTTTTTTGTGTTTTGGAGGAAAATATTTTTCCATAGTACACCTCCATATTTTTCTATAATTCTAAGTCCTTTGTGTGGAGTAGTCAATATATCATTAGGGTTAAAAAGTTAGTTACTCTATCTCTGAAAAGAACAACAACCCTGACACATGTGTAATACATGAACTACGAGCGTTGCTTTATTTATATGAAACGTATTATTTAGTAACCCAAAGTAGCCAAAATATAAAATCATATTCATAGAATTACAATAGCAAAATGATTGATGGATAGCGAGGACTAACATATATTAAAGGTGTGAGGGGGTGAAGGTATGAAAGAATATGTTGACGCAATGAAAAGGAGCATTGATGATAAAGTAAACGTAGGGCAGTTAGTAACAAAGGTCTTTGTTTGTCCAGAGCTTTATAGATATATAAATGAATCAGGAGAGGATTTTAGTTATCCAGTATGCACGGCGGGTATGGGTATGGCACTTCAAGGAGTAAGAGTTGAAGAAAGCGTTGAAATATGTAATTTTGAAATTATTTAATTTAAATCTATATCTAGTAGAAGCACCCGTTCTTAGTGAATAGGTGCTTTTTGTATTGCTCCTCTAATAATCTACGGTGGAGAGTAAAGGGATTAAAAATATTCAAAGCCTTCTCCAATAAACCAGCGGTATAAGCTTTTAATTCCAAAAAATAATATAAATAAACCAACACCAATTAATCCACATCCAGAATAATAGTAGTTTAAAAACTTTGGGGAATCTTTCTTTATAAAATTATCTACCCGTTCAGTTGCATTCTGATATGCTTTATCAAGCTGATTCTCAAGGTATAATGTGTTTTCATTTGTTACTAGTTCAAGGGCAGTATTTTGATATGTATGTATTGAATCTGTCGTTTCAACTATATTATTTTTAAATTCTACATGAATGAAGAGGAACTTAATTCCTATGGCAATTAATACGAGTCCCACTATTGTACGAAACATTAGAATCACCTTCTTATATTAGTACATGTTTCTACGTAATATAATCGGGAAAGTTTCATGAAATAAAACGTTATTATCAGCAATTTAAATGTAACACAAAAAGCACCAGCTCCATGAGAGTAGATGCTTTTTTGTGTGGTTACCTATTTCTCCATTCGATTTCCATTCCAATAATCTCAGCAATTTGTTTTACTTCACTATACTTAATAGTTCCGCGAGAAAGTTTGTTTGAAATGTTTTGAACAGTAGTCTGCTTATCAACAGGCAACCCATCATTCATTTTCTCTACAACCTGTGTAAGAGTAAATCCTGTTTCTGCAAGCTTGCTTTTCACTTCATTTTTAATATCCATAATTCTACCTCCTGTTTATAGTATACCACATAATTAAACTATAACAAATAAAATTAAACTATATAGAATAAAAATGGTTGATATTTTATTTGTTATGGTTTAACATTACACTATAACGAATAAAAATAACGGTGTTGATGAATGGACAAGAAATAAGCCGTATATTACTCAAAGCGCTGAGCTGGCAGCCAATGAACTAGCCTATTACAACTTATAGCTTCTATGACGGTAGCAACGTTAATTCATGAAAGAGAGGTGAGAGTTTGGACGGCAAAGAAATATTCACAAATCTTAAAAACGCTTTTGAGGAAGCTGTGGACTTCACTTTGAAAAATGGAATGCAAAAAGGCGGTATTACAAAAGAAGATTTACAACAATCAAAACTGTTTGAGGCAATTCTGATTGAAGCAAATCTTAGACTTAAAGTTATAAACAAACCACGACAGGATGGTATTGCTGATTTGTTTACTGGTAGAAGAAAATATGAAGAATATTAATGTTATTTTTGAGTACTGTCATAGAACATTTTATAAGAGTATTCAAACACTCTCATGTAACTATCAGCAGTATGACTTTGTTCTAAGTATTCAACAATAGTCTGGTAATCTTTTGTGTTCGGGAATTTGTCATCTTCTAGTATCTCCTGGGCGATGTCCCCGATAGGTAAATTCACACCAACAAATTTAATTATCCATTCTTTGAAAGTTAACATTATGTATCACCTACCTTTCTACCAATATTTTAACAGAAAGGTAATCGGAAGGAGGAAACAAATTGAATCAATTAATGAAAGCTGATGTTCAAATGACGAGTTTGAATATTGCAGAGTTAACAGGTAAAAGGCACGCTGATGTAATGCGTGATATTCGTAAAGAAGTTGAGGAATTAGGAGAGGAAATAGCCCAACGCATTTTTGCACTCGGCTCTTATTTAGACAAAAACAAACAAGAAAGACCTTGTTACAAATTTGGCAAAGATGGAGCTATGCATTTGGCTTTGAAATACGATGCTGTAACTCGGTACAAAGTTATCAAACACATTGAAGAATTGGAGCAGGCGAAAAAGTTGCCAGTAAATAGTACAGTAGCACTTTTGGAAACAGCATTAAAACACGAGGTGAAAGGAGCTGGTACGGTGAAATCAGTCCAGCAACGACAAATGTATATCAGTATTAAAAATAAACAGCACAACGCCATTACAGATGCTCACAAGTATCAACATAGGCTTAAATGGCTTATGCGTTACCATTCGCTCTTAACAGACTTGGAGGTAGCAGAAATTAAACAGTGCATAAAACGCGCTACGCAAAATTAAAGGAGAGTGAAAAAGGTGAAACATAAAGGTTTATTACTAAATTTAGAAGCGATGTTGAAAGAAGCACATTTCACGCAAGAACATCTTAATATTATTGAAATGCTATTACAAATTTCTTCACCTGCAAGGTTAGAATGTCTTTTCTACCTTACAAAATCATGTTACAAAAAGGAGAGATTGGAAAAGTTGAAGGAGGAATTGCTTTGAAAGTAACTGTTAAAGAATGGTGTATCATGTCAGACCACAATAAACAATTGCTATTACGTGCTGTAGCAAATAAATAAGAAATGAGGGAATGGAAATGGAATTAACAAACAATGAACACGTAATTGGACATGCAAAAGAAACTGGTGAAAAACTATTAGCCTTACATTCAAGGTTAAATGTGATAGAGAAATTAGAAACAAAAATTAATTGGCTTTATGAAAGCTTTAATAATGCCGAACACCAAAAAATAGATACACATATTTGTTTCTACGAATGGCATACAGATATTACGGTTATTAGCGAATTAATGAGCGTTCTTGTGAAAGACATACGAGAACTATATATAGACCTAAATCATTTAAATGAAGGTTTATTTGAATATTTAACAGAGGTTCCAGGAGGGAGTTCGGTAAATGTGCCAACCGGTAGTATTTGTTTGTAAATGGACCACAAAAAAGCCACTGCGCCAACAGTGACTAATGAAAATACCACACACTCAATGTAACAAAAATAGTGAGCATCTTCAACCATTAGTGTGGCTGCTTCTTACTTTAAATCATAGATTCAATATAGCATCCACAGTTAGGAGGGCTATGAAACAGGGGAATGGTATGAGCTGTAAAGTTGTTTGGTTTATATAACAAAAGGACTATACCAATGATAATTTTCTATCGATTTAACTTTTTCGATAAACAATACTTCTCATTGTCATTAGCATGATGTAGAATAAAAAATATGAAAATTGATTGAGAAGCATAGTAAGTGTTGAAATAGGTTATTCCAACCCCTATTGCCAAAAATCAACGTACATGCTACAATAAACAAAATTAAAAAATCTTATCAAGAGAAGCCGAGGGATATGGCCCGTTGACGCTTCAGCAACCTCTAATACTTATTAGAAAGGTGCTAATTCCAGCGGGGTTATCCCCCGAGAGATAAGAGTGAACGGATTGCTACTAATCAACCCTCTCATTCTCGTATGCTGGAATGAGAGGGTTTTTTCATTTGTAATTCTAGAAATGGGGGAAGAGCAATGCCAATTAATATTCCGAAGCAATTGCCAGCAGGCGAGCTGCTAAGACAGGAGAAAATTTTCGTAATGGAGGAGGATCGTGCAAGAACACAACAAATCCGTCCTTTAAATATTTTAGTTTGTAACCTAATGCCAGAAAAAGAGAAAACCGAGCTGCAATTATTACGCTTATTAGGGAACACGCCATTACAAGTAAATGTAACATTTTTAAATACAGCGACATATGAATCGAAAAACGTTTCGAAATCGCATTTACAAACTTTTTATACAACATTTAATGAGATTAAACACCGTCGTTATGATGGCATGATTATCACAGGAGCGCCAATTGAGCGTATGGAGTTTGAAGACGTGATTTATTGGCAAGAAATCACGGAAATTATGGAGTGGGCAAAATTAAATGTCACTTCGATTATGAATATTTGTTGGGGGGCCCAAGCTGCTCTATATCATCATTATGGTATCGGTAAATATGAGCTGCTGAAAAAATGCTCAGGCGTTTACTCGCATGTGATTACTGATTTAACAGTAGATTTAGTGCGCGGCTTTAGCGATGAGTATGTTGCACCACACTCAAGACATACATCCGTATCGATAGAGGAAGTTCGTGCACATCCTGATTTACGTTTACTTAGCTACTCAGATGATGCAGGTGTCTTTATTGTACAGTCTAAAGATAATAAGCAAATTATGATTACTGGCCACTTAGAGTACGATGCAACAACGCTTGCAGATGAATATGAACGAGATGTAGCAAAGGGAGATAATGTTGAGGTTCCAGTTAACTATTTCCCAAATGATGATCCATCGAAAGCACCGAAAAATACATGGCGCGCCCATTCACACTTATTGTTCTATAACTGGTTGAACTATTATGTATACCAAGAAACACCTTATAAATGGGATTATGTTGATGAAGAGCTTGAATATCATATTTAGGAGCTATGGAGATGACAAAAAAGTTTTACATTGCCTCTAGCTTTCAAAACATCAATAATGTTCGCCATGTAAGCGAAGCATTCATTACAAAAGGTTTTCATCATACTTATGACTGGACACAGAATAGTCGCGCGGCGAGTTTAGAAGAATTGCGACTTATTGGCAATGCAGAAAAGGAAGCTGTCCAACAAGCAGATTTTTTAGTAGTATTGCTACCGGCTGGAAAGGGAAGTCATATTGAATTTGGTATAGCGCTAGCCGAAAATAAAAACATTTACTTACATTCACCAGATGAAAATGTATATCATATGGATTATACGAGCACCTTTTATCATTTGGACAATGTCAACATTATTGTTGGCACATATGAACAGCTGATTGAAGCTGTAAGTTTAAAATAAAGTCGTACTGCCCCCCTTTGGATATTATCTAAAGGGGGTTTTTATGGCGAAAAGAAAAAGAACATCTAAAGTCGATAAGTGGATTAAAGAGGGGTGTAGAATTGAGAGTCGGACTGATTATCTGAATCAATTATATGTGGTGAAAGCTTTAATATGATATATGATACAATATTAAAAAAGATAAATTTTGGAGGCACACCACCGCAATAAGACACTTCATAATATTTCCCGTCAAGGACATATTATGAAGCAGTGCTTTAATAAAGGAGTTGTATAAAATGGATGCAAAAAAAGATACAGATAAAAAGCGCTCTTCAAAAGCAGAAAACATTCTACTTCAGATTAATAGTAAAACTAAGTTAGGCGATTTACGAAAAATCGCGAAGGACATTAAAAAAGATCACGAACTAGCTATGGAACTTTGGTCAACTGAAGAGTTTTTGCCCAGACTATTAGCAATCTTAATCATGGACAAAAAACTTCTTTCACAAGATGTGCTAAATAAGCTCGATAAGGATATGCAGACTCACACTTTTGATGAGAGAAATAACTTAATGGATTGGTTAATGGCTAATCAGCTCACCAAAGACAAGAAGAATATTGCATTGATGGAGTCATGGGAAAATAGTCCTTCTGCTCTTCAAAGGCGAGCTTTCTGGTATTATCAAGCACGATTGAGATGGACTGGACAAACACCGCCTGATAACACCGCAAACTTGCTATCTATATTAGAAGCTAATATTACGCAGGAAGAACCAGAAGTTCAATGGGCTATGAATTTCACCGCAGGCTGGATAGGTGTTTATGATGAAAAGAATCGTGCACGTTGTATTAAACTTGGTGAGAAAACGGGTCTTTACAAAGATGATATAGTAGCAAAAGGATGTACTCCCAGTTATTTGCCAGAGTTCATTACGATTGAAGTGAACAAACGACATAATAATTAGTTACCTCTGAAAATTAATCAATGAACAATAAACAAAGCGATGCAGCTAACTCTTTATAAGAGCGTTGCATCGCTTTTATTTATGCTAGCTTATAGTCATAAGCCAATTCATCAAGCTGCTCGTTCACATCAACATGTAGATCATGCGCATTGAAAAACCATTCATCATTGCGTTCGATATAAAAGTGAACGCCATCGACAACTGTTTCTACACCAATCTCATGAGGTTGTTCACGGTTCATGCCTAGTGAAAAGCCTTCGTGGAAGCGGGAAGCCCCCCCGTATCTTGCATAAAAGCGGACATAATCACCTTGTTGGACTTCCATTTCTTTATGAAACCAATCTAAAGCTGCATCTGTTAAAACAATTTTCATGACGATACCCTCCGACATACATTTATCTTGATTCAGCAGAAAACTCCCACCTCTACAGGTGGAGAGATGAATGCTATATTTTGTTTTCTAAGATTCAATGGGTGTACAAACACGCACTAAATCAAGATAAACGCCCCGGCGGATGTCACAGATTTTTGAAGAGGAGCTTTTCGAGCGAGCTCGAAAAAAATCTGGACGCAATTACGCCGAGGTGTAATTAATCTAGTCACACAAACATGTGCGTTCTTCTGCCTTTTCTAATTGTATTTTAACGGATTTCCCGAGCTTGGAACAGTGAATTGCTTACAAAAAATAAGAATCGCCGATAATGCCCAGCGATTCTCATATTTTTTGCTAAATCCATTTCACTTTTGGCTCTGTGCCCGCTTTAATACGCTTAATATTTTCACGATGGCGATAAACGATAAACGTAAATAAAATCGCAATTAAAATAAATAAGGCAAAATCACCTGTTAAAACGAGGTAAACTATGCTATAAATAAGGGCGATGAGTGCGACAATCATAGACGTTAAACTAACCATTTTTGTTAGCTTAAGCGTAATGAAAAACGCTACGAAAAGCAGTAAAAATAACGGCCAAGTATAGCCTAGTACGACACCCGCAGAGGTTGCTACAGCTTTACCGCCTCGGAAGCTTGCGAAAATAGGGAAGATATGTCCTAATACAGCGACAACGCCTAAAATTAATGCATGAATTTGTATATCCTCGAAAAATGGTAGTAAAGGCAACAGGACAGCGGCAGTTCCTTTTAAAACGTCAAGAATTGTGACAATAAGACCTGCTTTTTTGCCAAGAACACGAAAAGTGTTCGTCCCACCTAAGTTTCCGCTTCCTTGTGTTCTAATATCTGTATTATAAAAAAGCTTACCAATCCATAATGCTGAAGGAATGGAGCCGATTAAATAAGCACAAATGAGTATAATAGCAATTGACATATATGTGCTCCTTTCAAAAAAATTAATAGTTGGTACTAATATGTTGTAATAATGATTATACACTGATTTCCTATCGATTGAATAGTAGATTGATTATTTTTTTTGTTTTTGCAGGAAAATATATGTTATAACGTGAATAGTAGTAAAGCATTCATTGAAAAACTGAATGCTTAAATGGTACAATGACTATCTGTGTAGAGGTTTAGCTTATTGACAGCTAAGCTTATTCTTTGTACGATAAAAGAACAGAACGTTTGTTTGGTTTAGGGGGTATTTGTTTGGTGAAAGAACAACCAATCGCATACAATGATGATGCGATTCAAGTGTTAGAAGGCCTAGATGCAGTTCGTAAACGACCTGGTATGTATATTGGGTCAACAGATGGGCGCGGGCTTCATCATTTAGTCTATGAAATAGTCGACAATGCGGTAGACGAGGCACTAGCAGGATTTGGTGCACATATTATTGTAAAAATACACGAGGACAACAGTATTAGCGTGCGCGACTTTGGGCGAGGAATGCCTACAGGTATGCATAAAATGGGGAAACCGACTCCTGAAATTATTTTCACTGTTTTACATGCTGGCGGAAAATTCGGACAAGGCGGCTATAAAACGAGTGGTGGATTGCACGGTGTAGGTTCATCCGTTGTAAATGCTTTAAGTAGCTTTTTAGAGGTAACCATTCATCGCGATGGACAAGTTTATCGCCAACGCTTTGAAAATGGCGGAAAACCAGCTACATCACTTGACATTATCGGGAAATCAAAGGAATCAGGAACACTCGTTCATTTCTTACCAGATGCAACGATTTTTTCTGTTACGAAATTTAATTATGATACATTAGCTGAGCGTTTACGAGAATCTGCCTTTTTATTAAAAGGTTTAAAAATTGAGCTAATCGATGAACGCCCAGAAGGTCAGCATGAAGTATTCCATTACGAAAATGGTATCGAAGCATTCGTCACTTATTTAAATGAGGAAAAGGATGTTTTACACCCTGTTAAATATGTAGAAGGAATGCAGCAAGAAATTGAAGTAGAGTTTGCCTTTCAATTTAATGACGGCTACTCCGAAACGGTGCTATCTTTCGTTAATAATGTTCGTACACGTGACGGCGGAACGCATGAAACAGGTGCAAAGGCAGCGATGACGCGTGTCTTTAATGATTATGCGCGAAAAATTGGCTTATTAAAGGAAAAGGATAAAAACTTAGAAGGTGCAGATGTTCGTGAAGGCTTGACTGCAATCGTCTCAGTTCGCATTCCTGAGCATTTACTGCAATTTGAAGGGCAAACGAAAGGCAAGCTTGGTACAAGTGAAGCGCGCTCGGCTGTAGACGCTGTTGTATCGGAACAATTATTTTACGTGCTAGAAGAAAATGCTGAATTATCAGCATCGCTTGTGCGTAAAGCGATTCGTGCACAGCAAGTACGTGAGGCGGCAAGAAAGGCCCGTGAAGATGCTAGAAATGGTAAGAAGAGCAAAAAGGGTAGCACGCTATTATCAGGGAAATTAACGCCTGCACAGTCGCGTAATGCTGCTAAAAATGAGCTTTATTTAGTCGAAGGGGATTCGGCAGGTGGCTCGGCAAAGCAAGGGCGTGACCGTTCTTTCCAGGCGATTTTGCCATTGCGTGGGAAAGTTATTAATACGGAGAAGGCCAAGCTACAGGATATTATGAAAAATGAAGAAATCGCCACAATTATTCATGCGATTGGTGCTGGTGTTGGCTCTGATTTCGCTGTAGAGGATGCGGCATACGATAAAGTTGTGATTATGACCGATGCTGATACTGACGGTGCACATATTCAAGTGCTACTCTTAACGTTTTTCTATCGCTATATGAAACCGCTTGTTGAAGCAGGGAAAGTATATATCGCTCTGCCACCACTTTACAAAGTATCAAAAGGAACAGGCAAAAAAGAAGTAATCGAATATGCTTGGACTGAAAATGAATTAGATGCCGCTATTAAAAAAGTAGGAAAAGGCTATGTTCTTCAGCGCTATAAAGGATTAGGTGAAATGAACGCGGACCAGCTTTGGGATACGACGATGAATCCAGAAACGCGCACATTAATTCGCGTAACAATTGATGACGGAGCACGCGCTGAGCGTCGTGTTACAACATTAATGGGTGATAAAGTAGAGCCTCGCCGTAAATGGATTGAAACACATGTCGACTTCGGGATGGAGGATGAGGTAAATATTTTAGATAGCGAATTCATCCATCATGAGGGGGACTAATCAATGACAACAGAGAAATTTCAAGATTTACCTTTAGAAGAGGTAATGGGAGACCGTTTTGGTCGCTATTCAAAATATATTATTCAAGACCGCGCATTACCTGATGTACGCGATGGTTTAAAGCCTGTACAGCGCCGTATTTTATATGCGATGTTTAACGAGGGGAATACACATGATAAACCATTCCGAAAGTCAGCGAAAACTGTCGGAAATGTAATCGGTAACTACCATCCACATGGTGATTCCTCCGTCTATGAGGCAATGGTGCGCATGAGCCAGGATTGGAAGGCTCGCCATATGCTGATTGAAATGCACGGAAATAACGGTTCTGTTGATGGTGACCCAGCAGCGGCAATGCGATATACAGAAGCGCGTTTATCACAGGTAGCTGCTGAAATGCTGCGTGATATTGGAAAGCGCACAGTAGACTTTGTACCAAATTTCGATGATCAAGATGTTGAGCCAACTGTTTTACCAGCACGCTTCCCAAACCTGCTGGTAAATGGCTCTACAGGGATTTCAGCGGGCTATGCGACAGATATCCCACCGCATAACTTGCAGGAGTCGCTAGATGCAGTTTTAATGCGCTTAGACAATCCTGAATGTACAGTAGATCAATTAATGACCGTTATTAAAGGACCGGATTTTCCTACGGGCGGCATCATTCAAGGTGCAGATGGAATAAAAAAGGCTTACGAAACAGGAAAAGGCAAAATTATTATTCGTGCAGCTGCTGAAATCGAAGCTATTAAAGGCAATAAAGAGCAAATTGTTGTTACTGAGCTACCATACGATGTGAATAAAGCGAATTTAATCAAAAAAATTGACGAGCAACGTTCTGATAGACGTTTAGAGGGCATTGCTGATGTTCGAGATGAATCGGATCGCAATGGTTTACGTATCGTTATCGAAATGAAAAAGGATGTACAAGCGCAGGGTATTCTAAACTATTTATTAAAATCGACGGATTTACAAATTACTTATAGCTTTAATATGATTGCTATTTATAATCGCCGTCCAACATTAATGACGTTACCACTTATGCTTGACGCTTATATCGCGCACCAAAAGGAAGTAGTGAGCAAACGCTCGGCCTTTGATTTGGCGAAAGCAAAGGACCGTCTACATATCGTGGAAGGCTTAATGAAGGCGTTATCCATTTTAGATGAAGTGATTCAAACAATTCGTTCGTCTACTGATAAACGTGATGCAAAAAATAATTTACAGCAAAAATTCAATTTCACTGAAGTACAATCAGAGGCAATTGTTAGCTTACAATTATATCGTTTAACAAACACTGATATTACAGAGCTACGTGCAGAGGAAGAAGAGCTAAAGAAGCTTATCGAAAAACTAACGAATATTTTAAATGATGATAAAAAGCTTGCACGTGTTATTAAGCAAGAGCTATTAGATGTACGTAAACGCTTTGCTGAGCCACGTCGCTCTATTATACAAGCTGAAATTGAGGAAATTAAGCTAACGCTTGATGTGCTCGTACCGAGTGAGGAAGTCGTTGTCACGGTAACAAAGGATGGCTATGTCAAACGCACAAGCCTCCGCTCGCATAGCGCATCAAACGGGCAAGATTTCGCTATGAAGGAATCGGATTATTTATTATACGAAGAAACATTAAATACGCAGCATTATTTATTGTTATTCACGAATAAAGGGAATTATATTTATCAGCCTGTACATGAGTTACCAGATATTCGCTGGAAGGATCTTGGTCAGCATATTTCAAGCATTGTCCCTCTAGATGCAGAGGAATTTATTATTGAAGTGCTAGGCATTGAGTCATTCCAGCAAGATGAAGTTTATATATTCACAGCGACGAAGGACGGGCAAATAAAACGTTCGCCACTTGCAGATTATGTCGTAACACGCTATTCAAAACCGGTGAAAACGATGAATTTAAAAGATGGCGACGAAATGATTTATGTATCCCTGTTATCGCCTGAGCAGGAAATTTTATTAACAAGCAATACAAGCTATACAATCCGCTTTGCTGTAGAAGAACTCCCTGTTACGGGCGTTAAAACAGGCGGTGTAAAGGGGATTGCGCTGAAAGATGGTGAATACCTGGCAGCGGCAAATTTAATTGACCGTCAAAGCGATCAAGAGCTTGTCGTTGTGACGCAGCGCGGTGCAATTAAACGTATGAGTATTCATGAAATCGAGCTTGGCAACCGTGCCAAACGCGGCGTTGTTATTTTAAAAGAACTAAAAGCAAATCCGCATCGCATTTATGCAGTATTACTTGTGAATGCGCAGGATAACGTGTTGCTCGAAACAGAGCGAGGCACTCAAGAAATGATTCAAGTAGCAAGCTTATCGCGAGCAGATCGCTATTCTAATGGTTCACTAAGAATAGATACTGTAGCTGATGGAGCATTAATAAGAGCTGTAATAATCAAAAAAGAGATTCAATAATTCAAAGCCATCATCGTAGAATTATACGGTGATGGTTTTCTCTATATTTGCAGTGGATTTTAAAAAAATCTAGACATAAACAGTGGATTCGCCTTCGAACGATATTGACATTTTCCTTAGATTACTATATCATTCAATTTATTTCGGGTTTCGTTATATTGTAGAAAGGACGATAGTAAATGTGGAAAAATAAAAATGTATGGATTGTGTTAATCGGGGAGTTTGTTGTCGGTTTAGGCCTTTGGGCAGGAATTATCGGCAACCTGGCATTTATGCAAGACACTGTGCCCTCTGATTTTCACAAATCACTTATACTAGCAATAGGTATGATTGCTAGTGTTGCAATTGGTCCATTAGCAGGGCGTATTATCGATGCAACTAGTAAAAGAAAGGTATTAATACTGGCAAGTGCAGGGCGAGTTGTATCTGTCCTATTTATGTTTGTTGCGCTTGCGACAAACTCGGTCGCATGGATGCTGTGCTTTTTAATAAGTCTACAGCTAGCAGCAGCCTTTTATATGCCTGCATTACAAGCTGTTATACCCATGATTGTAAAGGATAAAGACTTGATTACATTAAACGGTTGGCACATGAATGCACGTACAATTTCTCGCATTGTAGGTACGGCTGCTGCTGGCTTACTATTAAGCTATTTCGATGTAAAATGGCTTTATATTACCTCAATGATTGTCTATGTGCTGATGCTAGGTATTATGTTTATGCTCGATTTACAAGAGCAGGAGCAACCGATTCAGACAAAAGGGAAGAGCAAGGGGAGCTTTAAGGAAGTATATCCAATGTTAAAAGAGCAGCCCGTTGTTTTAATGACGCTCGTACTAATGGTTATCCCTATTTTATTTTTAGGCTCATTTAATTTAGTTATTATGAAAATTACGGAATTACATCAATCTCAAAGCTTGTCAGGCATGATTTATGCAGTGGAAGGAACTGCCTTTATGCTAGGTGCTGTTTTTATTAAACATTTGACAAAAATAGCGAACACAGGCACGATTTTATTTATTTCCGTTTTTATTATGGGAGCGATGGAGCTAATGCTATTTTTAGCAGATATTAAGCTATTTGCTTTATTAACATTTGCTTTATTCGGTTTTACTGTAGGATGCTTCTTCCCAACAACGATGACCATTTTCCAACGACAAGTACCGAAAGACTATCATGGCCGCTTTTTCTCCTTCCGTAATATGATTGATCAAGTATTATTCCAAATTGTACTACTTTCAACAGGCGCATTGCT
The DNA here is from genome assembly GCF_000612805.1 of Bacillus ndiopicus. Lineage (GTDB taxonomy): Bacteria > Bacillota > Bacilli > Bacillales_A > Planococcaceae > Metasolibacillus > Metasolibacillus ndiopicus. Next base: position 70,915 of record NZ_HG964404.1, on the reverse strand, counting down.
TGATTTAATTGGTTTGCAATGGATGGGCGTAACATTCGGTGTATTTAGTCTCCTTCTAAGCACTTATTTCTTTATTGTTATGAGAAGTAAAAAGATTGAAATGGCGATGTAAAAAATCTAAGAAAGTCGTATACTAGTAGTAAATAGAAGGGAGGAGAAGCTGTGGCTATAGAAAACCGTGGGAAGGGGATTGCACTCGTTCTCCTTGCCGCGTTATTTTGGGGGATATCTGGGACGGTATCACAGTATCTATTCCAAACATTGCATATGAGCACAGAATGGCTTACTACGGTACGCTTATTATGTGGTGGACTCATTTTATTAACAATTGCATTTCGCAAGCTTGGTACTGGTATATTTCATATTTGGCGACAAAAAGCTGATATTTTAGCATTACTTATTTTCGGTGTAATAGGCATGATAGGTGTGCAATATACATATTTAGCTGCTATTAATTACGGAAATGCAGCAACTGCTACAGTATTACAATATTTAGGCCCTGCAATTGTCACTGCCTATTTTATCATTTTAGCAAAGCGCCTTCCAACAATGAAAGAGCTTTTAGCTGTAGGCTTCGCATTGTTCGGGACATTTTTACTTGTAACGCACGGCAATATTAATTCCTTATCTATATCTACAGAGGCTTTTATTTGGGGGATATTATCTGCATTCGGTCTAGCGTTCTATACGATTCAGCCGATTCAATTATTACGCCGCTGGGGCTCTATACTAGTAGTAGGCTGGGGCATGATGATAGGTGGTATTACATTTAGCTTTGTCCACCCACCATGGCAATTTGAAGGGGAGTGGCATTTCTCAGCACCTTTCGCTCTATTGTTTGTTATTGTATGTGGAACAGTAATTGCCTTTTATAGCTATTTAGAAAGCTTAAAATACTTAACACCTACAGAAACAAGCTTACTCGCTTGTGCAGAGCCACTATCAGCAGCAGTAACGTCTGTCTTATTTTTAAGTGTTGCATTTGGTTGGCTCGACTGGCTAGGAACATTTTTTATTTTAGGCACCATCGCCATCCTTGCAGTACAGAAGAAGAAAACCATTTCCTAGAGATTACTCGTGGAAATGGTTTTTATATTTCTTATAAGTTTGGTCAATCGTTTCTTGCCTTGTTTTTGTTTTGCGCTCATGCGTGGAGAAAGGGGCCGTACCGCGTTGTTTTGTTACATCTGTGCCACCTGCACGTTGCTTTGCAAGGCGTTTCTTTTTTGCTTTTGATTGCGTCATGTTATCACCTCATTTAATAGCTTATTACGATGCTGTGAGCTCATAAAAAAATACGGGAAGCTTCCTTCTTCAATCTGTGCTAACACCTGGTTAAACACTTGATAGGCACGCTCGTATTGCTGCTGTGTAATCAAATTACTAGCAAGAGCCCATGCTAATTCATCCTTATCCTTTTGAATGACCTCGCCAGTAGGGAATACAATAATATCTAAAAATAAGTCATCCATATAAGGAATGCCATTTTCAACGCCACTCTCATATATAATATCAATATACCATTGAACAATTTCTCCGTCTTGATTAAACATCGTCGTAATAGCGAAATTTTCATTAAAAGGAAGCTGTTGAAGCCATGAATAACGATTATCAACAATGCATATTTCTTTATCTAAATGCTTTGTTATGAGTGGCTTTGCAACTTCATGCATTTGAATTAATGAAATATAGCCCTTAAAATTCTCGTCATTTATCTTCATTTCTTGATAATCTTTGCGAATAATTCTTTGCCAATCATTTCTATGTAGATAGCGTCTTTTCAATAGATTGCACCTCCTTGATGAAAGAAAGACCGTACAGAAAAATTTCTATACGGTCTTAATAATTTTAGTGAGAAACATCTTGTACAGAAATACCAGTGTTTGCTTTTACATCTACTTCACGGTATTTCGCTTCGTCTGTTTCTTTCGATAATAATGTACCAATCCAACCACCGATGAAGCCTAATGGAACAGAAATTAATGCAGGGTTTGTTAACATAATTAATGGCTCACCTACAAAAATAGCTTTTCCTTCTGGACCCCAAACGTTTGGTGATACTGCTACTAGAACTAACGCAGAAATTAAACCTGTTAACATAGCAGTAACGGCACCAGTCGTATTAAAGCGTTTCCAATAAATTGTGTAAATAATTACTGGTAAGTTAGCAGAAGCTGCAATACAGAATGCTAGAGATACTAAGAAGGCTACATTTAATGTTTGCGCTCCTAATGCTAAAACGATTGATATGATAGAAATTGTAATCGAACCAATGCGAGCAGCAAGAACTTGCTCCTTTTCTGTAACTTTACCTTTTTTAATAATTTGACCATAAATATCATGAGAAAGGGCAGATGCGCCTGAAAGTACTAAACCAGCAACTACTGCTAAAATTGTAGCGAATGCTACTGCGCAGACGAATGAGAATAAAATATCTCCACCTAATGCTTCTGCAAGAAGTGGGGCAGCCATATTACCAGCTGCGTTCGCTGCTACGATTTTGTCTTTACCTACGAATGCTGCTGCACCGAAACCTAAGAAAATCGTTAAAATATAGAAAATACCAACAATCCATGTTGCCCAAATTACTGAAGAACGAGCTGTTTGAGCATCTTTTACAGTGAAGAAACGCATTAAAATATGAGGAAGACCTGCTGTACCCAATACTAATGCAATCATCATAGAAATTGTATCAAGACCTTGTGAGTAACGTAAACCAGGATTTAAGTAAGCCTCACCATGTTCTGTAGCTGAAGCCATATCTGTGAACATTTTTGCAATGCTGAAATCGAATTTCTGTAATACTAAGAAAGAAATAATAACTGTACCAAGCATTAATAAACATGCTTTAATAATTTGTACCCAGCTTGTTGCTGTCATACCACCGAATAATACGTAGATTGTCATCATGAAACCTACTAAAAGAACCGCTACCCAGTAATCGATTCCAAGCAATAATTGAATAAGTGCGCCTGCACCAACTAGTTGTGCAATCATATAAAATAAAACAATTGTGATTGTGCTTAATGCTGCTGTCCCACGTACCTTAGCTTGATCGAAACGAGCTGTAATCATATCAGCTAATGTGAAGCGACCTAGATTACGTAATGGTTCTGCTACGATGTAAAGAACTACTAAGTAAGCTACTAAGTAGCCTAGTGAGAAGAAGAATCCATCAAAACCGAAAAGGGCAACTGACCCAGCAATTCCTAAGAACGATGCTGCTGATAAGTAGTCACCAGCAATAGCAAGACCATTTTGCCAGCCTGTTAAACCTCCGCCAGCTGTGTAGAAATCGCTTGCTGAAGAAGTGCGCTTTGAAGCCCACCAAGTAATAACTAATGTTAATCCCACGATCGCAACGAAGAACGCGACCGCTGTATAACTCATACCGTTCATCAGTTATTCCCCCTTTCATATTCCTGAATAATTGCTTTTGCTTCCTTATCAAATGTTGACGCTTTCGCGACATACAAATGAGCAAGACTCCATGTCATAATGAAAAGTCCTGCAGCATAAATCCATACCCATGTAATGTCTCCGATTGCTTTTGCGTGTAAGATTTTTGTGTAAGAAGTTAACAATGGTAATGTCATGTACGCAATTAGGAAAATGATTGCTAGTGTCCATACGAAGGAGTTCTTTTTCTTTACTAGCTGTTTAAAAGAGTCAAGTTGTGCAATTTTGTCATAATCAATGTTCTTTTGTTGATTCCCCATAAATCTTATCCCCCCATTTTTGTCTAAAATTACTGCATCTTGTATGTAAATCCCTCTATCAAGAATTTACAATTTTCATTCTATTTTACTGTTCACAAAATTGCAATAGTTTTTAAAAAAATTATGTGAAAAAAATTTTTAAAAAAGTAACTTGAGCGAGAAAATTTATAGAATTGGGGGAGAGAAATATGTTTTTCCGAGTATGACATTATTTTAGAAACGTTGATATATCAACGTTACAAAAGCTATTGACAAACAATAAATATTCTCTAAAGAGAAAATTTTAGTTTTTTCGACCGATTTCCGCACCTTTTGAAAGTATACTTTTAGAAAGTGTTTTGCATAAAATTAATATAGTCTAATAAGTTTTTTTAATATATTTGCATATAAAAAAGCAGGTGGTCATCTTTTAATGAAAAAAGGTGACTTGACAAATTAAAGTGATACATCGGATACATAAATTCCTGTATATTACTTTTTAGGTGATATTTAAAATGATTAACAACTATGATTAATCTATAACAATATAATAATGATGTTAAATGCTGAAACAAAAATGGAATAATGCTGTCCGAAAGTAATGATTCGCTCATAAACACGGCAAATTCGCACGCAAGATTGGTCGCATGTTATTTATTAGCTTTGACACAATCAAACGCAATGCGCAGTCAGATGGATGTCACAAACAAAAGAAAAATCTGGACTAAAGTTAGCTGAGGCGTAATTAATTAAACATGAATACGTCATATAGAACAAATTTTCTCATTTCATCTCACTATTTAAAGTATACTTATTAATGAAACATAACTTCCTATAATTTATATTATGTAAACTAAAATTATTTGTCGTGGAGGAGGGCTTAGATACGTCAACTACCCACAATATCTGTACTTTTCGATTTGTAATGCGATAACTCTCCTTTTTAAGATTTTGTACAGATAATAATTATTGTTTAATACGGTAACCAAAACATCAATTTAATCTCTGTCATCTAATGGTATTTTGAACAGGAATGTGTATTCTTCACCTTCATTAAGAAAGCTTAAATTATCCAATTCAAGTACTTTCTTAGAGACTTCTAATTTACAAATTTTACACATCGGTTTCATACTAAGGACCACTCATTTAAGTCCACTATCTGTTAATAATATACCACCGTTTCAATATTCCCAAATAAGCTGACTTTCTTAGGTTATTTGAAAAAGAAAAAGATAGGATCTCTGTGGAATCCCATCTTGAAGTAAAGCACCTCGATAGTTTACGTGTATTCTTTCACAAACTTGTTTATTTTTCACTTAACGTATTGTGGGAATGCAACCTTTATGTACGCTGTAATTGATTAGCTGTTAGACTCTTAAGTAAATATATCCAGCGTTCATGTAGACAATCTTTTTTTCAAACAGTACGACTACACAACAATCTTCCTAACCACTTTTGTTTATCCCACACTCTCATCTGCTAGTACTACTATTTTTTATTACCAAATTAGCCGTTTCACTCGGATGGTTAAGAGGAAAATGATGACCATATGGAACAAAATCAACCTTACCAAGATGGGAAGGAGCAGAATAGCCTTTGTCATAATCCCCCCAAATAATGCGAAGATTATACTTTATTACTTCATTGAAATCACCTTGAACGTTTTTCAATAGTAAACTGTTAAGCTGAACCGTAGTATTTAAAATTCTAGGAGAAGTAAAACTGTTACTTATTTTTTCAATATAATGTTCAGGGATGTTCTCCTTATTTTCAAATAAACCATTACTTAATAAATAACGCTCTATCAAATTAGTAGTTGCCAATTTCAATATCCATTTGTTCATAAATTGAGGAACCTTTATCGATTTAGCATTTTTTTTAGCAACAGGTGGCTGAAGTAAAGTAATTGTATACTTCTTATCTATGTACTTTTGTACTAATGCTTCCAAAAGAATATACGCACCAAATGAATGACCAATTAGATGGGCACCATTAGTAGCTTTCTCCAATAACTTTTTCACTACATTCAAATAGATATCTAAAAGATTTTTCTCTCGTTTAAAAGGAGAACGTCCCAAACCTGGAAGGTCCATGATCCATACAGGTCGACCCGTTTTTTCATGAAGCTCTTTTCCTAAAGGAAATAAATCCTCTCCATCACTTAATAAACCATGTAATAAAATAAACGGTTTACCCTCTCCTTGTGATTGGTAAATGGTAGTATTATTACATAATGTTCGTTTAAATAAATGACTGTGCTGGCCATTTTGATACATCATGCGATAATCCAGATCAGCTATTACGGCTGGGAAAAATTTCATTACATTTGTCTCCTTAAACCAATCTTCTCCCATAATCTTTTTCGCTGAATCATTTGAAAATGTTCGATTTGTAATAAAGTTCAGCCCATCAGCAGGAATTTGAGTTATTTTGCTTATGCCACTATTCATAAGTGCTTTCATAAATGGCAATGGGGCAGAGATTTTAGGTGCAGTTATATTCATACTTTCTGACATAGCATCTAATAATTCTGAAATATTCTGATCATGTTGTTTATCTTCAACGAGTGTATATGTTTGTATAGTTGGTTGCTCCAATCTGAAAACCTGCACAATAAACTTTGCTAGTTCATCGTTTGCAATAAGTGGTAATCTATATTCCTTACCTCCAGGAATCACTGGCATGAGCCCTTTTCGCATACTCATCACAAGCAAGCCTAAGCCTTCTATTTGCTCCGTACTCCCTGTTTTACTACTCCCAACTACAGTTGGTGGATTAATTACTGAAAGCGGATAACCTACTGTTGATGCCTGCTGACGGATATAAAGATCTGCTAAAAACTTTGTTCTCTCATATGGATTTTTTATTTTCAAAAAATTGTTTCCTTCTTTAAACACATCTATCGCAATCTTGCTATTTTTATCATCAAAGGGACTCATATAGCCTACAACATGAATAAATTGTTGCAACCCCTTTAATTGATGAATATTTTTAGCTAATTCACTAATATGTTGGGCACCATTCAAAAATACAGAAGCTGCCACTTTGCTTGTCGCTTGAATATCCATTGGGCCTCCTGCGTGAATAATCACATCCGTTTTCAATACTAACTCCTTATCTTCAGCACTTAGACCCAAGTCTATTTTCGTCAAATCACCTTCAATAAAGTGCATAACTTCCTCTTTTAAGATGCCTCTTTCTTGATAAATGCGTGTTGCTTTACTTTTCGATCTCACTAATAGAAGAATTGTAACATTCTCTTTGGCTAATTCCTTCACTAATTGCTTTCCAATAAATCCTGTTCCACCAGTTAAAAATACTGTTCTCATATAAATCCTCCATTTAGTACTATACAGTACTAATTTGATGTAAAAAAAATGCTTCTTTTATCGAAGCAAGTTTAAAAAATGATCTGCTGTTTTCATGATTACAGTTGCATCCTTCAGTGTTTCTGAAATAAATAGCGCTCCTTCAAGATTTGTAATAAAAAGAGATGCAACCTCGTCAATATTAATTGTCTTTCTAAATTCACCATTCTCTATCCCTTGTTTAAGTAATAGAGAAACTTTCGTTTGTAATCCTACAAAAAAAAGACCTATTTTTTCTTTTACTTTTGTGGCATTTGTAGGGCTTTGAATATAAAGCGTGATAAATGGACAGCTCCCCTTATATTCTCTCGTCTGAACTCCTTGTGATAATTGCTTTAAAAACAATTGGACACGATCTTCAACTAATAATTGGTTTTGAGATAATAAGCTATCAATTGCAGATTGATACATTTCAATCCAATAATCAACGACCCCTTCCAACAATTCTTCCTTATTAGAGAAGTGATAATACACATTAGACTTTGAAACTTTGCTTACACGAACTAATTCATCCATGCTTGTATAAGCAAACCCTTTTTCTAAAAATAATGTTGCAGCTACTTCAATCACACGTTTTTGATTCATTAATTTTCCCCTTGTCATAATTAGTACTATACAGTACTATAATAGGTGTTGCAAGTATTTTGTTAGTTTAATAAAAAAATTGATCAAAAAAACCATACTTTAGATTTTACTGCTAAAAATTTATTTCATTTTAACAAAGTTGAACTGAACCGCAAAACTGTTTCTGAAACGTATCGAGATTCAGTAACACGTACCGTTGCCCTTCTCGATCGCTCTCACAACGCACAATAAAAGTATTTCGCGTTTTCTTATTTTACATAATCTAGGATAAATACCTCATTGATTTTCTACAACTATAGACTTTAGCTTTTCCTTATTCCTACAATATTTATATGTATTAAAGAACTCTTATGCAATATATAATACTATCCGTATTTCGGTTTCACTTTGTCTTCTATTAGTTTTTGCAAGATCATACTCAACTTATTATCTTAATTTAAATTTGATGTTGCTACCAACTAATTTGACCAAACCATCCACAAAATCATTTCATGATAATAAAAAAATCGATAAGGAGAAATACTCCATATCAACTTTTTATCTTTTGTTAAGATATAGTATCAAAAAAGGCAGGTCTCCCACCTACCCACTTACGTTGCATCACTTACGGCTTACTATCCCCTTTTCTTAGCGTTGAGTGCTTAGTAAAGAGAATAGTATTGTTTATAAAAATGCTTATTGGATTCATTAAATATGTTAGCGCTTATATTCGGGCTGTTCTAAAATAATCGGATTCGGATTGCTAAGTACCCATTGTACTGCCAACTCGCATAGTCTCGCAGGTTCCTCATCTCCATCACCATTGTGCAATTCTTTCGTTAAAGTGATAGACTCCTGAAGTGCAGCGGGATGTAATGGCGTACCTAACCTAATGTAATGATTAAAACTTTTGAGCATTTTACGAAAGTCATTATCCCAGTTGATGCCGCCGTTATCTAAAATTTCGTATGAGACTTTACCAGTAATACGAATAACCTCACCTTGTACAGTTTGCGCATGACCTTGCGAAGGAATTAATAAATCCCAAAGTTCCTTATGTTGAGCCTGCCAGCCCTTTGTACATACTGTTATTGGAGACGTACCATCATGCGTTTTTCGCTTCTCTACTGGTGGAACATCAAATAGCTCATAAAGGCGTGAAAGTGCCTTATCCGTTTCGTTCAAATATTCTTTATTAAAACCTTCTCTATGAAATTCAAAATCTTTTCCAATTCGCTTAATAGAATTTTTCATTTCCGGCGTTACAGCTATATTTGCGCTCAGAAAAATCTCAGAAACTTCCACTAGATCAACAATATTTATATTTCTACATACCGCTAAAGCTTTGTCCAAGGGCGTCTCATTCATCATATTTACCGCGTTAATATTTGCTCCTTTAGAAACCAATGTGCGCACTGAATTTGGTTTAAAAAAAGCAGCCGCAGCAAATAAAGGTGTTTCGTTTTGATAATCCAAGGCTTCTATATCTGCACCTAACTCAAGAAGCAATTCAATATTCCCCCGCCAACTTATTGCCTGATTATGTAAAGCTGATCTTTTGTAATAGTCTCTCGCATTTATATTTGCCCCCTGTTCCACGAGCCAGCGAACCAATTCATCCGGTACATTGAAAAAGCTTAAGGCTGTTGATTTACTATAACCATCATATGCATCTAGCTCGCACTTTGTAAATACCTCTTGTAATGCCGTAATATCACCTGCTTCAATTAGTTCATTAAAATTTTTCGGTAACGTTTTTCTCTTCCTTGCCATATGTATTTTCGCTCCTTACATTAGATTTTTGAATATAGTTCATCACGTCATTTACCATATATACCAACCTGAATTTTACCATGTTTTAATTTCTTTTCTAAGAGAACTTCGGATCTAGGTATTCTAATTTACCTGAAGTTCTCTTCTCTATATCAGTATATAGATACTTTTTATTTTAATATTAAATTATTCGCTTATTGTACATGAACAAGACTTTCTTGTCTTTTATGTGTAAAAAGGATGGAATCTCCAACTTTTAATATTCTTCAGTTTTATATACTAAAAAGTCCTCCTTATTGTGTTTCCCCTTCTCATATTCACTTAACTAAGCAAGTATATATGTAAAAAATACTTTAGTGGTAATTTTTCTATACTATGCTTTTCAAGCTTTGTCATGACTTTATATGAGGGCTGTAATTGATGCTGACCTGGCAGTTTGAATCATTTGCTTCCCTGTCGTCAATGAAATCGTTTTTGTCTTCCAATAGGGAAAGTCCCTATACAATGTCGTGTGTTGTAATAGGATATAAGTTGCCTTGAAAGGCGAAAGAAATTCTACCTGTTTCTTCAGAAACAACCATCACAAGGGCATCGCTTAACTCGCTTAACCCCAACGCTGCACGATGTCTTGTGCCTAACTTTTTTTCACCTGTATAACGCTCTGATAATGGTAAAATGTTTGCAGCGGACTCAATTTGATTATGATTTACTAGCACTGCTCCATCGTGTAACGGATTGCCGGGGAAGAAAATAGATTCTAATAATGAATGAGTTAAGTCTGCACCGATATGAATACCAGGCTGAATAAATTCCTCTAATGCATCTTGTCGCTGAATAACAATTAATCCACCATGTCTTCTCAACGACATATTTTGCACACTATGCGACAATTCCGGATACTTTTCTGTAAAAGGAGAAAGATAACAATTTAAATAAAACGTAGAAGCCTTCATTTCAATCGTCGTAAATCTCTCTTTAATTTTTTCAAAGTTGCCAAGGAGACAACTCGTATTTGTATCCATTTTTTCTACGCTTTGCTGCAAGGACATAATTACTTGGAGAAGCTCATCCTTTAATGTTTCTTTCATTGGTGAAAAATCACAATTTATTGGATTCACAAAAAGCACCTCTCTTTTATATAACTGCGAAGCCTCTTCTTGCCTTAGTTTCTCTAGATAGGCTTTTTTTATACGTAGGTTTCATTCATATGTATTCTCCCCTCATTATGTAAATTGATGAATAAACCTAAATTTCTATAAAAAGAGCTGATAAAATGAGATATATTAACCTCAAAATTATCAGCTCTGCGTCTTAGCGTCTGGCTCTTTAATTATGGTAATTTTAAATTTTTTTATGTTAACTAAACTTTCTTGTTTACATTTAGGACAGTAAAGAGGAAAGCTAATTAATATTGTATCGGTACATACCTTCGTACGTGTCTTTGAATTACAAATTGGGCAGTATATCCAATTGCTGTTTTCAATCATGTAACCTCATCCTTTCCTGTCTATATCCTTATACAGATACATTTTCTACAAGCAAATTTTCAAAGTTTATTTTCACTGTATGTATTTACATAGAAAATGAGAGAATCATCATTAGTAAATTCATGATAATATGCGTAAACATATGCGCAAGCATGGCAAGTTCTAGATTGAGCTTCCAATAAATCCAACCAAAGAACAAGCCGGCAAAACCATTCAAGAAAATCATTCGAAACCAAATGAATGCTGTCATTTCTGTCGCATTTGCGGTTGGGCCATAGTGACCTAATGCAAATAATAATGTGCTAATGAATATGGTAAGGATAAAGACCCAGTTAGAAGGTTTTGCCGATTTTCGATCAAATAGTTTCCATAAAACAAAAACTAACAAGCTCATAAACCCGAAACGGATTAGTAGTTCCTCAACAATCCCTCCGTAGAGTAAAGCTGATAAAAATTCTAATGCATTATAAGGTTGCAATAGTTCTACAATAACATCTGGTAATAACGGCAGTAAAAGATAATCGAATCCCCTCAAAACGACTCCTGCAATCGAACCTAGTATTATAGCTAGTTTAATCCCTTTTATCCACTCTGACTTTGATTTTCCTCTAGCATTCGGGTGAATAATTACAGATTTTAAACCTACTTTATGAGCAGTGAAAAATCCAATGACAAGAGCAATTATTAATAAAATAAAATTTGGAATTATGGAGAATAAGGCTAACATTTCAGGTGGTCCTGAAATCCCCTTCTCACTCAATTGCTCTAATTGGGTCGGATTTGTCGTTAGTGACGATAGTCCAAATAGATATAAGGGAAATAGTGCAATGATTCCAATCAATAAATAAATTAATAGGCCTTTAATACTTTTTTGCTTTGTCATAAGTAACCTCCTCGTATATTAGTTTGAAATTCATTAAATTTTGTATCTTTGTTTCTTTTGTCTGCAAAAACATCCATTTTTTTCTCTCCTATCTACTTAGTATTATTGGTGTGCCAGCAACTATTACAATAATTCCGAGTAAAGTTAACCAAGCAAGCGGATTTGCTAAATTGATTGTCCAGCCAACTCCAAACCGTTTTTCTAAGAACAATGAGGGATCTTTTCGATTAAAATAAAATTGACCAAGCTTCCAATATTGATCGTCATCACGATTTATCACTGTATCATCTGTCGCTCTTACATGTTTCACACGACTTCCACCCTGCCCAGTTGTAATGGTAAGTACAATCACACCAATAATCATGATTGTTGTAATCATTAATGAAATCACAGTCACATAAGTTGTTAAAATCGAATAAATAAATTTTAGCTGGATTACACTTAAAAGAGCTGTTAGCAAGATTCCACTAGCAATTAGGAAAACCGACCACCTTCTACGAAAAATAATGTCTTGTTTTATTGATCCATCTGGATTTTGAGCATTCAGCTGTTGTTTTGATCTTCCAATCATCCAATTAATAAACATGCATAAAGCAATCATATAGATTTGTGTTATGGGCATGATTAAGACAGATCGATATGATTTTTCTACCCAATTGTTAACACCACCAAAGAAATCATATTGTATTTGAATCCGTTCAGGAATTCTCCCATACTCAGTAAAGGTAATAAATAGCGTGACAGCTACTATAGCAAAAGCAATTAAAAACCAGTAATTAGAATGAGTTAATTTTTGCTGATAAAAATTGGTTTGTAGTATAATCTTCTGTTGTCTTTGTTCATTCCATTTCTCCATTTCTTTAAGTTGTTTCATTTGCTTATGAAACACTATATAGATTAAAAATGAAATAATCATAAAACCAAGTATAGTGATCAATAAAACAATCCCCATTGTCTCCTCATCGTTTGATAAATACTTTCCTACGATAAAATAAAAAATAAATAAGATAACAATACTAAAAGCTGTCATAGCTGAAGCATATTGTTTTCGCATTTTTTTTAGTTTTTCATCCATAAAGACATCAGACGGAATAGAAACGCCAAAACTCTCTGTACGTCGTGTCCAATACGGCATACCAATCAAAATGAAAAAAATAGGTATGAATAAAATAATTGAAATCCAAATGATATGATTCATCGGTTAGTTGCCCTCCTCGTTAACATATGAAGTAAAAATCTCTTCACAAAGCTTCATAAAATCTTCTTTATTGACGTCTCGACAAATTGCCTCTGCAATAAGCGGATGTAATATTTCTGTCATTTCTTCCTGAAAAGATGCATCTGCCTTTGGAATTCCCTCTGGATTAACTAGCACCCCTTTTTGACGATGATTTAAAATAAATCCTTTTTGTTCTAGCTCTTTATACGCTTTGTTTACCGTGTGTAAATTGATTCCTATATCTGCTGCTAATGAACGAACAGATGGTAATCGCTCCCCTGGAAGAAGCTCCTGCTTTGCAATACCTGCAATAATACAATGGATAAGCTGTATATAAATTGGTGTTTTAGACTCAAACTCCAAATGAATAATCAAAGGAATCCCTCCTCCTCTCTATATGATATATGTTATAGTTGTAATATAACATATATCATTCGTATATTAAAGTATTTTCATAAAAAAAAATAAACTGTCCCCAATGAGATAGACACTTTGAAAAAAGTCTATCTCATTGGGGAATTTTGTTTATAATGGGAAAAAAGATGGCGGAGCAGATTGAAATAACAGTATAAAAGATGACGCAAGGTCACTTTCAAGTAATTTAAACATCCTATTGCAAAAAATTTAAAACTTGACTTACGCTATCTACTATCATCAAGTTTATGGAGTGAGGAATTACTAATTTTGCTTGTAGGCTGTTCAACAGAGGCGGAAGAAGTCGTCGTAAATAAAGGATCTTCTGGTATTGTTAATGGAAAGGAATTAATGCAAAGCGACATTGAAATACGCTCAAGTAGTGGGAATGTTAAACTTTATTTCATATACTTTTTCACAGCAAATAAAATAGTCTGTTGGTAGAATAAGAAAAATCCTGTATATCAACACAGGATTTTTAATAAAACGACACATATTGTTTTTATGTTCCTACCGTCCATTTAAATTCATTTTTGATACAGTTTTTCAAAATTGATTTCTAATCTACTCATCTAATATATAGTCCTTAAAATATTGTAAAGGTTTTGCTGCGCCATCTTTAAAATTACTTGTGAAGATGGTTACCAATTGATAGTCTGGTGCGACAATAATATACTGTCCTTCATATCCAAACGCAAAAAAAATTCTACCTACTTGATTGTCGTATGATATGTTCCACCAATGGTATGCGTATGCATAATTATCATCAGTTTTGATCTTTGGACTTGTCGATTCCTCAATCCACTGATATGGCACGATTTGTTTGGATTTCCATACGCCATTATTTAAATAAAGTGTACCGATTTTTAACATATCAGCCGTTTTCATCATTAATCCGAATCCACCAATGGTGATACCTTGAGCATCACTGTTCCACTTATAATCTGTTATTCCTAGAGGTGTAAATAAATGCTTTTTAGCGAAGGCTTCTGTATTTAATCCAGTAGTCTTTTGTAAGATTGCACTTAATAATTGTGAAGAACCACAACTGTAGACCATTTCCTTTCCAGGAGGATGGGCAATGTCCTGCTGCAGTACAAAATTGACCCAATTTTTGCTGGGAATCATAGCATTATTACCTGGATAGTGTAATCCTGAAGTCATTGTCAGCAGATGCTTAATTGTAATTCTCTCATTTTCATTATCTTTATCAAATTCCGGAAAATAATGAATTATTGGCGTGTTTACATTTTCGATAAAACCTTTGTCAATCGCAATTCCCATCAATGCGGATAAGACGCTTTTTGTAACAGAATATATTTTATGTTGTTTGTCTTTCATTCTATTGTTTCGATAGTATTCAAAAATCACGGTATTATTCTTCTGTACAATGACACTATCAATTTTGTCTTTTTTTATTATTTTTTCAAAATCGCTTACAGATTTCATTCTCTTGGGTATCCCCCTTATATATTAATCCAAAATCTTTTTTCTTCTTTTTTAATTTTAAATCCAATGGATTGATAAAGCTTTAACGCAGATTCATTTTTAGTTTCAACAAGAAGCTCTATGTAATCAAGATCACATTTTTGTAAATGACGGATTCCTTCTATTATTAAATGTTTCGCAAGACCATGACCTCTCCAATCGGGCTTAACAAAAACATTTTCTATTATGCCTATATTCTGATCTTGTTCCTTCCAAGCCATAACACTGCCAATGATTTCATCGTTGTAAAAAGCTGTAATGGAAGTCCAATATGGATTTCTTTTATATTCATGGAGTTTCCCTAATCCTGTAGGGTTCTCTGGCCAAATTGTGTTTTCCACCTGCAAATATTTTATTTCTTCTTCATGGGTGTTCATATCCCAATGTTTTATATTTACATTGGTTAGCTTAAAGTTTATTGGAGATAAATCCTTATATTTTTCCATACTCATCCAATAAAGACTCTCGAAATGTTTAAATCCTTTTGATTCAAAATAAGAATTATCTATTATTTCAGTTGCATAGTTACCCACACATAATTTTGTAGGAAACTTTGATGGTAGTTTATTCTTGAGTAACTTAGCCCTTTGCAGTAAACGGTCGTAAAGAATATCCATAACCGCTTCAAAACTTTCCCAATCTGGATCAACTTTGATATTTACATAGATTAAATGGTTGGCATCTCCTAGGTAATCTTTCGAAACCATATTAATCACTTCCACTTGCCCTTTTGCAATCATTGCTCCGTTGTGAAAAACGCAGTGTACATCTTCCCATGTGTTTTCAGGACCCGGCCACCAGTAGATAACATTCTCTTCGCATTTGATTAATTTTTTATATAATCGCACTGCTGAATCCCAATCTTGTTCTTGATAGTTTCTAACGTAAAAATCCACTGTATATTCCCCCTTATTTTAAGTTTATATCATATTAGTTTCCATTTCTATTAATTAATGACCATTTTTATATATTTAAAAAGAAAACCATGGAACTATCTAATTTAGATTTTCCATGGTTTCGATAAAATGTTTTGCTTATTAAACTTTTGCTACCCAAATTTCTATTTAATTATTTTTGGAGAATTTCTTTGTATCTCAAAGTATTCACTTTATAAAATATCCATATGAACGATTTTGTCTTCTGTTGAAACCCAATCTTGTTGTACAAACTATTGCTAGTTTTACAGTACAATCTTCGATAAGACCTTTTCGATTCCAATCCAACGTGTAAGGATTGATTTTAAACATTCAATAAATCTAAGGCGCTTATCATTTTTAAATCAAATTTCCAAGCATGCACAAATACCTCAATTTTACCTTTACTAATTTTTTCTGTATAAAAATTTTTAGATTGTTCAGAATCAAACCCTCTACATACGATAATTCCTCGAACATTTTGGTTTGGTTTTTCAATTTTCAAGTTATTTATATACCCTTTTATTTGTGAATAAACATCTTGATTTATTAATCCTTTTTTTATTTCTACGATAACAAGGTCTTTATCATCCGTTAATAAAACATCTAAAATAGACTTATCATCGAAGCTTTTTTGTCTTTGGAGATATGTTAAATTTTCTCCTAATAATTTTGGATTGTTACATAATAAGTCTTCGATGTCTTTCTCCCTTAGGTGATAAATATCTTCTGTGGTCAAAGAAACCTCATGCAAAGGCATCTGCTGATGATCATCGATTAACTTTAATAGTTCCTCTTCTGCTCCAAAGTTCATTATCAATTTTCCTTGATTAACTTTCTTATCACCAACTAACTTATAAAGTAATTCTGGACTTAACAGCAACGGTTTCTCCAAGATATATGAATATACTGGATGCCCAAATATAACGATATCTGTTTCGTTCCCATTAAAAATATGATGATTACGGTATTTTTTATTGATGTAAGGATCTTGTCTAATCTCTTTAACACTCTTTTTTTCAAAAACTTGATAGTATGCAGTAATATATCTCTTTTCTAACACCTTTGTATGAAAAAACAAATATTCTCCTACTTGAACTTTATTTAATCTGCTTTCTTGATGACCATATGTAAATTCATCAAAAAGTGGATCATCTTCTTCGTTTCGGTTATATGGAACAAGATAATGTCTCAAATCCAATCTCTCCTCGTAGTTTGTTTTCCTATGCAGCTTTTTCGGCGCGGATTGCACTCTTCTATAATTTGAATCATATAATTCTAGTTTATTGGTGTTTTTTCTTCGCCATTAATATTAGTTCTGTATGACATCTACGGTTATGTAAGTATTACTATAAAGAATCATATCAACCCTCTTTACATCCCACAGTTTTTTAAATTCATTAATCGGAATCTTTCGATTATAGCTCTTGTGTTCATCTTCACAATTCACCAGATGCTTTAATGATTCTGAAAGGTAAATATACTCCTCGTCATAGCCTACGACAGGGACAAAATGCAAATAATTACGATCCTTCTGCACTTTAATAAAAACAATTACGGGTGTTCCTTTACTAACTTCATACTTTAATGTACTTATAGTTCCTTTATAATAGTTTGTTTTAAAGCCCTTTTTTCTTAACATCGTACGAATTCCCTTTGGATATACATTGCCCGCCCTCGTTTTACTAGGAAAATGCTTATATAGCGCTTCCCCCTCAGCCTCCATACCAAAATGACGCAACAAATACGCTGTTGAAAATGCTGCACATTCCGTATTATTTTGAAAATCTATTCGATTGTTTTGTCGAATAAGATAGTTAGCTGGATAATCTCTTTTTCGTAAAACAGGTATTGGTAATGTCATTAAATATGCATTAATCATAGTTGAAATAATGATCCATAAAATAACTGTTTTAACTATAAACATACTACTTCCCCCATTACTTTGTGACTATATTGAAACAATCTTGTAAAGCCCCTGCATACCAATATCTGGTTTTATCATATGGCTCCATTTGTATGTTAAGAGTTTTTTACCTGATTTTTACACATAATATTTTATTATACTTACTTAAACAGTACAAGTTAACTATTTTATATGTCCCAATTCCTCTATCAGAAATTCTTCCATCTCTTTAATTATTTTGTTAAGCAACTTTAAAAATTTTATTATGGTAGGTCGCCTTTTAGATAATTTTATGTAAAAGCTATAGACCAACAAAATCATGCTGGTCTATAGTAAAAAATTTCAACAAAACAGCATTACTGCTTTACTATATTCTCAGATAAACTATTAGCTACAGCTTGTAAAGGCTGCGCCATTTGTTGTGCGTTCTGTGAATTTAATTTATTTGGCATGTTTTTTGTGAATTGTTGAAAATTCCCTTTTTTTAAACTTGTAGCTACACCTAAAATAACAGCCCCAATTATACCCCATGTAAAGAATTTCACTAATATTGCCTCCCTTCTTAATCAATTTATTTTGAAACAGCTTTAGTATCCGAAATTGCCTTGAAACAATACTGAACATTTTTTGGATTAGTACTAAAAATGGTTCAATAGCATTTATCACTAATAATTATTTGTGACAAACACATAATAAGGAGACATTGAAAACTTAAAGAAAGGACGGGTCATGGTGGATTTTTTTCATGGACAAGAATCGCTTACAGTTATTCAATGGATTATAAGAGCGATGGTTGCTTTTTTCTTTTTACTTTTTTCGACAAAAATTATGGGGCAACGTTCTATTTCACAATTGAGATTACTCGACTTTGTTATGGCAATAACTATTGGTAATATCATCGCTCATCCCCTGTCTGATGAAGAATTAGGAATGAAAGGTTCCATAATTACCATGTCAGCCTTAGTTATTTTATATTTACTCAGTGTATTATTAAGTATGAAATCGATTACGTTTCGACATTTTGTAGACCCACCGCCAATTCCACTTATTAAAAATGGACAAATTGTTCCTGCGAACTTACGAAAAGCAAGGATTTCTGTTGATTTTCTCTTGTCAGAGTTAAGAAAAGAAAAGGTGGAAGATATTCAAAAAGTTGCTCTTGCATTATGGGAACCAGACGGATCTATTTCAAGTTTCTTATACCCGCAACATCAAACTCCAACACGAACAGATCTAAAGATAGTACCAGAATCCTTTTTTCTCCCACTTATCCTCATTAAAGAAGGTAAAATTGATTGCCATGAGTTAAACAAAGCTAAGCTAACGGAAGATTGGTTAATGAATGAGCTTACGTCAACATATAATGTAAACATTCGTGAGGTTATTTTAGCTACAATCGATCAAAATAATAATTTGCAAATTTATCTGTATAAATAAAAAAAATCTAAAGAGCATGTTTTGAAAAAGATTGATCAAAACACGCTCTTATATCAAAGCTTTTAAGTCATCCATTTAATTAAGAGTAGCTTTAAAAGTAAAGCCACCCCAAAGTTTGGAATGGCTTATTTATTTACTTCACGTTATCTTTTTACTATGGTTTTTGAAAGCTTTGTCTTAACTCATCTTAATTTCCCTCTTAATCCAACAAATCAAGATGTGGCTTCATTTATTTCATCATGATCCAAGGACTGCCAGCTTTCGCTAACAGTCCATTGATTAATAGCATAAATTTGATTTATCAGCTAGATTAATTTCACCCTGAATAATCTTAAATAACCTTAAAGTATTTCTTTTTCCAACGTAAAGCAACCCATACAAGTCCGATGAGTACAGGCACTTCTACCAGTGGTCCAATAACAGCAGCAAAAGCCACGCCACTATGAAGTCCAAACACACCTACAGCTACGGCAATCGCTAGTTCAAAGTTGTTACTTGCAGCTGTAAATGAAAGCGCTGCTGTAACAGGATAGGATGCGCCAGCTTTCCGTGAAGAGAAGAATGACACAATAAACATAATGACAAAGTAAATAAATAATGGGACGGCAATTCGTACAACATCGAGGGGTAATTCAACTAATTGCTCACCCTTTAAAGCGAACATCATCACAATTGTGAATAAAAGTGCGATTAAAGTAAGCGGTGAAATCTTTGGTAAGAACTTTTCCTCATACCACTCTTTCCCTTTTGCTTTAATCCCTATCCAACGTGTAAGGAAGCCTGCCGCAAATGGAATCCCTAAATAAATCAAAACACTTTTCGTTATTTCCCACATGGAGATCGATACATGAAAGTTTTCTAAACCGAACCAACTGGGTAAGACATTTAAGAAAAAGTATGCGAAAATCGAATAGGTCAAAATTTGAAAGATGGAGTTAAAAGCAACTAAGCCAGCAACGTATTCGCGGTCTCCGCGTGCTAAATCATTCCAGACAATGACCATAGCTATACAGCGAGCCAAGCCAATCATGATGAGTCCAGCCATGTATTCTGGGTAATCATGCAAGAAGATGATTGCTAAAAAGAACATTAAGAATGGGCCAAGTAACCAGTTCTGAAAAAGCGATAGTAAAAGTACCTTCCAGTCTTTAAATACACGCCACATTTCCTCATATTTAACTTTGGCAAGCGGTGGATACATCATGACAATTAATCCTATGGCAATCGGAATCGATGTTGTGCCAACTGACATCGATTCTAATGTTTCCCCAATACTGGGCATTGTCACACTTAATAAAACGCCTATTCCCATCGCCACAAATATCCAAAGCGTAAGGTAACGATCCAAAAAAGAAAGCTGCTTTGTTAAAGACTCATTCTTCATCTTCATTTCCTCCTACATGGCAGCAATCCGTAACACAATTGCATTTGGTTAAAGGTTGAATTTGTTGTAAAATCCCTTTCATCAATGGCGTTTGCTCCTCCACTAGACGATAATGTTTCCAAGTTCCTACTTTTCGCTCTGTAATAATGCCTGCCTCCTTTAATTTTTTTAAATGCTGACTAACTGCTGGTTGAGATATACCTAAAACATCTACAAAATCACAAACACATACCTCCCCATTTTTCATACATGCAAGCAATTTGATGCGATTTAAGTCAGCTACTGCTTTTAACTGTTTTTCAATTAGTGTGTTTTCCATCGTATCTGCACTCCTTATATAAGCATTCACTTATATATAATCTTAAATAAAATCACCTAATAATCTAGGTGATTACATTTGTATATAGCTATATACTTATATTATGCTGGCTGGGAAGTAAATGCAATGGTCTTTCCTTATTTTCGGTAAAAATTTTTACAGCTTATTATCAAGACTCCCCATAGCATTTTATAACTAGGAATGTGCTATTTGATATAATACATTGTAATGAAATTCCGTATAGCCTCTTTTCTGCTGTCTGTCAAAGCCATAAATGTTCTAAGTATGAGACTTACCGAATCAATACAAAATGATAGTAACGATTGCTTTCGTTTAACATTAAAATTATGAAGGGAGTATTTAGAAATGCCATTTGTCACCGTATTTGGAGGGAAAACTTTTGAAGTTGAGGAAGGCAAAAAATTAGTATTAGCTCTTGAAGATAATGATATAAATATTTTTCATCAGTGTGGTGGAAAGGCGAAATGCACTACTTGTAGAGTTGAAGTGTTAGCTGGTGAATATAAAGATATTTCTACCATAGAAAAAAATGCCTTTGCTATTAAAAATATTGATGAAAATTTATATGAAGACTGTTTGCGGCTATCTTGTCAAATTCGTGTTATTGGGGATATTACTGTTCGGCCTATTTTAACCTCAGAAAATACAGAGGGCAATAGAGGTCCAAGACCAGCAGATTAACCTATTACAAACTAAAAATCCAATTTTCCACAAAAAAACTGCATCTCCAATTGAGATGCAGTTTTTATTGTAAATAAGGAGCTTGACCATCACGTGCAACTAGGCTATGAAATGTAAAGAGCCTATATTTAATCAATTACGCCTTGACACAGATGAGGAAGTTTTTCAAACAGAAGAAGCCATTAAAAGGTTAAAAACGTAGGGCTACCTGGATGTAATTGTATACAGCACTTTAATATATCTGCGAATATAGCCTCACGGTTTTGCTAAATTCGCAGATAAACTATTATGCCTCAAATAGTATTGAACTTGAGCACAAAATTGAACTAGACTCTAGGCAACCGCATTAGAAGTTCTACTTTTACCATGTTATCTAAATTCATCATCTGATGCATATACTTCATTTTTAATGTAAGTCCCTTAGAAAATAAATATTCTTCAGCTTTTTCAATTCTTTCTCCTGTATGTTTTACAAATAATTCATAGCGCCTCTTTAGCCATTCAAATGTTCTATCTCGAATATGTGAGTCGTCAGCTCCGTATATTAATGAAGCTGCCCTTGTAAATGAATCAAAACATAATAATGCTTCGAAGCATTGTAAGTGTTCAATTTTCTTGTTATAGCTATTTTGATAGGCATTTAACATAGGCTTTTTGAAGTCTATTCCGAACCAAGAGTACCCTGAAATAAGCGCATTAGCTATATCAAAACGATGGTCTCCCAGGAAGGCTTTTTCCCAATCTAAAATATACAATGTATTGTCATTGGTGATTATAGTATTTTGAAAATGATAATCTCCATGATTTAGGACCTTAGTAAATTTTACATCCTCGAACGATTTCTCGATATTTGCCAGTATCTTTATATAGATTGGATCTTCAAATTCCACAATTCGATTTCTTAAATTCTCTATGTAGTGATTAATAGGAAATACATCCTTAAAATCTCCATCACTTAGCCCATGAATATCAATTGAATGAATATGCGCTAGTGTAGAACCAAATATTTCAAACGCTGTCACCCTATTATTAGCACTGGCCATGAAGTATTTGTCCAAAGTAACTCCCTCTATTTGTTCCATTAACAAAAGTCCGTTTTCTTTATCTTCGAAATAAAAATTTGGAATATTAATGTACTTATTTATAGATAAGCTCTTTAAAATAGATAATTCTTTATTAAACTTCATATTATGACTGAATTTTTTCAGAACAACTGGCTTAGAAAAATTCTCTGTTCCATTAAAAAAATTAAGATGAAACATTGGTATATCGTTATTAAAACCATCATCGTTTATTTCTAAATTACTTATCTCAACTGTAGTCTCTAGTCCCGTATTTTTAACAATCATTTGTTCTATAGTGTTATTAATAGCTGCCTTCACATTTTCTACCTCCAATGCGGTGTTATCTAAGTATCCTACACTGCGGAATTTATCCCTTCAATAAATAGAAAAGCTATCGCTCTGAATCAAAACGATAGCTAAAAAAATAATCTTATTCATGCCCACCAATGCATCTCGCTTAATTTATTGCTCAATCCCGACCCGCCTCGTAAAATTTATGTGCCACCATAGCTGGCCTTGTATATGCGTCTGTAAAGTGGTCACCATCCCCGACAATTAGGCGGAACTGACCAAGCCTTTTGGACATATGCGGATGCCAGCCGAAGCCCTCTTCTAGTGGCAATGCGTTGTCTTTGGAGAAAAAGATATAGCTTTTGGGCGTAGCCAATGTGTAGAACGCTTTAAGATCAAGTTTCTCAAAAAGTGGTTTAGCTGGTTCAGGAGTGATGCTTACATATATACGCTGGGCTTCCTCCAACGTGGCGGTATTAACGAACGAATCCCGAAATAGCGGAAATGGCAGCATGATTGTATCGTCCTTCGAGCCGGCTCTGAGTTGTTCGAAGCCTTGTCTCATTTGAGGCGAAAACTCGTCCACAACGGATTCACCATCATTCAATACAAACGCATTCCAGAAAACAAGTCGTTTTATCCGATCCGGTACTTGTTCTGCAACTTTTTGGATGATAGTGCCCCCAAAACTGTGCCCAACAAGTACAAAGTCGCATAAGTCCAGTTTTGTTATAAAATCAACAACTGACTTCGTAATCATCGCATGCGTGACATTTTTATTCGAATCTTTGCCATGCCCTGCGTATTCTGGCGTATAGACGGTATGCCCTTGACTACGCAGCACCTCCGCTACGCCGTCCCAAAAGTGAGCATCAGCCCAGGAACCATGTATAAGTATGAATGTAAGCTGTTGCTGTGTTGCTTCAGAATACTGAAAATAATCATGTGGAAACATGTACAATCCACCCTTTCAAATCGACATATATTATTAGCTTATGCCTACTATGTTTAAGTGATTACCATATTGAGATTCCCCCTTTTGGTAACTTTTATCATGATGAGTTGATTAAATATATAAAGATGTTTTAGAATAAAGCTTATTCTAATGCTAATAACATTAGATAAACGGACAAAAAAGAGAGAGCGCGCGTTTTGAAAAAAGATTAATCAAAACACGCTCTTTAGCTTAAGCAAGAAAACCTTCTTATTCAAAAACAACCATTTCTCCAACATCTACAAATCCAAAGCGCTTATAGATATTTTTCCCATCATCTGAAGCCTGTAATACAACTGGTTTTTGTTTATCCTTTGTTTGATTTAGAAGAAATTGAAACATTTCACTGCCATATCCTTTACCTCTAAATGTTTCTTTTGTCATCACATCATAAATACCATAACTATCTTTGCTTTCTATTAATAAACCAGTAGTTACAGCCATTTCGTCTATGCATCCAATAAACATTTGAACTTCTGAACCTAATTTTATTTGTGAAAACTTATTAAAATAACTTTCTAATGCCTCTTTTTCTGGTGTACCTTCAAATAAACTCAGAAATACCTCTATATACTTTAAAAGATCTTCATTATTTTTTACATTAGTAATCACAAGCTGAAGGGAATTTCTTTGACCAACATAAAGCGTGTTTTCAAGTTTCATCATTACATTACGTTCCGCTTCTTTTAGGCCATATTCTTGTATAAGATTTTTCCAATCATCGTTTAAATACTGAGCATCAATCCAAATACTAAAGGGGTATTCTTTATAAGAAAAATTATCGATTCCATGTCTAATCTTAACTGTATTTTTGATATTTGGAGATTTCGGCAATAATATATTGAATGTATTAGTAGGAACTTCTGTATTTGCTATGACGTAATCTTCTTCCTTTATAAGTTCTCCACTAACTACATGAGTAAATGCTTTTAATTTTTCTTCAAAGTTGTTTATTACTAATTGTTGATTTGTAATCATGTTTTTGCACCTTTCAATTTAATTTAGCGCGCTTATTTTATTATAGGTAAATTAAATTCTAAAAAAACTGTGTGCACAGTATTTATATCCTCCCAGAAATTTCAGAAAACATTGCTGCGATGCATATTCTTTTCTTAATAATCTAGCTTGAGTCTGAGGTAATTAGAGCTAGTGCAATACACTTATTCTTCCTTGTTAATTTTGTATATCTCTGGGGCTTTATTCGATTTAACATAGAGAGGGTGTTGTGGATGCCCTCCCTTTGTCAACTCTAATGCATAAAATTGTATACTGCTCTGTTCAATTAATTGAATTACATCTTTATCTCGATTAAATAAAATTCCTTTAGTTCCCCATGCTAATTTATCGTAATTCGATATATAGTTACCTAAAAATTCATTATCTAATATAGATTTTTCATTTTAATTTTGTTCGTAATGTTTGATTTGATCAATAATGTCGAATAAAGCATCGTTGAATAGCTCCTTCTGATCGAGCATCGTCACATGTCCAGCATTTGGTATGGAGTAAAATTGTTTCATTGGCGCCTTGAGTTGATCAAAGTATGTGCGAGCAAGTGAATAAGGAGTTTGCCAGTCATCCTCCCCATGGATATAGAATACTGGAACTTGATAGTCTGATGTTACCATGTTCAAATCATAGGACCTAAACAAAGATTCCAAAATAGCACGCTGTTTTATTTCTAGTACATCGCTCATTAACATGTATTTAATATCTTTGAACGAATAAAATGGAGAACATAGTACGCTCATGACTAGTTGAGGCGATGGTTGCATCGCAAGCTTATACTTACCTTGCAATTTACGGAGTTTCATAAGCTTCTTGATCATGGCATCACTAAATTGGGGCTCGGGATAAGGGCTTAAAGCCTGCAAGATGCTAATATCTTTCTGATTTTTAACTTGTCTGCTGCATTCCAATGCTTTCTCATAGCCAATTCGTTCGTTTTCAAACATATTTACTACTTGTCCAACTCCAATATAGGCTTGAACCATCTGCGGATTTTGCAAGGTGAATAGACTGCCTAAGATAGAACCCCATGAATGACCAAGCAGAAGGACTCGCTCTTTGTTATATTTTTTTTGTAAATAGCTCACAACTTCATATGTATCCTGTAATGCTTGTTCAATCGTTGTTGTCGGCGTGACTTTCAGGGGATCATTCGCAAAGAAGGTTTTACCGCTGTTTCGCTGTTCCCAGTGAACGACAGTTACTTTATCTTCCCAAGGAAACTGAAAGTCTTGGGCAAAAGGAAGCATCGGACTGCCAGGACCTCCATGCAGGAATAAGAGGACGGGATGATCCTTATTTTTACCACGATGATATAAAAACTGCTGGATTCCTCCAATCGTCACATACTCGCCCTCATCTATTCCATTTGGTGTATGGATTTTACAAGCTGCTGCACGCTTCTTTGTGTAGAGAAACCAATAAATCGCCATACTGATGCAGGCAATAGCCGCTATGAAAATAATCAAAGATTGATTCATGTGAATGCCTCCTCTAGCCATTTTTGATTGAATTCTGCTTGCACTTGCTTAGATATTCAGCAATTGCTTCAACAAGAATGCTTAATGCTTTTGCCCTTCCTTGTTCACCGTATTGGTTCTGATTAGAAGCGATAAAATGCAAACCATCCATTAAATTCGCAAGTACGCTATAATCACATTGAGCATCCCCTATTCCTAAGACGTTCATTGTACGCTGAAAATTAGTTTTGGATTTATCCTGTTCCTCTCTGCTAATAGGCTCTGGTAGCTTGCGCAGCAAATATTCCATGTCCGATGGCTGAACATAGAGTGCAAGACTATCTGGAGCCAAGTAAATTTCATGAAGTGCATTCGTAATCTTTTCCTTAAAGTGCCCAGAGCTAGATCCGATTTCAAGAATTCGGTCAAATAAAGCTTGCTCATTTTGCTTCATTATGTGGTAAAGAAATTCTTCCTTGGAATGATAATAAGTATAGAAGGAACCTTTGGCAATTTGCACAGCTGCTGCAATATCGTCAACTGTAACTCGCTTCATGCCTTTCTTACGAATGAGCTCTATTCCTTTAATATACATTGCATTTTTGATATTCTCCTTCTCCTGTTCACTTACGATCTTTGGCATACGCTCTTCTCCTTTAATGACTATTTATAATGAATTAAGTCAATATAAATATAATAAGACTGAACTCTGATTAAAGTCAATGGGATTAGCTTAAAAATAACTGAATTAAAATTCAGAGATTCACTAAATCAAGGAAAGAGAGATTACCACCCTCATCAGCAATTTTCATATAAACGCTCCATGCTTCATTTGAATTTTTTTGAGCAATCGTCCGTATTTGTAACGCACTAATTTGGGCAAGGGCATAGTCAATATAATAAAATAGCAATGTAAATAAATGAGTCTGCCTATGCCAGAAGTTCCCTCTTTCCAAATATGGATTACGATAGGACGACTTATAAGGCATGTATTTCTCCTCGAATACCCTCCCTTTCTAATGCCATTTAATAATATTTTATAATTTCCGAAAATTCGAGTCTTATTTTTCCAAAAATAAGATGCTATACTTGAGATAGAAAAAATAAGGGGAAATTGTAGATTTGAAATAAAGTGAACCTTCAATCAGTGGGGGTCTTACAGCCTGTTAATACAGGATAAAATCATACCTTTTAAATAAATTTATACAAATCGGATAGTTTGGATGAAATTGTGTCACAAACCATTACATTGGACACAGCAAACAGAACATACACATTACTACGGGGGACTTATGAAAACTCACTATTATTTAGGTTGGTTTAACAACTTTTTTCCAGAGAATCTAGGCAGGGCGTTACAGGAGGATATAACTGATAGAAAATCGCTTGTGATGATTAGCTCAAATCCATCTTTTGATGAAGATGATGGTGCTATTGAACGCTCGTGGCTTGACCAGGTGGGCATTATGTTTGATGAATATCATTTAATTAATTATCGCGTACAGAAGGAAGATGCCCAAGCTTTAATTCAAAATGCCTCAGTCATTTTCTTGTTGGGTGGGAATACTGTTAAACAAAATGGATTTTTAATTGAATACGAATTTTCGGATTTGATTAAAAAAAGTGCAGCCATTGTGATGGGGGCAAGCGCTGGTGCAATCAACATGTCCGCCAAATGGTTATGCTCGAAAAACTTTGGTTATCAAGTTGAAACGAGCTCTGTCTACGACGGAATCGGTCTTGACAATTTTTCCGTCCTTTCTCATTTTGATCTTGAAAATAACATTGCATTGGTTCAAGACGAACTGTCTCCCCTATCGGAAGAAATAAATATTTACGCGTCAAACAAAGATTGCGCTGTACGTGTAAAGGGAGACAAAATCGATATTATAGGCAATGTATATTTAATTTCCCACTCAAAGATTCAGAAATTGGATGAGACGCTCTAGTTGATGAATTAATTTCTTTATGCAAAGCTTCTATAGACCACCTATTCTATTAGGTGGTCTTAGACTGTAGACAAACTATTTTTGAAGAGTTCAGATGCTAAAAAATAGTTTGTCTCTTGCTTTGTGGAAAATTTATCCAACAACATTTATACGTAGTGCTTTCTATGCTACAATTTACTATAAGTGAGGAAGGAAGGTGTCTTATGAAAATATCCGTTTATGTTGCAAGTGCATTTAGCAAGGATCTTAAGGGCGGAAATAAAGCAGGAGTGGTATTTATTGAGAATGCATTGACCACTACTCAAAAAATGGAAATAGCCAAACAACTTGGCTATGCAGAAACTGCATTTATATCTGAATCTGAAATTGCTGATTATAAATTTGAGTATTTTACACCAAAAGAAGAAGTTGATTTATGTGGTCATGCCACAATTGGCTCTTTCGCGATACTGATGCATTTAAATAAACTTTTCAAGAATCGCTATACGATAGAAACGAACAGTGGTGTTCTTACTATTACCA
Source organism: Bacillus ndiopicus (assembly GCF_000612805.1). GTDB lineage: Bacteria > Bacillota > Bacilli > Bacillales_A > Planococcaceae > Metasolibacillus > Metasolibacillus ndiopicus. The sequence goes on along the minus strand of NZ_HG964404.1, from coordinate 42,071 downwards.
TAAAAGATGACATCATATTCATGGAACAAAACAAACCGATATTCTATGAAGTTGTATCTCCAAACGAATTCATCGACTGTTTTGACATTAAAGCTATAGACAATAAATACCCAATTCAAATTGTCTCCACGGGCTTAAAAGATATTTTAATTCCTATAAAAAGCGAAACACAATTACATGCACTGCAACCTAATTTTGAAAAAATTAAAGAAATAAGCAATTACTATAATGTTATCGGGGTGCATCTATATACCTTTAATGACAATCGAATTATATGCAGAAATTTTGCTCCACTGTATGACATCAATGAAGAAGCAGCGACTGGAACTTCAAACGCTGCATTAGCTTGCTACCTTTATGAACAGCACTACTCGCAAAAAGAAGTCTATGTATTTGAACAAGGTTATTCTTTACATTCGCCTTCCGAAATATTAGTTAAATTAGCAACCAATAGCAAGAATGAAATAGAAAAAGTTTATGTTGGCGGCAAAGGCTATTACTGTGAAACTAAGTGTTTAAATGTAGAAAATATTGAGTGAAAATAAAAAAAACACCGAATAAAAAGGTTGAGAAAATAATTTCTCAACCTCAGACTGTAGACTGCCTATTATACTAGGTGGTCTTTTTAAATGCTCGATTTGCTTCAAGATTTAATGCGTCAATAGCTTTCTTTATCGCCCAAGCCTGATGTTCATGAACCATTTTTGCTATAGTTAGAGAAGGCTTTATCCATATTAGAGCATGATCCTTTTCTAAAGGTTCACTAATATAATGGCCTTGCTCGCATAGATAAAAATGCCCTTCATTCAGGTAATATTCTGAGTCGTTTTGGGAATAAAAATATTGGTGTGCATCCCCTAAATACTTAACGGGCTCAATTGTCATTCCCATTTCTTCTAAAGCTTCCCGTTTTATACACATGCGATGATCTTCCTTGTCTTCAATTCCACCACCTGGAAGGAAATAATCCTCTCTGTTTATCACAATAATAGCAATATTCTCTTTTAACTTATCAAATATTATTGAATATACAGCGCTTCTTTTTACGTACTCTTGTGCCTTTTTCTTTTCTCCAAATACTGGCATAGACATAAAACCCCTCGCTTTTTAATGCAATATCAAAGTATTTTACTTGCTTCTATCGCTTCCTGAATTAATTGAACGCCTTCATTAATCTTATTCTCAGGGATACTTGTTGTGTTTAATTTGAGAAACTTATGGTTTTGTTTATATCCGACTACATAATTTGTTTTGTAATCGTCTACTAAAACATGTCGCTTAGCTAGTTCTTCCTGAAGTTTATTCATATTTATTTGTTTCGGAAGCTTGATTACTGTATGCATTTGGTGATTATCGTTAAATTGGTAATTAGAAAAGTAAGTTTTTAGTGCGTTACGTAGCATTTTGGCTTTCTGTTGATGCCTAAACACGATTTTATCTTTATGGTGTGCGTATAGTCCGCTTTCCATAAACGTCTGCATAATCACTTGACTTAAAGAATTTGTATGAATATCAATAATTTCTTTAAAGCTGTGAAAAGGCTCAATCAATTTTTCTGGCAAGACTGCAATACCTAATCGCTGACCGGGGAACATAATTTTAGAAAAGCTCTTTAAATAAATAACCCGCTGATTCATATCCATTTCATAAAGCGTCTTGTAACTATTGCTTCCTTCAAAATCACCTAAATAATCATCTTCTATAATATAAAAATCGTACGTTTTCGCATAGTTTAAAAGTATATATTTTTCCTCTTCTCCCAAAGTAGTACCAAGCGGATTATGAAGCCGTGGCATCAAATAAACATAGTTAGGACGCTTACTTTTAATGGTTTCCTCCATTTCCCCTAAATCTATCCTGTCTAAATCCCGATAGCAAGTGACATAATCCAAATGAAGTCGTTCAATCAAATTTATTATTTGATGATAGGTTGGCTGTTCTATTAGAATGGATTCCTTTTTAGTCATTATCATTAAAGCAAGAATATGCAAAGCCTGCTGTGTACCGCTTGTTACCATGATTTGTTCTTTTTTAGTGAAAATCTGATCTTCTGCTAATAATTTTTGAAATAAGCTTTTCAGTTCCTCATTACCAGTTGTTGGTCCATAGGTGAATAATTCTGTTTTTTCATTGTGAATAGCGGTTTCCAAACATTGTGAATAGCTATCTAACGGGAAATCTGTCCATGAAGTAGAGGCAGTGGAAAAATCATAGACCCCATTAAAAACAGGTGACTCTGTTTTTCTCGAAATAATAAAATAGCCTACATTGGGCTGAGCGTATATCTTATTCATATCAACAAGATGTTGCAGTGCCTGCGTCATTGTAGCTTGACTTACCGCAAAGACATCCATCATTTTTCTTACAGATGGGAGGCGCTCCGTATATTCCCCTCGTTCGATATTTTCTAGAATTTTATTGGCAACCAATTGATGCTTCCTCATGTCATCCCTCCTCTAACTATAGATTACCATGAATCCATTCTAGCCACGCTTCACTTTATTTGATGTGTATCGATACACAAATAAAAAATAATTCATTATTTATGATATTCTTTCTTTATTCTAAAAAAGAAGGAGGGGGAACGCATGAAAAAACATAGCGCTTTATTAGCAGCCGTAGCTTTTTCCATCATTATTGGACTGTCTTTTATGTTTGTTAAAATTTCTTTAACATATGAAGGGCAATTACTTATATTGGCACAACGATTTACATTCGCCTTTCTCGGATTGCTTCTATTTCTAGCAATAAGACCAGTTAGCTTAAGGTTAAATAGAAAAGAAGTGATGTTAGTTTTGATTATCTCGCTATTTTATCCACTTCTTTTTTTCAGTAGTCAGATACTTGGACTTAATCAAATAACCGTGACAGACGCAGGAATTATTCAAGCAATCGCTCCTGCTATAACGGTTCTACTAGCAAGCATATTCCTGAAAGAAAAAATTCAAAAAATACAAGGGATAGGAATCACTTTAAGTATTATTGGTGTTGTTTTCTTACAGCTAATGAATAGCTCGGGAGGCTATGAATTTCATCTAATTGGCAACTTGTTGATTATCGTATCTATTCTCGCAACTGCCATCTGGCAAATACTCTCAAGAAGTGCAACAAAAACGGTGGCGCCAATCCAAATCACGCTATATACCATGTTTATTGGCTTCTTGTTCTTTAACGCTGTGTATTTTATCAACGGTGGGTCTGCAAGCGAATATGTGGATTCTCTGACAGAGGTTCCCTACCTACTGTCGATTTTATTTTTAGGTGTTCTATCTACATTCGGCACTTCTTTACTGTCTATTTATGCCGTATCCAAATTACCAGTTATTCAAGTAAGCGTGTTTAATAATGTGGCCACTTTGATTACCATTCTTTCTGGCGTGCTAATTTTAAACGAGCCATTCTATTATTTTCATATCATTGGTGCAATCATTATTATTTTAGGCGTTGTTTTAGTCAATGTAAAAAGCGTACCTAGCGCATAGGAGGTATACAAATGGTTAATCGTAAAGAAACAAAAACAATCGCTGTGCTTGGTACAGGAATTATCGGTGCTCCTGTCGCCGCAAATTTACAAAAGCAGGCGTTTGATGTACGAGTCTGGAATCGGACACGTTCAAAATCTGATAAGCTCCAATCCATGGGTGTTACTGTATGTGATTCTCCACAGGAAGCAGTTCAAGACACGGATGTAATTATAAGTCTTTTGAAAGACGGCCCCGTAGTATTAGAAGTAATGCAATCTGTAAAGGAAAGTTTATCAAAAGGGACCATCTGGATTCAGATGAGTACAGTTGGAGTGAATATTGATGAATTAGCATCATTTGCCCATCATCAGGAGTTAATTTTCTATGATGCCCCAGTTCAAGGAACAAAACAGCCAGCAGAACAAGGTCAGCTTGTTATTTTGGCTTCGGGTTCAACGCAACACAGAAAATTGATTGAACCAATCTTTGATGCTATTGGAAAACGCACTGTATGGGTTTCTGAAGAACCAGGAGCCAGCAGTCGCTTGAAATTAGCATTAAATAGTTGGGTTTTCGCTTTGACAAATGGCGTTGCCGAGAGCTTAAGCCTTGCCAAAGAATTAGGAATTGATCCAGCATTAGTTATAGATGTAGTAACAGGTGGACCAATGGATAGCCCATTCTTTCAGCAAAAAGCACAAGCTATTTTGACAAATGATTATACAACCAGTTTTTCAATTGCAAATGCAGTAAAAGATGCAAAATTGGTTGTAACAGCCGCAGAACAGCAAGGATTACAAGTAGATATAACAAATGCTGGACTACAAAGATTCCAACGTGCACTTAATGTAGGACACGCTGACAAAGATATGGCTGCTTCTGGGTTAGTAGGAAAAGAAGACGCGTAAGCTGTTTAAATCGAATCTAAAAAATCACCCAACTGACTAGAAAACAGTTAGGTGATTTTTTTAGACTTTTTTAATCATTGTTATAAATTCCCCAATATCGCTACTAAATTCACCTGCTAACACAAAACCGAGCTTTTCATATAGATGGATGGCTCTTTGATTGAATGTTGCTACAGTTAATCGGATGGGGATGCCATTATAATGTTGTTCAATATATTTAACAATATATGAGCAAAACTCAAAGCCATTTCCTTTACCTACAAGATTGGGATTCATACCCAGCCCCATATCGACAAAATCATCTGCGTAAACACCAAAGCGATTCCCAGCAGGCACTTGGGCACCCTTTCCGATGCAAAAGAATCCAATTAATTCCTTCGATTCATCAACAAGCGCATAGTAAGAACCATCGAGTAGCTCCTCTAACCCTTCATCCGTTACTTCGTTATTGTAAAAATCATAGGGCTTTTCATACGCCCAACTAAGTATGTCGCTAGCCATCTCTCTATTTATCTTTTCAATATGTAATTCCACTTTATTCACTCTCCTCACCCTATTAATTCTCTAATAAGGAGAAATAATCCTTCTTTTACCCTTTCATTAGTAGCCCAGGTATAACCTTGATATAGAATAGCTCTCCTATCAGCTCCACAATGGTTTGCGTGACGATGACCGCTGCGGCAAGCATTGCCCACCCTTCTGGTAAAGCTAGCGCTAAAGGAAGAACGACAAGGGAATTTCTTGTTCCTGTACTAAAAATTAATGCCCTGCCTGCACCCGTATCTAATTTGAACGCATATGCGATAAAACGTGATACAAACGGAGTAATAATTAAAAATAAAATATAGATTGGAATTACACCAACAATTATCTCGAAATCGCGATATACTTTACCAATTTGAGAAGCAACTACCACAATTAACACGATAGCCATAAATGGAACGGGTAACCATGTAGTGAAATCCAGTACCTTCTCACCTATTGCTTTCTTGTTAGCCCATAATTGAGTAAGCAAAGCTACTATTAGTGGCATAACGATTAATAATAAAAAAGCTTCTAAGAATGGCCCTATATGAACAATCGCTACCATTTCCTCACCGATAAATAGCCATAAATACAATGGAAGTAAAATCATTTGTACGACGAACAAAATAGGTGTAGAGGCTAACATTAATTTTTCGTTACCTTTACCAAGTTGAGTAAAGACGATGACATAATCAATACATGGTGTAAGTAAAACTAAACAAACACCTAATAAAATGGCTGGAGATTGCGGGAATATCATCGTCAAAATCCAGACAATGATAGGGACGGCGATAAAATTCCCTATTAGCAATGCCATCATAAATCTGAAATTTTTCATTGCCTCACGCAGTTTTAAAAATGGTATTTGAGCAAACATCGCATACATAAGAATGGCTATAAGTGGCGAAATAATCCAATCTAAGCTTGATCCAAATTCCTTATTTGTAATACCTAAAACTCCTCCAAATAATAGAGAAATAGCGTATAGCCAAATTTGCCGATTTTCTAACTTCTCTCTAGTAATATACATGTTTAAAATCATCCTTCATCTAAACCATTTGAAATAATCTTTGCGCAACCTTCACCTATTATACTTTAATTATTTCATATTTGAAAAAGTAATGATAATGAACTTCGACTAAAAAGCTATCCCAATCAACCATCGTTTCTACATGAAAAAAGGTCGAAATTGTCACTCGAAAATTATATAGAGCGACCTTCTCTCCCCTTATTTAAATCTCTTATCATGCCTTTTCTTTGCGTAAATATGGAATTAATGAAATTAACCCTAGGATAGCTAAACAAACGCCAATCCATAGTGGAGATACAAAGCCGTATCCTTTACTAATTCCTAGTCCACCTAGTGACGAGCCAATAACAACACCAAGCGTAATAAAAGAACTATGAACAGTATTTATCATCGCTCCGTTTTTAACTGTTTTCATAACTCGGGCAATCATGGCTGGATTCAATGCTACTCCAGTTAAACCAATAAAAACAGTAGAAATAACCGCAATATATTTATTTTCTGCACCTAAAGCAAATAAAGACATAGCTATTATTAATATGGTCAATCCACCCGTCAGTATTTTCATTGTAAATTTATCTGCAAACTTACCAATTACTATATTGCCAATTACCGTGGCACTCCCATAGAGGGCAAGTAAATATGGAATACTCGCACTTGAAAAGCCCGTGACATTTGTAAAAATAGGCGTGAAATAACTAAATGCTGCAAATGTAGCGCCAATGATAAACATACTTGTTATGTACGCTGCCCAAAGATGTCTATTCTTAAAATGTATCAGCTCGTCTTTCCAATTAAGTTGCTCTTTAATGGATGATGATGGTAGCAACCATTGAATCATAATCCCTGAAACAAGAACTAAAATAGCAACAGCCCAAAAACTCGTCCGCCAGCCAAAATATTGCGAAATAACAGTTGTTATAGGTAAACCTATTACAGTTGCGATCATTAAACCTGCAAGTACAATCGATGCCGCTTTCCCCCCTGAATTAGGAGGCACCAATGATGCAGAATAGGAAATCGCAACCCCAAAAGCTGAAGATGAAGCGATACCCGTTATAATACGTGAAATCATCATAATATCATAATTCCAAGCAATAGCCCCAAGTGATTGACCAATTAAAAATACAAATATTAAAAGCAATAATGCTTGTTTACTGCGTATTCGTAAGAGAATGGCAGTTAAAATAGGTCCTCCTATCACCATTGCCCCTGCATAAGCTGTAATTAAATAGCCAATAGATGAAACAGAAACCTGAAATGCAAGGGCAAGCTCGTTCATCATACCTGCAACCATAAACTCTGAAGTAGTCATAGAAAAAATCGCTAAAGCTAGTAAATAAATAATTGATGGCATAAAAAATCTCCTAAATTTATTATTGTAACAATCGGTACAAAAACCTTTCTAAAAAAGAGCGCATTAAGCGCCGAAAATAGATTCTAACGTTCCGTTCATAATTTGTTCAGCCAGCATCCGATTTTGCATCGAAGTATTCAGCACACGGAAACCATAATAACTGCTTAAAAATAAACTAGCTAATTCCTCGGCTGGTTGCTTTTTAGCAATTTCACCAGTTTCCAATCCTTCCTCCATTACTTTTTTTATAGCTTGGTTAAGGAATTCAACATGTCTAGAAAAAACTTCTTGAACCATTGAATCGTTATTTGCTCGCTCCACGCCAGCATTGATTAATAAACACCCTTTTTGGTCAATATTCTCAAAGTCCTCTTTCAATGCCCATTGAAAAAAATTACTTAACCGTTCTTTCACTGGAGTTGGGGCTTCTAATAATTCCGTTTGTTCCCTAATCCCAATTTCATGGTAGCGCTCTAATACTTGTTGATACAGTTCATGCTTACTGCCGAAAGTATTGTATAAACTTCCTTTCCCAAGCCCTGTATCACTGCACAAATCTTGTGTAGAGCAAGCTTCATACCCTTTTATCCAAAACGTTTTCATTGCAACATCAACAATGGAGGAATAATTAAACTCCCTTGGTCTACCACGTTTACTCAATCTTCCCCCCTCCTTTCATTAATAGAATATATTTTTTGTACCAAACAGTCAACAATTAATTTCGAATACTATTCAAGTAGAATGAGTATCTGATAAAGATAAGCGCGATTGCTACAAATATTCCAGCAATCCAGCTTAAGTGAACAATGTTCATATATTGGATAATAATTCCTCCCAAAGCTGACCCCAACATCATTCCAACATTCATTAATGCGGTATTAAAGCTCAACACCGTTTCAGATGACTGCGGCTTTAATGATATTAAATAAAATTGCTTTGCTGGTGTCGTTGTCCATGTTGCTATTCCCCAAATAGCCAATGTGATAAATACACCTAAGGTTGAGTACTGCGTGAATGTTAGTAAAAGTAAAGCAGCGATGTGAACAGACAGGCTAATAGATATCGTTCGATTTGGTCCCCATTTATCTACTGCATAACCCCCAAAGCGTGAACCAATAAAAGCAAATGAACCTAAAACAAACAATGCGATACTCGTCATCTTTATAGAAAAATCAGCAGTAGTACTTAATAATGGAGCAATGTAGGCAAATACCATAGTATATCCTAAAATCCAAAAAATCGTTGTCATTAAACCAGCAAGAACTCGTTTATCTTTTATCATTTGTAGCTGTTGTTTAAATGGCAGTGACTCATTGCTATCAATAGCTGGTAATAATTTATAAAGCCCTACTAACAACAGCGCTGTACCGAGTGCAATAATAAGGAAAATGTAATACCAGTCAAAATAGCTAGCTAAAAATGTCCCGATAGGCACACCAAGTACTAATGAAACAGTAAAACCTGTAATAACAGTTGCCATAGCACCACCCCTTTTTTCTGGAGCTGCAATTTGAGCAGCATAGTTAGTGGCAACAACAATATACAGTCCCCCACTCATAGCCATAATAACTCTCGATAACATAAGAACAGCAAAATTATAGCTGAAAAATGCAACTAAATTGCCTAAAATAAATGTGAAGATAGCATATAAAATTACTTTCTTGCGATTGAATTTAGATGTTAACAAAACTAGTACCAGTGCGCCAATCGCGTAAGATAGAGAATAAATCGTGATTAACTGACCAGCTATTGAAATAGAGACATCCAATTCAAAAGAGATTAGTTCTAAAATTCCCGAAACAACAAACTCCGCTGTTCCTGTTACAAAAGCCCCGAGAGCTAAAAGTATTATCGTAAGTTGATTTATATTGTTTTTCATTTTGTTTCCCCTCTCCTTAACCGAACATTGTATTTATTGTAAGACCCGTGTTAACATAAGTAAAATTGATATTTTTAATTAAGGAGATGAGTAATTACTCATGAGCTTTGTGCGTTTTGAAATTATCACGAAAGTAGTTGAACTTGGAAGCTTTACAAAAACAGCTGAAAAATTAAATATGACGCAATCGGCAGTAAGTCATGCTGTGGCAAGTTTAGAATCTGAATTAGATGTGCCACTATTAATACGCGACCGCAAAAAAGGGATAGCCCTTACAGAAGTGGGGCAAAAAGTCCTGCCGCATATTAGAGAAATATTAAAAAGAATGGAAAGCATCAATCAAGAAATTGCATTGGCAACCAATTTAGAAAGTGGTGTCATCCGAATTGGTACGTTTGCCAGTGCCTCATCCTGCTTATTACCTAAGTTACTTGCTAGATTTCAAAAGAAGCATCCTAAAATAGAATTTAAGTTTTACGAAGGAACTTACGAAGAAATTACAGAATGGCTTAGCTCAGGAATTATCGATATTGAGTTTGTCGTAGTAGGAAAATCAAATCCAGACTTCGATTTGGTTCCTTTAATAAAAGACAATATGGTGGTAGCTTACCATCCAGAGCATCGATTTTGTGTCAAAGAAACGGTAGATATGGATGATTTACTAGAGGAATCTTTTATTATGCCAACGGGAATGTATCAATCTCATGTAGAAGCGTTATTCGAAGAAGCACAAATGAAGCCGTCTATCCGTTTTGAGGTGCATGATTGTACTACAATTGCCAATATGGTACAGGAAGGACTTGGTGTCACTATTGGACCAGAACTATTTTTAAAGACGCAGCAAAACATCAAAATTAGCCAGCTAAATATCCGAAACAACCGCGAAGTTGCACTCGCATGCCCATCCATTGAAAATGCTTCTCCCGCAGTAAAGGAATTTCTGCATGTAGCACAACATGTTTTTGAATGAAAAGTAAAAATCTAAAGCCTTTTAAATCAGTGATACTTTATATTTTCTCGGGCGTTATTTTCCTTGTTGCAGTTTCACATTAATTTGTATTTCAACAACCTGAATATAGTTGTGATAATTGATTAAAAGAATATTTTGACTTTTACTGATAAACAGAGAATAATTAATTAGAGAACGTAACATGATTGTTTAGGAGGAAAAGGAAGAATGGAAGAGTTTGTAGTAGAAAAAGCAATTCAAGATATTTATCCGGATGACTTCGCTTGGTGTTATGGCTGTGGGCGACTAAATGAAGACGGGCACCACCTGCGAACTGGCTGGCAAGGGGAAAAGACGGTGACAATCTTTACACCTGAATCAAAATACATGGGTATTCCTGGCTTTATATATGGTGGGTTAATCGCATCCTTAATAGATTGCCATGGTACAGGCTCCGCTGCACTTGCCCTGCATCGTAAAAATGGGCATGAAATTGGTGATGGTACAGCAGCACCACGTTTTGTAACGGCTAGCCTCAATGTAGATTTTCTGAAACCAACACCGCAGCAAGTTCCATTAAAAGCTGTTGGGACAGTTGAGGAAATTCATCCGAAAAGGTGGAAGGTTGATACAGAAGTTTACGCAGAGGATACTCTTTGTGCAAAAGGTACAATAGTACTTGTCCTAATGCCAAGTACTTTTCAAAAAAAGAATGATTAGAAGTGAAAAGAGTAATCACCTATTTTAGCTATTAGGTGATTATTTTTTAGTGGAACAATCATGATTACAGCTATTTTTGTGATTACTCACATCACTATTCTTAATAAGAAAATCCCTTTTCTTTGCTCTATTCAAGCACTTTAGTCATAATCCAATCTGTCTGCTTATCGTCGCCCATATAAAAGGAATGTGCGCCGGTCTGAACGAAGCCTATTTTTTTGTAAAAGCTAATTGCAGGCTCATTTTTTTCCCAAACACCTAGCCAAATACTTTTTTTATTTTGTGTTGTAGCCAGCTCTATTACTTTATCCATCAATGATTTGCCGAGACCTTGCCCCTGATAGCGATTCTGAATATAGATTCGTTCAACTTCAAGAAATGCATCGCCCATTTGTTCCGACTGTGCTTCATTGATATTAACCTTTAAATATCCTGCAACTTCTCCATCAACATAAATGAAGTAAAACGTTGATAATTGGTTAGCCAACTCCTTTTTTAGCTGCTCCTCGTTAAACGCTTTTGCTAAATATGCCTCCATATTTTCAGCGCTATTTTGATCTTTAAATGTTTCATAAAACGTTTCAATACTCACGCTCTGTAGCTTTTTTAAATCATCTTGTTTGCACTTTTCAATTTTGATTGTCATAATGCTTCCCCTTTATCGTTAGTAGTTTCTCTTATAGCCCTTCTTGACAAGTTCCCAGTCAACCTCTATGTTTTTTCGTACCCTTTTAAGGAGCTGGAAAATAAGTGCTGCTTCCTCCTCAGAAAAATCTGTTAATGCTACACTGTTTGAATAATCATTTTCTCTTTTAATGATAGGAAAAACCGATTTTCCTTTGTCGGTTGGAAAAAGCCTTTTTATTTTTTTGTTTTGCTCATCGTTTCTTTTTTCTATAAAGCCATTCATTTCTAATTTTTGAATAGCACGGGCTGCTGTTGTTCGGTCTACCTTAATCATCTCAGCTAGCTTCTCCTGAATGATGCCCGAGTTTTCACATATTCTCACAAGGTATAAATACTGGCCTTTAGTTAAGTTATATTCTTTGAATTCGATATTGCTGATGGAATCTAATGCTCTAGCAATCATGCCAATTTCACGAAGAATTTCTGCCATCGTCAACCTCCCTTATGATTTTTTGTTGTAAATGCAACAAAATACTATATAGTCACTATAATTTAATTTTGTTGCATTTGCAACATAAATTTATCATGTCAGAATAATAGCCGTGCTCTTCTTCAAAGCATCAAATAATATGAACTTTGAGCTTTTTATTTGAGCACTGATGTAGACCTAAATCACATATTAATCCAGAAAAACCAAAAGACTTTATGAGGATATCTTCATAAAGTCTTTTATCTATTTATTTCAGCTCTACATTTTTTAGGTTCTTTTATAATGCATTTGCACAAACTGCCCATAACGCTTAGTTTCTAGTAAAACTAAATTTATTTCAGGGTTTTTTTCTTTAAACATAGGAATGCCAGAGCCTAGTATATGTGGTGTAACAGTAATAATATACTCATCAATTAAATTTTCTTTAATAAACGAATCAAGTATATTTGAACCACCAACCATCCATATTTTAGAGCCTTCTTGTTCTTTAAGCTTTTTTGTAAACTCTATTATGTCTTCATTGACAAAATCTACATATTCATTAGAACCTTCTTCAGAAGTGGAGAAGACATAGCATTTTTTATCTGAATATGGAAAGACATCTATATGTTCCAATACGTAATCATAAGTTCTTTTCCCCATAATGACCGTATCAATGGATTGATACATTTCTGCATAACCTGCGTCACCTTCCCCTTGTGTCTCCTCTAGCCATTGTAAATCATCATTTTCTTTTGCAATAAACCCATCTAAGCTCGCAGCAATATATAAAATAATTTCACGCGCCATACGTCCATCTCCTTTTATAAATTTCCTTATTGATAATATTATAAGGTATAAACTATACTAACTATAAAACATGACAAGTAATGTCATGATTAAATAAAAAAGGTGAGAAAAATGTCAAAAGCAAAACGTCTCTTAGATATCCTTATATTTGCTTCTGCTAAAAGAAAATTTACAGCACAGGAAATAGCAGATGAATTTCGTATATCTGTGCGTACCGTACACAGATATATTTTAGATTTATGTGATATGGGATTGCCTATTTATGCTGAGCAGGGGCGAAACGGGGGCTATACGGTATTAACAAGCAGACTTCTCCCGCCTATTTTATTTACGGAGGAAGAAGCTGTTTCCATCTTCTTTGCCTTTCAATCTTTAAAGTACTATCGCAATTTGCCCTTTGATACTGAAGCTGCCTCAGTTGCACATAAATTATATAGCTCACTTCCAAGTGAAGCTAAAGTAAAAGTAGATAAAATTCGCTCCTATATTGCTTTTTGGAACCCTAAAAGAACACTTGATGCGCCATTATTAAAAGATATTTTAGAGCATTCCATCAAGAATAGAACTTTACACATTCAATATGAATCGAAATCGGGTTTGAAAACAAAGCATATTCGCCCTATCGGTGTCTATGCTCATGATGGATTATGGTATTTGCCTGCTTACGATTATGATAAGAACAAAATACTATTGCATCGGGTAGATCGCATTCATGCAATTCTATCAACTGAAAATAGCGAAGAGGAATTCATGAATTTAGAGGAATGGTTTGATTATCGTGAAATAAAAAAGCCTATTCGCTTACATGTACACTTAACAATGGAAGGCGTGCGCCAATGTAAAAGCGTTCCGTATTTTGACGGTTTCGTCATCACACAAAAAGATGAAACAGGATATATCGATACTATTATTGATGAGGGCGAACTTGGATTTATAACACCACTATTTTTTAGACTCGGTGGTCATGCACGAATTATAGAACCGAGGGAATTAATAGATGGCTTGCGCAAGCAGGCTGAAGAAATTTTGACCATGTATCAAGAGGGAATATAAAGTATTTGTGGATTTTGCCTTGAAGAAATTACTATTTTTATTAATGAAAATGAGTGAAATAGAATAACTCCTGTATTTCAGAAATTTAATATCTAATCTCAGTTGTCTGAGAACGGAGGAACCATTTTTTTTGGATTAATTCTATATACGTAGAGGGGATGTTATCCTAAAGACCACTAAGGCAAGCATTGCTATTGTTGTTGAGTAATGCTTGCCTTAGTGTTTTTTATTTAGATTATCACTGTAAAAAGGATAAGCAGAGAATTCAGGGGGAATAATCAAATAAAGTGAAACTACCAATCGGATTTTTACAGGCTGTCGATCCCTTACTTAAATATCTTGATTTTATGTGATGCTTTAGAGTTGAGGTCTGGTGCTCCTGCGGTTACTCGTCGCAAAAAATATCTGCTCCTGCGGTTACTCGTCGCAAAAGTACAGCCTGTTAATACAGGATAAATACAGCATTGGAAAATCAGCTTTATTGAACACAAAGGAGAACATGATGAAAAATCGTAATAAAAGTCCTAATCCATCAAAAATTCTTGTTATAGGCTTCGCCGTATTAATTTTAATTGGCACTATTTTATTAACATTACCTATCGCAACAGAGACGGGGGAAAGTCTTCCATTTTTAGATGCATTATTTACAGCTACTTCTGCTACGTGTGTTACCGGGCTTGTCGTTGTGGATACTGGAGATACATTTTCCACATTTGGGGAGATTGTGATTTTATCACTAATTCAACTTGGTGGTTTAGGTTTTATGACCTTTGCAACATTTATATTTATCATTTTAGGTAAGAAAATTTCTTTAAAAGATAGACTGTTACTGAAAGAGGCTTTTAATACCACTTCCACGGAAGATTTGGCAACACTAGTGAAGAGAATTTTGATTTTTACTGCATTAACTGAATCAATTGGTGCTACCCTTTTAGCGGTTCGTTTCTCATTTGATATGCCTGTGAAACAAGCAATTTATTATGGCATTTTCCATGCTATTTCAGTTTTTAATAATGCAGGCTTCGATTTAATGGGCGAATTCAAAAGTCTTACGAATTACGTGGATGATCCAATAGTAGTACTGACTATATGTGTGCTTATACTATTAGGTGGACTAGGCTTTATTGTCGTAAATGAACTATATGAATATCGTCAGACTAAAAGGCTATCTGTCCACACAAAAATTATATTGAGTACAACGCTTATTCTTGTAGTCGGTGCATCCTTTTTAATTTTCTTATTTGAGTACGGAAATGACAAAACATTAGGACCTTTATCTGCTGTAGGAAAAGCCCTTGGTGCATTGTTTCATAGTGTATCACCAAGAACAGCAGGCGCTAATACATTATCGATTTCTGATTTAACACACGCAACATTGTTCTTAACCATCTTCCTTATGTTTATTGGTGGTGGCTCAGGTTCAACTGCTGGCGGTATTAAGCTTTCTACTTTTGCAGTTTTAATGGTAACGGCCCTTTCGCAACTACAAGGGAAAGAAGAAGTGGTGATATTTAGACATCGCATTGTCATAGCAACGATATTAAAAGCGTTAACAGTTGTTATAAGTGGCTTAATGATTGTTGTAATAGTGACATTTTTACTAAGCATAACAGAACATGGTCATGCATTTATAATGTATCTGTTTGAAGCAACTTCAGCATTTGGGACAGTTGGCCTCTCAATGGGACTAACACCTGAGCTTTCCCCTATAGGCCGTATTTTTATTATTTTGACAATGTTTATAGGCAGATTAGGTCCTTTAACTCTCGGATTTGCTATCTCTAAAAACCAAAGAAAGGATGCATTCAAACGTCCAAAGGGCAATATAATGATTGGTTAATTTTTAAATTAGGAGTGAATATAGTATGGCTACAACACAATATGCTGTAATTGGTTTAGGGAGATTCGGCACAAGTATAGCAAGAAGATTGCATGAAGCAGGACAAGAAGTGTTAGGCATCGACATTAACGAAGAGAGTGTTGAAGATGCAGAGCCTTATGTAACACATGGAGCGATTGCAGATTCTACTGAAGAAAAAGCACTAACTTCTTTAGGTATTAAAAATTTTGACTGTGTGATTGTTTCCATTGGTAATGATTTGCAGGCGAGTATTTTAACAGTTATGCTGCTTAAAAATCTAGGTATAAAAAAAATCATAGCAAAAGCGGTGAGTAAAAGACATGGTCAAGTATTAGAAGCAATTGGGACACATTGGATTATTTATCCTGAGAGAGATATGGGCGAACGGGTTGCCAATCAATTGCTTTCCCCCAATGTACTTGATTACATTAAATTATCAAAGGATTACAATATCGAAGAAATCTTGATTCCTTCAAAAATGATAGGGAAAAATCTAAAAGACCTTGATATTCGAGCTAAATACAATGTAAGTATTATTGCAATAATTAGAGATGGTGAAATTGTTGTTCCCCCTTCCCCAAATGAATTATTAAAAAATGAAGATTTGCTAATTACGATAGGAAAGAGCAATGATTTAGCCAAATTCTCAAGCTTAGAATGAGTTAAATTATTCAACTAAAATGAGGTTGTCTGAAAAGTAGCCTCCCCCCACTTTTCAGACAACTTTGTGCTTTTTGTTGAAATACTCACCCTTTAAAAAAGTAATGATTTCTTTTGCGTATGTTGAAAACACTGGATTTAACGTCTTTGCATTCACTTTTAAAAAGAGATTTCACGATATTTAAAGACATTTTCGACTTTCTGAACAGTCTTGTTTTATTTATCTTAAACTAAAAAAACTTTCCCCATACGATTTTGTGCAGTTTCTACATGATGTACAGCCTCTTTTACTTGTGTCAAATCATACGTGGCGATTGCTGGCATCATAGATAATTGTTCTCTTTCCACTAATGAAATCAACTGCTGGAAAGTGTTTTGCCAGTGGTTAATGGATATACCTTTATTCCAATGACGTAAATGGAATATTGCAGCTGTTGCTTGCGCTTCCTTCGCAATTTTTCCCCAGTCTACTTGAATGCCTGATAGTAGCCCGATTGTTAAAAATTGTCCATCCGGTCGTAAGCAAAATGCTAATTCTGTACCAGGCACGCCACCAATTGAATCAATCGCCGCATCTGCCCCTCGACCATTAGTTAAAGCCATAACCGTTTCATGTAAGCGGTTTTCAGAAGTGTTAATCACATATGTAGCACCTAATTTTAATAATTGCTTTGTATATGTATTATTACGCGTAATGGCAATTAAACGAAAGCCTAATACTTTCGATAATTGCGCAAAAACATGTCCAATGGCCGAGCCACAAGCATTTACTAATAACACATCTGTCGATTTAAGCTTTAAAGTTTCTGTACAAATCACCCATGCGGTTACTGGATTTATATACATTTGTGCCGCTGTAAAATCATCTATCGTACTTGGGATAGGAATGGCTAAATTTGCAGAAGTTTTGACATATTCTTGCCAAGTTCCCTCTCCTCTTAAAGGTAAAACACGCTTGCCGATAAGGTTTTGAGATACTGAAGCTCCTACCGCCTCTACGATACCCACACCTTCATAGCCAGGAATAAAAGGTAAAGGGATTCGATGTGCATAAGAACCTCTAATTGGTATTAAATCGGAAGGATTAATCGGTCTTGCTAACATGCGTACTAAAACTTCATTGCTTTCAGGTGGCTCAATCATTGTATTGTGGATCTTCAATACTTCTTTAGGCTCCCCAAATTCACTGAATGCTAAATATTTTGCTTGCATAGTAATCTACTCCTTCAAATATAACGGCTGTCCGAAAATGTAGATTTCGAACAGCCCTACAGCATGTTATGAGGCATCCTCGAACTGACTATTGTACAAATCTGCATAGAAGCCTTTTTGTGCTAGTAGCTCTTCGTGATTACCACTTTCAATAATGTCGCCGTCTTTCATCACTAAAATTAAGTCTGCATTTTTAATTGTAGAAAGTCGGTGTGCGATAACAAAGGAGGTTTTTCCAACCATTAATTTATCCATCGCTTCTTGGATAAGCACCTCTGTGCGTGTGTCTACTGAGCTTGTTGCTTCATCCAAAATTAGTAACGGTGCTTTTTTGACGATAGCTCTTGCAATAGTCAGTAGCTGTTTTTGTCCAACAGATAGGCTTGCCTTATCGTTTAATACCGTATCATAGCCATCAGGCAATGTTTTAATAAAGTGATTTAAGCCAACTGCCTTACACGCTGCGATGACCTCTTCATCTGTAACATTTTCCTTGTTATAAATAATATTCTCTTTAATCGTTCCTTCAAATAACCATGTATCCTGTAGCACCATACAAAATAGCTCATGTACATTTTCGCGTGTAATGGATTGTATTGGTACATCATCAATCATAATGGCTCCGCTATTGATTTCATAGAAGCGCATTAATAAATTCACAAGGGTTGTTTTCCCAGCACCTGTCGGACCTACAATAGCGACCTTTTGCCCTGCTTGAATAGCAATCGAAAAATCTTTAATTACTAGCTTGTCAGCGCTATAACCAAACTGAACATTTTTAAACTCCACATTGCCTTTTACATTCTTCGCTTCTAAGTAAGCATTTTTGTGACTCTCATCCTCTAGCTCTGCCTCCCCTAAAAACTCAAAAACACGCTTGCTTGCTGCGGCAGTTGCTTGTAAGCTTGTGGCAGCTTGAGCCAATTGCGATAAAGGCTGTGTAAATAAGCGAATATACACCATAAAGGAAACGATAACGCCAAATGTGATAGAGCCTTTTACTACGAGCGCAGCACCTACCACACAAACAACAACATAGCCGAAATTTCCAATAAACATCATGAGTGGCATCATCATACCTGACATAAATTGCGATTTCCAAGCACTGTTAAACAATCTTTCATTAATTTCGTTAAATGTTTCTTTTGCTTCTTTTTCGCCATTATACACCTTTACTACATCATGACCAGAATACATTTCTTCAATATGGCCATTAATTTTACCCAAATCCTCCTGTTGACGCATAAAATATTTTTGTGATTTAGAAATGATAAAAATCATCAGCACAAAGCCTACAATAGTCGCTAAAACGGCCGATACGGTCATCGTCACATTAATGGAAAACATCATAATTAATGTGCCAAAAAACATTACAGAGGCCGTTACTAATGAGCCGATGCTCTGATTTAATGTTTGACCAATCGTATCCACATCGTTTGTGACACGGCTTAACACATCACCATACGTTGTGGAGTCAAAATATTTTAGTGGCAATTTATCGATTTTATGTGAAATTTCATTGCGCAATTTTTTCGAAATGCGCTGTGTAATTGTCGCCATAATAAAGGACTGAATATAATTAAAAACAAAGCTTAGGCCATACAAAATTGCAAGAAAAACGCCAATTTTTCCGATGGCCTCAATATCCATCTTGCCCATCATTCCGTCTACGATTAAATCTGTGATATCACTTAGCTTCTCAGGACCTATAATCGTGAAAATCGTACCGATAACCGCCAAAATAAGTGCAAAGAAGATGGCAGGTAAATAAGGTTTACAATAGGCAATTAACTGACCCCAAGCTTGCTTAAAATGCTTTTGCTGCTCTTCAGAACTATTTTTCGCTTTTCTTTTAGTCATTTTCTAGCTCCTCCTTCGACAGCTGCGAATAGGCAATTTCCTGATATGTTTTGCAAGAGTGTAATAGCTCTTCATGCTTGCCCATTCCAACGATTTTCCCTTCATCCAAGACGATAATTTTATCACAGTCTTTAATTGTACCGATACGCTGTGCAACGATAAGCGTTGTCACTCCTGCTGTTTCCTTTTTTAAAGTGGAGCGTAGCTGACGATCTGTTCGATAATCTAGTGCTGAAAACGAATCATCAAAAATAAAAATTTCAGGCTTTCTATTTACTGCCCTTGCAATAGAAAGACGTTGCTTTTGACCACCAGAAAGATTTGTCCCCCCTTGTGCTATCGATGCATCATAGGTACCTTCCATTTTTTCAACGAATTCTTTCCCTTGCGCAATGTCAATCGCCTTCTCGATACCTTCACTACTAGCTGTGCTGCCATATGCTACATTAGATTTTACTGTCCCTGAGAAAAGGACTGCCTTTTGAGAAACATAGCCTAGCTTATTGTGAAGCGCTTCAAGCGTATAGTTTTTAATATTGATTCCATCTATTAATACTTCACCATCTGTTACATCATAAAAACGAGGAATCAAATTGATTAGTGTGCTTTTACCACTGCCTGTAGAGCCTATAAAGGCAACCGTTTCCCCTTTATGTATGGTAAAGCTAATATCCTTTAAAACATAGTCCTCTGCGTTTGGATACTTAAAGCTAACATTGCGTAGCTCAATTTCTCCCTTTTGGCCGTTAGGAGATGTCTCCATATCGCCATCTGTAATCGAGAAAGGTGTTAATAGCACTTCATTTATACGTCCTGCAGATACAGAGGCCCGCGGAATTAAAATAAAGGTCATGGCAAGCATCATGAAGGCCATGACAACCTGCATGGCATAGGCTGAGAAAACGACCATATCACTAAATAAACCAATTCTCTCCCCTTGCGCCGCATCCATAATTAAATGCGCTCCAATCCAATAAATCGACAGCGTGAGCCCAGACATAATCAGTCCCATCCCAGGCTGCATAATCGCCATTAATCGGTTTACTAATAAGTTGGTATTCGTTAATTGTGTGTTAGCCGCAGCAAATTTTTCTCCCTGATACTGCTTTGCATTATAAGCACGCACAACATGGATGCCCATTAAGCTCTCCCTTGTCACACGATTTAAATTATCCGTTAATCTTTGGACAATTTTAAACTTCGGTAAAACGAAGATAATCAGTGTACTAATCATAATTAGTAGGACAATCACGGCTACTGCTGTTGCAATAGACCAATGCCAATTCTTACCGGCAATCTTACCAATTGCCCAAGCTGCAAGAATAGGTGCTTTTATCATGACTTGCAGCCCAATAGCAACCGTTTGCTGGATTTGTGCAATATCATTTGTGGAGCGTGTAATCAAGCTTGCTGTTGAAAAACGATTTATTTCCTGCATTGAAAAGGATAAAGTTTTTTCAAACAAGGTTTTTCTCAATGTTTTTGAAAGAGATGTAGCAACCATCGCAGAAAAATAACCGACAATAATGGCTAGTATTGTACTGCTCAGAGCACATAACAGCATCATGCCCCCAGCTCGCCATATTTCATTTGTTGCACTTCCTGGTGTTTGCACAAGTGTTGTAATTTTAGCCATGTAATCTGGTAGCTTCAAATCAAGCCACACTTGTCCCACGATTAAGACGATACTGATAGAAATAAGCGTCCATTCTCTAGGTTTTAAATACTTAAATAGTTTAAACACGCTCGCATTCCTCCTTGTTCTTATTAGCACGCAAACTATACAATGAAATTTTGACTAATCATCGGTTTTCATTCTATGATGTTATCATATATTTTTTTGCTTTTCCTGTTAATCTATTTTTTTAGTACATACCAAAAGTTCGGGTTGATACAATTTTGGTTAAAGAGATTAAATGCTCATTTGCTTAGATTTTCTATATAAAGCTAAAACCCAGTTGATTTCCGTTACGATTGGCTCGCTTTCCACGGGGCATAGCTCCAACTAATTATTTTTCGGCTCCTCGCCGAAAAATAATGGATTTTCCGCTATGCCTTTTCCGTAGGAAGGCTTTGCTTTGCGACGAGTAACCGCAGGAGCACTCGAGCCATCTTCACTGCAATCAACTGGTAAAAATCTTGTAAACAAAGCATTTAACTATAAACACGCATATAAAAATCAGTTGTTTACCATGACTTATCTAAGAAAAACTTTTTAATCAATATCAATAGTTAACTTACATATAGTTCACCTTTTATTGAAAAGGATAAATTTCCTATATAGATTATTCCACAATAAAAGATTGATTTGTTTCAAATCTTAAAAGGAGATAGATGTGATGCTATTATTTTCACGTATCCGCTATTAAATGATGTGTTTTAAGCTATCTCATTGAATAAAAACTATCTCTAGTTGATTGGAGTGGCGGGTGGCGACTCCATGAATAAAAGAACGGAGGCTAAAGTCGCCACGTCCTGTGGCAACGCCTCCATGACCAACATCGTGTTGGCCTCGAGCTGAAAATCCATTTATTTCGGCTGTAGCCGAAATAAATTAGTTGAAGCCGTGCCTGCGGAAAGCGTCCACCCATAACGGAAATCAACGGCTTATTTGTCTTTTATATAAACAAAGGCTGAAAAACCATGCGCTTTATTAAACTAATCCTAAGTTACAGTAAAAAATCTATTTTTTCAGTGTAGCCCTTTTTCATAAAAAATAAGTGCTTTTCCCTATGCCTTTTACAGTTCATGTATATAATAAGAAGAGGAGGTTCGTTATGCTAAAAATTAAACAAATTGATTTTATAAAAGCTGTTTATGATGACTCGATGTCACATAATATTTTTTCTATCGCAAATATTACTTTTTCAAATTATGAGCCTATAAACGGTGCATTGTTATATTGGCGACGCAATACCTCGGATAATGAATATACATCTGAAGGTGATTATAAGTTTTTTTATGATATGGCCAATGTCACGTATTTTGCTTCAGTGAAATTTCCAAAGCATGTGCGACTGACGCGTGATCAGAAACAAGAGCTCGCTTATATATTATTAGAAGAACGTGGCTCGATTGGCTCGTATAGCTTCCCTACGCATGTAAATCGTCGAAAATACGATATTCAAAAAGAATTTGAAGCATTAGCTTTTCCGGAAAATTTTAATCCGGCAACTATTGAACCTACGCTCAAGCAAATAACGATGAAGCAAGTACTTGAAATTCAGCAGCAGCATCCACACTTTAGCAAACGTTTTATTAGGCAGTATATAGGATGGCGTTCTCGCGCGGCACAAATGCATTTAAATGATTTAGAACCCTATTTACATGCGATTAGCTTTGAGCATCTCTGTTTAACAAATCCATATTTAACAGAGCAATATTTAATCGAACATTTAGATCAGCTAGCGCCAACATTGCAATATAATTACCCTGTGTTAAATCGTTTATCGAGCTCCTTTAAGCAATATTTGATTGATTTTTTACAGCAACGTAAAGTGCCGTTAAATGAAGATTTTGCACATAATGTGGAAGAGTTTATTACAGATGACAATTTCTATTTGCATGAAGAAGTTAATTATTTCGAGTTTGATGAGTTTGAAGAAGAAATGGATTTACAATTTTTCGAATATGATGTTGGGCCAAATAAATGGAGTGGCAGCGAGCATTTAGTAAAAGGCATTCCATCATTAGCTTGTCAAAAATATGATCAATACGGCTTTAAACGAAAAACAAATAAAGAAATGGATGACGTAATCGCTTCATTAAGCCAGGAACAACTAGATTTGCTATGCGCTGTTTTAGAGCCTCATTGGCTACATCGCTATCGCAATAAATTAAACTGGACAAAAATTTGCCGATACAACCCTTATTTAGCAGAGGATTTTATAATAGCACATATAAAATTTATTGATTTTGAAGCACTTGGCGAGCATACAAGCTGCCAGTTGTCTGAAGATTTCATGTTGAAGTATATGAACCGCTTTAATCATAAAAATCCTGTGCCACTTGTGTTGCGTCATTTAACAGTGCCTCTATACGAAGCATATAAAGACACGATTAAAGTAGATTTACAACTGTTACATGAATACAGTACTTCTATTGCTGAAGAGGAACTTCAGCAACTTCAAAAATTACTGATGGAATAAGAAAAAACGATGAGCACTGTGCTCATCGTTTTTATTTTATTGCATAGCTTCTAATAATTTCGTTAAGTTTTCTACTGTTAACGGCTTGCTAAAATAATAACCTTGGACAGATTCACAATTATGTTTTTTAAGTACAGCTAACTCTTCGGACTGTTCAACACCTTCAGCGACAACATTTAAATTCAATGCATGTGCTAATGAAATGATTGCTGCTACCATCGATTCACCTGATTGAGTTGTTCGGATATTTTGAATAAATGTACGATCGATTTTTAATGCATCGAATGGGAATTGGCGCAAATAGCTTAATGATGCATAGCCTGTCCCAAAATCATCAAGCGATATTTCAATGCCCATCTTTTTCATTTCTTTTATTTTTTCGATTAACTCGTCTGTATAATCCATCATCGACATTTCTGTAATTTCGATTTCTAAATGCTGTGGATTTGCTTGTGTTTCTTCTAATATTTCCTCTAATCGTGAAATAAAAGTTGTTTCTGCAATATGAATTGGCGAAATATTAACTGCAACACGTAGATTGCTATTGTATGTTTCATTCCATTTTTTAATTTGAGCAGTTGCTTGACGTAATACCCATTCACCAATAGCTGATATTAAACCACAATGCTCTGCAAATGGAATAAATTGATCTGGTGGCATAAAGCCTAATTCTTCATCATTCCAGCGAATTAATGCTTCCATTCCTATCATTGAATTATCCTGAATATTATATTTCGGTTGATAATGAAGCTCAAAGGCATCGTCCCGTATTGCTTGATGCATTTTTGTTTCAAGATGCAGCCACCGATCATCGATACCCTTCATATTTGCTTCAAATAGCACATAGCTATTTCTGCTCTTTTGCTTTGCAGCATACATCGCAATATCTGCGCAGCGCAGCAGTTTGGAGATTGTGTTACCATGATCCGGGAATATACTTATTCCCATGCTAACACTAATGTAAAACTCATAGTCGTAAAAACTAAAGCTCTCTTTGCAAATATTCACAATTTTTTGTGCTGTTTGTTTAATTTGTGAAACATCTTTTAAAATGTAGACAAATTCATCACCATTCAGTCGAAAAACAGCATCTTTTTCTTCATCAATATTTATTAAGCGCTTTGCAAAAGCTTGTAAGAACATGTCTCCAACTTTATGTCCAAGCCCATCATTTATATTTTTAAAGCGATTTATATCAATAAAAAATAATGCGAATTGAGTTTGATCTCTTTCAGCAATTTTCATTTCCTTTTCCAAAGTTTTCAATAGACTTCGGCGGTTTGGTAGCCCCGTTAAATCATCATGGAAAGCAAAATGCGTATATTTTTTTATGTTTTTTTGAGCTGTTATATCCGTACGTATAGAAATATATTGATACGGCTTCCCCTTGTCGTTTAAAAATGGCACAATCGTCGTTTGTACCCAGTAAAGTGTACCGTCTTTAGCACGGTTACAAACTTCCCCGCTCCAAGTTTCCCCTTTGCCAATCGTGCGCCATAAGTCTTTAAAAAAAGCTTTCGAATGATGTCCAGAATTTAAAATACGGTGATCTTGTCCAATTAGTTCAGAACGACTATATTTGGAAATTTGGCAAAATTGCTCATTCACGTTTGTGATGATGCCTTTGCCATCTGTAACAGCAAGGATTGCTGATTGATCTAGTGCCGCTTTTATATCTTTAAGCTCCTCATAAGTAAGCTCCATATTCGTTAAAATATGAGAGTCATTCATCATTATAAGTTTCTCCCCGTTCATAAGTTACTCCAAAATCGAGATTAAGACAAAATACACTATATATAAGTATAATCTATTGCCTTTCTACTATTCAATAGCGATTTCAAGACGGAAAACACGACTGTAATACTGGACTTTTCATATTTGTAACAAATTGTAGATTGTGCATACAAAATGGTTCAACATCGTAACTTTGAGTTGATTTTAATCAATCTTGAGGCGTTACCTCTTTATTTATAGAAAAGGCAAAAAAGCCGTTGATTTCCGTGGCGGGTGGACGCTTTCCGCAGGCACGGCTTCAACTAATTTATTTCGGCTACGGCCGAAATAAATGGATTTTTAGCTCGTGCTGTTCCTGCTGGAAGGCTTTGCTTTGCGACGAGTAATCGCAGGAGCATTCGCCACTCCAATCAACTAGAAAAAACTTCTATGCAACGAAATACATGATTCAACCTTTTAAGATTTGAAATAATTCAATTCTTTTATTGTGGAACAATCTACAAACAAGGCTTTCTCTCTTCAACAAAAAGAGAGGTATATGTAATGTTAACTATTAATCAAATAAATTTTCTTAGATAGATCATGGTAAAAAATAAGTTTTATGTGCGTATTTTTTAGTTACACTCCTTGATTATTAGGCTTTCTACAGTTGATTGTAGTGAAGATGAATCGTGTGTTTCCGCGATTACTTATCGCAAATCTATGTCCCGTGGAAAGTGAGTCAATCGCAACGCAATTCACTGAGGCTTCATTTTTTATAGAAAGTCTGAGCAAATGAGCATATTTCTCTCTTTAAATAACATTATATTCTACCAGCCAATGCTTTTGGTGATAAACCTACAAAACATAGAGTTCGAAAAAATATCGAGCACTAATATTACGATAATTATATTATGTAAACTTATTTATTCCTGTGAATTTTCCGATAATTTTTGTTGACAAGGTAATTTATCTGTACTATATTAATTTTATAAAGTTTACGCTGTTATAATACAAAGGAGTGTTATTTATGTCAATGTATCGTGAAGGTTATGAGCATTACTTAGAGAAATGTGAGCAATTTGGGATTGAACCTGTTAATTTTCATTTTTACGTAATGCAGTTATCTCAAGAACAGTTAGTTTCATTCGCGGAACAGGCACGCACAGTGCGAGCGGGTAATTAATATGAATAATCCCGCCGTCTTAGAGCAAAAATAAAACAAACTTTATGACCGATTCATAAAGTTTGTTTTTTGTTAGCTTAAATCATTTAATGGATGTTTTTTCATAACCTCTTGAATTTGTTCGTCCTCAATATGCGTATAAATTTGTGTCGTTGCTACACTTGAATGTCCTAATATATGCTGCAAGCTACGAATATCTGCTCCAGCGCGGTACATTAGTGTTGCGGACGTGTGACGCAGCTTATGCGGCGAAAGCTTTTCTTTATTCAATGTTGTTGCATTCAATTGTTTAATTATTTTCGCGATAGATTGCCTTGCAAAGCGTGTCCCCTTCTGGGATACAAAAAGTGGCTCAGCATCATTTCCCTTATATTTATGGCGTGTCGGTAAATATTGCTGAAGCGCTTCATAGCAACGCTCATTCATAAACACTGTTCTTTCCTTATTGCCCTTCCCAATAACCGTAATATTTTGCCCCTGAATAGACTGTAAATTCAACGAACAAAGCTCTGTTACTCGAATACCTAGGTTTAAGAAAAACATCACAATACAGTAATCTCGCTCGCTATAATGCTGTGCTGTCGTTGCTGCAATTAGCTGCTGCGCCTCTTGTAAATTCAAATAGACAGGTGTTCTTTTACCGATTTTCGGTGTTTCTAATTCATCTGCGGGGTTATCTTCTATTAGACGACGCTTGCCTTTTAAATATTTGAAAAAGGATTTTAATGTCGCCACTTTACGTGCACGTGCAGCCGGCGAATTCCCTCGTTGCACTTCACAATATTCCATAAATAAATATAAGTCTTCAAGCGTTATTTCCTTTATCGTTTCAACTGTGACATCAGAAATGTCTACTTTTTGTAAATCCGCTATAGGAATATCCTGCTCGATTGCCTTTAAAAATCTAAAAAATAATATGAGGTCGTATTCATATTCTTTACGCGTTCGCTGTGATTTTCCTGTAATGGTTGTTAAATATACTAAAAAATCTTTTAATAGTTTTGGTAACTGTACTCGCACAATTTTCACCTCATACTTTAGTATACCAAAATTCTCCGAGAATACTTGGCTCAGTTAATCACTCGATTTAGTTTATTCTTTCGATGCTTCACGTAATAAGCCCCATAGAAAAATGTTAATCCCCACAATAAGGAGATACCAATTAACACTAAGGCGCGTAATGATACTAACTGTGTACCTATACTAAACAGTAGCAATACAGCAATTGTAACAATCGCTTCAATTAAACTAAAAATGGCTGTAAATCTTCCTAAAATAGCAGTTGGTAACGCTTTTTGAATATATGTAGTAAAACCAACATTCACAAAGCTGTTAGCAAATGATAAAATGAAAAATCCAGCTCCCACTACCCACCAATTATTTGCTAGTCCGTATATTAAGTAGCCTGTACTACAAAATAAAACTCCATAAAACATCGCTGATATTGGCTTTAGTAACCACTTTATATTACAAATCGAACCAGCAATAAATCCTATTCCAGCCAAACTAACAAGCAACCCATAGGTACTTTCTGATAAATGTAAAGCTCTTGTTGCAAAGGCTGCTTCCAGTGAATCAATTGCAGTTAAGCATACAATAAAAAAGCCATTCATAACGAAAATTAAACTAATGTAAAGATGCTTTTGGGCATATAAATACACAACATTCCAATCAGCTTTAACTGTGTTAAACGTTATTCGCTCACGCCCCGTTTTATTATTAGTTATTGTATTTGGGCATTTGCTAAGTAAAAATACAGCAATAATTAACGAAATGACATTCGCAATAATGGCTAGATTCGCTGTGCCAATAAAGAAAAACCAGCCAGCAATCATTGGGCCCAATATAAAGCCTGAGGATTGTGTCATACTCCTCCAGGCATTAAAGCGTTGCTGCTCACTTTCAGAAATAATTTTCGTTGAATAAACAAATACTGCATTTGAATAGATCGCTGTAAATATTTGAATGAATAATGTTATTACATAGATTGTCATCATATGAGTAGTTGTTACTAAAATAAGCATTAGCGCAGCCCTTGCAAGATGCAGATAAATAAGAAGCCGCCTTATATTTACTCGGTCAACTAAAGAGCCTGCCCAACTATTCGTTAATAGCATAGCAATTGGAACGAACATATAAAGAATGGTGATGCTCGTTGGAGAATTTGTAATTGCCAAGACAATCAAATTTAATGCTATAAAATAAACCCATTCCCCGATATTAGCAATAAATAAACTGATTAGTAAATAGACTTTCATCCGTGTCATCAAGCCGCCTCCTTATTTTAAAATAAAAAAATTCCACCTCCTAAGATTTTCATCTTAGGGACGGAATCGACTTTTCGACACGTGTTGCCACCCTATTTCGCATAATTATCGCTAAATATGCCTCTATCAGTACAAACATACTGTTTCTCTATAACGGGAGATCCCGTCACATCATCATATATAATCCGATGTGCTACTCCAAGCCTTGCTTCAGTTTTTATCCGCCTGCCCGCTTGCACCTACCCGAGCTCTCTGTTAAGGCTTCCTTAAACCTACTCTTCTCTTCATTGTATTTCACTGATTCTAGCATAGTTGCGTTCCTATTGTCCACAAGCTTTTCCTATAAACTTCTACAGATGATTTATATTTAACAAAAGAGTATTAATTTATTGAAATTAAATAGATGATTATCTTAAATTTAAGGCTTGGTGTGATTATGTATTTTGCTAAAATAAAGGAAAGCAAGTAAAATGTAATATGGTAACAGAAAAATGCATCTTAAGATTTAGGTAATGGAGGGGGAAATTTCACATGATTACACTTAGAAAAATTACATTAGACAACCGCCGCGCTATATTTAACCTAGAGGTTTCAGAGGAACAACGCCGCTTTGTTGCGTCTAATTTGTCAAGTGTAGCGTCAAGCTATGTTCTTGCAACCAATGGAGGGCATCCGTTTCCTTTTGCTATATATGCAGATGAGCAGCCAGTCGGTTTTGTTATGTTGACTTATGGAATTACGGGATACGAGCTCCCCTCCATCGCGGATGATAGCTATTGCATTTTACGACTGATGATTGACAAGCAATACCAGGGTCATGGCTACGGTCGACAAGCCATGGTGAAAATCTTGGAATTTATACGCACCTTTCCAGCAGGGCCTGCTCGTTATTGCTGGATCCCTTATAGCACTGATAACGTCGCTGCTAAAAAGCTATATGAAAGCTTCGGTTTTCGTGACAACGGCGAATTTTGCGATAATGAGCCGATAACTGTGCTACAACTTTGAGTTATCTCTATTCTAAAAAAGAAAATCATTAAATATGCTAGTTTCTATAATCATCAAATCAAACTAGCGAAAAAAATCTTATACAATGCTGCTCCCTATGTTTTTTCAATAGTTATTTATTATATATTTAAAGAAGGTGAATTTCCTGAAAAGATTTGTTTTACTAAATGATAAAGACGGAAACGAAGTATTAGCTGAAGACCTTAGAGAACGAAGCAGAACTGAACATGAAGGGCTAAACTGGTTAATGCTATTAATTCCATTAACTTTATTAATCGAAAATTATTTAATTATCAAGTACATACTAGCATTGGTTGATATAGAACAACCCGTTTGGTATTTTATGTTATTAGGTACTTTAATTCTTACTTATTTATTAGGTATCTTATATGGCTTTATTCCACTTTTCTCTTATTTAATAATCGCAATGTCCAGCGTCATAGCTTTTATATTCTCATTAGACTATCTGCCTGAAAATGTATGGGGGTTAATCATTGGAATTATACTTGCTTTACTCATTGGAGCGTTTACATACTTAGGAAATTCATTTATAGCATCATCTGCTAACCCTTATAAGCTATTAATACATGAAATGGCTACAAATTTTAGCTATCAGTATACAAGGGACGCATTCCCGCTTCGAACGCTCATTAATGTTATTCGCTATCGTAAAATAAAAAAGAGAATAACAATAGAAAACGATAGTAATAATCTCAAGAAACTCAAAGATGATATGAAGCTTAGTGGATTCAATATAGCTGTTGAAAGTTGTTACTTCAAATACTCTGTACACGATAAAAAAAAGAAAAGCCGTAAAAAAGCTGCTGCTAGAAGACTAAATGAAAATTTAAGAAAAAGCCTTAATGAATATGGAGAGTCTCATCCAGAGTACATATCTTCGTGGCGACCAAATTTAAAGGAATTGAGTATTTTAAATGAAATACTCAATAAAGATTATTATAAAGACCTTTACCCAGAGCCAAGAGAATTTAACTTTAAGATTTATAGAGGTTCTCACGCCTATATTGGAGTAATCGAGATACCTTTATTATCAAAACCTAAAATTCTCTTAGGGGAGAATTTAATGGATGTAACTCATGCTACCATTACTCAATACGAAAAGCTTGTCGATCAACATTTTAGACAAAAATAGAAATGGTTACAACAGGGATCAAAGTGTGATTGTTAAAAGAACTTAGTTTTTTAAACGACTTTATTAATTCATTATCTGTATTTTAACCCCGTTCGAAATTAGAACGGGGTTATGCTTGTTTATATTTTTAAAATTAAACGATGCTGTAACGAAAATAGTTATTAGCTATCTTTGTTTTCTCTAAAAAGAGGTTCTAAAAAGTTCCCAAATATGAATTTGGGAACTTTTTTAGTTCATTATTTAATCGCTTCTTTTATTTGCTCAATATGATGCAAATCATGTTCCATTAGCCCTTCAAAATAGCTGTACAACGTTAACTCAGATTGATTGATTTTAATTTCAGCGAACCAAAGCTCCTCTGGTATTTCAATTATTTTCTCTACTATTTGCCCCCGAGTACTTAAAAAGGCATCAAGCACAAAAGACACTTCCTCTTCCCTAGCATTTCTAGCGGCTTGCTCATTCAAAACATTCACATTCGGTCCCGCCGGAAAAATATTTTCAGTAAAGAAATACGGGATTCTATCGCGCAATACAAATTGATCCCACGCAATAAAATGACCAACAATTTCCACAACAGACCACTTTCCTTCAGCAATAGGCTTACGTAATTTACTTTCCTCCACAAACCTCAAAGAACGAATTAACTCAATAAAATCAAAATGATGTTCGATAATTTTCATTTTCCTCTCACCCCCCAAAAGAACATATGTTCTTTATTTGTAAAATCGCATTTTAACGCAGTGAAAATCTTATATATATACAATGGTACACCTCACTTCGTCTGAGAGCGTTTTTAAAAATAGACAATTACGTTGATTTTCCCTAATTTTATCATTCAAATATGTAAAACATCTATTCAAGAGAATCCCCTTCACTTTCAATTAAAATAATTTTATTTGTCAAAGGGAAATATTGATACTTCCAATAACTCTTAACTTTATCTCCTTCCGATTCCTTAATTAAAGTAATGAAATATTGTGCGCTAGATGCTTCCACTTCCGTATTTTCATTATTCACTGTTTTACTAGGGATATATTCTATTTGTGAAGAGTAGATCACTGTTTCATTAATACTTTCAATAGTAACGGTCTCATTAGGATTAAGCTTTGGGAATTCCGAATGTTTCTTCAAAGCAATAACAAGCATCTCATTATCACAGTTATGAAGCGATTTATTCGTTTCAATATTTGAGCTTTTTGGCGAATTACATCCCAATAAAATAAGTATTGCCAACAAAAATAACGATTGTCTCCTTTAACATGTTTTAACCTCCTGTTCAAATTAAATAATCCTATATTTTATAAGATACATATTATTTTTTCATGCTAAAATAGAAACAGTTGTGCATCGAAAGGAGTTTTCAACATGAGGAAGCGAACAATTTCTATAGCTGCTATTATTTTATCAATTGCAGCAGTGCTCGATATTGTGTATAAAGGTTTATTTTATCAGCTGCTTAAAAAAATCTTCTAACAGAAAATCGACTCTTCCGTTATGAAGAGTCGATTCAATTTATATTAGCTTTAATATATCTGTTGGCTTTGTCAAAATATGCTCTGCCGTAAATCCTTCAGTTGTTTTCGAGCCCCAAAGTGCAAGTCCAAAATGCGCGCCAGCATTTTTGGCACATTGCATATCGTAAATAGAATCACCAATATAGATCGTGTGCTGCGGATTCATTCTAAGCTTTTCTAAACACGCTAACAAAGGCTCTGGGTTTGGCTTATGTTTTTCTGTATCATCAGCACAAATGATTACTTCGAAAAAATGACTAAGCCCAAAATGATCAAATTCATCAAGCATTTGTTGTCTTGTTTTAGACGTTACAATTCCGATTTTAACAGAGCTTTGCGTCAGTTTTTGAATTACTTCAGCTAAGCCAGAAAATACGGATACCTCATCTGAAAATTCCAACACTTTTCGTGACCAAATATCAAGCATTCGTTCGACATCATTGATTTCTAATTGCTTTAATGATTCTCTACCAGGAATACCTAAAATAAAACGTAAACTCTCTAGCTTATGTTCTTGTCCTATTTCCTCTAAAAGCACTTTTTGCAGTGATTTTAGCATAGCCATTTCCGTATCTAAAATCGTCCCATCAACATCAAATATTATACATTTGTACATAGCTTCTCCCCCTTATTCACTATTATACTCTTGTTTTGTTCGAGAGAAAGTAGCACATTCTCTAAAGGCAAAATGCTGGCAGCCAAGACATTTATTTTTATCTAAATAGCTAAGAGCTACATCGATTGTTTGTCCCGTATGCTCAAAGAAATTTTCAGGGCCAATTTCTTTGTACAGTCCACTTTTCTTCATTGCTAACTTTAGGCGAGGCTGTAGACCTGTGACAAGAATCGTACCACCCTGTTTTTTAAATTGCTGCACAACATTAAGGAAGTAAGACTCGCCAGTTGTATCAATAAACGGCACTTTACTCATACGCAAAATTAACACATTTGGTTTTGAAGTGATATCTGATAAAATCGTTTGTTCGAAAGTTTGTGCTGCACCAAAAAATAACGGCCCTTCTATTGTATAAATACTAATTTGCGGGCAATTACGTTTGACATTCACTATATAAGGCTGCACTTTTGCATTTTTTCTCGAATGATCTGGTAATACTTTAAAAATCGCAGGTGCATTTATCATTTGTTTCGTGAATAAGACGAGAGCTAGCACTAACCCAACTTCAACAGCTAGCGTCAAACTAGTAAATACGGTCAATAAAAATGTTACAATTAAAACAAGTGAATCCTCTGATTTTAATTTCAAAATATGCACAAAATGCTGGCGTTCACTCATATTCCAGGCTACAACCATTAAAATTGGTGCCATGCTGGCAAGTGGAATATGCGAAGCGTAAGGAGCAAATAACAAAAGCACTAGCAAAACAAAAATGCCATGAATCACACCTGACATTTGCGAGGTAGCACCACTTTTAATATTTGTAGCAGTGCGAGCGATTGCTCCCGTTGCTGGAATTCCACCAAACAACGGCGTTATAATATTTGCTAACCCTTGCCCTAGCAATTCTTTATTGCTATTATGCCTAGTATTTGTCATCCCATCTGCTACAACGGCAGATAAAAGCGATTCAATTCCACCAAGCATTGCAATAACAAAAGCGGGTCCAATTAATCGCTCTATGCGTTCCCATGATATTTCTGGAATTTGAAACTGAGGCAACGTATTCGGAATTGCGCCATATGTCGAACCAATTGTAGGAACTTGACCCGAAAAAAAGATGATCGCTACAATTGTTGAAATAATGATACCAGCTAATGAGCCAGGTACTTTCGGTAAAACTTTTGGCGTTATTAAAATTATTAGCAAACAAAGTAACGCAATCACAACATTATACATGTTTATCGAGTCAATATTGGCGAACAGCTCATTTATATTTGCTATAAATTTTTCATGCTTTTCGATATCTGTTAATCCTAAAAAGCTTGCTATCTGCCCCGTAAAAATAATAACGGCAATACCTGAGGTAAAGCCGATTGTAACAGGGCGCGGAATAAATTGTATTAAAGAGCCCAATTTAAACAAGCCCATTAAACAAAGAAGTAGTCCTGCCATCAAACCAGCAAGCAATAAATCCTTATAGCCGTAAGTGATAACAATCCCTAATAAAATAGGAACAAATGCACCCGTTGGACCGCCAATTTGATATTTAGAGCCCCCAAATAATGAAATAATAATACCAGCAATAAATGTTGTGTAAATACCGTATTCCGGCTTAACTCCCGACGCAATGGCAAAGGACATTGCAAGCGGAATCGCGACTATACCTACAATGAGTCCAGATAAAAGATCTTTTCGAAAACGCTCTAACGAATAACCTTTAAACCTTTCTAATTGCAGCTTTCCCATCCCCAATCCCTTCTTTTCTATTTTAATAGTTTCTGCGCAATGAAAAACACACTAAAACTTCTGAGCCTTTAGTTAACCCATTTGTTTTAGTATGTTTTTAAACCTTGTTATTATTTCAGCATCATTTCCGCATAAAGAATTGCTGTGTCAATGCCCTCTTTTGTTCCAATTTGAACTTTCGCTGTTTTGTTTTTTCCGATGATTGATACATAGTACTCTCCAGCTTTATAGATGTATGCATAATTATTTCCTGAATTTGTCTTTTTAATTGGATCACCAAAATATTTCTTCATTTTTTTGGTTAGATTACTTTCTGTTCCAATGATTAAACTTTTCTTAGATATAGCATGAACTTTCCCCTTCGAAAAGTCAGCGTTGAAGTAATACTGCGCCTTTGTTGCATCATATAACGGGACTTCAATGAACTCAAATTCCCCTTTAGTTCTATCGCTTAAGCCTTTATCATTCATTCCTATACTACCAGGAACCCACTTTAATCGACCTTTTTTAGCTAGATCAGCAAAATCCTTATCAATATAGTCTAACTCTTTCTTTTTTCCATCTCCAGAAAGCTGAAAAAATGTTGAATTATAGTTGCCGATATGGTCGCTTGACTTGGATGTGTAGTTACGACCAAGTTCCTCTATCTCTATTTCAATTACAGTAGGAGAAAGGAAATCTGCTTTTATTTTAGAAGGTTCGTTATTGATATATTCATCTAAAAAGTCCGTTCCATTGGGACTGATTCCACTCAGGCTGACTCCACTATTAGCTCCATCCATACAGCTTATAAATGTACTATTGTGCTTAGTTATCGTGAATTGTATTTGTCCACCCGAACTAGCACACCAATAATAACTGTTCGTCGTTGCTTTTCCTTTATATACTAACGGAATATACTCATCTCCAACATTATGTTTTCCAATTGTAAGTCCGCTAGATAGCTTCATAGGGAATTTTTTATGTTCAGCATTAAAATGATATATTTTGGATACTTCTTCCTTGGCAGCCTTTGCTGATAAACTAGTAGCTGGCATAATAAAAGCAACAATGAAAACAAACAAAATAATAACCTTAATTATATTTTTCAAATTACTTCTCCTCTTTAGGTATTTATCTTATCAATTACGCCTTGGCGTAATTGCGTCCAGATTTTTTTCGAGCGCTCCTCTTCCAAAATCTGTGACATCCGATGTCGGTCACTAAGTCGTTACCACAAGGATGTGGCGCATTTAGACTGAGTTCCTCTATTTCAGTGCGTGTTTGTCCACGCACTGAATCAAGATAAATCGATACTATTTTATACTTACGCCAGTTTTCTTAGAAAATGCATTTATGCCATACTTTGTACCGATATAAAAATTAGCCACTCCATCTTTCCCTTGTATTACTACATAATATTCTCCAGCTTTATACATATAAGCATAGCCGTCTTTAGTTTTGTTTTTTGCTACAGGATTGCCGAAGTGTGTTTGCATTTTTTGAGTTAACTCTTTCTCTGATCCACTTATTGGATTCTTTCTATAGATGGCGTTAACCTTGCTATTCTTATTAATGTCATTGATATTTACAGAAGAGAATAGATACGAAGATGTTTTTGATAAAAATTCTGCAAATTTAACAGATTCAAAATCACCTTCTGCTTTTTTTCTTAAAGATTCTAAAGTCATTCCTAAGCTACCAGGAACCCATTTTAATTGCCCTTTTTTAGCTAGGTTTGCAAAATCTTTATCAATATAATCTATAACCTTCATTTTTCCATCTTTAGAAAGTGAATAAAATACCGAATTATAAATTTCTGAATGCTTTTCTTCAAATTCAATATCGTCGTAGCTATATCTTTCCATACCTATCTCAATTACATCAGCCGAATGAAATTCTGAATAAATATGAGGTCCAGAAAAGAAACTTCCAAGATATGTTATTTCACCAACCCCAGCAAAGTGCTTATTTAAAAAAACTTCCCCATTCGGATGGATTCCAACTAGGTTTAGTTCATTCATCCCGTTACCAAAATCCTTATAATATATAAATGTATCGTTATCTTTAGTAACCGTAAATTGTATATTTCCATCTACTTCGGTATTTAATAAGGCTATTATCAATTTCTGTCCTTTAAATACCGCCGGGATATAACCTGAGCCATTATTATTTAATTCAATTTCTTTATCGGGTAGCTCTATGTACGATGGATACTTCAGCGCTTGAATTGTTAATCCATTAGGTAGCTTTATTGGGAACTTCCTATATTCGGATCCTATGCTGTATGTTTCAGAAACTAGTTCTTTTGCCGCAAATACAGATGAGGCATTGAACGATACAACAAAACCTAAGATAAAGATAAATAATGTACTAATTTTGATTAGATTTTTCATAGTACTGCTCCTTTTATGTGTATTTATACTTAAAACAAACAAGTCTATTGTAACGTACATTGGAGATAATATCCATCCTGATTCAGACTTTTCTATTATTTCATACTTTTTCATGCGAAGCTTCTATGATATGGTTGAGCCCCAGTTATTAAGTTTTTTTACCCTTCAGTGATAACAACACGAAAAAAGAGTGGTAATAATTAATAAAAATTTGACGATGACCTCCCTCCATGTAATATCCATCCTTTATGCAAACATGCGAATTTTTATAGATATTACTACGTTCCACAATTGAAGAAAAGCCTAACTCCTCAGGTTTTAAAACTGGGGAATTAGGCTTTAATATTTTATATTTACTCTGCGTTGCTCGCTCCTTTTGATTTAGCTTCAATATAGTCAGCATAGTTACCAGTGTACACATTCATTGCAGCTGGAGTTAACTCTAATATTCTGTCGGCCAACTTATTAAGAAAATAACGGTCATGAGAAATAAATAAGATTGTACCCTCATAATCTATAAGCGCCGTTTCTAACACCTCTTTACTAAATAAATCTAGGTGATTTGTAGGTTCATCGATAACTAAAACGTTAGCTTTTTGTAACATCAGCTTAGATAGGGCAACACGTGCTTTTTCACCACCACTAAGTGAAGAAATCTTTTTCAATACGTCTTCACCCGTAAATAGGAAATTTCCAAGCACAGCACGTATTCTAGCCTCCTCAATATGTGGAAATGCATTCCATACTTCATTTAATATCGTGTTATTGGGATGTAAAGTAGCCTGTTCTTGATCGTAATAACCGATAGTAACATCGTTTCCCCAATTAACCACACCACTCTCTATTGAATAATCTCCTAATAAGGTCTTAAGTAGTGTGGATTTACCAACACCATTTGAGCCAATTAACGCAACCTTTTCACCTCGATATAAACGGAAATTAATATTTTTTAATAGTAGCCTTTGATTATTTTCTTCGTTTATAGCAATATTAATATCTTTAACTTGCAATACTTCTTTGTGAGATGATTTTTCTATTGAAAATGCCATTTGTGTTCTCTTCAAATCTTGTTGTGGTTTATCTAAACGTTCAATCCTCTCAAGCTGCTTCCGTTTGTTTTTAGCACTTTTTGAAGATGTTGCCATAGTAATGTTACGCTGAATATAGTCTTCCATTTTTGCAATTTGAGCTTGTTGCATAACATATTTTTTAGCATGTAGCTCGCGATTTTTTTCTTTACTCTCAACATATTTTGAATAGTTACCTGTATATCGCTGGGCCACTGTACGTTCAATTTCATAAATTCCTGTGATTAGTGAGTCTAAAAAATAACGATCATGAGAGACAACTAAAATTGCTCCAGAATATGAACTTAAATAATTTTCTAACCAAGATAATGTAGTAAAATCCAAATGGTTTGTAGGCTCGTCTAGCATGAGTAAATCTGGTTCTTCAAGCAGTATTTTCGCTAAAGCAAGTCTAGTTTTTTGCCCTCCACTTAAATTCTCAATAAGCATTTCCTCTGGAATTTCTTTAAACCCCATTCCGTAAAGAATACTACGAATTTTTGATTCAATTTCATAACCACCATGTTGCATGAACCAGTCAGATTTTTCTGCATAGCGATTTAACACTTTATCATATTCCCTTGGGTTATCAATTAGAGAAGAATCCCCCATTTTTTTCTCAATCTCTCTAAGTTCTTTTTCAACTTGTAGAAGGTTCGAAAAAACACTTAACATTTCATTGCGAATTGTATTATTCATTTGCAAACCACTATTTTGACGCAAATAACCAATTTTCTTTTCTTTTCCTACATAAATAGTTCCACTGTCAGAAGGGAGATCTCCTGCGATAATTTGTAATAGAGTCGATTTTCCTGCGCCATTAACACCTACTAATCCAATACGTTCACCTGCTTCAATTTTCAATGATATATTTGAAAGTACAGGTTCACCTGCGTAACTTTTACTAATATTATTTACATGCAATAACATGTCAATCATCCTTCCTTAATTACGTATCTATTTTTATTTTCAATGTATCCCGCTAACCTGGAATCCACAAAAAGATGTTCATCTTAACACTCTCCTTTAAAACACAAAAAAGGCGCCAATAAAATTGGCGCCTAAAAGTGCATAATACTCCTGCTAAATTTAAAAAGTATAAAGGTATACTTTACAATTTGTAAAATATACAAAAAGACGCCAAACAGAGCCGGCGCCTTAATAATTATATAGCTGTGATGAAATTTCACAGTATCATCTCAATATAATATCCCAAATTATGGATGCAATAGCTTCCGGTCACTGTTTTCTATATGAAGTTTGCTTAAAAAAGGACAGACTGGTCCCGTTACAAGCACTCCTCCAAGTAGCAAATATGATTTCGCTTCTTTTGTTAACTCAACATTTGTGAATACAGTTTCCATCGCTGATTGCCTCCCTTCTAATTTTAATAATCTTAACTACTATAATATATTCTAAACTAAAAAACAACTAATTTACAAATCCAAACTTTGTTGATAATCGCGCTTTTTTAAATAAAGGGCCAGAAATAATGCTGGCACTGTACAAATAACCATACCTAAAAAAGCAAAACGCGGTTCAATTTCGTATAAATAGCCACCAAGCAATGTTAACGCTGCCGTACTCCAGCTCATTGCAAAGGCATTGTACATCCCTTGTGCAGTTGGGATTTGTTCCTTTTTCAAATGCTGTGTGAAAAACAAGATAACCGCAAAATGTGCTAGCGCAAATGATACTGCATGCAGTGATTGCGATATGATAAATATTGGAATAGTGGGTACAAGAGATACCATTAACCAACGCATAGTTGAGCCAATTGCTGCTATTATTAATAAAGTGACTGGCTTCAAGTGACCGACTAATCGATCTGATTTAGCAAAGAATATAATTTCAAAAAATACACCTATATTTATAATTAGCCCTATATAATATTTCGGAACTTCAAGCTCCTGCAAATAAATATAGCCATAGTTATAGTAAGAAGCATGTGCACCTTGTAGTAAAACCGCGATAATTATGACGATTAAAAAGTTCGGTGTTTGCAATAGTTGCTTCAACGAGAACTTATTAGAATGTTTTTCTTTAGCCTTTTCTAGCAATATTGCTGGTGCTGGTCTTGTATTTAATATTACAAGCATAATTAACCCGCCTAATAACAACCAAACAATTGTTACATCGCCAAATTTCCCTGTAATCACACTAACAATCAATACCATCACAACAAAGCCAAGCGAGCCGTAAGATCGGCTTTTACCGTAATGCAATTGCCCGTGCTGCACTAATATACCTGCAACGCTATCTAGCGCTGGCATTAATGCAGGGAAAAAGAAGCTAAATAATAATGTTACTATGAACAAGCTATTGAAGGAGCTTGCTGGAATAAAAAATAAAACAGTTATAAGTGACGCAATGGCCAATATATCTAATACGCGCTTACTGCTCCTTTTGCGTGAAATATAAGGAAAGGCAAACATTGTCGATATCCCTCTTACCGCTAAGCCAAAGCTCATAATTAAGCTTGCTTGACCAACAGTTAAGCCCTTTGCCTCTATTAAAAATCCAGTCCAATATGGTAAAAAGATGCCCCAAGTCATATAAAAAGTAAAGAAGTTTTGCGACATCCATCGTTGATTATTCATGATTAACCCCTCCATCTGTCTTGCATCATAGCATGCTTTCTTTTAAAATAATGTGAGATATCTCATATTTAGGTGGTTTTCCATGCAAAATTTACAAAACGAAGAGAAAAAATATTATTTAGAGCTCTATCCAATTCAGCATTTATTTTCATTCGATATTATGAGTTTAGTGGAAGTGCATCATTTTGAGCGCGGTGAATGGATTATTAAAGAAGGTAACTTTCCACAATACTTATATTTTTTAATTGAGGGAAAAGCAAAGGTTTATATGACACAGGAAAATGGTAAAGTGGCATTAATTAGCTTTGCCCAACCAAATGCTTTTATTGGAGAATTAGAGCTTTTAGATGAGGAATATTATTCAAAAGGCGTGCAAACGATGACAACGACCATTTGTTTAGCCTTGCCTATATTGAAATGTAAGGAAGAGTTATTATCTGATGTCGTTTTTTTACGCTATTTATGCACCTTTCTAGGCAATAAAACGTCCTTAATGACTGCCCAATTTTCAAAAAGCCTTGCCTACCCACTTGAAAATCGGCTTGCTGAATTTATCGTACTTTCAGCGCATAACAATATTTATAAAGAAAAGCATACAGAGGTATGTGATTATTTAGGTGTCTCCTATCGACATTTACTGTATGTCTTAGCACAGTTTTGCGAGCAAGGCTTGCTGGAAAAACGAGGGCGTAGTTATACAATTACAAATATGAGTGAATTAAAAAAACGAGCAATAACAACCTCTGTATAGGTAGTTATTGCTCGTTCGATAGAACTTATTTTTGTCTAATCCATTTATAAAGAATAATCCCAATAAGACTAAAGGCTAGAATCCCAATTAACACCTTTAACGCTGATACATTACTTACAAACGTATCATGACTAGTTTGTCTATATGTCCTAGCTGTCCACCATCTAATTCAGACGAGTAATAGATGGACAAAAATAACCAAACTAAAAATGAGAAAAATAGCAGTAGAAATACAACTAATTTTTTATGAATCATTACCCTTTAACTATACCAAATTAAGCTCTATTTTTTAATTTAAAAATCTCACGTTCATGCTTTGCAATCTTTTGATCGAAGTAATCTAAATCTTCCTTCGTTGCTAGTTGATCAAAGCGAGCCATAATTTCTGTATAATACTCTGTCAATTTACCAGTTTGTTCATAGACAATATGCTGCTTCGCCTCTATACCATCTAATCGTTCATTCGTTTTCTTCTGTTCGATTTTTAGTTCTTGTATGTCTACTTTCATGCCGTGCATTTCCGTTTTCATGCCACTCATG
>NZ_HG964403.1 GCF_000612805.1 Bacillus ndiopicus | reverse complement strand
TCTTGGGTTATCTGCGCTTTTTCATGACTTATCTGCGGATTTCTTGAGTTATCTGCGCTTTTTCATGATTTATCTGCGGATTTCTCGAGTTATCTGCGTTTTCACATGAGTTATCTGCGATTTCTCATGCTTTATTTGCGACTTTCTCAATTTATTTGCGACTTCCCATGATTTATCTGCGCTTTCCTCAAACTATCTGTGGTTTCTACTTTTACTACTACCCCCAATAAGTGAGTGTATCGAGAAAGCCTATAATGATTAGTAAAGCCCCTGCTACTTGTTGAATCACTTTTCCGATTTTCATGCTTTTCTTCATTACTAAGCCCTTTACATCAAAATACCAAATAAACCATAAAACAATAATCAATGGAATCGATGTTGCACTGCCAAAAATAGCTGGCAATACTATGCCGTAAGAGGTGGAAGCAACGATTGGCATTAGCCACACAAAAAAGATAACGAACATTGTTGGGCAAAATGCGATGGCAAAACTTGCACCCAGCAGAAATGAGCCAAGCTTTCCTTTTATTAATTTCGATGGCATATAGCTTGTAAGACGATTTAAAAATTTCAGCTTTAGAACACCTATGAGCACTAGCCCTGTAAGTATTAATAATGGACCAATACTCTTTCTAAATAGCGGGAAATAGGCTGTAAGTGCCGTTTCAAATGTTTGTCCAAAAAGCCATGCAAACAATCCAATGGCACTGTAAACTACAATTTTCCCCATAATAAAAGCAGCAATAACCCCCGAGCTAGCATCCTTTTGAATCGTGCGATTGCCGTATAACGTAATGGCGCTAATATTTCCTGTTAGCTGACAGGGAGCAGCGGCGCCAATTAACCCGAGCAACAGTGCAGCAACAATGGGTGAATGGTTGTATGAGCTAAAAAACGATGACAATGGCTCGCTAATTACTTGACCTATTTGAGACAAAAAACTATACATTTTTATCCCCCTACTTTATTAGCTTAATTGCAGTGTTGTAATGCAAGTTCCATCCTTGTCAAAAGTAGAAAACTCTGATTCAACTGCCTTACCATCATGCTGTATTTTAATTTGATATGTTTGATTGCGTGGGAGCCACAAGTCAAT
Source organism: Bacillus ndiopicus (assembly GCF_000612805.1). Classification (GTDB taxonomy): domain Bacteria; phylum Bacillota; class Bacilli; order Bacillales_A; family Planococcaceae; genus Metasolibacillus; species Metasolibacillus ndiopicus. The sequence continues at coordinate 1,029,918 of NZ_HG964403.1, read as the reverse complement.
AAACCCGTTTGCCTCTGTTTGCAATGTTTCATTGACAACAGCATTGCCCTTTTCATCCGCAATATAGACATCAAACTGCTTGCTTGCTAATTCACCTTGACACCCCGTTAAACTATGATTATCGCAAGGATGTGTTTCATTTATGTACGGGGCAATGGAAACAAAAAACTCATTCTCTGGTAACTCATAAATCTCCTTGGCACCGTTATCATTTGTTACGACTAGCTGAGTAGACGTAATAGAGGCAGATTTGGCAGTCGTATTTCGCAACGTATAATCTTGCACCATTTCTTTAATTGCTGACGCTTCAATCTTTTTCACTGCCGCTTCCTCTTCAGCACATGCTGCTAATAAACTTACTCCCATTAATGTAGCTACTAATAATTTTAATTTCATTTTATTTGCTCCCCCTTATTTCAAATCAATTAATTCCACTTGTAGCCAATTCCCCACACTGTTTTTAAAAATATATCTGTCGGAAAACTAGCCTTTTTTAGCTTATCCCTTAAATTTCGAATATGAGAATCTACTGTTCGAATATCGATTTCTGCTTCATATTCCCATGCTGCAGTTAATAATTCCTCCCGCGTAAATGTCTTAGAAGGTCTAGAAATAAGCGCCTTTAATATATAAAACTCCTTATACGTAAGCGATGTTGTTAAATGCTCATAGTGCAAGGCATACATCTCTGCATCTAAAATAAATTTTTCAAAGTAAATGGCAGCTTTTTTTGACCTGTCATTTACTGAAGCTCTACGCAATTGTGCGTTGACTCTCGCTATTAATTCCCCTTCATCAAAAGGCTTAGCAATATAATCATCAGCCCCAAGGTTTAACCCTTTCACTAAATCTGACTTATCAGCCCGTGCAGTCAGCATTATAATGGGAACGTTTGAAAATTCACGTATTTTTTGACACACTTGCCAGCCATCCATATACGGCATCATTACATCTAGTAGAACAAGAGCAATCTCTTTTTTCTTTAGTATTTCTAGTGCTTTTTCACCACTTGTTTCCTTTAGACATGCAATGTTATAAGGAGAAAGAAACAGCTCTACTAAATTTAACATTCTTTCCTCATCATCAATTAAAAGAACCGTATGCACTTATTTCCCTCCCCCTTTAAATTGTGATTGTAAATGTACTTCCTTCTCCTACTTTGCTTGTCACTTCAATCGTTCCGCCAAGTGCAGAAACGAGCTCCTTCACAATCGCCAGCCCTATTCCAGAGCCACCATTTGTACGGGAACGTGACTTCTCAACCCGATACAGCTTTTCGAAGATGTATTCGATTTCCTCAGCAGGAATACCGATACCTGTATCCTTAACAGAAATAACAATTTTCTCATTATTTTGCTCAGCCTTTAAAGTGACAACTGAGTTTTCATTTGAATATTTCAATGCATTATCCAATAAATTAAGTACAGTTTGCTCTAAGCGTGTTCGATCCGAATAAATTTGAAGCTGCTCATCGCAAATAAGCTCAAGCTTTATCTTTTTTAAGCTATAAGACGACGCAACAAGCTGACAAACATTTTCTAAAAATGATCTAACGAGAAAAGTTTCCTTTGACACGTCAAATGCTGTTTCATTCATCCGAGCTAAATCCATTAGATTTTTTACTAAATCCTTCATCCGATTCGCTTCTTCACCAATGATTTCAATATAATGTTGACGCTCTTTCTCACTAGTTCCCTCCCTCATCGCAATTTTTGAATAGCCTATTAAATAGGTCAACGGTGTACTCAATTCATGAGCAATTGCTGCTAAAAATTCATTTCTATCGTTTTGTAGGCGCTCCAAGTCATTGGCTAATTTATGAATGGAGCCTGCTAATTCACCTAGCTCATCCTTCCCTAAATTAAGCAAGCTCACTTTAAAGTCCCCCTTGCTCAATTTCTCTGTTGCCTCTTTCATGCGCATTAAAGGTCTCGTAATGATTTTTGATAGCATAATATACACGATAAATAGTGCAACAAAGCCAGTAATACCTGATAAAACAAAGTGCATATTCATTTTATCAACCATTTGATTAAGCGAGCTTGTATTTTGCAGCATAAGTACATAGCCATAGCGCTCTTTATCGACTTTATATGGATGAACGCTAATAATATACGGTGAACTCCTCCATTCAGAAACAATGATTTCGTCCTTTTTATTGTGAAGATCCTTAATGATAAATTGGTACTCTTCTTGTATCATATGAGAAGAAGCTGAGCTACTAATTATGTCACCCGTTTTATTTGTAATCATCACTTCTCTATTTCCGTTTTGCTCCATTAAAGAGATATGCTTTAAGGTGATTTCTGAATAATTTTCTACAAGCACATCACGATGATTGGCGCCATTTGCCAATAGTAAAGAAAATTCCTCCTCTACTCTCGTATTAATCATGCTTCGATGTAGATAGTACATTAGGATAGATTCCATTATTAACACAACTAAAAAGAAGCTAATTGCTAATTTTGTAGATAGTTTATTCACTCTTCCATTTGTTCCTTTCCCATTACTAAAACTAGTATAATCAATAAATGTGAAGAAATTATGCAGAAAATAAGAAAGTTTGTTCATAATTAAGTTGAGGTTACTCTATCATTCCATCTTGTCTGTGTAAAAAAACAGCACCTCAAGTTGTTAAACATACTCCAACAACTTGAGGTGCTGTATCTTATTCTCTTTCCACCGCCACAGCGTGTACTGGGCGACCTTTGTTATAGACATACCAGATAGCTTCTTTTTTACGAGCATCTGTTGGCAAATAGACGACATGCTGCATATCGCGCACTTCAGCTTTTGTCACAAGCATTTTAATAGGCTCATTAACAATTATTTTTTCTCCCGCCACCGTGTATGTTCCTTTTTTAGCCAAAGTACGTTCTGCATAATTTTTAGCAATATTATCGGCCAGTGCATTGTGTACACGCCAATCATCTGATTCATTTAAAGTGACAACAATAAATTGCTTTTGCTCCTTTTGAAAATAAGTGGCGAGCGTGCGACCTGCTACTTTTGTAAAGCCTGTCTTGCCTGCAATTGCTCCGTTATTTTCTGATAAAAGGCGATGCTTATTTTTCCAGTTTTGTTCTCCATTAAAAATAACAGTTGAAGCAATTTTTTTAAATTGTTCATTGCGCATCGCAATCTGTAGCATACGAGCTGTATCATAAGCAGAGGAAAGATGCTGCTCATTGTGTAAGCCTGACGGATTGCTAAACACCGTATCCGACAAGCCCGCTAGCCGCGCCCGCTCATTCATTAAATAAACAAAGCCTTCTACAGAGCCTCCTACATGCTCTGCAAGTGCGTGTGCTGCATCATTACCAGAGCGTAACATAAGACCATATAGCAACGTTTCAATAGAATATGTCTGCCCCTTTTCTAAATAAATGGAGGAGCCTTCGCTCAATGCAGCGCGCTCTGAAATGGTCACCTTGTCACTTAGCTCGCTGTTTTCAAGGACGACTAGCGCTGTCCATATTTTTGTTAAGCTCGCAATCGGTAACCGCACATGCTCATTCGTACCCATAAGTAGCCTTCCTGTTTGCGCATCCACTACCGCATATGCATGACTTGACGCTTGTGCTGAAGGCTGCAATAAAACGAAAAGTAATACGACACATAGCCACTTTCTCAAACATTCACTCCTTTAGTCATTAAATGCTTCTTGGAATTTCGTTAAAAATAGATCGGCTTCCTGCTCTTCTTCCACGTCATGTCCTTCTGGTAATGGCGGTAGCTCTGCAATGTCCTTCAAGCCGAAGTAGTTTAAAAATTCCTTCGTTGTGCCATATAAAATAGCACGCCCTGTCCCTTCTACACGTCCGACATCCTGAATAAGCCCTCTTGAAACAAGTGTTTGAATTGGCTTTTCGCTTTTAACTCCGCGTAAATCTTCTACTTCAACTCTTGTGATAGGTTGCTTGTACGCAATAATTGCAAGCACCTCGACAGAAGCAGCTGTTAGTAATTGATTTGTCGGGTTATCAACAAGCTTTTTAATTGTTTCTGCCATTTCTGGTTTTGTTGTTAATTGATATGTACCTGCTAATTGCTTCAATGCAATACCAGATGTCTCTGATTCATTATATTGCGTTGCAAGCTCACTTAGTCCTGCTTCAACGTCCATATCCTCTACTTCTAAATAATTTGCTAACTGACGTACCGTCATGCCTTCATCTCCAACTACGAAGAGGAGTGCTTCAATTTTGCTCATCAACGTCCTCGAGTTCATCGTCAATCTCCTCCTTCTGTAATAGCACCGTCAAATCTTCAAAGTTGCGCTGCTGCTCTACAAATACTACTTGACGCTTCATTAATTCTAATAGTGATAAAAAAGTAACAATTAAAGTCGATTTATCCTCATAAGGGAATAGCTCTGAAAACATCGCGCGCCCCCCTGTTTTCTTTAAAGAAGCGACAACCGAATACATTTTTTCTCGAATTGAAATTTCTTGCCTTGCTACCCTCGTTTGCAAAGGCTTTTTTAATTGCTTACGGCGCAGCAGCTTCTGGAATGCAGCAAGCATATCATAGACGTTAACATTTGCATCGAATAACGCCAGCTGCTCATCCGGCATAAATGCTGATAAATCCGCTGGTGGACGTGTATACACTTGGGCACGCTCCGTTTCAAGCACTTGCAGTTGCGTTGCTGCCTCTTTATATTTTTTATATTCGATTAAGCGTGCTACAAGTTCATCACGTGGGTCAGCGCTATCTAACTCAAACTCTGCATCTTCCATTTCACCTTCATGAATAGGTAAAAGCATTCTACTTTTAATGGCTAAAAGCGTTGCTGCCATTACCAAATATTCACTTGCTTCATTTAATTCCAACACTTGCATTGCATGTATATGATCAATATATTGAGCCGTTAATTCCGCCATCGGAATATCATATATATCAATTTCCAAACGATTAATTAAATGCAATAATAAATCGAGTGGGCCTGAAAATGCTTCAAGCTTTACTTCATAAGACATTTGATTACCACCTGTCGTTTCTTGTCGAGATTTATATTAATTCATTCAGTGGAAATCCATTGCATTAATATAAATCCTTCAGAGGATGTCATAGATTTTAATTGGGATATCCTTGCAAATTCCTATTAAAATCTGGACACAATTACGCCTGGGCGCAATTGATATGATACTATTTTAATACGTTATTCGTAAAGAGGAAAGGTGAGGGTTATGCATCCATTGTTTGTGCAATATTGCGCTTATTTTAATGGCAATGAAGATTATTTTGAATGCCATGAAGTGTTAGAGGAGTATTGGAAGGAAATTGCACCAGGGGATAGACAGCATATCCTCGTTGGCTTTGTGCAGCTTGCAACAGGCCTGTATCATTGGCGCCGTGGCAATATGAACGGGGCATTACGCACATTGCAAAAAGCTTATAATTGTTTGCAAAATGAAGCGCAATCTCCTTTTTTCGACATGTTAAATCGTGCAAATTTGTTAGATGAATTACAAAAAGCGATACGGCGTATTCAGGCAAAAGAAAGCTTCCAAGCATTTCAACTATTAATTGTAAATAAAGAATTCGCACAGCTAGTTAGCTCCTACAGTGCAAAGCTGGAGCCAGTATCTAACGCATTTTTGCGGGATAAACATAAACTGCGTGACCGTTCTGCTATAATTGCTGAGCGTCAGGCAAGACTTGATGCAAAAAATCAAGCAAAATAAGAAAGGTGACTTTTTTTATTGCTGTTGTAACTTCGAAAAAATCTCATGAACTTTTATTTATCCCGTATTAACAGGCTGTACTTTTGCGACGAGTAACCGCAGGAGCACCAGACCCCCACTTCAAAACATCAGATAACATTGAGATGTATAAGCGGGGGATCAAACAGCCCGTAAAAACTCGATTGGTAGTTTCACTTTATCTGTAAATAAAAATAATCCATTTTGAAAAAAATTGATCAAAATGGATTATCTTTTAGCAGAGATTCGTGAAATAGACTTCACATCGTATATCTTAAAACACAAATAAGGAGCTCCACTACCTCCTTATTTGTGATAGACCTATGAGCCTTCGCTAAAGTTTAAAACATTCCCCGTTTCTATCAAGGTCTTTGTATTATTTAAAATCATCCACCATGCCTTGTCGGTATTTTCATAAGAGGAATCCTCTTCTTTCCACTGGTCATGAATGAGTGTCAATTTCGTACATGAGCTTAAAGGCTCTAAAATATATGTGATTCTTGATTCAAATGCATGATCATCTTTCACATAAGATTTTCCAGGATAATGAGTAAATTGAAGTAACTGATTTGGCTCGTATCCCAATACATTTCCGTATACATGCACGGTTTCATCCCCATCGACTCCTGGACCGACATACTCTAAAGAATCGCCAATTTTAAATGTAGATTTAATGACAGACCCATAATAAATTTGTTTTGTACCTTCTGGAGAGACAAGTGCCTTCCATACTTCCTCAGGTGTAGCTGCGATGTAAAACTGATATTTCAAGTCCTTCATGTTTTTTGCCCCCTAAAAATTATATTCTGAACAAGTACATTATAAAAAAACTTCACTGACAAGTACGGTCAGTGAAGTGAAGTATTTTGATAATGATTGAATAATTCAAGGCTGATAGTTGCCAATTTTTCTTGTAATACAGTTGGCTCCAAAATGGTTATAGATCTACCATAGGGTAGAAGAAAGTAAGGTACAAAGCTATGAATAGCCTCCTTATCAACCTTAAAAAGAGCTTCATTGTTTTTTCGCTCTATTAAAGCATGATTAAATAACCAATGCTGACACAAATCATCAAGCGCATGTGCCTTGCCTTTGATGCGGACAGAAATAAGCTTTTCAAGTTGATTGGAATTAGGTAAAAGATCTTTTAGAAAGAAAGTTCGTGCTGAAAATCCCGAAGGCCTATCAAATTTTTTATCCGTTCTAGATAATGATTGAATACGATCAATTCGAAAACTTCGAATTTCCTGACGCAAATGGCAATAAGCAACGGTATACCACTTACCTTTCCAATAAACAAGACCATAAGGGTCAATATGGCGTGATTGTGATTTAATCTCATTCCCTTTATGATAATCAATAAATAGCCTATAACTTTCGGCAACAGCAATTTCTAAATCTTGAAGAATGGGTTTCAATGACGGTTCAACAGTAGGATGTATAACTTCAAATCCTCTTAAATGACGATTGATATTATCCAATTGCTCCTCATTTGTATATGTTTTTAATTTAGAAATTGCTTCATCTAAATCTTCACTAAAGGGGTACCCTGCATCTATTGCAAATTTTGCAGCATGGACAAGTGCTTTTTGTTCATCCTGGTTAAAAAACAAAGGTGCCTTTGTGAATTCATTCAGTAAACTGTACCCACCATTATGTCCTGCATCTGAAATGATTGGTACTCCACTTGCACACAGAGCATCAATATAGCGATACACTGTACGGATACTAATTTCTAATTCTTCTGCTAGCTCCTTAGCAGTCAATTGTTTTCTCGATTTGAGGAGCCATAATATAGAGAGCATGTTAACCATTTTAGACATATATAGAGCTTCCTTTCTCTGAATTCAAATAAATGCTGAAAAGATTTGCTCCTGCGATTACTCGTCGCAGAAAAGATTGCTCCTGCGATTACTCGTCGCAGAAAAGATTGCTGAATCAATATATAAAAGACTTGGAGTGAAAATTCATTCGATTACCTCAATTTTTTTCGCACCCGCCCTTGTTGGATAAGAAGTTTGTTCTTTACCTTTTGCCCAAATCTTCACTTTATCTCCTTCTTTTAAATTGTCAGTTTTATTGGATTTATAGTACGTCAATCGAACCCCTTCTTCTTGTAAAGTAGTAATCGACTTGTTTTTTGTTACTTCATAGTCATTTGCAGTAATGTTTTCGGCAATTAATATTTCATCTTCTATTTTTAATATGTAACCTTCAGTTTGTACGCCACAGCCACTTAGTACCATCAAAATGACAACTAGTAATGAACTAACTAAAATGTACCTCAATACTTCTTCTCCTTTTAAAGAAATACAAAAAACTGTAGAGAAATGCTAGCATTAGCCTATTCTCCACAGCTTCTTTTTCTTTATTCCTTATTCGATAGATGATGCTGCAAAAATGGTGCTGTTTCATCATTATATTGCAGACTGTCATATTGCCCTAAAGCGCGTAGCTCTTCTAGCATCGCGGCAGTAATTCCTTCGCCGTGATAAGAAGGAAGAATCGAAATATGTTGAATAGTCGCCGTCGAACCTTCTACAGCAACACCAATTATGCCAACAAATTCTTCATCTTTCTTCCATAAATATAACTGCCGATCTGTAGCTTGCTCATAATGATGCACAATATCCATTAAATACTTTGAATCTTTGCACTTCGGCATTAATGAAATTAAACCCATCGCAATTTTTTCAAATGTTTTTTTATATTTTACTAACATCTTTACATTTCCTCATTTTCTGCTATACAAAACTATTATGTTAATCAACTACAAAGGTCGGAATGATCACATAAATATAAATCAAACCCCAAAATAGTATAAAGGACACTAACCCTATTAATAGCTTCCATTTTGATATTCTCAACGATTATTCACCCTTCTTAAATGTTAATGGGAGATCGTTTTGTACAATATCATCATAGCTTTCACGTCGAATAGCTAGCTGGTGTTCACCTGCTTCTACAAAAACAACGGCTGGGCGCGGCACACGATTATAGTTTGAAGCCATCGAATAACCGTAGGCACCTGTACAAAACATAGCTAAAATATCACCAGACTCCGCCTGCTGTAGTGCAGCATCAATCATCAATTTATCACCAGATTCACAAAGCTTACCAGCAACCGTATAAGTGCTATTTTTCGGTGCATTTGCTTTATTTGCAATAACAGCCTCATATTTCGCATCGTACAAAGCTGGACGGATATTATCACTCATCCCACCATCCACTGCGATATATTCACGAATGTTAGGCACTGTTTTTTGTGATCCAATCGTATAAAGTGATGTTCCTGCATCACCGACAAGTGAGCGACCTGGCTCAATCCAAATCTCCGGCATCGCTAATTTTAGCGCAGCTGCCTCCGCTTGTACAGTGTTGATCATTTCAGCTACATAAATATGTGGTGCAAGAGGCTTATCCTCTTCCGTGTAACGAATACCAAAGCCTCCGCCAAGGTTTAATACAGTACACTCAAAGCCGTGCTTTTCTTTCCATTCACCTATTTTTTTCATTAGCTTGCCAGCTGCTAAGCTAAAGCCATCCGTTTCGAATATTTGCGAGCCAATATGACAATGCAAACCTAAAAGCTGTAAAAAATCATGATCCTTTACTTCCTCAAAAGCACGATCTGCTTGCCCATTATTCAAATCGAAACCAAATTTTGAATCTGCTTGCCCAGTAGTAATAAAGTCGTGCGTGTGTGCTTCTACACCTGGTGTTACACGTAGTAAAATACGCATCGATTGCTGCTTTGCCTTTGAGATTTCCTTTAACAAGCTAATTTCATAAAAATTATCGACAACGATACAGCCAATTTTCGTATCAAAAGCAAGCTCTAGCTCCGCATATGATTTATTGTTGCCATGAAAATGAATGCGCTCTGCTGGGAACCCTGCTTTAATTGCAGTATATAACTCACCGCCAGATACAACATCAAGCGATAAATTTTCCTGCTCTGCTAGTTGATATGCAGCAATACAAGAAAATGCTTTTGAAGCATAGGCTACCTCGGCTTTTATGCCCAGTTGCTTAAACGTATCGATAAAGCTTCTAGAACGCTCACGAATTAGCTCAGTATCATAAACAAATAGCGGTGTGCCATAATCTTTTGCTAGCTCAACTGTATCTACTCCGCCAATCATCAAATGCCCATTATTTGAAATACTTTGTGTTCCATATAAATGCACTCTACTCTCCTCCATTACCGCTCAAAATAGTATATGAGAACTTTAACATAGGAGAGAACCGAGTGCAATGTGCTTTATGCTCGTTTTCGCTGCTGTGCACCCACAATATATGGCCTAAGTGCATCATCAGACATTGGAAAACGAATAAAGACGCGCATAAATGCCTTTGGGAAAAAAGGAATAAGCGGCCACATATAAGGAACTTTTAACGGACGTAGTGCACATAAATAAGAGAAAATTATAAATAATGCAATAAAAAATCCATTAGCTTCAAATAATGCTGTCATAATCAATAAAAAAATACGGAAAACTTTAATTGAAATGCTTAGCTCATAATTCGGTATTGCGAATGTAAAAATTGCAACAAGCGCTGTATATAATACAACCTCGCTTGAAAAGAGCCCAACATCAATGGCAATTTGCCCAATAACTATCCCGGCAATTAATCCCATTGCGGTCGAAAGCGGTGTTGGGGTATGAATAGCCGCAATCCGCAAATATTCAATACCTAAATCGGCAATAATCATTTGCAAAAAGAGCGGCACTTTCGACTGCTCTGCTTCTCCTAAAAAAGAAAGCGCATCAGGTAGCAAATGACTATCCTGCGCAAATAAATACCATAATGGCAGCAACACTAAGCTAAGCAATGCTGCCGCGTAGCGTAAAAGCCGCATCATTGAGCCAATTAATGGCGCCTGACGATATTCCTCGGCATGCTGTAAAAAATGGAACATCGTCACAGGCATCAGCATAACAGATGGTGACGTATCAACAATAATTGCAATATGTCCCTCCAATAAATGCGCTGCCACAATATCTGGCCGTTCAGAGTAGCGGACGAATGGTAGGGGATGAAACTTTTGCTTGAATAACCACTCCTCCAAAGATTTATCCGCCATCGTTAAACCATCATGCTCGATTAACTGAAAGCGCTCCTGAAGCCAGTGAAGATGCTCTTCATTTACTAAATCCTTTATATAACAAAGCGCGACATCCGTCTTCCCTAGTTTAGAGATTTGCGAAAGCTGAAAGCGCAAATTTGCACTTCGAATTCTGCGACGAATTAAACCTGCATTTTGTATAATATTTTCTGCAAAACCATCACGTGCACCTCGAATCACCTTTTCATTATCAGGTTCCTCTGGGTTACGTCCCGGATACTTGCGAAACTCTGCGCAATAACAATAGCCATGTGTCGTCACAAGACCAACTCGTCCGCTTAAAACGCCCAACAAAAAATCTTCAATCGTTTCGACAGGCTCTTTTCCATGATGATTAAAGTGCGCATCAAAATAGGCGGGTTCATCCTCAATATGTTCAGACCTCTCATACTGTAATTCAGCTAGTAGTTGCGTTAACGTTTCACTATCAACCAGTCCTGAAATATAGACCGATAACACTTCCATATTGCGTACAAAAATAGGCTTTACACAAACGTCAAACGATTCGCTATCGCCTAAAACTTCACTTAAATACTGCTGTGCCTGCTCTAAAGATGTAAAAAGCTGATTGCTCATTTTTTCACTGCCTTTTTCGTAGTTGTCACATCCATCCATTGCTTCAGCTGTGCTAATATTTTTTTCTCTAAGCGCGATACTTGCACTTGTGAAATTCCAAGTCGCTCCGCTATTTCAGTTTGCGTTAAATCCGCAAAATAGCGTAAATAAATAATGGACTGCTCTCGTTTATCAAGCTTTGTTAGCATTTCCTTGAGGGGAATATATTCAAATGGGAGTTGCGATTTTTCATCATACATTTGATCCATCAATGTAATGGAGTCCCCATCGTTTTCAAAGAGCTGTTCATGTAAAGAGGCCGGATCTCTCATTGCGTCTGTCGCAATCAAAATATCATCCTGCGTCACACCTAAGCGCTCCGCTAGCTCTGAAATAGAAGGTGGCTTCTCATTCGTCTTCATATATTCCTCTGTAGCATGACGAATTTTATAGTTTAGCTCACGAATTGAACGGCTAACCTTTACCATACCATCGTCGCGTAAAAAGCGTTGAATTTCTCCAATAATCATTGGCACAGCATATGTTGAAAATTTTACCTCGTAAGATAAATCAAATTTATCAATCGATTTCATTAAGCCAATACAGCCGATTTGAAATAAATCCTCCAGCTCTACACCGCGCGATGAAAAGCGTTGTACAATTGACCAAACAAGCCGTGTATTTCCTTCAATCATCCGCTTCCTTGCCTCAATATCCCCTTGTTGCGAGCGCTCAATTAATACCCGCATCTCCGCCTGCGTCAACAACACTTCTGAAGACTTTTCGATTGTCCCCACCCCTTTACATTACTGACGCATGTGCTGATGATATTTTTTTCGTAAAAGTCACGCTTGTCCCTTCGCCTTCAACAGACTGCACAACAAGCTCATCCGCGAAACTTTCCATAATCGTAAAGCCCATACCTGAACGCTCTAAAGCTGCTTTTGTTGTAAATAAAGGCTCCATCGCCTGTGCAACATCGCCAATCCCTTTCCCATAATCCTGAATGCTTACTTGTATCGTATGACCGATTAACGTTGCTCGCACTGTCACAACGCTTTTGCCATCCTCCTCGTAGCCATGAATAATTGCATTGGAAACAGCCTCCGAAATAATTGTTTTCAATTCAGATAACTCGTCTACTGTCGGATCAAGCTGAGCAATAAAGCTCATAACCGCCATTCTTGCTAAACTTTCATTCTCACTTTTTGCAATAAATGATAATGTCATTTCGTTATCCATGAACAATCCCCCTTATATGTGAAATAGCTGCTTGTTCATCTGCATGCATAATATATTGTGCAAGACCAGAAAATTGGAATATTTTCTGCATTGTCGATGAAGGATTTAAAATAATGATTTGACCACCTACGATGCTAAGCTCTCGCATTCTTCCTAAAATTAAGCCAATGCCTGAGCTGTCCATAAATTGCAGACCTGCTAAATTCCAAATTAATGTCGTCACATGCCCTTGCAGTATCGTTTTCGAAATTTGAGCACGGATTTTTTCAGTTTCATGATGCCCAAGCTCCCCATATAATCGAATAATTGCAATCTGCTCTGGGTACATCGAAAGTTCATAATTCATATTGCTTCGCCTCCTCGTCCTAACGCTAATTCTATGACGAGTTTCTTTTCCCTTCACACCCGACAAAACTAGTGCTGCTTCGCTAAAACTAGTGTCTATACGTCAAAGTATGGGAAAGTGAATTATTTTTTAAACATCGCATTTATTTTTTATTGGGTGTTGAGGTTATTCCATGTTTTCGCGGAGTTATTTTATGTTTTGGAGGTTTATTCTACGTTTTCAGGAGTTTATTCTACGTTTTTTGAGTTTTATTCCACGTTTTCAGGAGTTTGTTCCACGTTTTTTGAGTTTTATTCCACGTTTTTTATAACCGCTAGTATTTTTCTGATTTTATCAACAAAAAAACCTATAAAATCGGTATTAATCCGATTTTATAGGTAAAATATCTATTATTTCGTAATAATCGCTTCAATCAATTTCGGAGCAACAACTGGCTCCTGAGATAAATGGATGTGTGCATAAATTTTCTCAACAACATCATCAATTTGTTCACGGTTCGCATGGATTGTTACCAGCGACTCTCCCGCTTCTACGTAATCTCCAACTTTTTTGCGCAACACTAAGCCCACAGCTAAATCGATTTCTGATTCCTTTGTTGCACGTCCTGCGCCAAGAAGCATTGCCGCTGTACCAATATCATCTGCCTCGATTTTTGCTACATAGCCTGCTACCTTCGCTACAAGCTCTGTCACATAAGTAGCCTGTGGTAGCTTTGTTGGTTCATCAACAACAGAGGCATCTCCGCCCTGTGCTGCAATAAATTTTTTCAATACTTCAAGCGCAGCACCATTCTCTACAACTTCCTTTAGCATCGCACGTGCTTCGTCAATTGTTGCTGCTTTACCACCAAGCACAACCATTTGTGAACCAAGTGTATAGCACAGCTCGTTTAAATCAGCTGGACCATGCCCTTTTAACGTATCGATTGCCTCTTGAATTTCAAGTGCATTTCCTATTGCATATCCTAATGGCTGGCTCATATCTGAAATGATGGCCATCGTATTACGCCCAACGTTATTGCCGATGCGCACCATCGTCTCAGCAAGCTTTTTCGCATCTTCGGCTGTTTTCATAAAGGCGCCATCACCCGTTTTTACATCAAGTACAATGGCATCTGCACCTGCTGCAATTTTTTTCGACATAATCGAGCTAGCAATTAATGGAATACTTGATACAGTAGCTGTAACATCGCGCAAGGCATAAAGCTTTTTATCGGCCGGTGTTAAATTGCCACTTTGCCCAATAACCGCCATTTTAATATCATTTACTTGCTTCGCAAATTGTTCATTTGTTAGTTCCACATGGAAGCCTGCAATCGCCTCTAGCTTGTCGATTGTACCGCCTGTATGCCCTAAGCCGCGACCGCTCATTTTCGCAACTGGAACCCCTACTGCAGCGACCATTGCTGCTAACGGTAGTGTCGTCGTGTCACCTACGCCACCTGTTGAATGCTTATCTACCTTTATACCTTCTATTTGTGCTAGCTTAATTTGCTCACCAGACTCCACCATTGCCATTGTTAAATCAGCTAGTTCACGGTCATCCATTCCTTGAAAATAAATGGTCATTAACAATGCACTTGCTTGATAGTCCGGTACATTGCCGTTTGTATAGCCGTTAATGAAAAAACGAATTTCTTCTGTTGTTAACGTTTGACCATCTCGTTTTTTCTCAATAATATCTACCATTCTCATTTGCCTAGCCTCCCTATTTCAATTGTTGCAAAAAGCTTGTACCAAACTTAGGTGCTGCAATTTTAAAATTGTCAGCAATCGTTGCTGCAATGTCCGCAAATGTTTCACGTAGTGGCAGTTCTACTCCACCATTAAAACGTGGAGAATAAACGATTAATGGTACATATTCACGCGTATGATCTGTACCTGGGAAAGTTGGGTCATTACCATGATCAGCTGTAATCATTAGCAAATCATCCTCACCTAGCTCCGATAGCACCTCTGGTAAGCGACGGTCGAATTCTTCTAGCGCCTCACCATAGCCAATAGGATCGCGACGGTGACCAAAGTTTGCGTCAAAATCAACTAAGTTTAAAAAGCTTATCCCATGAAAATCGCGCTGTGCCACTTCCACCATTTTATCCATGCCATCTGTGTTGTTTTTCGTGCGAATGGCTTCTGTTACGCCATCACCATTGAAAATATCAGAGATTTTACCGATTGCAATAACATCAAAGCCTGCATCTTTCATTTCTGCCATCGTTGTACGACCGAATGGTGTCAATGCATAGTCATGGCGATTTGCTGTACGTGTAAAGTTGCCTGGTTCGCCAATAAACGGACGCGCAATTACTCGCCCAACTAAATATTCTGGCTGCAATGTTAATTCGCGTGCGATTTCACAAATTTTATAAAGCTCCTCTAATGGCACAATTTCCTCATGTGCTGCGATTTGTAGCACAGGGTCAGCAGATGTATAAACAATAATTGCCCCTGTTTCCATATGCTCTTGCCCAAAATCATCAATAACCGCCGTTCCGCTTGCAGGCTTGTTGCACAATACTTTACGCCCTGTACGTTCCTCTAATTGTGCAATTAGCTCTTGGGGGAAG
The DNA here is from genome assembly GCF_000612805.1 of Bacillus ndiopicus. Lineage (GTDB taxonomy): Bacteria > Bacillota > Bacilli > Bacillales_A > Planococcaceae > Metasolibacillus > Metasolibacillus ndiopicus. The sequence goes on along the minus strand of NZ_HG964403.1, from coordinate 1,014,370 downwards.
CCATCTGGATATACTTTAAATGGCTTGTCAATGTTTAAGCCCATAATTTCCCAATGACCAGTCATCGTATCTTTACCTACAGATGCCTCTTGCATCATAGTATAGTAAGCCTTTGGTTCATCTACTCGCGCTATTCCTTGTAGCTCTCGAATATTAGATAAGCCTAAGCCTTCCATCGTAGGCATCTTTAAGCCATTCATTTTTTCTGCAATATGGCCTAACGTATCTGAGCCGACATCCCCAAACTTCTGAGCATCTGGTGCTTCACCAATTCCTACCGAATCCATTACAATTACATGTATCTTTTTAAACGCTTCCATTATTGCACGACCTCCTTTTCACTATATATATATTTTACCAAAAATAATTCAAAAATAAAGGTCAGACATCTGACTGTACAAAATTTTTATCTTCTGAATAAAAGATGTCCATCCTTCTATGTGACATTTTGTTCTAACAATGACTAACTACTTATGCACGTGGGTGGAATTGCTTATATACCTCAGATAATCTCGTTTTGCTCACATGTGTATAAATTTGTGTCGTTGAAATATCTGAATGCCCTAACATTTCCTGTACCGCTCGTAAATCCGCTCCGTTTTCAATTAAATGAGTGGCAAAGGAATGGCGCAACACGTGCGGCGTAATTTCATGCTGAATTTTCGCTGTCTGCGCATGCTCCTTCAATAGCTTCCAGCAACCTTGTCTAGTTAATCTTTTCCCTCTACGGTTAATAAATAACGCGTCAGTTTTTGGATATTTACCTTGGAGCTCGTAGCGTGCTCGCCCTAAATAATTTTCGCATGCTGTAATTGCGCCGCGACCAAGCGGAATAATTCTTTCCTTTCCGCCTTTACCAAATACACGCACAAAGCCCATCGTTAAATGGATATCATTAATATCGAGCTCAATTAACTCGCTAATGCGCATCCCAGTAGCATACAATAACTCAAGCATGGCAACATCGCGAACCCCTTGAGCCTTAGAAAGGTCTGGAGCTGCAATTAGTGCATCAATCTCTTGTATGGAAAGGACTTTTGGTAGCTTCTGCTCCAATTGTGGCATTTCAAGATGCACAGTCGGATCAGTTGTCGTTACTTTTTCCCTTAATAAAAATTGATGGAACGACCTAATTGATGAAATATGGCGAGCGATTGTGCGTGGTGTTTTTCCTGCTGCACGCAGCGCTTCTAAATGCAATAAAATGGTTGCACGCGTTACTTCATTAAAGGACGGTAGCTGCTGTGCTTGAATAAATGCTGCATAACTCGCCAAATCGCGCTCATACGATACAAGTGTATTATCAGATAATTGGCGCTCTACGCGTATAAAATGAATATAATCTGCAATAGCATCTTGAAATACATTCATCCCTAAAACCCCTTCCGAATAAGTAGAAATGAAAAGGGGCATCGGGAAAATCAAAACCTTCCCGACGCCCCCTTACTACTATATCAATATTGCTCCCATAATGGTCGCAAAAGGCGTGTCTTAAAATCGCTTTTAGACACGCCCCCCCTCACTCACTTGAATCTTCATTGCCCTGACATCTCCAACAAATACCATGGAATGTTAGTCGATGGTCTTTAATGATAAAATTCCAGCGCTTTTCTACTACTGCTTCTACATCTTCTAATAAGTCTTCTTGAATTTCATCAACTGCACCACATTCAATACAAACCAAATGATGGTGAAAATGAGCAGCTCCCTCTTGTCTGAGGTCATAACGAGACACACCATCACCGAAATTGATTTTATCAACAATTTTCAGCTCAGTTAATAATTCTAACGTGCGGTATACAGTCGCTAAGCCTATTTCAGGAGCTTTTTCCTTTACTAGCAAAAAAACATCTTCTGCGCTTAAATGATCTTCTTCATGTTCAAGCAGAACGGCCACTGTCGCTTCACGCTGTGGCGTCAACTTATAGCTAGCACTATGCAGTTGTTTTTTAATACGATCAATACGGCTCTCCATGTGACGCCCTCCTAAACTCCTCTTATTATACCAAATGAGCAAAACGACTGACAAGCTAATGATGCTTTATCTAGTTAATTCATTTGCTCTTATTATGAATCTATTCAAACACATACGATATAACAAGCATTTCAAATAATGCAAGTATGCAAAATAATAGTATAATTGCTAACATTCGTCTATATGTCGCAGTACCTTTTTTGGCGAATCGCATCGGTCTTTTCGTTGATATACCTAAACAAATCATCAATAGTAAGATACAATAAATAAATTGAAAAGGAAACCACCATATACCATATGCAAGTAAAGATTTTTGCTGTGTTAACAAATACATTGAGCTAAACCCTAAAAATGTCACTCGTAGCGCAATTAACCATTTAGCAACAAACGCACAAAAAGGATGTGTTGCAAATAATAGCACAATTGCTATTGCAAAAACTACTGGTAAAATGGTTTGCATTACGCTAGGTGCCTCTTGTTGCAATAGACGCCCGTCCATCAATTGAATAAGTGCAATTGCCTGTTCCAAGCTAAATATATAAAAGCAGGCAACACCACTTAGAAAGCCAACGACAATCATACTCGTTAATTGTATTATAATGCTTGTCCGCAAATTTAAGCCTCCTTTACAACCAACTTATGCTAGTCCAAGGCTGATATGCGGATATTTTAAATCGTTTTTCTATGCATTATTTTTGATTTTTCAACCACATCACAGCATATGCTGTTTTCGCATCATAAATTGCACCACTTGCCATCATAGCTTCTGCTTCTTCTAATGTCACTTCCATTAATTCAACAAATTCATCTTCATCAAGAGGAGCCTTTTCCTTTAATGGAATGAGCTTACGTGCAACGAATAAATGAATCACCTCATCCGCAAAGCCTGGCGAAGTCGCAAATGTTTGTAAATATGTAAGCTCCTCACACGCATAGCCTGTCTCTTCCTCAAGCTCTCTACGCGCTGTTACTTCTGGTTTTTCTCCCGGCTCTAGTTTACCAGCAGGAATTTCTACAATTGAGCGTTCTAATGCCTTACGATATTGCTCAACGACTAATAATTTGCCTTCATCCGTCAATGCAATTATTGCTACTGCACCAGGATGATTTACCACTTCTCTCTTCGCTATCTCACCATTTGGTAGCAATACATCATCTACTTTCAGCGAAATCACCCGTCCTTTAAAAATAGGCTGCGATGTAACTGTTTTTTCCTCAAATTTATTCAAAACTATTCGCCTCACTTGTCGTATTAGATGAATCCATTGTAACATTATACAGAGAAAGGTGTGTATTTCATGAAAAAAAGAACTGTTGGAAAGAGCAATATTGAAATTTCTGAGCTTAGTCTTGGCTGCATGTCATTGCCTGCGAATGTAAGTGAAGCCCAATCTATTATAGAAGCCGCGCTTGATGCCGGAATCAACTATTTTGATACAGCAGATTTATATATGCGAGGTGAAAATGAACGCATAGTTGGTGAAATTTTAAAGCCATATCGTAATAAACTTATTGTCGCTACAAAAGTAGGTAATCGTTTTGAAGTTGGGCAAGAAGGCTGGTCATGGGATGCTTCACCAAGCTATATAAAAAAAGCCGTAAAAGATAGCTTACAGCGTCTCCAAACAGACTATATTGATATCTATCAGCTACATGGTGGAACGATAGAAGACAATTTAGACGCAGTAATTGATACATTTGAAGAATTAAAGAAAGATGGCTTAATCCGTGCCTATGGGATTTCTTCAATTCGACCAAATGTTTTTGTACCCTTTACCAAAAAAGGACAGGCAATTAGCAATATGATGCAATACAGCATGCTCGATCGGCGTGCAGAAGAATGGTTTTCAGAGCTTACAGCAAACGGCGTCTCTGTTGTCACACGAGGCTCTATCGCTAAAGGCTTATTAACAAAAGAATGGCGCTCTCGCTTGCAGCCTTATATGAATTATTCACAGGAAGAACTGCAAACATTGTTAGCAAAACTGGAAGAACAATACGGCTCATTACATAGCTTAGCATTAGCTTTCAACTTACAGCATCCAACCATCGCTTCAACCGTTATTGGCGCAAGCACAAAGCAGCAATTGCTAGAAAATATTAATGCATACTATGCAATAGAAGATTTACCTCTAATTGATGCTATAGGAGAACAAATAAAGAAGGATATTTACACAGAACACCGATGAAAAAATATATTTTCCTTATAGTCGCCGCACTATCTATCATTGCATTTTCATCAAGTATGAGCTACCAGTCACAAACAATTGTTCCAGAGCTTCGCGTTTTATTAGCAAATAAGCCCTTTGAAGAAACATTAAGCTTACTTAAAATACCTTATTGGGGAAGAATTAATTCCGTAGAATCAAGAGGTTATTTTTATTTTGTAGAATTTTTAATTCGAAAGGCTACCCATTTTATTGGCTTTGGCATTGTCGGCGTTCTTTTTTACCTACTTTACCGTAAGCTAACATGGCGCTTTCCTGCTATTCTTGCATTGGCGACGGTATTTTTGATCGCCTCACTTGATGAAATAAGACAAGCATTTTCACCTGGACGCACTGGCGTCTTCTCAGATGTTTTACTCGATAGCTCTGGTGCATTGTTTTTTATTATTATAATGGCCATTATTTTACGCTTGAAACGCCGTAAATTACCAAGATAAAAAGGACGTGTCTGCTGTGACACGTCCTTTTTGCTGGTTTTAACAGCCTTTAATATTTCGAGCCTTTATCACCGTATTGGTCTAGCAGCTCCTCAAAGCTCATGTTTTTCTCACGTTGCTTACGCTCAAAAACAAGCCTTGCTTGACGCTCTTCCTCGGCTGCCTGCTCTTTATCTACTAGCGCCTGCTTTGTTGCCTTTAACTTTGCTAGCACATCGCCACCTAGTTGGTCCTGCAATGTTGGTGCTTTTTCTTGCTCAAGCTTTGGTTGTGCTGCTTGTTTTTGACCTATTTTCTTTTTTGCCATTTTATTCACCTACCGTTGTACTATCGTCGCAACACCTTGTCCGCCACCGATACATAATGTAGCAAGACCAAGTGTTGCATCTCGTTTCTGCATTTCATACAATAATGTTACTAAAATACGTGCTCCGCTAGCCCCAATTGGATGCCCTAATGCAATCGCACCGCCGTTAACATTGAGCTTATCATGATCGAATTGCAGCTCGCGGTCTACTGCTATTGCCTGTGCCGCAAAAGCTTCATTCGCTTCAATTAAATCGATGTCCTGCAATGATTTATTTGCTTTTGCTAGTGCTTTTTGCACCGCTTTAATTGGACCTGCCCCCATTATTTGCGGGTCAACACCTACACTTGCATTGGCGATAATCGTTGCCATCGGTGTTAATCCTAATTCAAGTGCGCGTTTCTTAGTCATTAATACGAGTGCCGCTGCACCATCATTAATTCCCGAAGCATTACCTGCCGTCACTGAGCCATCTTTCTTAAATGCTGGGCGAAGCGCAGCAAGCTTTTCCGCTGTGGTGTTAGCCTTAACATATTCATCATGTGCGAAAATAATCGGTTCCCCTTTGCGCTGTGGAATTTCCACAGGTACAATTTCATCAACGAATTTCCCATCACCCATTGCCTGTGCTGCTCTTGTTTGTGAACGAGCCGCGAAAGCATCCTGCTCCTCACGCGTAATTTCATATTTATCGCATAAATTTTCCGCTGTTATTCCCATATGATAATCATTTTGTGCACACCATAGCCCATCATGAATCATCGTATCAACAACCTTTTGGTCACCCATGCGGAAGCCTTCGCGCGCATTTTTCAAAACATATGGTGCTTGACTCATATTTTCAAAGCCACCTGCAACAACAATTTCCGCATCCCCCAGTGCGATTGCCTGTGCGGCTAAATGTACAGCCTTCAACCCCGAGCCACACACTTTATTAATCGTCATCGCTGGCACTGTGTAAGGAATCCCTGCCTTTAACGCAGCTTGACGCGCTGGATTTTGCCCTAACCCCGCTGCAAGCACATTCCCCATTATAACCTCATCCACTAATTGTGGCTCAATATTCGCTCGTTCTATTGCTTCCTTTATTACAATACTACCTAGTTGCTGTGCTTGTATGTCCTTAAGTGTCCCCTGAAAAGCCCCAATCGCCGTTCGTACCGCACTCACAACCACTACTTCATTTATCATGTCATTTCCCCCTTAAATTCATAACACCTTTTGTACATTTACTATTTTACCAAATTACAATTGGAATTTATATGTGAATTTCTCGTGTTATTTGCGGTTTCTTATGACTTATCTGCGGTTTTTCCGAGTTATCTGCGCTTTCTTATGACTTATCTGCGGTTTTTCCAAGTTATCTGTGCTTTCTTATGACTTATCTGCGATTTTTCCGAGTTATCTGCGCTTTCTTATGACTTATCTGCGGTTTTTCCAAGTTATCTGCGCTTTCTTATGACTTATCTGCGGTTCTCTTAAGTTATTTGGGTTTTCTCATAAGTTATCTGCATCCCTTTTTATATCAATAAAATATTTTCTTCCCCTATTCTCACCTTCAAAAGGAAGGTTTAGTTTTTTCAACAAACGTCTTGCAGCGTATAACGAAGCTATCCCGACAAATTCTCTAAATTTATCATTCGTAATCCATTCATCTATCAACAAACAATAATCATTCAATGCTTGCCGCAGCAGTTTACCATCATCTTTCATAGAACAGCGTGGGCATATAAATTGTCCGTGATAAAATTTCATTTGTACTTGAAAATCACATTGCTGGCAAAGCACACCTTGTCGTACCTTTGATTTATCAATATTAAATTGTGGTTTGGCTATAAATTGCATTTGAATTAATTTATCGAGAAGATGATGAAGCTCTTCAGAGGTTAGTCGTGGCTTGTATTGTAAAAGAAGGCTCCTTACATAAAACTCCAATCCACTACTTATTTCTTCAATTTTATCCATAAAAAAAGATGCCTGAAATTCCACCCAGACATCTCTCTTCATATTATTTACCTTGAACTTTGTTCATTTGTGCCATCATTTGGCGAACTTGCTTTTCAGACGGGGTACGTCCCATTTGAGCCATCATAACACGAATCATTTGTTCATTTATCGGTGGATTTTCTTTCAAGTACTTCATCATATATTGACGCGCAAGGAAGAAGCCTAATGCAACCCCAGCAATTAAAGCAACAATAATTCCAAGAATCCATGCCCATGTCATCGTTAAACCAACCTCCTCCATTACCTATCTCATGAGAAAACTCTCCACAAAGCATTATACACTACTTTATTTGTGCTTTCTATTGTTTATTTATAAGTCTCATTCTCCCTCAGCCTCGAGACCTAGAAAAAGATACATTTACAGGTCGTTATGCAAAAACGGAACATCCTTTAACATAAAGGTATCAACAAAAGGAGGTCAACAAAATGAAAAAATTTCTTTACTTTATCGGAGGCTCTATCGCGTTTCTAATTGCTTTAGCATTACTAGGGCCGATGATCGGCTTACTATTCTCAGGATTACTTGTGGCAGCAGGTTTACACTACTACACAAAATGTACATCTGTATTTGGCAAAATTATGAGTGCAACGGTTGCATTAGCAGGTTTCCTTAGCGCTGCATCAAACATCCCAGCATTGATTGGTTTAATCGCAATTTTTGTACTTTACTACATCGCAAAAAATTGGAAACAAGAGTCAAACATTATTGAAACAGATGAAGATCCATTCAACAACTTTGAAAGAGAATGGTCAAAATTATCTAAATAATAAAAAGGAGCGGATTTACAATGGCAAATTTATTCACACGTTTTAAATATCAATTACAGGCAGATTTACACGATTTCTTTGATAAAAAGGAGCGCAAAAATCCAATCGCTCTTTTAAATCAATACATTCGTCAAGCAGAGCAACAAACTGAACAAACAGGAAAACTATTAGCACGTCAAGGTCAACTGAAAAAAGAACTTGAAGCACAATTAAAAGAAACAGAAACAATGCTAGCAAAGCGTGAGCAGCAGTTAAATCTTGCAACAATAAGTGGTGAAAGTGATTTAATCATCTTTGCACAAGGGGAAGTCGAGGCCTACACAACACGTAAAGTTGGATTACTTTCTAGCATTGATGTGTGCACAGCTGAATACTTTGAATTAGAGCGTAAATTTGAAACAATGAAACATAAAATTAAAGATATGAAAGTGCGTCAGCTACAGTTAATGGGGAAAGAAAATGTCGTACGTGCACATCATCAAATGGACAAAGTGCTTCATAATCAAGATGAGAGCAATTTCGATGAACTTTCAAACTACTTTGATGATATCGCAGCAAAAATTGACAATAAATACGAGGTAACAACATTTGAATCGCGTCTTGCAAAGTTAGAAAAAGAGCAAAAATTAATTACAACTAACGAACAACAGCAAAATCATGCTATAGTAGAATAGCCATAATCGGAGAGGGTACACATCCTCTCCCTTTTATCTTGAGTCAGCTGATGTCAGCACGTCGGTTGACTCAAGGTAAAAGACCTTAAATTTTGAAAGGAGACCCCTCTATGAAACGGCTGACAACAGACCAAGTAACTTTTTTTCTATTAGGATTACTGTTCATTATGTTAATTGAACTTTCAATATTTCAAAATGGCTCCGTCTTTCTATTGTTTTTCGGTATAATTTCTCTTTATTTTGGAATGAAAAAACAGCGTAAATTTCTATTATGGACTGGTATTCTATTTATAATAATGGCTCTTTTTGCTTTGTGGAGTTTAAGATTGTACTTTATTGTTTTAATTGGCTATTTACTATATAAACAATTGACTAAAGAGAACGAGATTGTAGAAGTGACAAATCAAGGTTGGACTTCCTCTACTTCTCGCAACCAATTAATCGGGGCAACAAGCTCGCCTTTAGAACCTTACAAATGGGACGATGTACTACTAAAGCGTTTTGTAGGCGATATCGTAATTGATACAACACAAACGATACTACCTACTGGTAAATCCGTTATCACTATTCAGCAGGCAATCGGAAAAGTGCATATCCTCGTTCCATATGAAGTGTCAGTCCGATTGCATTATACGACATTTTACGGGGAGGCATGTTGCTTGAATGAGCCTCCTAAACGCTTGATTAATGAAAGCTTAAGATTTGAAGACGGACAGACTGATGACAAGCGTTTATTAGTCATCAATGTGTCAACGTGGATTGGTGATGTGGAGGTGTCGCGCGCATGATTGGATTTATCTTTCGTATCATCATCCTTTTTAGCCTTTTATCGTCAATGACTTTTGGTTTTTTCGTTTATATTTTAGGAGTACCATCAGAAGAGAAATGGCATTTCTTTATCGATGAAAAACTTGGTGTATTACCGCTTGATATTACAATTGTAAGCGTCATTTTTACGATATCATTTTTCATTAGTTTATGGATGTCTGCTTTAACAAAAACGCGTGAAATCACAACAACCCGTACGATTAATAAACTGACTAGCCCTGAGTTTAAGCCATTGAAGAAGCGAGGTATCTCCCGTTCAATGAAAAAAGCAATCAATGAGGCTGGTGCTTTAATCGAATCACAGCGTGCTGCCTTACAGCGCTTATCGAATGAAAAGGCGGAAACAAATGACAAAATTGTACAAGAAAGATTGATTGAGGAGCGCCAGCGTTTAGCACGTGAATTGCATGATTCTGTATCACAGCAGCTCTTTGCAGCCTCAATGTTGCTCTCTGCTTTAACAGAGCAAGAGGAAAATCCGCAATCAAAGAAGCAGCTTGGGCAAGTTGAAAAAATTGTTCAGCAAACACAGCTTGAAATGCGAGCACTTCTTTTACATTTACGCCCTGTTGCTCTGCGTAACAAAACACTAGCAGAAGGGTTAAACGATTTAATTCAAGAGCTTCAACAGAAGGTTTATTTTCATATTGAATATAAACTAGAGGAAATTGAACTCACAAAAGCGCAGGAAGATCATCTTTTCCGTATTGCACAGGAAGCACTTTCCAATACATTGCGTCACGCCAAGGCAACAGTTGTTGAATTGCTCCTTGTAGCACGTGATGATTTTGCGATCTTACGAATTCAAGATAATGGTATAGGCTTCGACAATCAATCTGATAAAAGCACATCATACGGCTTAAATAATATTGCCGAGCGAGCGGTTGAAATTGGCTGTCTTTATAAAATTGTATCCGTTCCAAATGAAGGTACAATTGTTGAAGTAAAAGTTCCGAGAAAGAAAGGTGAACAGCTTGATTAAAGTATTACTTGTAGACGATCATGAAATGGTGCGGATTGGTGTAGCAGCCTATCTATCAGCACAGCCTGATATCGAAGTTATCGGCGAGGCTGCAAATGGCTTAGAGGCAATTGATAAGGCGCTCTCTTTACGTCCTGATTTAATTTTAATGGATAATGTTATGCCAATTATGACAGGAGCAGAGGCAACAGAGAAAATTTTGCAGCAATGGCCTACTGCAAAAGTCATGATGGTAACAAGCTTTTTAGATGATGATAAAGTATATCCAGCCCTTGAGGCAGGGGCTGTTAGCTATATTTTAAAAACATCAAACGCGAAGCAAATTGCCGATGCCATTCGTAAAACGATAAATGGCGAAACAGTTTTAGAACCTGAAGTTACAACAAAAATGATTTCTAGAATGCGCAGTGCTACAACTGCCCCATTACATGAAAGCTTAACAGAACGTGAAATGGAAGTACTACTTTTAATGGCTCAGGGTAAAGCAAACCAAGAAATTGCAGATGAGTTATTTATCGCATTAAAAACAGTGAAAACACATGTTAGCAATATTTTAAGTAAATTAGATGTACAAGATCGAACACAAGCAGTCGTCTATGCTTTCCAGAACGGATTGGCAAAATAATAACCTTTGGTGCTATGCCTTTATAGTGCCAAGGCTTTTTTTACTTTGGGGTGCAGTACCATATTTGGCTTTTGTTAAACCGATATAGCATTCGTTGAAAGTGTCAAAATCAAACTTTTCAATAGCAAAAAATTAACATGCTAACACATAATTTTTCTCATCAAAATGTCTATACCGTAACATTACCCCATTTTCATAACATGATTTAATTCAAATTTATTAGATATACCTGCTTTTATGATTGTTGCTAACCCCTGACTTATGCGTGAATGTGTATCGTTCTAATAAAGTATTGGACAAAACCCGAAAGGTAGTTCGATATTCTCTTCCCTCAATTGAACATTTCCAACAAACAGAAATTATTTACACATAAATTGGTTATCCATTATAATTTGACAGCCTTCATAAAGATAAAAAAATAAGGCTCCCCTAATCATAACATTAGAGAAACCTTATATTTTATTGACAGCTTATAATGCTTTTACCTTATTCACTACATTTTCAACTGTGAAACCAAATTTTTCGATTACTAAATCGCCAGGTGCTGATGCGCCAAATGTATCAATTCCTAATACATCACCATCTAAGCCAACATATTTGTACCAGCTTTGCGTAGCACCCATTTCGATTGCTAAACGTTTTGTAACAGCCTTCGGTAAGACAGATTCTTTATACTCTGCATCTTGTTGATCAAATGCAAACGTTGATGGCATTGATACAACAGATACATCAATTCCTTCAGCAAGCAATGCTTTTTGTGCATCAACCGCTAAAGAAACTTCAGAGCCTGCTGCAATTAAAATTGCATCTGGTGTTGCTTTTGTTGCTGGTGAAATTACATAACCACCACGCACTACACCATCAGCAGCTAATTCCGCTGTCGTTTCTAGTACTGGTAAATTTTGACGAGATAATACTAAAGCAGTTGGTGTGCTTGGTGATAGAACTGCTTGCTTCCATGCCTCTGCTGATTCATTTGCATCTGCTGGACGAATCACATTTAAGTTTGGCATTGCGCGTAATGAAGCTAGATGCTCAATCGGCTCATGTGTCGGACCATCTTCACCAACAGCGATTGAATCGTGTGTGAACACGTATGTTACTGGTAAGCCCATTAATGCAGATAAACGCACTGCCGGACGAACGTAGTCAGAGAATACAAAGAATGTTGCTCCAAATACGTTAACACCACCATGTAAAGCCATACCATTTAATGCTGCACCCATTGCAAATTCACGTACACCAAACCAAATATTGCGCCCAGCATAGTTTTCTGCCGAGAAATCTCCAGCGCCTTTAATTGTTGTTTTATTTGAGCTTGCTAAGTCCGCACTTCCACCGAAGAATGAAGGTAACTTTTTCGCTAATGCGTTAATTACATCGCCAGAAGATGAACGTGTTGCGACTGATTTGCCTGCTTCATAAACTGGCACTTCAGCTGCAAAATCTGCTGGTAAGTCACCTTCCATTGCATTTTCGAATTCTGCAGCTAACTCTGGGTATTCAGCTCGGTAAGCTTCGAATTGTTCATTCCAAGTTTTTTCTGCTGCTACACCTTGACGCTCTGCTGCTTCTTTAAATGTTTCATATACTTCTTGTGGAATGCTGAAAGGCTCGTGTCCCCAGCCATAATGTGTTTTTGTTAACGCTGCTTCATCAGCTCCAAGTGGTGCACCGTGAGAATCTGATTTACCAGATTTATTTGGTGAGCCGTAGCCAATTACTGTTTTGACTTCAATTAAAGTTGGCTTGCCTTTTAGTTGTTTCGCCTCTTCAATTTTAGCGCTTAAGTCTGCTACATCGTTACCATCATCGACGCGTAAATAGTTCCAGCCATATGATTCGAAACGTTTTTGAACATTTTCAGAGAATGCCATGCCTAATTCGCCATCTAATGAAATATCGTTACTATCATAAAGCACAATCAATTTTTCTAATTGTAAATGACCTGCTAATGAAATAGCCTCCGCAGCTACACCTTCCATTAAATCACCATCACCACATAAAGCATAAGTGTAGTGATTTACAATTTGATAGTCATCTTTATTATATTTAGCTGCAAGGTGTGCCTCAGCCATCGCCATACCAACAGTCATCGCGATACCTTGTCCAAGTGGCCCAGTTGTTGCTTCAACACCTACGGTATGACCATACTCTGGGTGACCAGGTGTTAATGAATCCCATTGACGGAAGTTTTTAATTTCTTCCATTGGCAAATCATAGCCACCTAAATGTAGTAAGCTATAAAGTAGCATAGAGCCATGTCCAGCAGATAATACAAAGCGGTCACGGTTATACCAATTTGGATTTTGTGGGTTATGGCGTAAATGCTTTGTCCAAAGCGTGTAAGCCATTGGAGCTGCACCCATTGGTAAACCAGGGTGGCCAGAATTTGCTTTTTCAATTGCATCAATTGACAATGTACGAATTGCATTAATTGCAAGTTGATCCGGAGTGTGAGTCATTTTTGACATCCTTTCTCGTGCTATATAGTTTACTTTTATAGTGTAGTCAAGAACGTTAAAGAAAACAATGGTAAGTAGGTGTTTTCTTTGAAATTTGTCATACTAAATGCTAAATGTGTCACATTGTATGAAATTGTGTAACCTTAGTTCAAGAAACCCTTTTGTTGTTTTATATTTTTTAGTTTTTCTGGCGTTACGTCATTGCCTTCCGGATCGACAATTTTCACATGCTCAATCGTCTCACGCATCGTTGAGCGGAATGTGTCCAAGTATTCTTTACGAAGTGCTGTACGCTCTTTTGCTTCTGCCTCAGTTAATGTTCCTTCCTTCGCTTTTTTTGCTAATGTATTAATTCGAGCTAATTTTTGTTTTGATAACATATTTTTCTCACCTTTCTAAAACTCCATATTACAAAGGTATGAGAAAAAAACGTAAAGCGCAAGTGATTTATCTTGTACAATACGTTTTGAAAGGTTTACTTACATGCTATTCTCTTCTTGATATTCTACAAAGCGCCGATGAACGGTTGCTTTGCTAACATTGAAGCCTAGACTTCTTAATGTAGTGGCAATTTCTTCAAAGGTAAAGCCTTTTGCGCGCAGTTTTAAAATTTCTTCGATTGGCACATCAATTCGCTCGCGCCCCTCTACATTGCCACGATTTTTTAGATTGTTTTCTGGTCGATAGCCGTTATCTACAGCACGTCTCATTCCACGTCGTATTTTAGCATTGTGTAACTTACGCTGATATTCCTCTACTATCGCCAAAATTTCTAAGAGCATTGTATCCATTTCATTTAATGCTAGTGGACCTGCATCATTTAAAGATATGACGGACATCCCTTGTTTTTGTAAAAGGTGCAACACTGCTACACGTGCATTGCCACGACCTAATCGAGTTTCATCTTGTACAAACAGAGTTTTAATATCGTTTGCTTTCATATAATCTAGCATATCTAGCAAACCCTCTCTTTCTACATCAAAGCCACTCTGTTGATCTTCAAATATTTCTACTACTTTAAAATTTAAATTGTTAGCGTACGCTATTAGCTCTTCTTTTTGCCTTGCAAGAGATGTATATTGGGTTGATTTTTCAGTGCTTACCCTTGCATATATAACCGCCGTTTGGATAGCCATTAGTTTTTGTTAGCCACTTCACGTAAATGGCTTTCTCCTGTCATTTGTTGTGCAATAATAGAACGTTTTTCAACTGGAACTAGCAACTGTTGTCCAACAATTATTTTTTCATCAGAAAGGTAATTTGTTTTTTTCACAAAGCCAATCCATTGTTCTGCTGACATTCTCCCTCGATACTGTTCTGCTAATGACCATAGCGTATCACCATGTGCAATGACCACCTCGTCATATTGTTCGATATCTTCATCGGTAATAACTAACACCGAAATTACTAACACTGTAAATGCGACAAAAACTGTAATATAGCTATTTTTTTTCAACCAATTCATATAAACGCCCCCTGTAATAGAATGTTCGTTCGGAATATATGTTCCCATATTAAAACGAACAAGTGTTTTTGTCAACAATTATTTTCGAACTAACGTTTGCATTCTATTTCCTATTTTGTTATACTGAAAACAAGAAAATTTGTTCTATAAATTGCGCCTTAGCGTAATTGCATCCAAACTTTTTTGGAGTAAGTTTACAAAGTTATGATATCGATCATAGGCTTTATCTTGATTCAACGAACACTCAATACAAGCGCTGAACAAGACCAAATATTGCATCTAACTCACTAATTATGGGGTGAGAATGTTTTACTAAAACAAGAAAAAAGAGGTGAATGAGTTGACAAAAGTATCAAAACGCCAAGAAGCAATTTTAGCTTTTATCAAAGAAGAAGTCAGGTCAAAAGGTTACCCACCGTCAGTTCGTGAAATAGGTGAAGCGGTTGGTTTAGCATCTAGCTCGACTGTACATGGACATTTAGCTCGCTTAGAAAGCAAAGGGCTTATTCGTCGAGATCCAACAAAACCACGTGCTATCGAAATTTTAGATGGCAATGACCATGAATCAGGACAACAAGGTGTTATTCATGTACCTTTAATTGGTAAAGTAACAGCTGGATTACCTATCTCAGCAATCGAGAATATCGAAGAATACTTCCCTCTTCCAAATTCATATGGTACTTCAGAAGATCAACTATTTATGTTAGAAATAATGGGAGAATCAATGATTGAAGCTGGAATTCTAGATGGAGATTATGTAATAGTTAAGCAAAAATCAACTGCTAACAACGGAGATATTGTCGTTGCTATGACAGAGGATGATGAGGCGACAGTAAAACGTTTCTATAAAGAAAAAACACATTTCCGTTTGCAGCCTGAAAACTCTTCAATGGATCCAATTTTAGTTAATCAAGTAACAATTTTAGGGCAAGTAGTTGGCCTATATCGTAAAATACAATAATGTAAAAACTGAGCTACCAACTTTTGGTCCGCTCAGTTTTTTTATTTAAAGCTAGCATGGCTTCCAAATAGTTTATTTGAGGAGAAAATCGGAGACATTATCGAAAAGTGAAATCATAGATTGAGTGTGAGGAGTAATCACTCAAGAAATCATGCTAGCGAGGTAATACTGTTATCTTACACACCCTACAGAAATTTGTGAATGTTCATAAATAGCCTGTAATTTGTTAAAATCACCACATTTCGATAAATTAAAGCATTGTTTTTTAAGGTTTTCCGTCAAAAATAACGCAATTTGCATGAAATTGGTTTTCTTGATGATTTTTTTCGGCGTTTTTTATGAGTTATCTGCACTTTCTTATGATTTATCTGCGAATTCCTCTGGGTTATCTGCGTTTTCTCATGATTTATCTTCGAATTTCTCGAGTTATCTGCGTTTTCTCATGACTTATCTTCGAATTTCTCGAGTTATCTGCGTTTCTCATGACTTATCTGCGAATTTCTCTGGGTTATCTACGATTCTCCTTATTTACCTATTCTCACCCCTAAATCCACTTCTTAATAAATACAGTTTAAGTAGCAGCTTAAGAGAGAATTCTTCATAAAAAAAGCAAATGAACGAATTTTCTCGTTCACTTGCTCCTAAATTATTTACATGCTTCAATAAACGATTGGAATAATTTAATAGAATTTGCATCACCAAATGGAGCCATTGCCTCCGGGTGCCATTGTACGCCAATGCAAAATGGGTGCTCATCATGCTCGACCGCTTCATTCATGCCATCTACTGCAACACCAGCAGCTACTAATCCTTCACCAAGTTGATCGATTGCTTGGTGGTGGAATGAATTCGTTCGAATTTCCTCTGTTCCGAAAATCGCACGAAGCTTTTCTCCGTTAATTTTGACAGTATGCGTTGCCTCATCCCTCATTGAGGCTTGTGCATGAGCAAGTGGTTGCTCCCATTGCGAAGGGATATCTTGAATTAAAGTGCCTCCAAACGCTACATTCAATACTTGATGTCCACGGCATATTGCAAGTATTGGCATTTGTCTTTTAAAAGCGCTTTGTAAAATCGCTAAATCACTATTGTCTCGTTTCGTATGGAACATGCCTAATTTTTGATGAGGCTCCTGTCCATATAAATAAGGATTCACATCATGACCTCCAATTAATAGTAAGCCATCTACCTTATTTAATAGAGCCTCTACATCCTGTGCATCAAGATGCGGGATGCATAAAGGTATCCCACCAGCAAGCTCTACGGACTGTATGTATGTTTCGTTAATTTCTAGCTTTTTATCCCCTGTATGCATTGTAACTGCAATAATTGGCTTCATAAACATTCCTCCCACTTACACATAATTAGTATTATATTATGCTAATTATTTGTTGCTAGCAATGCTAGAAAAATAAATTTTTATACCACTCCATTATTTTATTACCGAAAAAATATACAATAATTGCAGCAAGTGCAATGGATGGTCCGAAGGGGATTGGTGTTTTGCGACTTTGATTATGTTTTTTTAAGATGATTACACTAGCAAACATACCAATAACTGCTGCTAAAAATAATGTAAGTAGTGTGTTAATCGTACCAAGAACAAGCCCTATAATGAAAAAGAGTTTTATATCTCCGCCCCCCATGCCACCTCTTGAAACAACTGCAATTAGCAGTAAAGTACCAAAGCCAATTGCTGCACCTAGTAAACTATCCCACCAAGGCTCAAGTGGGGATAATATCCGTCCCAGTGCTATTAGGGGTAAAAAGAATAATAAAATTTTGTTTGGGATAAGCATATAAGCAATATCAGATACTGTAATAATAATTAATAGCGAAATAAAAAGCCATGCAACAATTAGCTCTAACGAAATTCCAAGCTGCCAATAAGAAAAGGCAAAACAGATTCCTGTTAAAAGCTCCATCACCATATATATTGGGGAAATGCGCACTTTACATAAGCGACATTTCCCGTGCAATAAAAGATAAGAAAATACTGGTACTAAATCAACTGCGTTTAATGAACGGTGGCAGTTTGTACAATGAGATCCAGGGTAAACGATAGATTCATTTTTGGGAATACGTAAGCCAACAACATTATAAAAAGAGCCAAGCACAAGCCCTAATATAAGAGAAAGAAAAGTATATGTGACTGTCATTTTTTACTCACCTACATAATAAAATGTTGTCGCTTGTATTTTAGTTGAAACTGTTTTTGCAGGTCCCTCTTCAACTAAATCTGCTTCACCAGGAACTTGTAAATCAATTTGATCAATTCGAACAATACGCTCTAATGACTCTAATTCTTTTAAAAATATAGTAAGATCTGATTCATTCTTAGTTTCAAATTCCACATTAAATGTCACCATTTGTAGCTCTGGAGGCAATAATTCTTTTGAAATCGAAGAAGTTGGTAGCTCTTCAGTAGCCTGTTCTTCTGTTTTGTTAATAGCTTCTGGTTTACTTGGTTCTTGTAATTCAGATTCACTTACTAAAGCATCATAATTATTAAATTGCATCCCTGTAATTTTTGATTTTGATAGCAATTCGATTTCTTCCATATTTAATAATAAATTCACAATATCTTTATTTTGCGGTACTTTCTTTTGCAGTGCAAAAAGATTTTCAGGAACTTGTCCCTCTTCATTTTTCTTCATCGCAATTTGAGATTGTAAGCTCTTAATCTCTTGTTGTAGATTTGACACAGAACTACGCAAACGCTCGGTCTCATCCTTTTTTGGCAGAACAAAATAATAATAGCTTGCGAATAATAAGAGTGCGACAAGAACTGTTAATAAGATGGGGGCTGAATTTTTATTGCTAAACATTACTGTGCACCCCCAAAAGCTAAATACTTTTTATCAATATATAGCTCAATTTGTACAGAATAGCGTGATACACTGCTAAAATCTACTTCTTTTTCATTACTGCCATTCGGATTTATTTCAAAATCATCCACTGTTCCAAGTTGAACATCATTAAAATATTCACTTCGCTCTAACAATGCAACATATTTAGAAATATTAGTAAAGGTTTCAAAATCAGCCTTTACTATTACTTTTTCCTCATCGAAGGTATAGTTGCGTAAATAACTATTCGGTAAAAGTAATGCCCGAACTTCATCTACTAAAGGCGATACAGGGTAAGAAACTTTTTCGACAAATGTAACTGCTTGCTCTATAGAGCCTGTATTACTATTTAGCAATGCATTATATTCTCCTTGCAGTTGATCTTTTTGTGCCTGAAGTGTTTGCTGCTCATTCGTAAGCTTTGTAACCTCATCTTTCATAGAAAAGAATTGCCACACTATTAGGCTTAAAATAAGCAACGCCAAAACTGCTAAACTACTATAAAAAATTTTTAAATTTGATTCGCTTCTATTGATATGAGGTAACAGGTTTATATCTGGAATCATACGCGTACCTCCTTTAAGGCAAGTCCTATAAGAGCCGCATATTTGGCTTTCATATTTGGATAAGATTGCTGAATCATTTGATCGTCTACTATTTTAATTGCTACGGGTAAGCTTTCAGCAATCAATTCACTGATTGTAGGAAGCCAAGGATTATCGCCCATTACAATAATTTCATCAATCATTTTTTCACCTTTATGAAGAGAGAATCTAAAGAAATTCATAATGCGATCGAGCTCCATTACACGATCGACAAGAAGCATTCTGTAGTCCCCTTCCTCCCCAGTGTAAGAGAACATTACTTCATTTTTACTATCGACAATACCATGCCATTTTGCCAAATCGGTATCGATGGTTTGAAAACGTAAAAAATCAACCTGCCCATTTGAATAAATACAAACGGTTAGTTCGTTAATTAACCAGTTTGTAATCATATACGTTTTATTTTCCTGAAATTTCCCCATCTTCTCAAGCAATCTCAAATTGCTTAATGCCCGAATATCAATTGCCTCAGGGGTAAGTGGTGCATCCAAAAGCAAATTGACAAGCTTCGTCACTTCTTCCGAAGGCGCTGCAAACAATGTTGCCTGTCCATCTCCTTCAATTGGATCATAAACATCGATTAACGGCTCATGAAATGGCAAATGCACTGTTCGCCCTAGCTCCATTTGTACATAAGGCTTCAGTTTGCTACCCTCAACATCATCTGGATGCTCAAATGTTTTCAATAAAACTGATGTATCAGATACAAATGTACGTACAAATTGCTTTTTTCCACCAAACAAAGCAATATTATTTTTAATAATTTTAAATAGCTCTACCTCATCGACAATAACGCCATCTTGAACAATACCTTGTGCAAGCAAAATATCGTGCGTTTCCCATTGTGCTGAGTGCTCCCCCTTTTTCACGAGCACGCGCAATATGTAATCATTTAATTCAATAGCTACATGTGATTTCTTTTTAAATTTGAACATAAGGTGCAGCTCCTTCTGTGCTAAGTCTATTAAACTTGAATGAATTAATCCTTCAATGGAACACCTAAGCAATTGCTAGGTTAGGTGTTCTTTGGGGGGTTAATTATGGTGTGCCTGATGTGACAGGTGAAATAGTTTTATCACCATCTTCACTACCTTTTTTATTATCTTTATTAATATCATCAATTGTAACACTAGCAAATGTAACAGATTTTGATCCTACTGCGTTTGTAATCGAATCAGTTGTTAATTTGCGAGGAACATCTTTACTAATAGTTGCTTCGGTAGGAATTTTACCAGCTGCATCTAAATATTTTTCATTAATTAATGTTTGAACAGTAACATTGTCTGCTGCATCAGAATTATCTGTATAATAAATATTAGCCGCATTCAATACATTAATCCCATCTGCCTTAACTGCATTATAACGTGAATTATCAATAATATTCCCAATCGCTGGCACTGCAATCGCCGCTACTATCGCTAAAATAACGATTACTGCTAATAGCTCAATTAGTGTTAAACCTTTCTCGTTTTTAATACGTTTTTTCATAGTTTTAAACATATTAATTCCTCCTTTGTTTCTATTAGTTATTTGTTTGATGTACATTTGCTCGGACGCTTGTTGCATGATTATTCACCTCCTTGCAAAACGTCCTCCGTTTTTACATTTGTTCGTACAGGCTAAACATTGGCATAAAGATTGCTGCAACGATAATGCCTACCGCTACGGCTAATAGCACAATCATTAATGGCTCGATTAGCGATTTTAGAGTGTCGACTGAGCGCTCCACTTCCTCTTCATAAAAATCGGCAATTTTCTCTAGCATAAAATCAAGTGAGCCTGTTGTTTCTCCGATTTGCGTCATGCTTGTTACCATAGGCGGGAAGATCCAGCTTTGTTCAAGTGGCTCTGATAGCGTGCTTCCGCGTTCTAAACTCGCTTTGGCATCAAGCATTACTTTCCCTACTACAGGATTACCGCTTACTTTTTCTGAAATCGTTAATGCCTGTAAAATTGGGACTGCTGCACTAAAAAGTGATGCTAATGTACGCATTAAACGGGCAATTGCTGTTTTTTGAAGCAATGGTCCAAAAAGCGGCATTTTCAGCAGCATATAATGAACGGTAAAATTAAATTGCTTATTATTTTTGAATAAATAAGCGAATGCGCTAATGCCAACAGCAATCGCCAGTAAGACAAGCCACCAAAACTTTTGTAGCCATGCACTAAAGGCAACTGTGATAACTGTAATCGTTGGCAACTCTGCCCCCATTTCCTCAAACGAAGTAACAAAGCTTGGGACGATTACAATAAGTAAAAATGCTACAACGACGATAATTAATACTGTTAAAATAGCTGGATATGCTAATGTCGATTGCACTTTTTTCTTCAAGTTATATTGCTTTTCAAACATATTGGCTAAGCGTTCTAGTGTGCTATCAATGTTGCCTGTTGCTTCCCCAGAGCGCATCATATTGATAAATAGCTCTGGAAATACTTTTGAATGTTTGCTAACTGCCTGCGAAAAGGCCACCCCTGTGCGGACATCCTCCTCCACTTGCTCTAACGCTCTTTTCAAAGGCTTTGATGTCGATTGACGTGCTAAAATATTGGTTGCCTCGACAATCGAAACACCCGCACGTATTAATGTGGCAAACTGACGACAATAAATAACAAAATCCTGATTTTTCACCTTGCCGCCAATACTGATCTCCCTATGCAAAATGCTTGAGGATGCATTAATTTCACGTGGATTTATTCCACGCTCGCGCAGCTTTGCAATTGCTGCATTTTGATTTACAGCCTCAATGGTCCCCTTTTTCGTAACACCTGCTGATGTGCGACCTGTATATTTAAATACCGTCAAATGTATTCACCTACATTCATATATGGGCGCGCCTCCTCTAACGCAATTTGACCAGAGGACACAAGCCCTTGGATAGAGGTTTCCAGTGTATGCATGCCGAGTGCACGATTCGTTTGCATAACACTCGGGATTTGATGAATTTTTTCATTACGTATTAAGTTTGTAATAGCGGGTATTGCAACGAGTATTTCTGTTGCAGCCACACGCCCCTTTTTTCCTTTTCGTACAAATAAGCGCTGTGAAATAATACCTTGTAAAACGTTTGCAAGCTGGATGCGTATTTGTCCTTGCTGATGTGGTGGAAATACATCGATAATGCGGTCAATTGTCGTTGGCGCGCTTGATGTATGTAATGTACCAAATACAAGATGCCCTGTTTCCGCTGCCGTAATTGCTGTAGAAATTGTTTCTAAATCGCGCATTTCCCCTACTAAAATAATATCGGGATCTTGGCGTAATGAGGCGCGTAACCCATTTGCAAAGCTTTCTGTATCAACGCCGACCTCTCGTTGATTGACAACAGATTGTTTATGGGTATGCAAATACTCAATTGGGTCTTCCAGTGTAATAATATGCTTGGCTTTGTTTGTATTAATGTAATCAATCATCGCTGCTAGTGTTGTTGATTTACCAGAGCCTGTAGGACCTGTTACTAAAATTAGACCTTGTGGCTTGTCCGCTAAATCAAACAATACGCTTGGCATATTTAAAGAATCGATTGTTGGTATTTCACTTGAAATTAAACGAGCCGCAATCGCACTTGTATTGCGTTGATGGTAAGCATTGACACGGAATCGACATAGGCTCTCTAAGGAATAATTAAAATCCGTCTCTCCTTTATCTTTATATTCCTGAACTTTATGGCTTGGTAATATATCATGTACCATTACTTTCAACAGTTCATGTGTTATTACTTCATTACCATAAGGAGCTAGTTTTCCATCAATACGATACATAGGTGGGATGCCAACAGTTAAATGTAAATCGGACGCTTTTTGCTCATAGGCATGCATTAATAATTCACGAATTGAGTGTGTCATCCTATCACTCCCTTACTCTACAGTTGCTACACGTAGCACTTCCTCAGTCGTCGTTACACCCTCTAGCACTTTTAGTAAACCATCCTTGAGAAGCGTATTATAGCCTTTTTTAGTCATATAATTTTTAATCTCGCTGACATCGTGGCTGTTAATAATATGATTTTTAAGCTGACGATCAAATGGTAGTAGCTCATGAATCGCCATACGACCTCGATAGCCAGTATTGTTACATGATGGGCAGCCTTTGCCCCGTGAAACTGTATTAACTACTAAGCCATTTTCTGCGAAGATTGCTTTTTCTCGCTCTGTCGCTTCAACAGTTTGCTTGCAATCACGGCATACTCTACGTACTAAACGCTGTGCCATAACACCTATTAATGAGGAAGATATTAAAAATGGCTCAATGCCCATATCTTTCAAACGTGAAATGGACTCAACTGCATTATTTGTATGCAAAGTACTTAAAACTAAATGCCCTGTTAAAGAGGCTCGTACAGCAATTTGTGCTGTTTCAAAATCTCGAATCTCACCAATCATGACGATGTCTGGGTCTTGGCGTAAAATCGAACGCAGACCTGACGCAAAAGTAAGTCCTACTTCTTCCTTCACTTGCACTTGATTAATACCTGCTAACTGATATTCCACAGGGTCTTCTACTGTAATAATATTAACCGTCTCATCATTCAAGTTGGAAAGCGCTGCATACAGAGTGCTTGATTTCCCTGAACCTGTTGGGCCTGTAATTAACACAATACCGTTTGGGCGTTGAATCATCGAACGGAATATCGTCTCATTTTGCTCAGTAAACCCAATTTGATCAATGTCAGTAGGCGCATTGCTTAAATCTAGTATACGCATTACTATTTTCTCACCATAAATTCCTGGAAGCGTTGATAAGCGAATATCAACAGGTTTAAAGTTTACTTGGATTTTAATGCGACCATCCTGCGGTATGCGATTTTCTGTAATATTCAAGTTCCCCATAATTTTAATACGAGCAGTAATAATGCTTTGCATATGCTTCGGCAAGGAACGCTCTGTACGCAATACACCATCTACACGATAGCGCACACGAAATTCCGTTTCATGTGGATCAAAGTGGACATCTGAAGCGCGCTGTGCAACTCCATTGGCAATGATTTTATTAACAAGACGTACAATAGGTGAATCGTCGTCCGTAATTTCCTGCTGGGCTTCTGCGCGAGTTGCCGCATCCCCTAAATCAGATAAAGCAGCCTCCATCGACTCCTGCAAATCATAATATTTTGTAATTGTCCGATAAAGATCATCTTTAGCAGCGATACTCACTTCAATTTGACAGCCTGTAGCCATGCGAACTTCTTCAATCGCAAAGTAATCCATCGGGTCTGCCATTGCGATAAATAATTTATTTTTATCGCGACGTATTGGCATAATGCTCGCCCGTTTCGCCAATTCAGCTGGTACAAGCTTTATTAATTCAGGTTCAATAGCATACTGATTTAAATGGATATGTGGAATACCTAATTGGAATTCAAGCACTTCGATTAATTGCTGCTCAGTCAAAAAATTCTCTTTAATAAGAAAGTCACCAAGCTTCTCATCGCGGCTTTTCGTTTCGAGTGCATGATTCAATTGCTCATCTGTAATAACTCCCGCTTCGACAAGTAAATCTCCAAGACGTTTTCTAGTTGTTCCTCTCATACGTTGCTCTTCCTCCTTCTAAGGCGTAACCAAATTGCCCCCTTTATCGTAATAGCTACCTTCTGGTAAATCCTTTTCATCTTGTGGCAATGGTGGGAATTTTGGTTGTTTCCCCACTTCATTTTCAAAATCAGCTAAACCATCACCATTCAAATCAAGCTTTGATTTCTGCCTTAAAGATTGATCATGGCTCTGCACTAAATTATTTGAAGTTTTTGGCGTAGCGTCTGGCTGCTTGGAAGATTTTAAAATGACACGATGAGCTGGTGCATAATAATCTTTACTAATTAGCTCACCCTCTGGCTCATCAGTGCTATAGCGCACAACTGAAACGCGTAATCCCACTTGTCCCTCCTCAATTAGGTGCTCTTGACCAGCAGGTAGATCCTTTGAATAGCGTGTAATCACACGCGGTGATATTTCGTAATCTCGTGTTACTTGAACGCCCACACTCTGATTATTTGCAGGACCATAGGCTTCTGCTTTTAAGTTTCCAGCTTCAATCGTAAATTTCAGCTGTAGTACATAATCTGTTGTGTTTAAAAACTTCAAATCTTTTGAGCCATCACGTGTAACAGTTGCTTCAATTCCCGGCTCTAAATATGAGGGAATACTATTTTGAGATGCACGCTCGTAAATTTCGCTATTTGTTTTTAATGCAATACTATAAAGCATTGACGCTATGAAATTTAATGCCTCATTATTAGCATCGCCCTTCTTATCACCCAGTTTTTCCATTAATGAGAAAGGAGTTCCTGGGTTTATTATTTGCTCATTTAATGCTTGTACTAGAGTAGTTAAGCCAGCTGTTGTTTCTGGAATTGGCTGGATTTCTAGCGCGATACGCACATTTTCATATGCATTTAAATTTTTAACTTCAGCCTCTACTTCATGAGATGCTAAATTAGTAGCTTGTATCAGTACTTGATTATAGGTAGAATCCGTTTCCCAAAATTTTACTTTCTTAATTTCCGTTTTAAATACTTCATTTTCGGTAATTTGTAGTGGTAGTTGTACCACTGGCTTTGGCTTCCAAAAAGAAAACCATGATTTCTTTGTCATTTGCTCATATGTTGCAATTGTGCCATCTATATCAAACTGAATAGCTTCTGCATTTAAGCTGATTGTTGTCCCAGCACCCGAAACAATTATCGATTCACTGGTCCAGTTATTCACAGCTTCCTGCACTTTTTCTCTAATACTGTCAGCCTTTAAATCATCTACTACTACGCCACCTATAGTTGAGTGTCTACTTTCCGAATTAGCATAAGATAAATTATTAGGATATAGGGTGCATGCTATAAGAACTAATAAAGATGAAAATAAACACATTTTCAGACTAACTCTCACATACAACACCTCACTTTCTTAATTTAAAACTTTAATTTTTTACCATCTATTGCCTTCAGAATACACTAGCTACGATTCTTTGTATATACTATTTGACCTATTTTCACAAATTCAAAACAATTTATACGACTTTTAAATTACATTTATTATAAAAAATAAATATAAATTTAAAACATCTGGACATAACACTAAATTATGCCTAAGAAATATCTATAAATCATTAATTTTAGAATAATTATAATCCAATTAACCTATAAAATTAGCTCTGTTTTATAGACTATAGCATGAATATTAAGCTTAAGTTAAAAAATATATAAATTTTATAAAAGCTTTTTTTCGCTAAAAATATAGTATAAACTTAAATATAGGCTTATTTTTTAGTTTATAAATTAAATCACACAGCTCTACAATTAATCTATATTACCTATTTTCAAACAAAATAAAATGGAAATTATCAAAAACAATACTTTAGAATCAAATTAAAATTCACCAATATTCTCTCTACATCTAACCAAAAAATCATAGGGAGGAGTACCTGATTGAGAAAATATTTAAAAAACGAGCAAGGCATGTCTTTAGTAGAAGTCGTAGCTGCCCTTTTAATAATAGGAATTGTTTTGATTTCATTTTTCGGATTGCTTATTCAGTCAAATAAAACGACACATAAATCGAATGATATTATGGATGCTACGTATATGGCACAAAAGGAGATGGAGAGTCTTTATAACACAGCAGGTGGGGCTAGCTCATATGAGAATCTAGCATCTGGTTATACATTAGATGTAGATAATCCTGGAACGAGCCTTACTTCCTTACCTACTGACCATGTATATAAATATTTACCAAGAGAAAGCGAAAATTTTACGTACTATTTAACATTACAAACATTCTCTCAAGACTCCGATTACAAAAAAGCAGTGTATGTTCATCTTGAAGTAATTGAAAACAGTACAAATAGCAAAGCAACAATGGAAAATGTTTATATATTAGGAGGTGCAAAGTAATATGATGCACCCGTTACGAAATAATAAAGGATTTACATTAGTAGAAACACTGGCAGTAATTGCTATTTTAGCGATTGTCTCCATGCTTAGCATTGTCCTTGTTACCTCTGCGACAAAACAACAAATAGAACAAAGTACACATAATCAGGATATTAAAGAGCTGTCCTATGCTTTAAAGGTAATTACGAAGGATTTTAGGAAAAGTGATGATTTGAGAGAAATAGTAGATGAAACTGCAGAGGAAACAACTGCTTTCTACATATTCACATTAGATGAGGTAGAAATAGCAACCTACAAACTTGAAAACCATCAAATTATAAGAAGTACATCGACCGGGCAAGAAGTACTTGCTATAAACGTAGAAGAGTTTGAAATTCGTGGCGATACCATTGCCATTGTTAATCGAGATGGTCAAAAAGCAACAACAAACATCACAATAAGGAGAGGTAGACAATGATGAAAAAATTTTTTAATCAACGAGGCTCTGCTCTTGTTATTGCATTATTTTTAATTGTGATTATTTCTGTTCTCGGTGTATCTTTACTAAGTGTTTCCTCCAATAGTCTTAAGCAAGTAGATTATGAGCGTACAGACCAAGCGGTATTTTATATTGCAGAGGCAGGTATGAATTTAGCAAAGTTGGAAGTGTCAAAGGAGTTAAAAAATATTCAAAACAAGGCATATGATAAAACCAAAGATTGTATTAAACGAAAAGATTCACTTTGCTTAACACAAGAACAGGCAGAACGTTATTTCAAAAACCTTTTAAATGATGAATTCGATTCCTATAATGCTACCCATGTATCCAAACAGCATATGATTTCAAAAGGAAAAAAAGCTGATATTGAAATAACTGAAATAAAGGTAGAACCGCCACGTTATGGCATAGTTATTACTTCAATCGGCTCTATTGACACTGCCAAAAGTCGCGAAGTAACGCAAGAGCTTTACATCGAACCACAACTTACCTTTAATACGAATGATAATGGTGATAGTGATGAAGGTAATGATAATGAACAAGTCCCAGGCGGCTTCCCAGAAGGCTATGCAGCGATTGTTTCAGGAAATATAGATTTAAAAGGTAGTGGTTCAATTTATGGTGGGGCTGCTTCTACAAGGGGAAATATTTATATTTCAGGTACTTCAACAGGCAGAATTAGTGGCGATGTGAGCATCCAATCGATAGAGAATATTTCCATTCCTTTAGAGGGAAGAAAAAACGCTGAACAAGAGGCTTTTATCAAAAATAATTATAAAATTGAGCCAAAATTGAAAATTGACCCATCTAAATATTTATTACCTACTTTTTTCCCTGATGAGAAATTTATGAAAGCAGATTCAATAACATCGCTTCCGAATCAGACAGCGGGCTCATTTTCAGTTATTCATAATGGGAATTTCAATGCAACAAATTGGCAAACTGACAATTATACACTGGATTTAACCTCTACCAATTCAGATATAAGTTTTAAAAACTTCAAAATATCAAGTAATTATACTGTAAATATTAATGTTGGTAATAGAGAGGTTAATTTATATGTGGATAAATTAGATATAGCTGGACACATTAATATCATAGGATCTGGTAAGGTTAATTTGCTTGTTAAAAGTAGTCCACCTATAATTAACGGATCTATTGAAGGAAAAGATTCCGCACAAGTTAATTTATACTACAATGGGGGTAGTACAGTAAAATTTGATGGTAGCACAAAACTTTATGGTTCTATTATTAGTAAAAGTGCAGCTATAGAGTTGACAGGAGGAGCAGCACTTTACGGAAACATAGTTTCTGGAGGAAGTTCTTTAAAGATAAGTGGTGGTGTACCAACAAATGGTCAATATATTATTGCACCAAATGCAAATCTTGACTTAGGCGGAGGAGGAAATATTACAGGGATTGTCGTGGCAAAAAATATTACTTCCTCTGGAGGTACTCATATTACTTATGGAGGACCAACTACTCCACTACCTCCTGGTACAATTGATGAAACACCCAAATTCCAAATTGGCGATGAAGAACTTGAAGATCCCAAGGAAACCAATATGATTGAAAATTAAATCGTAACATAGCCTAATGAGCAATATAGCGCTCATTAGGCTACCTTTCTATTTCCTCCCCAATCTCCCTGACAGCAGCATTCCCGCCGTGCCAATTACAATAAAGAGAATTGCGCGAATAAGTAGGTTTAATGTTGCTAAATCAAAGAAGATTAGTTTTAGTATTGCGATTAATAATAGGACAAAGCCCATTGTTCGGAGCGTTTTCCATTGTCTTCTTCTTCCTAATAATATCGCTATACTTGCTGTTGCAAAGAGAATTAATGTTTTAATCATAGTGGCAATGCCCCATGTTAATGTATCAATTATATATAAATTAGATGTTAGATTAATAAAATGCAACATCATAATTAGCATGCCTAAACTTATATAGGCTTCAATATATTTTTCAATGAATCTTTGCCATTTTTGATAAATAAGACCCTTTTTATATAAGTCTACAAGCAACGCAAGTAGCACTAGGATAAAGGTAGCACGTGTTACAAGCTGTAATGCAATAAGCGTCTCATTTACAAGCCCTGTCATTAGCAATGTGATACTTTGTGTTAAGTAACAAAGCATCAGAACAAACGGTACAAAACGCCCTATCCAGCGCTGATCCACTACTAAAATAACAAGCGAACAAATTGCTGTTAGGATAAATACAGCGTAAGGGATAGACTGTGTTGTTGAAATATAAGCATAGTCAAGCTTCACGCTATAAAACATCACGTACAACACAATAGCTGCGGCGATACTATCAATTACGTAATATTTTTCTGTCAAACGCTCAAAGCGCGTTAGCTCCCCTTTTGGCATTTTGGCATATATATAAGCTGAAACAAGGCTAATGATTAATAATAGCAATGCTATGTTTTCCACATGCCAAAACGGTTGAACATCTGTTGTTATATATAATGCAAATGCCATAATAAATAAAAGTGCTGAGTAGGTAATTTTCATGAATGGTGCACGTAAGCGAATTGCTAGCATAATTCCTGCAAAAACTGATAAAACAAGAGCTAGCTCACTGTATCCTTGTGCAAAATCAAATGTTAGCACGATATTAAACGTTAATAACAAAGCGATCGTTGCTGTAATATCGAAAACGTGATGCTCATTCTCTTTATAGACGATGAATGCCATTACTGTATATAACGCAAATACAACTAATAAATAACCAATTTGATAAGGCTCGTCGAAAATAATGATATTAAGTAATAATAGTGTAAAGCTACTTACACTAAATAATGCGCCCTCTTGTACTACTTTCCACTTTTCACTGCGTTTAAATAACTGCCACCAGCTATTTAAAAATAGCGCTAGTATAATGATATAACTAAGTGCAAAATATAGCGTTTGATTGAATTGGGTAAGCCAAATAATTTGTATTGCCAGTAGCGAGAAAAACATCGCGACATACAGTGCGATTTGTTGCTTATGTTGTAGAATAACGAGCTGAATTGCTCCAAAAATAAGTATGATATAAATTAAAATAAATACTTTATTAAAATCCATATATTCTAGTAAATAAGGTAATAGTAAAGATGTAAATACAACAAAGCCAGTCAGCGCTTGACTTCCTTTCAAATAGCTTATCGCAATGCCATACGTAATGTACAATATCGCGATAACGAGCGCAACAATTAATGTGAACACCTCATATAAAATAGCTCCTGCTGCCGTCGCTAATATGCCGATAATAAAGGCACCACCGTATAAAGAGACGATCATCGCTGTAAGTGCTTCTTTTTTCTTCTCCAAACGCCATGCATAAACGCCTATAACAATCGATACGATATATGCTAGCATAACCTTAACCGTATCAGATAAGAAACCAAATTCACTGGCTAGCTTAAGCCCCCATAAAATACCAAGCACTAAAATAAGCATAAAAAGCTTCGGTAAAATATTTGTAATACGTTCCTCGAAGGATTTTGTCGGCTTTGGTGCTATTGGCTTTTGTACAGGTTCTTTCATCTTTAGTGCTGCTTGTTTCTCTGTTTTTTCTTCACTATCTTGCTGCTTCTGTGCTACTGTTACAGCTACAATCTTTTTATTTTCAACCGACTCTAATGTCTTACCTTCAACTTTCAATGCCTCTGCTTGTAACTGTGGCTTTATAATAGGTTGTTGTTTATGTGTTTCATTATTCTGCTTAAGCAACGCTACTTCTGTTTGCAATCTAATGACCTCTTGCTCAAGCTGTTCAATTCTCTTCTGCCATTCTCTTTCCATTCCCCCCACCTACCTTTTACTTTTTGTACATTTTATCATAGGCAGAATGTAATTATTATTAGGTTTATTGCGAATTACGGGAAAATTAAGGAGAAAGTAGTAGGAAGGTTATTTACTATAGGAGAAAATATATGGTGTAGTTTTGCAGAAATATAGGATTAGAGCTCCATATCTTTTTTCAAGGCTTTATTTTAAGGAATGTGGAAACAGCTATCGGGAAAGGAAAATTCCCGATAGCTACACTTTAATTTTTCTTTTGTAAAAGCGGTGCACAAACACCTTCTACACCAACAAGACTTAAAAGCGTAAGAAAGTTTTTTTGTATACCGATATGTCCATCTGTTGGGTTAAACCACTCACCTAGTGTATGAGCACCGCCTCCCTTGCCACCACGCCCTAATGTAATGGATGGGACACCAATGCTTAACGGGTAGTTAGCATCCGTACTACTAGGTCCAGTGAGTTTAGGTGTTTCACCTGTTGCTTCAATGGCTGCCCACGCTGCCTGTACAATGACCTCTTCATACGCTTGCTTTGCTGAAGGACGATTACCAAACTTATCAATTTCAACAGTAATTGCATCCGTCTCCCAACGTTTATTTTCATCGTCTGCAGCTTTTTGCACAATGGCTAAAAATTTTTCAGCTAACTCATCTAGCTCCTTCTTTTCACTCGAACGCAAATCGACTTTCATACTTGCTTCTGCCGCAATCGCATTCACAGTAGTTCCACCAGTCACTTCACCTACAGTGAAAGTCGTTTTAGGGTCACTTGGCGTTTGTAAATCTGCTATATTTGCAATCGCTCTTCCTAAAGCATGTGTTGCACTAGGTAATCCAAATGCACCAAAACTATGTCCACCCGGTCCTTTATATGTAATGTTATAACGATAGCTACCTGCTCCTAAATAAACGATGCCATTTGATTCTGGTCCGTCAATCGAAATAAATCCATCAATATCTTGATGGTCGTTAAAGAAAGCTTTCACGCCACGCAAATCTCCAGCACCTTCTTCCCCCACTGTCCCGCAAAAAATAATATCCCCAATATTTTTGATATTTGCTTCATTTATTGCGCGAATAACTGCCAAGAGTTCCGCTAGCCCACGTGTATCATCACTAATTCCTGGCGCATATAAAACACCATTTTTTGATTTTACTGTTACATCTGTCCCTTCTGGAAACACTGTATCTAAATGGGCTGAAATAACTATTTTTGGCCCATTGCCGGTTCCTAATCTAAATCCGTACACATTGCCCTCACTATCCATATGTATATTTTGCACATTCAGCTCCTGTAAACGATGCATAAAATTCTCTGCTCGTTTCCGCTCTTTAAATGGTGGTGCAGGAATTTCCGTAATTTCAATTTGCTCTTCGATAGTATGTTGATGGTCTGCTTCAATAAATTTAAATCCTTTTTGCACAGCTGGATCCTTTATTAAATTTTCAATTGCCTCTTTTACATTTGGCAAGACTTTTCCTTCGAGAGTTGCTGTCATGAAAATGCCTCCTTTTTGTTACTCAATGATCTGTCTTAAGGATAGCGATTAATCATCATGAAATCAATAAAGTAGTTTTATTTTTCTGAATATAAAATCAACTAATATCCAAAAATAAAGCCCCTCATAACAATGAGAGACTTTGTTATTTTTCATTATTTTACTAGTTGCTCTTGGAAGTATATTTCAATCTCTTTCCAATTATTCATTCGAATAAAACCTTCTGTTGCTTCGTTGTATGGCATTGAATATAAAATACCTGTACCTTTAAATGCCTCTAGCTGATATGGGCTATCATCAATTAAATAGTCGGTATGTATAACCGATTTGGTACCACAAAAAACGATATTTTGCTTATTTAAAAATGGGAAATACTGCATTAGCCAATTGTATTTCGCCTTAAATGAGCCTGGTACTTCCATTGCTGCTGTTGCTATATAAATATCAAAATGCTCCTGCAATTTTCTTACAACTTCTATTGCATCAGCATCTAGCACTTCTAAATCACGGAAAAAGTCTGGTTCATTCATTAATTCATACAGTCTTTTTGTTTGCTCCTCAGGTAAGTCACGTCTTGATCCTGCTAAAAACTCTTCATTTGTATAATTTGTGTTGAAATTTTCATTCACTGTTTGACAAAGTTTTTTATAAAAATTCGCTAACACTTGATCCATATCAATTGCAATACTTTTTCTCATAGCGCTTCCTCCCCCTAGTTCCTAATTTTAAGTGTAATCAACTTGCCAATTAGAAACAAGCCCATTCAAGGAACTTAACAAATTTTACAAAAATCAATTATGCCTTGGCGTAATTGCGTCCAGATTTTTTCGAGCTTGCTCGAAAACTCCCCTTCAAAATCTGCGACATCCGCCGGAGGCTTAACTTGAATCAGCAAAGTTTTTCTGCGACGAGTAACCGCAAGAGTTGGGAGCTTGGCACTCCCTCTGATTTTTTTACTTTTCCTGCATTCATACAGCCACTTATAGAAGTGGCAGACTTCTGTATCTGACGCTTCACTTTCGATACAACAAACATTTGCTCCTGCGATTACTCGTCGCAGTAACGATTTGCTGAATCAAGTTAACACCTTACATGTTTGCGCTTAAAGCCTATGCGACCTCTTTCTATCTCTTTTTCAATGTTTTGTAGTGCGTTCAAGAAGCTGCTTTTTTTACCATCCTTCTTCATTTCAACAACCCCTATTTCTTTCGCAACTAAAAGTGCTTCCTCATGCAATGGTTTAAAAGATACACCAACAGTTGTCACAAAATTATTCATTGCAGATTTAGCTCGCTCAGGTGCAGCATGAATTGTATCTTTCACAGCTTCTAACATACTTGCAAGCTTACTTTGTGAAAATTCCTCATCCTTACGATTGCCTAATAACCAACAGTAACAGCTATAGCCCGCCGACATTTTCAGCTCCTCACCACTTGCAATCCATTTATCCGCTACTTGCTGGGCAATATCGGCTTCCGCTAACGTAACCGCCACAACATAATCTGATAGCATATAAAAATACGCTTGCTCAATCCAACGGTTATAGTCGGCCTCCGTCATCGTGTTTGGCTCTGCAATAACACCCGCAAAATACATCGCGTCATAATTACCAGTCGCGTATAGCTCTTCAGCAAGCTCTTGATTCGTTTTAATTTTTTTTACCATCGGCTTCATAGCACCTGTTGCAACACCAAAAACAGGCTCTTTTGCACCATTAGAGCAATATATTTTTTTCGTGCGCTCTTTTCCCAATGCTTCTAGCTCTTGCATCACTGTTTGAAAATCCATATAAACTCACCCTTTCTAGTCGTTCTCAATTATAGTATCTGTATTGCCCATTGTCTCCAGAAGTAGCATATCTATCCTCTCTTCAATCTTGCCTTTTTGCCTTTCATTTAATAGAAGTAGCTTTTGGATAATGGCCTTATCTTCTTTATTTTGAGTGTTATACTGTGTATTAGCTTCACTTGCAGTCAATATTTCCGAGGCTGTGGAATAACACTTTTCCCCTATTAGCAACCACTCGATTGATACAGAAAAGAAGGTAGCTAGCTTATAAATTGACTCCGTATCAGGAATTCGATTGCCGTTAATGTAATTGCTAATAGCATTTTTAGAAATTCCTGTTGCTCTTGCTACATCTATTTGCTTTAATTTTTGCTCCTTAATTTTGGCAGCAATACGCTCACCAACGCCCTTAAAGTTCACATTCATATACTTTTCACCTCATATATAAACAAAAGAGAATTTACAAGTTGCATTAAGTTCTCTTTTGTTGTATTATAAATTTAGTTAAACAAATATAGATATAGTTTATCATGTTCATTTTTAGTCGGGGAATAAATATGATTAACAATTAGTTATTATTGTTGTAGAAAAACCAATCAAAAAGGAGCTGAAAAAATGTTTGACCGCGAATTACTAGAATTAATTGTTCATAAATTTGATCATTTTGAGCAACGTTTAGATAAGATTGAAACAAAATTGAATTCCTTAGATTCCCCATTTGTTTCCATGAATATTCGATTAGATTCTTTAAAAACTCAATTTAGTTCTATGATTGCACGGTTAGAAGCGGTAACGGTAGAAGTTCGCGAAAACAGCTCAGCAACCAAAGTGATTCGAGAACAAACGGTAAAAAATATCGAAGTGCAATTTATAATCCAAAGCCTCACCAAAAGAATCGATGATGTGGAAACAGATGTAAAAATTATAGAAAAGGCGATTTCTTCATGACTAAAAGTTCTTCATTTTGACCGCATAAACCTATTTTAAAAGGATGCTCCCTAAATCACTAAGCATCCTTTCTCCTTATAACAAAGTATTTTTGAATAGTAACTAAAATTTCTTGTTTCTTAAACTTCCTATAATACATCTTCAAATAATAATCACATTCTTATAGACGATCAGTTTTGAATGTGTTAATAGTTTGGTACAAACACATTTCAATATCTTATTCGCCAAATGCCTCATATTCAAATATACCTTTATGGCAACTTGTCACCAATTGAGATATTCATAAACCCACTCCAATAATCATACCACTAATTATAATCTTTGAAAGGTGATCATGTGGAATGTGGTTATTAGGATTTCTATGTACTTCTTCAGGTATGCTAATAGGTGGAATTATTGCTTGGCTTTTTAAGGGACTACAACAAAAGGTAGACATCATTTATGGTCTTTGTGCTGGTATAATTTTGGGACTGATTAGTTTCGAGATTTTCCCTGAGGCAGTTGAACTAGGGGGTTGGTTAATCACCTCTATTGGGCTTGCTGTAGGAGTAATTGTATTCGAAATATTACATAATAGACTGCACTCTAACAATGATACTAAGAGCACATCAAAAAAAAGATTGTATATTCGTACAGGTTTATTATTAATGTTTAGTTTTTCGGTTCACAATATACCTATGGGAATTATTTTAGGTGCGAATCAAAAATCTGATTTTACAATTACCTTATTGCAAACTCTCATATTTCATAGTATCCCTGAAGGAATTATTTTGTTCACGCCTTTAATTTTAGCAGGTATAAATATTTTTATTGGTATTTTAGCTGCCTTCATTGTATCAATTCCTGTTTCTTTAGGAGTCTTTATTGGCGGATTTTTAGGATTAGATTCCCAATTAATAAATACGATTTTAATAAGCTTTACCATCGGGATTATTTTTATGGTGACTATATCAGAAATTTTATACCCAGTACTTATTAAACCTTCAATATTTAAAGCTTTAGTTAGTACTTTAATAGGACTGGGAATAATAGGGGTCTATCTAAAATTATTATTATAATTCAATAGCGTTACACTTGGATTGACATTATTTGTTCAATCCTTTTTTGTAAAAGAAGTGCATAATTTCTGCATACATTTGAAATCAAACTGTAAAATTAACTATTGATATTAAATGGTACAATTAACTTGTTAAAAATAAACAATAAAATAGAATAAACAATAGCTATTTATCGATTTATTGCAGTAGGGGGATTTATTAATTGAAGAAAAAGTTAACTAACTATGCTTTGACTGGAACTTCTATGTTGTTAATTTCAACATTATTATTTGGTTCGCAAGCCACTGCAAATACTTTAAGTAATTTAAAAGGTAAGCAATCTGAGATGGAGCAAAAAAAGACAGAATTAAATAGTGAAATTAAAGATAAAGAGAATAATATTCAAGCGAACCAAAAAAAACAAGAAAAATTACTGGAGCAAATATTAGAGCTAAATAAAAAAATAACTACAACAGAGGATAAAATCGCAAAGTTAAACAAGGATATTAATCTGACAAATGAAGAAATTGAAAGTTTGCAAAATGATATAAAAGGTTTAGAAGAGAAAATTAATAATCGAGATGCACTATTAAGGGAGCGTGCACGTGCTGTTCAGGTAAGCGGTGGTCCCATTAGTTATCTCGATGTATTGTTAGGTGCAAATAGTTTTGTAGATTTTATTGATCGCTTTTCAGCTGTAGATACATTAATGGAAGCAGATCGTAATATAATGGCGGAGCAAGCAAAGGATATAGATGCATTAGAAAAGAAGAAAGCAGTGTTAGAAGACAAGCGCGCATCTCTTAAAAAAAGTCATGATGAATTAGTATCTCTAAAAGCACAATTAGATAGCCAAAAAGCTGATAAAACGACTTTAATTGATCAATTAGAAGCTGAACAAGAAAAACTTAAGGATTCAAAAGAACTTCTGGAAGCAGAATATCAAGAAGTTCATGAAATTAGCAAAGACTTAGAAGCTAAAATTATTGCTGAACAAAAACGTATAGCCGAGTTGGCACGTCAGGAAGAGCAAAGACGTAAAGAAAGAAGCCAAGCTGCTGGTTCAACAGTATTACCTGTGACATCCAGCGGTACATGGACAACCCCAGCAAAGGGTGTTTTAACTTCCCCATATGGCTGGAGAAACTTTGGCGGAAAAGAGTTCCATTACGGCACGGATGTTGCGAATTCCATAGGCACACCTATCGTTGCTGCTGCAGATGGTATAGTTTCATACGCTGCGCCGCTAAGCACCTATGGTAATGTTGTTATAGTAACACATTCAATTAATGGTGAAATCTTTACATCTGTAAATGCTCATATGAGTTCCATTGGTGTAACATCCGGTCAAACCGTTTCAAAAGGACAAGAAATCGGTAAAATGGGTATGACAGGTCGTGTAACTGGACCACACCTACATTTTGAATTACATACTGGTACTTGGGCTGGACAAAAAGTCGGTCACGTTAATCCTTTACGCTATGTTCCTTTTTAAAAACTAATTTGATTTAATGCATGGCTACTTAAAATAATATACAGAACCATAAGGCCAATAAAATGTACCCTATAAGATAGACGCTTTAGACTAATCTAGCTTACAGGGTACATTTTTAAGTTGTATTAAAGAAACCTTATACTTTATTAAATATGATACTTTTAGATGTAGTTTACATACACTCTCAATTTGGCATAATAAAAACATTTATAATTCAATCGATCGACGTGTAGCCCTGGGCTGCTTTTTAAACAAGGTAACTATTTTTATTGCTTTAAAACTACCAGATGCATCAAAACTAATATACCTTGGTATTCCGTAATCGTTATCATAAGCTATAATTAAGTTCATGTTATTTTCAGTTTTCAGAGTAATGTCGATTATTTTAGTAGAAGATAAATTAAATGTACTGCCTCCACCCTCAATTACAATCTTGTCATTGCTGTAGTAGAAATCGCATATTGTATCATGAGGTAATGGCAATCCTGCCGAATGCTTTAAAGTTGTATGTACTAACGCATTTAAATTCTTTTTCTTTGTTTTTAATTCTCTTCGCTTTTGATCCCTTAAGTTCGCACTACTTATCGCGGCTGCAAAAAGCATTACTACGACTATAAGACCAATTATAATAAACGCAATTGCAATTACAATTCCCACATTAAACCTCCTCCAAATAGTCTAATAACACTATACACAGTAAATGGAGGAATTTCTATATTATTTTTATAATTTCAGATAAAAATACCTTATCAATTACGCCTCGGCTAATTCTTGTCCAAATTTTTTCGAGATTGCGAGGGAAACTCTTCAAAATCTATTACATCTGCTAGGGCATTTATCTCCTCTCTATGGGGATGGGGGCTTTCTGTATCTGGCGCTTCGCTTTCGCAATAGGAAAGATTTGCTCCTGCGATTACTCGTCGCAGTAAAAACATTGCTCCTGCGATTACTCGTCGCATAAAAACATTGCTCCTGCGATTACTCGTCGCATAAAAACATTGCTGAATCAAGATAAAATAAAAGCGTTGGAACCTAATAGCTCCAACGCTTTTCTCTTAATACATCTTCAAATAATGGTCGCGTTCCCATTGGTGGACAGTTGAGCGATACATTTCAAACTCGATTTCTTTTGCTTCTTTAAAGTTCGCATAAATATGCTCGCCTAATGCTTTTTGTACAACTTTATCTTTCGCTAATAAAACTAATGCGTCGTCTAATGCAGCCGGTAGATTTTCAATGCCATTTGCTTGACGTTCTTCCTCTGTCATTACATAAATATTGCGGTTTACTGCTGGGGGTGGTGTCATCTTTTGACGGATTCCCTCTAAACCAGCTTCTAAAATAACAGCCATTGCTAAGTATGGGTTTGCAGATGGGTCTACAGAACGCACTTCCACACGTGTTGAAATGCCACGTGATGATGGGATACGAATTAATGGTGAACGGTTTTGTGCTGACCATGCTACATAGCAAGGTGCTTCATAACCTGGTACTAAACGTTTATATGAGTTTACCGTTGGGTTTGTAATTGCCGTAAAGCCTTGTACGTGCTCTAATACACCAGCCATAAATTGCATTGCTGTCTCAGATAGACCTAGCTCCGTCTGCTCATCATAAAATGCATTCTCTTTTCCTTTAAATAAAGAAACGTTAAAGTGCATTCCTGACCCAGCTTCACCAAATAAAGGCTTTGGCATAAATGTTGCGTGTAAACCATGTTTACGAGCGATTGTTTTCACTACTAATTTAAATGTTTGGATATTGTCACATGCTTTGATTGCATCGGCATATTTAAAGTCAATTTCGTGCTGACCTGGTGCTACTTCATGGTGAGATGCTTCAATTTCAAAGCCCATCTCCTCTAGTTCAAGTACGATATCACGGCGGCAGTTTTCACCTAAATCTGTTGGTGCTAAATCGAAATAGCCTCCATGATCATTCACTTCTAAAGTCGGTTCGCCTTTTTGGTCAAGCTTAAATAAGAAAAATTCTGGTTCAGGCCCTAAATTAAAATTAGTGAAGCCCATTTCTTCCATTTCTTTTAGTACACGTTTTAAATTTGAGCGTGGATCACCTGCAAAAGGTGTGCCATTTGGGTTTGCAATATCACAAATAAAGCGTGCTACTTTCCCTTTTTCAGCAGTCCATGGGAAAATCATAAATGAATCGTAGTCAGGGAATAAATACATATCTGACTCTTCAATGCGGACGAAGCCTTCAATCGAAGAACCATCGAACATCATTTTATTATCTAACGCTTTGTCTAATTGACTAACTGGAATTTCTACGTTTTTAATCGTTCCTAAAATATCAGTGAACTGCAATCGAATAAATTTTACTTCTTGCTCTTGCACCAGTTTTTTAATATCTTCTTTTGTGTACTTACCCAAATGTACCACTCTCCTAAATTAGTTTACTCTCACTTATTGGTTAAAACGCGAAAAGTTCCCTTGACGAATAGATGTTTTTTGCATGTTACGCGCTTGTCGCATTTCTTCCCGCATAATACGGCGTAAGTCGCGATCAGAAATTTCTTGTTGCTCTGAGGCTAGCTGTTTCTTCCGCTCGAATACTTTTTTAATTCCTGCCATATTCGTGCCCCGCTCAAGCATCTCTTTTATTTCTAGCAATACATCAATATCGTTTAACGAAAACATTCGTCTATTTCCTTCTGTGCGATGCGGTTGAATTAAATTATGCTCTTCATAATACCGTATTTGACGTGCCGTTAAATCTGTTAACTGCATTACGATACTAATTGGCAGCACTGGCATAGATCGACGAATTTCACTACCCATTTAATTCACCTCCGTTTTTTATAATACGCCTCACATTTTATCATGTCAACGACCATGTAAGGAAACCTCACATGGATTTTGTGAAAAAAATGTGGCAGCCTAAGAAGTCGAAAATACCTTTAAATAATGAAAAATCCACTTTTACTTTTTCAATATGTCAAAGGAAACAATCATTTTTCTAAATTTCTTCAGCGTTAAAAAAGCCACTGAAAAACCTCGTAATATTTTGGAATTTTTCAATTCTAAAAAAGGAAAAAATCGATTTATACCAAGAGATTTGGTGTAAATCGATTTTTTCAGTGGTTTCTACGTTAGGCTACTTTTTGGACAACCTTATCAATCATTTCATTAATTTTTGAACAGCACTGCATATTGCATATTTCACATGCTCATATGTTAAGCCACCTTGCACAAAAGCGGTGAATGGTGGGCGAATTGGACCATCTGCTGTTAGTTCAATACTTGAGCCTTGAACAAATGTGCCTGCCGCCATAATAACGTCATCCTCATATCCAGGCATATAAGCTGGCTCAGGAGCGAAATGTGCATTGATTGGTGATGCTGCTTGAATTTCACGGCAAAATGCTACCATTTGCTCGGCTGTTTGGAATGAAACCGATTGAATTAAATCCGTACGAGGCGCGCTATAGTGCGGCGAAGTTATCATACCTATTTCTTCTAGCATAGCTGAAGTGAAAATTGCACCTTTTAGCGCTTGAGCGACAGTATGTGGCGCTAAGAAGAATCCTTGATAAAAATCAGCTAAAGTGTTCAATGTTGCCCCTGCCTCGGCACCGATACCAGGCGATGTCATACGATACGCGCATTTTTCTACTAAATCGGCACGCCCTGCGATATAGCCACCAATTTTCGCAAGACCAGCACCTGGATTTTTAATTAATGAGCCTGCCATTAAATCAACGCCAATTTCTGTTGGCTCTATCTGTTCAACAAATTCTCCATAGCAGTTATCTACAAAAATGATGGCCTGTGGTACGATTGAACGGATTTGTTCCACCATCATATTAATTTCTGCAACTGTAAACGATGGACGACTTGCATAGCCTTTCGAACGTTGGATTGCAATCATTTTTGTCTTGTCATTAACTGCTGAACGTACCCCATCCCAGTCAATCTCTTTATTATCAATTAAGTCAACATGGCTGTATTTAATACCAAAATCCTTTAGTGAGCCTGTATCCTTATCACCACCATCAACGATTGACTGTAGCGTATCATATGGTTTTCCCGTAATATAAACAAGTTCGTCACCTGGACGCAAAACACCGAATAAGCTAAGTGTAATGGCATGCGTACCTGAAATTATTTGTGGACGTACAATTGCTGCTTCTGCACCAAATACTTGTGCGTATACACGTTCTAAATTATCGCGCCCTTCATCATCGTAGCCGTATCCGCTTGAAGGATGTAAATGATAATCAGATACGTGATTCTCTCTAAAGGCCGTTAACACCTTCTGTTGATTAAAAAAAGCAATTTCATCCGCTTTTTTATGAAACTCTACTACTTTATTTTCAATACGAGCAGCAAGTTCTAATGTTTGTTCTGTTAAATTTGACGTAAACATCGGTGTCTCCTTACATTTTTTCTAGTTAGTTTTTTAATCCTCTCCCATCTTATCAACTATTTTCATCACGTCAACTATTTACTCTTTACTATTGCTTAGATAATTGTTATGCTCGTTTTTGCTGACTTAAATTTTTATTATACATGTTTAAAGGGGTTTGAAAATGGCTTGGGAAGTTTTTAGTATTATCGGAACAATCGCCTTTGCATTATCAGGTGCAATTGTTGCAATGGAAGAGGAATATGATTTATTCGGTGTTTATTTGCTCGGCGTTGTAACAGCATTCGGCGGTGGAGCTATACGCAATTTATTAATTGGCTTGCCGGTAACTACTTTATGGAGTCAAGAAATGATGTTTCAAATTGCACTCGCTGCAATTACATTGTTCTTTTTAGTACCATATAGATTTATGAAACATTGGAATCGCTGGGGGAATTTATCTGATGCAATTGGCTTAGCTGCCTTTGCAGTGCAGGGAGCGATGTATGCGATTAAATTAGAGTTACCTCTAAGTGCCGTCATTGTTGCGGCAGTTTTAACTGGCTCAGGCGGCGGAATCGTGCGAGATTTACTCGCTCGTCGCAAACCAACAATATTACGCGATGAGATTTACGCAATGTGGGCAGCTGGGGCTGGCTTAATTATTGGGCTTCAATTTTTTACAGGTGACGTATTTTTATATGTAATGTTCGCTTTGGTAACCGCATTACGCATTTTATCTTATTTACGAGGCTGGCGCTTACCACGTAAAAAGCTGCTAGTGAAATAATTTCCAAAAGAGCGTCCCAAGCCATTTGGGACGCCCTTTTTTATTTATTTAAATTCTAACTCCCCATCATAAGCAAGCATGCCGCCTTCTAGGTTCGTTACATCATAGCCTTGCTCTGCTAAGTATTCACAAGCGTTTGCACTGCGCACGCCACCTTTACATACAAGGATATAAGGCACTGATTTATCAAGCTGCTCTAGGCTATTTGGAATTTCGCCTAACGGAATATGCACTGCCCCAGGAATTACACCATCCGCTACTTCGAAATCTTCACGTACATCAATTACATGTAAATCCTCGTTTGCATCAAGTAAATTAATTAGTTCTTCTGTTGTCATTGTTTTCATCACTATAAACCTCCGATTCGCTCTCTATTATATAGTATAAGTAGCGAACTATATATCTTCTTTATTAATATCTATAGTACTTGCTGGAACAAACGTCGAAATTGCATGTTTATAAATCAAATGCTGCTTACCTTCTACTTCTAACAATACGGTAAAATTATCATAGGATTTTATTAAACCTTTTAGTTGAAAGC
This sequence comes from Bacillus ndiopicus, assembly GCF_000612805.1. Lineage (GTDB taxonomy): Bacteria > Bacillota > Bacilli > Bacillales_A > Planococcaceae > Metasolibacillus > Metasolibacillus ndiopicus. The sequence goes on along the minus strand of NZ_HG964403.1, from coordinate 970,571 downwards.
CGTTTAATAAAAAGACCGTTACAAATATATTATTTTTACGTAACTGGTTTAAAAACGTATCTTGCAAATTAATTGGTTTCACGTAAGCACCCGCCTTTGTTATTTGTATGGTATTTACTTTTGAGTAAACATTAAAATCGACATTGCCTCAGCAAATACCAAGCTATTTTATGACCATTAGTAAATATTCGGTATGTCTTATAAATTTCCTTCTATTTTTTCAAATTCCTTAATGAAAAAGTGCCTTTACTTGCTCCCAGTCTGTACCAATCCACTGCACTTCCATTTTATTGCGGAAATACGTAAGCTGGCGCTTTGCATAGCGCCTTGAATTTTGCTTAATTTGCTCCACAGCATCCTCATACGAAACAAGACCATCAAAATAAGCGCATAATTCCTTATAGCCGATTGCCTTCATTGCCTGTACATCACGAAGACCTGCATCATAGAAGCCTTTAACCTCTTGCTCTAAACCTTGCTGCAACATAATATCTACACGCATATCAATGCGCTTATACAATTTTTCGCGCTCCATATCTAAACCGATAATTAAATGGTTGTATAACGGGATATGCCCTCTGTTATGCTCATCTGCAGCCTTTGATGTACCACTTAGCTCTATCATTTCTAGCGCTCGAATAACTCGCCTTGTATTGTTTGGGTGAATTGTTCGCGCCGTTTCTGGATCTAACGCTGCTAGTTTTGCATGCATTGCCTCAGGGCCGTTTTTTTCTAGCTCCTTGTAGTAAAGAGAACGTGCCTCTTCATTCACTTCCTCTTTTGTAAACTGGAAATCGAATAGCACAGATTGCACGTACAAACCTGTACCACCCACAATAATAGGCACTTTGCCGCGCGCTCCAATTTCAGCGATTTTCGCTCGCACAAGCTGCTGATATTCCGCAACAGAAAAGCTTTCTGTCGGTTCTTTAATATCAAGTAAATGATGAGGGATGCCATCCATTTCAGCATGTGTGATTTTGGCAGTTCCAATATCAAGCCCTTTATAAACCTGCATCGAATCACCGTTAATAATTTCCCCATCTATTAACTTCGCTAATTCGATGCTTAATGCTGTCTTGCCTGATGCTGTCGGACCAATAATCGCGACAACATCAAAATTAGTTTTTAACATTTTTCAACCACCGTAATACAACATCGTGTACATGCTGTCTATTTTTTTCATTTAAAATTTCATGGCGCATTTCTTCAAATAGATGTACTGTCACATTTTCCATGCCAACATCAACCATTCTTTCAGCAACTTTGAACACGCCTTTGCCGAAATCACCGACAGGATCGTGGCTACCACTAATAAATAGTACTGGTAAATCTGTGCGTGTACGCGCCATTTCCTCTTTGCGATGAACTAACAGCAAGCCTTCTGTTAAATCTGCATAAAACTGATGTGATGGAATAAAGCCACACATTTCGTCATCGATATATTTTTGCACTTCATCCGCATCCCGTGATAACCAATCAAACTCTGTTGTTGTATTTGCGAACGCTTTATTAAAGCTACCAAAGCTTAAACGATTCATCAAAGGGCTAGCCGTTTGCTTTCCTTGTGTCTTCGCTAAAGTATTAGCAAGTTGATTGCCCGCTAAATGTGTTGCCGACGTAACGCCTGTGCCACAAATAATACAAGCCGAAATCTGATCGCTATATAGCTGAATAAAACGACGTGTAATAAATGAGCCCATACTATGCCCAAACAACGTAAGTGGTGCTGTAACCGTTTTGCGTAGATATAAAAGTACTTCTAACACATCTAATACAACATGATGGAAGCCACGCTCATCCGCAAAATGCCCATAATTGCCTTGCGCAGTATGACCATGCCCTCGGTGGTCATGCATTGATACATAATAGCCCTCTGCGCAAAGTAGCTTAGCAAACTCTTCATAACGCCCTGAATGCTCGCCCATTCCATGTAAAATATGAATATGGCCGATTGTATGCTCAGGCTCAAATGTACGAACGAAAATTTGTTGCCCATCTCGCATCGTTAAAAATTGTTGCTGCTGTTCCATAAAAATCCCCCTTTTTATCCCTTATTAACAGGCAGTAAAGTTTTCATTGTTAACTTTACATAACACGCTTAAACATTTTTTCTAGCTCATATGTTGAAAAATGAATTAATACAGGGCGTCCATGTGGACATGTAAATGGGTTTTCCGCCTCTCTTAAATCATTCAACAGCTGATCCATTTGTTCCTTTGTTAAATAATAATTCGCTTTAATCGACTTTTTACAGCTCATCATAATCGCTGCTTCCTCACGCAGTTTTTTTACATCCGCTTTGCGTGTTGTCAACACTTGCTCAATTAGCTCTTCAATGATTTCCTGCTCAAAGCCTTTCGGGAACCAAGTTGGATGCTCCCGTACAACAAAGGAATTTTGCCCAAAAGGCTCTAAATAAATACCGACTTCCTGTAAGCCTTGCTGGTGTTCCATTAAACGCAGTGCTTCATCTGCTGAATAATGGAATGTTAAAGGCAGGAGTAGCGTTTGACGTTCATTTGCATCAACCTCGCCCACTTTTTCCCGGTAATATTCATATTTAATACGCTCTTGGGCAGCATGTTGATCAATTAAATAAAAGCCGTCCTCCATTTGTGCAACAATGTATGTGCCATGAATTTGCCCGATAATTTCAAGCTGTGGGAATGGAGCATTCTCTTCTTTTGGTAACGGTGCATCCATTACAGGCTCTTCCACCAGTAGCTGCGTTGTTTGCTCTTCTACAACGGGCTGCTCCATTATTAATGGCGGTGTACTTTCCTTTATTTGAACTGGCTCTCCTCTTAAAGGGGCAGGCTCTAGCTTATTTTCGTTTAAACGATTGACGATAGCTGCCATTTTATCCTCGTTAAATGTTGGAGCGGGCTTCCATATATTCATCTGCTCACTCGGCAATTTTTCGAGCTTTTTCGGCTTTGCAGCTAACGGTACACGGACAACTTCGCGCACAGAATCACGAATTGTTTGCTCTACTAATTGTAAAAGCTCCGTTTCCTTGCTTAAACGAATTTGATGCTTTGCAGGATGCACATTGACATCCGTTAGCTGAGGGTCACCTTCAATAAATAATGCTGCAATTGGATAACGTTCAATCGGTAAATACGTATGAAATGCATCAACGACTGCCTTTTGTACTAAATAATGCTTTACCCAGCGCCCATTGACGAATACCGAAATATAGTTTTTCGAAGCGCGCGTTAGCTCTGGTAATGTCGCAAAGCCATGTACTTTATAATCATTCGTCTCCCCTTTGAATGCAAACATTTTCTTTGCATTATGTGCTCCGTAAATTGCCGCTAGCACTTGCTGCACTTGTCCACGTCCATTTGTTTGTAGCTGCACTTGTCCATTATGCACTAGCTTAAAGGCAATATGTGGGTTACCTAAAGCTAAACGATTTATTAAATCGATCGAATGACCAAGCTCTGTTTGCACAGTCTTTAAATATTTTAATCGCGCAGGCGTGTTATAAAATAATTGCGCTACAGTAATATCTGTTCCTTGCCGTAAAGCTGCTGGCTGCTGACTTTTAATATGGCCACCTTCAATATACAACTCTGCTCCATCTTGACCATCCGATGTTTTCATCGTCATTTTGCAGACCGATGAAATTGAGGCTAATGCCTCCCCGCGGAAACCGAGTGTGCGAATACGGAATAAATCTTGCTCTTTTTCAATTTTCGAAGTGGCATGGCGTGCAAAGGATTTCAGTGCATCCTCTTCACTCATGCCACTACCATTATCGACGACTTGGATAAATGATAATCCCGCTTCCTCTAAAAATACTTCAATTGTTGTCGCACCAGCATCAATCGCATTTTCTACGAGCTCCTTGACAACAGATGCAGGACGCTCTACTACTTCACCTGCCGCAATTTTATTGGACAGCCATTCGTCCATAATATGGATTTTCCCCATTCGCACTCACCTCTATTTATTCAATAGTTTTTGCTGCAATTCATGCAGTAGCGTCATTGCTTGAAGCGGTGTCGTACCCATTATATTTGCCTTAGCTAGCATCTCTAGCACTTCCTGCTCCTCTTGTGATATTGTAGGCTGCTCCGTGAAGAGCGTTAATTGCTCCGCCACTAATGTTGGGGCAGTAGGTGCTTCCTTCACAATTTTTACTTCTTTAGCCTCAAATTGCGTTAATAGCACTCTTGCACGTTCAATAATAGGTTGTGGCATTTCTGCTAATTCTGCTACATGCACACCATAGCTTTTATCTGCTGCACCCTCTTTGACTTTGTGTAAAAAGACAACTTTACCATCACGTTCAGTTGCACTAACATGTACATTTTGTAATCGCTCTAAGTCATGCTCAAGCTCTGTTAATTCATGATAATGTGTTGAGAATAATGTATTTGCGCCAATTTCCTGATGAATAAACTCCATCATTGCTTGTGCCAAGCTCATTCCATCATACGTCGATGTACCACGTCCAATTTCATCAAACAATAGCAAGCTATTTTTTGTAGCATGTGTGATTGCATATTGCGATTCAAGCATTTCAACCATAAAAGTGGACTGCCCTGCTGCTAAATCGTCCGCCGCACCGATACGGGTGAAAATTTGATCAGTAATTGGTAAATGCGCCTCTTTTGCAGGAACATAACAACCCATTTGTGCCAAAATAACAGTAATAGCAACTTGGCGCATATACGTACTTTTACCAGACATATTTGGTCCTGTAATAAGCATCATATTACGCTCACTTGGTAAAATACAATCATTCGGCACATATAATTGCTTATTCAGCATTTTTTCAACGACAGGATGACGTCCCTCTTTAATCGTTAATGTGCGCCCTTCATGGAATGTCGGACGAGTAAAATGATATTTCTCAGAAATTAAGGCAAAGCTTATGAATACATCCAACTCACTTATCTCTGAAGCAAGTGCTTGTACACGAGGAATATATGCTTTTAACTCATCACGTAATGCCACGAATAAATCGTATTCAAGTGCTAAGCTTTGCTCCTCAGCATTTAAAATGATAGCCTCTTTTTCTTTCAGCTCCTGTGTAATGTAACGCTCCGCATTAGCTAACGTTTGCTTGCGCTCATAGCGCGTTAAATCAACGTTGCCAAAATTGGATTTCGTAATTTCGATATAATAGCCAAAGATGCGATTATAGCCGATTTTTAAGTTTTTAATGCCTGTTAGCTCACGTTCCTTTTGCTCTAGCTGAGCAATCCAATCTTTACCGTTGCGTGCAGCGTAGCGCAATTCATCTAATTTTTCATTATAGCCATCACGAATCACATCGCCTTCTTTAATCGTAATCGGCGGATGGTCAGTAATTGCTTTTGCAAGTAGCTGCTCAATTTCTTCACATAAATCAAGCGTCTCACCTAGCTGACGTAATGGCTCCTTTGTACTTGTCAAAAGCTGTTCACGAATAGCAGGCACTTGACGCAACGATTCACGTAGCTGCGCTAAATCACGCCCCCCTACATTACCAAATGCAACCCGACCAGCTAAACGCTCCAAATCATACACTTGCTTTAAACGCTCGCGCAGCTCCTCACGTATAAAAAAGTCTTCCAATAAATGCTCAACAATTGTTAAACGATTGTCAATTTTAGCGCGCTGTACAAGTGGTTGATGTAACCATTGCTTTAATTTTCGCCCCCCCATCGCAGTTACTGTTTCATCAAGCAGCCATAAAAGCGTGCCTTTTTGATCTCCTCCGCGAATGGATTGCATTAGCTCTAAATTGCGCTTTGAGTTGGCATCAATCGATAAGTAATGGTTCATTTCAGTAAAATGGAATGGCTGAATATGGGAGAGGGAACGCATTTGCGTGCGCTCAATATAGCGTAAAAGCTTGCTTGCAATTGGCTTTACATTTTTAGGTAAGCCAGCAGTAAATTGTTCTGCTTGCTGCATTTCTTCATTCTCAATTGACAGCACAATATTTAATGTTTGTGCCATTTCTGCAGCTTCCAAATTTAATGCTTCACCAACAATAAGCTCTCGAATTGCGTATGATTGCAGGTGCTGGAATAATGTTTTAATATCTCCTTCAATAACCGTCGCTGTCGCCTCACCCGTTGAAATATCAAGTGTTGCAAAAGCAATTTGCTGCTTAGCTATATATTCTGCTGCACCGATAAAATGATTTGTTTTACCATCAATCGTTTTTCCTTCTGTAATCGTTCCAGGTGTAATCAGTTGTACAACTTCTCGCTTCACAACCCCCTTCGCTGCCTTTGGATCTTCTGTCTGCTCACAAACCGCTACTTTATAGCCCTTTGAAACAAGTGTTTCAATATAGCTTTTAGCAGAATGATGTGGCACACCGCACATTGGAATACGCTCTTTACTACCCGCATCGCGGCTCGTTAATGTAATTTCTAGTAACTGCGATGCACGCTCTGCATCTTCAAAAAATAGTTCATAAAAATCGCCTAAACGAAAAAATAAAAAGGCATCCTTATAATCTTCTTTTATCATTAAATATTGTTGCATCATCGGTGTGTATGTAGTCATATATAAAACCTCTTTTAATCAATTTCTATCGTCATATTTACTATTATATAAAAAAAACATGCGTTGTGCATGTTAGTCCCCTTTACAAAGAAGGAAAAATTGCATCAATTATTTAGCTAGAGAAATCTAAATGGCTTATCTATACTAAATAACACAGAATTAGAAAACCTATCCTCGAATCTAATTTGTTGATTTTTTATGAGTTATCTTCGTTTTCTTATGACTTATCTGTGGTTCTCTCAAGTTATCTGCGATTTCCCCATGTTCCTGACGCATTGTGTAGGTTTCCTTTAAAACCCTTCATACCACTAAAAGATAAATTCGATGCTTCCCTTAAAAAAATAAGCATAGACAAAGTGAATTTCACCTTGCCTATGCTTAGCTTATTGGAATGATGATGATTCTTTTATATGGCGGACACTTGAAGAGCTGGTGCTACCTAATATAGATGAAGAGCTTGAGGAACTGGTACTACCTAGTATAGATGAAGAGCTTGAGGATGATGATTCTTCAAACTCCCATTCATCTTCGAATTCTAATGGATGAACATGGATACAAACAGTCGTTTCACCAACCAACTCCACTAAAAACTCCCGCTCAATCGTTACTTGGAACTTATCACCATTTACAATAATTGCCTCAACACAGTTTGGCTGCTGTAGAACATGTGTATGAATATCGTTTGTATCCTTCACTTTTTCATCGCGATATTGTAATTTAATTCGATCGCGATATGTTACTGTTTCTGTGTAAACAGCCGTCTTCGAATGTTGATTGTAAGCATACCATACATTAATATCAAATTTCCCTGACACTTCAACAAAATTTCCATTCTTTTTAGCTTGGTAATGATGATTAATTACCCAGCACCCTAAAATACTCGTTGGAACATTTGGCGGGCATAGCGTTTCAACACTCTCAATACGCTTCTTTCCCTTCGCTACAACTGCCTTTGTCACAATTTGACGTAATCGTTTCAACGAAAAATCCCCCTTCCTATGTGGCTCGCCATAGTCTATGCGGCACTCGCCTAAATGGTGCTAGGAAGAGGGAATATCTCATGTTCATAATTAGTGCGGCATAAGGAAAATCCCCACCAATTTCATTTTATCGATGCTTCAAAATGCTTGCGCCCGCAATACCTGGGTGCGTCATTTCGTATGGATCTAAAATAAGGTCTAATTGCTCTGCTGTTAACACACCTGCTTCAATACATAGCTCACGGATTGAACGACCTGTTTGAATCGCTTCATTTGCTAAGCGAGCCGCTGTTTCGTAGCCAATATGTGGATTAACCGCAGTTAAAATACCAACGCTTTTTTCTACGTATTCTTTCATGCGCTCTTCATTTGCTTGAATATCTTTTAAGCAGTGCTCAGTGAACGCCTCGAAAACGTTATTCATAATGCTTAACGATTGGATTAGATTAAATACTAATACTGGCTCCATTACGTTTAATTCTAGCTGACCTGCTTCTGAAGCCATTGAAATTGTATGATCGTTACCAATTACTTGGAATGCAACTTGATTCAATACTTCTGGCATAACTGGGTTCACTTTACCTGGCATAATTGACGAGCCCGGTTGACGTGCTGGTAGGAAGATTTCACCTAATCCTGCACGTGGACCTGAAGCCATTAAACGAATGTCATTTGAAATTTTTGACATATTGACCATGCAAATTTTTAATGCGCTTGATACTTCTGTATAAGCATCAGTATTTTGTGTAGCATCAACTAAATTTGTTGCACCTGTTAATGGGAAGTTAGAAAGCTCAGCTAGATGACGGTCTACTGCCAAAATATAATTCGGCACTGCGTTTAAGCCTGTTCCTACAGCTGTTGCTCCCATGTTCACTTCATATAAGTGCTCACGTGTTTGTGCAATACGTTTAATATCACGACTAATTACGCGGCTATATGCTTCAAACTCTTGTCCAAGTCGAATTGGAACAGCGTCTTGTAAATGTGTACGCCCCATTTTAATGATATGCGCAAATTGTTCTGCCTTCATTTCAAATGTATTTTGCATATGCTGCATTGTTGCTAATAAATCTTCAATTAAACTTAAAATAGCGATATGAATTGCTGTTGGGAAGGCGTCGTTTGTCGATTGTGACATGTTAACATGGCTATTCGGGCTAATTGTTGCATAATCGCCTTTTTCTTTACCTAAAATTTCTAAAGCACGGTTGGCAATCACCTCATTAGCGTTCATGTTAATTGAAGTTCCTGCTCCACCTTGAATTGGGTCTACGATAAATTGCTTATCCCATTTTCCTTCGATAACTTCATCTGCTGCTACGACAATGGCTACACCTAGTTCTTTCGGCAATAATTCAACTTCCATATTTCCTAAAGCTGCTGCTTTTTTTACTATACCCATTGCACGAATTAACGAAGTATGTAGTGATAAACCAGTAATAGGAAAGTTTTCAGTCGCACGTAGTGTTTGAATACCATAATACGCATCACTTGGTAATTGACGTTCTCCTAAAAAATCCTTCTCTATACGCATTTGCTGTTCCATAAAGTATCCCCTTTATCTAATTTCGATATCTATTTCATCTAATTTTGATATCTATTCAACATGATAGTAGCCAATTTTTCGTAGATTGTAAACAATTTTCGACTTTATTCGTAATTTTTTTTAAGCAATTGAAATGAAGAAGTTTGAAAATCTTTGTCTGAGGATTTTATTTAAAAAATAATAGACAAAATCGTAAAAATCGACTTTGTCTACTTCATTTATTCACTCACTATATTTCAAATAACTATTTTAATATAAACCAATTCCTAGTTTTTTGTATGAAAATGTATAGCATCTATACTTGCATTATTCTAGTTTGGTTGCAAGGATGGCTGAAGTTGTTGGTGTTAGATAAATCTCCGTGGCAATTAATTCCCTATGATTTAGCCAAAACTCCCTAACTTTATCAGGTTCCCCTTTCCATTCTTCTGGAAAATGTTCTTCTGGCGTAAAGTCGTCCATCACTAACATGCCTCCAACTGCTAAGGTCTCCAATAGTTGTACCCCTTCAATTGTTTTAGCAGCAGCTGCATCAGCGAAGATTAGTTGAAAGGGGCCTTTTGCTATCGCCTCTTTCCAATCCCCTACTAGAAACTCTGCCCGTTGATGACAAATTATTTTGGAAACGGCATCGATTTTTTCCTTTACACAATCCACTGAGACAAACTGTACATTTGGCGCTATAGCAGAAAGAATCCATGCACTACCTACACCATAGCCAGTTCCAATTTCAAGAATTTTCCCATGTGCAATTTGACCTGCAAGCACTGCTAACAATCTTCCGGCCTCATCTGAACAGGAATGCTCAAAATTATGCCTTTGTGCTAACATTTTACTGGCCTTCACCAATTCAGGAATATATGTATTAGAACGATATTTTGTTAGCATCATCAATAAACCACCTTTTTAATTTCATCTATAAATTCCTTTACAAATTAAAACATGAGCCAAAGTGAACTCATCTAAGTATCTGTATTAGCCCATCCAGTGAATTAGATTTATTTTAGTCAATATTATTAAATTTCACCTACAAAAACGGGCATATTTAAAGTTTTAGTTTGTAAATATTCACAGAAATTACCTGGTTGATTTTAGCAACAACATAAAAGAGCGTGTCTGGGAAGCCATTTTGAGACATACCATTGCGACGAGTAATCGTTTTTTAGCAAATATTTAATATAGAAGATAAGGCTACCCGAAAAAGAAATATTTATGGGGCAACTTTTCATTATATTACTATAACGTTTCATCATCTAGTAGTTGCTCTACTTCTGCTAAAGTCATTGGCTTGTAATAAAAATAGCCTTGTCCAACTTGGCAGCCAATTTTTTGTAGTTCCAAATGTTGCTCTTCCGTTTCAATGCCTTCTGCTACAGATTTCATATTCAAATTTGCCGATAATTGAATAAGTGTGCGAACAACTGCGTTCATTCGCTCATCTGATAAATGGTCGATAAAGCTTTTATCAATTTTTATTTCATCAAATGGCAATTCTTTTAAATAACCTAACGATGAATAACCTACGCCGAAATCATCAATCGACATAGCAATGCCAAATGCTTTTAGCTCGCTAATAATTCCCTTTGCTCGAATCATATTTTCAAGCTCTACGCTTTCAGTAATTTCAAATTTAATATATTGCGGCTCGACTCCATATTCATTAATAATCTGCTTCATACTTTCTACAAAGCTAGGGTCATAAAAATGGCTTGGTGATATATTGACTGCGATTTGATACATTTTTTTGCCAGCATCTTGTCTCTCTTTTTGCCACGTTAAAATTTTTCTTAAAATAACGCGGTCAACTTTATGGATATTACCTGTATTTTCTGCAACAGGAATAAAAATAGCTGGTGATACAAAGCCTAGGCTCTCTGAAAACCATCGGGCTAGTGCCTCGAAACCTTCAATTTGACCTGTTTGAATATTCATTTTTGGCTGTAGTACAGGCACAAATTCTTTATTTTTTAATGCATATGAAAAAGAGGATAGTACGTCCATTTCGAGCTGTAGTGTTTGAACTTGTGATTCATCGTATACTTTCATCGTCGTACCTGCACTTTTTAATGCAACAGATAATGCCGTATCCGCATGCTTGACTGCCTCAGCGCTTAAAATTGTTTTACCGTAGTTTGAAGTACCAATTTTTAAAGTAATATAAACACTTTTTCCTTCAATTGTAAAAGGTTCAACGATAATTTCTTGCAATAACTTTTCCAATTCATCGTTGATAGCATATTTGCTTGCTAAAATAACAGAGGAATTAGTGTATCGGGCGATAAGTGCATTTTCAAATGCTGGAATAAGCATTGCTCGCTGTGCCAACTGCAACAATAATGCATCACCACCTTGCCTCCCATATAAATCTACAACCTTTTGGTACTCTCCAGGTTCAATTATACAAATAACACCACTATAATCCTCTTGATAAAATTGATTTAACTCATTTTGAAATAGTGTAAAATTGGGTAGCCCAGTTTTCTCATCATAATAGGCTAACTGCAAAATTTCTTTTTTTTGATTAAAATATTTCAATGCTAGCGTAATAATTGGCGCAACTCTATCTAGAAATTTGAGCTCATTTGGTCGCGGGAATTTTATAGGCTCCTCAAAAAATAAAGAGAATATACCTACAAGCTCTCCTTCAGGTGTTTTAATTGCTTGGTGCCAGACTGCCTCCATGTCGTTTTGTTGTAAAATTTTTGCCCATTCTTGCGGTTGCTGTACTAAATCATGAATAACATATCGTTCTTGTATTATTGCTTGTAAAAAATTGCTATAGTCTAAATTCAAACTATCAATCTGACTAAAGATTTTCTTTATTTTTTTGGGTAATGTATTTGATGCTATTAATTGTAAGCGGTTTTCTTCAATTAAAAATATACAGGTATAGCTTTTCTTTTGTAATGTTGTAGAAATGTGTCTACAAAGATGCTCAAAAACATCTGTAATATTTGCCCCTTGCTCTAGCTCAGAATAAGCTTCTCGTTCAACAGTAATCAATGATTCCACATTAATAGAATCTGTAATATCTCTAGCTGCTACAATGTAAAATTGTACGATACTCTCGTGGTCTCTTATAGGAATAATTGACAATTCATTCCAAAAGGCGGTCTGATCTTTTCGATAATGGAATACCGATAACTTTAGTGACAGTCCTAGTTGAAGGCTTTCATAAATAAGCGATTCGCTATTTTGGTCTGTTAATGGACCATTTAAGATTGATAATGTTGAGCCAATTAGTTCATCGTTACTATATTCAGTCATGCTAGCAAAAATATTATTTGCAAATTTTATGCTATATTGCTGCTGTGCATCTAAAATAACTAACCCTGATTCAAATTGCTTTGCTACTTGGCATAAACCAAAATACAATTGTCCCCTATCAACTGTGTTATTGTTGTTTTTATCCATTGGCTACCCTTCTTTGTTTTTCGTTTAATAAATGTATTAGACTCCCACAAATTCCATTAGTTCATTTTACTTATTTATAACATTTTCCACTCTGTTCGACAAACCATTTTAAATTAATTATGTATTTTTTTGATATATTGACTATATTTTTATGAATCTATTATATCTCAACTAACAATCTGAAATCTTTACTATATGTATTAAAGGTAAATTTGCTGACTCCTGACATCTGAACCTTCCATCTACAGAGGAAATAGAAACATTACAAATAAAAATAAAGGGGTATAAGAAAGCAGATTTTTTCTGTCTTTCTCATACCCCTTACATATTTCTACGCTATTATGAGCAACTGCCAGGTACGCTATTTTGTACTTTCGAACCTGTTTCGCCGCGCAGTAAATCGCCGCCTGTTGATTCAATAATCTCGTTTGTTACTGCGTTTGCAATCGCATTAGAAACTAATTGCAATAAATCGTTAACATCCATCTGTGATTGTTTAAATTGCTGCACAACAGGGATTTCATCAATTTCCTGTTCAATGTCTTCAATTTTGCCTTCAATCATGTTTAACGCCTTTTCTTTACCTAAGTGTTGAAAATTCACTGCTTGCTTTTGTAATGTTTTCAATGAAGCAATTTTTTCGCGCACAAATTGATTTTCGTTAATTTGTGCCTCTGCATTTTTGAAAAATTCTACTTCTTCTGTATTAGCAATCATATGCGCAATTTCTTTTGCCTTTGCAATGATGTCATCTTTTGTATAATATGTTGTCATTAACTATGCACCTCATGTCGTTTTACAATTTCCACAAATTCTCCGCGCAATGAGTAGCTTTTCGCTTCCACAACTATCACCTTTACTAGCTGCCCTATTAAATCCATTGGACCTTCAAAGTTCACTAGCTTATTTTTACGTGTGTAGCCTGCTAATACATCATCACGCTTTTTACTGCTACCCTCTACAAGCACTTCTACTACTTCACCTTCAAGCTTTTTCAATGCCGCAGCACATAATTCCTCCACCACTGCATTTAAACGCTGTAGGCGCTCTTTTTTCACTTCCATCGGTACATTGTCAACCATTTTCGCAGCAGGTGTTCCTTCACGAGGTGAATAAATATATGTGTAGGCCATTTCAAAGCCTACCTCACGATATAAATCCAAGGTCTCCTGGAACTGCTCCTCCGTTTCGTTTGGATAACCAACGATAATATCAGTTGATAATGCAACGTCAGGCATCGCTTCTTTAATTTTACGCACTAAATCAAGGAAATGCTCTCTTGTATATTTACGTGCCATGATTTTTAAAATTTCATTTGAGCCTGATTGCACAGGTAAATGAATATGCTCAACTAAGTTACCACCCTTTGCCAAAACCTCGATTAAATGATCATCGAAATCACGTGGATGACTCGTTGTAAAACGAATGCGTGGCATATCTATTTTTCGCAGCTCGTCCATTAAATCACCTAGACGATAGTTGATATCATCGAAATCCTTACCGTACGCATTAACGTTTTGTCCTAGTAGCATAATTTCCTGATAGCCTTTTGCTGCTAGTTCACGCACTTCTGCTATAATTTCCTCTGGTCGACGAGAGCGCTCCTTACCACGCGTATATGGTACGATACAATACGTGCAAAACTTGTCGCAGCCATACATGATATTAACCCATGCTTTAATTGAGCCGAGGCGTTGCTTTGGAAGGTTTTCAATTACATCGCCTTCCTTCGACCACACTTCAATAACCATTTCCTTCGACATATATGCTTCTTTTAAAATATTTGGCAGGCGATGGATATTGTGTGTACCGAATACCATATCAACATGCTGGTATGTTGTTAAAATTTTATTAACAACAGATTCCTCCTGTGACATACAGCCACATACCCCTATTAACATTTCAGGGTTGCGGCGCTTATATTTCATTAAGAAGCCCAGCTCACCAAATACTTTATTTTCTGCATTTTCGCGAATTGCACAAGTGTTTAGTAGCACGACATCCGCCTGCTCGATATCCTCTGTTGGCTCATAACCGAGCTGCATAAAAATACCTGCCATCACCTCGGTATCGTGCTCATTCATTTGACAGCCGTATGTGCGAATATAGAACTTGCGCCCATTACCCATATTTAAAAACTGCTCGTCAATTGTAAAATCCTTATGATATTTAATCTCTTCTTTGCCGCGCTTTTTAGCATCTTTTAAAGAAGGAGCTGTGAATACTTTTTCAAAATATTTGCTATAATCTTTTTCAGCCGCAGGTTTTGGTTGATTAACTTGCTTGCCTGCTAATCGTTGTTCCTCATTCATCGAGCTCATATACTCCTTTCAGTTGATTTCGTGCATACGAATATCCATTAAACTATTATAACGAATTTCCAAAGAAAGAACACTATTCAAGCTTCAATTGTTAAGGACTTTGTGTGAATTTTTTAGATTAATTACAAAAGTAGGTAGTAATATTCTACCACCTACTTTTGCATAAATAATTTATTCCATGTTTTGAGTAATTTATTCCATGTTTTTGAGCTTTTATTCCACATTGCGAGGAGTTTATTCCACATTATCAAAAAAACGCTCATATTCCTCTGGTTCATTATCCTTTAAAATGGCTAAAAAAGTGAAGCCTAGTTGTGCAACTGACCACCATTTCATATTGTATTGATGCTCAAATTTATAGCGTGGCATCGAAAAGGAATCCTTAAAAATCGTTAAGGCGTCGATATCGCGCTCCTGTAAGTAGAGTAAAAAGCCTAAAAATAGCGTGTGGTCCTTGACTTGTAGCTGCTGCTCATTGACGAGACGCTGCAATTCTTCAGCTTTATAATAGCTACCTTCCACTGAACGCTTTAATTTGCTGAATTCCTTTTGCTCGCGCCTTGTAATAAAATCTATGACGTTCGTCAATTCAAACACCTCAATTCATTGCTGTCCCTTCATTATACAATGAATTTATTAAGTGCATGCGCTAAGGAGCGTGTATTTTTGGAAATCTGCCCGATTTGCTCATGCATATTTGTCGTTATTTTTAATTGCTGTGCTGTTTGTTGTGCAATTTGTTCAACTTGGGTGCTATTTTCCTCAGATATTTGTGTTAGCTCTCTTGATTGATCTGCCACGTTTTGTGCATATTGTGACATTTTTTCGATAGTTATTGATACATCCGCGATGTGTGGCTCAACATGCTCGATACGTGCTGCGATTGCTCGGAAGTTATCTGCAGTGCGAGTTGTTACTTGGATACCTGAATGGACTGCTTCATTTGCTACTTCCATCATTCCCACAGCAGCTTGTGTGTCTTCCTGTATCGTTTTAACGATTGCTGTAATTGTTTTTGTTGAGTCAAGTGATTGCTGTGCTAGCTTTTTCACTTCATTTGCAACAACTGAGAAACCTTTTCCCTCTTCTCCTGCACGGGCTGCCTCTATAGCTGCATTCAGTGCAAGCAAACTCGTGTTATTAGCGATTGCCTGAATAATATCAACAGCCTGTGAAATTTCCTGTGATTGTAGCTCTAGCTTATGCATTTTCGCATTTGTCTCAATCATCGCTTGTTCAATTACTTGCATTTGCGACATATTCACAGCGATTTCTTGCTCTCCCTGCTTTGCTTGCTTAACCGTTTCAGCAATATTTTCCTTCATTGTCTGCACTCGATTTGTAATGATTACAATATTGCTTGCTACCTCTTGAATCATCGCTGTATTTGATGTTAAATGTGTTGTTGATTCAATAATACTGCGTGTAATGCCATCTGTATTTTTTGACATTTGCTGTGCAGATTCCGTCATTGTTTGCGAGCTTGCACGAATACTCTCATTTGCTTCCCCTACAGAGCTTGCACTATTATTAACCACTTCTAATAAGCCCTTTACTTCCTCAACCATATGATTATAGCAAAGCAGTAGCTCCCCAAGCTCATCATGCGATGTATATACTGCTTTTTGCGTAAAATCGCCTTGCTCTGCACGCTTTAATAAGTATTTTAATTGTCTTGTCGGCTTACGTACAGACCTTGAGGCAGTATAGCTTAAAATAAGCACAAGCACTACCATCATGAGCGAAATAAATATAATAACGAAATAGCCTCTTTTTATATCCTTTTCATAATTGATTATTTGCTGTTCTGTACGTGTAAGCACATAATCAATCATCTCTTGCACATAGGCTTCATCTATTTCTGTTTTTAATTGTTTTAAGTAAAAATCCATTTTCGAATCAAATGCTAAATAAGGGGCCTCATTAATTAATGCTTGCGCTTCCTTTATTTTACCTGCTGCGGTTAGTGCTTCTGCCGACTTTAGCACATACATTCCTTGTACCTTTTGCTCATATACTTGCTGTGCATGCCATTCCATTTTCCGCAAATAATCGATACAAAAAATAGCAATAATAATATTTGAAACAACGCAAACAAGCATTAATAACATCAGCTTGTCCTTCACTTTAACATACTTCATTTTTATATGCTCCTTTTTTACTATCTAAAATAAGCATATAGGAACTGTATAAATAAGATGTAAAGAGAATGTTAAGTTTTTGTTATAGTACTATTGTTGCTAAAAAATAAAAAGCTGCAAGAGAAATTTATTTTCTCTTACAGCTTTCTCTTATTACATAAATTCTTTTACTAGTTGGTCAAATTGTTCTTCTGATAAGCTAATATCGATATCCGTTAATGGTAGCTCTGAATAGCCTGTTACTTTTTCTTGATAAGAAGTTGTTTCTTGATTATGGTAAATGATACCTGTTACAAGTCCTTCTTTTTCCATAACAGTCTGCATTGCTAATGAACGGTCTGTGTGGTCATAACCTTCAACATCAGAAAGTTTTGTTAAGTTTTCTTTAAACCAATCATATGTGTTCACCTTATTATACGTTACACATGGTGAAAAAACGTTAATAAAAGAGAAGCCTTTATGATTTAAGCCTGCTTCAATTAATGCTGTTAGTTCTTTAATATCAGTTGAGAAGCCTTGTGCTACGAATGTCGCACCGCTTGTTAACGCGACTTCTAGTGGCTTTAATGATGGCTCAATCGCTCCGCCTGGCGTAGACTTCGTCACAAATCCAGCGGCAGAACGCGGTGATGTTTGCCCTTTCGTTAAACCGTAAATTTGGTTATCCATAACGATATACGTAATATCAATATTACGGCGAATCGCATGAATTGTATGTCCCATACCAATTGCAAAGCCGTCACCGTCACCACCTGATGCGATAACCTTTAAATCCTTGTTAGCCATTTTCAAGCCTTGTGCAATTGGCAAAGCACGCCCATGAATGCCATGGAAACCATATGAATTAATATAGCCCGAAATACGCCCGGAGCAACCAATACCAGAGATAACTGCTAATTCATGTGGCTCATAGCCTACATTTGCAGCCGCGCGTTGAATCGCTGCTTGTACTGAGAAGTCACCACAGCCCGGACACCAGTTAGGCTTCACAGCATTACGAAAATCTTTAAATGTTGCCATGATTAAATCTTCTCCTTTACTAAGTTTGTTAGCTCACGTGGTAAAAATGGTGTACCATCATATTTTAAAACATTTGTTGTTTTTGCATGTACGCCAATATTCATTTTCATAATATTTGCAAGCTGACCAGTTGAATTGTTTTCTACAACAATAATTTTTTTCGCCTTATCAGCTAATTTCGCCATTTCCTCTGCTGGGAATGGGAATAATAAACGAACATGTGCATGATTCGTTTTAATACCTTCTGCGTTTAACGTTTCTTGTACTTCCTCAATTGCGCCACGTGTTGAATTAAAACCTACAAGAAGCACATCAGCTTCCTCATGCGGTGCATTGACATAAATCGGTGTATCAAATTGTAAATAATTTAGCTTGCGCATACGCTTATCCATTTGTGTACGGCGGTTACCAGTCGCTTCAGATGGCTTCCCTGTTTCATCGTGCTCGACACCTGTTACATGGTGAATGCCGCCCTTTGTCCCTGGTAAAATACGCGGCGAAATGCCATCCTCTGTATTTTCATAGCGCTTGAAGTAATCCTTCGATTCCTCATCCTCTAATGCTTCAACAATTTTCCCACGCTTAATTTCAATTTTGCTGTAGTCAAATGGTGCCACTGTTTGCTTACCTAATGATAGCTGTAAATCTGTCATTAAAATAACAGGCAGCTGTAACTGCTCTGCAATATTAAATGCTTGAATTGTATCGAAAAACGCTTCTTCCATTGTTGATGGTGCAATCACTACTTTTGGAATTTCACCGTGCGTGCCGTATAACATTGCCATTAAGTCTGATTGCTCCTGCTTCGTCGGTAAGCCAGTTGAAGGGCCTCCACGCTGTGTATCAATAATAACAAGCGGCTGCTCTGTCATACCTGATAAACCAATTGCTTCAACCATTAACGAAAGACCTGGTCCAGCAGAAGCTGTGAATGAACGTACACCACCATAGTTCGCGCCAATTGCCATCGTTGCTGCGGCAATTTCATCTTCTGTTTGAATAACTGCACCGCCAACTAACGGTAGCTTTTTAATCATATATTCCATAATTTCAGATGCTGGTGTAATAGGATATGCTGCCATAAAGCGAGAGCCCGCAGCAATTGCTCCAAGTGCGATTGCATCGTTACCAATCATAAATAAGCGACGTTGACCATCTGCAGGTGCTAAAGCCCACTCGCCAACACGATCCCCAATTTGTTCAGCAATTGCTTCACGACCTTTTTGAATCGCTTCAATATTTTTAGCTACAACTTCCTCACCTTTGCGCCCAAAGATTTCTTCTACCACGCTTTGGAATACTGTTTCCTCTAAATTTAATAACGCCGCTGTTGCACCAATTGCTACCATGTTTTTCATTAATGATGTACCTAGCTCTGTTGCGATTTCTGTAAATGGTACTGCAAATAATGGCGCTGTACAACCTTCGGGGCTTGCTGGCTCAAAGCGAGCATCAGCTAAAATAATACTTGATGCTGTAAGCTCTTTGTAATTGACATCGATCGTTTCTTGATCGAATGCGACTAAAATATCTAAATCGTCCGCAATCGAGCGAACTTGTGTTGGACGTACTGTAATTTTATTATTCGTATGGCCACCTTTAATACGAGAAGAGAAATGACGGTAACCGTATAAGTGATAGCCTAAACGGTTCATCGCAGTTGCGAAAATTTCACCAGTACTTTCAATACCTTCCCCTTGTTGCCCACCGACTTTCCATGAAAGCTGATGTAACATATAAACATCTCCTTAACTTGCGTTTTTATATATGAATTTCCTACATTAGTTTAACACGAACGTGGTGTCTGTACTATTGTTAATATGTAATTCTACAAAAATTCAGTCCTTTGGCGGAAAAAAAGTCGAGTTTTTAGATAGGTTTTGTTAATTATAACTGGAAATAAGATACTATATTTAATATTCCACTGCTTAAATCTAATAATTGATTACTTTGCGATATATTCCAAATACACCGTATAAACTAATAAGGCTAACAGGTACAAAGCTGATAATTAAGAGGATTACCATTTCTAAAGGAAAGTGTATTCTAAAAAAATGTACGTTAATTAAGTAGTAGGTCATACAAAGACCAATTAAAATATTAACGGCAACTGAATAGGTAGCAAATCTTTTTTTCTGAAAATGCCAAAATACAATAGTTAATAAATAACAAGGGACTACTAAGATAAAAAATAATACTAACCCAATATGTATTGCTGCAGTTTCTTGCATCGGTATGTCATAAATATTGCCAAGTGTAAAATAAAAAAGCAAGCTAACTAAAATTGCAATTATTGGATTAACAATGATTAAAAATGATGTATTCATTAGCATCTCCCTTTCTTTATGCTTCATGATACTAATTTTATCAAAGTACATTAAATCATGCTGAATCATAGAAAATAAGCATTTTTCCATCCTCTATTAAGGTGGAAGTTCTCTGTACCTGACACATTGCTTTCAGTACAAAAGACATTTGCTCCTGCGGTTACTCGTCGCAGTTAGTTATTGCTCCTGCGGTTACTCGTCGCAGTTAGTTATTGCTCCTGCGGTTACTCGTCGCAGTTACCATTGCTAAATCAAAATAAAAAAGCCATCAAATTAGCTTTCACTAAATTGATGGCTTTGTACATTATCGGTTTCTTTTCTCTACAACTAATTTAAGTGCTGTTCGATCTTCCCCTGCAATCGTAATATCTGCAAATGCTGGTGCGCAAATTAAATCAGTACCGCTTGGTGCTACAAAGCCCCTAGCTATTGCAACAGCTTTTACGGCCTGGTTGAGTGCTCCCGCTCCCACTGCTTGCATTTCCACAAAGCCTTGCTCTCGAATGACGGCAACCAATGCACCTGCAACAGAATTTGGATTTGAGCGAGATGATACTTTTAATGAATCCACAACTATTCCTCCCCATTTTGCATGATCGAGACAACTTTTTATTTATTGTCTGTAGGTCATTGTATGCTTGAACCAAATGGAACATGACAAATAGAATGAATTTACTGTATATTTTTATATAAGGAAGGTGAAAAGCTTTGACACAAAAAACATTAAGAATTTGTGAGAAAGGACATCGCTATTATAAAAGTAGCGATTGTAATACTTGCCCAAAATGCGAAAAGGACAATAAACCAACTGAGGATTTTTTAGCGAGATTATCTTCTCCAGCTAGAAATGCACTTGTACATGAGGGTATCACAACTATAGAGCAGCTTGCACAATATACAGAAAAAGAAGTTTTGAAGCTACACGGCATTGGACGCGCATCTTTACCAATAATGCGCACAGCATTAGAAGAAAAAGGGTTAAGCTTCCGCTCTTAACCGAGTGGAAAGCTTAACCCTTTTTGATTATGGTTTAAATGGGTAATCCTCATTAATATAAATACGCTCTTGACGTAGTGCCTTACCTGTTGTGTTATCAACTTCAACAAAGAACGCACTTAGCACTTCACGCCCTTTTTTTGGTACTTCAAAGCGTGATGGCATATTTGTTTGGAATTTATATATAACGCTTTCCTTTGTCATCCCCAAAATTTCATCATAAGGTCCTGTCATTCCGACATCAGTAATATATGCTGTACCATTTGGGTAAATACGCGAGTCCGCCGTTTGCACATGCGTGTGCGTACCAACAACTACTGATGCTTTTCCGTCTAAATGCCATCCTAATGCAATTTTTTCGCTCGTTGCTTCTGCATGAAAATCAACAAAAATAAGCGGCGATATTTTTCGTGCCTCTGCGACTAGCTCATCCGCCATTGCAAATGGATCTTCGTGCGGCGGTAAAAATACACGTCCGTGTAAATTAATAACCGATAATGTAACATCATTTTTCGTAATTTGCATTATCCCTTTACCTGGTGCTTCCTTTGAAAAATTAGCTGGTCGAATTAAATAATCCACATCATCGATAAAATCAAAAATCTCTTTATTATCCCATGTATGGTTACCCATTGTAATTACATCAATACCCATTTGTAATAGTTCATTATAAATATTGCGTGTAATACCACGCCCTGCTGCTGCATTTTCTCCATTTGCAATGACAACATCAATTTCATATTTATTTTTCAAGCGCGGTAAATATTTTGCCACTGCATCTCGTCCAATTGAGCCAACAATGTCACCAATAAATAAAATTTTCATTTTTAACCAATCCATTTCTAAAATGTAAACAAAGAAAGAAATACTTTGCTACACATATTTTTACAGCTTCTACATGAAAAAGAGCTGTGTGATAAGTATTTCACTTATAACACAGCCTTTATTCTGCTTTAATGTCTTCTGCGACAAGTAATCGCAAGAACAATTGCTTTTTTGTATTGAGCTTTTAAAGCTCTTTTCATGAAGAAATAATTATCTGTTAGTATGAGTACCCACATTGACTGAGGGTTCGCTTTATATAATCTGCTATTTCGCGTACTCTACTGCACGTGTTTCCCGAATTACTGTTACTTTAATATGTCCTGGATAATCAAGCTCTTCTTCGATACGCTTGCGAATATCACGGGCTAAGCGATGCGATGTAAGATCGTCGATTTTATCCGGTTGTACAATAATACGTACTTCACGACCAGCTTGAATAGCATATGATTTTTCAACACCATCGTAGCTTTCCGAAATCTCTTCTAGCTTTTCTAAGCGGCGAATGTAGTTTTCAAGCGTTTCGCTACGTGCACCTGGACGTGCTGCTGATAAAGCATCCGCTGCAGCAACAAGTACCGCAATAACAGAAGTAGCTTCTGTATCCCCATGGTGGGAAGCAATACTGTTAATAACTACTGGATGCTCTTTATATTTCGTTGCAAGCTCTACACCAATTTCTACATGGCTGCCCTCAACTTCATGGTCGATTGCCTTACCAATATCATGTAAAAGTCCTGCGCGTTTTGCTAGTGTTACATCTTCTCCAAGCTCTGCTGCTAGTAAACCTGCAAGGTGAGCAACTTCAACAGAGTGTTTTAAAACATTTTGTCCATAACTTGTACGATACTTCATGCGACCTAAGATTTTCATTAGGTCTGGATGTAAATTGTGAATACCAACCTCAAATGTTGTTTGTTCACCTGTCTCGCGAATTTGTTCATCAACTTCACGACGTGATTTCTCAACCATCTCTTCAATTCTTGCTGGGTGAATACGTCCATCTTGAACAAGCTTTTCAAGTGCTAGACGAGCTGTTTCACGTCGAATTGGATCAAAACCAGATAAAATTACAGCTTCTGGCGTATCATCAATAATTAAATCGATACCCGTTAGCGTTTCAAGGGTACGGATATTACGCCCTTCTCGTCCAATAATACGACCTTTCATTTCATCATTTGGCAAGTTAACAACAGATACTGTTGTTTCCGCTACATGATCAGCTGCAAAGCGTTGTAGTGCTAATGATAAAATTTCACGTGCCTTTTTATCAGATTCCTCTTTCGCACGCGTTTCTGATTCTTTCGTCATTACAGCAATGTCCGTCGCTAATTCCTTTTCTACTTCGCTTAAAATAATCGCTTTCGCTTCTTCTCGCGTTAATGCAGAAATACGTTCTAGCTCTGTCTTTTGCGCTGTAACGAGCTCTTCCACTTTGCCTTCCATCTGTTCAATATGCTGTTGTCTGTCAGATAGAGCTTCTTCTTTGCGCTCTAAGCCGGCTTCTCTTTTATTGAGAGCATCATCCTTGCGATCAAGATTTTCTTCTCTTTGCAATAAACGGTTCTCTTGTTTTTGAAGTTCTAAACGACGTTCACGAATGTCATTCTCTGCTTCATTTCGAAATTTGTGAGTTTCATCTTTTGCTTCAAGTAGCGCTTCTTTTTTCAATGCATCTGCTTCACGTTTCGCTTCTTCGACGATAGACCTTGCAGTATGCGTAGCACCCGTGATTTTTGAGTCATTCACTTTTTTCATGTAGAAATAGCTAACAGCGGCACCAACGATGAGTCCAACAAGCAAAGCGGAGATGCTTATAATTACTTCGATCATACTAAACACCTCCAAGTGCCAATTTCATGTTGTTTTTATTGATTAATTGCTCATGCAGTTAATCATTTTTCATTTCAATTTTTAGAAATTATACATTTTTAATTGTATAGTTCTGTTATTGAGCTGTCAAGGATTGCCGCTAGATGCGAGATAGATTATTTGCAAGGTATTTCTAATTATTTTTCTATAAAATGTAAAAAAGCTGTCAAGAAATACAAATTTCATTCGCATTTCTTGGCAGCTCTAATTGCTTTTATTTTTCTTCGTCTAATAATAAAGCTAATTCTTCGTCCATTTCCTCATCTTCGTCATGACCACCAATTGTGTAGTTTGCGGCAGCAATACCGTAAGATTGACGAATTTTATCTGCAATTTCTTCACGCACAGCAACATTCTCTTTTAAGAATTGCTTCGCGTTTTCACGCCCTTGTCCTAAGCGCTCATCACCATAGGCATACCAAGAACCGCTTTTTTGAACAATATCTAACTCAACGCCTAAGTCGACGATTTCGCCTTCTTTTGAAATACCTTCTCCATACATAATATCTACTTCTGCAGTACGGAATGGTGGTGCTACTTTATTTTTTACAATTTTAATTTTTGTTTTGTTACCAACCATGTCATTACCTTGCTTAATTGTTTCTGCACGACGCACCTCTAAACGAACAGAGGAGTAGAATTTTAGTGCACGACCGCCCGGAGTTGTTTCAGGATTACCGAACATTACACCGATTTTCTCACGTATTTGGTTAATGAAAATAGCTAGTGTTTTTGATTTATTAATCGCACCAGATAACTTACGTAATGCTTGTGACATTAAACGAGCTTGTAAACCTACGTGTGAGTCCCCCATTTCTCCCTCGATTTCTGCTTTCGGCACAAGTGCTGCTACAGAGTCAATTACTAGTATATCGATGGCACCGCTTCGTACTAATGCTTCAGCAATTTCTAATGCTTGCTCACCTGTATCCGGCTGTGATAATAATAGCTCGTCGATATTTACCCCTAATTTTTGTGCATATACTGGGTCAAGTGCATGCTCTGCGTCAATAAATGCTGCTTGTCCTCCAGCCGCTTGCACCTCTGCGATAGCATGTAATGCAACTGTCGTTTTACCAGATGATTCAGGTCCATAAATTTCGATAATACGCCCACGTGGATAGCCACCTACACCTAGTGCTGCATCCAATGCTAATGAACCACTTGAAGATGTTGCAATTTCACGATCTGTTGTTTCTCCAAGCTTCATAATAGAACCTTTACCGAATTGCTTTTCAATTTGTTTTAACGCCTGTTCTAAGGCTGCTTTACGATCACTCACTATAGTTCCTCCTCTAAAAAAGGTTAGATTTATTTATAACACTACTATACTTGTTCTTTGAGAAAATAGCAATAAAAAAGCGAACGTATTTTCGATTTTGTTTGAAAATAAAAATTTGGACGCTAAAATACGCCCAAATTTCATTTTTTCGCTATTATTTTTCATTAAGTAAGCGCAGTAAATAACTACATGTGAATTTAACAGCTCTTAGACGGTTTGTATTACGCATGCCTGACAGTTGAAGTTTGTATGTTTGTACATCGCGCCCTTCCATGCTAACGCCTATCCAAACAGTACCAGCTGGTTGATTACCATGTGCATCTGGGCCTGCAGCACCCGTTAAGCCTACGCCAATATTTGTTCCAAATTTTGCACGTACGCTCTCAGCCATCGCTGCTGCGCATTCGCTACTGACAACTCCATATTCGGCAAATAACTCAGGCGCAATGCCTAGCTGCTCTGTTTTCGTTTGCTCATTATATGTAACAACGCCGCCAACTAAAGTTCCACTCACTCCTGAAATTTCTGCTAACTCAGATTGAAATAGACCTGCTGTTAGGCTTTCCGCTGCAGCAATTGTTAAATTATTAGCAAGCAACGCTTCTACTGTTTTTGATGCGAGTGAATCATCATTTACACCATACTGAAACTGTCCGACAATCGCTTGAATTTCTGCAGTTTTTGCTTCAATAAGCATAAGTGCCTCTTGCTCATTAGCAGCCTTTGCTGTAATGCGTAGTGTCACTTCTCCATCAGATGCTAATGGGGCAACAGTTGGATTTGTTTGATTGTCTAAAATATGTTGCACCGCGACCTCTAATTCCGCTTCACCTATACCATAAAAACGCATCACATGAGACAGGATAATCGCACCGTCCGTTAAACGGGACGCAAGCTTCGGCTTTGCTTCATATTGAAACATTGGCTCCAGCTCCTTTGGTGGTCCAGGTAATAAAATATAGGTTTTATCGTTTTTCTCTAAAATCATCCCTGGTGCCATACCATGATGATTTGCCAAGACATCGCTCCCAGCTAATACAAGTGCCTGTTTTTTATTATTGTCTGTCATTGGGCGTCCTAAACGTTCAAAAAACGCTTCAATGTATGTTAGTGCAGTTTGATCAAATACTAACTCTACTCCTAATTGACGCGCAATTGTTTCCTTCGTTAAGTCATCCTTAGTCGGACCTAAGCCACCTGAAAAAATAATAATATCTGCGCGACCCTCGGCAACTGCAATAACTTCCTCAAGTCGAGCCGCATTATCACCAACTACTGTATGATAATAAACATTGACACCTAATTCGGATAGCTGGCTAGAAATAAATTTTGCATTCGTATTGGCAATTTGTCCAAGTAAAAGCTCTGAGCCCACTGCAATAATTTCCGCATTCATAAGGGGTAACCTCTCTTTATTTTGAATCTAGTAATACTCGGCGGTTTAGGTAGAAATAATCCCAGCCAGACCATACTGTGAAAAATAACGCAACATAAAGCGCAAGTTTATCAAACGGGATACCAATAAGTGTAAAAATAGTATTGTGTAGGAGCAATGCTGAAATAGCAACAATTTGCGTCCATGTTTTAATTTTTCCTAATTGGTTTGCAGCAACAACTTCGCCTTCTCCGGCTAAAATTAAACGCAAGCCTGTCACGGCAAATTCACGACTAATAATAATAATAACAATCCATGCAGGTGCTAGCTGTAGCTCTACAAGTAAAATAAGCGCTGCCGATACTAATAGCTTATCTGCCAAAGGATCCAAAAACTTTCCGAAGTTTGTAACTAAGTTATACTTTCTCGCGTAATAACCATCCACCCAATCTGTAGCTGAAGCAAAAATAAAAATCAATGCCCCAACAAAATGATGGATAGGCATTTCAGCACCAAAAAGTGTCATGTTTCCCCATCCGAAATCAAACATCATAGCAATCATAAAGAGGGGGATTAAACAAATGCGTGAAACTGTAATCTTATTTGGAATATTCATGGTTAAGCACCTTTCATTTAAAACAAAGCAGCCACATACATCGACATGGCTACTTTGCTTATTGTTGTTGAGCTAATTTGATAATGTAATTTTGCGTATATTCATTAGATGGGGACGTAATTTCTTCATCGTTTACAAATACTTTGACAGCAGCTTGGCGTCCTAGACGAATTCTTACATAGCCATCCTCTGTTGCATCATACTCTGCTGATTGACCCTGGAAATACTCTTTTCCTAGATGATCAATCCCTTGTGTATTTCGGAACGCAACCCAGCTACTTTGTTCTACAATTTCAGTGCGAATCTTTAATTCAGTTGTACCTGTCACCTCAAAAAGAACGTCTAATCCATTAACTTCTGTTTGCGTTACAACTTGTTTTACTTCTTCAACAGGCTCTTCCTCTTCTACTGGTTTTTGCTCCTCAGCTTGTTCTTCATTATCTTTATCATCCTGCTCTTTTTTGTCAGCTACACCTTTATTATTGTCTATTTGAACTTCTTGAGCTTCATTCTGCTGTTCATTTTCAGGCGGTAAATTATTATTCGCCTTTTGTTGGAACAAATACCAACTAACAACAATAATAACAATAATAAATAATGCAGCAATTAACATTGGCATCATTTCTAGTACTTTATTCGATGAACTTGATGCTATTCTACGTCGTCTTGTATTTTGCGTATAAGCTTGTACAACCTCTTCTTGTTGTACACCTGGAATATCCTTTTGATAGCTTGCTAGCACTTCTTCTGGGTCTAACCCAACTGCCTCTGCATATTGTTTAATAAATGCTCGCACATAAAACGAACCTGGCATAATCGAATAGTTACCTTCTTCTATACCGACTAAATAACGCTTTTGAATTTTCGTTACTTCTTGTAAATCATCTAAGCTAAGTCCTTTAGCTAATCTCGCTTCTTTCAAGCGAGCTCCTAGATCTGTCAACAATAACACCTACTTTACTAAAAATTAAATCCTCCGAAATCAGAGCTTGACATCATATCGTTTTTCTCAATAATCTCGTACGTTATTTCTTCATCAGGGTGAGTTCGAATCTCAATGATATAATCAAAATCCTCAATTGTATATTGTGAATGTTGTACAAAAATATCCGGATGCTCGATTACTTTTATTGTTGGCATACTCATCATTTCACGCACAAGCTGCTGATGTCTTTCATCTGTTGATTTTCGTGTCACAACCCCATCTAGAATAAAGATGTTATTGTCACTAAATTCATCTCCCATAAGCGAGCTACGGATTGTTTGTTTAATCATTGTCGAAGAAATAAAAATCCATTTTTTATTTGCACAAACACTTGCCGCAACAATTGATTCTGTTTTTCCAACACGTGGCATACCTCGAATACCTATTAATTTATGACCATCCTGTTTAAACAACTCAGCCATAAAATCAACTAAAATACCAAGCTCATCTCGCACAAATCGAAAGGTATTTCTCTCGTCTGCATCTCGAAGAATATATTGACCATGTCGCATCGCTAAACGGTCGTGCAGTTTTGGCAAACGGAATCTTGTAACATTGATATTTTCCATTGTCGTCACAATGGATTTAAAGCGCTGAATCGCTTCGTCATTATCTGATTCCAACAGCATACCTCGTCGTTCTTGCGCGACACCATTAATCGCTACAATATTAACACGTAACATACCTAGCAAAGATGAAATATCGCCTAATAAACCAGGGCGATTCACTTGAATTTCATATTCAAAATACCATTCGCTCATCAAAATCCGTCCCTTTCATTATAGAAACGTAAAATCACTCTATAAGTTCCATCATAGCTGATTTTACAACGTATGAAAAGTTAGAAACAACGCTTTTCTTGCTATATTTTTATTTTTTATTATATAGATCAAAATAAGAAGGGCAAATTATACTTTAAGTTTGATACTTTTATCAAGCATAAATCAGAACTAAAAAACAAAAGTATGTAATTTTTACATTAATCATATCAAAGCTAACTTTAGTCAAGATTTTTTCGAACTCCCCTGCCTTGTACAGACCCTTATGAGACTTCCACTAAGGCTTCTAATCCAACGTAAATCTGGATAAAAATACATATAGGCTGTCGGGAAGTTGTGTCTTCCTGACAGCCCCATATTATTCTGCATTAACAGACAGTGGGAGTTTTCCTAATTCCCACTGATTGGTAGTTTCACCAATCGGTTTTTTACAGCCTGTTAATACGGGACAAAATGTTATGCGTAGAAATAACTGCCTGTAAAAGAACCGAATTCAAGGCTAGCACAATGTTGATTGTACAAAGCTTATGCTCCAATTAGTGGGTGAGAAAAAGCCCCACTAATTGGAGTTTCGCTTTATTGTACTCTGTTATTTTGTACGAGCTTAATTAAACAGCTAGCAAGCGCCTTTTTTTCATCCGATTCCGCCACTGACCATAAATCAGAAAGAACACGTTCTTGTTCATTTTTAGGATCTACATTTTCCGCTAAGTAATTACCGATTTGCACAGCAGCTCTCTCAATAATTTTATTGGGCATTCCGCTGTCCTTTGCATCCTCTACTTGAGCACCCAAAAATGATGTCCATTCTTGCCAATTTCCTAAAATACTCATCCATTTTCGCCTCCTTTGCACAATTAGTATTTGCAAAGGAGTATTTTATTATACAGTCAGATGTACCAACCGCCATTCAAATGTATAATTTGGCCCGTTACATAATCGGCTTGACCGCTTATATAAAAGGCACATAATCGTGCTACATCATCCACTGTACCGAGCTGCTGTAATGGAATTTCATCGATAATTTGCCGGCGCTCCTCCTCATCGATGTGACTATTCATTTTTGTTTCGATAAAGCCTGGCGCAATTGCATTCACTCGAATACCATTGTAGGCTACCTCCTGTGCGTATGCCTTTACAAAGCTATGCTGCGCACCTTTGACAGCAGAATAAACAACCTCTCCTGCCGCTCCTGCTGCTCCCCAAATAGAGCCAATAAACAAGACATAACTTTCTTTATGGGAGCGTAATTTAGAGGCAAGTTGCTGTAAAATGAGCATTGGCGTTTGTACGTGAACTTGCCATAATGCTTGCATATCAATCGCTGGTATATCTTCAAGCAAGCCATATACCGCATGCCCATTGGCAAAAATAATCGCATGTATCGTAAAAATTTGACTTGCTAAATGTGTCGCAGCTCCTTCATTAGTAAAGTCGGCCTGTACGGCGAAAAATTCCTGCTGTGGAAATCTAGCTGTTAGCTTTTCAACTAATTCGGTTGTCGGCTTAGAGGCATAATGCACATAGAGCGACCAGCCTTGCTGCGCTAGGTGCTGGCATATCGCTGTACCGATTTCACCTGAAGCTCCACAAACTAATGCATATTTTTTCATTATTTACGCTTGCTCATCGGTAAAATTTTAAATACCGTTTGTTGCTCCTCGCCTTGAATCGTTTTAAAGGCTTCCACAATATCTTCTACCGTAATGGTTTCAAGCATTGGAACAGCGTCAAATAAGTTCATATCATTAAATTTATAACGCGTAAATTGGTTTGCAATAAATTCAACAGAATTTAATGCACGTAGGAAAAAGCCAATTCTCTTACGTTTAATACGCTCAACATCAGTTGTTGTAAATAACACTTGCTTCTCCGCTTCAGCAAGAAGCTCTTTAATCACATTTACAAGCTCTTCATCCTTCGGCGTATCTGAACCAATTAATGCAAAGCCATAGCCTTGTTCCAACATGAAATCATAAGAGTATGTTTCATCAATTAAGCCTTCCTCATAAATTTTTGTATAAAAATCAGAGGCACGGCCAAATAAGCATTCTAAGCCAATTTGTACAGCAAGCTCATGCTTTAACATTTGTTCTCCTGAAAAACCAGTTTGTTTAGCTTTTAAACCGAAATAAACTTTTGGCTTTTGCACATCCATATGAAGAACACGTTCCTGAATGGCAACGTTTGTTGGCTCTTGTTCAAAAATACGCGTTAAAGGTGTCGGCTGTGGGAAAGTTTTGCGATTTTGGTTTTCTTCAATAACCTTCATCATTTCCTCTGGATCAATTGCACCAATAACAAATAGTAGCATGTTTGACGGATGGTAAAAAGTATTGTAACAAGTGTATAAATGCTCTGCTGTAATGTTATCAATCGATTCGATTGTACCAGCAATATCTATTTTGACAGGAAACTGATGATACATATTTTCAATCGCCCCAAAATATAATCGCCAATCTGGTAAATCGTCATACATTGTAATTTCCTGCCCGATAATACCCTTTTCTTTGTTCACAGTTTCCTCTGTAAAATAAGGTTCTTGCACAAAATCAAGCAATGTTTCTGTACTTTTATGAATATGTTCTGTTGCAGAAAATAAATATGATGTACGTGTAAATGAAGTAAAGGCATTCGCTTGTGCTCCTACTTCACTAAATTTCTGAAAAACATCCCCATCTTCTTTTTCAAACATTTTGTGCTCTAAAAAATGAGCAATACCATCTGGTACAGTGATAGGCTCTGTTTCACCAATTGGTACGAATGATCGGTCAATAGAGCCATATTTTGTCGTAAACGTCACAAATGCCTTTGAAAAACCCTTTTTCGGCAAAATGTAGACATCTAAGCCGTTACTAAGTTGCTTATAATAAAGTGTTTCATCTAGCTGTTTAAACTCAATTGCTTGCATCACTTTGCTCCTCCTTGCCACATAGGAAATAAATTGCCTCACGTTTTATTTTTAACGACATTTGTTGCACATCTTCTTTCGTTACTTTCTGCCAATTTGTAGCCCATTCATCTGCTGAGAACGTTGTATCTAAAGTTTTATATTGATCATAAATCTCGATTTGACCTCGTGCAGAATCTAATGCCTCTTTCAATTGATTAATAAGCATCGCCTTTGTCTGTGCTAACTCCAAATCTGTTATTTCGCCTTTTTGTAAAGCTACAAGCTGCTCATCAATTACCTCAATTGCCTTTTTTTCATTGCTCGGTTCAATGCCTGAGCCAACGAAAATTAGGCCATACTGTGATGCATAAGAGCTTGATGCATAGTATGCTAAGCTTTCACGTTCACGTACATTCATAAATAATTTTGAATGTGCATAGCCACCGAAAATGCCATTAAAAATTTGCATTTTCGGAAAATCTGCATCACCAAATAAGACTGGTGTGCTATAGCCAATATGCAATTTTCCTTGCTTCATTTCCTGTTGCTCTTTTGTATAGCTGTCACCCGGTTGGTTGATTGCAGCAATCATTTCCTTCTCATATGGCTCACGATCTGCAAACGGTAGCACTTGACGCAATTTTTCAATCATTGCTGTTTCATCTACATCGCCTACAACATAAATATCAATGCTATCATGATGAATCATGTGCGCATACGCTTCCATAAGTGATTCTGGTGTTATAGTAGCTACAGTTTCAATCGTACCGTTCGCAGAAATAGAAGCAGCATGATTTGGACGCATAATTTGCGTTATTCTTTGTTGTGCATAACGTGCTTTATCATCAAATACAGAATGGATACGTTGCATAACCATATCTTTTTCACGTTCCACAATGGAAGATACAAATGCTCCATTTTCAAGGTTAGGCTTAAAAATAGCTGTATGAAGTAGCTCAAGCACTTCATTCAGCACATTGCTTTGCGCTAAAAATTGGTCATTTACCGATTCTACGCTCATTAATACCGTATGCTCATTGCCACGCTTCGACGTGTCGAAATACAGCACCGTGCCATATAAATCATCCAAATAGCTACGATACGCTGCTGATGTTGTGAACTTTTCATTGCTATGCTGTAACACATTCGTTAACACTGTACGGTGTGCTGCATCTTTTTCCGTTAATGGAGCGCGCCATTTTATCGAGAAATTTACTGTTTTAAATTGTGTTGTTTGTCGAATATGCAGCGAAACACCCTTCGCTAGTTGTATAGTTGAAAACAAAAAAATACCTCCCTAAAGTAACGATATAACATGCTTTATTCCTACTATACCATGCTTATACTACTGTCATACAAAATTATTCCTTAGTATGGTGTAGTTGCAAAATAAATATGCTAAAACATTATGTTTTTAAAGAATTTCATCATAGAAAAGCCCCTAATTAGGGCAAATGAATTTTTACATTTCATTTGTCTACAATTAGGGACATATCAAACAGCAAAAGTAGTATGCTAGCCTGCTTTTTTTGCAACCCTAGCCTCAGCTAGAAATTTGTGCTGCCACAGTGATTACACCTAAAGCTTTTTTCGATGAGCAAATTGCTACTATCTTAGCGCAAAGGGGATGTCTGAAAATAATTTTTCAG
This sequence comes from Bacillus ndiopicus, assembly GCF_000612805.1. Taxonomy (GTDB): domain Bacteria; phylum Bacillota; class Bacilli; order Bacillales_A; family Planococcaceae; genus Metasolibacillus; species Metasolibacillus ndiopicus. Next base: position 937,031 of record NZ_HG964403.1, on the reverse strand, counting down.
ACACCCCCTTTCCTAACAGCCCTCTATCTATCGTTTACCTTTAATATATGGTTGACCGACTGCTTTTGGTGCTTGTGCTTTACCAATAAAACCTGCTAAAGCTAAGATTGTCAGCACATAAGGTAAAATTGTTAAAAATACTGGTGGAATATCTTTTACATATGGAATTGTGCTACCTGCAATCGATAATGCTTGCGCTAAACCGAAGAACAGTGCTGCACCCATCGCACCAATTGGATGCCATTTTCCAAAAATCATTGCCGCAATAGCCATAAACCCTTGTCCATTAATCGTAGCGTGGCTAAAGTCATTCGTAATTGTTTGAGAATAAACTGCACCACCGATTCCTGCAAGAGCACCCGAAATCATAACGGCAATATAACGCATCTTCGTCACATTAACTCCCATTGTGTCCGCCGCCATCGGATGTTCACCAACTGCTCGTAAACGCAAGCCAAATGGTGTTTTATAAATAATGAACCATGCTAAAAATGCAACAACAAATGCTAAAATCGATGTTCCATAAATACTGTGGAACAGTAAAGGTCCTAAAAATGGAATATCTGCTAGTAACGGAACGTCAAAGCGTGGGAAACGTTCAGAGATGAAATCTGTTTGTCCACGACCTTCAAAAATCATTTTTACTAAAAATAGTGCAACCGCAATTCCTAATAAATTTATCGCTACCCCTGTTACTGTTTGGTCAGCTCGGAAGGCAATCGCTGCTACTGCTAATAATAATGAGAATAAAGCTCCGATAATCATGGCCGCTAAAAGGGCTACCCATGGTGTAAAGCTACCAAACGTTTCAAATGTAAATAGATTAAATATAATCCCTACAAAGGCACCGATAACCATAATACCTTCAATACCGATATTTACAACACCTGAACGCTCAGAAAACACGCCTCCAATAGCCGCGAAAATAAGCGGTGCTGCGTAAAATATAGCAGAAGGGACGATAAAATATAAGACGTCTAAAAAGCTCATATTAGTTGCCCTCCTTTTTCTTTCCGAATTTTTCTAAAGCAATACGAATTACATAGCCAGAAGCTACAAAGAAAATAATTAATGCGATAATAATCGAGACAATTTCTAACGGAATGTTTGCAGCGTTTGGCATATTTGTTGCCCCAAATTTTAATGCACCAAATAACGATGCACCAAAGACAACTCCAAGAGGTGTGTTTGCACCTAATAAGGCAACTGCAATCCCGTCAAATCCAATACCTGTAAAGCCGCTTCGAATAGCCATATAGCCAAATGTACCTAATGCTTCCATAGCTCCAGCTAAGCCAGCGAATACACCAGAAATTGTCATTGCTAAAATAATATTTTTCTTAACGCTCATACCTGCATATTCAGCAGCGTTTTTGTTAAAGCCTACCGCCTTTAGCTCAAAACCTAAAGTTGTACGTTCTAGTATGAACCACATAATAAATACCATAATAATGGCAATTACAATACCCCAGTGTAGACGAGAATATTCTGTTATCTCCTCAAGCCAAGTCGAACCTAAGGAAGCTGTCGGTAAAATATTCTCTGTACGTTCTTTACCTGACCAAGATTTAATAAGCGCGTTTGCAATATGTAACGCTGTATAGTTTAGCATAATCGTTACGATTACTTCATGGATGCTAAAGCGTGCTTTTAAATAACCTGCTATAAATGCCCAGAAAGCTCCTGCTGCTGCCGCTGCAAGTAACGCTAACGGTAAATGAATAAGTTTCGGTAAGCCCTCCACTGCAAAGCCAACATAAACTGCTGCTGCCCAGCCCATAATTAACTGACCTTCAACACCAATATTAAATAAGCCTGTTCGGAATGCGAAGGCAACAGCAAGTCCCGCTAAAATATATGGTGTAATTTGGCGAATTGTTTCACCAATTGTATAAATATCTCCAAATATACCATTCCATAATGCAGTATATCCTTTAATCGGATCATAACCAGTAACAACCATAACGATTGCACCAACAATTAGACCCAATATAACTGAAATTATAGGAACGAGAATATTAATTGCGCGATTGCTCACCTTATTCGTCCCCTTTCATTGCTGCTTTACTTTTTGATTGACCAGCCATTAATAAACCAAGCTCTTGCTCTGTTGTTTCATTAGCATTTAGCGTGTCCACAATCTGACCATCATAAATAACGGCAATACGGTCTGATACGTTCATTACCTCATCTAATTCAAAGGAAATAAGTAAAACCGCTTTCCCTTTATCACGTTGCTCAATTAAACGACGGTGAATAAATTCAATTGCCCCAACGTCCAATCCACGTGTCGGTAATGCAGCAATTAATAAATCTGGGTCGCGATCAACTTCGCGTCCAATAATCGCCTTTTGTTGGTTACCACCTGATAAAGCACGAGCTAACGTCGTTTCACCATGTCCTGTTCGAACGTCAAACTCTTCAATAATTTGTTTTGCTTTATTTGATATTTTTTTATAATCGATAATACCAAACTTCGAAATCGGTTCTTTGTAATACGTTTGTAAAGCAATATTATGGCCAATTGTAAAATCAAGCACTAAACCATGCTTATGACGGTCCTGTGGAATATGCCCAATACCCGACTCTGTAATTTGGCGAGGTTTTTTATTTGTTACATCTTGACCATTCAAAGTAACTCTACCACTCTTCACTTTGCGTAAGCCTGTAATTGCCTCGATTAATTCAGATTGTCCATTTCCATCAATCCCAGCAATACCAACTATCTCACCTTTACGAACAGTTAAGTTTAAGTTTTTTACCTTTTCAATACCGCGATAGTCAAGTACAACTAAGTTTTCTATGTTTAAAGCTTCATCTTTCGGGTTTGCTACCGTTTTTTCTGTTTTAAACTCTACTTGACGCCCAACCATTAATTCCGCAAGTTGATCTGGATTTGTCTCAGCTGTCACAACTGTACCGATTCCTTCTCCTTTACGAATAATTGTTACGCGGTCAGATACTTCCATAATTTCATTTAATTTATGGGTAATCAAAATAATTGACTTTCCTTCAGAAATTAAGCGTTTCATTATTTCAATAAGCTCTTTAATTTCTTGTGGTGTAAGTGATGCTGTTGGTTCGTCAAAAATTAAAATTTCAGCACCGCGATACAATGTTTTTAAAATTTCTACACGTTGTTGCATACCAACAGAAATATCTTCAATTTTCGCATATGGGTCAACATCTAAGCCATATTTTTCAGAAAGAGCCTTAATGTTTTTGGCAGCCTCTTTAATGTTGACTGTCCCGCCTTTTGTTGGTTCATTTCCTAATACGATATTTTCTGTAACAGTAAAGTTTTCTACAAGCATAAAGTGTTGGTGAACCATCCCTATTCCTAATTCATTGGCAACGTTCGGATCTGTAATTTTTACAGACTTGCCATGCACTTTAATTTCACCAGCTTCTGGCTGATAAAGTCCAAATAATACATTCATTAAAGTCGATTTACCTGCACCATTTTCTCCTAACAATGCATGAATTTCGCCTTTTTTAAGTTGGAGGGTGATATTATTGTTTGCTACAAAGCTCCCGAATTCCTTACGGATGCCTAGCATTTCGATCACATATTCCAATCGTTTCACTCCTTTAGGCACAATTTAAATTAAAAGTATATATAAAGGCATGTACTCATTATAGATGGTGAGTACATTTTGTGTTGTCAAAAATTAACACATGGACTTGTCGGAAAAGAAATAACGCATCCGGCACCCTCATCTATTAACTTCAAACCACTTACAATGTAATTCAATAAATCTTCCACAAAGTCCTTCTCTTGAAGTATGTAAATAAAACAATTTTACAGTGAGAAAATCATCATAGAAGTCGGTTTGACCTCTATGATGATTTAGTATCAATCAATTATTTTACATCATCAGGATGTGTAGGTACTTTGATTTCACCTGCAATGATTTTCTCTTCGAACTCTTTAACAACCGCTAATACTTCATCATTAATTGCACCGCGAGAGTCAGCAAGACCAACTCCGCCTTCAGCTAAACCATAGATAGTTGTTTTACCACCAGGGAAGTTGCCTTCTTTTGTGCGGTTTGCAATATCGATAACTGCGTTACCAACACCTTTTACCATAGAAGTTAAAGTTACGTTTTGGTCGCCTACTTTACCTTCGTCATATTGGTCTTTATCTACACCAATTACCCATACGTTTGCGTTAGCATCTTTTTCTTTACGCTCTTTTGCTTCTGTGAATACACCATTACCTGCACCACCAGCAGCGTGGAAAATAATATCTACGCCTGAAGAATACATACGGTTTGCAATCATTTTACCGATATCCGCTTTATCGAAAGACTCTGCATAATCTTGTTCGATAATAATATCAGGGTTTGCTGCTTTTGCACCTGCGATAAATCCTGCGTGGAAGCGCTCAATTACAGGAATTTTTAATCCACCGATAAAACCGATTTTACCTGTTTGAGACATTTTAGCAGCTGCTACACCTGCAAGGAAAGCACCTTCCTGCTCGTTGAATAATACAGATGCTACGTTTGGTGCGTCTACTACGCCATCAATAATAGCTAATTGCGCATCTTTTTGTTGGCTTGCAATTTTGCCCATTGCATCTTCGAATAAGAAGCCTACACCAAATACTAAATCGAAGTCACGACGGATTAAAGCATTTAAGTTTGTGTTGTACTCTGAATCTTGTTTTGATTCTAAGTAGTCAAAGCCACCATCGCCTTTTGATAATCCGTTATCTTTACCGAACTGTTGAATACCTTCCCAAGCAGATTGGTTAAATGATTTATCGTCTACCCCACCAGTATCTGTTACCATAGCAATTGAGAATGCTTCAGTACCTTTATCAGTTGTACCATTTGAGCCTTCATTTGCTGTATTTTCTTTTTTGCCATCATCTGTACCACATGCACCTAAAATTGCACCTGTAGCTACAACAGATGAGATTAATAAACCAAATTTACGCTTTTTCATTAGTGAATCCTCCCAGAAAGGTTTTTAGTCATTAGCAGGAAATAAACTTTGTTCTACACCCTTTTTCGAACTACATGGAAGCTGAATTTATCAGCTCTAAAATAATTTTTAGAATATAAAACTACTCGATCATTATCATCGTAATGAAGCTGCTTCAAAACGAGTAACGCTGTTTCGGGACCGCAGTCCAAGATTGGCGAAACCTCTTCATGAAAGCCTATCGGATCGATGTACGTGATCGCATAGTTGACATGGATTGCACCTGATTTTTCAAGCGCTGAAAAAAGAGATACATCCTGATTATTAATAAATTGCTGCGGTAAATAGTTAGCCGGTACTTTATCAATACAATAAACAACTGGCTCTCCATCCGCTGTTCTTACACGTTCAATCGTGATCACATTGTCATCAATGTCGGTTTGAAAACGCTTTACATCATCCTCAGTCGATTTTTCTTCTGTTGCTTTTATAAAAATCGTGCCTGGTGTCATTCCCGCTTGCTCTATCATTGATGAAATACTCGACAATTGTTCAATTCCCGAAGTAAATACTGGCTTAGGGTTAACGAATGTTCCTACACCATGTCGACGGATGATAACGTTTTCTTCCTCCAACAATCGTAGCGCCTCACGTAAAGTGGCACGACTTACTCCAAGTGATTTAGATAGCTCAAATTCAGATGGTAATTTTTCATTTTCTTGATAAATCCCTTTTTCTATATCCGATTTTAAGCGATCGATTACTTGTAAGTATAAATGACGGTGATCTGTTTTAATTGTCACTTTTTCACCACCACCAACAAAGAGATCAGACATCTGATGTACAACATTCCTACTAATTCGTTTTCAATATAACATTTTTAATAGCTGTTGCAAACACATTTATTTAAAAAGTGTGACGGAATCGTAAATTTTATATTAATTTTTGAACAAAAATATAATATTCAGAAAAATACATTATTTTTATTCGCCTGAAATGCTAGATTTTGCTAGCAATACTTGTCGTGGTCGACTACCATCTGGTGGACCAACTACACCGCGCATTTCCATTTGGTCAACAATGCGTGCAGCCCTTGCATAGCCTATACGGAAGCGACGTTGCAGCATCGAAACAGAGGCACTCTGCTGCTCGATAACAAGCATAACGGCTTCATCATACAAGTCATCAGTCTCCTCAATAATTTCTGTTTGCGGCACCTCAGTCGGAATCATCGACTCCTCATACTGTGCTTTTTGCTGTTGTATAACAAAGTCAACAACTGCCTCGACTTCTTTATCCGAGACAAAAGCGCCTTGTACGCGCATTGGCTTGGAAGCACCCGCTGGTAAAAATAGCATATCACCACGTCCAAGCAATCTTTCTGCGCCACCCATATCTAAAATTGTGCGCGAATCAACAGCTGAAGATACAGCAAATGCAATACGTGAAGGAATATTTGCTTTAATAATTCCCGTTATAACATCTACAGATGGACGCTGTGTTGCAATGATGAGATGAATACCTGCAGCACGTGCCATTTGTGCCAAACGTGTAATAGCATCCTCTACTTCACTTGATGCAACCATCATTAAATCCGCTAATTCATCCACAATAACAACAATATATGGTAGTTTCGCCTGCTGCTCTATATTTGCTGCATTATGTTGTTCAATATGCTCATTATAACCTTCAATATTGCGTGTACCTGTATGTGAAAAGAGATCGTAGCGTCGTTCCATTTCAGAAACGATTTTTTGCAATGCCTGTGCTGCTTTACGTGGATCTGTCACAACCGGTGCAAGCAAGTGTGGGATGCCGTTATATACAGTCAGCTCTACCATTTTTGGGTCAATCATCATCATTCGAACTTCATGTGGCGCTGAGCGCATAAGTATTGAAATAATAATGCCGTTAATGCATACACTTTTCCCGCTACCTGTTGAACCAGCAACAAGTAAATGTGGCATTTTATTCAGCTCAGCAAGCATTGCTTGACCTGTTACATCTCGCCCAAAACTAATTAATAATTTACTTGATGCTTTATTTTCAGGCACTTCAATGACTTCTCTTAATGTTACAATTGCTACTTCATTGTTAGGCACTTCAATACCAATGGCAGATTTCCCTGGAATCGGTGCCTCTAAGCGAATATCCTTTGCTGCTAATGCTAGAGCTAAATCATCTTGTAAGCTAACTATTTTACTTACTTTTACCCCGACATCTGGCAACACCTCATACTTTGTCACAGCTGGTCCTAAATGAACTTGAACAATTTTAGCCTTAACACCAAAGCTTAACAGTGTTTGCTCTAGCTTTTTAGCGTTAGCTTGAATAATGCTATACTCTCCACTTTGATCATGTGCTGGTGGTAACTGTAGTAATTGAGTTGATGGTAGGGTATACGGACTTTCGGATTCATTCACTTGCACTGGCTCATCAAGTATTTCTTCTATTTCTACTTCAACAGCTGGTGGCTCTTCTTCACGAATTGTAGGCTGAGTAAAGGCCGAAATAATAGGTTCTTCATGTACAATTGTTTCCTCCGTTGCAAGTACCTCAGATTCAGAAGTTACCGATTTGGGAGAGCGGCGTGTCTTCTCTTTCTTTTGACGAGCTAGCTTTTTTTTCATCGCAGGTGTTTTTTCGATAACAATAGGAACTAGCGCTTTACCTGTCACTAATATAATGCCTATAAACAGCAACACCCATGCTGTTACCTTTGCACCAGTTGAGTCAAATAACACATGTAGTATGCTAAAGAGCAATGCCCCTATTACACCACCACCAAGTGCTTGCCCTCGATTTGCAACGCCATCCATTTCAATTAAGAGGCGCCAAGTCTCACGTAAAACTGAATTTGACAACAGTGCATTGGCCTTGTGCAACTCCTCAAAAAGTAGGCTATGGCTAAACACAGTGAAGCTACATATAATGAGAAACACACCAATTACAACACGATTTTTCATCGTCACGCCACGTCTTCTCACCATTAGCATTGATGCTATTAATACAAGTAAAAACGGGATAACGAAATGCAAATTACCGAATAAAAATAAAGCAATTGATTGTGTCAAACGACCAACCATACCATATTCAAAAAAAATGATAATCGCATAAGCAATACATAAAATACCAACGATTTCATAGGTAAGTGGATGCCACTCTTTTTTATTTGCCTTCATTTGTTTTTTCTTCCCTTTGCTCGCCATTTCACCTATTCCTTTCTAGCTCTTCATCAATTACACCTCGTTATAATTAATCACAGAAAGCCAAGTAACCCTTTTATTAAAAAAACAAGATAAATTCATGCACATAATTAATTAATCAACCTTATTTTTTGGTGATGAGCCTCTGTTCTTATCGGCTTAAAAAAGGATTTCCTTGTGCCAATACGGCATAAGAAAATCCTTTCTCGCTTAATATTCCATAATAATCGGGATAATCATCGGGCGGCGCTTCGTTTTTTGGAATAAATATTGATTAAGCGTATCACGAATTTCTTGTTTAATATTTGTCCATTCAAACGTATCTTTATTCACATATTTCTCAATAACACCACGTGCAATTTCAGACGCTTCAATCATCAGCCCCTCTGATTCACGTACATAAACAAATCCGCGCGATAATATTTCTGGTCCAGATGCAATTTTCTTTTGCGCTCGATTCAACGTGACAACAACAATGAAAATACCATCTTGTGATAGTAGCTTGCGATCACGCAATACGATATTGCCAACATCGCCAACACCTATACCATCAATTAATACATTACCTGCTTGTACACGACCACTCATGCGCATTTTGCCGTTTTTATATTCTACGATATCGCCTTTATCCGCAATAAAAATTTGTGATTTCTGCATGCCTAGTGATTGTGCTAGCTTTGAATGGGCAATTAACATGCGGTATTCCCCTTGAATCGGCACAAAATACTTCGGCTGCATTAAGTTTAGCATTAATTTCAAATCTTCTTGGCTACCATGCCCTGAAACGTGAACCTTTTTATCTGCTGACAGTACGTGAGCACCTGCTTTTGCCAGTTGATTCATCGTTTTATACATTTGCACTTCCATCCCAGGGGATGGCGTAAATGTAATTAACACAGTATCAGTTTGCTTGATTTTAACATCTCGATGATGCTTACGCACAATTTTATCAAGTGCTTCGAGTGGTTCACCTTGGTTACCTGTTGCGATAATAATAATTTCGTCATCTTCATATTTATGAATATCACTTACTGGAATTAACGTATCTTCGTAAATATCTAAATAGCCAAGTGATGTCCCTAGCTCTACAACCTTTTCAAGCGATTTGCCAATAACAGCAACTTTACGGAAGGAGCTTCGCGCTTGTGTAAATACTTGCTGTACACGGATAAAGTTTGAAGCATATACTGCTACTAAAATTCGTCCTTGTGCAGAATGGAATGTTTTTGCAAGCTGCTCACCAACTACCGCTTCACTTGTCGTATAGCCTGGACGCTCCGCCTCAGTTGATTCAGATAATAAAATAAATACGCCTTCTTCACCAAGTTGCGCCATCGTTGCTAAATCAGGCTTAAATTTTCCTTGTGCAGCTTGGTCAAATTTAAATTCTCCAGTATGAACAATTGCACCTTCTGACGTATGGAACACAATCCCTAGCGAATCGGGGATACTATGTGTTGTATGGAAAAATGTTACATACGTTGAATTGAAATTCATACGACTTTTATTCGTTACTTCGAAGAATTTCACTGGATGCGGTGCAGGCATCTCTTTTAAATGTTCTTTAGCAAGCGCAATTGTTAATTTTGAACCGTATACTGGCGCTTTAATTTTATTCAAGACATACGCGATAGAACCAATAGCATCTTCATGCCCATGCGTTAGGAAAATTCCTTTCACACGCTCTTTGTTTTCTTCTAAGTACGCAATATCGGGAATGACGATGTCAATACCAAGCATTTCGTCCTCTGGGAACATTAGCCCACTGTCTACAACGAATAGCTCCTCGTCAATTTCTATTACATACATAGATTTTCCGATTTCACCAACTCCACCTAGAGGGATGATACGGATTACTTCATTTTTTACTTTTGTCACTTTATTTCCTCCTAAAAAATATCCCGAACAGCAACCACTTATCACTCATTATACGTGTAGTTGCCTTTAAGCACAAATTAAAAATTCATAAAAAATCATACTAAACATTAGTAACACAAACGTAGGTCATGTTTTGAGCTGTTATTTTTTGATAGGGCATAGGTGATGAAATTGAATCATATTCAATTCCTCCTAATTTAGATATTTGGCTAGCTCTTGTAAAAACTGGGCTGTTTCATTAAGCGTGAACACATCAACATTATCGAGATTGCTTGATATACCAACAAGTAAAAGTGAATAGCCGTTTCCTGTGAATTCATAAATACTAGCTTCTGAATTCGGGAAAATAGCATTGTATGTATCTTTATACATTCCTGTTTTAGAGTTATAGCTTTCGGAATCGTAGCTAATACTATGATTCCAAAAACGCCCCTCTCGTTCTTCCGCAGCACTTATACTCAAAATAATAATCATTCCATTTTCGGAATTCTTATATACAAACTTTTTATTTCTATAGTATAAGCCTTCAGGAAAAATATCCTGTTGACCATCTATAATATCTGGAACAACTACAATATCGCCGTTCTCTCCCAGTATTTCTTTGTATCCCTCCACGTTAAATTCATTTTTAATTCGATTGACAAGTAATTCATAATTTGACGTGTCTAAATTATTCATTTTCGATGAAGTTATATTTTTTGTGGACAATAAAAGGCCAGCCACAACCCCAATTAGAAATGCTATCAAAATAACAACAGCTATTTTAAATTTCATAACTAACTCCTTCCTTCATCGTATTATTGGCTACAAACTCATTTCCATCATTTTTTGTTATAAAAAGCCACACGAAAAAGCTCCCTATATAGGTAGATGATTTTTGCTTTTTCATCTGTCTACCTACTAGGGAGCATATCACTTTTAGGACAGCGCCAAAGTTTCACGAATCTCAGCTATTTTCGCTTGGTACGTATCCCAAATTTTATCGAAATTAGCTTTTTCCTCATCCGTCATTTCCATCATAGGCAATCGTACCGCTAAAGTATCAAAGCCTAATTTTGTCATCGCGTATTTTACTGGAGATGGATTAGGTTGTGCAAACAATGCACGTACCAATGGCAATAATGCGCGATGAATTTTTGCAGCTAACTCATGCTTACCTTCTTCAAATGCACGCATCATTAATTGCATATCGTTCCCAACAACATGTGCTGCAACCGAAATAACACCTGATCCACCAATCGCTAAAAGTGGTAATGTTAAACCATCATCTCCACTATAAACTAAGAAATTATCTTTCTTCTCAACATTTTCAATAATATCGCCCATTTGATCTAAGTTACCACTTGCTTCTTTAATCCATAAAATATTCGGAATTTTACTTAAAGCAACCGACGTTTCATAGGAAACATTAACAGCAGTACGCCCTGGTACATTGTACAGCATCACGGGCAGCTTCGTTTCACGCGCGATTGTTTCAAAGTGGGCATAAATACCACGCTGATTTGGCTTATTGTAGTACGGAGCTACTAGCATAATACCATCTGCGCCGTTTTCCTCTGCTTTATGTGTCATCATAATTGAGTATGCTGTTTCGTTATCCCCTGTTCCAGCAATAACTGGTACACGTCCTGCTACTTTTTCTACAGTGAAACGCACAACCTCAATTTTCTCCTCTGTCGACATCGTAGGGTTTTCAGATGTCGTACCACATGCAACAATGCTATCTGTACCATTATCAATTAAATAATTAATAATTCGTTCAAGCTCAGGATAGTTAATTGTGCCATCCTCTTTGAACGGTGTAATCATTGCCGTTCCAATTCGACCTAAATTCATAAATATACACCTCTTATCATCAATTACACCTCGAGGTAATTGCATCCAAATTTTTTCGAGCAAATAGGGGAAAAAGTTAACCTAAAGCTGTCGCTACGTGCTCCAACAGTTATTCAATCTGCGCTATGCAGGTCCCCTTTTCGAAATTTGTCGCATCAGCTGAGGGTTTTATTTTGATCAGCAGATATGTTACTACCAAGCTGAAATAAGTAATTTTTTTAATTTTTTGTTATAAGACTAAAAATATTTGCTGAATCAAAATAAGTTATCCTCTATCATTGCTTCAACAATTTGAATAGAATTGAGTGCTGCCCCTTTTAGTAAATTGTCTGATACAATCCATAAATGGAACCCTTTTTTATTATCTAAATCTTGACGAATTCGACCTACAAATATAGGATCTTCTCCTTCAGCAAAAATCGGCATCGGATATTGTTGGTTTACAATATCATCTTGTAACACAATGCCTGGCGCATTTTGTAATACTTCGAAAATGGCTTGCACAGTTGTCTCTTGCTCAAGCTCAATATATACAGATTCAGAATGCCCTGATACTACTGGCACACGCACACAAGTCGCAGCGACATGTAATTCAGGCATTTCCATAATTTTTTTCGTTTCGTTAATCATTTTCATTTCTTCATACGTATAGCCGTTGTCAGTAAATTTATCGATTTGCGGAATAACATTGCGAGCAATTGGATAATGCTTTTTATCCGCTTTAGCAGGTAAAATATGCGCCTCCACATTTTTTCCAGCTTCCCATTGTGCACTTTGCGTTTTTAACTCTTCAATTGCTGCAATACCAGAGCCAGATACAGCTTGGTATGTAGATACCACCACTTTTGTTAAGCCGAATTTTCCACGAATTGGCTGTAATGCTGCAACCATTTGAATTGTTGAACAGTTAGGGTTGGCAATAATGCCTTTTGGAATATCTTTTAATGCATGACGGTTTACTTCAGGTACAACTAGAGGTACCTCAGGATCCATGCGGAAATGACTTGTATTATCTACAACGATTGCCCCACGCTTTGCTGCTTCTGGTGCAAGTGCAGCAGATACAGAGCCGCCTGCTGAAAATAATGCAACATCTACCCCTTCAAAACTCTCTGGTGTTGCTTCTTCGATTGTATATAATTGATTATTAAACTTAATTTCTTTACCCGCAGAACGCGCAGATGCTAGAAATTTAATTTGCTTAATAGGAAAGTTACGTTTAGTTAAATGCTCCATCATTGTTGTACCTACTGCCCCTGTCGCACCTACGACAGCTACTGTCAATTGCTTAGTCATAATCTCATCTCTCCTCGGAACTAGTTACATAATGTTGGATATTGTAACATAAAACCTTGCAAATGTGTAGGATTAATTTGATTATTAAAAAAACTCATACGAATTACACCCTGCTAATACAAATCTAATTCTTTTTAAGCCTTCGGCAAACGCAATGTTAATCATATGCGCCTATGCTGTTCTTGGACTATGATCTTCTTTTAGGTACTTCTAAAAAGACCAAAAAGCACGCTACCTTATTTTTCTTTCAACATTCAGTTTTAGATGTTTTCAAGCCTTATAAAGAAAGCCCGCACTTTTCTAAATGCTCCATACTAAAAAAGCAGCAATTGGCTATCTGGAAAATGGTGTGCTAGTCATATTTTCTGCAACGAGTATTCTTTCCAGACAGCCTCAAAATTCACCCCTCTATTTATAAAGAAGAGAATCTTCTATTGGAAAGAGATAAATATTGGCTGTAATTGTTTTTTATGAAAAATTGCCGAATGCACCGTTTCAACCATTTTAGAAAAATCAGCGATAAGTGATGTCGGCTTTTGGAATGGATCATCCTGACCAAACGGAATAAAATATATATTTTTTGCATTTAACAGCTTCATTATATTTTGACCATTTAAGCCAAGTGCATCATTCGTCGAAATGCCTATAACGACAGGAGAACCATTACGTAAAGTTGCTTTTGCTGCCATTAAAACTGCACTATCCGTTGCTGCATTAGCAAATTTACTTATCGAATTACCTGTCATAGGTGCTATTAGCATACAATCTAATGGATTTTTTGGCCCAAACGGCTCTGCTTCAACTATTGAAGAAATAACCTTTTCTCCAGTTGCCGCTTCTATTTTTGCAACCCATTCTTCCCCTGTTCCAAAACGAGTTGCTGCATGTAAAACAGATGGTGTAATAATTGGCACGACTTGTGCCCCTGCCTGCTTTAAGTTTTCAATTTTAGGCACTACATCGGCGTATGTGCAATGCGATGCTGTAATACCTAATCCAATGCGTTTACCTTCAAGCATTGCTCCGCCCCCCAATCTAATATTGCTGTTTTCAATAAATGCGCAGCATCTGTGCTAAAATATTTCCCGGGTAACCCTGCGAGTAATATATAGTGCTCTACACTATCAGTTACACAGCCTGGTGCCGAAGCTAAATCATAAATTGGCATTGCAAATTGCTCTCGCATTGATGGTGTTAACCATTGTGCGGGAATCGTATTAATTAATGCTACTCCATCAATATGCGGTAACTCATCTAATAAATAGGATTCATAGCCAAGCGCTAATGCTTCACAGTGCTGTGCAACAGAACGTACTAAAATTACGACATCTGCCTGCATATTTTTGAGCATATGAGCTGTCATTTTCGCAACACGACCAAAGCCAGTAATAATAAAGCGTTTGTGACGTACAGCACGTTTATGTTCATAAAAATAAGCTAGAAATGCCTCTGCTGTTAATGCCGCATTTTGCCAAATAAATGCCTCCTGCTGCAAATAACGGTATACCATATGCTCTTTTAAAATGACTTCCCATTCTGGTGATAGCTTTCCAACATGCATAACTGCTTTTTGAATACCAAGCACAATTTGTACATCGATTTGCAATGGCTGAATAGGCAGCACAACAACATCTGGATGAAACTCGAGAGCTGTTGCATTAAGCTCTGCATCCCAGCTCGTTTTATTTTTGTAAAAAACAGTCCGTTCCTCACTAGCTAAATTTTTAGCTAAAACCTTCATTCTTTCATCTGCACCAACAACTAACCATCGCTCCGTCATTGGTCGTAGCTTCTAAATGTCGTTGTTGTTTTATTAAATAAAATGCGATCCTCACCGATTAAGACGATTTCCTCCCAAGGAATAAACGCCGCCCCTGTTTTTCGCTTTTGAAACATAAGCTTAGATTGAGGCATTAGCTCAAAGCCGATAATCTTCCCCGTTGTCGGCTCAAATAAACATTCTGTATCCGCTAAATAACCATAACGAACACCATTTTGCATTTCAATTAACTCTTTGTCAGCAAGCTCTGATAAAAGCATATTCTCCCTCCTCTTCAGTGCTTCACCATACTATATGCATAGCTCATTTTGAACGTTCGCCTAAAAAGGAATTTTATCATTGGTTGGATAATTTCTGGCTCTTCACTAAAAGATGTAGTTAACAAAATTAGCTTGGTAAATAACACGCTGTTTACTTTATCGAGCATAAGTTCTGATGAATTTGACTTCTTCATTGCTAAAAAACGCCTGAAATCAAGTTTTTCTCTTGATTTCAGGCGTTTTTTATTTTTCAGGTCCTATTATCGCAATTGCTGGTTCCTGCAATAAAATATCTGTAATTAATTCATTAATTGTCTCCATTGAAATGTCATCAATTGAAGCAAGTACTTCATCCACTGAACGGTGGCGCTGATGAATTAATTCATTCAGTCCATTGCGATTCATATGATCCTCTGTACCTTCAAGCCCTAAAACGAAGCTACCTTTTAGCTGCTCCTTGGCGTTTTCTAGTTCAAGCTCCGTAATTCCACCTGCTACAATATCAAGTAATGTTGCATCAATTGTATGCTGCATTTGACTTAGCTGCTGCTTACTCGTACTGCCATATACCGTTATCGAGCCAACATCCTCATACGATGTTTGATAAGAATAAATTGCATAAGCTAAGCCACGCTCCTCACGTACTTCCTGGAACAGCCTTGAGCTCATATTGCCACCAATAATATTATTCAGTGCAATCAAACTATAAACATCAGGATTTTTCACCCCAATTGCAGGGAATGAAATGGCTACGTGTGCTTGCTCAATATCGCGCTCCTTAATAATTTCACCTGCCGAAAATACCGGGTAAGATAAAATGTGTTGCACTGCTTTAGAACTTGCTTGAAATTGTCCAAACAACTGCTCAATCGTCGCTAAGAGTCCGTCCGTTATATTACCAGCTACGGAAATAACGATATTTTGTGGACTATAATGCTTCGCCATATAATGTCGAATCATTGCCTCATCGAAAGTCGCTAAAGTTTCAGCAGTTCCTAAAATCGGACGGCCAAGTGCGTCAGATGGATACATAACAGCCCATAGCTTTTCGTGTACATCATCGTCTGGTGCATCCTCACTCATATAAATTTCCTCGAGTACAACTTGACGTTCCCTTTCAATATCTTCTGAAGTAAATGTTGAATTGAAAAACATATCTGCTAAAACAGTAACAGCTAACCCTGCATGATGATCTAGCACTTTTGCATAATAACAAGTGTTTTCTTTTGATGTGAAGGCATTTACTTCGCCACCGATGCGGTCAAATATTTCAGCAATTTGTTTTGCAGTTTTCGTCATTGTTCCTTTAAAAAGCATATGTTCAATAAAATGTGTAATACCATTTTCCTCTGGTAGCTCATAACGAGAACCAGCATTTACCCATATACCAACAGAAAGTGAGCGCACATGTGGAAGATGCTCTGATACGATACGCACACCATTTTGGCATGTTGTTACTTGCACTGTCATTACCTTTTCTCCTTCGACAAAAAAGACTGTACCAAAAGTGTACAGTCCATTTCTTTATTGATTTTGACTCAGCGTTAGTCACAGATTTTAAAGATTTTGAGGCTAAGACGTAATTGTTTATTGTTGCTCAGCGCGTTCTTTTTCTTCTTTAATCACTACTTTACGTGACAGGTTAACACGACCTTGATTATCGATTTCAATACATTTCACTAGTAATTGATCGCCAAGCTTTAACACGTCTTCCACTGCTTTCGTACGTTCTTCTTGAATTTCTGAAATGTGCAGTAATCCATCTTTACCTGGGAAGATTTCACAGAATGCACCGAATTTTTCGATACGTTTCACAGTTGCTAAGTAGTATTCACCTACTTTTGCTTCTCGTACGATTGATTCGATAATTTCTTTCGCGCGGTTGTTCATTTCTTCGTTTGCTGAAGAAATATAAATTGTACCATCTTGTTCTGTATCAATTTTTACGCCTGTTTCATCGATAATTTTATTAATTTGCTTACCACCTGGTCCAATTACATCGCGGATTTTATCAGGATTAATTTTAATCGTAATAATTTTTGGCGCGTATTTCGATAATGATGTACGTGGCTCGTTAAGCGTCGTCATCATATGCTCCAAAATATGCATACGACCGATTTTTGCTTGTGTTAATGCTTCTTCTAAAATATTGCGTGATAAACCATCAATTTTAATATCCATTTGCAGCGCTGTTACACCTTTAGCTGTACCCGCTACTTTAAAGTCCATATCACCAAGGTGGTCTTCCATACCTTGAATGTCTGTTAAAATTGAATAATGCTCGTCCTTTTTAATAAGACCCATCGCAATACCTGCTACAGGCGCTTTTAATGGTACACCTGCGTCCATCATAGCTAGTGTTGAGGCACAAATAGAAGCCTGTGACGTTGAACCATTCGACTCTAATACTTCAGATACACAACGAATTGTATATGGGAAATCTACTTCGTTCGGAATAACTGCAAGTAGCGCACGCTCACCTAATGCACCGTGACCGATTTCACGACGACCAGGACCACGTATTGGACCTGTTTCCCCTACAGAGAATTGTGGGAAATTGTAATGGTGCATAAAACGTTTTGATTCCTCGATGCCTAAGCCATCAATAATTTGTACATCGCCTAAAGCACCTAAAGTACAAATCGATAATGCTTGTGTTTGACCGCGTGTGAATAAAGCCGAACCGTGTGTACGGTCAAGTAAGCTTGCTTCAGAAGATAATGGGCGAATTTCATCAAGTTTACGACCATCTGGACGCACTTTGTCTTCTGTAATTAAGCGGCGTACTTCATCCTTCACCATTTTATCTAAAATGCCTTTTACTTGCTTGATTGTCTCGTCATCTGCTTCTTCATAAGTTGCTAATACACGCTCTTTTACCGCTGTAATCGCTTCTTCACGCGCATGCTTTTCAACTGTTTGAATTGCTGCATTCATGTCTGCTTCGCAAGCTGCTTTTACTGCTTGAGTTAATTCAGCATCAAGCTCATATAATGTAACTTCTATTTTTGCTTTACCTACTTCAGCTACAATTTGCTCTTGGAAAGCGATTAATTTTTTAATTTCTTCATGACCAAACATAATTGCTTCTAACATAATTTCCTCTGGCACTTCTAAAGCGCCTGCCTCTACCATGTTAATTGCATCTTTATTACCAGCTACAGATAAATGGATTGTACTTTCCTCCATTTGCTCTGTTGTTGGATTCAATACGAATTCGTTATTAATATAGCCAACGTGTACCCCAGCAATTGGACCATCGAATGGAATATCTGAAACCGCTAA
Source organism: Bacillus ndiopicus (assembly GCF_000612805.1). Lineage (GTDB taxonomy): Bacteria > Bacillota > Bacilli > Bacillales_A > Planococcaceae > Metasolibacillus > Metasolibacillus ndiopicus. The sequence goes on along the minus strand of NZ_HG964403.1, from coordinate 918,555 downwards.
TGCTAATGAAGATCCGAACATTGCAGCTACATCTGATGGACAATCCGGATCATTTGACATAACCATTGAAATTACTTGTACTTCGTTACGGAAACCGTCTGGGAACATCGGCCGAATTGGACGATCAATTAAACGTGATGCTAAAATCGCGTTTTCTGAAGGGCGTCCTTCACGCTTAATAAAGCCACCTGGAATTTTACCTGCAGCATATAATCGTTCTTCATAGTTCACTGTTAATGGGAAGAAATCTAAAGGCTTTGGTGATTTTGACATTGTGGCTGTGGCTAATACTGCCGTTTCCCCGTAGCGGATTAATGCAGCGCCATTTGCTTGTTTTGCTAACTGTCCTACTTCAACTACGAGTGGACGGCCTGCCCATTCATAAGAATAGACTTTTTTGTCGTTCATCTGATGAACCCCTTTCTACTGTTACACCCTATTTCAGCTTTTTTGTATGTACTTATAGTTAGTGTATCAAAAATGTAGTTTCTATGCTAAATTTTTTTATTTTTATTAGAAGTTTTTATGCATAAATAAAAAGCGGGAAGTTTCCCGCTTTTTATATGAGATTAGCGACGTAAGCCTAAACGTGTAATTAATTCACGGTAACGTTGTACGTCTGTTTCACGAAGATATTTTAATAAGTGACGACGACGACCTACCATTTTGAAAAGACCACGCTCAGAGTGGAAATCTTTTTTGTGTGTACGTAAGTGCGTGTTTAATGCATTGATTTCTGCAGTTAATACAGCGATTTGTACTTCTGGAGAACCAGTGTCGCCTTCGTGAGTACGGTACTCAGCGATAATTTCGTTTTTACGTTCTTTTGTAATTGCCATTTGAAATGACCTCCTAAAATTTAAATATCCCCTATAGCACAGCAATCGTCAGGAGTAACGGAAAGCCGAGCTAAGGTTCAGTGTATATTGAACACTTTAGGAAGTATATCATACTAGAATATGACAAGCAACAATTTATACCTTACTCGCGAAATAATTGATTGCCTCTTGCTTATCCAGCTCAATTTGTGCAACAAGCTCGTCAATGCCTGAGAATTTTCGTTCGCTACGAATACGTTTATACCAACCGACAACAACTTCCTCGCCGTAAATATTTTTATTAAAATCAAAAATATGTACTTCAATCGACAGCTGTTTCTCTTCTGGATTATTAAATGTTGGCTTATAGCCGACATTACAAACGCCATTGTGCCATTTATTTTGCACTAAAATCTTTACAGCATACACGCCTGTTGCCGGAATAAAGCAGCCTGCCATTGATTGCACATTAGCGGTTGGGAAGCCGAGGGTGCGTCCACGTTTATCACCGTGTACAACGATGCCTGGTACTTCAAATGCTCGACCAAGTAATGTGCCTACTTCTTCCATCTCACCATCTTTTAACAATTTGCGAATACGTGTAGAGCTAATTTTTTCATCACAGTCGAGTTGCTTTTCAATCGTTGTCACACTAAATTCACCTTGCGACAGCTCCTCCATTAAACGCATATCGCCTTTACCAAATGCTCCGAATGAATAATCAAAGCCTGCCGTTACATGCTGTACATGTAAATCGCGAATGAAGTATTGCACGAATTCTTCTGGTGATAGCTTCGCAAAGTCAGAGGTGAAGCTTACAACAAATACTGTATCTACACCCAGTGCTTTTAGTGTATCTAGCTTTTGCTGAAGAGGTGTAATATAAAATACTTGCTCATTGCGAGCGCCTAATACAATAGTGGGGTGCGGATCAAAAGTCATGACCGCACTTTTAATGCCTAATTCTTGCGCCTTGTAAATCGCGTGCTTAATGACAGCTTGATGCCCTTTATGAACACCATCGAAAAAACCGACTGCTAAAGAGTAAGCTGCTTCTGACCGCTCTAACTGATGAGGGTATTTTAAATAAATGACTTCCATTACGATTTATACCTCCTGCTCTATTTCAGGGAACATTTTTTCTGGTTTCATCATATTTGCCTTTGTTGGATGTGCGATATAAACTGCCCTCGCTCGTCCATTTTTCGCATAGACAATTTTCTTATGCTCCTTTAATAATGCATGCATTTCAAGTACTTGTCCATTAAATATTTGCTTGTCATTTGTTGCATCTATTTCTATGAATGGGTAGCTATTTAATGCGTATTCAACAGGTAGCATTTGCTCAAAAATTTGCCCTCTATCCATTGATTCCTGTACTTCAGCTAATGTTAAACAATTTTCCTTTGTAAATGTGCCTGAAGCTGTGCGTACAAGCTCTTGCATATGAGCAGGATAGCCTAGCATTTCGCCGATTTGCACAGCAAGCGTACGAATATATGTACCTTTGCTGCATTTAATACGTATTGCAAACTGCACTTGTTCTCCTTGGAATACGTCAGCCTCGTCTAATAATGTTAAATCATAAATAGTTACTTGTCTTGTTGGACGCTCCACTGTCTGCCCAGCTCTCGCATATTCATATAGTTTTTTGCCATTCACTTTAACCGCTGAATACATAGGAGGCGTCTGTTCTATTGTGCCAGTCAATTGCTCTAATGCTGCCAAAATATCTGCGCGGCTAAATGATTTATGGGTAGTATCTTGTTCAACTGTTTCTCCCTCTGCATCTTCAGTTGTTGTTGTACGCCCAATACTGATAACAGCCTCATATGTTTTGCCAGCATCCGTAATATATTCTGCAATTCTTGTTGCTTGACCAATGCAAATAGGGAGTACTCCTTCTACATTAGGATCTAGTGTCCCTGTATGACCTACTTTTTTTGTTTTTAAAATTTTTCGCAGCTTAAATACGCAATCATGACTAGTCATACCACGCTCTTTCCATAATGGTAAAATACCGTTCATCGCAAAATACCTCCTATTTTAAGCTTTAAAAGGGGTTACCCTTTTTTCAATCTCATAGATTGAAAGGACTAATTTTCTTTCAAAGTGAAAAAAGCTGTCGGGAAATGCAGGCAACAGCCTGATTTCCTGACAGCTCCCTATTTATCTTCATGCAATGAACGCAATAAAGCATCAATTTTATTACCATATTCTACAGAAGAATCGAATTCGAATAAAATTTCTGGTGTACGGCGTAAACGGATACGTGAGCCAATTTCAGAACGAATAAAGCCAGAAGCTTTTTCTAATGCTTTTAACGTTTCTTCTCTTTCACGCTCATTGCCTAATGATGAAATATAAACAGTTGCCTGTTGTAAATCACCTGTTACTGCAACATCCGTTACTGTGACAAAGCCTACACGCGGATCCTTTATTTTACGTCCAAGAATATCGCCAAGCTCCTTTTTCATTTGCTCAGCAATTCGGTTTGATCGTAGAGACATAAAAAGTCACCACCTTAACAAATTTCCTTCTATATTACAAATACTCGCGAAACATTTCAAGTCGTTCCCATTCTGGGTTCGACTCTAAATAATGAAGCGCATGCATCATTTCGCGCTCAGCCGCCTCCTTTGAGGAAGCAACTGTTACAAGCGCGAGGCGCGTGCGCTGCCAGACATTTTGGTGATCAATTTCCGCAACAGACACATTGAACTTCTGCTTCGTTCGCGTCACCATTCTTTGCAGCACTGCGCGCTTTTCTTTTAATGAATGGGCAGTGTGAATGATAAACTCAATCTCTGCGTAAACAATCATTATGCACGTTTAACTTCTTCCATAACAAAGGCTTCAATTACATCGCCCTCTTTAATATCGTTGAAGTTTTTAATTGTTATACCACATTCATAGCCTTTCGCTACTTCCTTGGCATCATCTTTAAAGCGTTTTAATGAGTCTAGCTCACCTTCAAAAATAACGATACCTTCACGAATAATACGTACACCTGCATCACGTACCATTTTGCCTTCTGTTACGTAAGAACCTGCAATTGTACCAACTTTTGATACACGAATTGTTTGACGAACTTCAGCTTGACCAACGATTTTTTCCTCGTATTCTGGATCAAGCATACCCTTCATCGCTTGCTCGATTTCTTCGATTACTTTATAAATAATGCGGTGTAGACGAATATCTACTCCTTCTTCTTCAGCCGCACGCTTTGCATTTACATCTGGACGAACGTTGAAACCAATAACAATCGCGTTTGAAGCTGCTGCTAATGTAATATCTGATTCAGTAATCGCACCGGCACCAGTGTGGATAATTTTCACATTAACGCCTTCTACATCAATTTTCATTAATGATGCAGCCATCGCTTCTACTGTACCTTGTACATCAGCTTTAACGATTAAGTTTAATTCCTTCATTTCGCCTTGGCTCATTTGTTCAAATAAGTTGTCTAATGTTACACGTTGTTTTTCAGAGCGCTGTGCTTGAATCGCTGTCATCGCACGTGATTCACCAACAGAGCGGGCTGTTTTCTCGTCCTCAAATACTACAAAACGGTCACCAGCTTGTGGCACATCATTTAAACCTGTAATTTCAACAGGTGTCGATGGACCCGCTTCTTTTACACGACGACCAACATCATTTACCATTGCACGAACACGACCGTAAGCATGACCTACTACAATTGGGTCACCTACGCGCAATGTTCCATCTTGTACTAATAATGTCGCAACAGAACCGCGACCTTTATCTAATTGAGCCTCAATAACTGTACCGATTGCTGAACGTGCTGGGCTTGCTTTCAATTCACCAACTTCAGATACAAGTAAAATCATTTCTAATAATTGATCGATTCCTTCACCTTTAAGTGCAGAAATTGGTACGAAAATTGTATCGCCGCCCCAATCTTCTGGCACTAAACCATGCTCTGTTAATTCTTGCATCACACGGTCTGGGTTTGCAGATGGCTTATCCATTTTGTTAATGGCAACGATAATTGGAACTTCTGCTGCCTTCGCATGGTTAATTGCTTCTACCGTTTGAGGCATTACACCGTCATCTGCTGCAACAACGATAATAGCCAAGTCTGTCACTTTCGCACCACGTGCACGCATCGTAGTAAATGCGGCGTGTCCTGGTGTATCAAGGAACGTAATTTTTTTGCCATCAACCTCTACTTGGTAAGCGCCGATATGCTGTGTAATACCACCAGCTTCTCCAGCAGTAACCTTAGTATTGCGAATTGAATCTAAAAGAGATGTTTTACCATGGTCAACGTGACCCATAATTGTTACAACTGGTGGACGCTCACGTTGTTCTTCTTCGCTAATTTCTTGCTCAAAGTGTGTTTCAAGGTCTGTAATATCTACACGTACTTCTTCCTCTACTTCTACACCATAATCAGCACAAATAAGCTCAATTGCATCTTTATCAAGCTCTTGGTTAATTGTTGCCATAACGCCTAGCATAAATAATTTTTTAATAATTTCAGATGGCTCACGGTACAATTTTTTTGCTAGCTCAGCAACTGTTAGTGATTCATAAAATGTGATTTTTTCTGGCAATTCTTTTTGTACTGTTTGTACAGGTTGTTGTGGTCCTCTATTTGGACGACGTTTACCGCCATGAATGCCTGGCTTTTTACGTTGTTGATTAAAGCCACCTTGATTGTTATTTTTATTACCGCCGCTCTTACCACGACTATTTTGATTATTATTTTGTGTCATATTTCGATTTTGGTTACCCTTTGCATTATTAGATTTGTCACTATTTGACGCTTTGTTTTGTTCTACTTTCGGAGTTTTATCCGCTTTTTTCATTTGTTGCTGCTTGGATTGTGAACGTGTTTCTGCTTGCCCTTGTTGCGACAAGCCTTCTTTTTTAGCAACTGGCTTTGCAGGTGTTGCTTTTTTCGGTTCTGCTACTTGCTGAAAGACAGAATCAAGCTTCGTAATAGTTGTAGCGTCAAGCATCGACATATGGTTTTTTACTTCAATATCAAGCTTTGTGAGCCTTTCCATTACTTCTTTACTCGTTTTATTTACCTTTTTCGCATATTCATGAACTCTAATTTTGCTCATCTGCTCACCCCCGATTAATTTTCGTTGAGTAGACTAGACATTTTTTTCGCAAACCCACTATCGGTTATAGCTAATACTACACGTGCTTCCTTTCCTGTAGCATGTCCTAGATCATAGCGATCTCCAAAAACATAAAACTCAACGTTGTAATACGTACATTTGTCTTTAATCTTTTTCGCCGTGTTAGCAGAAGCATCGTTTGCAAGCAAAACTAACTTCGCTCCTCCTGTACGTACTTCCTTCACGACTAATTCTTCTCCAGAAACAACTTTCCTCGCTCTTGCAGCTAGCCCTAACATTTGCAGTATTGCTCTGTTCGTCATAAAATAGACTCCCTGCGAATAAGCTTCAGCAGCTCCTCATACACTTCTTCTGGAATTGCTACTTCAAGTTGTCTTCCTAAGCTATTTTTTTTACGCGCTTCTTCAACAGCCTGCTCCGATTTAGAAACGTAAGCTCCGCGTCCCGATTTTTTACCTGTTACATCAACAGATACTTCGCCCTCTTTTGAGCGTACGACACGAATCATTTCTTTTTTCGGATGCATTTCGCCTGTTGCTACACATTTTCGTAAAGGCACTTTTCTTTGCACAGCCACCCTTGCTCACCTTCTCTCCAAAAACTTCAGCATATACGCTTGCTTACTCACAGCATTTCCGCGTCATGCTTAAGGAGCTTGAGAGAATGCCTATGAGTAGCTATACTATTTTCTTCATATGATTATTCTTCATCATCCTGATATAGATCATATTCGATATCATCATATGCTGCAGTATTATTATTTTGTGGAACGAACGTGCTCGTTTCAGAAGGATAAATTCCTAATTCACGTGCATCTGTTTCACTTTTAATATCGATTTTCCAGCTCGTTAGCTTCGCAGCAAGTCGCGCATTTTGACCACGTTTACCGATTGCTAATGAAAGCTGGTAGTCTGGTACAACAACAGTTGTTGACTTTTCTTCCTCATTTACTTGTACATCTAATACTTTCGATGGGCTTAATGCATTTGCTACAAATACAATCGGATCTTCAGACCATTCAACGATATCGATTTTTTCACCATTCAATTCGTTAACAATTGTTTGTACACGTGCACCTTTAGCACCTACACATGAACCTACTGGATCTACCTCTGGATTATGCGCATAAACTGAGATTTTTGAGCGATCCCCTGCTTCACGAGCAATCGATTTAATTTCTACTGTACCATCAAAAATTTCCGGCACTTCCATTTCAAAAAGACGGCGTAGTAAGCCTGGATGTGTGCGTGACACAATTACTTGTGGTCCACGAGTTGTTCGTTCTACCTTCGTAATATAAACACGGATGCGTGATTGTGGTTTATATACCTCACCTTGAATTTGCTCATTTACTGGTAAAGCTGCCTCTACCTTACCTAATGACACGTAAATATTACGTGCATCTTGACGTTCAATCGTACCAACTACGATATCATCTTCACGATCCACATACTCCTCGTAAATTAAGCCGCGCTCTGCTTCACGTACACGTTGAGTGACAACTTGCTTCGCTGTTTGAGCTGCGATACGCCCGAAATTACGTGGCGTTACTTCTTGCTCTAATACATCGCCAATTTCATATGCAGGATTAATCATTTTTGCATCTTCTATTGAGATTTCTAAACGATCATCTTCTACTTCTTCCACTACATCTTTACGCGAATATACAAGCATCGTCCCTTTATCTAGGTTCAAATCCACTCGCACATTTTGCGCTTGGTTAAAATTGCGTTTATACGCTGTTACTAATGCCGCTTCAATTGCTTCAATTAATACTTCTCTTGAAATCCCTTTTTGCTCCTCAAGGGCAGTTAAAGCATCTAGTAAATCACTACTCATTTTTGTTCACTCCTAAATTTGCTTATCTGAAAAGTCGATCGCAAGTCGCGCTTGCGCTACTTTTTCTTTATCGATTTGTACGTTGATTTTACGTGTCTTAATACGAACTTCCATTTCTAAACTTTGTTCAGTATATGCCGTTAAGTAGCCATGAAATTCTTTCATATCTTTCACTGGCTCATATGTTTTCACATAAATATACTTACCAACAGATTTAACAAAGTCCTCTTCTTTTTTCAATGGTCGTTCCGCACCTGGTGAAGATACTTCTAAATAATAATTTTGCTCAATTGGGTCCTTCTCATCCAGAATGACACTTAAACGCTCACTTACTTGTGCACATTGATCAATGTCAATACCACCCTCTGGCGTATCTACATAAATACGTAGAAAATAGTTGCGACCTTCTTTCACAAACTCGACATCCACTAATTCAAGATTTAGTTCAGCAATAATAGGCGTTACGAGCGCTTCAATAGTTGAAGTAACTTTGCTCATCATATCCTCCTCACATGTTGTTCTTTCAATTTACTAATTTTATTATTTATCTTGCGTGTATAAGAAATTAAGGTAAAACTGCATCATTCCTCAAATAGAAAGCAAAATTCACTACATAGCATACCTTTAATTTAGCAGACAGCTATTTATATTGTGTTTTAAGCACTAAGTAAGCATTTTTCTAAAAAGTCGATGTTTCAATCAAAGCTTACATAGCTGTTAAGAAATGAAGGCGACAGCCTGCTTTTTCGACAGCCTCATCTTCTGTATTTGTTGTTGTAAACAACAGAAAAGAGCGGGAGAAACCCACTCTTTTGCTGCGAACTATCAACAAATTATTACACTAACAATAGCATACTCGGGAGGCAATTGCAAATATCGTCACTTCTCATTAGAACAATGACAACTGGTTCGCATCTGGTAGTCCCTCTAAACAACCGAGCTGATCCATATACTCGATTAATGTTTTAGACACGCGACCACGTCGTTGTAAATCTTCCTTCGATAAAAATTCGCCTTCTTCACGCGCTGCAACAATTTGCTTTGCTACGTTCGTTCCAAGACCTGGTATTGCATCAAATGGTGGAATTAATGCATTACCATCAATGATAAATTCACTTGCTGTTGAACGATAAAGATCAACTGATTTAAAGTACATGCCTCGCTCACACATTTCAAGCGCAATTTCAAGCACAGTCATTAAGTTTTTCTCTTTCGGGCTTGCATCTAAGCCCTTGGCGTTGATTTCATCAATTTTAGTACGAATAACTGCAGGGCCTTGCTTCATCGCAATTAAATCGAAATCATCTGCACGTACTGTAAAATACGCTGCGTAATACAAAATTGGATGATGTACTTTAAACCATGCTATACGCACCGCCATTAATACATATGCAGCTGCGTGGGCCTTCGGGAACATGTACTTAATTTTTTTACAAGAATCGATATACCATGCTGGCACTTTATTTTTACGCATTTCCTCTTCCATTTCATCTGTCAAGCCTTTACCTTTACGTACAGATTCCATAATTTTAAAGGCGAATGCTGGCTCTAATCCTTGATAGATTAAATACACCATAATATCATCACGACAGCCAATTACTTCCGATAATACACATGTTCCATTTTTAATAAGTTCCTGTGCATTTCCTAGCCATACGTCTGTTCCATGGGATAAGCCAGAAATTTGTACTAATTCACTGAATGTAGAAGGCTGCGTTTCCTCCAGCATTTGGCGTACAAAACGCGTACCAAACTCTGGGATACCGAGCGTCCCTGTTTTTGTGCCAACTTGCTCCATCGTAACACCGAGCGACTCAGTCGTACTGAAAATCTTCATTACTTCTGGATCATCTGTCGGAATCGTTTTCGGATCAATGCCCGATAAATCTTGCAGCATACGAATTACTGTCGGATCATCGTGTCCTAGTATATCAAGTTTTAAAATATTATCATGAATCGAATGGAAATCGAAGTGTGTCGTTTTCCATTCTGAATCCTGCGCATCGGCCGGAAATTGTACTGGTGAGAAATCGTAAATATCCATATAATCAGGTACTACAATAATTCCTCCAGGGTGCTGTCCCGTCGTTCGCTTTACTCCTGTACAACCTTGCACCAGACGATCTACTTCTGCCCCTCGGAATGTTAAATTATTATCACTTGCATAGCCTTTTACATAGCCATACGCTGTTTTTTCAGCTACTGTACCAATCGTTCCTGCACGATAAACATAATCCTCACCGAATAGAACTTTTGTATAATTATGTGCATTTGGTTGATATTCACCCGAGAAATTCAAGTCAATATCTGGAACTTTATCTCCTTTAAATCCCAAAAATGTTTCAAACGGAATATCATGTCCATCTTTTTTATAAGGTGTACCACATTCTACACAGTCTTTGTTTGGCAAGTCAAAGCCAGAAGCGACCGAGCCATCCGCAATAAATTCCGAATGCTTGCAGTTTGGACAAATATAATGTGGTGGCAATGGATTTACTTCTGTAATCTCCATAAACGTAGCAACTATAGACGAACCTACCGAACCACGCGAACCTACTAAGTAGCCATCTGCTAACGATTTTTTTACGAGCTTAGCAGAGATTAAATAAATAACGCCGAAGCCGTGACCTAAAATCGACTTTAACTCTTTATCAATACGCGCTTGTACAATTTCAGGTAATTCCTCACCATAAATTTGATGTGCCATTTCATAGGTTAAATTTGTTACTTCATCATCTGAGCCTTCAATTTTAGGTGTATATAAATCATCTTTTATCGGTTTTACATCGCCAATCATTCCAGCGATTAATTGCGTATTTGTAACAACGATTTCCTCAGCTAAATCAGGGCCTAAAAAATCAAATTCTGCAAGCATCTCATCCGTTGTTCTAAAATGCACCTTTGGCAAAGGATAACGATTTAGTGGATTAGCACCGCCCATCGAGCCAATTAAAATTTGCCTAAATTTCGCATCCGTTTCATCTAAATAGTGGACATTACCTGTAGCTGCGACGGGGATGTTTAGTTTTTTCCCTAGCTTCACAAGCCTGCGAATAATATCTTCTAAGTTCCATTCATCATGAATCGTACCGCGAGCAATAAGCTGCGAGTAAACTGGCTTTGGATGCACCTCAATGTAATCATAAAATTTCGCTACTCGCTCCGCCTCTTCAGGTGTTTTATTCATAATTGTTTCAAAAAGTTCACCATTAGAGCAGCCTGAACCAATGATTAAACCTTCACGGTATTTTTGTACATCACTCTTTTTCAAACGTGGTACACGGTAAAACGTCTCTGTATGAGCAATTGAAACGAGCTTAAACAAATTTTTCAAGCCGATTTCGTTAGCAGCTAAAATTGTACAATGTGATGGTCTCGCTTGTTTATAGCTTTCATCTCCACCAACAAAACGGTTAAAATCATCATGATATTTAATGCCTTTATCATGCGCTTCTTTTAATAAATGAAGCATTAATTCACCTGTTGCCTCTGTGTCATAAATGGCGCGGTGATGTTGTGTTAGCTCTACCCCATAGCGTTTACAAAGAGTATTTAAACGGTGATTTTTCAATGTTGGATTTAGCATACGTGATAGCTCTAATGTATCAATTACAGGGTGCTTATCGTTACTGATATTGTACTTTTGATAGGCAACATATAAGAAGCCAATATCAAACGAAGCGTTATGTGCAACAACGATGCTATCCCCAATAAACTCATGAAATTCACGTACAACATCTTCCACTTCTGGTGCGTCTCTCAGCATATCATCAGTAATATGTGTTAAGTCGATAATATTCGCTGTTAATGGCTTATGTGGATTAGCGAATCGCTCAAAACGCTCCACCACTTGACCATTTTGGATTTTGACAGCTGCCAACTCAATAATTGTATCGTAGACAGTAGATAAACCAGTTGTCTCTACGTCAAAAACAACAAATGTCGCATTGTCTAAATTAATATGCTGTTCCTCATAAGCAATTAATGCGGCTGAGTCGACTAAATTAGCCTCTACACCATAAATAACTTTAATACCATGTTTTTTTCCTGCTGCATAAGCATCTGGGAAGGCTTGCACAACCGCGTGGTCTGTAATCGCAACTGCTGGGTGCCCCCATTTAGCAGCTTGTCCAACTAATTTGTCAACAGGTGTTACGGCATCCATTTGGCTCATCGGTGTGTGCATATGCAATTCAACACGCTTTTGCCCTTCTTGTGCAAGGTCTTTTCTTGTTTCTTTTTTTATTTCTACAATATCTCGTGCCATAACTACTAAATCGCGTGCGAAGGTATCCATTTGTACAGCACCACGAACTTTTACCCACATGCCCTTTGAAAGTTGAGCCATCAATTCGGCGTCACTATCATCGCGCGAAAACATTTTTACTAAAATCGAATCCGTATAATCGGTCATTTTAAATTCTAGTAATGAGCGGCCACTTTTTAAAACTTTGATTTCCGTCATGAAAACGAAGCCCTCTAATACAATTGAGCGCTCTTCTTCAAGCACCGTACGAATTTCCGCTGTCTCGCTATCTTTAATTTGCGCACCAAGCTGGAATGGGCGATTACTCACAACTGCCTGTGGTGAATCGGCTTTATCCTTCTCACGCTTCGCAAAATCCTCTAGTGCTTGTTGTGCTAACATCGCTTCTTCTTGTCTACGCTGCTCTAAAAATGTTTCATGTGCCTGCTTCATCTCATCTGATTGCTCTACTAGTTGAAATTCAAGCGGAATATGCGAGAAGCCAAATTGCTGATAGCTATCTGACAGTTTATCCGTATATTTTGACTTTAATGACATCTGCTCTATTTCATGCATCGTTGTAGCAATTAGCTTATGGCCTGTCCATTCAGGCTTTTGCCCCATCAATTGATTTTTTAATGGCGGTGACATATCCTCTAGTTGCCGAATTGCCGGTAGCCAATAGTCTAGTACAAGCTCTTCCGTTACAACAGGCGCAATCGTCTCAATCGCTAATGTAACGCTTGCAATATGGGAAAACTTCTCTGTTAAACGGGCGATTAATAGCTGATACGCTTTATACGGTAATATATTTTGTAGTTTAATTACAAAGCACCATATACGATTTTTTTTATGAACAGATAATCTTGTCAGCTCGCCACCTTCAAATAACGACATGTAAATATCATCAGTTAGCTCTAGTTGCTGCAAGAGCATTAAAAACCTAGTTCTTGCTTCTTGTTCATTCGTCATCGTTATCACCTTCCTCTAGCAAAAAAGAGCAGTCTAGAAAGGTCAAAAAACTTTCTAGACAGCCCGTTTTTTCTAATTCATATTACTAGTTTGTGCGGAAAAATTCGCTTAAGCGATCAACAACCTCTTCTTTCGCCCATTCGAATGTTTCGCCTGTTGCACGCACTTTCACTTCAACGATGCCTTCTGAAGCTTTTTTACCAACCGTAATACGAATTGGCAAGCCTAGTAAATCTGCGTCCGCAAATTTTACACCTGGTCGCTCTGCACGATCATCGAATAGTACATCGTAACGATAGGATTTTAAAATATTGTAAAGCTCGTCTGTTAATTGATTTTGAGCCTCGTCCTTTAAATTAATAGGTACTAAATGTACATCATAAGGTGCAAGCTGCTTCGGCCATACGAAGCCATTTTCATCTTGGAATTGCTCTGCAACCGCAGCAAGTATACGTGATACACCGATACCGTAGCAACCCATGATAAATGGCTGTGCTTTACCTTGCTCATCTAAAAACGTACCATCCATTTTAGCTGAATATGTCGTTCCTAATTTGAAAATATGTCCTACTTCAATACCTTCAGCAAATTTAATTGTACCATTGCCATCTGGTGATAGGTCACCCTCTTGGATAAAGCGAATATCCTCATAGCTATTAATTGCAAAATCACGCTCTGGATTCACATTGATATAGTGGAAGCCATCGTCATTTGCACCAGCTACACCATTGCGAATTGATTTAATCGCATTATCTGCAATGACCTTCACTTCAACCGGTAGTTTAATCGGTCCAATCGAGCCAGGTGTACAGTTTAATAGGTTTTTAATTTCTGCTTCTTCTGCTAATTCTACAGATGTTGCATTTAAAGCATTTTTTAATTTAATATCATTGATTTCGTGGTCACCGCGTGCTAGCACAACAACAAGTTCACCATCAACATTAAATACTAACGATTTAATGCAGTTTGCTGCATCAACAGATAAGAAATTACTTACTTCCTCTATCGTTTTAATATTTGGTGTTGCTACTTTTTCTAGTTCTTTTTGTGCTGTGTTACTTGCTTTATATTCTGTAATAACTTCTGCCATCTCGACGTTTGCAGCATAATCTGACGAATCTGAGTAAGCAATTGTATCTTCACCGATTTTCGATAATACCATAAATTCATGCGTGCCTTTACCACCGATTGAACCTGCATCAGCGATAACTGCACGGAAATTCAAACCGAGACGTGTAAAAATATTTGAATATGCACGGTACATATCCTCATATGTTTCATCCAAGCTTTCTCTTGATGCATGGAATGAATACGCGTCCTTCATAATAAATTCGCGACCGCGTAATAACCCAAAGCGCGGGCGCTTCTCATCACGGAATTTCGTTTGAATTTGGTAAAGCGTAATTGGTAACTTTTTATAAGATTTGATTTCATCACGCACTAATGTTGTAATAACTTCCTCATGTGTTGGACCTAATGCAAAATCACGTTCATGGCGATCTTTCAAACGCATTAATTCTGGACCATATGCTTCCCATCTACCTGATTCTTGCCAAAGCTCTGCTGGTTGCAATGATGGCATTAGTAGCTCAATAGAATTGATTGCTTCCATCTCTTCACGAATAATTTGCTCAATTTTTGTTAATACGCGCTTCGCTAACGGCAAATATGAATAAACACCGCTTGCATTTTGGCGAATAAAGCCCGCACGCAATAATGCTTTATGTGATTGTACATCCGCATCTGCTGGCGTTTCTCGCAAAGTTGGAATGAATGTTAAACTTTGTTTCATATATAGTTCCACCTTTAAAATGATTATATAATTAGCTTAAACAAATTTTGCTTCAGATGCTACTGTTTAAAAGAAAAACTTTTGAATATCGTTCCATGTTACGACAATCATTAAAATCATCAATAACACGATGCCAACAAAGTGTACAAGCCCTTCCTTCTGACGATCAATTGGTTTACCACGCACCGCTTCAAAGCCAAAGAATAATAGACGTCCACCATCAAGTGCTGGTAAAGGCAATAAGTTCATAATACCTAAGTTCATACTTAATGCTCCAGCCCAAAACATTAAATTAAAAATACCATAGGACGTTGCTTCTTCTGTATATTTATAAATACCTACAGGACCCGAAAGCTCGTCAATCGACAATTGTGCAGTAATTAACTTTATGAGGGCTTTAGAAATCATTGTTGCTGTTTCATATGTCAATTCTCCCGCATATGCAACAGCCTTTACTGGCGATTTCTCATAAGCGCGCGCCGCATAAATACCAATCTGCCCTACTTTCTCACCTTTTTCATTTTGTATAATTTTTGGTGTTAATTCAAAAGTTAATTGTTCACCATTACGATTTACTTCCATTAGCATTGGCTTGCCCATTTTCGCTTGAATTGCTAGCGATAATTCTTCCCATGTTGAAATCTTATCGCCATCAATCGCTGTCACAACATCATCACGTTGTAAACCCGCTTCGCTTGCTACACCATTATCTGCAACTTGTGCAATTTTTGGAAGTGATTCATTTGTAGGTACGCCTTGTAATAACCCCATTAGTAAAAATAGGAAAAACGCTAAAATGAAGTTAAATAACGGACCTGCAAAAATAGCCATCGAACGTTGCCCGACTGTTTTCGCATTAAATGTGCGGTCATAAGGAGCAATTATTGTTTCTTTACCATTTTCCACAATAGCTGCTGTACGTGAAATATTATAGCGTACTAAATTTTCGTCTTCATCATAACCTTCAATCCATAGCTCGCGCTCTAAATCCGCACGCTCAACTTCCATAAATAAAATATTTGGATGCTGACTATTTTGATTTAAAATAATTTTTTCAACGACATTATCCGCATTTATTAATAGACCTACACGATAGCCAGGCTGTAATTCAACCGAGTCTAAATCATCCCCAGCCATACGAACATAACCACCAATAGGAAGAAGGCGTAACGTATAAATAGTTTCACCTTTCGTCATACCGAAAATTTTCGGCCCCATTCCAATGGCAAATTCTCGAACCATAATTCCTGCGCGTTTAGCGAACAGGAAGTGACCTAGCTCATGAAAAAATACGAGCGAGCCAAAAATTACGATAAATGCAATAGCTGTTTGCATAAATACCCACCTTCATAAGCTTTTTATTAGTTTCCCACAAGTGTGGCTTTTCCTCTTATTAACAGGCTCCCCAATTTTGTCGCAGATAACCTGTAGCACAAGCATTATCATATCACTGCTTGTTCGATCTTGGGCAAAAACGAGAAAATATGTCCACAGATTGTAGTTTTCCTCTATTTTACCATGTCTATAACTGTTTTTCTCGTTTCGCTATCTACATGTAAAATTGTCTCCAAATCTGGTAGCAATATATTATTATGTGCATCCATTACACGTTCAATAAGCTCTTCAATTTGTAAAAATGTTATTTTTTCTTGTAAAAATAACGAGACAGCCGCCTCATTCGCAGCATTCATTGCTGTTAACATCGTTCCACCAGCACGCCCTGCATCATAAGCCAGTTTCAGTGCTTTAAAACGCTCAAAATCGACCTCTTTAAACGATAATTGTCCGATTTGCGCTAAATTTAAAGCTTGTCCACCTTGGACTGGTAAGCGTTCTGGATAGCTAAGCGCATATTGAATTGGCACGCGCATGTCCGGTGTACCAAGCTGCGCAATAACACTTGTATCATGGTATTCCACTAATGAATGGATAATGCTTTCACGATGTAATAACACGTCTATTTTATCGTATGGCATGCCGAATAATACATGGGCTTCAATTACTTCAAGCCCTTTATTCATCATTGTTGCTGAATCAATTGTAATTTTGGCACCCATCGACCAGTTTGGATGATTTAAAGCATCTTTTACTGTCACGTGCTGCAGTTCTTCACGACTACGATCTCGGAATGAACCACCTGAAGCAGTTAAAATTAAACGTTCAATATTTTTGGGATTTTCACCGTTCATTGATTGGAATAAAGCTGAGTGTTCACTATCAACAGGTAAAATTGCTGCATTGTATTTGCTTGCCTCTGCCATTACTAAATGTCCAGCCGTTACAAGCGTTTCTTTATTCGCAATTGCGATTGTTTTGCCCATGCGAATCGCTGCTAAAGTAGATTGTAAACCCACGCTACCTAATACAGCATTTACTAACACAGTTGTTTCTGGGTGTGTTGCCACTTCTTCAAGCCCTTTTGCTCCATATGTAACTTCAATATGAGGATATTCCTGCTGTAGGCGTCGTGCATCCTCCGCATCCTGTACAGAAACAAGCTGTGGCTGTAAGTCTTCAATGATTTGTTTCGTTGCATCTATATTTCTGCCTGATGATACTGCAACAAGCTGAAAAGCTTCCTTTTGCGCCTTTAAAATATCAATTGTTTGCAATCCAATAGAGCCTGTTGCTCCTAATAAACTAATCTTTTTCAATGTCTTTACTTCCTTTCACTACTCGGGATTTTACAAGTAATTGATCTCCCGCTACCTCAAGTTTTGAAGCGGACATCCGCTGCACTTTTTAATATAAAGAATTTCTGTGGAATTAACTAACAAAATGCAGCAAGTTTAATAATGGTAACACGAATAATAAACTGTCAAAGCGGTCTAAAATGCCGCCGTGCCCAGGTAGTATTGTTCCCGAATCTTTCACATCATAATGGCGTTTGATAGCAGACTCTACCAAGTCCCCCATTTGTCCAAATATTGAACTAACAATTGTAATGACAATCAATAATGTCCATGATATATTAAACGGCACAATAAATTGCATAATTATTGCTGCAATAACGGCGACAACCACCCCTCCTAAAAAACCTTCTACAGTTTTATTTGGCGATATTTCTGGCCATAGTTTATTTTTTCCAAAACGGCGACCGATAAAATATGCCCCAGAATCAGTTGTCCAAACAATTAATAATGCAAAAATAACGAATACTAAACCAGCTTCACGCGTTTCAATAAAATAATAAAAGCCAATACCAACATATAATGTACTTAAAATAACAAACGCCACATCATCAAATGTAAAATGATTTTTCACAACCACTGAATAAACAAGCAATAAAATAACACCAATAATAAGAAGCTCAAATTTTGTATAGCTTGTTATTTCAAGTATTTTTCCCGCTAAATTTTCCGGTAACAAAATTGTAAATAATGTTAATGCCCCTAATATTCCTGGTACAGAGAAAATTGTGATACCTTTCATTTTTAAAATTTCATATAATCCTACTGCCGCCATTGCATACACTAATATAGCGAATGGCCATTGCCCATAAACGACGAAAGGAATAAATAACGCCGCTGCAATAACTGCTGTTATGATTCGTTGCTTCACTACTGTTCTTCTCCTTTCAGCCCACCATACCTTCTATTTCGTTGCTGATATTTTTGGACCGCCTCCAATAAGCATTGCTCATCAAAATCCGGCCAAAGTGTATCTGTAAACAAAAACTCAGTATAGGCTAGCTGCCACAACATAAAATTACTTAAACGCACTTCTCCACTTGTACGGATTAATAAATCTGGCTCAGGCAAATGTGCCGTCATCAAATTAGTACTAATATGCTCTTCTGTGACTTCTTCAATTGTTAAATTGCCTGCTGCCACTTCCTGCATAATATTTTTCATTGCCAGTAGAAGCTCTGCACGACTTCCATAGTTCATAGCAAAATTTAAAATTAAACCCGTATTATGTTTTGTTGTATTCATAGCATGGTGTAAGGCTCTTTGTGTATGCTCAGGTAGGCTCTCAAAATCCCCTATCATCTGTACTCGAATATTGCGCTCCATCAACTCTGGTAAGAAGGAATTAAGAAATTGCTCTGGTAATCCCATTAAAAACTCGACTTCCGATTTAGGTCGCTTCCAATTTTCCGTTGAAAAGGCATATAACGTCAAAATTTCAACACCTAAATCACAAGCATAGCGAGTAATTTTACGAACAGTTTTCATTCCTTCATGATGTCCTGCAATCCTCGGCATTGCCCGTTTTTTTGCCCATCGACCATTGCCATCCATAATAATTGCAATATGCGAAGGAACTTTTGCTTCAATTAAGCTCTTGCTATTATATTCAATTTCATTTTTCTTTGATTTTTTTCCTAAAAGCTTTTTAAACATAGCCTATTCCTCCAACTACTTGCATATCGGACATATTTACTGTGTTAAAACATTATGATGGTATCACCGAAAGCCCCCATGCATTCTCTTGTTTCAACAATGTCTTTCAATTGTGAAAACGCTGCCCTCTCTATCAATTACGCCGAGGCTAGCTCTAGTCCAGACCTTTTTCAAGCTGACTGTTGGAAGTTAACCAAAAACCGTCACTACACGCGCCACTGGTTAACTAACCTGCGTAATGCAGCACTCTCTTCAAAATCTGTGACATGCTGGGACGTTTGAGCCAACTAGATGTTGGTCACTCAGTCGTTGTACGCTTGGGCGGCGCTCTTAGACTGATTGCCCCTAATTCAGTGAGTGTTTATACTTCTACTATATCAAGATAAAGCACCTCTAGTATATTTTAACATACGCATTTAATAAAATAAGATGTTTTATTATTAATTTCTCGGACATTTAGCCGTTATCTTGACACCCTCGCCCTCTTTGTTAAGGGGAAGCTAAGTAATATAATCTTTCTCTATTTCTTTTTATTCAAATTACATTACAGTATTTATTAATCGCCTTTTTATCATATGTAAACAATTTATGATGCAGCTACTTCTTTTACTACTCTTTCCATTATTTCATATCGCAATCAATTACGCCTTGGCGTAATTGTACCCAAATTTCACATATGGAGGTGGGAGTTGTTTGTATCTATACCTGATGCGTTGCTTTTGCACAAAAAATATTTGTTGCTATGCTTTTGATACAAAACATCTGCTCCTGCGGTTACTCGTCGCAAAAACATCTGCTCCTGCGATTACTCGTCGCAAAAACATCTGCTCCTGCGGTTACTCGTCGCAGTAAAGATTTGCTCCTGCGGTTACTCGTCGCAGTAAAGTATCACTGAATCAAGATAAAAAAGACGTCCTGTTTGAAAGGACGCCTTAATCCAATTAAAGTTCTATCATTATTATACAGATAAAATCTCTTGTTCTTTTTCTTTTGTTACGTCATCAACTTTTGCAATAAATTCATCTGTAAGCTTTTGAATATCGTCACTATAGCCACGTAAATCGTCTTCTGTGATGTCGCCGCCTTTTTCAAGCTTTTTCAAATCATCATTTGCATCACGACGAACGTTACGAACAGCGATTTTCGCTTCTTCTGCTTCTTTTTTCACTTGCTTCACTAGCTCTTTGCGACGTTCTTCTGTTAAAGCAGGAATCATTAAACGAATAACAGTTCCATCATTTGTTGGTGTAATACCGATATCTGACTTCATGATGGCTTTTTCGATTTCACCTAATACTGATTTATCGTAAGGTGCAATCACCAAAAGACGAGCTTCTGGTACAGAAATCCCTGCTAATTGGTTAATTGGTGTTGGTGCACCATAGTAGTCAATAGAAATACGATCTAATAATGAAGCGTTAGCACGTCCCGCACGAATTGATGCCAATTCACGTGAAAATGCGCTTAATGATTTTGCCATTTTGTCTTTTGCTTGTTCTAAAACTTGCTTTGCCATTATGAATTCCTCCTAACAACAGTTCCAATTTTTTCGCCAAGTACAGCGCGCTTAATATTTCCTTCTTCCATTAATGAGAATACTATTAATGGAATGTTGTTGTCCATACATAAAGTAGAGGCTGTTGAATCCATTACTTGTAATCCTTGTTGAATCACATCTAAATATGATAACTCATCATATTTCACAGCATCTGGATTAGTTTTTGGATCAGCAGAATAAATACCATCTACATTATTTTTACCCATTAATATTGCTTCAGCATCAATCTCAGCAGCACGTAATGCAGCTGTTGTGTCTGTAGAGAAGAAAGGATTACCTGTTCCTGCTGCAAAAATTACGACACGTTTTTTCTCAAGATGACGTACAGCTTTACGACGAATATATGGTTCAGCAACTTGTGTCATAACAATTGATGATTGAACACGTGTTTCAATGCCCAATTTCTCTAATGCATCTTGTAATGCTAAAGAATTCATAACAGTTGCTAGCATACCCATATAGTCAGCAGCAGCACGATCCATTCCCATTTCGCTGCCTACTTTGCCGCGCCAAATGTTTCCTCCGCCTACTACAACCGCTACTTCTACGCCTAGATCCACTACTTGCTTCACTTCAGCTGCAACATCTTTAATTATTTTTGGTGCTAAGCCGAAGCCTGCTTCTCCAGCTAACGCTTCACCGCTTAGTTTAATTACTACACGTTTGTATTTTGGCACGCTCATAGTAAACCCCCGTCATCTGTATATTTAAATTATAGTTAATTTGCTTGAAAAATAGGGAACACGCAAGTGCTGTGCTCCCTAAATGTAGTTCTCAATTTGAGATATAAGATTAGTTACCTTTAACTTGGTTCATTACTTCTTCAGCAAAGTTATCTTCGCGTTTTTCGATACCTTCACCTACAGCGTAACGAGTAAATGCAGTTACATTACCACCAGTTGATTTTACGAAATCACGAACTTTTTGATCTGAGTTTTTAACGAAAGATTGGTCAAGTAAGCAAACGTCTTCGAAGTATTTACCAAGACGACCTTCTACCATTTTAGCTACGATATTTTCTGGCTTACCTTCATTTAAAGCTTGCTCAGTTAACACTTTACGCTCACGCTCTACTTCTTCAGCAGATACTTCGTCACGAGATACGTAAGTTGGGTTAATAGCAGCGATATGCATTGCGATATCTTTAGCAGCAGCTGCATCTGTAGAACCTTCTAAAGTTACTAATACACCGATGCGACCGCCCATGTGTAAGTATGCACCAAATGCATCAGCATCAGTTTTAGATTTTATTTCAAAGCGGCGTAAAGAGATTTTTTCTCCAATTGTAGCAGTAGCTTGTGAAATTTGATCAACGATTTTCACGCCATCTTTTTCGATTTCTAAAGCAGCTTCTACTGATGCTGGTTTAGCAGCTAATAATTGCTCAGCTAAGCTAGCAACTAATACTTGGAATTTTTCGTTTTTCGCAACAAAGTCAGTTTCAGCATTTACTTCTAAAAGAATTGCCTCGTTACCTTGTTCTAAAATGTAAGTAGTACCTTCAGCAGCGATACGGTCCGCTTTTTTACCAGCAGCAGCTAAACCTTTTTCACGTAAGAAATCGATTGCTGCTTCTAAGTTACCATCTGTTTCTACTAACGCTTTTTTACAGTCCATCATACCTGCGCCAGTTTTTTCACGTAATTCTTTAACTAATTGTGCAGTAATTGCCATTTTAAATGTGCCTCCTTGAATTATATATAAAATAATGTTGTATTCTCAAAAAAAGGTGATAAGAGGGATCAGCCACTTATCACCATTGTGTAGTAGGGAATTACTCAGCAGCTACTGCTTCTTCTTCAACAGCTGGAGCTTCTGATTCACCTTGTTTAGACTCGATTAGTGCATCAGCCATTTTTGCAGTTAATAATTTAACAGCGCGAATAGCATCATCGTTAGCAGGGATTACGTAGTCGATTTCATCTGGATCACAGTTTGTATCAACAATACCTACTAAAGGAATGTTTAATTTGCGAGCTTCCGCAACTGCAATACGCTCTTTACGTGGGTCTACTACAAACATTACGTCTGGAATAGCTGTCATATCACGGATACCGCCTAAGAATTTCACTAAACGCTCATGCTCTTTTTTAATTTGAATAACTTCTTTTTTAG
The DNA here is from genome assembly GCF_000612805.1 of Bacillus ndiopicus. Taxonomy (GTDB): domain Bacteria; phylum Bacillota; class Bacilli; order Bacillales_A; family Planococcaceae; genus Metasolibacillus; species Metasolibacillus ndiopicus. The sequence continues at coordinate 895,752 of NZ_HG964403.1, read as the reverse complement.
GAAGAACTTCGAAGATACCTTCTTCTTCCATTTTTTCGATTTCTTTCATACGTGCAACACGTTTTTGAATTGTACCGAAGTTTGTTAAAGTACCACCTAACCAACGTTGGTTGATATAGTAGTTACCTGAACGCTCAGCTTCATCTTTGATAGCTTCTTGAGCTTGTTTTTTAGTACCAACGAAAAGCACTTTACCGCCTTCTTCGCCAACTTGACGCATGAAGTCATAAGCCTCTTCTAATTTTTTAACTGTTTTTTGTAAATCGATAATGTAGATACCGTTACGCTCAACGAAGATATATTTCTTCATTTTTGGGTTCCAACGGCGTGTTTGGTGACCGAAATGTACACCAGCTTCAAGTAATTGTTTCATTGAAATTACTGACATGTTTAGTTCCTCCTAATTGTTTGGTTTTTTTCCTCCGCATTTATCATTTGCAACAAGCAACCCTATAAAATAGAGCACCACTTACTACATCAAAACGCGTGTGTATTGTTAACACCGTTTCATAATATAGCATATTTTTATTTGTCTTGCAAGTATTTGGTGTGCAATTAATAATGATTGACTTGATGAAGAAACTTTAAATCCGTTGTTAATTCTTGAATGAAAGTATGTATTTTTCTAGAAAGTTAGCTTTTCAAAAAGCGGAAAAAAGCGGTACACTAGCCTGCTTTTTTTCCGCCTTCCTAGGAATGGAATTTAATAAGAAGTTCGATTTCGGTTTTGCCCTTTTGTGTTTGTTTGGCGATTTCTTCGATAGATTGCCCATTTTTATGCATGGTAATAATTTGTTGCTCAAGTGTTATCGGTTCTTGTTTTGGTGCTGAAGGCTCCTTTATCTTATGCTGCTTATAAACACTTGCTGCAACATTTTTTGGAACAAAAGCTTTCTTTTCAATTTGCATTGGCTCCTTCAAGATAGTTTCAGATAGCTGCTCATTCTTTATTTCTAAAGTTGTTGCAACTTCTTGCTCAACTATCCTTTGTTGATTGGCAACAGATGTAGTACTTTTTACTGTTAATTCACGTAGTAAACGGTCATTTTCCTCGCGCATTTCAATTAAATATACACCAATTGCGTTGTCCATTTCCTGCATTAATTGATCTTGTCTAACTTCTAAATCTTTAAACTTTGACACTTTATTGTTTAATAATATAATTAAATAATAAATAATGAGCTGTGAAATAATAAGCCCTATTAATAAAATGCTAATAACTGAGTTCATGCTTTCTCCTATCCGCTGTAGTCAATAAAGTTTCCTTTAAACGGGTGATGTGCTTTCACTTTTTCCTCATTTGTTTGCTGTTTCTTTTTGTTCTGCTGTTCGGCATTTGCCTCATTGTGGCCCTCTTCATCTGAAATCGCATTTAAGTTTTCAGTATCATTAACAGCCTTTTGCTTCCGCTCTAGTTCTTTTTTTAGCGCTTCATTCGCGTGCATTTGTTGAAGTATATTATTTTGATGCTGCTGGTCAGCTATTTTACCTGCATCAAAAGTTTTAGGAATTGCGATTTGTAGTTCCACACCTTTTAAACTCATGCTTATCACTCCTACGAATTAATTACTTCTGATGATAAAAACTTGCGTAGCTTAAATAGCGCTTTTGAATGAATTTGTGATATTCGAGAAGTCGATAATTCAAGCATTTCGCCAATTTCTGTGAGCGTCATTTCTTCCGTATAAAACAAGCTTAAAACAAGTTGCTCTTTTTCATTAAGCTTTTCAATATTGCGCCCTAAATCGGCTAGTAGCTCACTATGCACGACCTCTTGTTCTGGTGTACGCGTAGCGTCATCACGTATAACAAATGTTTTTCCCTCTAATTCTTCTTGATCCTGCTGTTCGTTAATCGACAAAATATTTGAGAAGAAATGTTCTTGAACAGTTTGGTAGATTTCTTCAACTGGTAATTGCATGTGCTTCGCCAATTCTTCAGGAGTAGCATGGCGCATTAACTTTTGCTCAAGCTCCTCAATTTGTGCTTCCAGCTTTTTAGCCTTTTCTCGTGCTGAACGTGGCAGCCAGTCTTCCTTACGTAAGCCGTCTATAATTGCTCCTCTGACACGAAATGATGCATATGTGTCAAATTTTAAATCTCTTTTTATATCAAATTTGTTTAAAGCATCAAATAGCCCCATCATTCCTAAACTATATAAATCATCTCTAGAAACATTTTTTGGCAATCCAGCTCCGATACGCTGCACATGATAAGACACAAGCGGCTTATATTTTTTTATTAACTGATTGCCTGCATCTACATCCCGCTCCATCGTCCAGCTATGCCAAAGATTTTGCTCATCATTTATCATCGGTTGTGTCACACGTATCCACCTCTCTTTAAAATCAATCATGCCTCGACAAACTCCAGTCCAGATTTTTTGAGAGATTGGGAGAAAGTTAACCTAAAATTGTCCCCCCATGGCAACAGCTAACAGACCTACATCACGCAGGCCTCCTCTTCAAAATCTGTGACATCTGCTGGAGGCTTTACCTTGATTCAGTGAGAGGAGAATCCTTACTGAATCAAGGTAAAGCATTATTAAAATTATTATAACAAATTTATGCATATTTTTCATATGTACGTTGGATACTTTCCTATAAAAAAGAACCGTTCAGAAAGTCTCCAATCTTTCTAAACAGCCCTGTATCTTACAAAACATATTATGATTTAGTTTTAAGAAGAATGGTTACTTACCAATTCATCATCTCTATGCATCATCGTACGCACAACTTGCGCAACATCCTCTGCACTTTCATCAGCAAATTCAACTGTTGATGTAGTGTTTTGTTGAACAAATGGTTGCTGCGCTGGAGAGGGGGTTTCGCCAACCTCGACATTGTCATCACTAAATACAATTTCTTCTGGTGTATAAAAAATATAGCCCAAAACATAGCGTAATGGAAATGCGACTATAAAAGCAATCGCTGCAATACCTAGCGACATTAAAATCGTTGAGATAGGCATTGCAAATGGATTTCGAATCGCATATATGAAATAAGCTGTAAAACTAATTAATGCAATCCAACAATTAATTAAAATTGAACCAAGCATTATATTTCACTCACCCCTCGGTTCACTGTACGAATATTTAGCTTACTAGTAGCAGGATTAAATTCAATAGTTCGACCACTGTTTCCGCCTGTGTCCTCTGAAATAAGAGGTATTTTATATTTGTTTAGCTCATTTTTTACAGCTTCTACATTACGTGGTCCAATGCGCATCGAGCTTTTATCAGACGTGAATTGGAACATTTGTGCACCGCCTGCAATTTTAGCTTTTAGCTTAAATGTTTGGACACCTTCAGCTTTTAATAAATCTAATAACGCTTTAATACCCGTATCAGCAAATTTTGCTACATTTGTTGCATCTACTTTACCTAAACTCGAATCAGGAAGCATTACATGAATTAAACCGGCGATTTGTTTTGTTTCGTCATAAATTACAACACCAACACAGGATCCTAAGCCTGATGTGCGAATTGTGTTAGGAGCTTTTACTACATCCATTTGTGCAATACCAACTTTAACAATTGTGTTAGATACAATCATCTATGATACACCTAGCACTTTGAAAATTGTTGCAAACGAATCTGGGTCTGGTAACAAAAAGAAATGTCCATGTACAGCTTCGGAAACAGCAATATCTTCTTCAAAAATGGATGTGTTAATAACGATAACATGATCGCTTACTTGAGATAATTCAATTAATCCTGTACTAATGATAGCACCAAACATGTCAACACTTAACCCCGGTACAGTCGGATATATTTTTAGTTTCGTAAAATCTGATAATGCAGATAAATAAGAGCCTGATAAAATATTTCCCATTTCCTGCATCGCCGACAACGCTAGCTCTGATACCGGTGCCTTATAAAAATCAAATGCATCATCATGAATTAAACGACGAATAAAGCGGTTTGCCTGTTCAATCGGTAAGATGAAAAACATGCTTCCCTCAATATCCCCTTCTATTCTTAAAAAAACACCAACTACAACCGTTTCTGAGCCTCCTGCTAGCTCCATCATATGGTCAAAGGTTACCATTTCAACTTTAGGTACTTGCATATCAATTTTTTTACTTAATAAATCTGATAGAGCGGTTGCTGCATGCGCAGCACCAATATTACCGATTTCCTTTAATACATCTAAATGTAGCGAAGTAATTTTCTGATTAAAATTCATCTCATATCCCTACTTTAATAGCTTCTAAACAGCCGTGGCTATTTAGAAGCATCATTTTAGCTTAATGGATTTAATACTTTGTCTAAATGTAATAAAATTAATAAACGATTGTCCAGCTTTGCAACACCTGAAATAAATTCCTCTTCTAAGGAACCGACAACTTCAGGTTGCTGTTCAATAGAATCTGCTGCAATATCTAATACGTCATTTGCTGAATCAACAACAAAGCCTACTTCCATATCTTCTAACGTAATTATAATGATACGTGCCGCATCTTCCTCACCTACAATCGGTAAATTAAAGCGTTCGCGCAAATCAATAATTGGTGTTACCACTCCGCGCAAGTTAATAACTCCTTTTACAAAAGGTGGCGTTTTAGGTACACGCGTAATATGCATTAATTTCTCAATTCCTTGAACATGTGATACAGGAATTGCATACTCTTTATCTGCTAATTGAAAAACAATTACTTTAATATATTCTTGTTCAACAGCACTTGTCATAGTTTACACCTCTTCTTATCCTTATCACTTCATTAGCGCATTACAATCAACAATTAATGCTACTTTTCCGTTTCCTAAAATTGTTGCACCTGAAATTGCAAAAATATTCGTTAAGTAATTCCCTAAAGATTTTAAAACAATTTCTTGTTGTCCGATAAAGGAATCAACAACTAAACCAGCAAGTTTTTCACCTTTACGTACGATTACTACTGAGTAGAATTCGTCATCCTGTGATTCCGAACGAGGTACTTCAAAAATCTCATCTAAGAACACAAGCGGTACTACTTTGCCACGGAAATCAATTACTTTTTGATTATGAGCATTTAATATTTCTGAATGGCGAATAATCGAAGTTTCAATAATTGATGATAAAGGAATTGCATAAATTTCTTTTTCGATTTCTACAAGCATTACAGAAATAATCGATAATGTTAAAGGTAATTGAATTGAGAATGTTGAACCAACGCCTTCAGTAGAATCAATCGAAATATTACCACCTAATGACTCAATCGTTGTTTTTACAACATCAAGTCCCACACCACGACCTGAAATGTCAGAAATAACATCTGCTGTTGAGAAACCAGAAGCTAATATAAGCTCATTTATTTGTTTATCAGATAATGTTTTAGCTGTTTCTGTTGTAACAACACCTTTAGAAATAGCTTTTGCTAAAACCTTCTCACGATTAATACCTGCACCATCATCTTCAATTTCAATAAATACATAGTTTCCACTATGGAAAGCACGTAACTGTACAGTACCTTCCTCTGGCTTTCCTTTTGCCAAGCGAACCTCTGGACTTTCGATACCATGGTCAAGAGAGTTGCGAATTAAGTGTACAAGTGGATCGCCAATTTCATCAATAACTGTGCGGTCTAATTCCGTTTCTGCACCGATAATTTCTAAATTAATTTTTTTATTTAAATCACGCGACAATTGGCGTACCATTTTCGGGAAACGGTTAAATACAGTTTCAACCTGTACCATACGCATTGTTAATACAATGTTTTGTAAATCGCCCATAACACGGCTCATACGCTCTACTGTTTCATTTAACTCTTGATGATTAACTTCAGCCGAAATAGATTGCAAACGTCCTCGATCGATTACAAGCTCCTCAAACAGATTCATTAAAATATCGAGACGCTCGATATTAACGCGAATCATTTTGTTAGAAACATGACCTGATTTATTATTAGGTGATTGTGCTTTATTATTTGTTGCTACTGGCTCTACAACCGCTTTTACTACTTCTTGTTGTGGCTGCTGTGGTACTTCCTCAACTGTTTCTACCTTTTTATCTAACTTTAAAACATTGTTTTCTAAAGGTATTACTAGGACTTCCTCAACTTCAGACACTTTCATTAATTTCTTTTGTAAATCATCAGCTTGTTCCTTTGAAATAAACGCAATGTGGAATGTTTGATCAAATTGCTCTTCCTCTAAACGGTCAACAGCTGGAACGGATTTAATAACATCTCCGTTTTTCTCCAAAATCTCAAAAACCATGAAAACACGTGCTGCTTTTAATAAGCAATCTTCACGTAATGTTACAGAAATCTCGTATGCAAAATGACCTTGCTCTACTGATTGTGCTAATACAGTTTTTTCAAAATCATCATATATTAATTGTGATTCCTGTTGAACAGTTGTCGCAGCTATTTCTTTAGCTGCTTCCATTACTTTTACTACTTCTTCTCCTGCTTCAATGCGTTTTAATTGCTCAACTGTAGCTTGTACGTCACGTTTACCGTCTCCGCCCTCCGCAATATCCATCACCATTTCCTCAAGATGGTCAACAGATTCAAAAACTACATCTAAAATCTCTGGCGTTACTTGAATTTTTTCATTGCGAATCGCATCTAAAACATTTTCCATTTTATGTGTTAAATCCGCTAAATCCTCGAAGCCCATCGTCGCAGACATGCCTTTCAACGTATGTGCAGAACGAAAAATCTCATTAACAATCGATAAATCTTCTGGATTTTTTTCTAGTTCTAATAAATGCTCACTGCACGCCTGCAAATGTTCTTTACTTTCTTCGATGAACATTTCTAAATATTGATTCACTTCCATATGAAGGCACCCCTTTAATACATATATTTCATAATTGTTTGTGCGATATGATCTACGTCTACCACATCATCAACAAGCTGCGTTTCTACTGCTGCTTTTGGCATACCATATACGATACACGTATCTGCCGATTCAGCAATCGCTCTTACATTACCTGATCTCTTCAATGCTTTTAAACCATTCGCACCGTCTTGCCCCATACCTGTCATAATGACTGCAATTTTATCCATATCATTACAGTTACTAACATCTTCAAACATCACATCTACTGATGGACGATGCCCAGACCTTGGTGGCTCCGTTTGATCTAGAACGATACCATAAGATGTTCCTATTTTTCGAAGCTTTAAATGGTAGCCTCCAGGCGCGATATATGCAACACCATCTTTTAAAACATCGCCTTGCTCTGCTTCTTTTACATGAATATTACTTAATTGATCTAAGCGATTTGCTAAAGATTTAGTAAAACCTGCTGGCATATGTTGCACAACTAAAATTGGCGCATTAACGTTAGCAGGAATTTTCGTAATCACTTCTTGCAATGCACGGGGTCCTCCTGTGGAAGTACCAATTAAAATAACTTTTTTAGACGCTTTGCTCCACTCTTTTTTATTTGGGGTAATCTGTGCTACTGGTTGCTGCTTTTTTATTTGTGGATTATTAAAAGACCTTTCCACTTTGAGTGGTTCTATTTTTCGCGTCATTTCTAACGGTCTTTTTAGTTTTGCAATAGAGATATTTGCAGCCGCCTCTACTTTCTGAACTAACTCCTCTTTAATTTTATGTAAATCAAGAGAAATAGTACCACTAGTTTTTGCAACAAAATCTACAGCACCATACTCCATCGCTGTTAGTGTATTTTCCGTACCTTGTTTCGTTGTGCTTGATAGCATAACTACTGGAACAGGACATGTACTCATAATTTCTTTTAATGCATCTAGCCCATTCATTTCGGGCATCTCTACATCCATCGTGACAACATTTGGTTGTAGTTGTTGTATTTTTTCAATCGCATCTTTTCCATTGCGTGCTGTTCCCACCACTTCAATATTTAAGTTACCATCAAAAAAGTCGCCAACTAACTTTCTCATAAAAGCTGAGTCATCTACGATAAGCAACTTTTTCTTACTTGAGAATCTCAACTAATCACGCCCTTTCGAAAAAATACTTCTTAGTTTAGTTAAAAAATTATTCGAATGTTTCGGTGCATGTATTTCATCGGTTGTTTCTTGTAAAAAACGTTGTACAATTTGTTGCATCGTTTTAGAAATTGGCGCATTTGGATACAAAATAGTAAATGGTACTTGCTCCCTTACGGCCTTCCTTACTACAGGGTCTTCTGGCAATGAACCAAGCGGTATTATTTCTTTGGACATAAATTTTTGCATGGCTCCATTTAGACGTCCTAACGTCTCTTGCCCTTCTTCTTTTGACATTACGCGATTACATAATAAATAAAATGTTTTTTCGCTGTCCTTTAGATGAATAAACTTCATCATCGAATAGGCGTCCATAATAGCTGTTGGCTCTGCTGTAGAAATAACGATAATTTCATCTATTGATGTTAATAAATCAAGTGACCAATTCGTTGCACCAGCACCCATATCGAATAATATATAATCAAATGATTGTTGAAGCTGTCTAAAGGCAGAAATAAGTGCCTCAAACATAGAATCAGACCATTCAACCAATGCAGACATACCTGAGCCACCAGAAATATAACGAACACCATTTGGTCCTTCAAACATCACTTGCTCAAGTGTCACATTACCTTGCAAGTAATCTTGTAAACTATATTCTGTCGTTTTACCAAAAAGAATATGAATGTTTCCCATACCAATATCCATATCTAAAATGACGACATTTTTCCCTTCTGTCGCTAATAGCGCGGCAAAATTCGTTGTAAAATTACTTTTTCCAACACCGCCTTTACCGCTTACTATCGCTAGTGATTTTCCTAAGGCACCTTGGCTTTCCAACATTTTCATTCGTAAAATTTCAGCTTGATCTCTCATTTAAATTCTCCTTGAAAGAACAACTTAAATAATTTTTCTAGACTTGGTTCTTCTATATCCTCTGGTACTTCTTGCCCATTTGTATAGTAAGCAAGTCCTTTCTTATATTTAATCATTAAATTGAACATTGTGCCAATAGAATTTGTTTCATCTAGCTTCGTAAAAATGAATTTTTCGACATGAATTTGGTTAAACTGCTTAATTATTGTATCTAAATCATGTTCTTTCGATGTTAATGACAACACTAAAAATGTTTGCACTTCATCACCGAAATCAATGAGGCGTTGTAAGTCTTCAATATATCTGGCCTCTTTATAGTTTCGTCCTGCTGTATCAATGAACACTAAATCTAAATGCGCAAACTTCTCAATTGCGGCTTTATAATCTTCAGAGCTGTAAACAATTTCAATTGGCACTTGCAATAAGCCAGCATAAGTTTTTAACTGTTCAATTGCTGCGATACGATATGTATCAGTCGTAATAAAACCGACCTTCTTTTTCTTTTCTAACACGGCTCTTGCTGCCATTTTAGCAATCGTTGTCGTTTTACCTACACCAGTAGGACCAAGTACATTAATATATTTTCGGTCATCCGACACGCCACCTATTGCAACTCCTCTTAACTGCTTTTCCAAAATACGCTCTGTTGCCACTTGTAAATCATTAAAATCAATTGTGTCAATGTTTTCTATATGAACAAAAAGCTCATCACTAATTTGTGTGATGAGCTCTTCATTCAGCTCCTGCTGTTTCAAATAATCGATTAAGCGCAAGAGTTCATCAGGGTATTTTGACTGAATGGATTGTCGATGTAAAGATTGCATAATTGATTTTAAATCTGCAATTTCTTTTTTTAATTCGCTTGTCATTGCAGACTCTTCTTCTATAGACGCTTTTTTTGAAGTTGTTTGCTCTACTTCTTTCACTACAGTTGGTGCTGCAGCTTGCATTATAGGCTTCAATGATTGCAAGTCTTGTAAAGGTGGAAAAGCGGGTCTTGCATCCACCTTATCAATACCTGCTACAACTTCAAAGCTCTTCTTTTTTACTAAGCCGAAAAACTTTTTATTCACTACGACTTTTGAATTTAAAATTACTGCATCATCACCTAATTCAGCACGAATTAGCTTCATTGCTTCTGCTATCGATGGCGCATTATATTTTTTCATCTTCATTCAACACTCACCACTCCAACACTTTGAATTTCCACAGCTGCATCAAGCTCATTGTAGCTTAAAATAGGTATTTGTGGGAAATAGCGTTCCGTTAATTGACGTAAATACATGCGCACTCCTGGTGAGCATAAAATTAACGGGGATTGTTCCATATAAGATACTCGCTCTACTTCCTTAGCAATCGTTTCAAGCACCAGCTGAGAATCATGTGGATCCATAGCTAAATAATTGCCATGGTCGGTTTGTTGAATACTGTCTGCAATTAACTTTTCAACTTTCGCTGAAACAGTAATTACTTTAAGTGCTGGTTGACCATTGACGTATTGCGTCGTAATTTGCCTTGCAAGTGCTTGCCTTACATATTCAGTTAAAACATCCGTATCACTTGTAAGCTTTGAATAATCCGCTAATGTTTCAAAAATAATTGGTAAATTTCGAATTGACACATTTTCGCGTAACAATTTACTAAGCACCTTTTGAATCTCTCCAATTGATAATGGAGTAGGTGTCAGCTCATCTACTAAAATAGCATGTGTTTCACGTAAATGATCAATTAATTGCTTCGTTTCCTGACGTCCAAGCAACTCGAAGGCATTTCCTCGAATCATTTCTGTTAAGTGCGTTGAAACAACACTTGGTGGGTCAACAACTGTATAACCAAGCATTTCTGCCTCTTCCTTCACCTGCTCTGTAATCCATTTTGCAGGTAAACCAAAGGATGGCTCAATTGTATCAATACCATCAATACTGTCATCATCGCCAGGACTCATCGCTAAATAATGATCTAATAAAAGCTCGCCACGAGCCATTTCATTGCCTTTAATTTTAATGCGATATTCATTTGGTTGTAATTGTATATTATCACGAATTCGCACAACAGGGATAACAATACCTAATTCTAATGCTAATTGGCGGCGAATCATTACAACGCGGTCTAATAAATCTCCCCCTTGTGCAGCATCAACAAGTGGTATTAAACCATATCCAAACTCAAACTCGATTGGATCAACACTTAATAAACTGACAACATTTTCAGGGCTTTTCATCGTATCAGTTGCCACTTCTTCCTCTAGTTCAAGCAACTCTTCAGGGCTTTCTTCTTTTTTATGATCCATTAACCAAGCGCCAATCGCTAAAGCACCAGAAATCGGAATCGTAATCCAGAATGGAATTGGCGTGAATAAGCCAAGTAAGAAGATTGTAGCACCTGCTACATAAAGTAATTTAGACTGTGCGAATAGCTGCTTTGTAATATCCTCACCTAAGTTACCATCTGATGCTGCACGTGTTACAACAATACCTGTTGCAGTCGAAATTAACAGTGCTGGAATTTGTGATACAAGACCATCACCAACAGTTAATATCGAGAATCTATTTGCAGCTTCACCAAAGCTTAAACCTAAGTTAAGAATCCCTATAATCATACCAAACAATAGGTTAATAAATACCATGATAATGGAGGCAATTGCATCCCCTTTTACGAATTTCGTGGCACCGTCCATCGCTCCGTAAAAGTCCGATTCTCCTGCAACTTTATCACGTCGTTCACGCGCTTCCTTTTCAGAAATAATACCGGCATTTAAATCTGCATCGATACTCATCTGCTTACCAGGCATCGCGTCTAATGTGAAACGTGCTGCTACCTCAGCTACACGCTCTGCCCCTTTTGTAATAACGATAAATTGAATAACAACTAACAACATGAAGATAACTAAACCAACTAAAACATTACCACCTGTTACGAAATTACCAAAAGTCTCAACAACATCACCAGCATCACCGTTCGCTAAAATCGCTCGTGTCGTAGAAACACTCAATCCTAAACGGAATAATGTCAGTAATAAAATAACGGATGGAAAAATGGAGAAATCCAAAGCTTCCTTCATATTCATAGCTGTTAACAGCACAAGTAGAGCCAGCGTAATATTAATAATAATTAGAAAGCTTAACAACCACGTAGGTAGAGGGATAATGAGCATCGCTACTACTAAAATAACCGCAGCTAAAACCCCTATATCGCGAATTTTCATTACTTTCCCTCCTGCATCGGTACTTAAATTTTGCGTTTAATACGGTACACATACGCTAAAATTTCTGCTACTGCTTTAAAAAACTCTTCCGGTACGGCATCACCAATTTCTACTTGGTCATACATCGCACGTGCTAATGGTCGATTTTCTACCATTATTACATCATGTTCTTTCGCAATGATTTTCATTTTTTGAGCAACAAAATCCGTTCCTTTTGCGATTACCCGCGGCGCATCCATACTATCCTCATCATATTTTAAAGCAATTGCATAGTGCGTCGGGTTTGTAATAACAACGTCAGCTGACGGTATTTCTTGCATCATACGTCGCATTGCCATTTCACGTTGGCGTTGCTTAATTTTTGATTTAATTAAAGGGTCACCCTCGCTATTTTTATATTCATCTTTAATATCTTGCTTCGACATTTTTAATTGCTTTTCATATTCAAATTTTTCATATAAATAATCAAGCAGTGCAATAAATACTAGCACCAAGGCAGCGGCAAGCCCCATAATGCCTGTTAAATAAGCGACTGTTCCTAAAGTTTCCCAAGGGCTTTTAAAAGCGAGAGATAGTACTTTATCTAAATTCATCCAAATAACAACAGTCGTTACAGCCCCAAGAAATGAAACTTTTAATAACGATTTAATTAAATTGATAATCGCCCTTACTGAAATTATTTTCTTTACCCCTTTTATAGGGTCCATCTTTTTTAAATCTAATTTTAATGTTTCTGTTGTAAATAAAAGCCCAAATTGAAAATAGTTAGCTCCAATACCTGCAACCATTGCAACTAGCATAATAGGCAAAACAAGCTTTGCCATTTCTTTTAAAGATTCAAAATACATCTCCATTGCTACATCAGCCGTCATTGTATTGATTAGCAAATTACGTTGAAATGCCTGATTTAAAAAGCCGATTAAACCTTTAAACATAGAAGGTGCGAAAACGAATAAAAAAATGAACATAATAAGTAATAAAGCAGCAGCTGTTACGTCCTGGCTTTTTAATACTTGTCCCTTTTTTCTCGCATCTTGACGTTTTTTAGGCGTCGCTCTCTCCGTTTTTTCGCCTGCGAAAAATTGGAGATCAAGCGTAATATACAATTTCACGTTAGCCACCACCTAAAACAACCATTAAATCTCGTAAGTGCACAATCATCATTTCAATCAATCTTTGCATAACGCCTACCATGACACCCATCGTAACAACTAGTACGATAAAGCCAACTGCAATTTTAATTGGAAAACCAACGACGAAAATATTTAGTTGAGGAACAGTTTTTCCTGTAATACCAAGTGCCACTGTTACTAAAAATAGTGTTGCAATTATTGGAGCTGACATTTGAAAGGCGATAGCAAATACAGCCACAAACATTTTTAAAATAAAATCCACAGTCGTCTCACTGCCGAAGTTTGGAAAAAATTGATTCATCGGCATAAATTGATAGCTATAAAAAATACCATCTAACAACAAATGATGTCCATTTATAGCAAGCATTGTTAAGAGAGCTAAGAAGTTAAAAAATTGCCCCATTAATGGACTTTGAGCACCTGTTTGTGGATCAATAATATTGGCCATTGCAAAGCCCATTTGGAAATCAATAAAACCACCAGCAATTTGGACTGCTGACATAATAATATAAGCTGTTAATCCAAGCATTAAGCCAATAATAGCTTCTTTTAAAACAAGTAATATGTAATTACCATCAAATGCAATTGCCTCGTTAGGGAAGGTATAATACATAATCAACGCTATCGCAAACGCTAGGGCAATTCTCATTTGAGGTGGTATTGTACGATATGAAAATAACGGGACTGATACAAAAAAGGCAGATACACGAACAAAAATCAGTAGCAAAACTGTTATTTTAGGAACTAATTCTGCCATCTCTTATCCTATGTAACGAACTAAATTATTTAAAATATCATGAAAATAATTCGTCATTTGTGAAATCATAAACGGACCAAAAAAGACTATTGCTACCAACACGGCGACAATTTTTGGTACGAATGCCAACGTCTGTTCTTGTATGGACGTTGTTGCTTGAAAAATACTAACTAATAATCCTGTCACTAGTGCGATAAGAAGTAGCGGTCCCGATGTCACAAGGACAACAAAAATTGCTCGCTCTGCAATCGAAATGACCATTTCATGTGTCATTATGTATCATCCCCTAAAAACTTTGAAGTAACGATTTCATCACTAAATACCAGCCATCCACTAATACAAATAGCAAAATTTTAAATGGTAATGAAATCATAACAGGCGGTAGCATCATCATCCCCATCGACATAAGTGTACTTGCTACGACCATATCGATTACTAAAAAGGGAATGAAAATCATAAAGCCCATTTGAAATGCTGTTTTTATTTCACTTAATGCATAAGCTGGTACTAACATCGTCAGTGGAATTTCTTCAACCGTTGTTGGCCGCTCTGCTTGATTGTATGAAATAAATAATTCTAAATCTTTCTGTCTCGTATGTTTAGCCATAAATTCCTTGAAAGGTACTGCAGCACGGTCATATGCCTCTTCAAGACCAATTTCCTCGTTAAAAAGTGGCTGTAACGCTTGGCTATTTACTTCTTGAAAGGTAGGTGCCATAACGAAAAACGTTAAAAATAATGCTAATCCTATAATCACTTGATTTGGGGGCATTTGCTGTGTTGCTAATGCTGTTCTAGTAAAAGACAAGACAATGACTATACGTGTGAAAGAAGTCATTAAAATTAAAATACTAGGTGCTAATGATAGTACGGTTAATAAAAGAAGTAGTTTGACTGACGTTGAGACATTTGCTGGATCAAAATCAGAGAATGTAGTAATTAATGACATCATTGCTTATCATGCTCCTTTTCTTTCCATTGCTCTAGTCTGTTACTACGTTCTTTTTTTATTTCTGATAATTTTTTATCAAATATATTGCCAAAGGTTTCTGCTTGTTGTTCCGTTTTTTGTTTTTGCTCCGATTTTTTCGTAAACAGTTCAACAATATGTGGTACTGTTGACATTGTTAGTTGTTTGTCTTCATAGTATCCTAAAATTTGCTCAATTTCCTCTTCATCTGAGAGTTCCTTTAATAGTTGAACATTCTCACCGACTCCTATCATATAAAGACGGTTGCCAACTTGAATAATTTGAACAGATTTTTGAGCACCAACCGAAAGTCCACCAATATTACGAACAACACTATTTTGTTGATATTTAATATTACGTTTATTTAAAAATCTTAGTACACCAATTAACAAAGCTAGAACTAGAATAAGTGCAAACAATACTTTAACATAACTCCATAAACCGAAAGAGTCAGATGCCGGTGTACTTTCGTTCAGAACGGCATCTGTTTCAGTATTAGTATCATTAGAAGATGGATTTTTTTTGAGATTATCAATAACATAACCATCTTGTGCCGCATATGCTTCAGTTGGTGAGAAAACGGTAATCAATACAAGCAGCACAACAAAAAAATACGCATGTAATGATTTGTTTTTTAGCATTCTTTTAACCTAAAGCTTTTTGAATAGCTTCAATTACACGGTCAGCCTGGAACGGCTTTACGATGAAATCTTTTGCACCAGCTTGAATTGCATCAATTACCATTGCTTGTTGCCCCATTGCTGAACACATAATAACAATAGCGTTTGGATCTGTTCCTTTAATTGCTTTTAGTGCAGCAATACCATCCATCTCAGGCATTGTAATATCCATCGTTACTAAGTCAGGACGTAATTCGTTATATTTTTCAACTGCTTGTGCACCATCAGCTGCTTCTCCAACTACCTCAAAGCCATTCTTCGTTAAAATATCTTTAATCATCATACGCATGAAAGCAGCATCATCAACAATTAAAATCTTTTTAGACATAATCAATTCCTCCAATTTAAACTATCGTAAGTTATTCAAGCGATCAGCTTGACTTAAAATATCTGTAATACGAACACCGAAATTCTCATCAATAACAACTACTTCACCCTTCGCAATTAAGCGACTATTAACTAAAATATCAACAGGCTCACCTGCTAACTTATCTAGTTCGATAATAGAACCACTTGAAAGCTCTAAAATTTCTTTTACTGAACGCTTTGTTCTTCCAAGCTCTACAGTCACTTGTAATGGGATATCTAACAGCATGTTTAAATTACGCGCCTCTTGTTGCGATAAATTTGCTTGTTCGAAACTTGCAAATTGCGCTGGTTGTACATTAACCGGTTGCTGCGGAGGCATTTGATATACAGGCTGTTGGTACATTGGCGGTTGTTGATATGCCGGTTGCTCGTACATAGGCTGCTGATACATCGGCTGTTGCTGTACAGGCGGTTGTTGCATTTGCTGTGTAGGCTGCTGTACTTGCTGTTGCGCCGCCTCAGAAACTGGCTGTGCTACAGTTTCTGTTGCCACCGATGATTCTTCATCAGTTTCCCCCATTAATGACTTTACTATTTTCTTACTAAAATTTAAAGGCAATAATTGCATAATATTCGAATCTATTAATTCACCAATACGCAATCTAAAGGAAACACGTACAAGTAAATCATCGTCAGGTATATTGTCTTTACCTTCATTTTGAGCAATATTCATTAAATCAATGGAAGGTGGTGAAATATCAACTTTCTGATTAAAGATTGTTGACATAGATGTCGCTGCTGAACCCATCATTTGATTCATTGCTTCTTGTACTGCACTTAACTGGATTTCGCCTAACTCAGGCTTCGGATTTAAGCCGTCCCCACCAAGCATTAAGTCTGCAATAATAGCTGCATCTGATTGTTTAATAACAAGTAAGTTTACACCTTTTAATCCAATTGTATATTCAACTTGAATTGCAACATATGGATGAGGGAATTCCTCATCTAATTTATTGCGATTAATCATCGAAATGCTAGGTGTTGTGATATCTACCTTTTGACCAAGCAATGCTGATAACGCAGTTGCTGAACTACCAAAAGAAATATTACCTATTTCACCTAATGCATCTTGCTCCATTGGACTCAGATGATCTTCGACTCTAATTTCATCTGATAGTGCTGTTGCAGCATCCTCTGATGTATCACTTCGATTTTCTAAAGTTTCACCTCTTAATAAGGCTTCAATCTCTTCTTGGGAGAGCATTTCATCACTCATCTGCGTCTCCTCCTTCCATAGGATCTATAACTTGAACAGCCATCTTTTTCCCTAGTTTACCAGGTTGTACAGTGAATTTCGGCACATTACCGACTCTCAGTGTAAGATGCTCATCAATTTTTTGTTCTAACGGTATTACATCCCCCAGTTGCATCGTTAAGAAATCTTCAACTGAAATAATTGTATTTCCTAGCTCTGCTACAACTGGTAATGTAGATTGCTTCACGCGATTTTGTAAAAAATCAGTTTGTTCAGGTGAGTTTTGTTTCGTATTAGCCTGCATCCAATAGCGTACCGATAAATTAGGAACTATCGGTTCAAGCACAACGTGAGGTAAACAAATATTAATCATCCCTGTTGTTTCACCAATTACTGTATTTAATGAAATAACAACAACTGTTTCATTTGGTGAAATCATTTGTAAAAATTGTGGATTTACTTCTAACTCAACAAGCATAGGATCAATTTCTACAACACTTTCCCATGCTTCACGCAAATTATCAAACGAGCGTTCAAATAAATTCGTCATAATTTTCGTTTCAATTTCTGTTAAGTTATCTACATTACTATGGCTTGAACCTGCGCCTCCCATCAAACGATCTAACATCGAATAGGCGATGTTTGGATTAATCTCCATTAAAATATTACCATCCAATGGCGGCACTTCAAACACATTTATTAATGTCATATTCGGTATTGAACGAACAAATTCTTCAAAAGGTATTTGGTCAACAGAAACAACTGTTATTTGAACATAAGTTCTTAATTGTGCTGAAAACGATGTTGTTAATAATCTAGCAAAGTTTTCATGTATTCGGGTCAAACTTCGGATTTGATCTTTTGAAAAACGAAGTGCGCGTTTAAAGTCATAAACTTTCACTTTTTTTGTTTCATCTTCTTTTTTCATATCATCCGCTGACATTTCTCCTGTTGATATCGCGGATAACAGCGCATCAATCTCAGATTGGGATAATACATCTCCTGCCATTTGCCCACCTCCATTTCAAAAGATGTTTCTCTAATTTTATTGTCCAGTAATGTAATTCGTTATATAAACTTCTTTAACTTCTCCGTCTTGCATCAATTCATTAATTTTAGATTTTAATGTACTTCTTAATGTTATTTTGCCTTGCTTACCTTCTATGTCCTTTAATTCCATATCCGAAAGTTCTTGAATAGCTATATTCTGTACTTGGAATAGGCGTTTTTCTAACTCAACAGCAGCATCTTTACTATCTGTTTGCACTTTTAACTGTACTACGATAAAGCGCTTATCGGATAAATTGGTTTTAATTTCAGGTACATCCACTGATGCTTCTACAATCTCATCAATTGTAGGCTCTGTATTTTGTGCCCCTTTATTTGCCTGTACATAAACTACAAACAATATTGCCCCTACTAAAATAATCGCTACTAAAATAATAATCATAATTGTTAACAACTTATTATTCTTCATTCTCTTCACCTCGTAGATGCGGATTAGATAATATTTGTATATGTTGATAAAAGGCTTTCACCTTTTGGCGCACCTGCTCTTCTTTTTCTAAAACGAGTAATTTACTACCAGTTGTTAATGTAATCGTTGTATCTGGGAAAGATTCAACGGTCTCTATGTATAAAGCATTTAAGGTAAATGTTTTGCCATTAAGGCGCGTAAGTTCAATCATTGAATTAGGGCCGGACAAACGAAGTGCCGGCCCGACCCTCCCTTGCAATGAATTTAATTAATTATCGTTTTAAGTTAACAAGCTCTTGCAAAATTTCATCTGATGTCGTGATAATACGTGTGTTCGCTTGGAAACCTCGTTGTGCTACGATCATTTCTGTAAACTCTTCAGATAAGTCCACGTTCGACATTTCTAAAGCACCCGACACTGTTTTACCAATACCGAAGCTAGAGCCAGCTCCAAATTGTGTTTCACCTGAGTTAGCTGATACTTGGAAGTAGTTATTTCCAACCTTTGTTAAACCTTCTGCGTTAGGGAATTTTGCCATCATTATCTGTCCAGCAAATGTTAAAAGGCCCTCAGAGCTTACATATGTTACTGTACCATCTGCACCAATTGATATTTCCTGGGCATCTGTCGGAATTAAAATACGACCGCCTTCAATATCTTCGGTTTGCAGAGCTTCTTCATTCCATTTTAACTCAGAAATATCATCAACTGCGTCATCACCTTGTAATCGAGAATGACCAATAATTGCTCCATCAGGACTTGTTATATTTTCTGTATATTGATCTAAGTCTACATCACCATCTTGTCGCCAACCAATTAAATAATCACCATTACTATTTACAAGGAAGCCTTCTCTATCCATATAAAAGTTACCTGCACGCGTATAGGCTGTTTCTGTAAAGCCATCTACTAAAGCCTCGTCAACATCGTCCCCTGCCAATTTACCTACTACGAAGAATCCTTCACCTTCCATCGCAATATCAAGCACGCGATTTGTAGTTTGGCGAGAGCCTGTACCATGGATTGTATCGATTGTAGCAAGTGTAGAGCCTAAACCTACTTGCTTTGCGTTGATACCCCCAGCCCCCATGGTAGGACCTGATGCACCAGCTTGTGTTTGTGACATTAAATCCTTGAAAATAACGCGACCTTTTTTAAAGCCATGTGTATTAACATTTGCAATGTTATTACCAATAACATCTAATTTCGTTTGGAAGTTTTTTAGTCCTGAAATACCCGAATACATAGAACGTAACATATTGTTTTGTTCTCCCTTCGTTTTATCAATTTCATTTGTCTGATTACAATGCTACGTCAGTCAGTCGGTAGCATCCGTAGGCCCCCTAAAGGTCCAGCCTATAATATAATTGTGCCATCAATATTTGTGAAAATTTGCGCTTTCGCTTCTACACGATCCATCGCCGTAATAACCGTCGCATTTTTGGAATTCACAATAAGTGCTGCTTGTTCCATTATTACTAACGGCTGCTGTACACCTTTTTCCTGCGCCTCAAATACGATATCGGCTACATGTTGCCACTCCGCATCAGAAATCGTAATATCACGCTCCTGCAAACGCTCTGTTGCATGCTTGCTAATTTTTAATTGTTGCGTGTCTACTGCGGACTGTAAATGATCTTTAAAATTCGCAGTCGCTTGCTTAGTTTGCTTTGGTGGCTGTAACGGTGGATGATACGGAATACGTTGAATAGTATTCATCTGTTTCATATTCACACCACCTTATTCTCCATCAACAGGCTTATTCGCATCATTAGTTTGCTCTGAAGGTTTATTGGGCTCTGTTGATTCATCTACTATGTTGAATTGTTCCTTCGTTAAACGTGCACCGTCATTTAAAATATAAATAATGGAACCGTTTTTCATCGTAATCGCTTCAATAATCGCTTCGATATTTTGTCCATCTACCTCATAGCGAACACTTTGACCGATTAATTTACTCGCTTCAGCAAATGGGTTTCCAACATTCCCTGTTGAAGAACCATTTCCAGCAATTGATGAAATATTCCCTGCTGAGATTGTCTTGCCATCATCTAGTACAAATTGTGGCTGACCATCAACAAACTTTAATTCAACAACCGTTCCGACTCCCTCAACTGCAATAGGCTTACCTTGTGCATCTAATTCTTCTGTTAACTCATGCCATTTTACCTCTTTACCAATAAAAGTAGTATAGGACATTAATTGTGTTTGTTGCTGTGATTCTACCAACACCTCTATTGCTTTAGTCATATTTTGCATTTGCTCCAGAGATGAAAATTGTGCCATTTGAGCTATAAACTCTCGGTCGTTCATTGGGTTTGTAGGATCTTGATTTTGAAGCTGGGTAATTAGTAGTTGTAAAAAGGCATCTTTTCCAAGTGCACTATTTCCTGTTTCTCGTACAGGTGGCTTATAGTTTGAATGAAATAAATCCTCTGTAACTTTATTTGTAGTTGTCATATTTTACACCTCCTCATTTAAAAATTCACTAAATGATTTTTTATCATCATCTTCTTCATCAGTCTGTGCTTCTTGCTCTTCATTTTGCTGCTTGAAAAAGTTGTTAAAGAAGCTTTGGTCACGCATATTGCGCTCAGCATCCTGTAAAGCTTGCGATACGTCAATACGCTCCATCTGAATGTTCTGTGCTACGAATGCTGTTTTTAATTGCTGTAAATTAGAATCCAACAATTCTTTCCCAGCGGCTGTAGTTGCGAGTAATCGCGCTGTTAACATACCATCTTTTTGCATAATTTCAATACGAATAGAGCCTAAATTTTCCGGATAAAGCTTTAACATTAATCTCATAGTACCTTGGGTATTTGATAGTTGACTACGATTAATTAAATTTTGTATTTCTTTTATTAAGGCTTCAGATTGTGCTGGGCGTTCAGCTGGTAACGTTAATGTTACTGTTTTAACCACTGTTGGCGTTGGCTGCGATGTTACTGGTGCTTGCTGTGAAGCATCTGTTTCTTGCTTCATTACTTGCTGAAACACAGCTTGCTTAGGTGCTTGTTGTTGCGCTTGAGTTGTTTGTTGCAACTGTGCTGCAATTTGCTTGAACGCTTCTTTCACCTGTGTTAACTGCCATTCTTGGTTGTAAACTGTATCTGTTTTAGCCCCAATAACTTCAGCTAACTTTAACATAGATAGCACTTTCTCAGCTTCCAGCGGTGTTACTTGATGCTCTCCTTGCAATGCGCTCATAATTTGCGCTAATAAGTTTGGCGCTTGTTCAAGTAAAGACCAAATATCCTCAATTTGCACTTCCTGCCCAAGCAACTGCTCGACAAATGCCACTAAATCTTCTTTGTCAATGTCTAGAGCTGCTGCTAAATCATCTAGATTCATCATATTTTCAACAGCTACAGCATCCCCGTCCACCTCAATAAATAATAATGCTTCATCATGTGGAATGTTTAGTATCTCTAACACAGATTCAAGTGAATCCGCAGAAATAAGCTGCTCAGCTGCATCTGTTTCTGTTGTAGTAGTCGATTTCATAGACGGTTGATTCGTTGCTGCTAAAATTTCGTTAAATACAGAACCAAATTTTTCGCTGCTAGGCTTGCCGCTAGTAGTCGCTGGTGCCTGCTTAGGCGCTGCCACTTTCGGTGATAATTGTTGAACCATTGCGATATCCATTTTTTCACCTCCTCTCGCATTATTGTTGTGCTAGTAACTCCGTAAAACGCGCTGCATCTGCTGGGGGCATTTTTGCAAAAATAGCCGATAGGGTGTCTGGCTTCAAATTCGACATAATGCGAAGTGCTAGCTCAGCATCCTTCATTTCTATTAAAATTGGTGCTGCTACTTTGGCAGGCATTTTTTCATAAGCAGATAAAATCTCTTGGAAGTCTTTTTTCACATCTTCCTGCTCTCGCTTCAATTTCTCTATTTCGAAATTTAAACGCTCTTGCTCAGTTAACAACTCATTGTTTTTTTCACTTGAAGCTTTAATTTCAGATTGCAATTTATCAATCTGCGCTTCTTTTTCTTGTAACTCTGCTTGCAGTGTTACAATTTTTTGCTCTGTTATTGAAGTATTTTCAATTACTTCCTCTTTTTTCGTGTCAAGGAATGGAATTTTTTCTTTCATACTATCTGCAAATTGGAAAACATTCGTATTCGTGAAATATGCCACGATTAATACAATCGTAACCGTAAATAACAATGGGATAATAAACAGCATAAAGAATTTTTGAAAAAACCCCGGTTTCTTGTCATCACGTTCTTCTTCATTTATGCTTTCAATCTGTTTTTTCGCCATGACATCACCTGATTTCTCTCTTGTTATACGCAAGCGATGATAGTTCATCTAATTGCTTTGCTTCGATACGATTTTGCTCTTCTTTAAAAGCATCGAAATCTTTTTCACGCATCTTCTCAAACTTACGTACTTCTAAATTTTTTTCCAATAACTTTTGCTCATGCCAATTCATTTTTGAACGGGCTTGTACAACTTTTTGTTGAACATCCGCAATTGTCTTTTCCATACTGTCAATAAAATTAGCATAATGGCTAATTTCATCAATTGAAGCACCAATTGTTAGACGATCTTGCTGAAAGGTGATTAGATCTTCCTTTTTCTTTAATAAGTCATAAAGTCTCGTTGCAATTTCTTCAAAGACACGTACAGATTCTTTATAAGCAATTTCAAATTCATTTTTTTCTTGCTCACGCACAACTAATATTTTTTCGAATCGATATGTGTATTGCATTATGACGATACACCACCATTTGCTAAAGTAATTAATTCATTTACAGCTTGTTCTATTGACACATAATCTTTATAACCTTGCTTCAAAAAGGCTGTAATAAGTGATTCATATTGGATAGCTTCATCGATTTCACGCGATGTCCCTCGCTTATATGCACCGATGTTAATTAAATCCTCCGATTTTGCATACGTATAATACAATTCTCGTAAACGTTCTGCTGCCTTCACATGCTCTGGGTCTGCGATATGGTTCATAAGTCGACTAACGCTTTTTAAAACATTAATGGCTGGATATTGACCTTTATTTGCTAAAGTACGATCTAAAACGATATGTCCATCTAAAATACCGCGTACAGTATCTGCAATTGGCTCATTCATATCATCTCCATCTACTAGTACAGTATAAAAAGCTGTGATAGAGCCTTTTAAATTTGTTCCTGTACGTTCTAATAAAGAAGGTAAAATAGCAAAAACGGAAGGTGTATAGCCTCGTGTTGCGGGAGGCTCTCCAACTGCTAAACCTACTTCACGCTGCGCCATTGCAACACGCGTTACTGAATCCATCATCAACATAACGTTCATACCACGGTCTCGGAAATATTCTGCTATTGCTGTCGCTGTAAATGCGGCTTTAATACGCATTAATGCAGGCTGGTCACTTGTTGCTGCAACAACAATTGAACGACTAAGTCCTTCCGGTCCCAAATCTCGCTCTATAAATTCTCGAACTTCACGCCCACGCTCACCGACTAATGCAATTACGTTTAAATCTGCCTTTGTATTACGAGCAATCATACCAAGCAATGTACTTTTTCCGACACCTGAACCCGCGAAAATCCCTACACGCTGACCAGTACCAATTGTCAGCATACCATCAATGGCTTTTACACCGACTTCCATACGCTCACTAATAGGTGGGCGTGTCATCGGGTTAGGAGGCTGGCGCTCAGTTTGCACTGAGACAAGCCCTTTCGGTAATGTGTAGCCATCATATGGATTGCCCATCGAGTCTAATATTTTACCAATGAGCTCAGGACCGACTTTTACTTCTAATGGCTTACCTGTTCCTTCAACAAGGCAGCCAATTGAAATTTCACGCAATGAGGAAAATGGCATCAAAACTACAATTTCATCTCTGAAACCTACTACTTCAGCTAATATTGTTTGCTGACCATGCTGTACCGTTTGGACATGTATTTTACATACATCTCCTATCGAGCTTTCTGGACCTCGCGACTCAATCATTAAGCCTACTACTCTCGTTACTCGTCCAAATTTCTTGAATGTATTGAGATTTGGTATATGTTCAATTAATTGAGCCGTCTTCATCCATATCAGTCCTTGCTTGTTAAAATTTCATTCAGCTTCAAACGTAGCTCGTTTAGCTGTTCATCAATCGATACGACAATACGCCCATGATTCGTTTCAATGTAGCTTTCTGTATTTTCTAAATCCTCATTTACAAAAAACAATAAAGGCACATCTGGTGGAAACATTTCGGCTAATTCATCACGATTTTTCGTTATTAGCTGATAATATGCTGGTGCTACGTATACTTTTATTTCTTTCATTTCTCGCGCTTCTTTCAAGCCGCGCTTGACGATTTCAGTAAATATTTCACTATCTCGCTCCAGCGCTACACCAATAATACGTTCTGCTGCTGTTAAGGCTAGTTCTAGCACAACAAATTCTTGATCGTCGATATATTTTTTCGCATTTTGCTGTGCTTGGGTCATCGTATCATTGGCAATTTGCAACGATTGCTCCATGGCCGCATTAGCTTTTTGAATACCTTCCTCATAGCCAGCAGCAAAACCTTCTTCATGAGCCTGTTGCTCTAACAAAAGCTTCTCTTCCTGCCAAATTTGCTTCAATTGTTCAATTGCTAGCAATTGTTCATCGCGATACTGTTCTAGCTGTTGACGCTCCATCTCAATTTGTTGACGCGCCTCAGTTAAATACATTTCACGTTCTGCATGGATGTCTTCTAATGTCAGATTCTCAAGCTCGTCAGTTTGATTATTTGCTTGAAAAACTATTGGTTGAAAAAAGTCTTTAATTTCAATTTTAACGCCTTGCTCTGCTTCAGTTGACTGTGCTTGTATAGAGCGAATAATTCTAGACAATGACGTCATCTCCTCCACCACGAGCTATAATAATTTCTCCTGCATCTTCTAAGCGTCTAATAACAGCTACGATGCGCGATTGTGCGTCCTCTACATCTCTTAAACGGACAGGTCCCATAATTTCCATTTCTTCTTTAAACGTATCTGCCATACGTTGTGACATATTGCGGAAAATAATATCTTTTACTTCATCTGAAGAAACCTTCAATGATAATAGTAAGTCTTCATTTTCACAGTCGCGAATAACTCGTTGAATTGAACGGTTATCAAGCGTAACAATGTCTTCGAATACAAACATGCGCTTCTTGATTTCCTCTGCCAATTCTGGGTCTTGAATTTCGAGTGCATCCAAAATTGTTTTCTCAGTTTGACGATCTACCCCACTAAGCACTTCAACAACAGCATCCACGCCACCCGTTTCTGTGTAATCTTGCGTCACAGTAGAGGATAGTTTACGCTCTAAGACAGACTCAATTTCGCTAATTACTTCTGGCGATGTTGAATCCATTACTGCAATACGCTTCGCAATATCTGCCTGAACTTCTTGTGGCAATGACGATAAAATTACACCCGCCTGCCCTGGCTCTAAATAAGATAAAATCAGGGCAATTGTTTGTGGATGTTCATTTTGGATAAAGTTAAATATTTGAGCAGGATCTGCTTTGCGTGCAAAATCAAACGGCCTTACTTGTAATGACGATGTTAAACGATTTAAAATCGCTTGCGCTTGGTCACTCCCCAATGCTTTTTCCAGTACCGTTTTGGCATAGCCAATACCACCTTGCGTAATATAATCTTGCGCTAATGCGATATTATGGAATTCTTCAATAATCTCTTCTTTAACATTTGATTCCACTTTTTTAACACTTGAAATCTCTAATGTCAGGCGCTCAATTTCCTCTTCGCTTAAATGTTTATATACCGAAGCTGACACTTCTGGTCCTAGTGAAATTAATAATAGGGCAGCTTTTTGCTTTCCTGTTAATTCCTTATCTTTCTTAGACATAGCCGACCCCCTAGTCAATTACGCCTCGGCGTAATTGTGCCCAGATTTTTCGAGCTTGCTCGAAAAGCTCCTTTTCAAAAATCTGTGACATCCGCCAAAGGCTATATTTTGATTCAGTGGGTTTTTGGATACCCACTGAATTACATGCTACTTATATATTCATCTCACGATCTATTAAGATAGATATCTACTGAATCAAAATTAATCTTCAGCAATCCAGCTACGCAACAATTTAGCAAAATCATCAGGCTTATCTTTCGCCATTTTTTCTAATTGCTTACGGCGTACTGTAGCTTCTGTTTCTTTTTCATCTGCAATATCGTCAACAATGATTTTTTCTTGCTGCTCTTCAATTGCCGATAATTCCTCTTCTTCTCTACGTTTACGTGAACGTAAAATAAAGAATACTAGCAGTGCAATCGCAACTACTAACACACCACCAATTACCCAAACCCACCAAGGTATTTTGGATGTTGTAGTATCCACTGCAACATCTTTCCCTAAGAATGGCTGCACAGATACAACAATTTTGTCAGCAATATCTTCATCAGACAAGTTACCAGCTGCATCTTTATCTATCGATGTGCGGATAATTGTCGATAAAATTTGCTCAATATCTGCGCGTACTTCATCAGATAATGATGCTAGGTCCTCCGGGTTTGGCGGCTCTACTGCTACTTGAATTCCAATATCGCGGATTTTATAAGGGCTTTCTTGGATTTCACGACGAATGCGATTAACATCATTGTTGATTGTTTCTTCCATTCGCTCATAATCGCCATTCCCAGCAGCCCCCTCTACATAGTCAGTGAAATTATCTGTCACTTGCCCCGCTTCTGGTGTGCCTGTAGCATTTGCTCCTGTACCTGTATACGTTTCTGTAATACGTTGGGCACTAATCGCAATACCTGATATATTTTCTGTATCAACAGGCTCTACTAAATTTTCTTGACGATTTTCCTGCTTGAAGTCGATGTCTGTTGTAACAGAAACAAGAACTTTATCTTGTCCCATTAATCCACCGAGCATATTTTGGACTTGACGCTGTAAGTCACGTTCAACAGTTTTTTTCAATTGCATTTGTCCAACAGGAGTAGCTACAGAACTGTTTCCAGATGTTGCAGCATCTAAATCGTAATATTCCATATATTGATTTGAAATTTCAATGTTTTCTAACGGTAAATTTGGAACACTTTTTGCTACTAAACTATATAATGTTCGAATTTGAACATCTGTAAATTGTTGTCCAGGTGCCGTGTTTAACATAACCGCTGCCGTAGCTTCTCCTTGACCATCTTGTAAAAAGACGCCTGACTTTGGCATAGTAATATTTACAACAGCACCGTTGACACCTTCAACTTGCTTTAATAAATTCACAATAGCTGTTTGCCTTGCTTCATTGCTTAAAACCTCAAATTCATTATCTGTCATCCCAAATCCTGCATTCTCAGCAAAAAAAGACGTATCAATCCCGCCTGATTGTGGAAAACCTTGATTTGCTAATGATACTTTTAACGAGTCTGCTTGCTTCGCCGGCACTAAAATGTTAGTGCCTCCTGGTGTGATTTCATATGTAACGCCTTCATTATCTAAAACATCTTTAATTTTTCCAACTTCAGCTTGTGATAAACCCGTATACATTGGTACCATTTCTGTTCGTGTTGAAAAATATGTAAGTACACTTGCAAACGCAATTATTGCTACAAGTGCACCAAGCATTGCGCCCTTTTGTTTTTTTGTACGACTGGACCAAAAATTGGTCGAGTCGGTTTTTATTTTTGTCAGTCGTTCATTCATTATGGATCCTCCGGTAATAGTGAATGCTGTAATCAATTACGCCTCTGCCAATCCTTGTCCAGATTTCTTTTGAGTAAAGATAAAACTACCTTTCATAATCTACGACATTCGCAGAGGCTTTATCTTGATTCAACGAGGCTTTAAATACCTGTTAAATTAAATAAAAAATGCGCTATTCTCGTAGCCATAGAAGTTGGAACCTTTTGCACCTCACACTTCGTTTTCAGTGCAAAATAACCTTTCTCCTGCGGCTACTAGTCGCAGGAAAGATTTCTTCCTGCGAGTACTCGTCGCAGTTAAATATTGCCGAATCAAGGTAAATTCGCTTCTCTGTAACCGTACATTATACACTCATTCGCATAATTTCTTGGTAGGCCTCAACCGCTTTATTACGAATTTCTAGCGTTGCATTTAACGTAATACTTGCCTTTTGTGCAGCAATCATTACTTCATGTAGGTCCACATTGCCACCATTGATTAATTTATTTGTCATTGTGTCTGATTGAATCTGTTGTGCGTTCACTTTTGCAATGGCTTCTTTTAATGTCGCAGCAAAATTTTGTTGCGCCTCATAAGGTGTTGCTGTAAGTTTATTTGGCTCCTGTACAACTTGTGTTGGTGTAAGCATCGATATAGAGCTAATCGCCATATTTCGTCACCTTTCCTTCCGATATGTTATTTACCGATTTCTAAAGCCTTTGTCAGCATCGATTTATTAGCATTAAATACTGTTACATTTGCTTCATAAGAGCGTGTTGCAGAGATTAAGTCAACCATTTCTTTTAGCGGATCTACATTAGACATTCTCACATAACCATTTTCATCTGCATCAATATGTGTCGGATCATAGACAAGCTTAAATGGTGTTTCATTATCTTCTTTAATTCGCGATACTTTTACACCATTTCCTACACCTTGTTTCTCCGTTTTCCCCATTGCAACATTAAGAAAATTCGAAAACTGTCCTTCTTTTGCAGTTAAAGTAACTGTTTTACGACGATATGGCTCCCATTCCCCATTCACTTGTTTTGCACGCGTTGTGTCGATGTTTGCCATATTTGAGGAAATAACGTCCATGCGCAAGCGTTGCGCTGTCAGGGCCGAGGCAGTTGTATTCATACTATGAAAAATTGTCATTTTTATTTCCCACCTTTAATTACTGTGTTTAACGTATTCAATTTCCCGTTTACGCGATCAATAAGTGCATTGTAATAGATTGTATTTTCAGCAAGTTTTGCTTGTTCTGCATCCATATTTACACCATTTCCATTATGACGAGCACGTAAGTTTGCATAATTAAATACACCTGACTCAAATTGCTTAAATTTAAAATCGTAATGACGAACATCATTTTTATTTGCGGCAATTGTCGATTGTTTTGCATCTGCTAGCATACTTTTAAAGTTTACATCTTTCGCCTTATAATTTGGCGTATCGACATTCGCTATGTTGTTGGCAATTGTTTTATGTTTTAAAGTCGCATATGAAAGTCCATTTTCTAGATTGCGAATTGTTCCACTGAATAAGTTCAAGTCACTCACCTCTTTTATGTATGTAGGGTATTCGTCACATTTCGATAATAGATTTTATTAGTTTAATTGTAATTAAGTTAATCCATAGTGTCTATTGTCTTTTATCGTTTTTAGATAGTCTATAAGAACTATTTTGTTCCATTTTTTTCTCCTTCTTGTCAAAGTGTTGTAATGGAATTTTTTTGAAATTGATATTTTATTATTAAGATTCAATAAATATTATCAAAAACTTCGTTATGTATTGTCAAACTTGCTAAAAAAACTAAACCAAAAAACCCATTTTTTACACCAGACTGTTAGGACTATGTAAAAAAAGGCCTTGTGACGAATCAACAAGACCTTTTTCCATTTATTTCATTTTTATTTCAGCTAACGCTACTAAGAATTTATCATTAAGTACTTTAATATACGTACCTTTCATCCCAAGAGAACGAGACTCAATTACTCCTGCAGACTCTAATTTACGCAATGCATTTACAATAACTGAACGAGTGATACCTACACGATCAGCAATTTTTGAAGCTACAAGTAACCCTTCATGGCCATCTAATTCCTCGAAGATATGCTCAATTGCTTCAAGTTCAGAGTATGATAATGAATTAATTGCCATTTGCACAACTGCTTTCGAGCGAGCTTCTTCTTCAATTACCTCTGCTTTTTCACGTAAAATTTCCATACCAACTACAGTTGCACCATACTCAGCTAAAATTAAATCATCATCGCTAAATTCGTCGTTAATACGAGCAAGGATTAATGTACCTAAACGCTCACCACCGCCAATGATCGGCACAATTGTCGTTAACCCAGATGCAAATAAATCTTTATTCTCAACTGGGAATGCAGTATGTTCATTGTTAACATCTAAGTTTGGAGATGTTTCTGTAATGTTAAATAAGTTTTGTGTATATTCCTCAGGGAATTGACGTTCTGCAAACATTTTCTTAATGCGATCATTTTCGATTTGTTGATGGATTGATAAACCTAAAAGTTTCCCTTTACGGCTAACGATGAAGACGTTAGAGTCGATAATATCGCCTAGTGTATCCGCCATTTCTTTAAAATTTACCGGCTTACCCGCAGAAGCTTGAAGCATTGCATTAATTTTTCTTGTTTTTGATAATAAGTTCATTTTATATAGTCCTCCTAAGGCTATTTCTATATTTACGTAATATTCTAAAGGTTTTTATATTTTATAGCAATTATCTATTATTTTAAATATTGTAAAGGTCTACACATTTGTGAAAAATATTTTGCTATCTACAAAATAAATTGTGATAAATCTTTATTTTTCACGATGTTTCCTAATTTTTGCTCAACGTATGCAGGTGTAATTTCAATGTGTGCTGGTGCGATTTCAGAAGCCTCAAAGGATAATTCCTCTAACAAGCGCTCTAAAATCGTATGCAGACGTCTCGCTCCAATATTATCTGTTTCTTGATTGACTTCAGTTGCAATTTCAGCTATATGGTCAATTGCGTCTTCTGAAAACTCAATCGTTACATTTTCTGTTTCCAAAAGTGCTTTATATTGCAAAATAAGCGATTGATCAGGCTCTTGCAAAATACGTACAAAATCAGCCTTCGTCAGCTTTTCTAGCTCCACTCTAATCGGGAAACGACCTTGCAATTCCGGAATTAAATCGCTCGGCTTTGACATATGGAAGGCACCGGCTGCTATGAATAATATATAATCCGTTTTTACAGGACCGTATTTTGTTGTCACAGTGGAACCTTCGACGATTGGTAAAATATCACGCTGCACCCCTTCACGTGAAACATTCGCGGAAGAACTACTATCCTTACTCGCAATTTTATCAATTTCATCGATGAAAATAATTCCTGTCTGCTCAGCACGGTGTATTGCTTCTGATGTCAATTCATCCGTATCAATCAATTTATTTGCCTCTTCTAACGCTAAAATGCGACGTGCATCCTTTACTTGCACTTTTCGTTTCTTTGTTTTCTTAGGCATTAAATTTGCTAGCATATCTTGCATGCCACTCATTTGCATTTCCATACCAGGCATATCGATTAACGGCGCCGCTTGTTCAGTCACTTCGATTGTTACCCACTGGCTTTCAAGTTTACCCTCTGCTAAATCAGTGGCGATTTGGCTGCGACGAGAGCGTATCTCTGCTTCTTCTGTTGGATTTTCCTGCTCAGCCTGTTCTTGCTTTTGCCCAAAAATCATTTCCCACGGGTTTTGCTGCATTTTTGCTTTTACTTTTGATGGTGCAAGCAGCTTAACAATTGCTTGATTTGCTAATTTTTCAGCCTCATCTTGTACTGTAGCAAGCATTTCCTCTTTTACAAGACGCAATGAAGCTTCAACTAAATCGCGTACCATCGATTCAACATCGCGACCAACATAGCCTACTTCCGTAAACTTTGTTGCCTCTACTTTAATAAATGGCGCTTTCGTTAATTTAGCAATGCGTCTTGCTATTTCAGTTTTACCAACACCAGTTGGACCAATCATTAAAATATTTTTTGGAATAATTTCATTTTTCATTTCATCGTTCAATAAAGAGCGACGATAACGGTTACGCAACGCAATGGCAACTGCCCGCTTTGCTTCATTTTGCCCAACAATGTGACGATTTAAATGCTCTGTAATTTGTCTTGGCGTTAAATTAGTCGTCATTATAGCGCCTCCACGATAATATTATGGTTTGTAAATACGCAAATATCGGCTGCTGTCGTTAAAGCCGCCTCTGCTATTTGCTGTGCCGTTAAATGTTCACCCGCGTGC
Organism: Bacillus ndiopicus; assembly: GCF_000612805.1. Taxonomy (GTDB): domain Bacteria; phylum Bacillota; class Bacilli; order Bacillales_A; family Planococcaceae; genus Metasolibacillus; species Metasolibacillus ndiopicus. The sequence continues at coordinate 863,249 of NZ_HG964403.1, read as the reverse complement.
ATCTTTAAAGCACGCCCTGCAGATAATGCATAGTTTCCACCTGAGCCAATTGCTAAAATGCCATCATCTGGCTCGATTACTTCACCTGTTCCAGAAACAAGAAGTAAAGTTGATTTATCCATCACAAGTAGCATTGCCTCTAATTGACGAAGCATTTTATCACCACGCCATTGTTTTGCTACTTCTACAGCAGCACGTTGTAAATTGCCGTTATATTCGTTTAACTTCCCTTCAAACATCTCAAACAAAGTAAAGGCGTCTGCCACTGAACCAGCAAAGCCAGCTAGTACTTTACCATTAAACAGACGTCTGACCTTTCTTGCTGTATGTTTCATCACAACAGCATTCCCTAGTGTCACTTGACCGTCTCCAGCCATCGCACAACCGCCATTGTGATGAATAGCAAAAATCGTTGTAGCATGTATTTGCCCCATTTTGATTCCTCCTTAAGCTCTCGGATGTGTATTCATATACGTGCTGCGCAAATGCTCCTTTGTCACATGTGTGTACACTTGCGTCGAGGAAAGATGTGCGTGCCCTAATAATTCCTGCACAGTACGCATATCTGCACCATTATTTAATAAATGTGTAGCAAATGAATGCCTAAGCATATGTGGATAGAGCTTTGTGTGCATACTCGCTTTATTCATCATTTCACTTAATATGTGACGTACACCACGAGGAGTAAGTTCGCCTCCTCTCATATTGACAAAAACAAAAGAATGATTTGCATTTTTCATTATATGCGGCCGCGCTTCTTCGATGTAGAGTTGTAGCGCTGTATGGGCATATTCACCAAATGGTACAATGCGCTCTTTACGCCCTTTTCCCATAACACGAATAATAGAGTAATAAAAATCGATATGCGATAACTCCAATGCGGTACATTCACTTACTCGAATGCCTGTTGCATAAAGTAGCTCAAGTAAGGCGATATTACGTAGTGACTGAAAATCTTGCCCTTGATTTGCTTCAAATAATTGCGTAAGCTCTTCCTCATAAAAAAAGTTTGGAAGCCTTTCCTCTTTTTTCGGGTGATACAATGATCGAAAAGATGAGTCATCCAAATTAAATTCTCTATGTAAAAAGCGGAAAAACGAGCGAATCGCAGATATCTTTCTTGAAATAGACGCTCTAGCTTTTTTCTCCTCATAGAGCTTTGTCACGTACAATCTAGCATGGATATATTCAACATCTTGTAAATTTTCGATACCTTCCGTTTGTAAAAACATCAAAAAATGCTGAATATCCGTTTCATATTCTCGCACTGTGTGTATGGAAAAATTTTTTTCAATTTGTACATAGCGAATAAATTGATGTAACAGTTCATTCTGTTGATGATTAAACATAACGTAACCCCCTCAAATGGAGCAAATTAATTACATACTGACACTATACCTTAACTAAAAAATTAGCAAGTAAAATATGTGTAAATTTTAATAAATCAATCGTTTTTGTCAATCACATGACAAACTATTCGATATCTAAAAATTTTTATTCGCCTTTAACAGTATACCCAAATAAAAGCCCTTCAAATTATACAATTCAAAGGGCTTTTCTGCAATTAAATTGTTCTCGAATTCACAAAATTACGAATTGTTTCTAACGCTCGATTAGCATGTCGCTCCGCACGTTCTACTTTTGATTTAATACGTTCGCCTAAATCAGGGAACAAACCGAAGTTTACATTCATCGGTTGGAAGTTTTTCGAATCTGCTTCGGTAATGTAACGAGCCATTGAGCCAAGTGCTGTTTCTTCCGGAAAGTATAGTAATTCTTCACCTTTCGCTAAACGGGCTGCATTAATACCTGCAATTAAGCCGCTCCCCGCTGATTCTACATAGCCTTCTACACCTGTCATTTGACCTGCGAAGAAAATATTTGGTCGTGCTTTTAATTGATACGTTTTCGCCAATACTTTTGGTGAATTAATAAATGTATTGCGATGCATTACACCATAGCGTACAATTTCAACATTTTCCAAGCCCGGGATTAACTGTAGTACTTCTTTTTGTGGTCCCCATTTTAAATGCGTTTGGAAACCTACGATATTATATAACGTACCAGCGGCATCATCTTGACGTAATTGAACAACCGCGTATGGACGTTTTCCAGTTTTCGGATCTTCTAATCCAACTGGCTTCATCGGCCCAAATAACATCGTTTTCTCTCCGCGAGCCGCCATTACCTCAATTGGCATACAGCCTTCAAAATAAATTTCCTTTTCAAATTCCTTTAATGGCACAACTTCCGCTTCAATCAAGGCTTGTCGGAAACGGTCAAATTCTTCTTTTGTCATTGGGCAATTTAAATATGCTGCCTCACCTTTGTCATAGCGTGATTTTAAATATACTTTGTTCATATCAATTGAATCCTTTTCGATGATTGGTGCCGCTGCATCATAAAAGTATAAATAATCCTCGCTAGTTAAAGCTTGAATTTTTTCCGCTAATGCCTGTGATGTTAAAGGTCCTGTTGCAATTACTGTAATGCCTTCTGGGATTTCAGTTACTTCCTCATGAATCACTTCTACTAACGGATGATTTTTAACAGCCTCTGTTACATAGCCTGCAAATTCATGACGATCTACAGCTAGTGCACCACCAGCTGGTACAGAACAGCCATCTGCAGCTTTCATAATAACAGAATCAAGCATGCGCATTTCCTCTTTAATAACCCCTACTGCATTTGTTAAAGTATTAGCACGTAAAGAGTTTGAACATACAAGCTCTGCAAATTTGTCCGTATGGTGGGCAGGTGTTTGCTTCACTGGACGCATTTCATAAAGGCGTACTTTTACACCGCGCTTCGCAATTTGCCATGCAGCTTCACTACCAGCTAGTCCTGCACCAATTACATTTACTATTTTATCTGACATATCACTTACCAACTTTCTATTGTGACGGTGTTTCCTCATAATCACAATCTGTATTCGTACACTGAATTTGTACACCTTTTTTCAGTTTCTTTTCAACTAATAATGAGCTACATTTCGGACATGGTCGATTAATTGGCTTATCCCATGAAACGAATTCACATTCTGGATAGCGATTGCAGCCATAAAATAATCTCTTTGTTTTACTTTTACGCTCAACAATTTCGCCTTCTTTACATGTAGGACATTTCACACCAATCGGCTTCATAATTGCCTTTGTATTACGGCAGTCCGGGAAATTTGAGCATGCCATAAACTTGCCATAACGACCAAGCTTATAAACCATTGGAGCACCACATTTTTCGCAATCTTCTCCTGCTGGTTCATCCTTTATTTCGATTTTTTCCATCGCTTCATCAGCATATTTCACGTTTTTTTCGAAATCTTTATAAAAAGCATCGATTACTTGTACCCAATTTGTAATGCCTTCCTCTACTCCATCCAGATCTCGCTCCATTTTTGCCGTAAACTCAATGTTAATAATCTCTGGGAAAAACTCCAGCACAAGTTGATGAACAATTTCTCCAAGCTCCGTAGGTACAAAGCGCTTTGCATCAAGCTGTACATAACCACGCTTTTGAATTGTATCTAACGTAGGTGCATACGTGGAAGGTCGTCCGATACCTAGCTCTTCTAAAGTTTTAACTAAGCGAGCCTCTGAGTAGCGAGGGGGTGGTTGTGTAAAATGCTGCTTCGGTTCAATTGATAAAGACTTTACTTTATCGCCAACTTCCATCTCTGGCAAAAGCTTTGTCGTTTCTTCAGTTTGATCATCCGTACCTTCGATATATAACTTCATAAAACCAGGGAATTTCACATGTGAGCCATTTGCTCGAAATTTCACATTTTCATTTAATAAATCAACGGAAACTGTATCTAAAATAGCTGGTGCCATTTGACTAGCGATAAATCGTTCCCAAATTAAACGATATAGGCGTAGCTGATCACGGCTTAAAACAGCCTTTAAATCATCCGGCGTACGCATTGTGCTCGTAGGACGGATCGCTTCATGCGCATCTTGTGCATTCGACTGTTTTTTTGCTTGCTTTGGCTGGCTTGCAACGTAGTCTTTGCCATATTTAGCGTCAATATATTGCACTGCTTCCGCCTTTGCTGTTTCAGAAATGCGCGTCGAATCTGTACGCATATACGTAATTAAACCAACCGTACCTTCTTTTTTACCAATATCGATACCTTCATATAGCTGCTGTGCCAGCATCATTGTTTTCTTAGCACGGAAGTTCAACTTACGTGCAGCTTCTTGCTGTAATGAAGACGTTGTAAAGGCTGGTGCCGCGTTGCGTTTACGTTCTTTTTTCACAACATCAGTTACGGTGAAATAGTTGCCTTTGATATTTCTTAATATCTCTTTCACTTGCTCTTCATTTGTCAACTTAACTTTCTCTGCTCCATTACCGTAATAAAGCGCATCAAATTGCTTTTTATTTTTTTCGAACATGCTCTCGATTGTCCAATATTCCTCTGGAACAAAATGAGTAATTTCATGCTCTCTATCAATAATTAATCGCAGTGCAACAGATTGCACACGACCAGCAGATAAGCCCTTTTTAACTTTTTTCCATAATATCGGGCTAATATTGTATCCTACTAGACGGTCTAAAATACGTCTCGCTTGTTGCGCATCTACTAAATCCATATCGATTGGGCGCGGATTTTTAAATGATTCTAAAATAGCGTCTTTTGTAATTTCGTTGAAAACGACTCGACAATCTGATTCAATATCGATATTTAATGCTGTTGCTAAATGCCAAGCAATCGCTTCCCCTTCACGGTCAGGGTCAGATGCAAGATAAATTTTCTTCACTTTTTTTGCAGCTGTTTTTAATTCCTGTAAAACAGGTCCCTTACCACGAATGGTAATGTACTTAGGTGCATAGTTATTTTCAGTATCAATTCCTGTTTGACTACGTGGTAAATCACGCACATGTCCTATAGAAGCCTTTACTTTATATTTTTTTCCTAAGTATCGTTCAATTGTTTTTGCCTTTGCAGGCGATTCCACTATTACTAAATAATCTGCCATTCATTTCTTTCCCCCTTAGAGAGGTTACTCATTTTATATTTAATACGCCATGGTGTCTCCATTACCTTTTTATTGGCGTCAAATTTATTTTTGCTTTGTGAAATATAGCCTCGGGTGGATAGCACGGATTTGAAAGAGGGGCTTTTCTGGCTCAATCGAAAATCCCTAAACTTGGTTTAACCGAAGCTTAATTGATTTCGCAAATTTTGTGAAATACAAAGCATACCTGTTGCAAAATGTATAACAGATTGAGAGAGAATGCAACTTTTTTTCAATATTTCATTCGAAACGTTTGTAATTCTTCAATAATTTGTTGTCCATTCCATACTGGAATCGCGCCTTCTTTTAATAAATTATTGGTTCCTTTTGATTGCTCTGAATGAATAGGTCCTGGCACAACAAAAACATCTTTCCCATGCTCTAGCGCGTGATCTGTCGTAATAAGTGTACCACTTTTAGCAGCTGCTTCAGTCACTACTAAAGCACGACTTAAACCGCTAATTATTCGATTGCGCATTGGAAAATGCCATTTCTTTGGACCCATATACGGAGGATACTCCGTCAACAATAAATGCTCGCTTGCTATTTTAGCAGCGAGGTTTTTATTTTCCTTCGGATATATATGTGCAAAGCCATGTCCAATAACCGAAATTGTTTTACCACCCATTTCAATTGTCATGTGATGCGCTAATGTATCCGCTCCCTTTGCTAATCCACTAACAATGATATATTGCTCAGCAATTAAAGGTGGTAATATCGAGTGTAAAGCAATTTTAGAATAATTTGTTGCATCACGCGAACCGATACAGGCAATTTTCCGTTCTTGTTGCAACAAGTCAAGATGTCCCTTCGCATAAATGACTGTAGGAGCGTCGCTAAGCTGCAACAAGCTTGCAGGGTAATATTCACTCGTGAAAGGAATTGCACACATATTACACCGCTCATAATACGCTTTAAATGATGTTTTTACTGCCTTCATATAATTTATTTTTAATGTTTGAGCTGTTTGTAGTTGGATTTGAAGTATTTGTGCAAGCTCTTTTGCTGAAATAACTGGCAATTGTTGCAATGTGTGTATTTCACATAATAGGCGCTGAAGTTTATTTAATGGTAGGGGATAAACATAATGCAACGCTAGTAATTGCTGAATTTCTATTTGATTTAGCATGTCATCACTCCTTCAAATTTGAAGTAATATGACCGCATAGCAATTTTTCTGCGACAAGTAACCGCAGGAGCAATTTTTTCTTCTGCGATTACTCGTCGCAGAAATAGAATATAGCTTATGGGGATAAAGCTATATTAAAAAAAGTGTAGCACAAAATGTGCTACACTTTCCACAATAATCAATTCCACTAAGGTGGAATTGATTCCAGATTTTCAAACCTGCGACATCCGCCAGAGGCTTAATCTTGATTCAACACTACTCTAATTAAAGGCATGTTGAAAATATTTATTTTTGCTGCTATTTTTTCGCAACAGAAACAACATTGCTGACTCAAGATTAATGTGTTTTACATTTATCGTAAAGACCTTTTTCTTTAATAACACGAATTAATGTTTCACCGATAACTGATGGCGTATCTGCCACTTCAATACCCGCTGCATTCATCGCTTTGATTTTCTCTGCAGCTGTACCTTTACCACCTGAAATAATCGCACCAGCATGTCCCATACGTTTACCTGGAGGTGCCGTTTGACCGCCAATGAAGCCTACTACAGGTTTTGTCATGTTAGCTTTTACCCATTCAGCTGCTTCTTCTTCTGCTGTACCACCGATTTCACCAATCATTACAACCGCATATGTGTCTGGGTCGTCATTGAAAGCTGATAATACGTCGATAAAGTTTGTACCATTTACAGGGTCTCCACCGATACCAACTGCTGTTGATTGGCCAATACCTTCTTGTGATAATTGGTGTACTGCTTCATATGTTAAAGTACCAGAACGTGATACAACACCTACGTGACCTTTTGTATGGATGTAGCCTGGCATAATACCAATTTTACATTCATCAGATGTGATAACACCTGGGCAGTTTGGTCCTACTAAGCGTGTTTTCTTGCCTTCCATATAGCGTTTTACTTTCACCATATCAAGAACAGGAATATGCTCTGTAATACAAATTGTCATATCTAATCCAGCGTCTACACCTTCCATAATCGCATCTGCTGCGAATGGAGCTGGCACGTAAATAACAGATACGTTTGCGCCAGTTGCTTTTACTGCTTCTTCTACAGTGTTGAATACAGGTACTCCTTCAACTTCTAAGCCGCCTTTACCTGGTGTTACACCAGCTACGATTTTTGTACCGTATTCAAGCATTTGCTTCGTATGGAAAAGGGCTGTTTCACCCGTAATCCCTTGTACGATTACTTTCGTGTCTTTATTAATATAAACACTCATTGATTCTCCCTACCTTCCTTAGCCTACAAGTCCTACGATTTTTTGTGCGCCATCAGCCATTGAGTCCGCTGCGACAATATTTAAACCAGATTCGTTTAATAGTTTTTTACCAAGGTCTACGTTTGTACCTTCTAAACGTACTACTAATGGAATTGTTAATCCTACTTGCTTCGTTGCTTCAATAACGCCCTCTGCGATAACGTCACATTTCATAATACCACCAAAGATATTAACGAAAATACCTTTTACATTCTCGTCAGATAGGATGATTTTAAATGCTTCAGTTACTTTCTCAGCTGTAGCGCCGCCCCCAACGTCAAGGAAGTTTGCGGGTTGACCGCCGTAATAACTGATTGTATCCATTGTTGCCATCGCTAAACCAGCACCGTTAACCATACAGCCGATGTTGCCATCTAAAGAGATATAGCTTAAGTCATATTTTGATGCTTCGATTTCTTTTGCATCTTCCTCATCAAAGTCACGTAATTCAACGATATCTTTGTGACGGTATAACGCGTTTGCATCAAAGTTGAATTTCGCATCAAGTGCTACAACTTCATCGTCACCAGTTACAACTAGTGGATTGATTTCAACGATTGATGCATCTTTTTCTACAAATGCTTGATATAAACCTAGCATTAATTTAACCGCTTTATTTACTAATTTTGCTGGAATGTTCATGTTGAATGCCATGCGACGTGCTTGGAATGCTTGTAAGCCTGTCACAGGATCAATCACTTCTTTGAAGATTTTTTCTGGTGTATTTTCTGCCACCTCTTCAATATCCATACCGCCTTCTTCTGAACCCATTAAAGTTACACGAGAAGTAGCACGGTCAAGTACTAACCCTAAATAATATTCTTTGCGAATATCTGACCCTTCTTCGATGTATAGGCGTTTTACTTCCTTACCTTCTGGACCAGTTTGATGCGTTACTAATATTTTACCAAGTAGTTCTTTTGAGTAAGTACGTACTTCTTCAAGATTTTTAGCGATTTTTACACCGCCTGCCTTACCGCGACCACCTGCATGGATTTGTGCCTTAACTACTGTTACGTTAGCGCCTAGTTCTTTCGCTACTTTCACAGCTTCATCTGGAGAAAATGCTACTTTCCCTTTCGGTACAGCAACGCCATACTTTCTCAAGATTTCCTTCCCTTGATACTCATGGATATTCATAATCCATCCTCCTATCAGACAATTTGGATATTATTTTAATTACCATCATCTATTTTATACAAACACTCTGACAATGTCTATAATTGTCTTTAATGCGGAATTTTCAATTAATTATACTGTATTATTCTCGAAACAATAGCATTATTTGTTATAACACAGTAAATTATCTCTAATTGTGTCGTTTTAATTCATTATGCTGTCGATCCAGATGATAAATAAACGCAAATACCTCCGCCACAGCTTGGTATAGTTGCTCTGGTATTGTTTCGTTTAAGTCAAGCTGCCCTAATAGTTCAACTAGATTTGGATCTTCATGAATAGGAACATCGTGCAATGAGGCCTGCTCTAAAATATTTTCTGCGATTTTCCCTTTCCCTTTTGCTACTACTTTCGGACCCGTATTGTCAGCAGGGTTATAAGAAAGGGCAATCGCTTCTTTTCTGACATATTTTCTTTCACTCATACGCGAATATCCACCCCACTATGTTCCTCTGCTTGCTCTTTTGTGGAGCCCTCAGTCCGCTCTTGCATGGCACGTTCAAACTGCTTAATAAAGACTCCAGACAATTGGTATTCCTTACTTGCTAAGCCTTCCTTTAAGGATTTTTTTAATGGTTCGGCTAATGCGGTTAAGCCTAAGTTATCATTAAAAAGCGTCACTGTGACGATACGATTTTGCACCTGCATATCAATAACGGTTTCCTGTAAGGACTCCATATGCAAATAAAAGAGAACGCGCGCGAAATTGGCATCAATTTTTCCATCCTCTTTCATGCGACCATTCCATTGTAAAGTTGCATCCATTCTTTTACCAAAAAATTCTAATGGTACTTGCATAACAAGCTGGTGCTGATGCCCATTTTCTCCTGATAACAATTGCATACCATTCATGCGTGCCATAACCATTTCTGCAGCATCGCGTAACGCAGGTGGTGTCGCTATATCTTGAATAAGTGCCAATAGTTGTGGCTTTAGCTGTCCTGCAACAGCTTGCATATCTGTGGCTTTATTTTGCAGAGTTGCTTCATAACTAATACCTAGCCCTTTTAAAACGGTTTTCATTGCTTGCTCCATCGCTTTACTATCAATTGACGATTGCAACTGCGCATCAGCTTGTGTTAGCATCGATTGAATCGATGGCTGTGGCATATTTTTTGCCTCTTGCACTATATTACGTAATAGCATTTCTTGATTGTGCACTGTTATTTCAGGCTTTAACATTGAAAGAATTTGCTCTTTTGTTGATAAGCCTTGCTCATTGCTTGTAAATTGCTGACTTGTCGTATTATTGGCATATGCTTTTAACAACTCCGTTTGTAGCTGCTGAGCAAACGTTGTCAGCACTTGCTTGCTTTGCGGTAATTGTGAAAATCGTGTAACAAGCTGCTGCAGTTGTTCTTTTTGTGCTGTTGTTAAAAGATTGTCATTTGTAATAAAAGCACGTGCTTGTTCAACAATCGTTGCACTTTGCTCAGGTTTTGCCTGTATAATTTGAGCAATTAATTGCCCTGCACTATTTGCTGGCGGCTGTCCTTGTGCTTGTTGTCCTTGCCAATTTGTGAGGGTGGCATTTTGCGGCATGACACCTGCCTGTTTTAAAAGTTGTAATGATTGTAGACGCTCACTTACATTAGAAGTTTGATTGCTTAATAATTGTACAGCTCTCGCTAGCATTGCACCCCCTAACTCTGTATCGAAAGGCTTCGCAATGGCTTGTAATTGTCCTAAAACAGAAGCCTTTAATTGTTCATTACCTGTTGCAGTATTAGCTAATTGCTGCAACAGATTTTGCAACGCCGTTGACATACCATCCGTTTTCGCTCCTTGCACTAATGCTTGGAACACCTGATTGGTAAAAGGCATTTTCAATTCCACCATGCGCTGGATTGCTGTTAGAGCATCCTGCTTCGAAACACCCTCCTGTAAGTTTTTCATCCACAATTCCGCCTGCATAAGCTGTTCCTTTGAAATTGGAATTTGCTGCTTCATAAAATGGCTTAACACTTGCTGCATATCCGAAGTTTTCGGTAAATTCATCGTTTCTAACAACTGCGCCATTTGCTGTGCTGGCGTTAATGTAGATGACATTGGATTCGATACGACTTTAAGTTCCGTCTGTGCGCCTGCTGTGTTTGTCACTTGAAAGAAATGCGCATCGCCCACCTTTAACGGCACTTCTAATTTGGCAATTAATTTATTATTACCAACTTGTATTTCTGCCATTTGATCAGGATAAAGCTGTTTTATTGTGCCATGAAATATTTGCCCTTGCCTTAGTGCTAAAGGTTGATTGGTCGATAACGCTTGCGTTTGTGCAGTTATTGGATTAAATGATGTAGATGTCATATTCTTACCCCTTCATCATAGATTTGATTGGCTCAAAGCTTGTACGATGATGTATAGTTGGCCCATGTTTAGCAAGTGCCTCTAAATGCTGTTTTGTACCATAGCCAGCATGCTGCTCAAAGCCATATTGCGGAAACTCTTGTGCCAGCTTCTCCATATAGTCGTCACGCGCTGTTTTCGCTAAAATAGAAGCGGCCGCAATGGCTAAGCTTTGCGCATCCCCTTTAATAATCGACTGCTGTGGCAAATCAATTGGCAAAGTCATCGCATCCGCTAAAACAAAATCTGGCTTGATTTTCAGTGCTTCTATACTACTCGCCATGGACTGTTTCGTTGCCTCATATATATTTAGTGTATCAATCATTTGAGCACTTTGAAAATGAATAGCGTAGCTTAGTGCATGCTCCATTACTAATGCTCTCATGCGGTTTCTCGCTTCTTTTGACAATTGCTTAGAATCATTTAAGCCTAGTAATGCTTGACAATTTTCAGGCAAAATAACTGCTGCAGTAACTACAGGTCCCGCTAATGGACCACGCCCGGCCTCATCTACTCCAGCAACTAGTTGCCCAAAATTCGCATCAAATGCAATTTTCGCATCATGCTCCTGCTGTAATTGCTGTTGTTTATCCATACGCTTCAAAAATTGCTGCCATGCTTTTTGTACGCCTGCACGCTCATCTTGCTGAATTGCCTCCATCCAAGGCTCTTGTTGTGTAGCAGCTTTCAAAGCAGTTGTAATTTCTTTAATCGTTTGCATATTTTATAACCTCATCTCTATTACGTTTATCGGCTTGTTTTCTTTATTATAAAACAAAAGGTCATCCGAAAAGTGGCGCACCAGCCTACTTCTCGAATAACCCCTATTTTTTATTCCGTTAATGCTTCTCTTTCTAATTGCTCATCCACAAAATCAAACGTTAGCTTTCCTAAATGCTGGCTGCGAATGTCGCGCACAATTAATTCGGCTACTTGGTCATAGTCGATTTCGCCACCTTGTCCGAAAACGCGGCGCAACTTACCGATATGGTCGAATGTTACGACTAAATCCTCATGCACAAAGGATAGGCCATAGCGCTCTTCCATTCGCGCTGGGTAGTGTAATGCTAAAAAACGCAGTCCGTACACAGCTAAATCTTCCATGTTAGTAATCGTATCTTTAATTGCCCCTGTTAGTGCCAATTTATAGCCTATTTCTTGATCCTCAAATTTAGGCCATAAAATACCTGGTGTATCAAGCAGCTCTAGCTCTTTTGCGACCTTAATCCATTGTTGTGCCTTTGTAACACCTGGCGTATTTCCTGTTTTTGCAATGTTTTTCTTAGCTAGACGATTAATTAGCGTTGATTTTCCTACGTTTGGAATGCCGACAATCATCGCGCGAATAGCACGTGGCTTCATGCCTTTTGCCTTCATACGTTCCCATTTATCTGCTAAAATTGCTTGTGCAGCCTTTGTTACAGCTTGCAGACCTTTACCTTCTAGCGAATTAATTGCTACCGCCTTATTCCCCTGCTCCTCAAAATATTGCAGCCATTTACGCGTCTCCGCTTCATCTGCCATGTCTTGCTTATTTAAAATTAATAGTCGTGGTTTTTGATGAATGACTTGGTCAATCATCGGATTGCGTGATGATAAAGGGAGCCTAGCATCAACTAGCTCAAAAACAATATCTACAAGCTTTAAATTTTCGGATACTTCGCGGCGCGCTTTTGCCATATGCCCCGGAAACCATTGAATTGTCATGAAAATCCTCCTATTAAAAAAGAGGGCGTCTAAAAATTTTAGGACGCCCCCTCAGCCTATTATTTCACTATCTTTATATCGCTCACAGGCCAAAAGATAATGTTTGTACTACCGATAATTTCCTTTTGATTGACGATCCCAATATGACGGCTATCTTTACTGAAGCGACGGTTATCGCCCATTACAAAGACATAACCCTCGGGAATAACGTCCAAATTTGGATCAATATCTTGCAGTTTAAAGTTTCCTGTCAAATTGCCTTCTACAATTTCCGCTTTATACTGGTCTAAGTATGGTTCATCAATTGGTTCGCCATTAATATAAAGCTGATCGTCCTTATATTCAACGTGATCGCCTGGTAATCCAATCACACGTTTTATATAGTCTTTTTGCTCTGGAGCATGGAATACGACAATATCGAAGCGATCAGGGCTACCTATTTTATAGCCTATTTTATTGACAATCATTCGGTCGCCATTTTCAAGGGTTGGCATCATTGACTCTCCATCTACAACGATTGGTGTAAATAAAAAGTAGCGAATAACAGCGGCTACAGCAAACGCAATTAATAATGCCTTTGTCCATTCCCAAAGCTCATTTTTTTCTTTTTTTGTTTGTTCCAAGCGAATATCCCCCTCGTTCTTCCATACTCATTGTATACGAAATTGCTATGACAAGCAAAAAATTCTACCTCTTGACGAAAAGAAGAGAGCTTGTCATCACAAGCCCCCTTCTTTAAATAATTATTAGCGACGTTCTTTAATACGAGCTGCTTTACCACGTAATTCACGTAAGTAGTAAAGTTTCGCACGACGTACTTTACCACGACGAGAAACTTCTAATTTAGCGATTTTTGGTGTGTGTACTGGGAAAGTACGCTCAACACCTACTCCGTAAGAGATTTTACGAACTGTGAAAGTTTCGCTAATGCCGCCACCACGACGTTTAATAACTACACCTTCAAATAATTGAACACGCTCACGTGTACCTTCAATAATTTTAACGTGTACCTTAACTGTGTCACCAGGACGGAATGAAGGTAAATCTGTACGAAGTTGCTCTTTTGTGATTTCTGTAATAATGTTTGACATTGTTTTCTCTCCTTAGACAGATGCTCATGCACGCTCATTTTTTGGCCACAGCGGAACACCGTAATTCAGTGCTTACATAAAAGCACAGATTGAATATTATCATAAATAATTTCTACTTGCAAGTATTTTTACTTTACCCCGCATTAACAGGCAGTAATATCTTTTGCTTGAAAATAACGTGGTTTCTATTCATGTTGGACTTGCCTTTCCAACCATAAATAACAAGGATTCACTGCCTGTAAAAGCCCGATTGGTGAATGCTAACAATCAGCGGGGAAAACTCCCTCTGATTGTTAGCATTCACTTTACATTTCACGCTTTAATTTTTCTAATAATTTTTGCTGTTTTGGTGTTAGCTCTAATGCCTCTAATAAATCTGGGCGGCGTAGTAGTGTGCGCTTTAAAGATTGTTCTTCACGCCACTCTTCAATTTTTGCATGATTACCTGATGTTAATACTTCTGGGACTTTCATGCCTCTAAAATCAGCTGGGCGTGTATAATGAGGATGCTCTAGTAAACCTGTCGAAAATGAATCTAATATGTGAGAATCTGCTTTCCCTAAAACGCCTGGCAATAAACGAACAGTTGCATCAATTACAGTCATTGCTGGCAGTTCCCCACCCGTTAAGACGAAATCACCGATTGATATTTCATCGGTTACGAGATGTTCACGTATACGTTCATCATAGCCCTCATAGTGGCCACATAAAAACACGAGTTCTTCTTCCTGTGCTAGCTCCTCTGCCTTCTTTTGTGTAAAGCGTTCACCTTGCGGACACATTAAAATAACGCGCGGTTTACGTCCTGCCGTAATTTCCTCAACCGCTTGGAACAACGGCTCAGGCTTCAGCACCATACCTGCTCCTCCACCGTATGGATAATCATCTACTTGCTTATGACGATTATCACTAAAATCACGAATATCTGATACAGCAAGTGTAACGGCCTCTTTTTCCTGTGCTTTTTTCAAAATGGATGAATTAAACACACCCTCAAACATCTCAGGAAACAGACTAAGCACATGAATCTTCATCATAATAAGCCTTCCATAACATGAATAATAATTTTTTTATTGTCAACATCGATTTCTTTTACAACATCCTCAATATAAGGGATATAATGCGTTTTTTTAGGACCTTTTACTTCCCATACATCGTTTGCCCCTGTTTCTAAAATATCTGTAATAACACCTATTTTTTCGCCTTCTTCTGAAAAGACTTCACAATCTTTAATTTCGAAATAGTAATATTCGTTTTCTTCAAGCTCATCATCTGCTAGTTGATCCTTCGTTACTTTTAATAAGCCTTCCTTAAATGGCTCAACTAAATTGATGTTATTCATGCCTTCAAATGTTAATAAAATAAAATTTTTATGACGACGAGCACTTTCCACTATCACCCAAATCGGACGTTTCTCATCCTTTTTAAACACTGCTAGCTTACTACCTATTGCAAAGCGCGTATCCTCGAAATCTGTCGTCGAAATAACACGAACCTCTCCACGAATACCATGTGTATTAACTATACGTCCTACATTAAACCATTCCATGTTTGTACACCTCTTATATAATCTATCTTTGCCTATTATATAATAAAAAGAAGGAGGGAACTAGTAAGCTCCCTCCTTCTTTCTTATGTAGGCTAGCCAAATACTTGGTCAGCCTTAATCATCCAATATATCGACGTAAGTCTTTTTCTTACGGTGACTGCTCGCCGCTGAATAAACAATTGTTCGAATCGCCTTTGCGACACGTCCTTGCTTGCCTATGACTTTTCCTCGATCCTCTGGATGAACAAAAAGCTTATAAACAATTCGATTGGCATTTTCGTCCGTCTCAATACGGACTTCTTCTGGGTAATCGACTAACGGTTTAACGATTGTTTCAATCAGTTGCTGCATATCGTGTCACCTCAGATTATTTACTGAATTTTTGGTTATGGAATTTTTCCATAATACCTTGTTCTGAGAACAGGTTACGAACAGTATCAGATGGTTTTGCACCATCAGCTAACCATTTAAGAGCTTTCTCTTCATCGATAGCTACAGTAGCTGGAGTTGTAAGTGGGTTGTAAGTACCTACTGTTTCGATTTGACGACCATCACGTGGTGAACGAGCGTCTGCTACTACGATACGATAGAAAGGAGATTTTTTAGCTCCCATACGTTTTAAGCGAATTTTAACTGCCATTTTAAAGCACCTCCGAATAAGTTTCACACAAGATAGTATATTATCAATGATTGTGTTGTTTGTAAAGTGTTTTTTCTTAACACCTAAAAATTTTATTTAAATAATGAGTCCAAGCCAGGTAATTTCATCTTTTTCTTGCCTTTTCCAGACGCCATCCCTGTCATTTGCTTCATCATTTTTTTCATATCTTCAAACTGTTTTAATAAGCGATTGACTTCTTGAATTGATGTACCAGACCCTTGTGCAATGCGCTTTTTGCGGCTTGAGTTAATAATTTCAGGATTTGTTTTTTCAGCCGGTGTCATAGAGTAAATGATTGCTTCAATGCGTCCCATTTGCTTTTCATCGACTTTAACATTATCCATCCCTTTCATTTTGTTCATGCCAGGAATCATTTTTAACAATTCATCAAGTGGTCCCATTTTTTTCAATGCCTGTATTTGTTCAATGAAATCGTCGAACGTAAAGCTTTGCGTTAAAAACTTCTCTTCAAGCTCCTTCGCCTTTTCCATATCGACGTTTGCTTGTGCTTTTTCAATTAATGATAGCACGTCGCCCATCCCTAAAATACGGCTCGCCATGCGCTCAGGATGGAATGATTCTAATGCATCCATCTTTTCGCCCATACCAACAAATTTTATCGGCTTTTCCGTTACAGCACGAATCGATAACGCTGCACCACCACGTGTATCACCATCAAGCTTTGTTAAGACCACGCCTGTAATACCTACTGCCTCGTTAAAGCTTTCAGCAACATTCACTGCATCTTGCCCTGTCATCGCATCTACAACTAAAAATACTTCGTCTGGCTCTTTTAATGCACGAATGTCCTTTAACTCCTGCATTAGCTCTTCATCGATATGCAGGCGTCCCGCTGTATCGATAATGACAACATCTAAATGTTCTTCTTTTGCGTGAGCCAACGCTTGACGCGCAATTTCTACTGGTGAAACATCTGTACCTAAAGAAAATACTGGTAATGCAAGCTGTTTCCCTAATGTTTGGAGCTGTTGTACAGCTGCTGGACGATAAACGTCAGCCGCTACTAAAAGTGGCTTACGATTATACTTTTTGCGCAGAACGTTCGCTAGCTTACCTGTAGTCGTCGTTTTACCAGCACCTTGTAAGCCGACCATCATAATAACAGTTGGTGGTCTCGTATTAAATTTAATCGGACTTTGCTCTCCACCCATTAGCTCCGTTAATTCATCTTGTACGATTTTAATAACTTGCTGACCTGGTGTTAAGCTTTTCATTACTTCAGAGCCAACTGCACGCTCGCTTACTTTTTTGATGAATTCTTTTACAACCTTTAAATTTACGTCCGCCTCAATTAATGCCATACGGACTTCACGCATCATTTCTTTTACGTCTTGCTCCGTTACTTTCCCTTTACCTGTGATCTTTTGGATCGTTCCTTGGAGCCGTTCCGCTAATCCTTCAAACGCCATTCGCCGTTGCCCCCTAATCCACTTCTTTCAGTTGTTCGATAAGTGCTAGTTGTGATTCAACTGTTGCGTCTTGCTGTAGCGCCTCTGTTAACTGTTTAAGCACTTGCTGACGTTGTTGAAATTTCTCCAACAGTTGTAATTTATCCTCATATTCTTCAAGCATCGCTTCAGTACGACGTATATTATCGTAAACCGCTTGACGAGACACTTCATATGATTCTGCAATTTCACCTAATGAGTGATCGTCTAAATAATACAGTTCCATGTAGCTACGCTGTTTATCCGTCAATAATGCTTGATAAAAGTCGAAGAGAAAATTCATGCGTGTTGTTTTTTCCAGTAGCATTTTACTCTCTCCATTCATAATTTCTCTCTTGTATCATATGACGTTTCAAGATACCCGTCAAGGGAAATCCCTTTATATCTCGCATTCTAGTGGAATTCATTATCTCGGTACTTATGGATTCGAGATTTATTCTATGTTTCCAGAGAGATGCAGTTATTTTTAACAAAAAGAGGTTGTAAGGAGAAGTTTCTCCGACAACCTCTTTATCTTAATCTTCTACTTGTTCTAACTCTTTTTCTAAGCCCTCTGCAAATAGTCCGTATACATAGCGTTCTGCGTCAAATGGTTGGAGGTCATCCATTTTTTCACCTAGACCTACTAGCTTCACAGGGATGTGCAGCTTGTTGCGGATTGCTAATACGATACCGCCCTTTGCCGTACCATCTAACTTCGTTAAAACGATACCTGTTACATCTGTAGCTTCCTTGAACATTTGTGCCTGCACAAGCGCATTTTGCCCTGTTGTTGCATCAAGTGCTAGCAATACTTCATGTGGTGCGTTTGGAATTTCGCGTGAAATAACACGGTGTACTTTTTCGAGCTCATTCATTAAGTTCACTTTATTTTGTAAGCGCCCCGCCGTATCGCAAATTAATACATCAGCATTGCGGTTTTTCGCTGCGCGAATTGCATCGTACATAACAGCTGCTGGGTCTGAGCCTTCAGCTTGTTTAATCACTTCACAACCAACGCGGTCACCCCACACTTGTAGCTGGTCAATCGCTCCTGCACGGAAAGTATCACCCGCTGCAAGCATAACTGTTTTTCCTTCCGTTTTTAAGCGGTGTGCAAGCTTACCAATTGTCGTTGTTTTTCCAACACCGTTTACCCCAACAAATAAAATAACTGTTAACTCGCCTTTTGGCTGCATATTAATCGTTGTTAAGTTATCTTCGCCAGCTTCATAAATTTCAACAAGTTTTTCAGAAATAATCGTTTGAATACCTGCTGTATCTTTAATGTTTTTACGCTGTACTTCAAAGCGCAGCTTATCCATTAATTCCATAACTGTTTCAAAGCCAACATCCGCCTGCAATAGCACATCTTCTAATTCCTCAAAGAAGTCCTCATCTACTTTACGGTAGCGTGCCACTAAATCATTTACTTTTGAAGTAAAGGAATTACGTGTTTTTTCAAGTCCTGCTTTAAACTTCTGTGTAATTGACCACGCAGATGGCTTTTTTTCCTCAACAGGCTGTTCCGCTTCTTTTTCCTCTAGGACAGCTACTTGTTGTTCAACAATTTCAGGTGCTTCCTGCTCTACAATCGGTTCTTCTACTGTTTCGACTGCTTCTTGTTGCTCCTTGGTATCTACCACATTAACTTCAGACTGCTCCTGCTCTTCCGTTTGCTCCTCAAGCTGTGGGTGTTCTTCAATCTGCTCTTCAGCGTTACCCATTAATTTTTCCTTTAATCGTTTAAAAAAACTCATAATTATGTTTCGCTCCTTTGTCCTACTAATGCAACCTCTTCCAATTTAACTGATACAAGCTTCGAAACACCTGACTCTTGCATCGTAATTCCATACAATACGTCTGCCCCTTCCATCGTACCTTTGCGATGTGTAATAACGATAAATTGCGTTTGCTCGCTAAACTTTTTTAAATACTGAATATAGCGCATAACGTTTGATTCATCAAGAGCAGCTTCTACTTCATCCAAAATACAAAACGGTACTGGGCGCGTTTTTAAAATGGCGAATAACAATGCAATTGCTGTTAATGCACGCTCCCCACCAGATAAAAGGCTTAAAGTTTGTAATTTTTTTCCTGGTGGCTGTGCAACAATATCAATACCCGTTTCAAGAATATTATTTTCATCAAATAATATTAAGTCGGCTTGCCCACCACCAAAGAGCTCACGGAATACCACTTTGAACTGAGCACGTATTGCTGTAAATGTACTAGCAAAGCGTGCTTTCATTTCCTCATCCATCTCTTTTATAGCTTCTTGTAATGTTTCTTGTGCTTCGACTAAATCATTGCGTTGTTCCGTTAAAAATGAATGACGCTCCTGCACTCGCTCATACTCTTCAATAGCAGTTAAATTAACTGGACCAAGCTCTTCGATAGACAATTTTAATAAGCGAACTGTTCGACGCATTTGTTCAATGTCATCAATCGTTATTGCAAGCTCTTGTGCCTCTTCATAACTCAGTTCATATTGTTCTTCTAATTGTTGTTCAAGTGCTTCTAATTCGTACTGTGTTCGATTGCGTTTTAACTCTAATGCTCGCAATGCATCAACAAAGCTTTTATGAATTCGTGATAATTCTTGTAAATTTTGCTCTAGTTGTGTTGATTGCTGTTGGTAAGTTGCTCTTGCTTCACGTTCTATTTGAATCGTTTTTGTTAAGTCTTGCTTTTTTGTTGTCCAATCAACGACTGCTTGCTCAATTTCTTCTATTGAAGGTCCTGTACCTTCTTCAGACTGTAGCCATTTTATTTCTTGGGAAATATTTTCACAGTGTTGTTGTAGTTTTGAGCGTTTTAAAGTAATATCAGCAGCTGTTGCTTGCAATTGAGTTAGTTGCTCACCAGCTACTGCTAGCTCTGAGCGTTTTTCTGCTGATTGCTCACGCAAAGCATCCTTTTGTGTATCACTATAAACTTTTGCCTCTGTTAGTTGCTCTACTTGTTCATTAATTGTTGTAAGCTCCATTGTAATTTGCTGCAAACGTTCCTGTGCTTGATGTTGCTGTTCAGTTAGCTGTTCTTTACGCGTTGTAGCTGAACTATGCTCTGAACTAGATATAGCAACAGTTTGTTGTAAGTTTTTCTCTTGTACTTCAAGCTCCACAATTTTTGTTTTATGTTCTTGTAATACACTTTGTAAACTATTTTGGGCTAGTTTAATACTATCTGCTTGCTCATTTAATGTTGCTACTTGCTCCTTCAATTTAGCAACAGTTTGCTCAGCTGTTATAATATTTTTTTCAAGCTCCGTAAGTTTTTCGATAAGTGTATCTAGCTCTAGCTTACGTGAAAATACAGATGACTGCTGTTTCATAGCACCACCTGTTAATGATCCACCTGCATTGACAATGTCGCCCTCTAACGTAACAACTCGATATTTATAATTGCATAGACGTGCAATTTGACTAGCGCCTTGTAAATGTTTTGCTACTATAACATTTCCCAGTAGGTTTTGGATGATTATTTGGTTTGAAAAATCAAATTGTACTAACTCATCTGCGAATGCAATAAAAGCAGGATGCTCTGCTGCTTGTGGCAGCTGTTCAGCATATATTTTGCGAGGTTTCAAAACCGTTTTTGGTAAAAACGTTGCTCGCCCTGCTCTACGTTGCTTAAGCCAACCAATCGCTTGTTGTGCGTGTTGCTCACTTTCTGTCACAATATGCTGTGATGCAGCTCCTAATGCCGTTTCAATGGCAGCTGTGTACTGTCCCTCTATTTGAACTAATTCAGCAACTGCACCAACAATTCCAGTTAATTGACCACGCTCACGTGCTAATAAAACTTCCTTAACACCTTGGAAAAAGCCTGAGAAATCTGCCTCTAATTCGGCTAATGTTTCCTTGCGCGCTTTTAATTGTTGGTGATGCTGGTATGCTTTATAAAGTAGTGCCTGCTTCTCATCTAGCTGTGTTGTTGCTGAATTCAATTGAATTTGTACTGAATCAAGTTGTACAGAATGCTCATTGTATTTTGTATCTAATTGCGTTAATCGCTCGATTTCTCTATGCTTAAATGCCTGAACATGCTTAAGCTCTTTTTCAGCTTCATCTGAACGTCCTGTCATACGTAAAGCTGCCTCTTGATGCTGTATTAGCTGTTGCTCAAAATGCTTCAATTCATTTTTGACAGTCGCCTCTTCATTTAACAAGTCGATATAATGATTTTTTGCTTGTTCAATATCTGCTTCAATTTCCGCTACGGACTTTGTTAATGATTGCTCCAGCTGTTTAATCGCTTGCTTAATCTGCTGTACCTGCTGCTGTTTTAGCACAAATTGCTCTTTATTTGCCACTTCCTGCTGCATAAGCTGCTGCTCTTCCTCGGTAGCCTGCGCTAAGGATAGCTGCAATTGTTGTAGATGCTTTTCCGCATTTTGGCGCTTTTCATTAACAAGTGCCTTGCGTCCTTCCCAACGTTCGACTTCCGTGCTCGCCTCAATTAATCGCTCCTGTGACTTATCAAGCGCTTCATCAATTTGCTTTAGCTGTGTGCGAATATCACGTAATTGCTTATTTTTATTTGCAATTTCATTTGCATGCTGTTGCTCGGTTTGCGATAACTTTGCATATTCTGCATCTGTCGTTTGTAATGAATTGTAGCATTGCGTTAAATCATGGGCTGTCAGAGCAATATCTACATCCTTTAATTCCGCAGTCATACGCAAATAGTCTCTTGCTGCTGAAGCTTGCATTTGCAAAGGCTCTAAGCGACTATTTAATTCATGTAAAATATCTAATACTCTGTGTAAGTTTTCATCTGTTTCAACTAGCTTATATTCAGCCTTTTTTTTACGTAGCTTGTACTTTAACACACCTGCTGCTTCTTCAAAAATAAGGCGACGGTCTTCTGGACGGCTATTTAAAATTTCATCTACTCGCCCTTGTGAAATAATTGAAAAGGCTTCTTTTCCTAACCCAGAATCCATAAACAAGTCCGTAATATCCTTCAGGCGACATTGTTGATTATTAAGTAAATATTCGCTCTCACCTGAACGATACACACGTCTTGTTACACTAATTTCTGTATATGGTACTGCAATTTGCTCATCTTGGTTGTCTAAAATTAATGTTACTTCTGCAAAATTCAACGGCTTTCTGGAATCACTCCCCGAGAAAATAACATCCTCCATCTTTGCACCACGTAACGATTTTGCAGATTGCTCACCTAATACCCAGCGGATTGCATCTGTAACATTACTTTTTCCACTTCCATTCGGACCAACGACAGCCGTTACACCTGGTACAAAATCAACGCCTATACGCTCGGCAAAAGATTTAAAACCGATTACTTCTAGTCGCTTCAGAAACACTTTATGCATCCTCCTGCTCTAGCTGTTTAAATGCATTCATTGCACTTTGAGCAGCTTGCTGTTCCGCCTCTTTTTTCGATTTCCCGTTCCCAACACCTAGTTCTTTGTCATTCAATAACACACGAGAAATGAAAGTACGATTATGGGCTGGTCCCTTCTCATCAACAATTTCATAATGAAGTGGTCCATTATTTGTTTGTTGAACCATTTCTTGTAGTTGACTTTTAAAATCCATCACATGCGAAAAAGCACCGACTTCTATTTTAGGAAATACGACACGCTCTAAAAATGCGACAACATTGTCTAAACCTTGATCTAAATATAGTGCACCAACAAACGACTCAAAGACATCTGCTAAAAGTGCTGGACGCTCACGCCCCCCCGTTAACTCCTCTCCCTTTCCTAATAAAACAAACTGCCCAAACTGCAGCTCGTTAGCGAAAATAACGAGTGACGGCTCGCATACGATTGATGCACGAAGCTTTGTTAGTTCACCCTCGCTCATGTGAGGATAATTTTCGAATAAATATTTAGATACGGAAAGCTCTAATACTGCATCTCCTAAAAATTCTAAGCGTTCGTTGTCTGTGTATAACTTGCGTCGATGTTCATTCACATAGGATGAATGGGTAAATGCTTGATACAATAGTGCGGTGTTGTTGAATGAAATATTAAGTTGTTGCTGTAAAGCTTGAAATTGATTTTTTATCTTTTCTGAAAATGCGCCTGCTTTGTGCTGGCTTCCTTTTTTTCTAATTGTCATGCACAATCTGCCTTCCTAGTAGTTTCTACCTTTAAGTGTACAATGGAATAGCGGTTTTTTCAAAGGTGTAACTATAAATATTTTCCTACAACTTAAAATACCCATTATCCTCTGAAGTGATGCCCTATACTTCACAGCATCGCAATCTAGCATTCTCTACTATTTAAAGCATCCCTTTCATGGTTTATTCTACGTTTTCGAGTTTAGTCCCCTTTATGGCCCACAAAATGCAAAGAGCTGTCAGAAAAGCAGATTTTCATCTAACTTTCCAGACAGCCCCATATTCATTAGTTAACTTTGCTCTCGATATAGCTGATTGCATCACCAACTGTTGCGATTTTTTCTGCGTCTTCATCAGAAATTTCCATGTCGAACTCATCTTCTAATTCCATAACAAGTTCAACTACGTCTAATGAATCTGCACCTAAATCGTCGCGGAAAGAAGCTTCTAATTTTACTTCGCTCTCTTCAACGCCTAAACGATCAACAACTACTTTTGTTACACGTTCTAAAACTGTAGACAAATCGGTCACCTCCCCTCAAAGATACATAACATACTTTTTTACATTACCATACCACCATCAATATGCAATGTTTGTCCAGTAATATAGCTACTTGCATCAGAAGCGAAAAACGCAACAGCCTTTGCGATGTCCTCTGGCTGTCCAAGCTTCGCTAAAGGAATTTGCGCAAGCATTGCTTGTTTCAATTCCTCTGACAGCTCATCTGTCATATCTGTCGTAATAAAGCCTGGCGCAATCGCATTGACTAAAATATTGCGGCTCGCTAGCTCTTTCGCCGTCGTTTTTGTTAAGCCAATAACACCCGCTTTAGCTGCAACATAGTTTGCCTGACCTGCGTTACCAGATACCCCTACAATAGAGGAAATATTAATAATGCGACCGCTACGTTGCTTCATCATTTGACGCGTTACAGCTTTCGTACATAAAAAGACGCCCTTTAGATTCGTGTTCATCACATCGTCCCATTCGTCTTCCTTCATACGCATTAGTAAATTATCGCGTGTAATACCTGCATTGTTTACTAATATGTCAATTGAGCCGAACGTTTCTAATGCTTTATTCATTAATTGAGTGACTGATTCTGCATCTGCCACATTTGCCTGTACTGCAATTGCTTCGCCGCCAGCCGCTTGAATTTGCTCAACTACTTGTAGTGCCCGTGCTTCACTACCGCTGTAGTTGACAACTACTTTTGCCCCTTGCTTTGCGAGTTCCAATGCAATGGCTTGACCAATACCACGTGACGCACCTGTTACAACAGCCGTTTTATTTTGTAATGTCATTATGCCCACTCCTTTGATGCATCTAACAATGCTTGTAGTGACTCTTCATCATATACACAATGTACTTCCGCTGAGCGGTCGATTTTCTTCACTAAACCAGATAGTACTTTGCCAGGTCCGCATTCTACAAACACAGTAACACCTTGCTCTAATAGTGTACGCACATTTTGTTCCCATAGAACTGGGCTTACAACTTGCTCAACCATTTCACGACGAATTGCTGACGCATCTGTCAGTAGCTCAGATGTCACATTGCTTACTACAGGAATTGTTGGTTGTTGAATAGTTAGTTGTTCAATCGCTTGTGCTAATTTATCGGCTGCTGGCTGCATTAAAGCAGAATGGAACGGTCCGCTAACGACAAGCGGAATTGCGCGTTTTGCTCCCGCTTCCTTTGCAGCAACACATGCTTTTTCAACACCATCTTTAGTACCTGAAATAACAATTTGGCCAGGACAATTTAAGTTCGCTAACTGTACTGCATCTCCTGCTGTTGATACAGCTTCACATACCATCTTTAAGGCTGGAGCATCCAAGCCTAAAATCGCCGCCATCGCGCCTTGTCCAGCCGGTACTGCTTCATCCATAAAAAGACCGCGCTTATGTACTGTCGCCACTGCCTCATCAAACGTCATTACACCAGAAGCAACAAATGCGCTATATTCCCCTAATGAGTGTCCTGCTGTATAGTGTGGGCGAATGCCTGCTTCCATAATTTTATTAGCAACCATCACCCCTGTTGTAAGTAATGCAGGCTGTGCATGATATGTTAATGTTAATTCCTCCTGTGGACCATTTAGCATTAAATTTGTTAAAGAAAAGCCAAGCACTTCGTCTGCGCGCTCATAAAGCTCCTTACTTGCCTTTGTTGTTTCAACAAACTGTGCGCCCATGCCTACTTGCTGTGAGCCTTGTCCAGGGAAAATAAAAGCGATTTTCGTCATTAGTTGCTCTCCTTTGCTTGTTGCTGTTTCGCAATTGCTTCCTTAATTGTTGCACAAACATCATGCTCTACCATCATATGCGCTTGTCTAATCGCACTATAAATAGCTTTCGCGTTTGATGAGCCATGTGCTTTTATAACAGGTGCTTGCAAGCCGAAAAGTGCCGCACCGCCGTATTCTGTATAGTCCATTTTATCTTTCAATGATTTCAAATCGTTTTTCACAAGCATTGCTGCAAACTTCGATTTTGTCGTCGCCATTAACGCTTCTTTTAACATCGAAAAAATTGTGCCTGCTGTTCCTTCCAAGGATTTCAGCACCATATTACCAGTAAAGCCATCCGTTACAACAACATCAGCCACACCATTCAATAGCTCACGTGCTTCGACGTTACCTTCAAAATTTAACTCTGTTTCTTGTAATAGAGTGAAAGTCGATTTTGTTAATTCGTTTCCTTTATTGTCTTCTGTTCCAATATTCAGCAGCCCCACACGTGGCGCTTTTTGTGAGCGTACTTTTTTTACGTAAATGTCGCCCATAATCGCATACTGTTGCAAGTGCTCAGGCTTAGCCTCGGCATTGGCACCTAAATCTAGCATTAAAAATCCATTACCATTAACTGTAGGTAACGTTGTTGCTAACGCTGGACGAGCGACACCTTCAATACGCCCAACTTTATATAAGCCACCAGCCATTAAAGCACCTGTATTTCCTGCTGATAAGCAGGCATCTGCCTCGTTTGCTACAACTGCATCAAGGATCTTTGCCATAGAAGAATCTTTTTTACGACGTACAGCACGTGCTGGATCATCATCTCCTTCTACTACTTCAGAGCAGTGAATTACTTTAAGACGTGGGTGCTCCTTTAAATATGGAGCCATCTTTTCTTGCTGACCGTACAATTGAATTTCAATTGTTGGGAAATCCTCTAAAGCAAGAAATACCCCTTCAATAATCGACTGTGGTGCATGGTCGCCACCCATACCATCTACTGCTAATCTCATGTTGTTTCACCTACACCTTTCGTACGGTACATTTCAAACTCACCTAGAAATACAATTTCATTATCTACTGTCGACTGCACATCGACATATGTACGGTTTTTCAACTTATCCTCAGCACGTACCATTGCCTTTGTAACAACACGGTCGCCTGACTTTACAGGTTTAACGAACGTAACATTTGATTTAACAGTAAGTGCTAATTCATCATTAATAACAGCAACTGCTAATGAATTGGCCTGTGCAAACAAATGATGCCCTCGTGCTATACCGTTGCGTTGAAAGACATGCTCCTCCCTTACATCAAAAATGGAAAGAGCACGTTTATCTAATTCAATATCTATAATTTCACCGATTACTTCATCTAACGGTAAAGATTTAACTTCGTTTTCATAGTTTTTAGCTGCCACATCTTTAATGCGCTCACGCAGCTCTGGAATCGCCAACTCCATACGATCTAACCGAATCGTTTGTACGCTAACACTAAACTTAGCAGCTAACTGATCATCTGTGACGAATGGGTTATCTGTAATCGTTTCTATTAATAATTGTTGGCGTTCTTTTTTCGTTCTTTTCATCGTCACTTGTCACCTACCTATTAGTATTAGAACTTGGTACTAATACCAGTATACATTTTCAAAAATAAGAACGCAACCATTTTTCTTTTTTCATTAATCGATACGCTCACCTTGTAGCACACCAGACGTTTCTAAATTGCTGCGCAATAGCTTATACTCCTCTGCCTCCCAAAATACCTTACTATGGACTAAACTCTCCGCATCACGCCTTGCTACATCTAACGCGCGGTAATCATGCACAAGATCTGCCATTTTAAATTCAGGTAAACCGCTTTGCTTTTTACCGAAGAAATCACCAGGTCCACGTAGCTCTAAATCTTTTTCTGCCAACTTAAAGCCATCATTGGTTTCCGTCATCGAACGCATGCGCTCCTGTCCTTCATCACTTTTAGGATCTGCAATTAAAACACAATATGATTGATGTTCACCACGTCCAACGCGCCCACGAAGCTGATGTAGCTGTGCTAAACCGAAGCGCTCCGCATCATAAATCGTCATAAATGTCGCATTCGGCACGTTTACACCAACCTCTACAACCGTTGTTGAAACAAGTACATGAACCTCTCCATTACTAAACGCACGCATAATTTCATCTTTTTCAGTCGGATGTAAGCGACCATGCATTAAGCCAACCGTAAAACGCCCTGCAAAATACCCAGTTAAGTGATTGTAGGCATCTACTGCATTTTGTACATCTATCTTGTCCGATTCCTCAATCAACGGACAAATCACATATGCTTGCCGTCCGTTCGTTAGCTCTGTCTGCATTTTGAGCAGTACAGAACCTAGTTGTTCCTCTTTCATCCAATGCGTTTCAATTTCTTTACGTCCTGCTGGCAATTCATCGATAATCGACACATCCATTTCACCGAACGCTGTGATGGCTAATGTACGCGGAATTGGTGTCGCCGTCATAAATAACACATCTGGATGCTCTCCTTTATCACGCAACACACGGCGTTGCTCAACACCAAAGCGATGCTGCTCGTCGGTAATCACGAAGCCTAATTTATAAAATGTGACATCAGGCTGTATTAACGCATGTGTGCCAATTAAAATATCGATTTCTCCTGTAGCTAGTTGCTCAAGTAAATTGCGACGTTCCTTCGTTTTTGTGGAACCCGATAATATCGCCACACGCACACCAATCGGCTCAAACCACTCCTGCAACGACTGCGCATGCTGCTCAGCTAAAATTTCCGTCGGTGCCATTAGCGCTCCTTGATAGCCTGCTGTTACTGCTGCATATAAGCCAATTGCCGCAACAACAGTTTTCCCTGAGCCTACATCCCCCTGTAGTAGACGATTCATACGCTGTGGCAGCTTTAAATCTTTACATATCTCGTTTACTACACGTTTTTGGGCCGAGGTAAGCTCGTATGGCAATGTTTGAATAAAGGCACGAAGTTTATCAATATCATAGCTAATTTCAAGCCCACGCTCCGCCTCTTTACGGTTTTTACGCAATGCTTGTATACGCAGTTGAAACTCCAATAACTCCTCATACACAAAACGGCGACGAGCCTGCTTTGCATGCGCTGCATCCTTTGGAAAATGTACACCTTCTAGAGCTTCTTGAATGTCCAGTAGTTGATAGTCTTCGCGCAATTTTTCTGGTAAAATATCTTCAATATCTACGACTGTATCAAGCGCTTGTCGCATATATTTGCGGAAACGTTTTTGCTGAATTAAGCCTCGCAAGCTATAAACTGGCTCAAAATCTATTTGCTCCGTTTTCGGACCAAACGTAACAGAAGAGCCCACAATTACCTGCCGCCCTCGATCCCATTTTCCTGTCACTGTTACAATGGTCCCAGGTAGTAGTTTTTGGCGTAAATAGCCTTGATTAAAAAATACTGCCTTTACTAAATGTCGCCCTGCGCGCACCGCCACAGTTAAACGTTGCTTATTTTTCCCTAAAAACATAACGGAGGGCATCGATTCGACCGTAGCTTCAATCGTTACACGCTCATTATGTGGTGTTTCTGCTAAATCCTTTAGGCGAAAATCTTCATGCCGATAAGGAAATGTCCAAATTAAATCGCCGATTGTATTAATATGTAATGATTGTAAATGCTCAGCTGTTTCCTTCCCAATACCCTTCAAAGTCGTTACAGGCTCTGTATAGCTTGTCATATCGTATCCTCCTTTCTCCCCCACAATGTATGATAACCATTCACTGTCAGTTAAATATTTTGATAGTTGCACTCGTTTTGTAATCTGTCAAAGCCATTGCTCATTTGTTGCATAAAGATACATCAATTAGACATTCAAATATATTATGTAAATGCAAATCATAGCTATTAAGAACTTCAAGGTGAACATTTTTCATGCTCATTCGTCTCTTTCTCCTATATAATCCTTATATTACATTGATAAAGGAGGACTTTCCAATGAACGACACTTTCAAAAAAATTGCGACAACCTTTTGGCATATAGAAATAGCACAATGCCAAGTGCTTCGCGATGGCAACAAAAAGCTTGCTGCAATTACAGCGTTTGATGGCACTCACTATATGCTAAAGGGGGAGCAACAAAACGGGGAAAATATGCAAAAAATTTGTGACTTTGCAAATCAGCTTTCTGTGATTTTACCTGTTACAACATATTTAAAAACAGCAGAGGGTAGCTATATTGTGACAGACCATAATATTGCCTATACGCTTGAACATGCTCTTTCAGGAATAGCTATTAATCATTTAAAAGATATACATATTGAAGAAATCGGTAAAGCACTGGGTGAAATGCACCGTTTTTCACTTGAACATACCTTCACATTAAATCAAGCTACCTCTTGGTCGATGTTTGGAGGCAATCAAAGTGATGCAATTGGTGATTATGATGAAAATGAACTAAGCTTCCGCGATTTTGCGACCGCATTTGCACAGGAGCCACAAATGCAGGAAATCGCCTCACTTTATATGCAGCATCGCCAGCAATTAGCTGCGGTTTGGCAAGAGCTACCAATGGCGGCGACACAAGGCGATTTTTGCTATTACAATATGCTTTTTAATGAGCAACAGCAAATTAGCGGCATTTTTGACTTTAATTTAGCAGGCGATGAAGTTTTAGTTAATGAGTACGTGGCAGTTGGAGTTTATTTATGCTGGTCTGTGGATTATCAAGGTGAGCAGTCTCCTACACAAAGGTTTCAACGATTTATGCAGGCTTATGAAGAGCAAAGAGCATTGAATTCTTTAGAAAAAACGGCGATACCTGCATTATTTGCAATCATACGCGCATTTCGTTATGACCGAGTGGACAACGGTATTAAAAATGTCACTTCTAAAGAATGCTTTTTAAATGAAACATTAGAAATTTTACGCAATTCCATTTGATATGAGTAATAACCAAAAAAGAGGTGTTGGGGAAAAGACAATTATTAAGACTTAATTATAAAAAATATTAGACATCTATAATATGTTAGAGTTTTTTTCAAAACTATTTTATCTTTTTCTTGCAATTCTAAATGAGTTAAGAATTACATATGATTATAAATACCTGTGTTTTTATGAAAATGAAAGTTTTTCGGAGGGATAAAAGATGTGGCGAAATGAACGAGAATATTCTGGTGGTTATCCTTATTACCAACGTAATTGTTCCAATCCAGCTTGTTTGAATCCCTATTGTCAGTGTGGAGAAAATTGTAGGTGTGACCATAGGCACCAATGTCACGGTGGCGGCAACCTTGTTTATACGCAACAGAAAGTTAATTTAAGTAATTCTATGCGTTTAGTTTGGGAGCAACATGTATATTGGACTAGGATGACAATCATTAGTATAGTTTTTAGTTTACCAGATATAGACGATGTTACGGCTCGTCTTCTTCGCAATGCTGAAGATTCAGGTGATATATTAAAACCTTATTATGGAAATGAAATTGCGACAATGTATAGCAATTTAATAAGGAAGCACTTGGTGATTGCTGCGGAACTTGTCAAAGCCGCAAAAGCTGGCAATCAAGAGGCTGCAACCGCTGCTGAAAAAAGGTGGTACATAAATGGAGCAGAAGTAGCCCACTTTCTAAATAGGATAAACCCTTTTATTTCAAGAGAGGGATTTCAAAAAATGTTTTTTGAGCATCTGGCACTTACTAAAACGGAGGCAGTATTTATGCTCCAAGGTGATTTTAAATCCAGTATTAACGTATTTGATAAAATTGAAGCACAAGCCTTACAAATGGCAGACACAATTACGATTGCCATTGTAAAGCAGTTCCCAAATATGTTTTACATATACATTTAAAAGGACTTGCAATAAACCATATAAACGCTGTGGATATATCGTAGCTCTTTGCCGCTGTTATCTTATTTATTTGTACGTTTATCATTAATAACTTTTTGTAGACGTATAATACTCGCTCCTTACAAAAAGAAACATATGTTTAATTTTTTATTATGTAATAAAAAATTATCAATATAATAAAAAATAAAGCTTTCGAGAAAGCAGGCTATCACCTATATTTCTCGAAAACTTTTATTGAATCAAGATAAAAATTCCTTATTGCCCTTGCACTACTGCACCACCAAAGATTTTTGCTGCTAATGCTTTACCAGTAGGTGTTGCAGCTAGTCCACCGCGTGCTGTCTCTTTTAAGTCTGGGTTCATTGATTCACCGATGCGATACATTGCGCCGATGACTTCATCACAAGGGATACGGCTCGTGATACCCGCTAATGCCATGTCTGCTGCAACAATTGCGTTAGATGCCCCCATCGCATTACGCTTTACACAAGGTACTTCTACTAATCCTGCAACAGGGTCACAAACAAGTCCAAGCATATTTTTCAATGTAATGGCAAAGCCTTCCGCACATTGCTGTGGTGTACCACCAGCCATTTCAACGATAGCTGCTGCTGCCATACCTGCGGCTGAACCAACTTCCGCCTGACAGCCACCCGCTGCTCCAGAAATCGATGCATTGTTTGCTACTACAAAGCCAAACGCGCCTGATGTGAACAAAAAGTTAATCATTTGCTCACGTGTTGGATTTAATTTATGCTGAATCGCAAATAGTGTACCTGGCACAACCCCAGCCGAACCAGCTGTTGGCGTTGCGCAAATTGTACCCATCGCAGCATTTACTTCATTTGTTGCAACCGCTTTGCTTACTGCATCTAATAATAAATCGCCCGCTAATGATTTTCCAGAGGCAATGTATTTTTGCAATAGCACTGCATCGCCACCCGTTAAACCTGTTACAGATTGTACACCTTGTAATCCACGCTCTACCGCTTCTTCCATAACCGTTAAATTGCGGTCCATTTGTTTCATAATTTCCTCGCGTGACCGCCCTGTAATTGCTATTTCCTGCTCAATCATAATTTCAGAAATGAGCTTTCCTTCTTGCTCTGCACGCTCTACTAATTCTCGTACATTTTGAAATAATACGTCCATTTTGCTCACTCCTTAGTTGTTAATTCTCGATACTTTAGTAATATGTGGGATATATGAAATTTGCTGAAGCACACGATCTTCGATATTTTGATCTACTTCAATAACCATTAACGCTGTTAAACCGCGCTCAATACGCGATACTTCCATATGCCCAATGTTGACATTGTGCATCGCTAAACAATTGGCAACGTTGGCAATACAACCAGCACGATCATCATGAACAACTAAAATTGCAGGCATACCACCTGTTAAACGAAGTTTGAAACCGTTTACTTCACTGATTTCAATTTTCCCTCCACCAATTGAAATACCTTCAACGCTCATTTCACCTTCATCATCTCCCATAACGATGCGCGTTGTGTTTGGGTGCTCCTTATGCGCCTCCTCAGGGATAAATTCAAAGGATAAATCTGCTTTTTCAGCATCCTCAAATGCTGTTTTAATGCGTTCATCGTACGTATCGTAATCAAGTAAACCGCCGACAATTGCTACATCTGTACCATGTCCACGATAAGTTTCTGCAAACGAACCGTATAAATAAATTTTTGCCCATTTTGGCTGACGACCAAATAAATCTCTTGCCACACGCCCTATTCGTGCTGCACCAGCCGTATGTGAGGATGAAGGACCAATCATAACAGGTCCGATAATATCAAAAACGGAAGTAAATTTCATACCCGTTCCTCCTAAAAAAATCTCTTATTTACTATGTAGTGTATCAGAATTATCGCTTAGACACAAAATTTACTTATTTTAAGGTGAGATTTTCCACCTTAAAACAAGGTTGGATTAGAGATATGATTCTAATAAAAAGAAAAGTTACTTCTTGCTCAATCTATTTTTATCCAAAATATCGTTGTGCGGATTATTATTTTTGATTATCACAAAAAGCTGCAAGGAAACAAATTTCCCTACAGCTTTATCTTACTCTACAGACAATATAAACGGATATAATGCTTGTTTCCCATCAACAATTTCAACTTCTGCATCAGGGTAATTTTCTTCGATAAATGCAGCTAATTGTGCTGCTTCATCTGCTGTTGCATCTTCACCATAAATAACCGTGATAATTTCGGCATCTTCATCAACAAGTGATGTTACAACTGTTTGTGCTGCCTCCATCATTGTTGGTGTTGATAAAACGATTTTACCTTCTGCTAATGCCATAAACTCATCTTTGCGAATTTCTACACCGTCAATCGATGTATCGCGTACCGCAAATGTTACTTGACCTGTTTTGACATGAGCAAAGCTATCCGTCATACTTGATTTATTTTCTTCAACCGAAGTTTCTGGATTAAATGCTAAAATCGCTGCCATCCCTTGTGGAATTGTTTTTGTTGGTACAACAGCTGCTTCAATATCTAATAACTCAACGGCTTGCTCTGCAGCCATAATAATATTTTTGTTATTTGGTAAAATGATTACGCGTTCTGCACCGATTTCCTTTACTGCTTTCACAATATCTTCTGTAGAAGGATTCATCGTTTGACCACCTTCAATAACATAAGAAGCTCCGATTGAGCGCAGTAAATTTGCTACGCCTTCACCCATTGCAATCGTCACAACAGCATATGGATGTTGCTCCACTTTTGGCGCTTTCGCTACAGGTGTCTCACCCACAATTGCAGAATGCTGCTCACGCATATTATCTACTTTAATTTTGATTAAGCTACCATATTTTTGACCTGCTGCAAGTACCGCTCCTGGTGTTTCTGAATGAATATGCACTTTAGCAATCTCATCATCTGAAATTACAAGTAATGAGTCACCCATAGGGTTTAACTCTTGACGGAATTGTTCTTCATTAAACGGCTCTTTATCCGCCTCGAAGCGTACCATGATTTCTGTACAGTAACCGAATTCGATATCCTCTGTATTCATAAAATCTTGCACACGATGATGCTCAGCATTAATTAAATCATCTAAAGAAGATTCATTTTTTTGTGGTAATGGCTCGCCTTTTAAAGATGCAAGGAAACCCTCATAAACAAATACTAAACCTTGTCCACCGCTATCCACAACGCCTACTTCCTTTAATACAGGAAGCTGCTCCGGCGTACGCGCAAGAGATGCTTTTGCTTCCGCCACAAGTGCTTCCATAACAACGATAATATCGTCTTCATCATGCGCTACTTCAACAGCCTTTGCAGCCGCTTCACGTGCGACTGTTAAAATCGTTCCTTCAACAGGCTTCATTACTGCCTTATATGCTGTATCTACACCTGCTTGAAAAGCGTCAGCAAAGCTAATCGCATCAATTTCCTGCTCCTTTTCGATTGCTTTACTAAAGCCACGGAATAATTGTGATAAAATAACACCCGAATTTCCACGAGCCCCCATTAATAGGCCTTTCGCTAATCCTTGTGACGTTTTTCCGATATGTTCCTGTGCTTGTACCTCTGTTTCCTTCGCACCCGATGTCATCGATAAATTCATGTTCGTTCCTGTATCACCATCTGGAACTGGGAATACGTTTAACGAATCTACATAAGCCGCATTTTGGTATAAATGATGTGCACCCATTTGTACCATTTCTGCGAGTTTCATTCCGCCTAAAGACTTCATTAGATTGATTTCCTCCTCTTACACATTCATCACACGAACGCCCTGTACGAAAATATTAACCGACTTCACGCTCATACCTAATGTTTTATTTACTGTATATTTTACTGTTGATTGAACTTGGTAAGCAATTTCAGAAATTTTTGTACCGTAGCTTACGATAATGTACATATCAATATGTAAATCTTCGCCTTCCTGACGAACTATCACACCTTTTGTAAAGTTCTCTTTACGTAAAATATCTGTTAATCCATCTCGAATTTGATGCTTGCTTGCCATACCAACGATACCATAGCATTCTACCGCTGCCCCACCTGCAATTTGCGCGATCACATCGTTCGAAATATCAATTTGTCCGAATTCGTTGTGGATTTC
Organism: Bacillus ndiopicus; assembly: GCF_000612805.1. Classification (GTDB taxonomy): domain Bacteria; phylum Bacillota; class Bacilli; order Bacillales_A; family Planococcaceae; genus Metasolibacillus; species Metasolibacillus ndiopicus. The sequence goes on along the minus strand of NZ_HG964403.1, from coordinate 827,579 downwards.
TATTGACATAAATACGCCCCCTAAGCACTTTTAGACTACTCTTTATTGTACTACATAAACAATAATTATAAAAGGAAACGCCGTGATTCGTCTAGAGTGATTTATAGGAATATAGTTATTAACTCACAAACACAAACTGTTATTTTAAAAACAGGACTACGATATAACATCAATAAAGCGCATGAAATCAAAGTGGAAAACCTTGATTCCATGCGCGCTTTCTACATTCAGGCTTGCGTGTAAATTGGAGTTCTTTGTGTGCGAAAAGTATAATTTAACGTGCAAATTTGGCCTCTTTGCGTGCGAAATACCTTTGCTTATGTTCAAATTATTACTTTCAATCTGTTCCAGATAAACTTTTAATAAGTGTCTCAATCATCACAGGCATTTCAATAAAGGCACTATCGACATGTAATCTTTCTGTTTTCTGATGTGGATCTTTACCGAATGGACCTACATTCAACACTGGACCTTGTAGTGCTGCCATCATATCAAAAGGTATGCTGTATGTTTCTCCCCAGACAGGTGTGTTTTTTTCGAATGCTAACCAGTCGTTCTCACTATCTGAATAATTGACATAACTTAAATCACATATGCCATTAAAATAATGAATTTGTTCAACCTCATTATTAAACGTTTTCGCTATCTTTTTCAGCAATTCGGTTGATTGTTCGACAACAGGATGATTCGATGAGTTAATTGCTGGATAGTATGGTGGTGCATAAAGTAGCACGGTTGCTGGTGCTAACTCCTGACAGCGAATCATTAGCTGATCCACAATACGAATGGATTTCTCCCGATCGTCCCAGCCTTCATGATTGATAACGCGCTGTTTAATTTCCTCAACCTCCTCTTCCCCTAGCTTCCCTATAGCATGCTCTAAAAGTGCTTCATAACGAATAACCTTTACAGCTCCTACACCTTTGACACCTTCACGCTCACAAATTTTTTGATAATGCGTATTACAAGCATTCATCGCTTCTACTGCCACTTGCTCAAAAATATCCATTACCTCTGATGCTGTTCGCTTCATTAAAAACACATTATACAGCGCAGCAGCGCGATAAGGAGTTTGTGTCGAATACTCCATTTTCAAATCTTTTAATTGCAATGATACTGGAAGTGGCGTGCTTTCTCCTAAATCCTGCTCACGGAAAACGGGATTCCATTCCATATGCTGCGTCATATAAGAAGCAATATAATTAGCAGTCATCCCTTTTAAAGGCTCACCAACATGTGTTTCTTTCCCATAAAACAAAGCGGCAGGCATAATCTTCCCAATTGTTCCAGAATAAATATACTCTTTGATATCAGTAGGTTCTTGTGAAAAAGAAGGCTCACTGTTTAAAAATAATTTATATGTTAACTGATGCTGCTCACGTAATCGAACTAGCTCTGCTACTGCTGCACGCATTCCAGCTGAATTTACCTCTTCATCTGGAACAGTAGTTAATAAAAGGTTAATTGGCCACCCTTCATTGCTTGCCTTTTCAATCAACTGCATATGCAAGGCTAGTCCCATTTTCATATCCATTGTGCCGCGCCCAAATAAATATTTACCTGACTCCAAATCGATTTTCACTGATTCGGGTAAATCTTTAAAATGCTTTGGCTCCATCAACTTTTTCGTCAGTTCTTCTGGATAAAAAGCAAGTGGTTCAAGCTCACCATACTCTTCTGTATGCACTGTATCAAAATGACTGATTAATACAACAGTTTCTGTCGCCATTGGATGCTTATAAAGTGCTGTTACAGCATGCCGACCAAGTCCAGCATCATGCAATTCAATCAATTCAGGTCGCTGTTGAAAATATGACAGAGTTTCCAATTTACCCTTCATTTTATAAGCAAACTCATTTTCGCCTTTCGTTAATGTTCTGCTTTCCCAGCTTACAATTTCACATAATAAGGCGCGTAGCTTTTCTGGTGTATTCCAATTCATAAATATTTCTCCTCTATAATTATCCATGCTGTTGTTTACTTAATTTTACTTTATAAAAAATCATACATGCGATAAAGAAACTAATCCCATATAACAAACCAATTACCTGTGTTGAGTCAAATGCTAAAAATACAAGAATTAATACACAAAACGCTATACAAACTAACGGTATTAATGGATAAAAGGGAATTTTAAATTTTAAATCAGCGATGTCGCCTCCAGCTTGTATGAAACGACGACGAAACATGAATTGTGATGCACAAATACCCATCCAAGATATTGTGACTGAAATACCTGCTATCGACATTAAAATAACAAATACTGTATCCGCTTCTATAACACTTGTTAATAGCGATAATAATGAAAATAACATCGTAAATATTAGTGCATTTAATGGGACTTTATTTTTTGTTAAACGTCCAAACATTTTAGGTGCCATACCTTCATTTGACATTGACCAAAGTAAGCGAGTTGAAGCAAAAAGACAAGAGTTCCCTACTGATAAAATGGCTGTTAAAATAACAAAATTCATAATATCTGCTGCATATGGTACACCTGCTATTTTCATTAAAGTAACGAATGGGCTTTCTAACAAACCGAGCTCAGACGCAGGGAAAATGGCAGATAATACAATAATAGAAGCAATATAAAAGACAATAATTCTAAAAATAATTGTGCGTATTGCTTTTGGAATATTTTTTTCTGGCTGTTCTGTTTCTCCAGCTGCAATCCCTACTAGCTCAGACCCTTGATAAGAGAAGATAACATTCATCATTGTTACAAAAATAACCGTGACACCTGCTGGAAACCATCCAGACGGTGCTAAATTCGTTAAGTGCGGAGTTGGACGATCCGCTAAAGGAATAACCCCCAAAATTGCAGCTGCTCCAATCACTATAAAGGCAATAACTGCGACAACTTTAATACCCGCAAACCAAAACTCTGCTTCTGCAAAGCCTCTCGTTGTCAAGGCATTCAAGCCAAACAACAGCACCATAAAAACAGCACACCATATCCATATCGCTACGTCTGGAAACCAATGCTGCATTAAAATACCTGCCGCAGTAAATTCAACACCTGCCGTAGCAGCGGAGCCAACAAAATACATCCAGCCTAAGGAAAAGCCTGCCGCTGGACTAATAAAGCGGGTAGCATATGTTTGAAAAGAGCCTGTTACAGGCATATAAACGGCTAACTCTCCAAGACAATTCATCACCATAAATAAAATTAAGCCACCAAATAAATAACCAATTAATGCACCACCAGGTCCAGCCTGATTAATGGTATAACCAACATTTAAAAATAAGCCTGTTCCAATAACGCCACCAAGTGATAACATTAATAAATGGCGACTTTTCATGGAACGTTTTAATGTATTATCGTGCTGTTGTTGTCCGTTATCCAATGTTCTTCCCTTCTTTCCATACAGCATTAATTCTAAAAGTATTTTAAAATCTATTTTCTCTTAATATCATTAAAAGCGTAATGATAAACAGCTTAGACCACCGTCATGCTTACGAAACTCTGACATATTTAATTCAATTGTTTGATAACCTAATTCTATTAACTTACGATTTGTTTCTGGATAACCTGCTGGGATAATAACGTAATCATTTACTTGAATACAGTTTGCTGAGTACTCATCCTCTTTTGGAATAATAATTTTGTCATAAGAAGCAAAGGCAGGATGGTCGACAAACTCTCCAGCAAGCACCATACGATTTTCCCCAACGTAGGCAATTCCAGTTTTTAAATGGAAAAATTCTTTTAATGGGATAATCGTTGCTTCGTAGCCTACCTTTTCAACAATTTCTTTAAATTGGCGTGCACCTTCTTCATTTGTACGATCCGAAATACCTACGTAAAACTTTTTCTCTGCTTGCAATACATCCCCACCATCAAGTGTACCAGGGGCTTTAATATAATAAATTTTGTCGTAAAACTGTTGAATTGCTGGCTCCATCGCCTCAATTTCACGATTGCGTGCCTCTGCGCCAGGATTTGAAATAATAGCAAACTCAGACGTTAAGACAGCCGTATCTTCAACAAATGTGGAGTCTGGGAATGCCTCATCAGCCGCTAGTTGTGTCACTTCTACACCACATTTTTTTAATGCCTCTACATATTGTGCATGCTGCTCAAATAATTTTTCTAATATCGGTTTTCCTAAATCACTCGTTGTTAAGCCATTAACAAAACTATTTCCTGGGTTTTTCACAATCACATTTTTAAACATTATTATTCTTCTCCTTTTTATTACAATAGTTATTTACCCCGCATCAGCAGGTAAAAGCTCCAATTTATCCTCTAATTACTGGACAGGTTAAGCATGTTGGTCCCCCTGTCCCTTTGACCGTAATTTCATCACCTTTATATTCATAGACAGTTGCACCTGCATCTACTAATTGCTGTTTTGTAATTGGATTACCACTAGGTATGACGCATACCCTCGGTGCTAGTGCTAGCACATTGCAACCTAGTGCATCATATTCTTCTTTTGGTACCTCAATTAATTGAATCCCTCGTGCTAATAACAATTGGCGGAAAAAGACTGGCATTAACCGTGAATGTACAACTGCTAAATCTTTATCCACCATGCTAATAAAGGACATCAAGTGCAGGCACTCTGCTTCTCCTAAATCATGTGGGAGCTGTACAACGATAAATTCATCTACCATATCAGCCGTTATTTCCTTTAATTGACGGATGGCCTCATCATTTGTCCGATAGCCTCGTCCCACCGCTAATGTGCGGTCATCTAACCAAACGATATCCCCTCCATCCGATACTGCTTCGCCTGTTAGTTCACCAATAATCGCTATATTTTTAGCTCTTAAAAATTCTTTATAAACGATTGCTTCTGGCTGTCTTAATTTTTTACCAGACTTTAAAATAATTGCCCCCTTTGGCGTGAACTTTACTGGATCATGTGCATAAAGAGAATCCAAACCAACAGATTCAGACTTTGGCAAATAATCAATATGCTCAACATGCTTTTCTAAAACAGCTATGAAATGAGCATATTCTTCAACAGCCTCAGCATAATTTGGCTCCGCTAAATAATTAAATGTTTGCCACTCTGCGTGTAGATGATTTTGATTTTGAAATGCATCTTTTGGATGTTTCACAATCACATGCTTCAATGGCGCATACATAGATGAACAATAATACATTACACCACTCCTTTTTCCGTTAAACGGAAACGATTTCCGCGTACAGGAAAGTTTATATAAAAAATATATGCGTTCCACAACAAAATGTCAATATATTCAGAAATTTTTTTGGAGTGTTGTCGAAAACTACTATTCTAAAACTAGACGCGTATTCAAAATCACAATAGAATAGACATAGAAGAGGTGACACATTTATGCAATTATTAGAACGAGCAATGACTATTACAAAAATTTTAGCTTCTAAAGCAAATGAAAATGGTATATCCATTTCGGAGCTATCCACAAAATGTGATCTACCATTAAGTACATTACATAGAATTTTACAAGCAATGATTAAACAAGGTATGGTCGTGCAAGATAGTCAAACAAAGCATTATCATCTTGGATCAATTTGGATGGAAATTGGTTTGCAAGTGTATGATTCAATGGATTACATAAGCAAAATCAGAGTTGAATTAGAGCAACTAGCTCGATTAGTAGGGGAAAGTGTTTATTTGAATAAACCTGCCGACTTAGACACAATTATTATTGAGAGAATTGATAATCCTTCCAATCCTATTCGAATTTATGATCAATTAGGTATTCGTGTCCCAATGAACATCGGTGCAGCAAATAAAGCCATTCTTGCCGCAATGTCACCAGATCGTGCTAGAGAAATTTTACAGCAACTTGTTTCTGGTGAAGAGATAGAACAAATTGAGGCTCAGCTTGAACAAATTAGGGCTCAGGGCTTTGCCATAAGTCATGGGGAGCGTACAGTAGGAACTTCTGCTATAGCTGTAGCCATTTTTAATGGTTTTGGTGAAATTGTTGGAGCTATCAGTATTGGCTTCGTCAGCTTCAATGTATCTACAGAAAGAATTGAGCTGCTAACAAAACAACTAATCGCAACAGGACAACAAGTTTCCATGAAGCTAGGTTACCGTGGAAACTAATCCATTAACTTGAGTTCAGATTTTTCGCGTCTTCGCTAGGAATTTCTTAAAAATCTGTGACATCTGATAGACACTTTAGGATGGCACAATGTTGATTGCTCAGTCGATTGAACACCCTATTCAATTATGCTTAAACTACTGTAAAGGTTTTTTTCTTGAAAGGTTGTTGAAAAATTGTTGCACTCGCTTGGAGTCTATGTTAAATTAATATGGTATGTGAAATATCGAACTGAAATATATTGCTTTCAGATTCAACTGTAGGGAGGGAATTTACATGCCAAAACAATGTGTTATCACTGGCCGTAAAGCTCGTACAGGCAACAACCGTTCACACGCAATGAACGCTAACAAACGTACTTGGGGTGCTAACCTTCAAAAGGTTCGTATCTTAGTTGACGGTAAGCCAAAGCGCGTATGGGTTTCTGCTCGTGCATTAAAATCAGGTAAAATTGAGCGCGTGTAATCGCGATAAAAAACATCGACCATTAATATGGTCGATGTTTTTTGTTTTATTGATTGGAAATTTTTATACTAATAATATGGAAATAAAGGAACAAGAAATTCTATTTGATGTGCACTATTAAAAGAACGTACATTCTCTTTCGGATACAAATCTAAATTTTTCTGCGAATTTCACAAATTATCTACGGTTTTTTAATTTATTTTAGTTTTTTCATCTCCTTAGCTATTTTTAACTTTATAAAATGCGAAAGGGCTAGAGGAAAAGACAGATATAAATCTGCTTTCCCTCTAGCCCTTTAATTTTTCTTCTCTCTCTTAAATAATCTTATACATGCACGTGTCATTGAGCTAACAAACTTTGGTAATTGAAATGTGTATACTTTCACAGTCGCTCCCCCTTAATCGGCACTTCTTATCACTAAACATATGCCAGATGTAAAGGTAATATGCGCTTGTTCTATAATCTCATTACTTGTAAAGCGCGATGACCATAGGCTAATTTCTTCGTTTGTCGTTTCATATTTCACGCCACGTAGCGTTATATTTCGTACTGTTTCGCCGTAAGCAAAAAACGATAAGTATTGGTAACTTTTATCTTCTTGAATTTTGTGCGTGCCTGGCATCAAAAAGCGCATTTGATTATGACGATTTCTAATCTCGAACACAATATTTGGATGCTCTTGCTGTAAACCACACACCGTTCGTAACACAGCCTCGTAATGATCTAAGCGACCGCCTGTAACACCTGTTAACACAACTTTCTCTGGTTTATAGGAAATAGCTTTTAACAGTGCTAAATCAGTATCAGTTTCATCCTTTTCAGCCGCGTACATTTCCATTGGTATATTTGCTTGTGCTAGTTTTTGACGCTCACTGGCTGTGAGAGAGTCTAAATCTCCAACAATTGCTGCTGGTCGAACTCCTCGTTCTAATAGACGATAGGCTCCTCGGTCAGCACCAATAAAAATAACATCCTCTTTCTTCATAAAAGGCTCAAATGAACAAAGCTCCTCGCTTGGCCCACCTGAACAAATTACGACAATCATCGTACATATGCCGCTTCACCAGCTGCTTTAATTTGCTGTAATGCAGCTGTGCGGTCCTCTTGATTATAAATAGCAGAACCTGCCACAAAAATATTAGCGCCTGCTTGTGCACATGGAACAATTGTTTCTGCCGTAATACCACCATCGATTTCGATATCGATAGTTAAGCCGCGCTCCTTAATAATTTTTGATAGCGCAGCAATTTTAGGCACAACAGACGAAATAAATTTTTGCCCGCCAAAGCCTGGGTTTACTGTCATAAATAATACCATATCGATATCCTCTAAAACATGTTGAATTGATTCGATCGGCGTATGTGGGTTTAATACAACACCTGGCTTCACACCGTATGAACGAATTAACTGAATTGTGCGGTGCAAATGGCGGCAAGCCTCTACATGCACCGTAATATAATCTGCACCGGCTTTCGCAAATTGTTCGATATATTGGTCTGGATTTTCAATCATTAAATGTACATCAAGTGGTAGCGATGTTAAAGGGCGAATCGCATCTAAGACGATAGAGCCAAATGAAATATTCGGGACAAAATGTCCATCCATTACATCGATGTGAATAAGCTCTGCGCCAGCAGCTTCTACTTCCTTTACTTCTTGTCCTAATTTCGCGAAATTCGCAGCTAAAATAGATGGTGCAATTTTAATCATCTTCTAATACCTCGGCTTTCGTTCCATAATTTCTTGTAAAAACTGTTCATAGTGCTCATAGCGATATGGGCGAACTTCTCCTGTTTCAAGCGCTTCCTTTACAGCACATTTCGGCTCCTTTATATGCAGGCAGCCACGGAATTTACAATCTTCACTTAATCGTAAAAACTCTGGGAAACAGGCAGTTAATTCCTCTTTTTCAATCGTATCAAAATCAAAGGAGCTAAAGCCTGGGGTATCCGCTAGTAAGCCATCACCGACTTCGATTAATTCAACATGACGTGTTGTATGCTTACCTCGCCCTAAGCTTTGTGAAATTTCCCCTGTTTTTAATTGTAAATTGGGTAGTAATGTATTTAATAACGTCGATTTCCCAACGCCTGATTGCCCCGCCAAAACACTAACTTTGCCCTCTAATAATGGTTTCAATCGAGCCATCAATGCTTCATCATTTTGATACGTTGTTAATACGGTATAGCCAATTGCCTCATAATCAGCAATGATTTCTTGTAGTTTCTTTTTATCATTCTCTGATAGTAAATCCATTTTTGTTAAACAAATAACCGGCTGAATAAAAAATGATTCTAGCACAACTAAAAAACGATCTAATAGCAATGTATTAAAATCTGGCTCCTTGACAGAAAAAACCAAAATGGCTTGGTCGATATTCGCAATCGGAGGTCGTACAAGCTCATTTTTACGAGGATGAATTTTCATAACATAGCCATCTGATTCACCCTCTTTTGTATAATCGACAATATCTCCAACAAGCGGAGATTCCCCGCGGTTGCGAAAAACACCACGACCGCGGCACTGGATAAGCTCCCCGCCTTGATACACATAGTAATAGCCACTTAATGCTTTACGAATTTGGCCTTGCGCCATCAAATACCTCCTTTAATTTGGTACTCCATCATATGGAATCGATTCCTCAGCAATTTTGAATGAGTCGCGCTCAATACGGTATGCACCTGTGCTACCTTCTTCAATTGTTAGACTAATAGTATACTTCGTTGATTCAGTAATTGTTATTGTGTCGTATAAATCAAGTATTGTATGCGTTTTATCCTGAATATAAATCTTTATAGTTTGCTCAGTTGGCTCTTCTTCGCCTTCTTCGCCATCTTCATTTTCTATTGGTTCATAAGGAATATCTATCGAACGAGTCCAATATTTTACTCTTTTTTCAGGTGGTCCTTTCGAAAGCACGACGTTAATTGTACCGCCTTCCTCAATTTCCTGCCCTTCTGTCGGGCTATGAGAGATGATACTACCAGCCGGAATTGTTTCCGATGTTTTTTGCTCTACAACATTTACCTTTAATTTATTTTCATTAGCAAAATCATCGAGCAGAGCCTTTGGAGAATTGTAGAAATTTTTCATCTTTGCATGTTTTTTGCCTTGACTTACAAAAAAACGAATTGTTGTATCTTTCACAATAATATCCTTCCCAGCTTCTGGCTCTTGTCTAATAATCCTACCTACCTCTTCATCTGAGTATACTGGCTCCTCAACAACTCTTACAAAATCTCTTTTTTCTAGCATTGGAAGTACTTGTGAAATCATTTGACCTACATAATCTGACATTTTCGAAGTTTCTTCACCAAGACTTACAATTAACTTTATTTCAGTACCTTTTACCTTCAACGTGTGCGCTTTCGGATTCGTCTCAATGACTTTATCTTGATCAACAGTCTCATCATGTCGTTCTTCGGTTCCACTCACAACAAAGCCTTGCTTTTCTAATTCCCTCGTTGCTTCCTCCACCGTCATTCCGCTAACATCCTCGATTTCAATTTTTTTCGGTGTTAAGAAATAAATCGCAGCAATCGCTATTATTGCCAATAGCACAATTCCTGCTATAATCATCGGCCACTTCTTCTTTTTTGGTGGTGCAGGCTGTTGCTTAAGTGGTTCTTTTTTCACCGTTTCCATTTGCTTCGTTTCTGTTATATCTTGAATAGGCATTTTTTCATCTTTAATAATTGGTAAAATCTTTGTTGCATCATCATCTATCGGCAACGTGAATTTCGGTTCATGAGTACGCTCAGCAGATAAGCATGTTTTTAAATCATTTTCCATTTCCTCTGCACTAGCATAACGATGCTTTGGGTCTTTTGCAGTTGCCTTTAATACTACGTTCTCCACACTTTGTGGAATTGATCCATCAAAGGCACGAACGGATGGTGTTTCTGCCTGCAAATGCTTTAATGCAATAGCAACAGCAGACTCTCCTGAAAACGGCAATTCTCCTGTTAATAACTCATATAATACAATACCTAACGCATAAATATCTGACTGCTCTGTTGCTATACCACCTCGCGCTTGCTCAGGCGATAAATAGTGCACCGTACCAATAACCGAATTCGTCTGTGTATAGCTTGTCGCACTTAAAGTTGTCGCTATCCCAAAATCGGTAATCTTTACATTGCGTTCTGAATCCATCAAAATATTTTGTGGTTTAATATCGCGATGAATGATGCCATTTTCATGCGCATGGGCAATCGCTGAAGTTAACTGCTTCATAATGTGAACGCTTTTTGCAGGCGATAAAGGCGAAAACTCCTGTATGTATTGCTTTAACGTTTTGCCTTTAATGTATTCCATGACGATATAATGCATATCGCCATCTTCGCCAACATCATAAATGCTAACGATATTGGAGTGTGTAAGGCTCGTTGCGGAAAGTGCTTCACGTTGAAAGCGGCGATGTAATTCTTCTTCATTCGTGAAATCATAGCGCAAAATTTTAATCGCTACATCGCGGTTTAAAATCATATCGTGCGCTAAATAAACATTGGACATACCACCACCGCCGATTAGTTCTATAATTTTATAACGGTCACTAACTCTTTTGCCAATAATCATCCCTTACACCTCCTTATCCTTTAGCCTCAACAGGATAAGCGAAATATTATCCTCGCCACCTAGCTCATTTGCAAGCTGTACAAGCTTTTTCCCCTTTTCTTGTAGGGTCATTGGCAATGTAATTAATGCCGCCATTTCATGCAAGGTCAGCTTATCGCTTAAACCATCCGAGCAAATAAGTAAATAGGAATCCTCCTGCAACTCCATACTATAAAAATCCGCTTGAATTGTTAGTTCTGTTCCTAAGGCTCTTAATATAAAATTTTTCTTTGGATGATGCTGTGCCTCTTCCTCGCTAATTTCTCCATTATCAACTAGTACATTGACATAAGAATGGTCACGTGTAATAAGCTTGCCATCCTCTGTAGTGAAATGGTACACGCGACTATCGCCGATATGAGCAATCGTGCAAGTAGCACTATCAATCACAACGGCGATAAGCGTCGTTCCCATTCCTTTACAGCCTTCATGTGATAATGAATAATGATAAATGTCTTCGTTTATTTGTGATATTACATTACTTAGCCACTGCTGCCTTACCTCTTCTGTCGCTAATTCAGCAGCCTCTGCCTGTATAAATGCACGCTGCAACGCGGTAATTGCCATTTCACTCGCTATATCTCCCGCATTATGCCCGCCCATACCGTCAGCTAATACCGCTAGCTTATACTTGTCTGGACGTTCACAAAAAGCTACTCGATCTTCATTTTCTGAACGCTTTAAGCCAACATCACTTTCAACTGTAAAGTCCACATTATCCACCTACTTTGTTTCTTGTGCTCGCTCCTTTGCTCGCAGCTGTCCACATGCCGCATCAATATCCGAGCCATGTTCGCGACGAATTGTCACATTGATTCCATGCTTTTTTAATGTTTTTTCAAATTCAAAAATTTGATTGCGTGGCGTTCTTACATAATTTCGCTCTGGGACATAGTTTACCGGGATTAAATTGACATGACATTTGATCCCTTTAATTAATTTTGCAAGCTCCTCTGCATGTTCAACTGAATCGTTTTCTCCACCAAATAAGCCGTACTCAAAGCTAACACGACGTCCCGTTTTCTTCGTATAATAACGAATTGACTCCATTAATTGTTCCAGCTTGTAGGCACGCGCAATTGGCATCAGCTTTTGACGCAACTCTTGATTCGGTGCATGTAGAGAAAGTGCGAAATTGATTTGTAGCTGCTCATCCGCAAAATCATAAATTTTTGGTACGATACCTGAAGTTGATACAGTAATATGGCGAGCCCCAATATTCAATCCTTTTTCATCATTAATCACTTTTAAGAAGTTCATCATTGCATCATAATTATCAAACGGCTCGCCGATTCCCATAATAACAATATGGCTAACACGCTCATCTACCTCATCCAAGGCCTGTTGTACTTTAACAACTTGCTCCACAATTTCTCCTGCAAGCAGATGGCGTTTTAATCCACCTAGAGTAGAGGCACAGAATGTACAACCGATGCGACAGCCCACTTGTGTAGTTACACAAACAGAATTACCATACTCGTGACGCATTAATACCGTTTCAATAGAATAACCATCTTGCAGTTGGAATAAAAATTTGATTGTTCCATCTTTGGATTCTTGCTGAATAATTGTCGATAGTGTCGTTAATGCAAAATGGGCACTTAATTTCTCACGTAATGCTTTTGACAAGTTCGACATTTCCTCGAAAGTTTTCACACGCTTATGGTATAACCAATCAAAAATTTGTCCTGCACGAAATGCTTTTTCGCCATTTTCCACTAACCAGTTTTGCAATTCATCAGGTCGTAATGAATAAATCGATTCTTTTAATTGTGGCTTCTCTTTTTTCTCACGGCGTACGGGTTTATCTTCTGCTTCCTCGACTAAGTCTAAAATACGTTCATCGAATTTATTTTGGTCCATAAAATTTATTTTGTCTCCTTTTTTACGAATGCAGCGACGAAGAAGCCGTCACTGTCCATATGTTGTGGGAATACTTGAAGCATTCCATTATGCTGCTCTGAGCTAAGCTGTTTTGGTAAATTTTCTAGTGTAACAGCTTCCATATTCAGATGCTCTTTTAAAAATGCTTGTACTGTTCCTTCATTTTCTTCTTTGTTAATTGTACATGTGCTATAAACTAATCGCCCGTTCGGCTTTAAAAGCTCTACAGCATTCGCTAAAATTGCGAGCTGTATCGTTTGTAAATTAGCGAAATCCTCAATGCTTTTTGTATATTTAATATCTGGCTTGCGGCGCATAACCCCTAGCCCTGAGCATGGTGCATCGACTAAAATTGCATCGAAGCTTTCCTTTTGTAAAGTATTCGCAGCTTTGCGTCCATCTAACGGTGCTGTTTGCACAATATCAATACCAAGACGCCCTGTATTTTCATCGATAAGCTCTAGCTTATGTGGATGCAAATCTAAGGCAAGGATTGTCCCTTCATTTTGCATTTTTTCTGCTAAATGCGTCGTTTTACCACCTGGTGCTGCACACATATCTAATACGCGCATACCTGGCTGTGGATTCAAGACATTTGCTGGTAGCATGGAACTTTCATCTTGAATTGTAATAAGCCCTTGTTTGAAAGCAGTTGTACGCGCTGCTTGCCCACCTGTAATTGTCAAACATTCAGGTAAAAACGAGCTTTGCTGCACTGTCATTCCTTCTTGCTCTAATGCAGTAATAGCTTCTGCGAGTGTAGCCTTAAGCGTATTGACACGCACCGTTTGCTTTGCTGGTAAGTTATTATATGCTAGCATCTCTGCTGTTTTTTCCATACCATATGTTGTCACATAGCGCTCTACTAGCCACTGTGGATGACTTGTTGCAATTGCTAAACGTTCCGTCTCATCTTTTATATCATCTGTGGAACGCACGCCTTGACGTAAAATAGAACGTAGAACGCCATTAACCATTGAGGCAATCCCTTTATGTCCACGCTTCTTTGCAATTTCTACCGCCTCATTAACTGCCGCATGTGGTGGAATACGCGTTAAATAGTGGATTTGGAATAGTGATAATCGAAGCAGCCATTGCACCCATGCATCCACTTTCCCACGCAAAAACGGTGTTAAATAATAATCCAATGTTAATTTATGCTGTAAAGTACCATACGTAATCTCAGTTAATAACGCGCGGTCCTTGGCTTCTATTTTATATTTCTCAATTGTTTGATGTAGTAATAGGTTACTATAAGCTTGGTTTTTATCGACCGCTAATAAAATACTTAATGCTGCATCCCTTACATTACCATTCCAAATTTGCTGCTTTTTCTTCGTCATTCAAAACGATCTCCAATCTGCAATTTCGCCCCTGTACCACGCAAATATTCCTCTGCACTTAATCGTTTTTTGCCCGCAGGCTGCAAATCATAAATTGCGATAGATTCACCCTCACCAGTTGCAATCTCAAAGTAATCCTTTGCTATATGCACAACCTCACCTGGTGCCGAATTATGTTTTGTAGCGCCCATTTGTGCCCACCAAATTTTCACATTGCTATCTTCAAACGTTGTGTAGGCAACTGGCCACGGATGTAAGCCGCGCACTTGGTTGTAAATCGTACGAGCGTTTTGCTGCCAATCGATACGTTCTTGCTCACGGCTAATATTATGCGCATATGTCACCTTTGTTTCATCTTGAGCTGTACGACTATTTGTACCGTCAATAATTGAAGGCAATGTTTCCTTAAGTAAATCACGCCCAACAATACTTAGTTTGTCAAATAAGCTTCCTGTATGGTCAGTTTCCTCAATCGGAATCGACTGTTGACTAATCATATCGCCCGCATCAAGCTTTTCAACCATATACATAATCGTTACACCAGCAAACTTTTGTCCATCAATAATCGCTTGATGAATAGGCGCTCCACCGCGATATGCAGGTAACAATGAAGCATGTACATTAATGCAGCCTAGTTGCGGTGCATCAAGCAGTACTTTCGGTAAAATTTGACCGAATGCAGCCGTTACAACTAGATCTGGTTCTAAGGCTAAAATTTGCTCTAACTCCTGTGAGCCACGTAGCCTTTCTGGCTGAATAATTGGTAAGCCTAAGCGCAGCGCCTCTTCTTTCACAGGGGGTGGCGTTAACACTTTTTTACGACCAACTGGACGATCAGGCTGTGTAACAACAGCTAGTATATTATGGCCTTCTTCATGTAGCATACGCAAAATCGGTACAGAAAAGGCAGGTGTCCCCATAAAAACAATTGATGTCATGTTATTCCTCCTCGTCCTCTTCTGCGTACATTTCTTCCAATTCTTCCTCTGTTAATATACGCGTAATTTTCGAATCAAATAAAATGCCATCTAAATGGTCAATCTCATGTAAAATAGCGCGCGCCTCAAAATCCTCTGCCTCTAGCTCATAAATGCGTCCTTCACGGTCAGCAGCTTCAATTTTTACATAGGTAGGACGCTTCACCATACCGAATAATTGGGGGAAACTTAAGCAGCCTTCCACATCTTCCTCTTCCCCTTTCGTTTCTAAAACAATTGGGTTAATCATTTCTAAAATATCTTCGCCTAATTCAACGATAGCTACACGTAAGCCAACATTAATTTGCGGTGCGGCAATACCAACGCCATCATATTCCACCATCGTGTCATATAAATCATCTAGCAGCTCGATGATTTCTTCGTTAATTACATCGACTTCCTTTGTTGGAGTCGTTAAAATTGCTGCTGGGCTTTTTACTACTTCTTTTATAGCCATAAGTTTAATTCCTTCTTTCTAGATGACAGATGGATCAAGGTCTACAATAAGCTGTATCCCCTTCTTGCTCCAGTCTGTACGATATATTTTAATCAATTGCAATAATGTATCAATCAAGTTCGGTTCTATTTTGTATTTTATCAAACATTGATAGCGATATCTATTATGGAGGCGGCTAATACTAGCAGTTGTAGGGCCAATAATGTCCACATTAAATGATAAATTGGAGCGCAAATAATCCGCTACGCGTCCAGCATACTCTGCCGCCATGATAACATCCTCATGTGATACTTGGACGAGCGCCAAATAATAGTATGGCGGGTAGCCTGCTTGATGCCTCGCATGCATTTCACGTGTATAAAACGGCTCATATTGTTGTTCCTTTGCCAGCTCAATTGCATAATGCTCAGGTGTGTACGTTTGGACAATGACTTCACCAGGCAAATGATGACGGCCAGCTCGCCCGCTTACTTGCGTTAATAGCTGGAATGTGCGCTCACTCGCTCGATAATCAGGTAAATGCAAGGACGTGTCCGCACTTAATACACCAACTAGTGTTATATTCGGGAAATCCAGCCCCTTTGCAATCATTTGTGTACCGAGTAAAATATTTGCCTGCCCGCTTCCAAACACTTCTAACAGTTGCTCATGTGCTCCTTTATGCGATGTTGTATCAACATCCATACGTACAATTTTCGCCTCTGGAAAGAGCTTATAAATTTCCTCTTCTACTTTTTGCGTTCCTGTTCCGAAAAAGCGAATATGCTCACTTTGACACTGTGGACAGCTTTGCGGCACATATTCATCATAGCCGCAATAATGACATTTTAATTTTTCATTATAGCGGTGATATGTTAAGGAAATATCACAGTTTGGACATTGTACAACGGTTCCGCAATCTCGACATAAAACGAAGCTCGAATAGCCGCGACGGTTTAAAAATAAAACGATTTGTTCCTGGCGAGTTAACCTATCACGCATCGCCTCAATTAAGCTTGTCGAAAACATGGAGCGATTTCCCAATTTAAGCTCCTCGCGCATATCAACAACTTCAACGCTTGGTAAGGTTTGCTGCTTGGCGCGCTGCTTAAGCGTTAACAATGTGTAAACATTTTTTTTCGCACGCGCAAAGGATTCAAGCGCTGGTGTAGCACTCCCTAAAATAACAGGGCAATGATGAAATGCACTGCGCCAAATTGCTACATCGCGAGCATGATAGCGAGGTGTATCTTCCTGCTTGTACGTTGATTCGTGCTCTTCATCCAAAATAATTAATCCAACATTTTGGAACGGAGCAAAAATCGCAGAACGTGCACCTACGACAACCTTCACTTTCCCTTGCTGAATTTTACGCCATTCATCATATTTCTCACCGACAGACAAACCGCTATGTAGTACTGCTACTAGCTCACCAAAACGTGAGCGAAAGCGCTCCGTCATTTGGGGTGTAAGGGAGATTTCAGGTACAAGCATAATCGCCTCTTTCCCTTCTCCTAGCGCATGCTGAATCGCCTGCAAATAAACCTCGGTTTTACCACTACCTGTTACACCATGTAATAGAAAAGTTTCATTGCGAAGAGCCTCCATAGCGTTCGTTATGGCGCTTAATGCGTACTGTTGTTCATCTGTTAAATGTAGCGCTGTTGTTAGCTCTACATCCTTTGTAAAAGGGTCTCGGTACACTTCCTCTTGAATAAATTGTGCCGCACCACTTTCAATAAGTGCCTGTAAAACGCTTGCTGTCACACCTACTTGTTCATAAATAGCATCAGGTGAATAAATTTCACCACTATGTGCTTGCATCCACTGTGCCAATTGAATTTGCTTCTTTGCTCGCTTTGATAGCTGCTGTTCAATCGTAGCTAAATAAGTGGCATCTGCATGAATTTGCACTTTACGAACCTCTTTAATATTGCCTTGCTGCTTCACTTCGTTTTCAATGTAGACATGCTGTTGGATGATTGCTTTCTTAAGCTCCTTTAATAGCTCCAGCTTTTCGAATTGCTTGAAATTTGCTTTTTTTGACTTTTGAAAAACAGCGGCTATTGATGGCTCTAGCTCCTCTAATGCCACTTGTAAATACACCATTTTTTCATACTTTGCTCGTAAAGCGGAGGGCAACATTACTTGCAGTGCATCAATTTCATAACAAATTGTCTCTTTTTTTAGCCATTGTGCTAATGTAAGCATTTCTTCTGTTAATACAGGCTCCATATCTAAAACTTGTGCAATCGGCTTTATTTTATCAAGTGGTACATCTGTTTCACTCGCAAGCTCTACGACGAAACCTAGCACATTACGCGGCCCAAATGGCACCTTGACACGACAGCCGCATTCAATTAAATCATGCCAATCAGCTGGCACAATGTAGTCGAACGGACGATCAACAGGGTATGCCGCCACATCTACAATTACTTTCGCGATGCGTGTCATTGCTGCTCTTCTCTTTCCTTTTGCTTAGCAAAATGCTCAAGCACAAGCGCCGTTATTTTTTCTGGCTCCTCTAAGCGCCCTTTACCAATATAGCCACACGCTAAAAACCCTTCTGAAGGCTCAATAAAATGACAGCCATCTTCATGTAGTTGCTGAATATTTCGTTTAACAGCTGGATGATCATACATATGGACATTCATTGCTGGTGCAATCCACACGGGAGCCGTTGTTGCTAGCAGCGTTGTTGTAACCATATTATCGGCAATGCCGTTCGCTAGCTTGCCAATAACATTTGCAGTTGCAGGAGCGACAATAACAAGATCTGCCCAATCTGCCAAATCAATATGGGCAATAACACTTGAATCCTTTTCATCAAATGTATCAAAAAAAACATCATTTTTAGACATTACTTGGAAACTTAATGGATTAACAAACTGTCTTGCAGATGTGGTCATGATTACTTTTACATTCATCCCCGCCTGCGATAGCTTACTTACGAGTGCCACAGCTTTATAAACAGCAATTCCACCTGTCACACATAATAAAATATTCTTTTTGCTCATTGATTTATCACCCTTTCAAACGATAAGCTCCCAAAGAATATTTCCTCGGGAGCTAATTCATCAGTCTTTAAGTCGTTTAAATTTCATCCTCGTAAACAGTCGAAGCATCTTGTGCCTCTTTGCGTAAAACGCCTGCCGCTACTTCCTCTAAAGCACGTCCTACTGGCTTATACGATACGTACTTACCAAGCTTTTCGCCACCTTGCTCTTGCATTTGACGAGCACGCTTAGAAGCTAAGCTCACAAGTGAATATTTTGAATCGATTTCTTTTTTTAATGTATCTACTGATGGGTATAACATAGATTATTCTCCTCTCAACATTGACAAATATATTTTTTCGACGCGCTCACGTCGACAATGTTCTGCTTTAATAATAGCATTAATTTTTTCACATGCATTTTGAACTTCATCATTTTCTACAACATAATCATAAAGGCTCATCATTTCAAGCTCTTCACGTGCCGTAGCAATGCGCTTTGCAATAATATCCTCTGTTTCTGTTCCTCGACCAACTAAACGATCCTTCAATTCAGAAAGACTCGGTGGCGCTAAAAAGATGAAGAGCGCATCTGGTGCTTTCGCGCGAATTTGTGCTGCACCTTGTACTTCAATTTCTAAAAATACATCTCGCCCTGCGTCAAGTGTATCATTTACGTAGGCAAGCGGTGTACCATAGTAATTCCCTACAAACTCTGCATGTTCCAATAAGCCACCTTGCTCAATTAAACCTTCGAATTCCTCACGCGTTTTAAAGAAATAGTCTACACCATCTACTTCTCCTTCGCGAGGCTGACGTGTCGTCATGGAAATCGAATATTCATAATTTGTATTCGCCTGTGAAAATAGCTCTTTACGAACCGTCCCTTTTCCGACACCAGATGGGCCAGATAATACGATTAATAAGCCGCGTTGTTTTCTCATTGATTATTAAATCTCCCTTTAGCTATTCAATATTTTGAACTTGCTCACGCATTTTCTCTAAAATGGCCTTCGCTTGTACGACCGCTATCGAGCTTTCTGAGGATTGATTTTTTGAGCCAATTGTATTAATTTCGCGGTGCATTTCCTGCATCAAGAAATCCAGCTTACGCCCAATAGCACCTTGCTCTTTCAATGTTTCTTCTAGCTGTCCAAAATGACTATCAAGACGGTCCAGCTCCTCCGTAATATCTACACGCTCTGCGAATAATGCCACTTCCATTAACAAACGTTCCTCTAGTAGCTGTCCACTAGCAATTTCTTCAATGCGCGTTTTTAACCGCTCACGATATTTTCTCACCGCGTCCGAAGACGTGCCGCGAATCTCTGCTATTTGCTGTTGCAATTGTTCTTTATATTGTAACATAACTAGCTTCAACTCTTGCCCTTCACGCTCACGCATTTGCACTAAATTTTCAATTGCTTCTTGCATCGCTCGCTCTACAGAAGCCAATAAGTCATCTTGCACTGCATCCTGCTTTTCTACTACAAGCACTTGATCAAGCATCGCAATTTCCTGCATCGACCATTTTTCCTGCATCGCAATTTTTTGTGACAACGCTTCTTTTGCATTTATGTATGCTTCTAGTAGAGGCCAATTAATTTGTATATGCTGTTCTTCTGCTTGAAGTTCTTTCATTACAATTAATACATCTAATTTCCCACGCGAAATGGCAGTGGAAAGCATTTTCTTCGCTAGTACTTCCGCTTCCATCCATTCTTTCGGAAATTTTGCACTTATTTCTAAAAAACGATGATTCACAGCACGAACTTCAACCGTTAATTGATACGATTTCGTCGTTGTGACACCCCTGCCAAAGCCTGTCATACTACGCACCAAGGTCCGTCACACCTTCCTTTAAAATACTGCACACCATTATAACATAGGATTGGATGTTTTTTCGTACATTTTGAAGAAAAACATTCAACTAGAGCATTACAGAAGAAAAATGCTATGATAAGAGAATCAAGTAATGAACGAAAGAGGAATTAATATGGCTTTTGATGGATTATTTACACGCGCAATGGCGCAGGAATTACAGCAACTAGTAACAGGACGTATTACAAAAATTCACCAGCCAAATGCAATGGAGGTAATGCTTCATATCAGGGCAAATGGTGCAAATCATAAACTTATTATTTCAATCCACCCTTCATATGCACGGGTACATTTAACAGAGCAAACGATTGATAATCCCGCAGAACCACCAATGTTTTGCATGCTATTGCGCAAGCATTTAGAGGGGGGCTTTATTCATGCCGTTACTCAGGATGGTACAGAGCGTATTTTACATTTGGTCATTGAAAGTAAAAATGAAATTGGTGACCCAATTATGCGCAAACTGGTTATTGAAATAATGGGCAGACACAGCAATTGTTTATTAATTGATGCAGATAATGACAAAATACTCGATAGCTTGAAGCATTTACCCCCTTCATTAAATAGCTATCGTACTGTTTTGCCAGGTCAGCCTTATATCGCACCACCTGCCCAACATAAAGTAAATCCATATACAGTGACTGATGAAGAAGTGAGAAGCTTTTTTAGTGAACCGATAAACGCAAAAGAAGTTGTCACACATTTTGCAGGCTTCTCGCCGTTACATGCACAGGAATTGCTAACACGTTTAGAGCAGCATGGACCAGCAGCATTCCAACAATTTTTACAGGACTTGACGAACGCTACTAACCCTACTTATGTAGAAACGGATGGTAAAGCAGCCTTTTCACCAAGCCACTTAACACATTTAGAAGGACAAATCGCTACCTATCCAACGCTTGGTGCACTCCTTGACCGCGTCTTTTTTGCACGAGCAGAGCGTGATCGTGTGAAGCAGCAGGCAGGTGATTTGGAACGTTGGCTGAGCAATGAAGTTGATAAACTAAAGCTAAAAACTAAAAAGCTTGAAAGAGATTATGAGCAGGCTTCTAAACTTGATCAGTTGCAACTATACGGCGAATTATTAATGGCAAATATTTACCAATTCGATAAAGGGCAAGAGAGCGTTACAGTGGAAAACTACTATACTGGAGAAACGGTAACAATTTCTATTAACCCTCGTAAAACGCCAATTGATAATGCACAGCACTACTATCAACGCTATAATAAAGCAAAAAATGCACTTGTAATGATTGAGGAACAGTTAGCAAAAACACATGCGGATATCGACTATTTCGAAATGCTAGCACAACAGGTTGCACAAGCTGCCCCAAGCGATATTGAAGAAATTCGTGAGGAATTAGCTGAGCAAGGATTTTTACGCCTGCGTGCATCAAAGAAAAAGAAAAAGCCGACTAAGCCAATGCCTGAAACATTTTTATCATCAACAGGTGTTGCCATTTCTGTCGGTAAAAATAATAAGCAAAATGACTTTTTAACATTTAAACTTGCAAAGAAAAGTGATATTTGGCTACACACAAAGGATATCCCAGGCTCACACGTCGTTATTCATAGCGAATCACCTGATGAAACGACTTTGCACGAGGCTGCCATGCTAAGCGCCTATTTCAGCAAAGCGCGAGAATCTTCCTCTGTACCAGTCGACTACACTGAAATCCGCCAAGTAAAAAAACCTAACGGTTTAAAGCCTGGCTTCGTCATTTACTTTGAACAGAAAACATTGTATGTGACACCAGATGAAGAATTGGTGCTGAAACTTAAGAAAAAATAGC
Organism: Bacillus ndiopicus; assembly: GCF_000612805.1. GTDB lineage: Bacteria > Bacillota > Bacilli > Bacillales_A > Planococcaceae > Metasolibacillus > Metasolibacillus ndiopicus. The sequence goes on along the minus strand of NZ_HG964403.1, from coordinate 805,140 downwards.
TTTACAAAAGACCTGCGCCTATCAAAAGGTAGCAGGCTTTTTGTTTCTAAAAAAATTTTCATTTTTCTATTTAAAAAATATTCAGAATATTGTATAATTAAAAAATATCTTATTAGGAGGTGCTGTATATGCCCTATCAATTATACTTAGATCAAGTGCAAAGCAAATACCCTTACACATACGAAGGTTCTTGCGAGAATAATGATTCTTACTTACATGAGGAACGTTGTGAAGACACATTTGACCACTTTGGCGATAATGACTTCTAAAAGAGGAGCACAAAACATGTTAATTGAAGACATTTGAAAAATGTATGGTGAATGGTGCCATACATTTTTTATTATGAAAAATAATTTTTCATCAAAACAAAACCTAATAGACATAACAACAAATATTCGTTAAAATTATCCTCTATCACCATTTTTACATAAGAAAGGAAGAACAGTATATGACACTACATAACCCGACAACCTTTTCTAATTGGTTAGCCCCTCATTCCCTTGAGTGGTATGAACAGCTAGGTATCCTCCAACAGCGTTACGAATATTCGTGGGCTTCCTCTCTTACAGAGCCAAATGGGGAATCTATTTTTGATGAATTAGTAGCCCAAAGTATAGTAGACAAAAAAGTATTGGATGTTGGATGCGGCCATGGTGAGTTCACATTGAAATGTAGTTTACTAGCAAAAGAAATCATTGGCTTTGATGTAACAAATCATTTCATTCAAACTGGTCTCAACAATACAAGACCAAATGCCTCTTTTATTGTAGGAAATACAAAAGATGGTTTACCTTTTCAAACAAATGAATTTGATTGTGCATACATAAAAAAGGGCCCTACATCCGCCTATCCCTCGCTTAAAAATGTTGTAAAACAAGGTGGATCAGTTATTGGACTACACCCTGGAGATGCATCAGGTAAAGAGCTCCCCCTTTTGTTTCCTAATCTTTTTGAGTTATCAACAGGAACCCCCATTTTAGATACAATTAAAGAAAGGCTCGTTAGCAGTGATTTCTCAGATGCAGCTATTGAAACAATCAATACAATTGAGTATTTCGAAACTCCATTAGATATATTAAAATTGCGTTGCTTTGGTCAACAACCATCTATTTACGAATCATTAAAAGAAAAAAACCTATATGAAATAACTACTATTTTTGAGCAGCATGCAACAGAAAATGGCTTACCTATTACATTTTCCCGCTATATTGTGAAAGCAATTATTTAATATCTATAGAATTCAGGTGAAAAAATGAAATATTTGATAACATCGGCATGTCTAGTATTGAATAATGAAAAAGAAATCCTTCTAAAAAAGGATCCTAAGCGTGGCTGGGAGCTTCCAGGTGGAATGGTTGAATTGAATGAAACATTTAAAGAAGCCGCTGTAAGAGAGGTACAGGAAGAAACAGGAATAGAAATTATAATTGAGAGATTTTGCGGTATCTCACAAGAATTAAATAAGCAGTTATGCAATATTTGGTGGATAGGTAAACCAGTCAGTGGTAACTTAAATACTAGTAACGAAAGCTTAGAGGTTGGGTTTTTCAGCTTAGAACAGGCTTTACAGTTAATCACTAACGAAGACTTTAAAATGGAGCTGTTGTCCTGCTATGATAAGGCTTTGCAACCATTTACCCTATTCTTTGAGTAACCTTGCAAAATAGCTTATGCAAGTGATTTATGTGAGGGAAAATTTCCCCTAGAACAACTTAAAAATTACGCTAAAGAAGGATTCGGCGCCTTTGCCGAACCCTTTAATAAGTTTTATTCTACGTTTTTTGAGGTTTATTCTACGTTTTCAAATATTTATTCTACGTTTTTTATGACTTATTCTACGTTTTCGGAAGTTTATTCTATGTTTTAGAAAATTTCTTCTATAGTAATATCTAAAATATCTCTAAAAGAATCTACCACATAATCTGCCAGTTCTAATTCATCTTCTTGAGCAAAATCAAAACGCATGCTAATAGAAGTGAGTCGATTATCTTTAGCACCTTTAATATCTGATAAACGATCCCCAACTACAAAACCATTTTGAATGCCATTCTCTTCTTTTACAAGGTGGATAAGTTGTGATTTATCACCAGATTCAATCAATTCAATGCTATATGTTTTTTGAATAAAGCGAGCTAATTGATACTTCTCAACAATCGTATGTAAATATTCTTGCTGCCCATTACTTGCAATAAATAAAGAATATTCATCTTTTAATTTACTCAGAGTTTCAATAACACCATCATATAAAGCTCCTTGCCCATCATTAATTTGATGTATCAACTGCTTATGAAATATATCATTGCTTTGAATGCGTGTTTCTAATGAATGTTCAGGACATAATGTTGCCCATACAACCGGTAATGGCACCCCCATGATATTTCGATATTTTTCAATAGGTGTAGCACCATACCAAAGCTTTTCTTCTCGTAAAATAGCAAAGGTTTTTTCTAAAGCAGGCTCTAAAATAAGATTAGTTTGGAATAAGGTCCCATCCATGTCGAAAATAATTGCATTATTCATCATTAGCATCATCCAATCATATTTATTGTCTATTCTAGGACATTGTCCAAGATATTCCATAATGCAAATTCTAATTTGTTTTAGCTAATAAAACAATCAATATCCTCCTGCTTTAATGAATCTCCATAGCTATTTATCAACTATGTAAAATAGCAAATACCCGAACCCTTTAATTAGTTTTATTCTACGTTTTGAAAACCACTACATATGCTTAGAAACAAAACAACTTAAAATTTTAAAAAGCGCAAGAAATCCATTTTAAAAGATAGATTTCTAGCGCTTTTTTAATTTGATTTTGCTTATCTTCAAATTTGCGGGCGAATTGAACCCATTTTCGGGCGAAATTCGCTTTGAATCGGGCGAGTCTATCCGTTAAACGGGCGAATTAACCTGCTAATCGGGCGAATCATTACTTTAGACCTATTTTTAATGACTACATCACCTTCGCCATATGAAAAGCTTAAAACTCTCCTGTTTTATGCAAAAAAGGTTCAGCTATTCGCTGAACCTTCCATCCGTGTGCTTCTGTGGTGGCTGCGCCATCCTCGGCGCATGTAAAACTTAAAGCTCCCCAGCTTTAAGTTTTACATGCCACTCCTTCAAGAATGGGATTTGGTCTTCTGAGATTGTGCCTGATTCTGAGGCTGCTTCTACTAAATAGTCGAAGTTTGTTAGTGATACGTATTTTACGCCGATTTCGTCGAATGCTTTTTCTGCTTTTGGTAGGTTGTATGTATAAACACAAACTACGCCTACAACTTCACAGCCTGCTGCGCGTAATGCTTCTACTGCTGTAATTGATGAGCCACCTGTTGATACGATGTCTTCAACTACTACTACTTTTTGTCCTGCTGCATATTTGCCTTCAATTTGGTTGCCTCGACCGTGTTCTTTTGCTTTTGAGCGTACGTAAACCATTGGCAATTGTAAAATATCTGATACCCATGCAGCATGTGGAATGCCTGCTGTTGCCGTACCTGCTACTACTTCAGTTTCAGGGAAAAATTCTTTAATATTCGCTGCTAAGCCGTTTGCAATTTGCTTGCGAATTACTGGATCAGAAATCGTTAAACGTGTGTCACAGTAAATTGGTGACTTAATGCCTGATGCCCATGTGAATAGGTCTGTTGGGTTTAATTCTACTGCTCCTACTTGCAACATTGCATGAGCGATTTCTTTTTGTAATGTCATGTTATTTTGCCTCCCATAATTGACAAACTTCTTTGTATGCCTGTACTGGATTTGCTGCACCCGTAATTGCGCGTCCAACAACGATTAATGAAGAACCATCTTTTTTAGCGCCATCTGGTGTAGCTATACGCTTTTGGTCATGCGCATCGCCACCTAACATGCGGATACCTGGGGTTACGCGTAAAAAATCGTTGCCACAAGCTTCAGCAATTGCTTTTGCTTCGTGTACAGAACACACAACACCATCTAAACCTGCATCCTTTGTTAGCTTTGCATAATGTAGGACAGATTCCTGTAAAGATAAAGCAATTTTCTGCTCAGCTTGCATTTGTTCCTCAGTTGTCGATGTTAATTGTGTTACAGCTATTAATGCTGGACGTTTGTTACCTGCTGCTGTTCCTGCCTCTAAGCCTTCTAGGGCTCCTTCCATCATCGGTCTGCCACCCGCTGCGTGAACATTGATTAAATCAATGCCTAAACGGGCTAAACCTTTCATTGCAGATTGCACTGTGTTTGGAATATCATGAAGCTTTAAATCTAAAAAGATATCGTGTCCCTGCTCCTTAATTTTGTTCACAATGCTTGGACCTTCCTGCATATAAAGCTCCATGCCGACTTTCACAAACAATGACTCATTAAATTGTTGTAAAAAGTTAAACACTTCTTTCTCGCCTGGAAAGTCAAGTGCAATAATCGGTTTGTTGTTCATTAACGATGACTCCTTCCAATAATTTCTGAAATATGCTCTACACCTAACTCATCTAGCTTCGCTGGTAATGCATCGATAATATTTGGGCAAACGAAATGATCTACAAAATTGGCTGTTCCAACTGCTACTGCCGAAGCACCTGCTGACATAAAATCAATTACGTCCTGTGCATTTGTTACGCCACCCATACCGATAATTGGAATATTCACTGCTTTATACACTTCATATACCATGCGAATCGCAACTGGTTTCACGGCTGGGCCAGATAAACCACCTGTACCATTAGCGATAACAGGCTTTCCTGTTTTTTCATGTAGTCGCATGCCAACTAATGTATTAATCATCGTAATACCGTCCGCTCCACCTGCTTCTACTGCCTTTGCAATTTCTACAACACTTGTAACATTCGGTGATAGCTTTACATAAACCGGAACGCTTGATACAGCCTTCACTGCTGCTGTTAATTCCTGTGCAGTTGCTGGGTCTGTTCCAAACTGAATGCCACCACATTTCACATTCGGACAAGAAATATTTAATTCAAGTGCCTTCACATTTGATGCAGTAGAAATTTGGCGTGCCACCTCTACATAGTCTGACACCTCTGTGCCTGCTACATTTGCAATAATTGGCACATCATAGCTTTCTAAAAACTTTAATTCTTCATTCATAACCTTTTCAAGACCTGGGTTTTGTAAACCAATTGCGTTCAGCATACCCGCAGCTGTCTCTGCTACACGTGGTGTTGGATTGCCTGCACGTGTTTCAAGTGTTGTTGCTTTAATCATAATAGCACCTAGCTTTGATAAATCATAGAGCTGTGCATATTCACGCCCAAAGCCAAAGCAGCCTGATGCTGGCATAATCGGGTTTTTTAACGATAATCCTGGTAATTCAATATTGATACGGCTCATAGTTGGACAACTCCTTTCGGGAATACTGGCCCATCTGAGCACACTTTTACATAATCTTTTTCTACTTGCTCTGTCGTTTGACAAACGCAAGCGAAGCACGCACCGATACCGCAGCCCATACGCTCCTCAAATGATAAGTAACCCTCTTTATTAGGGTAGGCATTTTCCATTGCATTTAACATTGGCAGTGGACCACAGCAATAAAATACATCAAACTCTGGTTGTAACTCATCTAGCAATGTTGTTACAAAGCCTTTTGTACCTTTTGTGCCATCTACGGTTACATAATATGTGTCACCTAGCTTGTTAAACTCTTCTTCATAAAATGTCACATTTTCTGATTGGAAACCTAACACATGAATTGTACGTACACCACGCGCATTTAGTTGCTTTGATAGTTCATGCAATGGTGGCACACCGATGCCTCCACCTACTAATAGCGCTGTGCCGCCCACTGGTGCTGCTTCTACAGGGAATCCATTACCTAATGGACCAAGCACATCTACAAGCTGACCTGCATTAGCTAATGAAAGCACTTCTGTACCGCGCCCTTCTGCACGGTAAATCATTGTAAATTGACTCTTTTCTTTGTTCACATCAGCGATGCTTATTGGTCGACGCAATAGCGGCTCAAGTGTATCCGATACTTTTACATGAACGAACTGTCCAGGACTCATATCCTGGACAAGCTCTCCTTGTAATACTAGTTCGAAAATATTATGAGCGATTTTTGCTTGGCGAACGACTATCATACGTTCACTTCTAATCATGAATGCTGTACCTCCGCTTTTGGCATTTCTTCTGCTGTAAATGTCATTGATTCAATAACACGTAACATTGCCTCTGCCGTATCTAGCGACGTTAAACATGGCACACCGTTTTCCACAGACTCACGGCGAATACGGAAGCCATCACGCGCTGGCTGCTTACCTTTTGTTAAGGTGTTAACAACTAATTGTGCTTCACCATTTTGAATGACATCAATTAATGTTTTGCCCTTTGCACCGATTTTTTCGACAACATCTGTTTGTACACCTGCAGCTTCGAAGCTTCGTGCTGTACCTTCTGTTGCCATAATGCGGTAGCCCACTGTTGAGAAACGTTTTGCAATTGCGATTGCTTCTTCTTTATCTTTATCAGATACAGTAAATAATACTGTACCATAAGTTTTAATTTCAGTTCCTGCAGCTACTAAGCCTTTGTAAAGCGCCTTTTCTAAGGTAGCATCTTTACCCATTACCTCACCTGTTGATTTCATTTCAGGACCTAATGTAATATCTACACGGCGTAATTTCGCGAATGAGAATACAGGTACTTTTACAAATACGCCCGGCTGTTCATCAGCTAAACCAGTTGGGTAACCTTGCGCTGGAATTGTTTGACCTAAAATTGCCTTCGTTGCAATATTTGCCATTGGGATGTTCGTAATTTTACTTAAGAACGGTACCGTACGAGATGAACGTGGGTTTACTTCGATTACGTAAATTTCCCCATCGCTTAAGACGTACTGGATGTTCATTAAACCAACGATGCCTAGACCTTTTGCAAGTCGAGTTGTATAATCTACTAGCGTTTCCTTTTGTGCATCCGTTAATTTTTGTGGTGGGTATACAGAAATCGAGTCACCAGAGTGTACACCCGCGCGCTCAATATGCTCCATAATACCAGGAATTAAAACATTTTCGCCATCACAAATTGCATCAACTTCGATTTCTTGACCAGTTAAATAACGGTCAACTAACACCGGATGGTCAGGAGAAGCTTCTACTGCATGCTCCATATAATGTGCTAATTCTTCCATGTTATAAACGATTTCCATTGCACGACCACCAAGAACGTAAGATGGACGTACTAATACTGGGAAGCCAAGCTTTTCAGCAATTGCCATTGCACCCTCTGCTGAAGTGGCAGTGTCACCCGGAGGCTGTGGAATAGCTAATTCTCTTAATGCTTGTTCAAATTTATCACGGTTTTCAGCACGATCGATATCCTCTAAAGTCGTACCTAAAATTTTCACGCCGTTTGCTTCTAACTTATCTGCTAGATTTATAGCTGTTTGTCCACCGAATTGAACAACTACACCAATTGGTTGCTCTAAGTCGATAATATGCATTACGTCTTCGATTGTTAATGGCTCGAAATAAAGCTTATCTGAAATCGAGAAGTCTGTTGAAACCGTTTCAGGATTTGAGTTAATAATAATTGCCTCATAGCCTGCCTCTTGAATTGCCCACACAGAGTGTACCGTTGCATAGTCAAACTCTACTCCTTGACCAATGCGGATTGGACCTGAACCAAGTACAACAACAGATTGCTTGTCAGAGCGTACCGATTCGTTTTCTTCCTCATATGTGCCGTAGAAGTATGGTGTTTGTGATTCGAATTCTGCCGCGCAAGTATCAACCATTTTATAAACAGGGATGATGCCTTGCTCTTTGCGGAATGTGTAAACAGCTTCTTGTGTTGTTTCCCAAAGCTCTGCAATTTTTTTATCGGCGAAGCCTAGACGTTTTGCAGTGCGCAATACATCTTTATCATTTTTATTCGCAGTTAATGTGCTTTCCATTGCTACGATTTTTTCTAATTTCTTTAAGAACCATAAATCAATTGCTGACCAGTCATGAATTTGCTCGATTGTCACACCTCGACGTAATGCTTCACCGATGAAGAATAAACGCTCATCCCCTGCTTTACGAATACGCTTTTCAATCCAAGCATCTGTTAATTCATTAGCATTTTTCATTTCGATATGGACATGACCTGTTTCGAGTGAGCGAACTGCTTTTAATAACGCTTCTTCAAATGTACGACCAAGTGCCATTACTTCACCAGTCGCCTTCATTTGCGTACCTAAATTACGTTTCGCTGATTCGAATTTATCGAATGGCCAGCGCGGAATTTTAGCTACAATATAGTCGATTGCCGGCTCGAAGCATGCATATGTAGAGCCTGTAACAGGATTTTTAATTTCATCTAAAGTTAAACCTACCGCAATTTTCGCTGCTAGCTTTGCAATTGGGTAACCCGTCGCCTTCGATGCTAAAGCAGATGAGCGAGAAACACGTGGGTTTACTTCAATTACATAATATTGGAAACTATTTGGATCTAACGCTAATTGAACGTTACAGCCACCTTCAATTTTTAATGCGCGGATAATATCTAAAGAGATATTACGTAGCATTTGATATTCACGGTCTGATAAAGTTTGAGCTGGCGCAACTACGATAGAGTCACCTGTATGAATACCTACAGGGTCAAAGTTTTCCATGCTACACACAACGATTGCATTATCAGCAGCGTCACGCATTACTTCATATTCAATCTCTTTAAAGCCTGCGATTGATTTTTCCAGTAAACATTGCGTTACTGGTGAATATTTTAAGCCTGAAGTTACGATTTCTTCTAGCTCTTGATCATTGTTGCAAATACCTCCACCTGTACCACCTAAAGTGAAGGCTGGGCGAACGATTACAGGGTAGCCGATTTTTTCAACAAAGCGCTTTGCTTCATCTAAATTGTGGATAATATCTGATTCAGGTACTGGTGCGCCTAATTCGTACATTAAATTACGGAATAAATCACGGTCTTCTGCCTTATGAATAGCATCCAGCTTCGTCCCTAATATTTCAATGCCTAACTCGTCTAAAATACCTGATTCATGTAATTCGATTGCCATGTTTAAGCCCGTTTGTCCACCTAAAGTTGGTAATAGGGCATCTGGTCGCTCTTTACGTAAAATGCGTGAAACGAATTCTAATGAAATTGGCTCGATATATACTTTATCCGCGATTTCTGTGTCTGTCATAATTGTCGCAGGATTTGAGTTAATTAAAATTACACGGTAGCCCTCTTCTTTTAGCGATAAACAAGCTTGTGTACCAGCGTAGTCAAACTCCGCTGCTTGACCGATAACAATTGGACCTGATCCGATAACTAAAATTGTGTTTATATCTGTACGTTTAGGCATATTTTTTCTCCTTTTCTGCTTCCATCATATCAATGAATTCATCGAATAAATGATTTGAATCTTCTGGGCCTGGTGAAGCTTCCGGGTGATATTGCACAGTAAAGATTGGATATGTTTTATGGCGTACCCCTTCAACTGTTCCATCATTTAATGCAATATGTGTAATTTCTAAATCTGTATTAGCTAATGATTCTGGATCTATAGCATAGCCATGATTTTGAGATGTTAATTCAGTACGACCTGTGCGTAAATCTTTAACAGGGTGGTTAGCTCCACGGTGTCCGAATGGTAATTTAAAGCTTGTTGCACCACTTGCAAGCGCAAATAGCTGATGACCTAAGCAAATACCGAAAATCGGTACTTGGCCGATTAAGTTTTTAATTGTTTCAATGCCTTCTGTTACATCGGCTGGATTCCCTGGACCGTTTGAAAGCATAATGCCGTCTGGATGCCATGCTAAAATTTGCTCTGCTGATGTGTTGTAAGGTACAACAAGTACATCACAATCGCGTTTATTAAGTTCTCGTAAAATACCGTGCTTCATACCAAAATCTATTACAACAACGCGCTTGCCACGACCTGGTGATGGATAAGCTGCTTTTGGTGATACTTCTCTTACATGATGTGTAATCAAAGGTGTTGCCTGTAATTGTGCCACGATATCTTCTACATTAACTTCCTCATTCGCTGCAGTTAAAATCGCTCGTACTGCACCTTTTGAACGAATAATACGTGTTAATTTACGCGTATCAATTCCCTCAATACCAGGGATATCTTGACTTTTTAAATAATCATTTAATGTCATGTCACAGCGGAAGTTTGATGGATGCTCCTCTAGCTCACGCACTACAAAGCCGCGAATTGCTGGCGTAATACCTTCAAAATCATCACGGTTAATTCCGTAGTTTCCGATTAGAGGGTAAGTCAATGTTACGATTTGTCCATAGAATGATGGATCTGATAGTGTTTCCTGATAGCCTGTCATACCTGTTGTAAATACGACCTCTCCTTGTGACGCTTTGTCACTACCAAATGCAATACCGTTAAACACCGTTCCATCTTCTAAAATTAATAAACGCTTTTTCATTATGATTATGCCTCCTCGTATGCGATTTTACCTTCAACCATCGTTAATACTGGCCAGCCTTTTGCTACCCAACCATTAAATGGTGTGTTACGACCTTTTGTTACAAACCCTTCAGCATCTATCGTTTGCTCTTTATTTAAATCTATAATTGTTAAATCTGCTGATGCGCCTACTGCTAATGTGCCATATGGCAAATCGAAAATTTGTGAAGGCTTGATTGCCATCCAGTCAATTAATTGCTTTAAAGTCCATTTGCCAGTTTCAACAAAGTTCGTATATAAAAGTGGGAAGGCTGTTTCAAAGCCTACAATACCGAATGGAGCGCCTACCATGCCACAGCATTTTTCTTCTACTGTATGTGGTGCATGGTCTGTTGCAATACAATCAATCGTGCCATCTAATAATGCTGCATGTAAAGAATCCTTATCTTCTATTGCACGTAATGGTGGGTTCATTTTCCAGTTTGCATCATCTGAAGGGATATCCATTTCCTCTAGTAATAAATGATGTGGGCAAACCTCTGCCGTTACTCGAATACCCGCTGCCTTTGCATCACGTACTGCGCGTACAGACTCTTTTGTTGATACGTGACAAACGTGGTAGCGTGCTCCTGCTGCCTCAGCTAAAAGTACATCACGTGCAATTTGTACAGATTCACAAATTGAAGGAATGCCTGGTAAGCCTAACTCTTTATTACGCTTCCCTTCATGCATAACACCTTCATAAATTAAGGAGTTATCCTCACAGTGTGCTACTACGATTGCATCAAGACGAGCAGCTTCCTTCATTTGCTCATACATTGTTGCTGCTAGCTGAATACCGACACCATCATCTGAAAACGCAACTGCACCGTGCGCCTTTAGCTCTTCCATGTTCGTGCGCACTTCACCCGAAATATCTCTTGTAAGTGAGCCGTATGGTAATACGCGAATCACTGCACTGTCTTTAATTAAGCCATTAATTAGCTGCATATTTTCAATTGAGTCTGGCACTGGCTTCGTATTTGGCATAGCACAAATTGTTGTAAAGCCACCTTTTGCTGCTGATGCTGTACCAGTCGCAATCGTTTCTTTATGCTCAAAGCCTGGCTCACGTAAATGTGTATGTACATCAACGAAGCCTGGTGCAACTAAATTGCCTTTTCCATCGATTACTTGTGCCCCTGTTGGTTGCTCACTACCAATTGCTGTAATTTTACCATCTTCAATTGTAATGCTTGTCGTCACTAGTTCACTTGCTTCGTTCACTATTTTTACGTTGTGGATATAAGTAGTCATGTTATTCTCTCTCCTCCAGAATTGTTTCTAAAATAGCCATACGCGTATAGACACCATTTCGTACTTGTTGAAAAATACGTGAACGTTCACATTCTACAAGATGGTCAGCAATTTCAACATCGCGATTTACTGGTGCAGGGTGCATAATGATTGCCCCCTCCTTCATTTGTGCCTCACGCTCTGCTGTTAAACCATATTGCTCATGGTAACTTCTTTTAGAAAATTTTTTATTTCCCGTATGACGTTCATGTTGAACGCGTAACAACATAATTACATCGCTATCTTGGATTAGCCCATCCCATGAATGATGCGCTTCAAATTGCCCTGCCCACTCTTCTGGACATAGGAAGCGTACATTGGCTCCAAGTTTCGTTAAAGCAGTCGCATTTGATTTCGCTACACGACTATGAGAAATATCTCCCACAATCGTAATATTTAAGTTTTCAAATGTGCCGAATTCTTTTTGTATTGTATATAAATCTAGTAAGCTCTGTGATGGGTGCTGCCCTGCGCCATCTCCTGCGTTGATGACAGCACAATTAATTCCTTCTAAAAGCTCATTGTAAAATTCATCTTCCTCTGCACGAATAATCACTGCGTCTAGCCCAATCATTTCAAGCGTTTTTACAGTGTCGTACATCGTTTCACCTTTTATTGCACTTGAAAAATCAGCATCGAAAGGAATCACTGTACAGCCTACAAGACGCTCAGCCATTTCAAAGCTTGTTTTCGTTCTTGTGCTAGGTTCGAAAAATAAATTAGCGACATTGTAGGAGCGTGCTAACTTTGACTGCTCCCCATTTTCAAAAGCTCGCGCTCGGTCTAAAATGTGTAAAATTTCTTCATTCGTTAAATGCTCCATGGAAAATAAGTTTTTCATATATTAATGCCTCCATTTACAATGTGCTAAATTTTTTTGTTGAGAGAATCGTCATCTTCTTCAAATTACTCTTCATCTAAATAAGTAACTGTTTTTTCACGCCCTGGTAAAATTAAGTTTAATAAAACCCCTACAATTGCTGCTAATGCCATTCCTTCTACTTTAAATGCATCTGTGAAGTGGAAGGCTGCGCCGCCGATACCAATGACTAAAATAACAGATGAAATCACTAAGTTACGGTTGTTACCGAAGTCTATATTATTTTCAACAAGCATGCGTAACCCGCTTGATGCTATAATTCCGAAGAGCAGGATGGAAATACCGCCTAACACCGCTGTCGGGATCGTTTGAATTAATGCCATCGCTTTTCCTACGAAAGAGAAAACAATCGCGATAATTGCTGCACCTAAAATTACATAAACTGAGTACACACGTGTAATTGCTAGTACACCTATATTTTCACCGTATGTTGTTTTTGGTGGACCACCAATTAAGGCGCTCAAAAATGTGCCAAGTCCATCCCCTAAAATTGAACGATGTAAGCCCGGGTCTTTAATATAGTTGCGATTTACAACTTTCCCAAGTACGAGCTGATGCCCGATATGCTCTGATAATGTCACGATAACAATTGGTACCATCGCCCAAAAGATTTTTGATGTAACGGTAAATTCATAATGCACACCTGGTATTATAAAGTCTGGCATTGCAAACCATTTCGCCTCACTCACTGCTGTGAAATCAACAATTCCGATGATAACAGCGTATATATAACCAATAACTATGCCGAGTAAGACTGGCATTGCACTTAAAATATTTTTGAAATACACCGTGAAAATAATCGCTGCAAACAATGTTACTAATGCTACTGTAAAATGCTTAAAGCTATAAACCGTCGTTTTAATCATCTCGCCCGTTGCTTCATCTAGCACTTCAACAGTAATGTTCATCGCCATCCCAACAGCTGTTCCGGCTAGTCCCAAACCGATGACCATAATAACTGGCGCTACAACAATTGGCGGTAAAATATTCATTAACCATTTGTAGCCTGTCTGCCATATAACTAATGAAACAATTCCATATGTAACCCCTACTAGTATTGCACCTATCATTGCATTACCTGGGGTGACACTTTCACCATTATCATTTAGTCCACCTGCTGCAATAAGTATCGGTGCGATAAATGCGAAGGAGGAACCTAAATAGGCAGGTACTTTAAACTGAGTAATTAATAAAAATACGATTGTCGCAATCCCGCTTGTCAACAATGCAATAGCAGGGCTTAAGCCTACTAGCTTTGGCACTAATATGGTCGAACCAAACATTGCAAACATATGCTGAAAGCTTAATGTAACTAATTGAATGCCAGATGGCTTTTGATGAATATCTAATAGCGGCTTCGACATCTTGTTCCTCCTAATTTTTACTATTCATTATTTTTGTGAATACTTACTTGATCTAGCCCATCAACTTCGACTAAGCTTACGACGATGCGCTCTTGTCCAGATGTCGGAATATTTTTTCCTACATAATCTGCTCGAATAGGCAATTCTCTGTGACCGCGATCCACTAAAACAGCTAGTTGAATTTGTGCAGGTCTTCCTAAATCCATTACAGCATCAAGTCCTGCGCGTACTGTGCGCCCTGTGTATAACACATCGTCTACCAAAACGATTTTCTGCTCACTTACCTGATAATCAATCGCCACTTGCTGAACCTTAGCTTCAGCTTGTTTTTCTGTCAGGTCATCACGATATAATGTAATATCTAGCTCCCCTGTGCGAATTGGCTTACCCTCTATTTTCTCGATGCGTTCTGCTAATCGCTTTGCTAAAAAAGCACCACGCGTTTTAATCCCTACTAAAATACATTCATCAATTCCTTTGTTACGCTCAATGATTTCATGAGCGATACGTGTTAAAGCACGATTCATTGAAGTACTATCAAGCAAAACATTTCCGTTTGACATTTTTTAACCCCTCTCTTTGCTATACAAAAAACCTCTCAAGCAGCTGCTTGAGAGGTTGAAAAGTCCGTGTTTAAATAGCATGTAGCAAGAATTTTGCGCACAAAAATCCCCTACACTTCACAAGTTACCTTCTCAGCCTCTCTGGACTGCCATTAAAGGTGCAATATTCATTTTTACTGGTACTTATTATAATGCTGTTTTTTGTCGATGTCAACAGTTACTTGCGTAATTCAGCAAGTAATTGTTGAAAGTCTTCTGGTAGTGGTGCAGAAAATTCTAGATACTCGCCTGTTACAGGATGAATAAAGCCTAAAACACCTGCATGCAACACTTGCCCACCGAAATCAATTGTTTTTTTCGGTCCATATTTCGGATCACCTACAAGCGGGAAACCAATGTATTGCATATGGACACGAATTTGATGTGTACGCCCTGTTTCCAAGCGACACTCAACTAAAGTGTAATCCCCGAAGCGTTCAATTACTTGGAAATGTGTAACAGCATGTTTGCCATTATCGACAACCGCTTGTTTTTGGCGATCCTTTGAATCTCGACCAATCGGTGCATCAATCGTCCCTTTATCATGTGCAATATGGCCGTGTACAAGCGCTGTATATTTACGCGTCACTGATTTTTCTACAAGTTGATTTACTAAAGATTCGTGTGCTACATCATTTTTCGCAACCATTAATAAACCAGACGTATCTTTATCAATCCGGTGTACAATTCCTGGACGCAACACGCCATTAATGCCTGATAAATCCTTGCAATGATGCATTAAACCATTCACGAGCGTACCTGTCAGATGCCCTGGTGCGGGATGAACAACCATCCCTTTTGGCTTGTTGATAACGGCAACATCCGCATCCTCATAGACAACATCAAGTGCTAAATTTTCTGCAACTACTTCTAATGGCTCTGGCTCAGGAACATCGATTTCAATTACATCGCCTTCCTTTACCTTATATTTTGCCTTTACCTCTGCACCATTTACTTTAATAATGCCATCTGTTACCCAATTGCTAATTTGTGTGCGTGACCATTCTGTTTGAAAACCTGCTAGCGCTTTATCAATACGCTCACCTGCTTGTTCAACTTCAATTGTATATGTGACTACTGTCATTATTTCACCTTTTTCTTCTGTTGTTTTTCATCTAAAATGACTGCAATTAATAACATGACAACTGCAATCGAAAGTGCAGCATCTGCCACATTAAAAATTGGGAATTCATAATTTATAACCGGAATAAGAACATCTACGAAATCGACTACTTCTCCTCTAAATAAACGATCGATAAAGTTCCCCACTGCTCCACCAAATAATAGCATTAAGCTTGCTTGTAGCAGCGGCTTGCCTTTTGCCTCTGTATAGAAAAAATAAAGAATAGCAATTATTACACCGATTGTTACGATTGTAAACAGCCACATTTGCCCTTGCAGCATGCCCCAAGCCGCCCCTTTATTGCGATGTGATAACAAGCCGAGCCACGGGTCCCAAATAGCGATACGCTCACCTAATTCCATGTTTTTAACAATCATCCATTTTGTAATTTGATCCAGTAAAATAGCAATTAACGCTATTCCATAATACTTCTTCACAAACGCCGCCTCCGTTTACGCAATATGTTATTCATTTTACCACAGTCCGCTTACGACGAATAATATTATATATGAAATTTGCATGTTACACCTTCTTCGTTGCATACATTACAGCATACTTGAATTGGAGGGAAAATCTATATGCCTAAAATATGTTCAATTAGTACATATAAAGCACCTCACACATTAACACAGCAAAATGCACAGCAATTAACGAAAGAGCTATTCCAGCAGCACATGCCTCGATTGGAAAGATTATTAAAAGTTTTTCATAATGGGGGCATTGAAACAAGGCAGCTCTGTGTGCCAGCAGAATGGCATCGCACACAGCGGTCATTTGCGGAGCGCAATCAATTATATATGGAATTAGCAACACAGTATAGTGTTGAAGTAATCCAACAATGCTTATCGAATGAACATTTCCTTACCTCGCCTGTTACCCCATCCAGCATTGATGCCATTATTTTCGTCAGCACAACTGGATTAGCAACACCAAGCATCGATGCACGCGTTATGAATATATTACCTTTTTCTGATCGATTAAGGCGCATGCCTCTTTGGGGGCTTGGCTGTGCTGGTGGGGCAGCAGGTATTAGTCGAGCATTTGATTATTGCAAAGCATACCCAACTGCTAAAGTACTCGTCGTTTGTGTAGAGCTTTGTAGCTTAACATTCCAAACTGAGGATATACGCAAAAGCAATATCGTTGGTGCCTCATTATTCGCTGACGGAGCCGCTGCTGTTCTAATATGTGGTGATGAAGCAGATGTCGAACTGCGATGTGCTGTCCCCCACATTATTCATAGCGCCTCTAAATTATTGCCAAACTCTGAGCAGGTAATGGGCTGGGATGTACAAAATAGCGGCTTGCATGTCATTTTTCAAAAAAGTATTCCGGCTATTATTAATAGCTGGCTACGCCCTTTTATAACGGAATTTTTAGAGGAACAATACTTAACAGAACGAGATGTTGCCTATTTTATCGCTCACCCTGGTGGCAAAAAAGTGCTTGAGGCTTATGAACAAGCATTATTCCTAACAACTGAGCAAACGGCAGTTGCTCGCGCGATTTTACAGCAATTCGGTAATATGTCCTCACCTACTGTGCTTTATGTACTAGAACAATTTATGTTACAAAATAAAGAGTCTTATAAATTCGGCTTACTTGTTGCACTAGGACCTGGCTTTTGCGGTGAAGCTGTACTGGTAGAATGGGGGACGTAATGATGGTCTATTTATTTATATTAATTGTTATTTTACAACGCTTTGCGGAGTTAATCATTGCACGCAAAAATGAGCGTTGGCTACGTGCAGAAGGAGCTTATGAAGTAGGAACTTCACATTATCCATACATGCTTGCAATGCATAGCAGCTTTTTTATCGTCTTAATTTTAGAAGTCACACTCGAAAAAATTGTACTATCTCCTTTATTTTCATTATTGCTACTACTGTTTATCCTTGTTCAAGGATTACGCATATGGTGTATATATTCTTTAGGGAGATTTTGGAACACAAAAATTTTCATTTTACCGAATGCTCCAGTCATTCAAAAAGGACCTTACCGTTTTTTGCGTCACCCTAATTATATCGTTGTCAGCCTGGAAATTCTTTTATTGCCTTTCATGTTCCAAGCTTATTTCACTGCATTCATCTTTACGTTGTTAAATGTTATCATTTTATCTGTGCGTATACCGATTGAGGAACGTGCGCTTAGGCAAGCAACTAATTATAATGAAGCATTTAAGTAATAATGACTTGAAACTGTATTGAGCCGTCAGGGAATATAGCTGTTAACCAGTTTTTCCAATGGTCTCATTACAGTTTTTTCAAAATGATTTTTCTGCCCAACTCAATGCTTCACTATATAGCTCGTCCATCTCATAAACATCCAGCCCTACATCAGCACCAAGTAGTTCAAGTTTATCCCATTCTAATTTGCTTAATGCGATACTAAACTGTAAATAAGGTGTCATTTCTGTGGGCTGACCTAAAAGCGTATGAATAACCCTTTCAGATAGTGGTAATCTTTGCACAATTTCTTCTAAAGTGCTTCTTAACAAAGTATCAATTAACGAAAACATACCTGTTAAAAAATATTCAGATGGATTTTGCTTATTATTACGCTTCGCCAGCATTTCACAAACTTTTGCCCTAAATAAAGAGGAGCGTATTACCTCTTCGAAAAACTCCTCATCATTTTCTAATTGCCGCTCACTCATCGCAACAAAATAAATCCATTTTCGTAAATTTGGTATACCGATCATTATAATCGCTTGTTTAATTGACTGTATTCTCGATTTTACTTGTCCTGTTGTATTATTAATCATCTTTAACAGCTTATATGTAAGCGATAAATCTCGTTCAATATTCTCCGCTATTAACTGCACATTAGGCTCCCTTTCATTTAATAATAGCAATGTATTTAAATATTGAATCGTATTTGGAGGGATGCTCGTTCCCGTAAGAATTTGTGGCTTTTCAAAAAAATAGCCTTGAAACAGCTCATAGCCTGAAGCTTGTGCAACATTAAATTCGTCATGTGCCTCTACCTTTTCAGCAAGTAATTTGATATTTGGAAATTTCTCTTGTATTTTTCTCTCGACTTTATAGCGCTCTGCCATTGAAGAAAGCAAAAAATCAATTTTTATATAATCCACATATCGAAACAGCTCATCATAGCCTTTCACTTGCTCATTTAAAATAAAATCATCCAAAGCTATTTTAAAGCCCTTTGTTTTCAATTCATATACACGTTTCACTAAATTAGGCGTAATCGGCACATCTTCTAAAATTTCAATAACTACTTCTGAAGGCTTCAAAAAATCTGCAATGGAGCTTTCCAATAAATTTTTTGTAAAATTTATAAAGACTGGCTTCCCTCTCGTCACTTTTTCTGTGCCAATTAGCAAAAATGAATTTACCAACACTTCGATTGTCGCTAAATCCGAATCAATAACTGGGAATGCGTTTATATCTTTATTGCGATACAGTAGCTCATAGGCAACAATCTGCTTTTTAGCATTAAAAATCGGTTGTCTTCCAACAAAAACTTCCATTCCACTTTCCTTTCTTGAATAAAATTATCTTTTTAACTAATTATTCCAATTTTAGTTTTAGTAAATCTAATATTTAAATATTACAGTACAGACCTAAACAATTACTGAACATAGTTAGAATTTACTTTTACAGACCGATTAGGGTTCCTTATTTCCCCATCAATCGAATAAAATCATAAAAAAGCCCGATTAGATAAGTTTACCTAACCAGGGCATATTAATAGCTATTATTATTTTGAGTTAATTTGGTGGAACTTAACCTATATATACTCTTCCAAATGCTTAAGTAAGTGAAATTTTTTTGTGAGACCTATCTTAAAATTTTAGAATTCTATAATGATTTTTCTGCCCAAGTTAGAGCCTCGTTATACAACTTATCCATCTCATGTATATTCAAACCTATATTCTCTCCCAATGCTTCGAGCTTCTCCCATTCTAATTTGTCGAGTGCTATCGTAAATTGTAAGTATGGTGTCATCTCTGTTTGTTGATCTAAAAGTGTATGAATTACATTATCAGATAAAGGTAATTTTCTTAAAATTTCTTCTAAAGAGTTGTTAAGCAATATATTAATCAAAGAAAACATACCTACTAAAA
This sequence comes from Bacillus ndiopicus, assembly GCF_000612805.1. Lineage (GTDB taxonomy): Bacteria > Bacillota > Bacilli > Bacillales_A > Planococcaceae > Metasolibacillus > Metasolibacillus ndiopicus. The sequence goes on along the minus strand of NZ_HG964403.1, from coordinate 785,380 downwards.
AATATTCTGAATGATTTTGCTTACCATTACGCTTCGCTAATATTTCGCAAACTTTTGCCCGAAATAAAGATGCCCGAATAACTTCCTCAAAAAACTCCTCGTCTCCATCCATTTGTTGTTCACTCATTGCTACGAAATAAACCCATTTTCTTAAGTTTGGTATGCCAATCATCATAATTGCTTGTCTTATAGAATGAATCCTTACCTTTACTTGCCCTGTTGCATTATTGATTATTTGTAGCAATTTATAAGCTAGTGATAAATCCCTCTCAAAATTTTCCGCAATCAAATGAACATCAGGATTTTCCTCACTCAATAATAGCAATATGTTTAGATACTGAATTGTATTAGGCGGAATGCTACTACCCTTGATAATTTGCGGCTTTTCGAAAAAATAACCTTGAAATAATTGATAATTTGAATCTTTTGCTGTCTTAAATTGATCGTATGCTTCAATTTTTTCAGCAAGCAGTTGAATGTGTGGAAATTTTTCTTGTACTTTCCTTTCAATTTTTCGCCGTTCTTCCAATGTTGTTGCTAAGAAATCGATTTTAATATAATCGACATATTGAAATAACTCATTATAGCTAGTCACTTCTTTATCTAAAACAAAATCATCAAGGGCAATTTTAAAGCCTTTTTCTTTCAATTCACGTACTCGTTGGATAAGTTTTGGTGTAATCTGCACATTTTCTAAAATTTCAATAACTACTTGCGAAGATTCTAAAAGCTGATCTAAGGTACTTTCTAATAAGTTTTCTGTAAAATTTATAAAGACAGGCTTTCCTCTAGTAACTTTTTCTGCTCCTATGTGTAAAAATGAATTAACTAGTACTTTAATTGTTGCTACATCCTCATTAATCATTGGAAATGCAGTTAAACTTTTATTTCGATACAATAGTTCGTATGCAATAATTTGTTTATTAGCATTAAAAATTGGCTGCCTTCCTACAAACACTTCCACTATTATTTCCCCCTTGTGTTTATACACTTTTTTATCCACAAAATAATTATATCAAACATACATTAAAAATAAGTTAAAAAGACCTAAATAAATACCTGTTAAAAAGGAAATATACAGGATAAATAATAAACCCTTGTGTGTTTTTTAGTTACATCTCCTTAATTAGAATTAAGGAAGCTTAATCAAAAAAAGCAAGCTAGAAATGGGGAACATTTCTAGCTTGCTTAAGAATATTAAACATAATATTTTTCTACAACATCTGCACAACGCGCACATAATGTAGAGTGCTTGTCATTTGTACCAACAGTTTGTGAGATCGTCCAGCAACGCTCACATTTTTCGCCCTCTGCTTTTTCAACAATAATTGCTGTTTTATCCAAGACTAATGCATGAGCAGGTGCATCTGCCTTTGCTCCCGCCACTTCAAATGCCGAAACGATAGATAATTGTGCAAAATTAATATTTTCCTCTTGTAACAATGCCGCAGTTTCCGCATCTGCATAAACAGTTAATTTTGCCTCTAAAGATTTACCAATTGTTTTGGCATTACGCGCTTCCTCTAATGCTTTTAACACTTCATCACGCACTGCGATTACTTTCGTCCACTTCGCACGTAAGCTTGCAAAATTCGCTTGCTCATCTACTTCTGGGAAGTCTGTTAATTGAACAGACACTTCCTCTTGACCTAAGTAAGACCACATTTCATCAGTCGTATGCGGTAAAATTGGCGTTAATACTTTTAATAATGTCATTAATGTTTCATACATTACTGTTTGCATTGCGCGACGATCTTTTTGATCTGTTCCCTCAATGTAAACAACATCTTTTGCAATGTCTAAATAGAATGAAGAAAGCTCAACTGCTACGAAGTTGTTCACAACTGTATAAACTGTTGAAAACTCGTAGCGGTCATACGCTGCACGTACTGTTTTCAACACTTCTTGCAGGCGCATATACATATATTGATCCATTTCGCGTAATTCGTTATAAGCAACACGGTCTGTCGCTGGGTTGAAATCAGACACATTCCCATGTAGGAAGCGTAACGTATTACGGATTTTACGATATACTTCTGAAACTTGCTTTAACATATCCATTGAAATTCTCACATCACCTGTATAGTCTACAGATGCTACCCATAGACGTAAAATATCTGCGCCATACTGATCCATTACTTTTTGTGGAACAATCGTATTGCCTAGTGATTTACTCATTTTGCGCCCTTCACCATCTAACACGAAGCCATGTGTTAATAAGCCTTTATATGGCGCATGACCATTAATCGCAACAGATGTGATTAATGATGAGTTAAACCAACCACGGTGTTGGTCAGAGCCTTCTAAATAAAGATCTGCAGGATACGCTATACCGCGCTCTACCAAGACACCTTGGTGAGATGAGCCAGAGTCGAACCAAACATCCATAATATCGTTTTCTTTTGTGAATTCACCGTTCGGGCTACCTGGATGTGTAAAGCCTTCTGGCAATAACTCCTTCGCTTCCTTTTGGAACCAAATATTTGAGCCGTTTTGACGGAATAATGCTGCTACATGAGTAATCGTTTCTGGTGTAATAATTGCCTCACCATTTTCTGCATAAAAAATTGGAATCGGAACACCCCATGCACGTTGACGCGAAATTACCCAGTCACCACGGTCGCGAATCATATTGTATAAACGTGTTTCGCCCCATGCCGGTGTGAATTCAGTCGCCTTAACAGCACCTAATAATTCGCTACGGAACATTTCTACAGATGCAAACCATTGTGGTGTTGCACGGTAAATAACAGGTTTTTTCGTACGCCAATCATGTGGATATGAGTGTGTAAAGAAGTTTAATTTTTCCAAGGCGCCAACTTCTTTTAATTTTTCAGTGATGACTTTATTGGCATCATCATAAAAAATCCCTTCAAAGCCAGGTGCTTCACTTGTATAGCAACCACGATTATCCACAGGTGATAAAACATCTAAGCCATATAATTTACCAACATTAAAGTCGTCTTCCCCGTGACCTGGTGCTGTGTGAACACAACCTGTACCAGCATCTGCTGTAACATGCTCCCCAAGCATTACAAGTGAGTCACGCTCATAAAATGGATGCGCTGCAACAACGCGATCTAATGACTCGCCCTTTAGTTCTTGTACAATTTCATAGTTTTCCCAGTCTAATTCTTTTGCAATTGTTTCTAATAAATCTTTCGCGATGATAAATTTATTTTCAGCTACTGCTACTACGACATACGTTAATTCTGGATTTACTGTAATACCAAGGTTTGCAGGTAATGTCCAAGGAGTTGTCGTCCAAATAATAAATTTCGCATCAGCTGGTACAACACCCTTTGCATCTTTAATTGCAAAGCTTACGTAAATTGATGGCGATTTTACATCTTTATATTCAATTTCGGCCTCTGCTAGCGCTGATTCTGAAGATGGTGACCAATAAACTGGCTTTAAGCCTTTATAAATATAGCCCTTCTCCGCCATTTTTCCGAAAACTTCAATTTGGCGAGCTTCAAATTCTGGCTTTAGCGTAATATATGGGTTTTCCCAATCACCACGTACACCTAAACGTTTAAATTGCTCACGTTGATTATCAATTTGCTCATACGCATACTCTTCACAAAGCTTACGAAATTCCGCAACAGACATTTCTTTACGTTTAACGCCTTTATTTGTTAATGCTTGCTCAATAGGTAAACCGTGTGTATCCCAACCTGGAACATATGGTGCATAATAACCTGTCATTGAACGGTGGCGCACAATCATGTCTTTTAACACTTTGTTTAAGGCGTGCCCGATATGGATATCACCATTTGCATATGGTGGCCCATCATGCAATACATAATGTGGTTTGCCTTTCGTACGCTCGTCTACAAGCTGATAAATGTTTTGCTCGTTCCATCTTTCTTGGATTTTCGGTTCATTTGCCGGCAAGTTTCCACGCATTGGGAAATCCGTTTTTGGCATTAATAACGTGTCTTTATACTCTACCATTTGTTTAAATTCCTCCTTAATTAAATCAATTAGACCTCGGCTAATTTTAGCTCGAATTTTTTGCGAACTGAGTAAAAGTTTACCTAAAACCGTCGCGTCGTGCAGGTCTCTCCAAAATCTGTTACATCCGCCTGGGCGTTTGTAACAACACGATACGTTGCGCGCGTGGGAGGTGTTCCTAGACTGAGTTATTCTGATTCGTGATTGTTTGTATCTCCACTAAATCAAGATAAAAAAAGCCTCTCATCCCTTATAACAAGGGACGAGAAGCTATAACTCGTGGTACCACCCTAATTTACACAAATACCTTGTGTCTCTTAGAACGCTGTAACATAGCGTTAAACGAAATTACTTACTCATAGTCATTTTCAGTAATTTAGCTCAGAAGTGATATTCTGCTTTAATTGTTTCGTCTGAGCTCCCACTATCCCCAGATCGCTAAACAGCAATTAAAACATACTGTCTTCCTCAAGTGCCATAATCAATGTGTACTCACAGTATATGAAAAACACAAAAAAACGTCAAGCTCAATAGCAAGTAATTATAGTGTAGACCAAGTTATTTTTCGTCATCTTCCCCTACTTTTATTTGCTCTTGAATATCAGTTAAATCCACATCATACTCAAGTAAATGCTCCCAGTCATCTGTACTTAATAAATCCAACTGTGCTTCTACAAGCATTTTAAAGCGGTTGCGGAAAACTTTTGACTGCTTTTTCAGCTCATCAATTTCAATTGTAATTTTACGAGCCTTTGTCAAGGCCTCGTTAACAATTCGATCGGCATTTTTTTCAGCTTCTTTCACAATTAACTTCGCTTCTTTTTGCGAATTACGACGAAGCTCTTCAGCAGCATCTTGTGCGACAATAATGGATTTTTGCAAAGTTTCTTCTAGTGTATTATAATGGTTAATTTGCTCTGACATCATTTTCACTTTTTCTTCCATTTCTTTTTTGTCACGCAAAATAATTTCATAGTCTTTTATAATTTGGTTTAAAAATTCATTTACTTCGTCCTCCGCGTAGCCGCGAAAGCCTCTCGTAAACTCCTTATTATGTATATCAAGCGGTGATAACGGCATTACATGACACTCCTTTATCCATTTCATCATTTTCGTCTATTATAAAGCTTTTATGCAATTATGAATACGGTTATTCATAAAAAACAATCAATAATTATGATTTTTGCTCTAAACGACCTATTTGTAATCGAATTTTATCCTTTTTTGTCCGTCCTTCTGTCATGAGTAGTTTGAAACGTCCGAAACCTCTAACAGAAACGATATCGCCTTCCTGCAATTCAAAGCTCACATTTTCACGTACTGTCCAATTGATCTTCACTCTACCAGCTGTCACTAAGCTTTGCGATTTTTGACGAGACACGTTTAAAACGGTTGCAATTACAACATCCAACCTCATAGAAGAAATTAAGATGAGTTGCTCCACCCATTGCTCTTCTAATTGAATAAGAGGTGTCTGCCCATCCGTCTCCTCCACATGAACTTTTACTTTTCCAATACTCGTTAAATTGGTTCTTACATAATCAGCAACTTCACTAGCAACTGCAAATTGAATTGTGCTATCCGCTACACGAATATCTCCAAATTTACTTCTATCTATACCTAGAGATAATAATGCTCCAAGAACATCTGGATGTTTTAATTGCACAAATTTTGCTGGGTAATTAACACGAAAAACTGTTATTTGAAAATCCTCTATAGTTGCATCAAAATAGCTTGGCGCAATCATTATACGCTCGCGCTCAGCTGCATCAAATAATCCTGTTGCTTTTACTTGTAAATCGTCAGCATGTCCAACAACAGCAGTTACAATAAAGCGCTGACGCGGATCTAAAAAATCAGTTAATTTAGGTGCATAACGATCCTCTACCTCACGTTGCCAGCCAATAACTTGCTCAATAAATGGCTGTTCATCCTTCCTGAAATGCTGAATTAAATGCTCCATTTTTAATCTCCATCTCTGTGTATAATAAAAGCCCCCTAGTAAGGAGGCAACTGTTTTTCCATGTTTAAATTAAGTAGCTAATAACAACCCAAACACCCTTTTCAATAAAGGACAATGCTATTATCGCTACAATTGGTGAAATATCAATCATGCCAAGCGGCGGAATGAACTTTCTGAAAAAGCCTAAATAAGGCTCAGCTAATGTTGCTAAAAAACGCCCAACTGCTGACTCTTGCGCTGCTGGTATCCACGACATTAAAACATAGCCAATTAGTATAAATCTGTAAATCAGAAAAACTTGCGGTATAATCGTTAAAAGAATCATTGTTAAGTATCCTCACTAAATTTTATATATCTTCTAAGTAGCTTGAAATTTCGCCTGTAACTTCAACATTATCTGGTGTACATAAGAAAATATCTACACCTACTCGTTGAATATCTCCACCTAATGCATAAACTGTGCCACTTAAGAAGTCAATAATACGTCTGCCTTGATCGATATCGATGCGCTGTAAATTCACAATTGTCGCACGTTTATTTTTTAAATGCTCCGCGATATCTTGTGCTTCTGCATAAACACGTGGTTCGATTAGTATTACTTTTGAGCCCTTCGACGATGCTGCCGCTTGTAGACTTACTACATTATTTATCGCTTGTATAGACGCTGGTTCTTCATGTATTTGAACTTTTCGCTCTTTTTTTACACGATTATTAACGATAGGCTTTGGCTGTTCTTGTTGCTTTGGCGGCTCATATGAATTTTTTGGTGTTGCTTGTACTGTTTCCATCTCTTCTTCTTCGTCTAAATAAAAGAAGTTTTTTATTTTATTTTTCATACTCATATTTTATCCCTTCCTTCTAGCCAACAAGAGCTGTGCCAATTCTTACAAATGTCGCACCTTCCTCAACGGCAATTTCATAGTCATTTGACATCCCCATCGAAAGTTCTGTACAAGGTGCATACGGTAGCTTTAGTGCCACAACTTCCTGCTGTAATTTTTTCAAATTTCGAAACACTGAACGTATTAGCTGTTCATCATCAGAATGCGGTGCCATTGTCATTAAGCCAACAACTTCAAGTTTTGTCATCTCACTTAAGCTACGGAGAAATGGTATTGTTTCTTCAGCAGTTAAACCATGCTTGGATTCCTCACCAGATACATTTACTTGTACAAAGCATTTAACAACATGCTCAGCTCGCTTCTCAATTTCCTCAGCTAAGCTGAAACGATCTAACGAATGCAAATAATCGATTTTATTTATTACTTGCTTCACCTTGCGTGTCTGCAATGATCCGATATAGTGCCAGTTTACAGGCTGCTCTATGGCCTCAGTTTTCGTGAGCAATCCTTCAGGACGATTTTCACCTAAATGAAGTAAACTTGCTTCAATTGCTTCATTAGTACGAGCTACATCTACCTCTTTTGTAACAGCAATGATGTGCACTTGCTGCTGTGCATTGCTTCGCTCTTGTGCTTGTTTTATTTTAATTTGAATTTGCTTTAAGTTTTCAATAATTTTCGCCATTTTATTCCCATCTTTACAACAATAATTTATTCTGCTCTAAATAGTGCTTTTAGCCAAAAATAGATAATACATGTAGTTATAATTCTCTGTAAATCTTAATCAACGTTAGAAAAACTACGCATTGTTTGAAGTTTATTTTATTTCATTGTAACAAGCCTACTGTGATTTATCAATGAATAGCTTGCTCTATATCTATTGTCCTAAGAAATCTTATGACATGACTCCCTTTACTAATATTACATCTTTACCGATTGTTAAAATATCCTTAATATCGATTTTCCTTGTTGTTTCCTCCGCTTGAAAAATGTGCAGTATTTTCTTTGGTTCTGCAACAATAAAGCCAGTAATTAGCCCACTCCTTTCACAAATTTCAGCATCTACAATGTAACCGATAAAGCGGCCACTTCCAGCTTCAATTATTTCTTTTTGCTGCGCAACAGAAAAACGCATAATATCCCTCCTAAATTACCACTGTTCCTATAAACGCTAAAAATCCACTTATAGCGAGTGCGTCTAAGTGGATTTTATCGTTATAGCCATACATATTTTGAAAAATAAATATTTATTGTACAATGCAAATGCTTCGTTTTAAATCGCATCACTACAATCAAAGTGCAAGTAGCCGTCAGGAAAATGACGCATTAACTCGCTTTTCCAACAGCCACCCTGCTACTGTAAATAGTCCGACTGCATTAGTTCAATTGCACTTTTTTCTAAGCGTGAAATTTGTGCTTGAGATATGCCTAGTGATTTAGCGATTTCTGTTTGTGTTTCGCCATAATAGAAACGTTTTGCTACGATTAGCTGCTGTCGCTCGTCTAATTTTTGTAAACTTTCCTTTACAGATACATAATCTACCCACTGATCTTCTGATACATCTCCCTTAAGTTGATCCATTAAATACATTGCATCTCCACTATCAGAATAAATTGGCTCCTGCAATGAAACCGGATCTTGAATTGCATCAAGCGCAAATAAAACATCTTCAGGCTTCATTTCAATCGCAGCGGCTAATTGCTCAATTGTTGGCTCATGTAGATTTTCGGTAATAAATCGCTCCTTTGCCTGCATCGCTTTATAAGCAATATCCCTTAATGAACGTGACACACGAAGTGCATGATGGTCACGTAAATGTCTGCGGATTTCACCGATAATCATCGGTACAGCATATGTCGAAAATCGAACATTATGCTTTAAATCGAAATGATCAATTGCTTTTAATAAACCGATACAGCCTACCTGAAATAAATCGTCTGCCTGCTCGCCGCGATATGAAAAGCGTCCTACGATACTTAATACTAAACGCAAATTGCAAATGACAAGCTCCTCACGCACAGCTATGTTTCCTGCTTGCAATTGAATAAATAACTCACGCATTTCCTCATGTTTTAAAACTGGTAGCTTTGCCGTATCTACACCACATAGCTCTACTTTTGTTCTCATCAAATATTCCCCTCCGAACAATTATCTTTCGTTCAGTTTGTCCCGGGGCAGTTTAGGCTATGCGTAAAAATGAGCGGCAAATTCATCCAAGTTATGCAATTGGCGCATTTAAATATTCTCGTAACTCAAGTATTATTTTTTTCTCTAATCTTGAAATATATGATTGCGAAATCCCTAAATGATCGGCTACTTCTTTTTGTGTCATTTCTTCCTTACCATTCAATCCAAAGCGGCATTCCATAATATATTTTTCGCGTGGATTTAAGCAATTTATTGCGCTAAACATATGTTGACGTTCAATTTTGCGTTCAACATCATTCGTAATAATGTGTACCTCGGTTCCTAAAATATCAGATAGCAATAATTCATTGCCATCCGCATCTGAGTTAAGAGGTTCATCGAACGATACTTCACCCTTCATACGGCTCGTTTTACGCAAATGCATTAAAATTTCATTTTCAATACAACGTGAAGCGTATGTTGCGAGCTTTATATTTTTTTCTTTATTAAACGTTTCAATCGCTTTAATCAAACCGATTGAGCCGATACTAATCAAATCTTCAATTGGCGTGCCTGTATTATCAAAGCGTCGTGCAATATAAACAACCAGACGCAAATTTCGTTCAATCAATGTATCTCTTGCGGATAAATCTCCATTCATAAAGGCTTCAACGACAGTTAATTCTTCTTCTCTAGTCAATGGTACTGGCAATGAATCATGTCCTCCTATATAGTATGTTCCTTTAGCAAAGAACTTACTCCAAATATTTTGCAAATACGCTACTAGTTTTTGAATCAATCATTCTCCTCCTTTATTGTTGATTGGAAAGCGCTAAAACATGAAGCATCATATCAGCTTGCTGCGGAAAATTGGCATCATTTTTTGTTAGTACGACATAATGTCCTGTCACCTTTTTTTCATTAATCGTCCATTCTGTTAAACGAAATGCAGGTACAATTGCCTTCTGCTGTACGGTTGTCAGTGGAATAAGACGGATAGATGTCAACCATTCACGTGGAAACATCGATAAATTATAAGGTGATGCTGCATCCCATGAAGTAATGGCATTATTAATGGTTGCAGGTAGCTTATCCTTAATCATACGATAGGAAATAAAATGTACCGGCTGTTGACTAATGGGCTCAGTACACATATTTCCAGTATCTATAAAGCCACGTAGCTCCAATTCTGTATCACCTAGATGTAACTTGCATGTCACTACATAGCTTGCTTGTATTTTTTGTTGCCAAAAACTCTGCCATTTTATTTCTGCCCATTTGGAGCTAAAAATAGCGAGTAAGCTACAAAGCACTATATAAAAAAGCAATGAACGACCTGCCAAGAAAGGTTGTACCGCTGTTAATAAGCCTCCTAGAAATATAGTTGCTACAACAAGTACCGCTGTTTGTTTCAGTAAAATGCGATATTTGAATGAAAAAGCAATGCCAGCTAATAAAAGAGCACTTATAACACCAATTAATAATGATGGTGAAAAAATTGCACTAATCATACCGCTTATAAAAGCAGCAAACAAAGCGCGCTTTTTCGTAATATACACATTTGTAATTTTGCTAATAAACAACACAAGTAAATAGTTAAATAGTGTATTTATAAATACAAGCCATTCGCCAACCATGTATCGCTTCCTCCTAATTAGAAGCTTACCATTAGTGCTATGTTAGAAATTGTCACTTCATTGTATTCAGTTAATAAAAAATTTAGACAAGAAAATACAAAAAAATTGGTGAAATGACAAAATGAGAGGGGGGCTACAGAAAACGTGGGCAAACACGCCTCTTTTTCTGTAGATATTGGTGTTTTTTAGAAATGTTGGTTATTTAAAAAGTAGTCATTTTCTTTGGATGGTTAAAATTTTGGATTTAAGGCCTTTTTGTTGAAATTTAAAATGGTAGGAGATTGGTTGAAGGTAGTTGCAGTGGCTAAGGTTGCCGAAAGAGATATATGTGCTTATTAGTTCTGATTTACAATAAAAAGCTAAAACTCAGTTGATTTCCGTTACGATTGGCTCGCTTTCCACGGGGCATAGCTCCAACTAATTATTTTCGGCGGGGGCCGAAAATAATGGATTTTCCGCTATGCCTTTTCCCGTTGGAGTCGAGCCATCTTCACTCCAATCAACTGGAGACAGCCTGATAACAAGTGTCTTAACCAAAAAACACGCACATAAAGAATATTATTTTTACTATGTCCTATTTGAAGAAGATTCTTTGATTCATCGTTAAAATTACATATAGCCCACTTTTTGCTGAAGGGAGTAAGCTCTCTATATAGATTGTTCCACAATACAAGGTTTGATTTATTCTGAATCTTAAAATGAAATAGGTACATTGCTATTATTTTTATGTATCCGCTATTGAATAATGTGTTTTTGGCTATTTCATTGGATAAAAACTTTTTCTAGTTGATTGGAATGGTGAGCGTCCCGCAATTACTCGTCGCAAAAGTACAGCCTGTTAATACGGGATAAATGGTGAAACAAACTGTTACTTATCTAAATTAACTTCAAGTTGCATTGTTAAGCCACAACAATGGCTTCTACGCTGGTTTTTCAATTTTAAAATGGATAAGTAAGGCTAAGGATTTTGACTTTCTGGAGCCTCTTATTAGCTCTAATTAAAGTCAAAAACTAAGGGTGTTAGGAAAGATTTTATCTTTTCTAACACCCTCAGAAATTATTATCCTCGATTTCTACGATTACGTAAAAATGTTGGAATATCTAGTGTATCTTCTTGTTGATAATTTTGTGTTTGACGTGGTGCTTCTTGTTGCACAGGCTCTTGACGAGACGACTGCTGTTGTGCAGGAGCTTGTTGACGTACTCCCATGCTAGGTCGCATGTTTTGACGCTGCGCTAATATATCATCTGAGAAGCCAGTTGCAATAACAGTTACAATAATCTCGTCATCTAAGTTATCATTAATAACCGAACCGAAAATCATATTTACTTCTTCATCTGATGCAGAAGCTACAATATCAGCTGCTTCCTGTACTTCAAATAAGCTTAAGTTTGTACCGCCAGTAATATTCATAATAACGCCCTTCGCACCATCGATTGATGTTTCAAGAAGCGGACTTGAAATTGCTTTTTTTGCAGCCTCTGTTGCGCGATTTTCACCAGAAGCGATACCAATACCCATTAATGCTGACCCTTTATCAGACATAATCGTTTTTACATCGGCAAAGTCTAAGTTAATTAAACCAGGTGTTGCAATTAAATCAGAAATACCTTGTACACCTTGACGCAATACATTGTCTGCTTCACGGAATGCCTCTAACATAGGCGTTGATTTATCAACAATTTGCAATAGCTTATCGTTAGGGATAACGATTAAAGTGTCAACAGCTTCTTTCATTGAGCCAATTCCACCTATTGCCTGTGTTTGGCGTTTACGACCTTCAAATGAAAATGGACGTGTTACAACACCTACTGTTAATGCACCTAAATCACGTGCAATTTGAGCAATAACTGGAGCTGCTCCCGTACCAGTACCGCCACCCATACCAGCAGTAACAAACACCATGTCTGCACCACGTAGTACTTCTTCTATTTGCTCACGGCTTTCTTCAGCTGCCTTTTTCCCTACTTCTGGATTTGCACCTGCTCCTAAGCCGCGTGTAAGCTTTCCACCAATCTGTAATTTATGTTCAGCCTTTGATAGATTTAAAGCTTGAGAATCTGTATTCACTGCAATAAAATCTACACCTTGCACACCGTGTTCAATCATACGATTAACAGCATTGTTACCGCCGCCACCTACACCAATTACTTTGATGACAGCAAGCTGATCATTACTTGTATCAAATTCTAACATTATTTCTCCTCCCACTTCACTCGACTTTTATCCTAAGCTCACTATTCAAAAAACTTATTAAAGATATTTTTCGCTCTATCAATAACGCTTACTTTATTACTATTATCTGTATATTCTACTTGCTGAGATTGCTTTTTAGTAGGAGTCGACTGTGCCGTTGCGGCAATATATGGTGATACATCTGTTACAGAACTTCTTCCGTAGAATTTATCATCCGCATATGCATAACTAATTAATCCTACCGATGTTGTAAACGCTGAATCACGTACGCCGATATAATCTGGCACAAATACACGTACACGCGTCTGCATCACTTCCCGCGCAAGCTGTGCAAGCCCCTCGAGCTGTGCTACTCCACCAGTAATCACAATACCTCCCGGTAAATCACGCACACCTAAACGTGCTAATTCATCCAGCACAAGCTCAAACATTTCTTCTAGACGAACACCGATAATTTCAGCAATATAGCGTTGATTATATTGGTCTGTTGTATCCGTTCCTACAACAGGTACTTCAAATAATTCGTCATCTGAAGCATCATCATAAAAGGCATGTCCAAATTGTCTTTTTATTTTTTCGGCTTGTTCAGTTGGTGTTTTAAGAACAATTGATAAATCTTTTGTAATATGCTCTCCACCTACTGGGATAACTCCTGTATGCTTTAATAAGCCTTCTTCAAATACAGCAATAGTTGTTGACCCTCCGCCTAAATCGATATAAGCAGTGCCTTGATTTTTTTCATCTTCTGTCAGAGCAAAATAGCCTGCTGCTAAAGGCTGTAAATAAATTTCTCGAATTTGTAAACCAGCTCGCTCTACACAACGTAACACGTTATGTAATAAAGTTTTTGAAGTCGTAATCATCGTTGCATCCATTTCTAAACGAATGCCAATCATACCGCGCGGATCTTTAATTTCATCAAGATTATCCACAATAAATTGCTTAGGTATTAAGTTAACTAACTCACGTTCTGGTGGGATAGACATAACTTGGGCAGATTCGATGACGCGCTCTAAATCATCATCGCCAATTTCACGATTCTCACTGTTTACAGCAACAACACCTTTTACCGGTTGTAAAAATGTTTGATTTGCTGGTACTCCCAGTATTACATCGTGTATTTTAATGCCTGTCATTCTTTCAGCTTGCTCAACTGCTTTTTTTATTGATTGAACTGTTGCATCAATATCAACAATGGCGCCTTTACGAATTCCAGTCGATTTTACGTGACCGACACCAATTACATGTAATTGTTGCTCACTCATTTCACCTATTAGCACTTTAATAGAGGATGATCCAATATCCAGCGAAATATAAATATCTTGTTGACTCAACTCGCTGCACCTCCTTCTAATACTCCTAATGTTCATTCTATTGCAATTTTTCGCTGTTGTCTAAGCTTATTCGCTTTTGTAACGAAATTTTAATGAGTTTCATCTTCATACAGTACAATATTCCCATCTCTCTAAATGATTAGATGAATGATTTTTTAGTATTTGGTTTCACAAGTGACTAAATACTCACTGAATGAAGATAGACTTGCTGCGTTTATTACAGATTTTTAAAAGAAAATTGCACGACGCAGGTCGGTTAACCGTTGATATGTGTAGTCACGGTTTTAGGTTGATTTTTCCCTCTAACTAGTCTGAAAAAATCTAGACTTAAATTAGCAGAGGTGTAATTAATATTACTTTTCTTGCTTTTTTGTTTTTCTTTCATCAAGCTTTGTTAATAAAATACGTCGAATTACTGCTATATTTTGAAATAGTCGAACGCCAAATGCAAAAATTGCCGCTAAATATAAATCGACACCAATATGGACACCTAAAAAGGCAAGTCCTGCTGCAAGTGCGATGTTAAAGAAAAATCCTGAGATAAATACTTTATCATCATATACTTCTTGCAATTTTGCACGTATACCACCAAACATTGTATCAAGCGCAGCTAATACTGCAATTGATAAATAATTTTCATATACTGCTGGAATTTGAATATCCGTTAATAGACCTAGCGCAATACCTAAAATCAGTCCTAAAAGTGGCAGCCACATATTCTAATCCCCTTTATTTGCCTCACTCAAATAGCTGCTTGTTATTTGAGTTGCTGTATTTTTAATTTCAATAGAGCTTTCTACATCATTGACGACGAGCTCTAAATTATCAATGTAAAACTCGTCCATTAATGAAGAGGAAAGTAAATAATTATATAATTTTTGCGCTAGTTCTTCAGATGGCATAATAATTTTAATTTCTACATCTGCTTTACTTATCGGTACGCTATTAATTGTAGTCACACTATTAATATCTCGAATAGCTGAAGTGTGCAGCAGACGTTGTCCACCAATTTCAACATATTGACCACCATTGCGGTATATATCATTGACTAAACGAAATAATAGCTCTGGTGATATTGCTTCTATCTTATAGCCATACTCAATTAATTCTTGAGCAGGCTTAATCGTTAATGTTAAACCTGGACCAGTGACAGGCAATAAACCTATTTGACGATGTAAATCAGTAATTGTTTCCTGTAATACGAGCTCTGGATTACTTGATTCAGCATCCTCATACTTACTAACAACTTCATTTAACGATTGAATACTTGTTAATAATTCGGAATGCCGCTTTTTCTCCTCAGATAGTGCTTGCCGAATTTCCCAAATATCTCGCGTATCTCGCTCTTGCGGATTTTGCATCGTATTATACTGCACAGCGAGCATAAAGCCGATGATTAGAGAAATAAGTGTAATATGCAGATTTTTATTATTTTTCATCTATCCTCCCCCCTCAACTTTCTGCCGTATTGGAAGGCATAGAAATTAAATTGCTTTTTTCAAAAGTAACATTGATACGCTCATTTAATAGTTGATCAAAAACTCCTCCTGGAATTTCCAAAGATGAAACTAGTGTATCTGGTTCTCCAATAGCCTCAATCACAAATGGTGCCGGCGATTGTTTTCCATCAATTGTAATAACTGGACCGTTACAACTTATATAGGAATTTGTTTTGAGGCGTTGGCCATTAATTGTAATCGCCTCTGCACCTGCAATTTTTAGCTCTGTCAGCACTTTAAAAATATGGCTTTCATGTACAATATAGTCATTCGGATTCGTTGAATTCGGATCATATTCACCGTCTGCTAACGTTAGACGAATACCTTGTCCCTGACCTGCAATATCGCCGAGTAAAAGGCGTAAACGTTCAGCCTCAGCTACTAAATCCTCATGTTGTTCTGCATTTGAAGTTAGCTCTTTTTCATATTTGCGAATTGTTTGCTGTAAATGATTAAGCTCGTCCGCCAACTCTTTATTACGCTCTTGTTGTGTAATTAGTTCCTCACGGTATGTTTCCTGTTGTTGCAAATAAATCGGCGAACGTGAGCTTAGTTTTTTATTATCCTTCGTCAAATTATAAGAAATACCGATGATAAAACCGATCATAATAGAGACGATAAGCATAATAAAATATTTACGTTGAAACAAGGATGGTCTGTTATTCCTCTGATTGTTCTTCATTTTGCTCCACTCCTTGTTGCCCGTCCTCTGCTTCCTCTACTTGTTTATATTCTTTCAAATAAGAGCGGTAGTATTCTCCTACTTCGATATCAATAATGCCTTTTTCATAGCCTTCTGTCTTTTCAATCCATGCTACAAATGATGGATAGTGATTAAGCTTACTAGCAAATGTTGTTATTTCCGCACGTACTTCATAGCCATCATTCATAAATAATGTCACAGCGTAAGGGTCTGTACTTGTTGGAGTCGCCTTTATTTGCGAAATCATCGCTAGCACTTCTTTATTAAGCTTTGCCAGCTCCTTCAATAAGCGTTTCCGTACTTTTTCATTATCAAATTCAAGGAAAATTGGTGCGTCAATTGGTACTAGTTGATCCTGTAACGGTAAAATTACGCCGTTTTCTAGCATCGGATAAAAATTATTGTCCTTTGCTATATAAGCTACCTTGCTCCATTCTTCAATTTGAATTGAAACAGTCGTTAGCCATTTACGCTTTACGGTGGCAGCCTTGACCCAATCTTGCTGCAATATACGCGCCTCAATATCCTCTTCTTTGAATCCCCACATTGATTCTCCTACATTCAATCCTGATTGCTCTTGATAAAATGTAGCATCTCCAATGCTTCCTCCAGTCACGTCAATCGTTTTAATATCACTATAAGGTGATTGGAAATAAAGGAGTAAAAATAATATTACACCGAAAATTGTTGTTAATAAGATAAATTTAATATTCGAGCGACGCCTGCGCTTCGCTCGGAGTGTAGGTATGCGCTCTTCTATATCAATTACTTTTTTCAATTTTTACTCCTCCTTCCTGTTGTATTCGTTATTTTAATTATAAGAGCAACCGTTAACCAAATGACGATAAGTGAAGTTCCGCCGTAGCTAATAAACGGTAAAGTTACCCCCGTTACGGGCAGCAAGCCAATAACTACTCCTATGTTTAAAGATGTTTGTAAAACAAGCATCGTCGTTAAAGCACTAATCATGTAAAATTGCTCCAAGCTATATGCTCTAATTGATAGCGCATAGCCACTATAAAATAAAATAGCAAACAAAATTAATAAAACTAACCCGCCAACAAACCCCATCTCCTCTAATATAATAGAGAAAATAAAATCATTTTGCGGCTCCGGTAAGTATAAATACTTTTGACGACTTTGCAAAAATCCGTGACCAAATAATCCGGCTGGACCAATAGCCATTAAAGATTGTACGGCCTGAAAGCCACTTCCAAGCGAATCAGACCACGGATCCAAAAATGACTGGATGCGCTTTAAGCGATATGGGGCAGAAATTATAAGTCCTGTTAAACCTGCTACACCCGCAAACATTAAAAAAATATATAGTTTAATAGGATACTTTGCGATAAAAAGCAAAATAAAGGCTGTGACGACTAAAATAAACACAGAACCAAAATCAGGCTGGAGCATAATCAAGAGAGCTGGTAAAAATACGATAACAAAATGCTCTAACTTAACGACCCTTTCAAAGGATTTAACTTTCGCCAATCGAGTACTTAAATACAATAATGTCGTAATTTTTACAAGCTCTGCTGGTTGAATTGTTAATGGACCGATTCCTATCCAACTACGAGAGCCATTACGCCAAATACCAATGCCTGGTATTAATACGATAATTAGCAGTGCCAAAGAAAACAAATAGAGCATTAAGAGCTTTTTTTCTGTTAGCTCTGGACCTTTTATAATGGCAAAAAAAACAATACATGCAATAACAAAATAAATAATTTGCCTTATATAAAAAGGCGTTTGTCCTTCATAATGAACTGAGCTCCAATAAGTACTGGCAGAGTATACAAACACAACTCCAATAACCGTTAACATCAATGCACAAAAAACAAATAGCTTTTGATAATGGTGCGTCAGTAAGGGCATCCTTTCTTTTAGGACTTTTTAAGTTAGTTTTATCACAGCATCAATAAATAAATCGCCACGGATTTCAAAGCTAGCATATTGATCCCAGCTTGCACAAGCTGGAGACAGTAACATAACGTCTCCTGCTGTAACAAGTTTGGCAGCGTACATAACCGCATCCTCTACATTTGTTGCAGCAATAGTTTGTTCAATTCCGCATGATTTCGCAAAATCGATAAAACGTGCTCCTGTTTCTCCAAATGCAACAACCGCCTTTACATTCCCCATCACTTCACGCAATTCTTCAAAAGAATGCCCACGATCTAAGCCACCAGCTAGCAGGACAATCGGTTGTGTAAATGCTGCAAGTGCACTTTTCGTAGCAAGGCAATTCGTCGCTTTTGAATCATTATAAATCTGCACACCTTTCCAATTGCGGACAAACTGTGTGCGATGCTTCACTCCTGTAAATGTAGCTAAAATATCCTTAATGGCATCAACTGAGCATTCCATTAACAAAGCAGCAGCTACAGCACATAAAATATTTTGTAAGTTATGCTCACCAGGTAGCACGATGCTAGAGCGATCTAATAAATGCTCACCTTTCCAATAAATAGCCACCGCATCGGCACTAATCCCTTCGGCTGTCTTTCCAGTTGTCGTAAAAGGGATCTTTTGTGCTTTCGACTTCGTTGCATATTGCTGTACGAGCGGTTGATCAGCATTGTAAATAAAATAATCTTGCTGATCTTGGTTGCGTGTTACAGCAAATTTTGCATCTGCATATTCCTCAAACGAGCTATGATAATCTAAATGCGCTTCATAAATGTTCGTTAAAATAGCAATACGCGGTTTAAATGTGCGTGTCCCCATTAATTGAAAACTGGAAAGCTCAGTTACCAATACTTGCTCCTTCGTTGCCTCAGCAGCAACGCTACATGCGACTGTTCCGATATTACCAGCAATTAATGGCTGCTTCTGTCCATGCTCAAGTATTTTGAATAATAATGTCGTCGTTGTAGTTTTGCCATTGGACCCTGTAATTCCAATAAAAGGTGCCTCACTTACTAAATATGCAAGTTCCATTTCTGTAATGACTGGTAATTGTCGATTAATTGCATCAGCTACAATTGGGTTACTGTATGGAATACCTGGATTTTTCACAATTAATTCAAAACCTTCATCAAGTAAATCTTCTGGATGGCGTCCACAAATTACTGTAATCCCCTTTGCTAAAAGGCTTTGTGCCTCTGGATTTGCATCAAATGGCCTCGCATCGTTTACTGTGACAAATGCGCCAAGTTCATGTAACAGCTCGGCAGCAGCAACGCCACTTTTTGCAAGGCCTAATACAAGCACTTTTTTATATTGCAATCCTGTGTATTGAATCATAATAACGCCTCCATCATTACTGCGATTAATGCAACAACTAATCCTGTAGACCAAAATACTAATACAATCTTCCATTCTGACCATCCAGATAATTCAAAATGGTGATGAATAGGACTCATTTTAAAGATACGTTTTTTACGTAATTTAAAGCTACCTACTTGCAAAATAACAGATGATGTTTCAATTACGAATACTAAACCAATTAACAAAAGTAAAAGCTCTGCCTTCACTAAAATTGAAAACATTGCAAGAGCCCCACCAAGCGCAAGTGAGCCTGTATCCCCCATAAATACCTTTGCTGGATTGATATTGAAAACTAAAAACCCTAACAATGCTCCTGTAATTGCGAATGCAACTAAGGCTATATCAGCCTGCTCATTAAATAAAGCAATAACTCCGAAGGCTGCAAAGGCAATTGAAGCTGTTCCAGCAACAAGACCATCTAAACCATCAGTTAAATTCACTGCATTTGAGAAGCCTACAAGCCAAAATATTAAAAAGGCTATATAAAATAAACCAAAATCAATTGAGAAGTCTGTGAATGGAATTTCAACAACTGTATCAAATGTCCCTAATCGTAATAGCATAAACGCTGCGATAGAAATAATAATTTGACCAATTAACTTTTGTAATGATGTCAAACCTAAATTACGCTTGAAAATAACTTTAATTCCATCATCTAGAAAGCCAATAACACCAAAGCCAACTAATACAAGTAACAGCACTACTGTATGCGTCGTAAATAAGTTAAACATATTTCCTGTAACCAATGTAGTAGCAATAATTGCCAACAGGAAAATAATACCACCCATCGTTGGTGTACCCGCTTTTTTCATATGGGATTTTGGACCTTCTTCGCGAATGCTTTGACCAAATTTTAATCGTCTTAATATTGGAATAGCAATAGGTGCTAAAATAACAGTTACTACGAATGCTATTACTAAGATGGTCAATGTTGTTGCAAGTTTCATGTTAAATCTCCTTTAAATTCATCAATCTTCATGTTTTTTTTCTGTTAAATATAAATGCAATGTCCCTTGCTGCATGAGTTTACTACCCGCAGCAGGCATTTGTTCAGAGACAATCGTTCCTTCACCATGCCATTCAATTGTCAATGGATAGTGTTGCTGAACTACTTCATCGACAGTTTGCCCGACAAAATCAGCTACCTCTACCATAATAGGATCTGTCCAAACAGTTACTTTCTCAATTTGTTCTTGCGATTTTTCAATGCCAACAATCGGTGCAACATCTTCTATAATTTGCCCAACAATAGGCGCTGCAATAAGTCCACCGAATTGTAAATGATTTTTAGGATTATCAATTGCTACATAAACGATAATTTCTGGCTTATCTGCTGGTGCAAAGCCTATAAATGATACTATATAATCGCCATCTTTATATCGTCCATTTTCTACCTTTTGTGCTGTTCCTGTTTTTCCACCTATGCGCAATCCTTCACGAAATGCTTGTTTACCAGAACCTTTTGCAACAACTGACTCTAATGCATGACGTACTTGCGCAGATGTTTGTTCGCTAATTACTTGACGTTTTGCTTCTGGCTTATTCTCTACAACAACTTCTCCATCGTCTGCGACAATACGTGAAACAACATATGGTGTATACAAAGTACCGCCATTAATTGCGGCTGCAACTGCCTGCATTTGTTGAATTGGTGTCACAGAAATCCCTTGCCCAAATGATGTTGTCGCATGCTCAACAGGTCCAAATGCCTTTTCTGAGAATAAAATACCACTTGCCTCACCAGCTATATTCGAGCCAGTTTTTTGTCCAAAGCCAAAATCTTTAATATATCGTAGCAATTTTTGTGAACCAACACGCTGTCCTAGCTCAATAAAGCCCGGGTTACAAGAGTTTTCAACAACCTCTAAAAACGTTTCATCTTTATGTCCTTCACGTTTCCAACAACGTAAACGCGCACCTTCAACCATTGTAAAACCTGGGTCATAAAAATGATCATGTTCAAGGTTAACAACACCTTCTTCTAAAGCGGCGCTTAACGTAATAATTTTAAATGTTGAACCAGGCTCATATGTCATAAAGACTGGCAAATTACGATTATAAATTGTTGAATCAACATTTTTAAAATTTGTTGGGTCATATGTTGGGAAGGAAGACAGGGCTAAAATTTCACCGGTGTTCGGATTCATTGCGATACCAATTGCCTGATCCGCATCATAGCGTTGCATTGCCTGAGCTAATTCTCTTTCCATTACTTGCTGTATCGTTAAATCAATGGTAAGTTGAACAGTCGCACCTGCTTCGCCCTCTTTCCATTCATCATCGACATGTGCCATTTCAATGTTTTTAGCATCTGTAAATAAACGAATTGCAGCATTATTGCCAGTAAGTATTTTATTATATTCATATTCAACACCAGCTAAACCTTGGTTATCATAACCAGTGAAACCTAAAAATCTTGATAATAAGGAGCCGTATGGATAATGCCGGATATAGTCTACTCCACTATAAACACCTTTAATGCGCAAAGCTTGTATCGCTTCAACCTGCTCCTCAGTAATATTTTTACCTTCTGGCGCAAGCTTCACTAAGTAAGCATGCTTTTGCATTTTTTTAAGTAGCTCCGCTTCATCCGCTTTTAAAATAGGTGCCAGTTGCCTAGCAGCTAGTGCTATATCGTCACTTTGCTTTGGGATAAAATAAAGTGTCGGTGCTAATTTATTCGTGACGATAATCTCATTTTCCCGATCAACAATATTCCCACGCTCTGTTACAAAAGGTATTTCTCGATCCCAGTTTGCCTTCGCTAGCTCCGTTAAATGCTCGTGTTGAATAATTTGTACATATACTAACCGAGCAATAATCGCCAGTCCATATAAGAAAAAGGCATAAATAATTAATTTCAATCGCTTCTTGGAAAGCAGTGAAATCCACTTCATTCGACACACTCCGTTTTTAACAAAGTATGTATAGAAGTGGACTTCTATTCAGCTTTCCAGCAATTACGCCTCTACTAATCTTGTGGCAACTGTTCCCCCTCTTCATCCGTTTCCTCCACTTCTGGTGCAAAGGATTCCTCAGGTGTCTTCAGCTTTACAACAATCGGCGCGGTATCTTGAATTGGTGTATTTTCTGATACACTTTGACTATCTACATAGCCTTCTCCAACAATTTCAATTGGCAATCCAGATAAGGCTTTATAAATTAAGACATTGCGTAACGACCAACCAATAAATGATGGCAACGTAACTGCTCCATCTGTCTTTAAAAAGACGATACTTCCTTGTGTCACTTCTAAATCTTTTGCTGGATATTGCTCAACAATTTGCCCACCTTCACCAATGATGATTGGCGTTAACCCTTTATTTATCAGCTCTACTTGAACATTTTCAGCTGGCTTTTTAGTATAATCGGCTAATTTTGTCATTTGAACCTCTGCCGTTTCCTCAGGGTTAATATTAAAATATTTCAAGCTATTTTCCATTACTGTTTTAAATACAGTTGAAGTCGGTTCTGAACCACCCTCAGTGTCAGCTAGCTTTGGTTTTTTTACTGCAATATACATAATAAGCTGTGGGTCATCAACTGGAGCCATTCCTAAAAATGAATACAGGTAATTATTTTTCCCTGAGTAATAGCCTCCGCCTTGCTCTCGAGCAATTTGTGCAGTTCCTGTTTTCCCTGCAACCTCATAGCCCTCTAATGCAAAGCGTTGTGCTGTCCCATTCTTGCTCGTTACAGTCGTTGCAAGAATTTCTCGTACTTGCTTTGCTGTTTCAGCTGAAACAGGCTGATTCTTTACGATAGGCTCATCATCTAATATTATTTTTCCTGTACTTGGATCAACAATTTTATCAATTACATATGGCTGCATCATTTTACCGTCATTCGCAATTGCAGTCATAGCTTGAATAAGCTGCATTGGTGTTACGGTGGACCCTTGACCAAATGCTGTGGTTACTTTATTAACTGGATACCTAGATAGCAATGTACCTGTCACTTCGCCAGGCAAATCAATACCTGTTTTCTGACCAAAGCCAAATCGATCTAAATAGTCATAAAAAGTCTCTGCCCCCATAATTGATAGCATATGTGCCATTCCTGTATTAGAGGAACGTTGGATGCCTTCTAAATAACTAATCTTTCCCCAACCAACTCCGTTATTATGGTCTCTAATTATACGATCGTGAACTACATATTGCCCTGACTGGAATTTCGCATTTGGATGCCAGTTATCCGAGTCAATCGCCGCCGCTAACGTAAAAGTTTTCATCGTTGAACCTGGCTCGATTACATTTTCTATTGTTTCATTCAGCCAGTTGCTTTCTAAGCCAATACGGTCTGCTGGATCAAAGGTAGGTCTTTGTGACATGGCTAAAATCTCACCTGTTTTCGGATCTGCCACTACAGCAGTCATGGATTCAGGGTTATATTGCTTATCAACTTGCGTCATCGCTTCTTCTAAAAAGTTTTGAATTGTTTTATCAATTGTTAAATAGATTTCAGCACCATCTTTTGCAGGTTGAATCATTTTTTCACTGTTCGGCAATAAGTAGCCTTTAATATCGCTATCATACGAGATGGAACCAGGTGTCCCTGTCAATTGATCATTATAAGTATATTCCAGCCCCATTTTACCGACTGTTTTCAACTTATCATCCTTTTGCTTTTCTTCTACAGCAAAGCCAATTAAATGTGATGCAAATGGACCATTCGGATAATATCGTTTTGTGTCCTCTATAAAAATAATACCTGGCAACTGCTCTTTTTCGATTGCCACTTTCGTATCGTAACTAATTTTGCGTCCTGCAGCCCCGAACTCAACTTGATAGGGTGTTCTTCCATCGTCCAACTTTCTCGTCAAAATTTGATAAATATCTTGCTCATCCATTTCTAGATATTGTGCTAACACTTTTGCTGTTTTTTGAGGGTCAGCAACATGTAACGGTTTTTTTGATTTTCCTGTCGCTGATTCATTAACAACTGCCACAAGCTTATATGCTAATATATCTTCCGCAATAACATTTTCATTGCGATCTAAAATACGTCCTCTATTTGCCGCAAGTGGTACTTCTCGCGCATATTTAGCTGCCGCCTCAGCCGCGAGTGAATAACCGTTTACTTCATTAGCCGTTTGCAAATGGACGATGCGCCAAAATAATAGCAAAAAGAGCCCTCCGTATATTAAAAACATCAGGAAGGCTCCTTTTTGGAAACGAAATGTACTTTTTTTCATTCTCCCGGCACTACCTTTACATTTTTCTCATTAAGAGTTAAACCGAGTTCTTGTGCTTTTTTCAAAATACGTTCATAAGCCGACAACTCACTAACCTGCACATTTAAGCCTACATTTTGATTTGCAATTTGAGATACTTCTTTTTCTACTTGCTGTATTTCCATACTTGTCGTTTGGATTTTACTTTGTGTATGTAGGATTGCAACTGCCATTATTGCTACAATAATCAGGAATAAAATATATAATAATTTTTCACGTTTAGAAATTAATCCTTTACTTTTCCTGTAGCTCGACTTTTTGCTAGGTTGCTTTTCTGGTTGCTGTGGTTGTGGTGATATTACTGGCTGCTGTATATACGGTTGTTGCCTTACGCGTACTGCCATCGTCATCCACTTCCTTTATTTATTAATTTTTTCAGCGATGCGTAGCTTCGCTGAACGTGAACGGTTATTAGCCTCTAACTCTTCTTCCGTAGGTACAATTGGCTTTTTCGTAATTAATTTTAGCTTCGGCTTCATATCATCCGGAATTATTGGTAAGCCAGGTGGTAATTCTGGTAATGAAGAAGCTTCTTTAAATATTGTTTTACAAAGGCGATCCTCCAATGAATGGAACGTAATAACGCTAACTCTCCCACCAATCGCTAATAGTTCAATCGCATCAACGATAGAATCCTCTGCTACTCCAAGCTCATCATTCACAGCAATGCGAATAGCTTGAAATACTCGCTTCGCAGGGTGCCCCCCTGTGCGTCGTGCAGCAGCAGGAATACCTTCTTTAATTAATTCCACTAATTGCCCTGTTGTTTCAATCGGGGCATTTTTTCGTGCTGCTTCAATTTTGCGTGCAATTTGCTTTGAAAACTTCTCTTCACCATAACGGAAGAAAATCCTCACTAAATCCTCGTATGACCATTCATTCACTACATGGAATGCTGTTAATTCTGCTGTTTGGTCCATGCGCATATCGAGTGGTGCATCATGATGGTAACTAAAACCTCTCTCTGGTGTATCCAGTTGTGGGGAAGATACACCTAAGTCGTATAAAATTCCATCTACTTGCTGAATGTTTAGTGCATATAGCTCGTCCTTTAAATATCTAAAATTCGAGTGGACAAATGTTACACGATCTAAATAGTTAGCTAATCGAATTTTTGCATTTTCTATTGCTGTCGTATCTTGGTCAAAGCAAATAAGCTTTCCGTTTGGAGACAGTTGCTGTACGAGGTATTCACTGTGTCCAGCGCCACCTAATGTGCAGTCCACATATACCCCATCTGGATTGATGTTCAACCCATCAACCGTCTCCTTCAATAATACAGTTGTATGATTGAACATATTCTTTACTCCTTTAGTGCTTTAAAAATCAAAGCCTATCATATTTTCTGCTATTTCGTTAAATGATGCTTCTGATTCATCATAGTATGTGTCCCAAGCTTCCTTCGCCCAAATCTCTATCCTGCTTGATACACCTAATACAACACACTCTTTTTCGAGATTTGCATATTGGATTAATGTAGCTGGAATATTTATGCGACCTTGCTTATCTAACTCAACTTCCGTTGCACCCGAAAAGAAGAAGCGCGCAAATGCACGTGCATCCTTTTTCGTCATCGGTAAGTTTTTTAATTTTTCTTCAAGCTTTCGCCATTCATCCATAGGGTATCCAAAAATACAGTTGTCCAATCCACGTGTAATAACGAACGTTTCTCCTAGTGATTCTCGAAATTTCGAAGGTACTATGAGACGTCCTTTTACATCAACGGAATGCACGTATTCCCCCATGAACATGCTACTCACCCCACTTTACTAATAAATGTACCACAAGCCCCCACTTTTCACCACCAATTCCTCACATTTCTTCTGTTATAATAAGAAATTACGCAAATAGACCTTACTATAAAAAAGGAGACTGATAATATATGCACACAAAAAAGCTATTTCTCAATAGAAATAGCCTTTTTATATCAAAGCGTTATGCAATTATGTTGGTCAGAAGGGACTAAATATAGTTCAATAAGACTATCAATCAACGTTGGTCCATATAGGTTTAAATACTGATA
Source organism: Bacillus ndiopicus (assembly GCF_000612805.1). GTDB lineage: Bacteria > Bacillota > Bacilli > Bacillales_A > Planococcaceae > Metasolibacillus > Metasolibacillus ndiopicus. The sequence goes on along the minus strand of NZ_HG964403.1, from coordinate 758,594 downwards.
CGGATTAAACAAACGTTCTTGCAAATTATTGTTAGGGAAAAGCTCTGCTATGATTAAATTGAACTGCTTTATTTTAACATCATGCTTACGTAATACCTCTTGCTCTATTTTTGACGTTAAATAATCAAACTGCATACAATGATATTGTTTATTTTTCAAAATTACATTACGTAAATCTAGCTGCTCACCATGCAAATGCTTTTCAAGCTCTTCATATTGCGCAATTAATTGTTGCTGCATTTGAGCAATTTTTTCTTTAGCTTGCTCATCCTGCACCTCTTCGATAAAGCGATTTTTTAATTGCTCTGCATGCCCTCTTGTTACATCTTGCACAGTTAAATCATTTTGTGCTAGTAACGGTTGTACTGTACGAGGAACTAACGTAATATTTAACCTTGGGGCGAAAATAGGCATTTGTAAATTCAATAAAGAAAATGCTGGTTTCAATGTTGCCCAATACGCCAATTCACCAGGTCCGCCAACAAAGGCTAAGACAGGGATTGTCATTTCTTGCATTAATGGACGTGTAACAACGTTATTGCTTAATTTCTCAGGCGTTTGTCGTGCAATTTCTAGCAGCTGCTCTTTTGTCAGCTTAATATGACCAAGCGCATTCGTATAATAGTTATCTTTGCGCTCTAATAAAAAGCGCTCGCCATCCTGTACAAAAAATAAATTTGCATTATTCACCGTTGCCTCAATTGGCTTGCCGTAACCTGCCTGATTGAAAGCCTCCTCCTGCGCTACAACCACTTGTGCAATCTCTTCATTGCGCTCTATTAATCTCACAAAAAAGTTTGCTTCATATTGACGGAATGCAGGAAACGCCGCATCTAACATAAGCAAACCATGCTTTGCAAACAGCTCGTTCATTAGTGCTGTGAAGAAGTCTGTAAACGTTTTGCTAGCATGTAAATGCATTAATACGTTATGTAGTAAATCTTTTGTATATTGCGTTTCTCCAAAATCCGCAAAAACAGTACGTACAAACTGCTCCATCTCTTCTTTGTTTATAGCTGTTGTAGAAGCCATTGTTTTGCGCTTTGAGCGTTCTTTATAAACACGCTTCTTTAAGCTAGCATCAACCGTTGTATACGTATGATTAATTTCTTCAATATCATGGTCTTCACCAGCAATCCAAAATAACGGAACAACCTGCTTTCCAAGCTTTTCACGCTGCTGCTTTGCAAGCAAAATAACCGAAATTGCCTTGTGCATCGAATACATCGGTCCTGTTAATAAACCAGCTTGTTGCCCCCCTACTATAACATAAGCACCAGCCGCCAGTTCTTTTAAATGATGTTCACTTGCCTCTGATAAACCGAATGGTGCCATATACGACCGAACGATGTTACTTAATTGTGTTGTATCATATGTTTTTGTAGATAGATATTGAGCACGCTCTTGAAAGGCATCTTCATTATATGCATAATCAAAGAAACTCTGTATATCAGACTGCCTATCCCAATAATGTGTCATTATTTTATTTTGTACTGGTAAAACGTTTTGTTCCAGTTTCATTATGAAAACCCTCTCTATCCCTTACTAACTTTTAAAATAATATGTCTATTGTTATTTTCAACATTTTAACTTATTCCATTGTAAACGTTATGTAGCATTTCGAAAAAGAATTTGCTTACACTGAGACATATTCAAGTACATTTAAAGTTAAACCAGCAATGCAAATGAAAAAATAACTAACGCTCAATAATATGAAATAAACACGCCATATCTTTTTGAGCAATTGCGGTACAGCAATTTCTTTTTTTGTTCGCCAATCAATATATGTAAACGTAATGGCTATAAAAATAGCAATTATAATAAGCGGAATCACAATCGAAATATCCCAAATACTTGCGACAGCCATTGGAACTGAAAAAAACAGTAATAATGTTGCAACATCAGCAGCAAAGCCAAATGCTTTTGAATTACTTAAACGAAATTTCCGACATATAAAGTAAGTGATAACAAGTGCAACTAAAGGGCAAATAATAATTACCGTTATTAAAAAAGCTAAAAACTTCACATTTTTTCACCGCTCTCCTCTATCGCTAATAATAAATAGTATAACACGCTGAGCGTTGGCACATCTGCCCCCATTTTTTGTGCTTTTTTTATAATTGCTCCAACTATCGTTTCAATTTCTGATTTTCGCCCAGCTTGCCTATCCGCTAGCATAGAAGAAATATTATTAGCAGTTCGCTGACATAAATTATAGACAGATTGAAACGGAAATTTTTGCTGCATTTGAGGAAATGCCTGCATTAATTCTTTATATAACTGCTGTAATAAATGATATGCATGCTCATTATGAATTAATTGTCCATTTCTCACTTGCAAAAGCGCAGTTAGCGGGTTAACAAAGCAATTAAGCAGCGCTTTTTCCAATAGCATTTGTTCAGCGTCTTCTTGCCACTCTATGAAGAATTCCTCTTTACTAGCAGCTTCAAAAATATTAATAATGGCATCATTACCTCGCCCGATAGCTAGCTTCAAAACACCTATGCCGCGATGATAAACAGTTGTTTCACCAGCTTTCTCAGCTCCAAATTGTGCTGATCCAAATGCTATATCCTGATGCTTTAGTGCTAATGCTTGCTCATAATGTAGCAAGCCATTTTGCATAAATAATAGTGGAACATTTCGTATTGCTGCTAATGTCGGGAAAAGAGATTGCAAAGCATCATATTTCGTCGCAACAATAACCATTGCCTCTTCTTCTATATGTATTTGTTGCTCCGTCATCGAAGTAACATTAAATTTTTGTTGCTGTCCATCTATATTATAGCGTGTAATGCCATGCTTACGAATTTCTTCTGCATGCTCCTCACGTCTTGTTACTACTGTTACAGGATAGTTTGCCTCACTTAAAAAACTCGCCATTAATAAACCTACTGCTCCAGCACCAATTATATAGATACGCACTATTCACTCACCTCGTTGTATATAATCTTCAGATTTTATTTCCTTAAAAATGTTCATCACAATAACTGAAGGTTGATTAAATAACTAGCATGTTGTTTCACCATTTATTCATAGACAAGACAAAAAAGCCGTTGATTTCAGTTGCGGGTGGACGCTTACCGTAGGCATGGCTTCAACTAATTTATCTCGGCCCTGCCGTAAGAATACCTATTTTTTAAATCGGGAGTTCTTCAATATAAGCGCAAATGGCTGCCTGAAAAGCCTTGCGCTAGCGCATTTTTCAGACAGCCCTCTCCTCATACTAGCCATTATACATAACTTTCAGAGCAGCATGATATCACATTATTAAACTGGATAAACAGGATGCTTACGATATGGTGATAAAATTTGCTTTGAACCATAATAATGTAAGCGCTTCACTAATGTCTCACGTAAATAACCAGGTGCAATAATTTCGTCGATAACTAACTCCGAGGCAAGCTTATATAAATCGATTTCCTTTTTATATTCCTCGATTTTTTCTTTAACAAATTGCATGCGCTCTTTTGGGTCTTCAATTGCCTCAATTTTATTTGAATAGACTGCATTGACGGCTGCTTCTGGTCCCATTACAGCGATTTGTGCTGTTGGCAGTGCGATACATACATCTGGTTCAAATGCTGGTCCACACATCGCATATAAGCCCGCTCCATATGCTTTGCGCACAATTACAGAAATTTTAGGAACCGTTGCAGAGCTCATTGCTGAAATAAGCTTAGCACCATGTCTAATAATGCCTGCCCGCTCCACCTTTGTACCAATCATAAAGCCTGGTACATCCGCTAAAAATAACAATGGAATCGAAAAGGCGTCGCATAATGTAATAAACTTAGCAGCTTTATCTGCTGAATCGACAAACAAAACGCCACCCTTTACTTTTGGCTGATTTGCAACAATCCCAACTACTTGCCCATCAATTCTTGCCAAGCCTGTTATTAATTCTGGTGCAAATAACTTTTTAATTTCAAAAAAGCTATTTTCATCAATTAATTGATTGATACACTCATACATATCAAACGGAGCATTTTGGTTTTCTGGAATGATTTCTTCCAACGTTCGCCCCGCAACAGGCTGAAGCGATTCTTTTAGAGGTGGTAATTGCGCAAAGTTGCTAGGGAAATAACTAATATACTGCCGTGCTAGCTCAATTGCCTCCTGCTCAGTTGTAGCTAAGACATCACCGCAGCCACTCACTGTACAGTGCATACGTGCTCCACCCATTTCCTCCAATGTTACCTTTTCACCAATAACCTTTTCAGCCATGCGTGGTGAGCCTAAATACATTGAAGCATTGCCTTCAACCATAATAACGATATCACAAAATGCCGGAATATAAGCACCACCTGCTGCTGAAGGACCAAATAAAATACAGATTTGTGGAACAGCACCACTCATTCTCACTTGATTATGGAATATCTTCCCTGCCCCGCGTCGTCCTGGGAACATTTCAAGTTGATCCGTAATACGTGCACCCGCTGAATCGACTAGATACAACATAGGCACTTGTAGCTTTTCTGCTGTTTCTTGAATGCGAATGATTTTTTCAACCGTACGTGAGCCCCATGAGCCTGCTTTGATTGTTGAATCATTCGCCATAACGCAAACCGTTTCATCATTTATTTTTCCAATAGCGCATACAACACCGTCAGCAGGTAAATCACCTGCTTCGCAGTTTGCAAAGCGACCATCTTCTTCATATTGTCCATCATCAAATAGCAATGCTAGGCGATCGCGCACAAATAGTTTATTTGTTTCCGCTAGTTTATCATGATATTTCTGCGCTCCACCCGCATAAATTGCATCAATTTTTTGCTGTAGCTGTTCATTGTATTGTTTTGTCATTTTCTCTACCCCTTTGCAGCACTATTATTCTAGCTCTAAAAGGACCGCCTCTTCATCAATAAAATCGCCTTCTGCTACAAGTATTTTCTTAACAGTACCTGCGACTTCCGCCTCACATGGAATCTCCATTTTCATTGATTCTAAGATGATTAATGTTTGTCCAACCGTTACAGTATCCCCTTCTTTTACACTTACCTCGAAAACTGTACCTGCCATTGGTGCTTTTACTTGTGTCATTTGAAAATCCCCCTTTGTGTAATTGAACAAAGCTGTTCCTCTTTATTGTACGTCACTCATATAATTGATTCCAACTATTTTTCATTTTTCTTTTTCTTATTTCAGTATTTGTTAGACGTTGAAACTCTCAAACAATCAAGATAAAGCCTATAGCAGATACCCCCGATTTTGAGGAGGATTTCATGCGAAGGCTCGAAAAATTTGAAACAACTACACTTACACATCATTTAATTAAAGTTCCGTATTCTATACTTAAGTAAATACTTCCAGCTTTTTATTTTTGAGTAAACTGTGCGCCTTGCTTCAACCATTTCAGTAATCGTTCATGCTCTGTTTGTAGCTCATGATATTTTAGTTCAAGCTGCCCATAAGCTTCCGTGAGCTCTTCAAAGCTTGTTAAAGCAAGCTTTAAATGGCTACGCATAAGCTGCTTTGGTCTTTTCTTCACACTGCCAAGCATTTGCCCATATTGCGCTCTTAGCGTTTTATTCCAACGAAAACCACATGCCTGCTTCGTGCGATTTAACACTGTTGCCGCTTCCTCGAACGCTTCGAGTTGTGTTTTTCCATTTTGTACAAATTGGATAACGATTTCCGCTAATTTTTCATCATCAGCAATCGTCCATTGATCTTTTCTTCTTTTCGCTTCCATCTCTATCACCTCTTATTTTTTTACTACTATATGCAGCAGACGAGGAAATAGAATCTTAAATCTATCGAAAATATCAAACTAAAATTCCTTTAATACTTACTTTTTATACTCCTTCTCACTTTTCAATTTTGTGCTATTGAAATTTCTCACAGCAAACTCACACCCTTCTAACAAGTATGTGATGAGCTTAAATTAATTTCATCTTAGCTCGAGATTTTTCGTGGTTGCTCAAAAAATCCGCTGAATCAAAAATGAGGCTATAGGAAAATGCTAATTTACACTAGCGTCTCCCTACAGCCACATTCATTTTTTTGATTTTGTTAGAAAGCTGTTAACAGCCTGATGGTGCGCCTCGCTCTCCCACAACTTTGCGCACGTACGTACTTCCTCCATAACACGCTCATATATATTGCGTTCACGCCATTTTCGCAACTCAATTTCTTTATATGCTTGATGGACAGAAGGATGAATTTTGCGCATTTCCTCTATAAAATCTGTTAACGCTTGCTCCTTTGTTCCTTCAAAAACTTTCATTGCCCAGCCAATTTCATATAATTCTCTCGCTTCGTAGGCCTTCGCATCCACAAGCAGTTTTAATGCGCGGTCATGGCGTAGCCCTCTTTCAAATAAATATGTGCCGCCACCCCAACCGCTCGTAATAGCAAGGGTTCCTTGAATAAAGCCTGCCTTCGCATGGTTTGCTATCAAACGAAAATCGCAAGCTGTAGCAATCTCGCAGCCTCCACCTACTGCCGTTCCATTTATTAATGCAATTGTAGGTACTGGTAATGTAGCAAGCTTATATAAAATATTCGCCATTTTACTCAGCATACCGAAAGCTTCGTCTTCCGTTTCCAATGCATGAAAAACAGATAAATCCCCACCTGAACAAAACGATTTTTCACCTGCGCCCGTAATCACTAGAAAACGAACATTATTACTTTGTTCTACATATGTAATTGCTTCTTGTAAGCCATCCATCACTTCATCGTTCACAGCATTCCGTTTCTCTTCACGATTTATTGTAAACGTTGCGATACCATCTTTATGTTCAAATAAATATGCCATTGCTCTCTCCCCTTCCGTGCTAGGCACACACAATTCAATCGTAGCGAATAATATTTCGTTTGACAATACGAAAAAAGGCGAATGAAGAGCCATGGCCTCTTCATTCGCCTTTATATAGCGTAATACTGAATTATTTCGCTATTACTTCTTTACCTTTATAGTGTCCGCAAGCTTTACAAACGCGGTGAGCTAATTTATGTTCACCACAGTTTGGGCAAGCTACCATACCAGGTACAGATAATTTGAAATGCGTACGACGCTTTCTTTTTGCAGTTTTAGAAGTTCTTCTAAATGGTACAGCCATTATGGCACCTCCTTACAGATAGTTATTCATCTGTTTGATCAAAATACTTAGCTAAATCAGCCAGTCTTGGATCCAATTTTGGTTCGTCATCTTTACGACTAAGAGCTACATCTTCATCCGTTGTATAAGACCAGTTTTTACCCCCGTGCACTTGTCCTTCGGTATTTTCTTTAAATACTTGCATTGGTACTTCAAGAAGAATTAACTCCTCTAATACTGGTTTCATGTCGATTACTTCACCGTCGATATAATGTATATCCCCGTCTAAATCGCCACGCTTATCCTCATCAATCCAGCTAAAAACTTCAACTGTATCGATTTCAATCGGAAATTCAACATCCTCCCATGTTCTTGCACAAGGAAGAGTTAATGTCGCACTTAATGTAAATTGACAAGTCATTTGCGATGCACCAAATGTGCATAGCCCTTTTACATGTGCGGGTGAGATTGCTCGAATATCTTGATTGCGTGTCATCACTTCATCCAATTGAATATGTGTATCAAGTGGAAGTCCATTTTGACGATATTTCGATAGTTGATGAATTGACCATTTCATTCATTAATCACCTCGTTAGACAACACTGTTGATTATATAGATTTCTAAATTAGATGTCAAGATAATTTCTTGTCACTATATGAAATTACATTTGCCCTGCACTATCAGGCAGCGTGTTGTTTTTCCATCCCTCATAATCAAAGGTTTACTTTAACAATCTTATTTTACCACTTATAATGTGTATATTATACAATTATCAGCTAAAACATATGGATTGTGAGGTGGAAATTTATGAAGGCTGTAGGTGTTGTTGTAGAATATAACCCTTTTCATAATGGACATGCCTATCATGCACAGCAAGCAAAAAAATTAACAGAGGCCGATGTTGTTATCGCTGTGATGAGCGGGCAGTTTTTACAGCGTGGCGAGCCTGCTCTTGTAGATAAATGGACTCGCACGAAAATGGCACTTGCAAATGGTATTGATATTGTCATTGAATTACCCTACATTTTTAGTACGGCACACGCAAAGCAATTTGCCTATGGTGCTATTTCTTTACTCCATGCGATAGGTTGCCAAACATTCGCTTTTGGTAGTGAGGATGGAAGGCTTCAACCATTTCTTAATAGCTATGCACTTATTGAGAGTAATAGAGGGCTTTATGATGCACTTATTAAGGAACTAATCGCTACAGGTATTAGTTACCCAAAGGCATTACAGGAGGCTTATACAGCTTTACAGCAGCAATTTCCCGGCACTTATATTGATTTAGCCAAGCCCAATAATATTTTAGGCTTTCATTATATTGAAGCTGCAAATTCGTTGAATAATACGATACAGCCTGTCACAATCACACGTATAGGCGCAGGTTATCACGATATTATTAATGAGCAAAGCGAAATCGCCAGTGCTACAGGAATACGGCAAGCATTATTTCAACAACAAGTTTTGCAAGGTGTAGAGCAATTTATCCCACTCCCAACTTATAAACTGTTAGAAGAGTGGCAACAAACACATAATATATTTGCAAGCTGGAATACTTTTTGGCCTTTATTACGCTTTACTATTTTGCGCTATACGCCAGAGCAGCTTACCGCTTTTGCAGATGTTTCAGAGGGGATTGAATATGCGCTTATTAAACACGCAAAAAACGCAACTTCATTTAACGATTTTATGAATAAAATCAAGTCAAAACGCTATACTTGGACACGTTTGCAAAGAATATTAACACATATTTATACAGGTATTACAAAGGCACAGCTTCATGCTTATTCTGAACCATCCTATATCCGTTTGCTTGGTATGACAGAAAATGGACAACGTTATTTATCCGCTCATAAAAAACAAATGACATTGCCTTTAATTAGCAGAGTTGCCGCTATACAAAATGAAATGCTAGAGCTCGATATACGGGCAACGCTAACATATCAACAAGGTCTACAATTTCATGCAAAGCAGAGCATCAATGACGATTATAATACACCACCTATACGAGAGCTATAGATGATTGGGGTTGTCCAAAAAGTAGGCTGCGAGCTGCTTTCCAGCTAACTTTTTGCTGTTTGATTGAAATGTAAATCATTTAGAAAAATAAAACAAAAAATCTGTAGGGTGAGACAAATGAGTATCTCTTCTCCCTACAGATTTCTTTTATTTTGGCTGCAAAGTTTGTAAATAATCTAGTGCATCATCAATTGTTTTAACTGGGATAATTTTCATTTTAGTACCAATTTCTTCTGCAGTCTTAACTGCTACCGCATAGTTCGATTCGATTTTTGGATTATATTGACGCATTTCAGCAGTGATTTCATCATCTGGTGCAAAGAAAATTTCCATACCATCACGGTCAGCAGCAATTACTTTATTGTCGATACCTCCAATACGTCCAACAGTACCATCCTCATGCATTTCACCTGTTCCAGCAACTGTATAGCCCTTTGTAAGGTCCTCATTCAACAATTGATTTAAAATTTCCAGTGTAAACATTAGACCAGCAGATGGACCTCCTATATCCTCTGCATTAATCTTCACTATAGGTTCGGTTTTAATCGATTTACTTTCTGTAAACACTACCCCTAGCCCTACACGACCATCAGATCCGGGAATTTCCTTTAATTGTACATCCTTCGTTAATAATTCATTATTACGATTGATGACAAGCTCCACACTATCGGCTTTTTGTGCTTTACTGATAATATCTACTAACTCCGATTGTTTTTTTATGCGCTGTCCATTGACCTCGACAATCTCATCGCCAGCTTTTATGATGCCTTCAGCAGCTCCCCCAGCTAACACATTTAATACGTATACCCCTTTGAATGTAACTTTATAGTCTAGCCCCGCTTTGGAGAATGCTACATATAGGGCATTAAACTGTGAATCCGTCATTAGCTTGAATTGACGAATATTATACTCTTCATCATCTTCTTCATTTTGACGCACATTGTTTAACTGTATTATTTCCTGATGCTCTTTAACAAGAGCAATTGCATATAAAAGTGGGGTTGCCCTCATCATTGATACAGTCATTAAATTAAATGTTCCTTCATTCTCTTTGCCTGCATTTTGAACATCAACAAATTCGCTCACATCATATGCGCTTCCAGGGCTCATAATGTAGGAATCAAGCTTATAAAACATTAAAAAACTTAACATAACAAAAGCCACAATAATAATGGCTATTTTCTTTTTCACGATGCCCCGACTCCTTTTGCCTATGACTAATAAATAGCATGAATGCATATAGTTAGTGTAACACTTGTGACAACACTTCACAAAATATTGAAAAGAGTTGATGTTATTACACATTTTTTCGCTATTTTTATTTGTTTTACATTAATTATTTTACTCCTTCTTTTTCCTGGTGTCGCACACGAAGGAGCAGACTTAGGTGTTCATTTATTTATGGAAGCTTTGTTTCCATATCTACTGCCGTATTTGATTTTAACGAGCTGGCTACTGCGTATTACAGGAAAATATACAGCACATCCTTTTTTATTATATATAAAAACATATGCTATTAGCGCTTTAGGTGGGTTCCCAACAGGTGCTGCTGCCATTGCTCAGCTTTTCAAATCGAATGAGCTGTCAAAAAAGGAGGCTGCCATTTTACTCGGTATTTGCCATTGTCCAAGCCCTCTCTTTATCATAGGCTTCGTCAGTTTAGATTTACTTAATGATGTAACTATAGGATGGCGCTATTTAATTGTGCTGCATATATTCTCATTATTATTGCTTTGTATTGTTTATATTGCTTTGCCGCATCATAGAAATCAAAATGTATCACAGTCAGTTACCGCGCGCTACGCATTTGCCCAAAGTATAAAGGATAGTGTACCAACAGTATTAATTGTTTGTGCAACGATTGTTTTTTTTACAACGATTTATGCTGTCCTTTTGCATAGTATGAATCATTTCTTCACTTTGAATAACAATTTGCAAATTTTCTTCGCGTCATTACTTGAAATGACAAATGGATTGCAGTTAATGCAGCGAGATCTTCAAGGTACACTACTTATATTAGCGTTGGTTACAGGGCTAACCGCCCAAAGCTTAAGCATCCATATGCAAGTACTCGTTATTGCAAAATCAAACGCCATTGCGTTCCGACCATATATATACATGCGCCTTCTTTATGTAGTCATTATCCCAACAATTTATTGGTTAATTTTTTTATAGATGCGATTAATTTTTATGTTAAAAAACGACTAGTCTTTAAGCAAATGCTTTAAGACTAGTCGTTCTTTTATTTTTTGTTAAATTTCTCCTTTAACGCTTGCTCTACTACAGGTGGCACAAGTTCTCTAATATTGCCTCCATATTTCGCTACTTCTTTAACAATGCTAGAACTTAAGAAGGAATATTGATTTTTTGTCATGATGAAAAATGTTTCAATATTTTCATCAAGCACACGGTTCATCGATGTAATTTGCATTTCATATTCAAAGTCAGATACTGCACGCAAGCCACGTACAATGGCCTGCGCCCCTTTTTCCTTTGCATAATCTACTAATAGTCCTGTAGAGCTTTCAACGCGAATGTTTGATCGCTCTTTCGTTACTTCTTTAATCAAATGAATACGCTCATCAATCGTAAATAACGGCTGCTTCGATGAGTTATTGAGTACCCCCACATAAACAATATCAAAAACATCTGCTGCTCGATTAATAATATCTAGATGCCCATTTGTTATTGGATCAAAGCTACCAGGTACTACTGCGATTTTTTCAGCCAATTGTTTCTCCCTCTTCCTGCATACAGCGATAAATTGATACAACCGCTGCCCCGTATGTTTCTTGTCTCGTTAATTGAAATGCACCATAATTTTTAGGCAATGATACTTCCTTCGCATGTTCACATACGATGATACCTGTTAGCGCAACTTTCTCATTTTCTACGAGCTGCTCCACTAAATCATAATATGCTTCTTTGTGATATGGTGGGTCTACGAATATATAATCAAGTACAATTTCTCGCTTCAATAAGCCTTTTACTGCGCGTATAGCATCTGTTCGGAAAAGCTCCGTATCATGCTCATAGCGACATTTTTTAATATTTTCTTGTAACACTTGAAAAGCTCGTCCATCTTTTTCAATAAAGATAGCTTTATCCGCTCCTCGACTTAGCGCTTCTATACCTAGACCACCACTACCCGCAAATAAATCTAGTGCAATCCCACCATCAAAAAATGGGCCGATTATATTAAAAATAGATTCCTTTACTTTATCAGTTGTAGGTCTTGTCGTTGTACCATCTATTGCTTTTAATGGCATCCCTTTTCGTTGTCCTGCTACGACGCGCATATTTTCACCAAACCTTTATTTCTCCTGCTGTACTTCAGCAGTAATTAAATTAATATTTTGCTCTGTTTTTTGAATTTCTACTAAAAACAGACGTTGTAACCATGATTCTTCAATATAATATTGCCCAGCAACTTGTACAATAGGTTCTGAAATTGTATTATAACGTCGTTGATTAAACACGTAGAAACCAGGTTCATTAGGGAATCTGAAGGCACGTGTTGCATTTTCAACATAATAACCATTCTGCCCCTTTGTAGCCTCATAGCCTAGACCATTAAGCAAGTCTTGCGCTGAGTATAGAACAAGTCCTTCTTTGAAAATAACATCAACTGTATTCTGCTTCTCCTCGTCAATATAAACATCTCGTTTATCATTAAATAAGAATGGGAATATTTCCTTAGAGTTAGCATTCAACGAAAAGTATGATGTATGAATACCAAATACTGTAGATAAGACCTCATCTAATTTACTTGGCGTCACTTCTTTACCTTGAAGCGCCCGCAATTCATCAAGCCATTTTTGCAGTTGCTCATCTGTCATTTGGTTCGTCAATGTTTGAACGATTGTTGTCGCACGCTCTCCACCTAATGTACTCCCTGTTAAATAGCTCGCAACAACTTCCTTTAACCATCTCGGTGTATCAACAAAATCATACATCGCATTTAATTGCGCAAATATGACAGACTGCTGAATTTGCTTCGTTGTAATCTGTGGTAAAAATAAAATGCGCTTACCTTGTGAATCTGAATTATTTTCCCCTTCAACAATCGCAATATGCTCATCATTTAAAAGTTTTAGCTTTGCTAGCTTTTCGTTAAAAGCAATAGAAGTTGGGTTCTTTGCATAAACAGAAATGGTGTTTGTTGCTTGTTGTAGCGCCAAATTCCCTGCCTTCCAATAAAGGTCTCGAACTTCCCCTTCTCCACTAAACATCGAATAATTTACAAGTGATAACGACTGTTGACCGATTAATGGTAAGCCAGTTACCCACTGACCGCCTATCTCACTATCAGTTGAAATATGTACTGTTGAAAACTTAACAGTCCCATTTTTCAATTTAATAAATAAATCTTCCATTAATTGATTAGATTTAAGTCCTCCTTTTAAAGGAATTATGTACGATAGCGACTGCGTGCGATTTTCTCCACTATTAAAAGTAGTTAAATCTTCACTTAAACGCGAACAACTATATTCAGTTTCAATAAAACAGTTTGGATTTTCAGCCTTGCTTGGCCAAACAATTGTTACATCCTCATTCGGTAAATTTTTAAAATGCTGACGAATGTCTAAACTTTCACCACGATAAACAATTTCAATTTCTTGTGAATAGTTAAACGCTGAATCCTCCAAATCAATTTGATTTGAATAAACTTGAAATTGCATAAAAAGTAGTGCGCTTATAGTACTAACTAAAACAACAAAAAAGCTAATGGCAAATTTCATGTGCTCATCCTCCTGCATCATGATACTATTATGTGTGGAAAGGGTGTGACTTATAATGATTCAACAATTTATCGAGTTAGGACAAGGCTATGGCGACGTATTTGAGCTTTGTGAGTTAATTAATACAAATAAAGCTCGTATTCATCGCACATTTGTGTTTACTTCACAGAAGGAAGGAAAAACATATGCCTCACTTGCCGTTGCATTACAACCAGCACAAGAGAGTAAATTCATGCCGATTTACATATGCCGTGAAGGGATTCCTTATAATGAGGAAAAACCAACACAACGTTTAGAAATTTTTAAACAGAGTGTCCAACACGTAAATCAACAACTACACTATCTTGAAGTGAAGCATTCCGCTGATTTTACTGAAACGGCTTTATTTTACCAATATTTAATTGGCATTTTACGATTAAATCACTATATCCCTGCTATGCACGCATTATAGACCTGATTTGTAATCGTATTCCTTCGCTTTGTCAGGCTTAGCATTTTCAAATTCCGTTTTTAAAAACGGTCTAAATGATTCTACAACGTCTTTCACAAATGGAAGGCGTTGTAGTTTATTTTTAGTTGCCTCAACATCCTCGCGCTGACAATACATCACGACATATTTTAATTTTCTTGAGATATAATGAACATGACCATATTTACGTAAGGATTTGGCATGCTTCAATTGATTAACATAAACAATAAGTCCCTGTCTTTCGTTCATAAGTTCCCCTCATTTCCAAGTCAATTACGCCTTGGCTAACTTACGTCAGGATTTTTTTCGAGCTGACCTGCGCTGTGCAGTTCTCTTTTCAAAATCTGTGACATTTGCCTGAAGCTTCGGATCAATAGGTCATTGGTCACTCCACTGTGCACGTGTGGCGTTCTTAGACTAAGTTCCTTTTTATCAGTGGAAGTTTTCGTCTAAATCATGATAAAAGCATACCAAATGTCTAATTTGATAGCAACAGAGTTTAGACAATAGGTAACATTTTCAGCTATAATAAGCATTAATAGGCTTATTATGATAATGTGAAGCTTCAATCAAAGAGGGATTTTTTATGCATAGGATGTAAATTGGCATATAACTGTTACGTCTTGAGTTAACTTCATCTCTACTGATTGTCAGCTCTCACTAATCAAGCTTTTACAGGCTATTCGTCGCCCACCAAAACTTTTCTGTTATACCTAAGTTTTGCAGTGGGTACCATGTATCTGCATCTGTTGCATTGCTTTTAATACAGATAAAGAGCTTCTGCGGTTACTCGTCGCAGAATATACTGCCTGTTAATGTGAGATAAAATATTCTCTATACAGCTTATTTGTTTTCAATTCACAATGATTGAGGAAGAATCTGAGGAGGAAGACATATGGGGAAAAAAGCGAAAGTTGCACTTGCAATTGCTGCAGCGAGTGCAGCAATTTGGGCAGGCTCTAAAGCCGTAGTAAAACCACAAAAACGACAAACGAAAGATTTATTACAAGGTAGACCATTAATTTTTGCTCATCGTGGAGGCGCACATTTAGCCCCAGAACATTCAATTTTAGCATTTGATAAATCTGCTGAATTAGGAGTAGATGGCTTTTATGTAGATTTACGCTTAACGAAAGATGAAGAAATTATCCTTTTCGCAGATGAAACATTAGAACGTACATCTACTGCTATTGGCTTTGTTAAAGATTTTACATTAGCAGAGCTACAAGAAATTAATTTTGGTGAGAAATTTGAAGATTTAGAAGGTCATAAGCCGTTTGCAAATGAGCATATTTCCGTTGTAACGCTACAAGAAATATTCAAAAAATATCAAGATAAAAAATTTATTTTAAATATTCAAGATAGTCCTGACACATATGAAGGTAGCTTGATTCCTTCAAAACTATGGCGCATTATTGAAGAGTTCAATCTTGCCCCGCAGGTTATAATTACAAGTGCTTATAACGAACAAATTGAGCGCTTTAATTTATACGCACAAAACCAAATAATATTAGGTGCTGGTGAAGGGGAAGCTACAAAAGCATATACATCCTTTACAAGCCAGTTCGGGCATTTATTTAACCCAAAGGTAGATGTATTTACTATCCCAACAAAATCAGCACTTATTGCATTTGATTCAACTAAATTTATGCAGTTTTTAAATGGTTTAAATGTTGCTATTTTCTTTAAAGAAGTAAATGATTTAGTTGCGATGAGCCGTTTATTACGTACAGGCTCACAAGGTATTGTTACAGATCGCCCAGATTTGGCACAACCCTTACTCTTAAAATATAAAGAGGCTTAGCAAGATTATAAAAAATAAAGGCGCATGAAATCAAATTGAAAAACTTGATTTCATGCACCTTATTTATTTTAGCTTGTCTTATGCTGAGCAAGAACAACTGCCACCAGTACCACAGCCTGTGCCACAACTAGTACTGCTATTAAAGAACGGATTACTTACCGGCACCTTTACCGCTTCAGATACAGAGCGCCCAATGATTAAGCTGATCTCATCTAATAAATCCTGCACATCATTTTCTGCAAGCTTTAAGGCAGCAATACGATTATCAAGATCTAATGCTCGCTTTTGCTCACGTATTTTTTTCATTATTGTATGATAATCCGGGTGATATTTACCGAAGCGTTGCACGTCCTCATAATGCTCCTTCATTCGCCCAAATGCTTGAATTTGATTAGCAAGTTCAACATCTTTATAAACTGTTCTATATGCATCTTCCAGCCTTTTTACGGGCTCTGAGGAAAGAATCATCGCGCTTAGCTCATCCGCTTCATCCAAAATAAATGCCCATTCAGAAGTCATTAACATTCTTTTTTCCTCCAGTCTGTCATTATCATAACAGAAATATAGATTCTGTGGAATTGGAATGATTTATCTTGATTCAATAGCTCCCCAAAGGTGGTAGGATAAATGCTATTTTGTTTTCTGTAATTCATTGGGTGTACAAAAACTCAATGAATCAAAATACACGCCCTAGCGTAAAGCAATTAACCGTTGTCACAGAACGTGACAATTTTAGATTAACTTCTGACAGTCAGCTCGAAAAAAATCTGGACGCAATTAATGGATTTGATTAAGCACCTGCTGACCTTGTGCGTACGCAAGTAGTGCTTGAACATTTAAATTCATCATGGCTGTCCTTGTTTGTAAAGTAGCACTGCCGATATGTGGCAAGGCGACAACATTTGGCAAGGTCAATAACGGATGATTTAAAGCAACAGGCTCTTGTTCAAAAACATCTAATCCAACTGCCCATAGCTTACCATCTTTCAGTACATGATATAGCGCGTCTTCATCGACAATCCCTCCACGTGCAGCATTAATTAATATTGCATCATCTTTCATTAACGCTAGCTCTCGTGCACCTATCAGCCCTTCTGTTTCCTTGCTGTACGGCGTCATAATCACAACAAAATCTGACTCCTTTAATACATCCTCAAACTCCCTAAATTGAAAGCCATACTGCTCCTCATTAGCAATTTTACGGCTGCGATTATAATACAGCACATTCATATTAAAGCCTAGTGCTCGTTTCGCTACGGCTTGACCAATTCGTCCTAAACCTATGATGCCAATTGTTGCACCACCCACATCTTTACCTACAAGCTGTAGTGGATACCACCCTTGCCATTGTCCTTCACGTAAATAGCGCTCTGCCTCTGGAATTCTTCTAGCAGTTGCTAATAATAGAGCAAATACTAAATCAGCGGTTGTGTCTGTTAATACATCTGGTGTATTTGTTGCTATAATATCTCTACTGTGCAGTGCACTCACATCAATATTATTAAACCCAACTGATAATGTACTTACTATTTTTAAATTTGGTGCATGTGCTAAAAGCTCTTCATCCACTTTATCAGCTAATGTTACCCAAAGAGCCTCACAATCCTTGACTGATGCTAGTAATCTCTGACGTGGCATTATTGCCTCTTCCTCTGACCATTCAGCAATATCATAATAATTGCGTAACGGCTCAATAATATGAGATGGTAATTTGCGCGTAATTAATAATTTCTTTTTCACATGTAGTCCCTCTCTTTTCTATTTTAAAAATCTGTGACATCTGCCGGAAGCTTTAGGGCAACACGATGTTGGTCACTCAGTCGTTGCCACAGGACTTGGCGTTCTTAGACTGAGTACCTCTTTCTCGGTGAGTGTTTGGACACCCACTGAATCAAAGACTAGATAAGCATTCATCTCACCACCTGTGGAGGTGGGAGTTTTCTGTATCTGACGCTTCGCTTTCGATACAAAAAGACTTCTGCTCCTGCGGTTACTCGTCGCAGAAAACACTTGCTGAATCAAGATAAAATACAAATAGGTGTCGGGAAAGGAAGCTCAAGCTCATATTTCCTGACACCACGTTTAACTTGTTACCACCTAGATAATAAATTAAACAATCAAATCATTTTATTATTCTATAGAGCCCGTTATTCGCAAAGCATTTTCTGCACATGCTTTATCTGAGAATGGAATTGTTGTAGAGCCGATTGTTTGCGTTTGCTCATGGCCTTTCCCAGCGATTAACACAACGTCTCCTTTTCGTGCCTCACGAATGGCTTTTTCAATCGCCTGTGCTCTATCTTCGATTTCCTCATACAACTGCTCACTATAAAAGCCTGCTTTTATTTGTGCATTAATTTCAGCAGGTTTCTCGCTTCTCGAATTATCTGTCGTCAAATAAATTTTGTAGGCGTAAGTTGATGCGATTGTTCCCATTTTACGCCTTTTCTCTTTATCTCTCTCGCCACCACAACTAAAAACAAGTCGAACTTTCTCTTGTTTTAATGCCTGTAGTACCGCCTTTAAGGCTGCTGGTGTGTGAGCATAATCAATAATAATACGCAAACCCCTGTCATTGTTTATTTCCTGCATGCGCCCTTCTGGTAGCCTTAAATGCAAACATTGATGAATAACTTGTGCTATATCGAAATTTAATACATACAATGTAGCAAATGCCGCCATCATATTTTGAATTTGAAATTCTCCTACAAAGGGCAATATAAATATATGCTCTTCACCTTTGTACTGTAGGCAGCATGTGCTATGTCCTTCGCTTTCAGTTAACAGTTGCCATTGCATATCAACTCGTCCTTTTGAGCCAAATAACACTGTTTTTTTCTTTAAGTTTATTCCGACTGAACGACTGAATGGGTCGTCTCCATTTAAAACGATATTTTTTGCTAATAATGCTAGTCTTTGTTTCGCCTTTTTATAGTTTTCTAATGAACCATGATCCTCAATATGCTCTGCTGATAAATTTAAAAAAATGCCGACATCAATAGCACAATCATCTAATCGATGGTGTGCTAATCCCATTGAAGAAGCTTCTAAAATTGCGTATTCTACACCTTGGCGCACAGCAATTTGAAATATTTCTTGTAATTGTTTCGCCTGTAATGTCGTCAAGGATTCGTAGGAAGTTAACCAGCGCTCCCCATTTAAAAACACGCCATTCGTACCAATAACGACACAGCTTTTACCTTGCATTTGCAGCATCTGGCTAATAAAATGACTCACCGTTGTTTTACCATTCGTTCCTGTGACAGCAACTACTGTTAAAGCTTCTGCAGGGAAATTCCGCAACTTTGCACTTGCAAATGATAAAAATTGCATGCTATTTGGTACCCACACAATCGGAATTGCTAGTTTTAAATCGAGCAATGTATCATCGTCAACAACTACAGCACTTGCCCCATTAGTAATAGCCTGCTGTAAAAACGTCTTACCATTGAATTTTTTCCCTTTTCGCAGCACATATATATAACCCTGCTGAATATTTTGGGCATAATCATCTATACCTGTTACTTGCTCTCGAATCGAGCCTTTTACGATACATGGCCAATCTTTTAACAATTCAGCTAGCTGCACATTCAGTTCACTCCTTTTCATTACTTTATGAAAAGAAGCTATAAATGCTACTGTATCTCAGATAAATCTCGGTTATTTTTTGTTATTAATATTTGTGTGTAGTAATCCATATACGCACCAGTACCTATATGGGAAAAGCTTTCATCAAGCAATACTTTTCGATGCTCTTTAGAGTTTAACCAGCCATGCATTGCCTCAATTGCATCAATATAAGTTGTTGCTGTTATTTCACTAGCTGATTTAAATTGAATGTCTAAAGCGGATAAGCGATCCTTTAATGAAATATCATTACTCTCTGTTTGCTGTGTTGTCATACTTTGTAAAAATAAATTTTCACTATTCTCCATGGCCAAATCATTAAGTGCTGAATCATTAACTAATGCTAACAAACCATATTGCTCTCTAAACACATTTGTTAAATCAGCAAGTTGTGCTGCGTTTGCTTGATGAATATATAGTTGACTAAAAGATGAAGGAGCTGGTGAATTAATTACTTCCCCAATAAATTGCATCTCATAGGGCTTATGTGTAACAAGTGTCTCCTTATCTAAAAACCGAATACCAATTAGTTTTTCAGTTTCTGTATCAATATAAAGCTGGGCAAAAATATCTTGAAATTTCACTAATATGCGACTATGCAAATCATAATCATTCATTGCAAACATATAGATGTTATCACCGATATGTGCTGTTACTTCCGATTCAATAATCGTCATACGATATATATCTCCTAGCATTTGTCCAACTTCGTAAGGAGCAACATTCATATTTGGACTATTTGTATAAACTTGTACCACCTTATCATCGGCAATACCAAACATTTTAAATCCGTCTTTATTATGATAGACCCACCATTTATAATTAAATGGCGATTTATCAATGCGGGTAGGTCGCCCATATGTAGATAATATCTCCTTACTCGATTCCCCTATATGCGTTGACAAACCTTTAGTAGGGCGCGTTAAGGTATCTCCATTATCTATAATTTCTTTTTCTTCCAAAATTGGTTGTTGCACTGTGTTTGGTCCTTCTAATGGATCATGCTGCTTCGCATTAGGACCTGCGTAATAATATATAATGCCTAAAAAAGCAATGATAATTAAAATTCGGAAAAGGGCTTCCATTTCTACCTCCTTGTATCCTTTTCTTATTAATCATTATAGCAATTAAAGCAAGCTTGACACAATGTTGTCATTGCAACAAAGCTGAATTTGCTCTATTATAAAATGGAGCATATATGAGTATGTACGATTTTTTAGAGGAGGACTATACAATGTATTTTGAAAACACGAACCTTGAAGACGTAGTAGTTGATCAACAAGTGTTGACAAGACTTTTAGAAAAACATGGTCTAGAATGTCACGGTGCTTGGGATTATGACCGTATGACTTTCGACCGCCGCTTTGATGTACGCGAAGGACGATACTATTTACGTTTATTCTGTAGCGCTATTTCTGGTGATGTAGGTGCACATGATTCAACATTAAAATTACACAAACCAGTTCTTGGTAAATACTACTATCCGCATGGTGTTGAATACACAGACGAAGTATTCCCTGCTCATTTAGTAAAAGATTGCGAAAAAATCTTAGCAGACGTTCGTAAAGATTTAACTGAGTTTGGTATTTAATTTTCCCAAAAATTATAGGCTGTCAGGAAAACAGACATGTACTTGTCTTTCCTGACAGCCTTATGCATTTATCTTGATTTAGCAATCATTTTCTGCGACGAGTAACCGCAGGAGCAAGGTTTTTTGCGACGAGTAATCGCAGGAGTAAATCCTTAATTCTACTTATGATGAAACAACAGTAGTTTTCTTTAAATGACATTGATTTTGTAAAGGCGGCTTCGTTTTAAAACGGGAAAATAAATAGCACCCTCCTATTACTAAAAGTCCACCAATCCCCTGTAACCATGACAATTGTTCACCTAAAAATAGAAAAGCCAAAATAGCGGTAAATATAGGGTTAAAATTCAGGAAAACTCCCGCTGTAGTAGCTCCTAACTTTTGTACACCAACATTCCATAAGAGCATACAAACAACTGTTGAAATGACTCCTGTATAGAGCAATGCTTGAATAAAAGAAAAACTGATATTTGTAATAGAAAAGCTCGAAATATTAAAAGGCAATAAAATAATAAGCCCAAAAATCCCAGAATATAATGTAGACATTAAGGGCGACGCTGTTTGCATTGCCCATTTACTGCAAATAGAGTATATGCCCCATATACATACTGCGACAATCATCCACAAATCTCCAGAGTTAAAACTCACAGATAGCAATAACTCGATTTTCCCTTGAGAAAGCACTAAAATCACTCCGCAAAATGAAAGGAGTATTGAAAATATTTGTAAAAAATTTATCCTTTCCTTTAAAAATATAAATGAAAAAATAGCAATTGACATCGTGTTTAACGTAGAAATTAAACCTACATTAATTGATGATGTACGCTCTAGAGCTACAAATTGAAATAGATTAAATAAAACGACCCCTGTAATCCCCATTAGTATTAAAGGGAGTAGCGCTTGACGCGGAGGCAATAACTTTTTTTCCTTCCACCACACTATTGGAAGAAGGCAGAGAATAGCGATAAGCCACCTTAAACTTGTCAAAGTTAATGGAGAAGCGTGTTCTACAAGTGACTTCCCTACAACAAAATTGCCTCCCCAAAATAAACTTGTAACAAGCAATAATAATACGTAACGTTTGGGCATATCATTTTAGCTCCTTTTTTTCATTGTTGAAAACTGAAGCCATTGCGCAATGACATTTGTAATTATTATAATTGATTCATCTACAATACAAAATATTATTCTTATAAAATACAGAAAAATGAAATAAAATTAACTGTAAATGGATTTTGATAAAACAAAGTTCAAAATGCATACGGGATATATGTTATATTTTGAACGATTATTAAGGAGGAAATTTTATGGAGTCCTATGTGAGTAAAGTTTTAGATGAGATTGATATTAAAATTTTGGACTTACTTCAAAAAGAATCACAAATTAATAATGCCGAATTGGCAAGACGTGTTAATTTATCACCACCAGCTACACACACCAGAATTAAACGACTGGAAAGTGAAGGCTTTATTGAACGACAAGTGGCAATTTTAAACCAAGAGAAGCTTGGGTTCGATTTGTTATGTTATATTTTTATTAGCACAAATATTCATCAATCGGAGTTGTTAGAAAAAATAGAAGGCTCTTTAGCTACTATGTCTGAAGTTTTAGAATGTCATTGTTTAACTGGAGAACATGATTATTTATTAAAAGTGGTGATTCGGGATAGAAAGGAATTGGATTATTTTATAAGAAAGTTAAATAAACTAGGTATATCGAGAATCCAAACAAACTTATCATTGAGGGAAGTAAAAAACTCCACTATTTTACCAATAGTAGATAATGAGCAATCCTGCTAAAAGTAATTTCAAGCAACCTATAAAGAAAAGTCCTCTATCCGAAAAAATTTCAAGATAGAGGACTTATTGATTAAAATCCTAAAATTGCTTTAATAACTGAAGTTGTTTCTCCGCCTTTGTAGATTACATATAGTAACATATATACTGCTACACCCGTAATCGCAACGAAAAACCAAATAAGACTTGTAATTGGACCAATGCGGCGGTGTAATTTTAAATTTGTTTTTAAGCCAGATAAAATACTAACAATTCCAAATACCGCTCCAACAGTAGCTAAAATAATATGGAAAACTAAAAAGAACGTATAGTATATTTTTACTTCTTCTGGTCCACCAAACGCAGTATTTCCAACAAAAATTGTACGCGATGCATAAATAATAAAGAAGATTAGCGCTGATACACCAGCTGCTAGCATCACCTTTTTATGTGCCTCTACTTTACGCTTATAAATTAAATACCAACCAATCGCAACTAAAACTGCACTAATAACAATAAAAGTTGTACTGATTGTAGGTAAAATTGGTACACCCATTTCTTTTTCTCCAATCTCTTTATCTTATTTATAAACTGCCTTTTCTTGAAATTCCTTTAAAGATTTTGCTGTAATTTCATCAGGATCTTTTCGCTCACTATTCCACCAATTACGGAAAATACCTACTAAAGCAACTATAAAAATAATTTCTTGAATAATTTTCATCAAAATCCCGCCAACTTGCTGATCGCTTAATGCGCTCATAGATGAAAATAGCTCCGGCCCTGATAATGATAATCCAGATAACGTTGATTTTGGTACACACAGCTCCATCGCTTTTAGCCACACATCAGCATCTGTATATGTTGCATACATTGGGTTTGGTGCAAAAATAATTAAGGCACAGGCTGGTGTAATTAGTACAGCGTTTCCGATAATATAAACAATTTTATATAGCGGCTTAAGCTGATGCTGCCCATCGACTTTATTAAATAAAGGCCAGTACATGAAGACCGCCGATAAAAATAAAATAAACGTGTATAAACCATGCAATGTTTCATCTAATTTAATCGTATCGAAAACTGATGGTATATGGTAAAACGAAAATAATGCAATAAATACAAAAATCGCAACTAATGGCTGTGTAAGAACTTTAAAAATCTTTCTTACAACTGGTGCATTGACTACAACGCTCCACACCCACCAAGGTATCCCCTTAATTAAAAAGATAGGCACTAACAATAATAAAAATGCCATTTGCGTCATATGCACTGTAAACATAATATGACCTAATAAATCAACAGGAGAGCCTTTAATGATGTAAAGAACAATCATAGCTAAAATAAAATAAATAGCCTCACTTTTTTTCAAAGGCTCGCTTACTTTAAAATCTTTTCTCCACGTAACAGTTACTAAAAAATAAACAACTGTTAAAAATACTAATACCCCAATAAAATAAGGACTCCATAATGCCTTAAATCCAAAAATACTTAATGGCATAACTACCGCGCTCCTTTAACTTCAATACTTCTATTATAAAGTGCCACTAGTAGTTACAGCAATAGAGGAACTATGACAATTAAAGCAATTTTGAAGATGGAATAGTTGTCTTTCTTGAAATCCCTGCGTTTTCCAAAGTATTTGCAAACTCATGGAGTACAATTTTATTAAGAGCCGTATTCACCCCTGCAATCAACAAAGTTCAAAATTATTAACTATTATAGATAATGATGACTTAGAGGGTACCATTAATAAATTAAATCAATATAGTGCTTGTGGACCTTCCTTGCGGAAAATATCTCGAATGTTTAAGTAAGTTTAAAATTTGCACCTATCCCCGTGTAATAGCCTTCCTACACTTATTTCCAGTTCATGATGTTCTAGTTCTTTTTACATCAATACATCTTATTAGATATTCTAATTTAATGGATAATAAGACGCTAAAAAGCTGTCGAGAAATAATTTTCTCGACAGCTTTTAATATTACCACCAAATAATTGTTAAGAAGCATAGGAAGAATGTGAAGGCGATTAAAGCGCCACCCCACATGAAGAATGAAATAACTCCGATGTGGTAAGCTTTTTTATCCTCCATATGCATAAATGCATACAATTGTTGTACTACTTGAACACCTGCTAGTAAAAGCACAAACGGTTTAACAAAGTTTGGAGCAAAGTCTGCTACAGCTGACGCAAATGCTACTAAAGTTAATAAAATCATAATCGCAAATTGCGTTACTTGTGAGCGCATTTTTGCTGCATTTTCTTTGCGGTAGTACTCTTGTTGAACTTGAGAACGAGCTTCGAAATGTGTATCGTGTGCCATATTATCCTAACACTCCCATCAAGTAAACTACAGTAAAGATGAATACCCATACAACGTCAATGAAATGCCAGTATAGAGAAGCTACAAAGTATTTCGGAGCGTTATATAAGTTTAATCCACGCTTCATGTTGCGGAAGATTAAACAAGAAATCCATACTAAACCGATAATAACGTGTAATCCGTGCGTCCCTACTAAAGTAAAGAATGCAGAAGAGAACGCTGAATGTCTATAACCAAAGCCTGCGTGTACATAGTGATAGAATTCGTAAATTTCTAGACCTAAGAAACATAAGCCTAAAATAACTGTAATCCCCATCCAAGTTTGTACACCTTTGAAATTAAAGTTTTTCATATGGTACATCGCATAAACCGATGTTAAAGATGATGTTAAAAGAATCATCGTCATTGCGAATGCTAATGGCAACTCATAAAGTGCCTTCGTTGAATATTTTGCTAAATCCATACCAGCTGGACCAGAATCCTTTAAAGCTAAGTATGTTGCAAATAAACTTGCGAATAAGACAACCTCACAAGAAAGGAAAATCCAGAAGCCAACAAACTTATTTTTCCCTTCCATTGTTGCTTGCTCAGCATGCTCAGGCCAATTTTGAGGAGTGAATTTAGTATTTAAATCCATTATTTGTTACCTCCTTTTTTACCTGTTGCACGGTATTGTGCTAAATCTTTTTCAATTGCTTCGATTTCAGCAACATGCACATGATAGCCTAAATCGTCTTTTAATGAACGAGCAATCATCGCTCCAACTGTAATACCTAAACCAAGTACGATAAGTCCTACAGAAAGACCTGGTGATACGCTATCCGCAGTACCAGCAATCGCTTGGTCACCCCATGGGCTATATAATGCCCCAAATGCTGCGATAAATGTACCGATTGACATAATTAACGGTAAGATTGAGTTATTTGGCATATGAATATCGCCTACTGGCTCAGCATATACCATACCTTCTTTATTTCCTTCTTGCTTCTCAATCCAATATGGATCGTATCCACGTACAAGTGGAGTTTGCTTAAAGTTATAGAATGGTAGTGGTGTTTCTAATGCCCACTCAAGTGAACGACCATCGCCCCAGTAATCACGGCGGTTAAGTGGTTCAGACTTGATAGAAATCAATACATTAAGTACTAATAAAATTACCCCTACACCCATCATAGCAGCACCAATTGTCGAAATTAAGTTGAATAAATCCCAACCTTGATCTCCCATATATGTGAATACGCGACGTGGCATACCCATTAAACCTAGGAAGTGCTGTAAGAAGAATGTTAAATGGAATCCGATAAAGAATATCCAGAAAGTTAATACCCCAAGCTTTTCATTTAAAGCACGGTTAAACATAATTGGCCAATAGAAATGAGCCGCTCCGAATAAAGCTGTAACGATACCACCTACGATTACGTAGTGGAAATGCGCTACGATAAAGTAAGAATCATGTAATTGGTAATCTAGTGGTGCAGCAGCCTGCATAACCCCTGTTACCCCACCCGCTACGAATGACGGAATGAAACCAAGTGCATAAAGCATTGGTACTGTAACTTTAATAGATCCACCCCAGATTGTTAAAATCCAGTTGAATACTTTCATACCAGTTGGTACAGCAATTGTCATTGTTGCTACTGCGAAAATAGCGTTCGCTGTTGCGCCAAGACCAGTTGTGAACATATGGTGAGCCCATACCATGAACCCTAAGAAACCGATTAAAATTGTAGCGAATACCATTGAAGAGTATCCGAATAAACGTTTACGAGCGAATACTGGAATAATCTCAGAGAATAAACCAAACGCTGGTAATACTAAAATATAAACTTCTGGGTGACCAAAGATCCAGAATAAGTGCTCCCAAATAATTGTGTTACCACCCATAGTATGATCGAAGAAGTTTGCTCCAAACATACGGTCCACTAACATTAAGAATAAACCAACAGTAAGTGGAGGGAATGCGAATAAAATTAAAGTACTAGATACTAAAGATGTCCACGTAAATAGTGGCATACGCATAAATGTCATACCTGGTGCACGCATCGTAATAATTGTTACGATGAAGTTGATACCTGAAATTAATGTACCAGCACCCGAAATTTGTAAACCAAGAACATAGAAGTCAATACCATGTCCTGGAGAGTATAAAGATAATGATGCATACGAAGTCCAACCTGCATCAGGCGCTCCACCCATAAAGAATGATAAGTGAAGGAAAACTGCCCCTAGGAAGAACAACCAAAATCCTAATGAGTTTAAGAATGGGAACGCTACGTCACGTGCCCCAATTTGTAACGGTACAATCGCATTCATAAATGCAAATAGTAACGGTGTCGCTGCTAAGAATAGCATCGTTGTACCGTGCATTGTTAATAATTGGTTGAAAGTACCCGCTGAAACGAAAGTACTCTCTGGGAACATAAGTTGGAAACGCATAAACAATGCTTCAAGTCCGGCAATTGCGAAGAACAGTGTACCGGCAGCTAAATACATAATGGCGATTTTCTTATGGTCAACTGTCGTTAAATAGTCCCATACTTGTGCGCCAAAGCCTTTTTTCTGTGCAACAGAGCTCACAACTTTAACCTCCTTCAAAGTTTCTATCTCTTGTAATTATTTTTCTACAGATAGTGTCATTAAGTACTCAGCAATTGCTTGAGCCTCTTCTGGTGTAACGTTATATTTACCAGTCATCAAGTTGCCTGGTTTGTAATATTCTGGGTCGTTAATCCAAGCAGCAGTATCTTCTACTGTGTGATCTAAGAAACCAGCTACACGGTTACGATCTCCAAATGCCGCTAAGTTTGGACCGTAGCTACCAGCTACACCTACACCTGAAACTGCGTGACAGCCTAAACAGCTGTTAGCAAATGTTGCTTCACCTAAATCTGTTGATTCAGCTGATGCTGTTTTACCTTCAGTTGCTTTCATTGATGCAACCCAAGCATCAAACTCTGGGCGATCTAATGCTTTTACTTTAAAGTCCATTAAAGCATGTGATGGTCCACATAGCTCAGCACATTTACCGTAGAATACACCATCTTTTAAATCCTTAGAAGTTTTATCAAACTCTAAATAGAATTTATTAAGGTTATCTACGTTCGTATCCATTTTACCACCAACAGCTGGAATCCAGAACGAGTGCTTAACATCTGCTGCCTTTAAGTTAAAGTAAACTTTTTCGCCAGTTGGAACTACTAACTCTTGTGCAGTTATAATACCTTGGTTTGGATATTCAAATTCCCACCAATATAATTTTGCTGTTACGTTAACTGTTAGAGCTGTTTTCTCTCCATTTTCATCTACTTCCTCCATTGCAGCAACATCTGCAAATTTATAAGTAGCAGTTAAAACTGGAACAGAAATAATGATTAATAAAATAATTGGAATAACTGTCCAAATTACTTCTAGCGTGTGACTTCCTTCTACTTGCTTTGGAATTACGTTTTCCCCTACTCTTGAACGACGGAATTTAACGAATGCAAGTAAGTAAATTACCGAAACAACAATTACTACTACCGTCATGATTGAAGTTGTAAGCAGTAAAAGATCCAATTGTTCTTTCCCTACAGCGCCAGCTGGTTTTAAAGTGGAAAGTTGCTCTTCACCACAAGCTGCAAGGAATACTGTCATTACTGCTAAAAGTGAAAATAGACGCCATTTTTTAAGCCCTTTCATCATAGCTTAATTAAACCCCTCTTTCTTTTTTGTATTTCCATGTGTGACTCGGACTATGGTTCCCTATACGAATTCTTGTTACAGAAAGAATCCTTAGTTAGTAGCTCAGTGTAATTTCAGCTTTAGTGTTATCTTTAGCTACACTCGCCACTTTCAATAACATTGATTACCCATACTAGCTTATCCTAAATGGGCAACTAGTATAATGTTATTTTTAGAACGAGTATTATTTTCTAATTACTTGCTGAACAACCATACCAATTGCTCCTCAGCTAACTCTAGTCTAGACTCTTCCGAATATGCTCACAAGCGCCAGCAGTTAACTGACCTACATTGTGCAGGCATTCCTTCAAAATCTATGACATCTGCTGAATCGCGAGAAATAATCCTTGTATATCTTCACATGTTAGCACTATGTAATGCTAAAATTACAAAATTTCGCTTACGTCATTATAAGCAGTTTTTACAATTTGACTTAAATGTAAAATAAAAATAGAGCATTTCTAAATTACCTTCAATAACCTCTGCAAGGAAAAGCTAATTGAAAAAATTAGATTTAACGATAACAATCTGTCTAATAAATGCGAGAAGATGTTTGTACGATAGAAATCGCCTTAGCCCTATTATTTTCAATTCATAAGCAAAGTCTAAATTGCATCTTACAAACTGCCTTTCATTTTTGTAAGCATATTCCGCTAACATAACTATAGCGAAATTTGTCTTCAATTTCTAGACGTTTGGTGAAATTTCAGTGAAGAATACAGAAAAAGTCCGTAACTGTTCTGAATATAGAAATACCATATTCTATAGTAAGCTATTTTACAATCGCTTTTGTGAAGGTAACGGCACGAATTTATGAACAATTTGTGAAAAGCTTTCTACATTAAAATGTCATTCTGTGAATGAAGTTGTCTTTTAGACTATAATTCGCTATTATCTAAAACTAGAGACGCTATTTTTTAGCGATGTTGATAGACAAAGTAGGTGGCTTATAATTGCAGCATAGTAAATATTTAAAATGGCTTGCAGTAGCAGCAACGGTTGGGATGCTGTTAATTCTGTTAGGTGGTGCGCTCGTTACAAAAACAGATAGTGGTTTAGGCTGCGGTCGAAATTGGCCTGATTGTAATGGTTCACTTATCCCAAAAGAAATCACAGCAGAAGTATTAATCGAATTCTCACATCGTGCTGTAACTGGCTCAGTATCCATTCTTATAGTTCTTCTTGTCGCATGGACTTGGCGTACGCTTGGTCATATCCGTGAAGTAAAGTTTTTAGGTATTTTAGCTATCTTCTTTTTAGTAGCTCAAGCTTTAATAGGGGCTGCACAAGTGCTTTGGGGTCAAGGTGACTTTATTTTAGCACTGCATTTCGGCATTTCATTAATATCCTTTGCCGCTGTCTTACTTTTAGCATTAATTGTATTCGAGGTTGACCGCAAATTCGACGCCGATAAAGTTTATATTGGTGACAAACTAAAAAGACATACAATCGGTGTTACACTTTATTCTTATTTCGTAGTATACACTGGTGCGTTAGTACGCCATACAGATTCTAGTCTTGTTTGTCCTGATTGGCCGCTTTGTCGTAATAATGATCTTACTGCATTACCGAGAAATATGTATGAATGGGTGCAAATGGGACATCGCTTCGCAGTATTACTAATCGTAATTTGGATTGCCTATATTACATGGCATGCAGTAAAACATTATAAAAATCAAGCCGTTCTTTATTGGGGCTGGATTATCGCATTAGGTCTTGTTCTTGTACAAGCATTAGTAGGAATGTTCGTTATTATGACAAGGCTTAATTTATTCGTAGCATTGCTCCACTCCCTATTTATTTCGTTGTTATTCGGTTTATTCTGTTACATGATTTTACTCGTTTCCCGCAGCAATTTAAATCAAAGAAGATAACAAAAAGTGAAACCAAATTGGTTTCACTTCTTTTGTTTTAAAGTGGTTAAAATATGAGACTGCCCAAGAAATCTATATCACATTGGCTCCAATTCAATTTAAAATTGAAAGAACGATGTGAAAATCAATTTTTTACCTCTCAAAAAATATTTACATTTTTCTAAATAACAAACACTTCAATTAAACAGAAAATCAGTTCTGCGACGAGTAACCGCAGGAGCACAAAAGTTGTACAAACAGCGGCGCACTAGCCTGCTGTTTGTACAACTCCTTTTATTCTAATTCTATTAATAAATCACCTGTTGAAATAGCGTCACCTGCTGAAGCATAAATTTCTTTTACAATGCCATCTTTCGGTGCCTGTACCGTCGTTTCCATTTTCATTGCTTCTGTAATAAGCAAATGGTCACCTCGTTTAACTGGGCTACCTTTCGATACAACAACTTTTAGCACCGTTCCAGGCATTGTTGCTGCAATTTGATTTGGATTTGATGGGTCTGCCTTCAATGCGACATTACCATCCACTTCAACAGTCAAATCTTGAATAACAAGCTCACGTGATTGACCGTTCAGCTCAAAATAGATTGTGCGTGTACCGTCATGCTGTGGCTCTCCGATTGACACTAGCTTTACAATTAATGTCTTCCCTTTTTCGATTTCAACTTCAATTTCTTCCCCTAGCTTTAAGCCATATAGGAATGTTGGCGTATCTAAAACAGATGTATCGCCAAATTGCGCATACACATTTGCGTATTCTTCAAACACTTTCGGATAAAGCGCATATGCTAACACATCTTTTTTCGTTACAGCACGCCCAATTTTCTCTTCTAATTCTGTTGCTAGCTTAGCAAAATCAACAGGTGCTAATAATTCACCTGGACGCACTGTAATTGCCTCTCGCTCTTTTAACACAATGCGTTGTAAATCATGTGGGAAGCCGCCATGTGGTTGGCCTAAATAACCTTGGAAAAACTCAATTACAGAGTCTGGGAAGTCGATGCCTTGACCTCGCTCTAATATATTGTCTTCTGTTAAATCGTTTTGTACCATGAATAATGCCATATCTCCAACCACTTTTGACGATGGTGTTACCTTTACGATATCCCCAAACATAAAGTTAACGCGAGAATACATCTTCTTCACTTCATCCCAACGATCGCCAAGCCCTACTGCCTTTGCTTGTTGCTGCAAGTTACTATATTGTCCACCAGGCATTTCATGCACGTAAATTTCTGAATGAGGGCTATTCATACCACTCTCGAAATCTTTGTAATATTTACGTACATCTTCCCAATAATAATTTAATTGCTCTAATGACTCGATATTAGCGCGTACTTGACGGCTACCACCCTTTGTTGCGTAGTATAACGAATTGGCACTTGGTTGAGATGTTAAGCCTGCCATTGAGCCTAATGCAGTATCAACGATATCTACACCAGCTTCAATTGCTTTTGCGTATAAGTAAATGCCATTACCGCTCGTATCATGTGAATGTAAATGAATTGGTAAGCTTGTTGCATCTTTTAACTCTGAAATTAAGCGATATGCTGCTTCTGGTTTCAATAAGCCAGCCATATCTTTAATTGCTAAAATATGTGCACCTGCAGCCTCCAGCTCACGTGCCATATCTTTATAATATTGCACCGTATATTTTGCACGAGAATCATCTAAAATATCGCCTGTATAGCAAATTGCGGCCTCTGCGATTTTACCAGTATTGCGCACTTCATCAATAGCTACTTCCATTCCTTTAATCCAGTTTAAGCTATCAAAAATACGGAATACATCGATACCAGATTCCGCTGATTCTTGAATAAATTCACGAATTAAACTATCTGGATAGTTCGTATAACCAACTGCATTTGCTCCACGTAATAACATTTGGAATAGCACATTCGGCATTTGTTTACGTAGCTTTTCTAAACGTGCCCACGGATCTTCTTTTAAGAAACGGTAAGCAACGTCGAATGTTGCACCGCCCCACATTTCCAGTGAGAAGAAATCGTTCATCATACGTGCTGTATGGTCCGCAATTTGGAACATATCCTGTGAACGCATACGTGTAGCAAGTAATGATTGATGCGCATCTCTAAATGTAGTATCTGTTAGAAGCACATCATTTTGTGCTTTAATCCACCCAACTAAGCCATCTGCACCACGCTCATCTAAAATCTGCTTCGTACCAGCAGGTGGTGGTGTTAACAAGTCTATTTTCGGCTTATTTGGTTGAACAAAAATTGGCTTTGTACGCTTTTCCACCCCAGGGAAACCATTAAGCGTTACATTCCCAATATAGTTTAATAGTTTTGTTCCACGGTCTTTTCTTTCTGGGAACTGGAATAGCTCTGGTGTCGAATCAATAAAGCTTGTATCAAATTGTCCATTTAAAAACTTCTCATGCACAACAACATTTTCTAAAAACGGAATATTTGTTTTTACACCACGAATACGGAATTCACGTAAATTTCGGTCCATTTTTGCTGCTGCTTGCGCAAACGTCATACCCCATGTCGAAATTTTAACGAGCAGTGAATCATAGTAAGGTGTAACAACAGCACCTTGGAAGCCATTTCCTGCATCTAAACGTACACCGAATCCACCACTTGAACGATAAACCATTAGTTTACCTGTGTCTGGCATGAAATCATTTGTTGGATCTTCTGTTGTTACACGTGATTGAATAGCATAACCGAATAATGGAATTTTATCTTGAGCAGGGATACCAATTGTTTCTGAATGCAATGCATGCCCTTCTGCGACTTTAATTTGTGCATGCACAATATCAATCCCTGTAATCATTTCTGTAATTGTATGCTCTACTTGAATACGTGGATTCACTTCGATGAAATAAAAATCATCTCCCGCTACTAAAAACTCCACAGTACCTGCATTAATATAGTTTACATTGCGCATTAATTTCACTGCTGCATCACAAATGCGTTGACGTAAATCAGCAGAAATTGAGTTCGATGGTGCAATTTCCACTACCTTTTGATGACGACGTTGAATCGAGCAATCTCGTTCATATAAATGAACAATTTCACCTGTCGCATCCCCTAAAATTTGCACTTCAATATGCTTTGGCTTAACAATACATTTTTCTACATATACTTCATCTGACCCAAAGGCTGCTTTCGCCTCAGATTTTGCTCGCTCATATGCTGATGCAAGCTCGCCCTTTGCTTGTACCATACGCATCCCGCGACCGCCACCGCCTAAAGCAGCTTTAATCATAATCGGGTAACCGTGTGCTTCCCCAAACGCTTCTACTTCTGCTAGGTCAGCTACAGGTCCATCCGTTCCTGGAATAACAGGAATATCTGCTTTAATCGCTTGCTCACGTGCCTTTACTTTATCCCCAAACATATCTAAATGTGCAGAAGTTGGTCCAATAAACTGAATCCCTTCTTCCTCACAGCGTCTAGCAAAATCCACGTTTTCTGATAAAAAGCCATAGCCAGGATGAATCGCATCCACTTCTGCATCTTTTGCAATCGAGAGTATACTTTCTATGTCTAAATAGGCATCGATTGGCTTTTTGCCTGCCCCTACTAAATAAGCTTCATCTGCTTTGTAGCGATGATAAGCGCCGCTATCCTCTCGCGAATAAATCGCAACGGTTTTAATATTAAGTTCATTACATGCTCGGAAAATTCGAATTGCAATTTCCCCTCTGTTTGCTACCAATATTTTGCTGATTTTCTTCATCTCTCAAAACCCCTCCTATGATTGCTTATGCTTATCAAATTTATAGTACATAGAAATATTAATTAATATTCCCATCGCTAACGATAATAGTAGTATTGACGTACCACCATAACTAATAAATGGCAACGTAACACCAGTTAAAGGAAAAATACCTGATAAACCTGACAAATTCAAAAATGCTTGGAAACCAATCCATACAGCAATTCCGCCCGCAATCATACGTGCTAATGGATCTTTTGTGGTCATCGCAATATATAAACCACGCAATACAATAAAAGCAAGCCCAATGATAACAATCCCAACTCCAAACACACCTAACTCCTCGGCTATAATGGCCATTATAAAATCGGTCTCAGGGTGCGGTAAATAACCGAGCTTTTGAATTGACTGCCCAAGCCCTCGACCTTCAAGCCCTCCAGCACCAATTGCTAAATAACCATTAACAATTTGGTATCCAGATCCATCTATATATTCAAAAGGATTTTTTAATACTAAAAAGCGCCCCATTCGGCTCTCGTTAATAATGTCATCTTTGATTAAAAATACAGCACCAATAATAATGGTTCCAAAAACCCCTAGTACAGCGGCAAACTTCCCCAATGTCTTGCCCTTAATACCACTAAACATTAAGATAGACATGGCAATTACCCCGATAATCATAACGGCACCTAAATCGGTTTCCATACCTACACTAAATAAAATTAATAACCATATGGAGATGGGGTAAATAATATCATTAGGTTGCACATTTTGGATGGAATTTTCCCGTAATCCTTTTTTATACAATGAGCCAGCAAAATATAAAATA
Organism: Bacillus ndiopicus; assembly: GCF_000612805.1. GTDB lineage: Bacteria > Bacillota > Bacilli > Bacillales_A > Planococcaceae > Metasolibacillus > Metasolibacillus ndiopicus. The sequence goes on along the minus strand of NZ_HG964403.1, from coordinate 723,093 downwards.
ACAAATAATTTCGCATATTCAGAAGGCTGGAAATTCATTACACCAAATAAAGAAATCCAACTTTTAGATCCCCCTGCTGAAATTCCTTTGACATTCACCCAAGCTAGTAAAATAGCCATTACACACATCATAATAAAGAGAATTATTTTATTACTATAATGCTTATAAGGGAAAAACGCACCTACTAAAAACGCTAACGCTGCGATTTTTAAGTTAGTTAGCTGCTTCGTATAATAAGCATCTGGCGGCTTTTCTTCTATAATAGCCACCATCATACTTGAACTATAAATCATGATAAGTCCAAATAGGCATAACAAAACATATGTTATAAATAATGGGTAATCAAAATTACGAAAGTAAGTCTTTAAATATTTTTTCATTTCAAAAAACCTCGTTTAGAAAAAAAACTCAAAGCGCGTAAAGCGTTTGAGTTTTTTTATTTTTCTGTATACGCATCGTGTAAAAGAGATAATTCTTTTTCTAATGTATCAAGAATTTTCTTTCCTTCATCACGCTCAATTAAGCCAAGTTTTACAGCAAAATCAATTTCACGTGATAAACCAAACATTTGTGTATCTAATACTTCTTCATATAAAGGACATTGCGGCATCGTTAAGTGATCCATTTGCACTTTAATTAAACGAGCAATTTTTTCTGCATCTGCTTGTAATAAAGTTAATGCCTTTTCCTGAAAAGAAGATTGTGCTTTAGTATCCATGAGGACGCCCCCATTATTTGATATTTCTTGGATTGTATATTAATAAATTTTATCTTTTAGTGAGTAAAAATGCAAGTATCTATATAAGGAATCTACTCTTTTATCACACTTCAATATAAAACAGTGCCTGCTAGACTGTAGTAAGCTTGTGTGAAGACAGCCTTTTATGAATAGAAGTTTTCACTCATTTGTTAAGTGTCAATAAGTTGTGCACTTCTAAATTTAAGATAAACGTAAGGACATCACACTGAATTAAAGTTTCTTTTTACAAGATGAGCTCTATTCTTTCACTTTCTTATAACCACGAATTGATTATTAAGATAGAAAAACGGTATACTATAGTTTGATGTAAGAAAGAAGGAGGATTTCATAAAGATGCAAGGAATAATTCCGATTAAAGGTGCAGTTACATATAATTTAACACTTGACCCAACTGTTTGGATTTTTGATGATCGTAAGTTAGATTTAAAAACATACTTTAATGAAAAACCAGCAGAAGACGACGAGGAAAAATATTTACGTGAGGTTGGCGCACATTGGTCACGGGAAATTATGGAAGGCGCTGTATTCCCTCCTACTTTAAAAACAGAAAGAAAATTCGACCGTAAAGGTATGATAACAGGGACATTCGGCATCGAAATTAAGCCTTTTTTAAACAATGCTGGCATTAAAGAGGATGCAACAGAAGTTGTTTTTGAATGCCGCACTGGAGAAGAACACATTTTTTCAATTGAAGAAGCAAAAACACTTATTTTTAAATACAGTCATGACGGTAAGCCATTAACTGAAGACGGACCAGTCCATATTTTATTCGCTGATGGATCAAACATTGATAACCCAATCACACATGTAGACGCTATTCGTATTCAATAGGAGGAAAATTAGTTATGCGTGTTAAATGTGTCATTTGTGATACTATACAGCAGCTTGAGGACGATTTACCCCTCTCTAAAAAGCTGCGCAATCGACCAATCCATACGTATATGTGCGAATCATGCCATACACGCATCGCCAACAATACAGAAAAAAGGCTAGCCACAGGAAAATTTCGATTTTTCCGCACATCTTCAAAGTTCGATGAGGAATTTTAATTCATTTGAATAGGTAGGAGTGGTTCTTTATAAAGATTTGGCTGTTAGGAAAAGCAAAAGCTTTCCTAACAGCCATTTGCATTTTATTAAGCTACTTACCACCTTGCAAGTAAAATATAAAAATTTGAAATATTAATAGACTTAGTTAAACCTATCATTTTAGTAATGTCAGTGTTTTGGCGATTGCATTGTCAACAAATGAACGCTGTGGTTGAGATTTCATCATAACAGTTATCCCAATTAATGCAATAATAAGTGCTTGCGCTAAAGACTTAGCATCCGTACCGACTTCAAGCTCACCAGATTGAATGCCCCGTTCGATTGTCTCTTGAAAAATAACAGCTAAATATAATTGATGCTCCCTAGTTAAAATTTCAAATCTTTCATCATGTGGAGCAAGTTCAACCATTGTATTAATACAAAAACATCCCTTACTCAAATCACCTTTATACTCAGCTTCAATCACTTCTTTAAAAAAAATAGCAAACGCCTGCTTAACAGATGTATAGCTTTGTAGTAATGCCCGTATCTCGGATGCACGGGCCGTAGTATATTTGCGAAGTGCAGCTTCAAATAGCTCTTTTTTATCGCCAAAAGTGGAATAAATACTAGGACGTTGAATCTCCATTCTAGCTGTGAGATCGCTTAAAGAAGTAGCCTCATACCCCTTCTCCCAAAATAACTGCATCGCTGCGTTTAATACTTTTTCTTCATCAAATTCTCGAGTTCTTGCCATTAGAAACAGCCCTCCATTATTTAAGGATATGTATGTTAGTAACCTTTAAAATACCAATCAGTATGTAATTAATGTACATCAAATATTTTTTATAGTCAATTATTACTTACTAAAGTATTGACATAACGAACAAATTAGATATATATTTATCGATGATTATTACGTACCGTTCGGTATGTTATAATCGCGAATTATTAGTGAATGGAGGATAAGATGTGGCTAAACGAAGAAATCAAATGTTCTATACTAATATCGAAATGAAGGCATTGAATACAGAACGACAATCATCAATACCATACTTTGTAACATTATTGTTTGCGATAGCCTGTGGGATGTCAGTTGCCAATATTTACTTTGCACAACCTTTACTTGATGAACTGGCTCGTGATTTCCATATTGACCACTCTGTTATTGGCGTTGTTATTACTATTACGCAAATATTTTATGGTCTTGGTTTACTATTACTTGTACCCCTTGGAGATTTATTAAACCAACGTCAGTTAATTATTGGTCAGATGCTTCTATCCACAATAGCCTTGGTCATCGTTAGTTTTGCCACTTCTAGTGCAGTACTTTTCAGTGGTTTGGCTTTAGTAGGGCTGCTTGCAGTTGTAACACAGACTATTGTGGCTTTCGCAGCAACTATGGCCTCCCCTTTAGAACGAGGGCGTATTGTTGGAAATATCACAAGCGGAATTGTTATCGGTATATTGCTTGCACGAACAATAGCAGGTATCTTAACGGATATTGCTGGCTGGCGTTCCGTATATTTATTTTCTGCAATACTAATGTTTTCAATGACTTTAATATTTTTGAGGTTGTTACCTAATATGGAGCGAGAGGTACAATCACTTTCCTATTTCCAGTTAATAAAATCCGTGCTTATGTTATTTATTGAAGAACGAACGTTACGTATCCGTTCTGTTCTAGCAATGCTGATATTTGCTGATTTCAGTATTTTATGGACTTCTCTTGTATTACCGCTAAGCGCCACTCCATTCGCTCTATCACATAGTGTAATCGGAGCTTTTGGTCTTGTAGGAGTAGCTGGTGCATTAGCTGCTACGCGTGCAGGAAAATTGGCTGACCAGGGCTATGGGCAAAGAACGACAGGCATCGCGTTAGCGCTTTTATTCATATCGTGGTTGTTTATTGCTTACATAAAGCAATCATTAATTGCAGTCGTTATAGGAATTGTTTTACTCGATTTAGCTGTACAAGCAATACATGTTACAAATCAAACGATGATTCTTCCATTGCGCGCAGAGGCACGAAGTCGTCTAACTGCTGGCTATATGATGTTTTATTCAATCGGCAGTGCTTGTGGCTCTATCGCATCAACTCAGATGTATGCACACTTTGGCTGGGAAGGCGTTTGTTTATTGGGGGCAGTTGTCAGCGTTGTCGCTCTGCTTTTTTGGGCAATAACAAAACGGTAAATTGCTACACTTTTAATTCCAGTCTAAATTTATTCTAACTGACCAATGGATATTAGCTTAAAATTGCCATGTCCTGCAATATCCAGCAGAAACTTTGAGCCAAAATAATATTGATCACTTCGCCAGTATGCGTGTATGTGGTCCCAATGGATGTTTTGACATCTACCAAATTAAACCATTTAGGATTAAAAAACTTTTTAATTAGGAGATATAAAAAATGGAAATAGGAATTACTTCTTTTGTAGAAACAAAACCAGACGTGCATAGTGGTGAGGTCATTAGCCACGCACAACGTCTGCGCGAGGTAGTGGAAGAAATCATTCTTGCTGATCAAGTGGGGTTAGATGTCTTTGGTGTCGGTGAGCACCATCGAGAGGATTATGCTGCATCTTCTCCAGCGATGGTGCTCGCTGCTGCAGCTCCACAAACAAAAAACATACGACTCACAAGCGCAGTGACGGTACTATCCTCATCTGATCCCGTTCGTGTCTTTCAAGACTTTTCTACTTTGGATGGTATTTCAAATGGACGTGCCGAAATTATAGCAGGCCGAGGTTCCTTTATTGAATCCTTTCCATTGTTCGGCTATAACTTAAACGATTACGATGAGCTTTTTGAAGAACACTTAGAGTTACTACTCAAAATTAATCAGTCTGAAAAGATAGAATGGCAAGGTAAACACCGACCAGCTATCAATAATTTAGGGATATACCCAAGACCTGTTCAAAGCTCCTTACCAATTTGGATTGGTAGTGGGGGCAATCAACAATCCGCTATTCGTGCTGGTCTTTTAGGATTACCACTTATGCTTGCAATTATTGGTGGTAGCCCAATGCAATTTGCACCTATCGTTCAGCTTTATAAAAAAGCGGCTACTCATGCAGGTCATGATATTGCCAAGCTTAAAGTAGGGGCTCATTCAATAGGCTTTATTGGTGAAAATACGGAATTAGCAGCGGATACATTTTTCCCATCTACTCAGGCAGGCATGAACAAATTAGGAAAAGAACGTGGTTGGCCTTATTATAGTCGTTCTAGCTATGATGCTGCGCGAAGTTTTAATGGAGCACTCTATGTTGGTAACCCTGATACAGTTGCAGAAAAAATTATTCATCTACGAAAACATGTTGGAATTACACGCTTTATGCTGTATGTGCCTTTAAGTACAATGCCGCACGATCAAGTTATGCAAGCAATAGAATTACTCGGAACAAAAGTTGCGCCTCGTGTACGTGAAGAAGTAGCTAAATGGGAAGCTGAAATACAATTAACAGGGCGTCCGCTTTTTTAATTAATTGAACTAGTGAAGTTTCCTTTTTAATGCACATGGCTGCTAGGAAAAGCAGGCTTAACCCTGCTTTTCCCAACAGCCTTATCTTTTATTGTTTTGCGTGCTTAGCATCAGTTACAACAATTAAATGATACTAGACTCGCTGCAATATAACTTCCTATGCTTTTCAACGATCATCTTGCTTTTATTAGCTTTCTTTCCACTAATTCCACAAGCTGATACATAATCGTTGCAAACACTGCAATAATCATTAGAGCTAAAAATACAAGATTAAAATTAAATACTTGGAAGCCATAAATAATTAAATAGCCAAGGCCTTTTGCTGATACAAGAAATTCTCCTACGATTACACCAACCCATGACAATCCAACATTCACTTTCAATGTTGAAATAATAGTAGGAAAGGATGCTGGTAAAATCGCCTCTTTAAAAATTTGCGTACGATTTGCATTAAATGTTTGTAATACCTTCACATAATTCGTATCAACTTCAATAAAGGCTGTATAGATAACAATTGTTGAAATAATAACCGAAATAATTGCGCCCATTGTGATAATGGATATCATTCCTGGTCCAAGTGCAACAATTAAAATAGGGCCGAGCGCTACTTTCGGCATCGCATTCAACACAACGAGGTAAGGATCTGCTACTTTCGAGAAAAATGGCGACCACCATAAAATCGCTGCAATAATTGTACCTAGCAATGTCCCAATAATAAAGCCGAGCACTGTTTCAAATAACGTAATGTTAACATGAATCATCAATGTGCCATCAGACCATTTTTCTACAAACAATCTCCATACTTTTGAAGGTGCACTAAAAATAAGTGGGTCAATCCAATGGTTTTGTGAGGCAAGCTCCCAAAGTCCAATAAAACTGATTATTATCAACAATTGAAAGAAACGAATGCGGCGCTTCTCTTTTCTTAATAATGCTTTATATTGTTCATGAAGAAGTTGAATGTTCAAGGCTCTCAAGCTCCTTCCAAACGCTTTGAAAAAAGGCTCCATAGCTCGGATGTGTACGAGCCTCAAATGGTGTTAAAGCTGCTAACTCTCGCGGCACATCGAAAATTTTATGAATCGCCCCAGGCTTCGCACTCATTAAAATAATTCGGTCGCTCATCGCGATAGCTTCCCCAATATCGTGTGTTACTAAAATCGCTGTTTTTTCATAGCTTTTTAACATTGCACAAACCAAGTCTTCAAGCTTTAATTTCGCTTTATAATCTAATGCCGAAAATGGTTCATCCAACAATAATATTTTAGGATCTACTGCAAGTGTTCTTGCCAGCGCAGCTCGTTGCCGCATCCCCCCTGATAGCTGTCTCGGAAATTTCTTTTCAATGTTTGGCAAACCTACAGCCTGTAACAGCTCCTTAGCAATGTCTTTAGCGTGTAAATCATGATATTTTAATAACTTTAAACCGAGTGTGACATTTTCTTCGATGGTTTTCCATGGAAATAAATAATCCTGTTGCAGCATATAGCCGATTGATGTGCTTTGGTCGTGGTTTTTGATAATGACATCGCCTGCTGTTGGCTCAAGTAAACCAGCAATAATAGAAAGTAGCGTAGATTTTCCACATCCACTGGCCCCTAAAATTGAAACAAACTCACCAGGCTCTACAGAGAAATGGATATCATGCAATGCTTCAGTTGCTACCTCTTGCGAAAAATACGTATGATACACATGATTAACTGTAAGTATCGCCATATTAATTCATTGCTTTCTCTGCAAAAGAAGTATCTACAAACTGATTGTAGTCCATTCTTCGTGGAAGCTCTCCTGCTTGCTCAATCACATCTTGTAGCAACTCCCATTCTGCCTCATCCAAAATAGGATTTTTTGCATACGACTCCTGCGCCCGGTAACGCTCTACAACAGTAGTAATTAATGCGATATCCGTATTTTCAAAATAAGGAGCAATGGACTTCGCTACATCTTCCGAACTATTTGCATACACCCAATTTTGCGCTTTTTGTATAGCACGCGTAAAGCTTTCTGCAATACTTGCTTGTTTCTCTAAATAACTTTTCTTCGCCATAAAAGTAGTGTATGGTAAATGACCTGATTGTGCACCAAAAGAAGCAACGATATGCCCAACTCCCTCTAGCTCAAATAGACTCGCTGTTGGCTCAAATAATTGAACAAAATCCCCTGTACCTGAAGCAAAAGCCGTAGCAATATTTGCAAAATCGATATTTTGTATTAGCTCTAAATCCTTTTGTGGATCCACACCATGCTTTCTTAGCACATATTCCCCAGCCATTTGAGGCATTCCACCTTTACGCTGCCCAAGAAAAACAGACCCTTTCAACATTTCCCATGAAAAATCTTTGATGTCCTCCCTAGCTACCAAAAATGTCCCGTCCGTTTGTGTTAATTGCGCAAAATTAATAATCGGATCATTTGCTTCTTGGGCGTTGACATAAATAGATGTCTCCGATCCAACAAGCGCTACATCAATGCCATCTGATAATAACGCCGTCATCGTCTTGTCTCCACCTGCAATTGTTCTTAAATCAATTTTCAAGCCCTCATCCTCAAAAAACCCTTCCTCAATTGCTACATAAAGGGGGGCATAAAAAATAGATCGCGTCACTTCCCCAACACGAACTTCCTTGAGTTCTTCCTGTTTACAAGCACCCATTGTTAGGAGTATAAAGCAAGATAGCATCACAAGAAAACTTAGCATTCTACGTCTAGACATTGTCACTCCTCCTTACATACGACTGTTATACCTAGAGTAGCGTATGCATTAAAAGAAAAAAGTGTGCGCTAACTCGAAAAGCTTCATTTAAAAATGCTTTCATCAAGATTCATCAAGTATATCGTCTAATATGATTATTTAGCAGGAATGGATTTTGCTAAATTAGAACCTCTCGTACTTTTATACCACTGATAAAAGAGTAAATAAACCAGCCCTATTTCAATCACATCTCCGCCATAATACATAATCTTAGCACCCATTTCCGCCTGTATAGGAGATACATGATTAGGGGGATAAGCATAAATATATTTAGCTAATATGGAATGTGCTGCTAGGGCAATTAATAAAACAATGGATCGAAAAATATAAGAAAGTGGATGAGGGGTAGGATCGATATAAATAAAAGCAATTGTAAAAAGATAACCTGCTAGAAAAATATGAACATGGATTAAAATATATAAAAGCAAGCTTTCATGCATCATGTAAAAAAGTGGGGTTGTGTAGAGTAACCACAGGCCACCTATATTAAATATTGAAGCGATAATTGGATTACGTACAAGAGTTAAGTAGCGATTTTTTAATACACAAGAAATACGACGAGCCATTTTCACTGGGATTGATCTTACTAGTAGAGTCATTGGTGCTGCTAAAGCGATTAGAAGTGGGGCAAGCATTCCAAACAATAAGTGAGCAATCATATGTGCAGCAAAATTAATATGTGCAAGCTCTGCAAATGGGCCAATTAAGGTGGCGATGGCACATATATGGCCTAGTATCCAACTTATTGTACGAAAATGTGACCATCTTTTTTTATAGCGATTAGAGTAAATAACTGCAACAATATAAATGACAAGGGAAATTAGAAATGGTAAAACAATTATTGCTTGTATCAGATTGGGGAATCCTTGAAGATGCGTTTCATGTGAGTGCAAATTTGAATCCTCCTAGCGCTTTAGTTGATTCGTTTTTACTAATAAAACAATACCAATAATAATCAAAAGGGATGCAATAACATTCCATGCTATATCATAGGGAATAATATCGACATTATAGCGTATTTGATGTAGTTTCATAAATTTATGCTGAATAATACCATCGTAAAGTTGAAACGCTCCTGCCCCAAGAAAAACTCCTCCTAACCATCTTTTTAACCAAAAGCCATGTTTTCGATGAAGATCAGCAAGTAAAAAAGCAGAGCCAATTGTAGCAAAAAAGCTAAAAGCATGAAATAACCCATCTGAAATTAATCCAATCTTAGCCGTAGATTTATCATAGAAATGGTGCCATTGTAATAATTGATGAAAGACAACCTCATCTATAAATGCCACAACACCAAGTCCAAACATTAAACCTGTCCACATATTACGTTGTCCATATTGAAAGCGTTTTTCATGTTTATGACTTTTTTCAGTATACGTATTTGATAAGGTCAACTCCATCACCTCAGCTTAATTTTTATTAGTTTATCCAAATAATTAGGAAATTTATACGCTCTCTATAAGTCATATATTTTTAAGTACTTTGAAGGTAAAGAAAAAAACTACCACATTAAAAATTTCAAATGTGGTAGTTTCTTATCTATTATTATTTTCCAGTAGCTTGCTCACGTTTTTCTCGCCATAAGCGTGTTTTATAAATTATTAAAATTAACGCTGCGACGATAAGCCCCTCAATCATTGGTAGGTAGAGGGCGAACAATGTTAACACAATACAACCGACAAATAAAAATGTATAAATAATAATATTTTTCATTAACGGTAGCTCACGTGCAAAGCCTAATTTGAACACAAGAGCTGATAAAGCAAAAATCACTAATAGTGTAATGTATCCCGGAATCGTATAGTTCACCATACCATTGGCATCCACACTTGCAAAATACTCATAAATAAAGCGTGTAATACCAGACATTTTCTTATAGACAAGCGGGTCATTAATTGTTGCAACAGATGTAGATGCTTGAATCAAGTTTGAAGCTAAATTCAACAACATTACTCATCCTTTCACATGTTCACGCGAAATTATTGCTCCATTTCCGCGTATTTTTTCTTTTTCGCAATACGTTCACGTTCATTTTTATCTAAAATTTGCTTACGTAAACGAATTGATTCAGGTGTTACTTCTAAATATTCATCGTCACTTAAATATTCAAGTGCTTCCTCTAAAGTCATAATACGAGGCTTTTTAATAACGTTCGTTTGGTCTTTGTTAGCAGAACGAATATTCGTTTTTTGCTTCATTTTTGTGATATTTACAGTAATATCATTTTCACGCGTATTTTCACCAACAATCATACCTTCGTACACTTCTGTACCAGGCTCTACAAACAATGTACCACGGTCTTCTACTTGCATCATACCATAAGTTGTAGATTTACCGTTCTCCATTGAAACAAGCACACCTTGGTGACGTCCACCAACTTTACCTGGAACTACTGGTTGGTAAGAATCGAATGTGTGGTTAATAATACCGAAGCCCTTTGTTAATGACATAAACTCTGTCGTATAACCGATTAGACCACGTGCTGGTACGTTAAAAATAATACGTACTTGTCCGTTACCATTATTAATCATATCAAGCATTTCGCCTTTACGTGTTCCAAGCGATTCAATAATTGAACCTACGCTGTCTTCAGGTACATCAACTTGAACACGCTCGATTGGTTCACATTTCACACCGTCAACTTCTTTAATAATAACTTGTGGTTTTGATACTTGTAGTTCAAAGCCTTCACGACGCATATTTTCAATTAAAATTGATAAATGCAGCTCCCCACGACCAGAAACTGTCCATGCATCTGGTGAATCTGTATCTTCTACACGAAGAGATACGTCTGTTTGCAATTGTGCACGTAAACGCTCTTCAATTTTTGAAGAAGTTACCCATTTTCCTTCGCGTCCTGCAAATGGTGAATTGTTTACTAAAAACGTCATTTGTAATGTTGGCTCATCGATGCGTAATGGTGGCAATGCCTCTGGATGCTCAACAGGACATACTGTTTCCCCTACATTGATTGCTTCCATACCAGATACTGCAATTAAATCTCCTGCTTTTGCCGTTTGAATTTCCTCACGTTTTAAGCCAAAGAAACCGAAAATCTTCGTTACGCGGAAGTTTTTCACCGTGCCATCAAGCTTCATTAATGATACTTGCTGACCAACTGAAATTGTACCACGCGCTACTCGTCCAATACCGATACGTCCCACGAAATCATTATAATCTAAAAGAGCTACTTGGAATTGTAATGGCTCGTCCGAATTATCAACTGGTGCTGGAATATGAGCGATAATTTGCTCAAATAAGCATTTCATATTTTCTTCTTGGTTTGCAGGATTAGGATCAAGGCTTGCTGTACCATTTACACCTGATGCAAAAACAACAGGGAAGTCCAACTGATCGTCATTAGCATCAAGCTCAATTAATAATTCAAGCACTTCATCTACTACTTCCTCTGGACGTGCTGAATCTTTATCTACTTTATTTACTACAACGATTGGTGTTAAATTTTGCTCCAACGCTTTTTTCAACACAAAGCGTGTTTGTGGCATACAGCCTTCATAAGCATCTACTACTAAAATAACGCCATCTACCATTTTTAAAATACGTTCTACTTCTCCACCAAAATCGGCGTGTCCTGGTGTATCTAAAATGTTAATGCGTGTGCCTTCATAATTTACTGCCGTATTTTTAGCTAGGATAGTAATCCCACGCTCACGCTCAATATCATTTGAATCCATTGCGCGTTCTTCTACTTGCTCGTTTGAACGGAATGTACCCGATTGTTTTAATAATTGGTCTACTAAAGTTGTTTTCCCATGGTCAACGTGCGCGATAATCGCTATATTACGTAAATCTTGACGTAAATTTGTCATTATTCCACTCCATATTCTTTTTTCGAATGTTTAACTGTGATATTATAGCATAAGAATAGTTAATTGTCTTTGTCAATTGATTGAACTGATTTAATATAGAAGATAGTTTGGAGGAGAAAATAGTGAATAAAGCAAAATTAGTAATGTTCATTTATGCATTAGCTGCTATTTTATCAATGGTAGGCATCGGTTTTTCTGTATCGCTTATCGGCGTTACAGGTACAGAATATGATAAAGCAGGAATTATTGGTGTTATCGCCTGTGTGCTTGTGATGTGCTTCATCTTTATGATGGCTTTCAAAACAAAACGTAAATTTAAAGAGCAAGGGCTTTTATAAAAAACGCGCGAGAAAATAATACGTTCTCGCGCTGTTTTAATTTACAAATGAATCCTTATTTTTTATTTCAATTCAATATACTGTTCTAAAATTTGCGAATGAATTGATGGATTAGCAATCATAAATGTACCCGAAGATAATAAATTAAACGGCTGTCCCTGCAAATTGCTTGCTACTGCACCAACCTCCTGTGCAATAATGATACCACCTGCGACATCCCATGGCGATAAGCGCATTGATAAATAGGCATCAAGCTTACCGCTAACAACAAAGGCAATTTCCATTGCTGCTGCACCGTACGATCTTGTACCACGTACTGTTCTGACAAGCTCAATTAATTTTTCGTGGTTTACCCTTTTATTTGGCGTTACCCAGATTGTATTAATACCAATAACAGCCTCTTCTAGCTTAACAGGATTTAGCCTGCGTAACGGCGTGTCATTATACCAAGCACCTTGACCTGCCATCGCACAAAATAAATCTTCACGCATCACGTCGAATATGTATCCTAATTTCCCAACACCATCAACAAATATACCAATTGTAATCATAAAATGACGATGTTGCTTAACGAAATTCATCGTGCCATCAATCGGATCTATAATCCAGACAACACCATCTAATGACTCAACCTTTTCGCCCATACCTTCTTCGCCTAAAATTTTATGTGATGCATCGTATTCTTTAATTTTTTCAATGAAAAACAATTCCGTTTCTCGGTCAATATTTGTCACTAAATCATTGGCATTTGATTTTGTTTCGATTTTTAAATCATAGGAGAATGCAGCGCGAATACGCTGTCCTGCCTGCATAATTAAATCTTTTGCAAACAAATCTAGTTGCTGTAAATCCATCACTATGTACCACCTTTCTTCTCTCTGTCACGAAACACAATATATATACTTATGAGAAATAAACTACATATAAACTGAAGACCTAATATTAGTATAACAAAAATCACTTGCTACCCGAATGTTTTTAGCAAGTGATTTTTTAATTTGATTGTAATTGTTGTTTATTCATAGGCATATAGGTTTTCTAGCTCTTGTTGAATTTCTTTCAGCCGTGTTTTTGACTTTTCCATTTCTTTTTCATCTTTTACTTGCATCGCCTCAAACAAGGAAGCTAGCTCGTAATCAAGCTCTAATCTTAGAATGTATTCATATTGCTTTTCAACATCAACCTTGCGTATAATTTTAACCATCTGTTTCATACTCGTCACGCTCCCTCTAGTTTGATTTTGCTGTTACTACTATTTTCCCAAAAAATAAAGAAAATAAACCTTAATTTTGAAAGGAGTTCAAATAAAATGAAAAAAATACAATGGACAAATGAAGATTTCCAAGTCTTTTCAATAGATGGCTTAGACGAAAGAATGGGGGCATTAACAACAATTGTACGCCCAAAATTTCAGCTATTAGGTGAGTATTTCACTACATACTTTAGTACTAAAACAGGAGATGAATTTTTCCCACATGTTGCGAAGCATGCTCGCCGTACAATAAATCCACCGAAAGATTCATGGGTTGCCTTTGCGCCTTATAAACGCGGCTATAAAGCATTACCACATTTCCAAATCGGCTTATGGGGTACGCATCTTTTCATCGTTGTCGCCGTTATTTATGAAGCGCCTCAAAAAGCTGAAATGGCAGAGCGCCTCTTAGCAAACTTAACGTTATTCGATGAACTGACAAATGATTACGTCATTTCAGGCGACCATATGTCACCTAACGTTATTCCATTAGTTGAAGCACGCCCAAAGCAATTACAAAAGCTACTTCAACGTTTACGTGATGTGAAAAAGGGAGAGTTTTTAGTTGGTCGCCATTTAACAATCAAGCAAGCAACAGCATTGTCTGCTGATGAATTTTTAACATTTGCTGAAGAAACATTCGATGCACTTCTACCAATTTATAATACGATTGTTGGAAAATAACGTTATTATATACTATGCAAAAAAGACTAACAAACATACCAAGTTGGTGTTGTTAGTCTTTTTTTATCTTATTCCGCTACGACATTTCCTTTATAAATTGTAGCTACTCGCTTCGACGTTCTTGCAATCGCTTCAGCAGAGCATGATGCTTCCACAAGCACCATATTTGCAGCATCGCCAACCTTTGGCCAAACTTGCTGTCCTTTATCATCCAAAGGCTTAATACCATCTGTGATAAATTGTAGTGTTTCTGCTAATGCACGTTCATGTGACCATCTTGAAAGCTGTGCTAGACGACCTGCACGCTCTAAAACATCGCCATTACCGAATGGTGACCATGAATCAAAAATATTATCGCAGCCTACTGCTACATTCACACCTTTTTTATGAAGTAAACCAACAGGTGGGAAGTTGCGACCAATCGGTGCACTTGTAATAATCGACATACCTGCATTCGCTAAAAGCTCCGCCATTCCCTCTGCCTGTGCTGGAGAAATATCGCCAAGCGCAAATGCGTGGCTCACTGCTACTTTCCCTTGTAAGCCCGCTTCTATTGTTAGCTGTGCTAAACGTTTAATCGTATAAATCCCTAGTTGGTCTGCATCATGCAAATGCAAATCAATACCTGCATTGCCTTCTACCGCAAGCTCCACCATCTCCTGCAATGAACGCTCAATATCGCCATCTACCATTGCTGGGTCTACACCACCAACTAGCCCTGCACCTTGTCGTAACGCTTCACGCACTAGCTCTTTGGCATCTGTACGTAATAAGCCATGTTGTGGGAATGCTACGATTTCATTTGATAGCTTCCCTTCAAATGTTTGTAACGCTATTTGTACTTGTTCTAAATTTTTTAACCCAACTTCTGGATAAATATCAACATGTGTACGAACGTGTGTCACGCCGTATTGTACATAACGTGCGAGTAAAATTTCCGCGCGCTCCTGTGTCGATGTACGCAGTGTAGGTAGCACTGTTTTTTCCACTTCGAAACGTCCGAAAATATCTTTCGTTGGCGTAACAGCACGCCAATCATCACCTAGCAATGTTTTGTCTAAATGACAATGCTTTTCTACAAATGAAGGCAATACTAATAAGTTTTTAGCATCCTTTTGTGGTAAGTTATCCGTTAATGCTTCATTTGCTGGCACGATTTTTGCGATTTGCTCATTCTCTATTAATAAATGAAAACTAGCTGTTTTCGTACTAATTACCGTTTCGCCATCCATTTCATAGCCTGTTTCTAATAATGCGTTCGTTAACCAATATGTCATTTTCCTTATCCTCCCTTATTTCAACAGCGTGCCTGCTACTAAAGAACCTTTATATACAACAGCTGCTCGATTACTTCTACGTGCTACTGCCTCTGCTGAACAGCTTGCATCTACTAATACGAAGTTTGCTACATCGTTGACATTTGGCCACACACGTTGCCCTTCTTCATTAAGTGGTGTAATACCACCTGTAATATGACCTAAAGTTTGTCCAAGTGAATACTCATTGCTTAATCGGAAACGCTCTGCTAAAGTGCTCGCCTTTTCCAAGCTATCCCCTTTACCAAATGGTGACCAATGGTCGATAATGCTATCGTCTCCTAGGAACACCTCTACTCCTTTTTCCTTTAACATTGGAATCGGAATCGTATGTCCAAGTGGAACAGACGAAGCGATTGAAATACGTTGCTGTGCTAGCATTTCTGCCACTTCACTTGCCTCTGTTAACGGAATATCTGCAAGTGCTAACGCATGGCTAATCGTTACTCGACCTTGCCAGCCTGCTTCCTCTGTTAATGCTGCTAAACGTTTAAACGTATAAATACCTAAATGTCCACCATCATGAATATGTAAATCGATATTAGCATTCGCCTCTACCGCAATATCCATCACAGTTTGTAAAGATCGTTCAACATCGCCATCCATCGTGGCTGGATCTACACCACCAACTAATGCGGCACCGTTTTTCATTGCCTCTCTTACAAGCGCAACTGAATCGCTACGTAATAAACCACGCTGAGGAAATGCTACGATTTCAACAAACGCTTTATTTTTATAATTCTCAACTGCACGCAAAGTTGCCTCTAAATTTTTTAAGCCGATCGTAGGGTCGATATTCACATGTGAACGAATATGTGTTGTACCTGCGCTTAATAATAAATCCATCAGCTTTTCAGCTCGTTGCTGTGCTACCGGTAATAAGCGTGGTAGTAGCTCCTGCTCTTCCTCAATACGCGTGATAATCCCTTTTGTTGGAATAGAAGGTGCTTTCCAATCGCCACCATAATACGTTTTATCAAGATGGATATGCATATCTCTAAACGATGGTAACATTAAGCGCTTTTCCACATCGTGCTGTGGTAAGCTTGTTGATAATGGCTCACCCACTGCAGTAATTTCCTTTATTGTTCCGTCTTCAATATGAAGATTATAAAGTCCTGTTTTCGTTGCAATTACTGTGCCATTTTCATAATGATAGCCTTCCTCTAAACGAACATTTGTTAACCAATAAGCTGTGCTATTCATTTTTTCACTCTCCTGCTGCTGTTAATATTTTTTCAATTTCTGTAAAACCTAGCTTACGTGCGTGTTGTAGTGGCGTAACCCCCTGTGCATCCGCAATCGTAATATCCGCTCCATGTTCAATAAGCAATTGAACAATTTGCTGATGGCGTTTACCACCATCACCTAAAATTACTGCTTCCATTAACGCTGTCCAATGCAAATTATTAATATGGTTTACATTCGTATCACTATTTTCAAGTAGCTCTTTAACCACCTCTACATGCCCTCGTTCAGATGCAGGAATAATAGCGATACCACCAAAGCGATTCGTAAGCTTTGTATCTGCACCTGCCTCAAGTGCAAGCTTAACAATTGGCAAATAGCCTGATGCTCCAGCATACAATAAGACATTATTTAATTGTTTATCGCGAATATTAATATCTGCACCATACTCAATTAATAATTCCACCATTTCTACTTGGTTGTTATATGTCGCTGCCATAACAGCAGTTCTTCCATTCATATCTTGTTCATTAATATTAATGCTTGTTTCTAATAATGCTAAAGCCTCTTTTATATCCCCTTGCTCTGCATATTTAATTAATTGCTGCCCCATCGTCTCCACCTGCTTTGCTTCATTTTGTCCTTCAAGCTCGTATGTGACTATTTCCTTTTGCTGACATGCAGTCATCATCATAAATGACGCTAGCACAATCGCTTGAGTTTTAATGATTGCTAATACCCCCTTTTATATTTCTTACTAAATATGCTAGCATGGAATGAACTATATGAAAAATATTAAATAAATTAATTTCACTTAAGATTTAGCTATATAAAGGAGGAAATGTACGATGGATATTCGACAACTACGCTATTTTATTGCTATTGTAGAGGAACAAAAAATTTCAGCTGCTGCTGAAAGACTTCACATATCGCAGCCACCATTAAGCCAACATTTAAAGGCAATGGAGCAGGAGCTTGATGCTAAATTAATTGAACGTAACGGGCGCTTTTTTGAAGTAACTGAGGCTGGGAAAACTTTATATAAATATGCACTGCAAATGACGCAGCTAATGGAGGAGGCTCAAGCAGAAGTAAAAGAAATTGGGAATGGAGGCAGCGGCATATTAAAAATTGGCGTGAATACATTATCCGTTTCAAAGCTGAGTGATGTACTTCAGCAATTTAAACAGCTCTATCCAAATGTGACGTACAAAATTCAGCAAAATGAATCTGCGTACCTATGTCGGCTTGTGCGGGAACGCCATGTTGAGCTCGCCTTCATTCGGCTACCATTAGAGCTTGAGGATTTTTCAGTCGTTCATCTCTACACAGAGCCTTTTTATTTTATTACAAGCCAGAAGCAATTTCCCCTTCATGAGGAAATCTCTTTAATAGATATCCAACAAGAATCGCTAATTTTACCAAGCACTGAAGGGTTGGGTTTACATTATTTAATTTGGGAAGCCTTCTCTCGCCAGCAAATACAACCAAATATTATTAGTGAATGCTCGGATATTACTTTGCTACTCAAGCTAGTCGAAGCAAATTTTGGCACAGCAATCGTACCAGAATCAGTGTTAAAACAACATCATTTAAATAACATCTATACCTATAAAATCGACAGTAGCTCCCTTGCTTCCTCAGTCGGTCTAATTTGGCTGAAAAATCATTATTTATCTAAAACAGCTCAAAATTTTGTGGAGCTATTTAAAAAGCAAGGGCTTCAATAATTTTCACTTGCGATAATATCAATAAAAGGCTGTTGGAAAATAGGTTAACAACCACATTTTCTGACAGTCACCTTCTATCAAAATATGATTTTCAAAATAATCATTAATATGTAAGCAATATATGCCCCTGTACAAAGATAGAGCATAATATATTTTTTCATTATAAAGTTGTTAATCGCCATAACTAAGAAACAACTTCCTAGTAAAACTATCACCCAAATGGATTGATTCCACCAAATTGTCTTATTTCCTCGTTGAATATAGATGCCATGGTAAAGAAAGACTAATGCTACTGTCACAAGCGTAAATAGTAACCCATTTTTTAATTTACTTTGTTTTTTCAAAATACATTTCCTCTTTTTAACGAAACAACAAAAGGGAATTTCGCAGCATTATTCGATTAATTTATCAACAGCTATAATTAACTGAATTTCTTGATTTTGCACAAAGCCTGCTGCAATAAGAGATGGATTATCAATATCGATAGGATAATCGCTCAAAAAGCCCTCTTCTTTAGGAATATGAAGCTGAAAATCTATTTGTTGCCCAACTCCAAGCTGTTCAACGACACTCGTATTCTCACTCACACTAACAAGTCGATAGCTCTCATCTTCTGTAGCTAATCCTGGATACTCCCAATAAAGTACAAGTGCTTCTAGCGACTGCTCTGTATTGTTTGCTACGCGAAAAATATAGCGTTTTCCATCTAATTCATCCTTACTTTCTTCAAGCAAAGAAATATTAATATCACTTGTATCAATAATTGTTTCCTTTGTTGCACAACCAACTAATAGAACTATTACTAATGTAAAAATAGCTAAATATCTTTTTTTCATATAATAGATCTTCCTGCTTTCTAAAAAAATACTCATCAATCCCCTAATTACTATTTCACTTTATTTTTTATAAAAAATACCCCAATCAAAACCATCACAGCTGCTATAGGGAGTGTGTACAGAAAGTTCACTGGCGCAAAATATCCTATAAGAAAAATGGCAATACCTAAAACAATGGTCAATACCCGCAAACCTATCATCCCATACCTCAGTAATCAATATTTTGTAATTTTCTTATATACGAAGAAGGAAATAGCTAAATACTCAGTATAGATTAAAACAACAAAAAAGATATTTTCCAAGAGTTTATTTTTCCTTACTGAAAGATTACTGTCATTTCAGGCTGAAGGAAGTACATTTTAAGGAAGAATACATATTTTTAGAAAGGCTGTTTTCTAAAAAACCCTTTTTTTCAGCATAAATATAAGAACGTACGTTTTATTAGAATGTGATTTTATGTTATAATATTCTTAATTAACATAGGAATGGGGGAAATAAAAATGAGTGAAGAAATAAAAATAATTAAAGATTTTAATAATTATTCATCTTGGTTAATTACATTAGAAAATATGGATGAAACATTATGGTCTACACCAATAGCCAAAGG
Source organism: Bacillus ndiopicus (assembly GCF_000612805.1). Taxonomy (GTDB): domain Bacteria; phylum Bacillota; class Bacilli; order Bacillales_A; family Planococcaceae; genus Metasolibacillus; species Metasolibacillus ndiopicus. The sequence continues at coordinate 703,285 of NZ_HG964403.1, read as the reverse complement.
TAAATGGTCTGTAAGTGAAATAATAGCCCATATTACAAATTGGGATAAACACCTTTTATCCGGAGTCATCCCATCAGTAAGGGACGAAATTGGAATGGAGTTTCCAGATTTTGATTTCTATAATAAAAAAGCATCTGATTACGCAAAATCAGGCATATCACAGTCAAAATTACTTAAAGAAGCAAAAGATACTAGGGAACTACTTGTGAAAGAACTTAACGAACTACCAACTAAAAATTTAAACAAACCATTAACTGCAAATGGTGTATCTCATTGTCCCCATACTTTGACACCTTACTCACTTATATATATTGTCAAGGAATTTACAGACCACGATAATCACCATAAAGGACAAATTATACAATTCCTAAAGGAAAACAACTTGGACTAATTCAAGTTGTTTTTTATGCGCTTCTTAGCCTTTCAACCGTTGTATAATTAGATTTTTGACACGCTAAAATAAGCATTTGTTCTACTCATTTATCAAATGCCAAGTCTCTCCTTTTTCCAACGAACGGAACCAATGTCCAAATAATAAGTTCCTCCTCCTCGAAAACGTTCCAACCACCCTTTTAAGCGATTATGGAAATTATTATATTTAGAAAAAATGTGCCAATAAGTATAATGAAAAAACAATAATCCTATATATTATTGTCATGAGATATCCCTATTTTTTAAATGATATAGAAAATCCCTTTAAAGTCATACACAATCACTTTAAAGAGATTTCTTAACATAAACTATTAACATATCATAGCCAATTCCCAATCAATTGGCTAATTTGATGATTCTAATTAAAGCATAAACTAAATAATTTTTAATTTAAAAAATGACAACACTAAACGAGTATTCTATTGCCTTTAAAACTCCAAGTCTCTTTTTATAAACTTTACACATAAATTATTTAATAAATCTTAATGATTGGCCTATATTATACTCTTTTCTTTTTTCTTCTCCATCTGTATGCCAATATACATTAAAATAACTTTTATTTAAGCATACATTCATTACCTACTTCTACATCCTCTATAATCAATCCCACTGCATTTCAAGCAGTTGCTGGATTTTTTCAACCTCTGTTTTACCTGTTGCCTTATCAATCAAGGATGTATAAAGATGAGGGATAACCGTTTCAACGCCGTTATCTAAGCATGTTTTCACGATATTATAGACGTTTTCTACAGTAATACCGCCTGTTGGCTCAAAAATTTTCAAGCCTGCCTTTACTGCTGCCTGTGCCATTGCCGCAACCTCAGCTAATCTTTTTTCCCCCTCGATTGGGTAGAATTTTACTGAATGAATCCCTATTTCAGCTAGCATGTTGGCAGCCATCTCACAGGAAATGGCTTCTCGATTAGCTGAGCTATTTGGTCCTGTTGAAATATATACTTTACCTGGTGTACCCGTAGGCTCAATAACTGCATTGACTACAGGCTGCTCTGCCAGTTGCTCCATGCGTCCAAGCGTATAGCCTGCCGCTGGGAAAATTTGATTAATATGATCAGGCTTTGTTGCAGCAGAAACATCCGCTACTTTTTTCCACATTGCAGGATCAGCCGCACCTAAGCCTACAGAAACCAATACACCATTCTCTTGGAAGGATTGCACTTGCTTAATAGCCGCTTCCTCAGTCGGGAAATCCTTCACCATCACACCGACTAATACACGTTCACCTGCTACTGCCGTTAATTCTTTTGCATTGTCTACATCTTTCGCTAGTACATTAAAAATGACTTTATGCTGCAAATTCAATTTGCTCAACCTCCTGCTACAATTCGAATAATTTCATCAGCAATAATATCCTCCTGCCCATCTAATAATGGGCGAGGATCAACAGATAAAATACCTACATTTACATAATGATGGCGTAAATAAATTGCTGGATTGCCCGCCTCAAGCAAATGCAACAACCTTTCAGCAGAAAGACCTGTCTTTTTTTCATCTACATGAATTTGCGCGCGATAAATTTCTCTTCCTGCTTCGTCTTGTTTAATTGAGCAAGTTAAGCCCTGAATCGCTTCTAGCCTATTACATAAATGAGTCATACGCGCTATTTGCTGCTCTGCATTTGACGTTTTTGATGGATACTGGCGCAATGCTGTAATTAAACCAGCCATTGCTTCTTTCCCAACTTTCATTGGGCGGCCAACACCTTTGTACTGCATACGACATGCTTCCATTAGCTCTTTCTTCCCACAAATCAAACCTGATGTTGGCCCTTCTAATGCTTTGCCACCACTATAAATCACTATATCTGCGCCCATCGAGATATATTTTTGAAAATCCTCCTCTGCTGCTGCATCAATAATAAATGGTAGCCCGTGGTCCTGTGCTACTTCCATCATCGCCTTGATGGATTGCATCCCCTTTTGCACAGCATGGTGTGATTTAATATAAAGCAGTGCGGCTGTTTTATCTGTAATCGCTTGCTCAATATGTTCTTTTTCCACTTTATTTGCTTGCCCTACTTCTACAACTTGCCCACCACCAATTTGAATCATTTGCCCAATGCTTGCACCAAAATGAACAAGCTGACCTTTTTGAACAATGATTTCATTGCGCAGCCCTACTGTATTTGGAATGCGTTCAATTAGTGATAAGTTTTTACCTGCAATTACTGCCGCTATCGAAATCGCAATACCTGCCGCTGCTCCACATGTTGGGCAGCCATCTTCAGCACCTGTGCTTTCGGCAATGACCTTTCCAGTAAACTCCATCAACTCATCAATATCTACATAATCTTGCGCAGCATCCTTTAAAGCCTGCGCAATCTCATCTGTCACTGCTGACGCCCCAAGCGCCGTCATTTTACCGCTGGCATTAATAATTTCACGTAAGCCTAGTTGTTTAAAAATCCCCATTTATTACACCTCAATCAAGTGAAATTGGGAAGAATGCACCAAATAGCATTGCTCCAAGAATTGCGCCACCTGCTACAGGCTTCTTCCAAGCATAAAAAATTGCTGCACCGATAATTGAGCCAATACCAATAGGAATTGAAGCACTTGCTGCTGAAATAACAATCAATGGTCCTAGGAAGCGACCTGAGGCATTTCCTGCACCCATCATAATATCCGCACCAAATGTTGAATTCGATTGCCCTACTGTAAATTTTCGAATACCGATAATGACATAACCAATAACAATCCCTAAAATACCACCTGTTGCTAATGATAAAACAAAGGATTCAAGCGGTGCTGTAATTCCTGCACCTAATAGCAATGCAGGTACCCCAATACCGAGCCCCGTTTGCAAAGAGCCACCAATATCTAAAATACCAACTAATGAGCCTTCTAAAATACGAGCAAATAAGAAACTTGCACCAAAAGCAGCCGCTGCTCCGTAGCCTGCTCCTTGAAGCCCTGCCTCAAGCATCGCCACAATGGCAACATCGTTAAAAGCACCAATATGATATTGGTAGTACATATGTGTTCCAGCAAATATACCTGCTGATAGAAGCGCTACAAAAATAGGAAACGACCAATCTGCATACCAAAAGCTTTTATTATACAACGTTTCTGTCTCTTGTTGATTTGTCATATGCTACTTCACCTCAAATCCAATTAGTTTGTGTAAATCAATAATCCAACCTGGTACTTCCAAATTAAAGCTTCTAATCATTTGAATATCGAAGCCGCGGAAAAACGCACTTAGCACAAATAACAAAATAACGGATGTTAACAACGTTTTTGTAACTTTAGACCAACCGCCATCATCTACACCTTTACCAATTAAAATCCCTAGTACAATCCCTGGCACAGCATTACCCATGATCAAATGGGCTGCACCACCAAAAATTGTGCCCCATAAGCCAGAGCGTTTACCAGCATCTAATGCTGCCAACCAGAAAATCACTGGCATAACTGGATTAATTAATAAATTGGCTGCTGGTACAAGCACCTTGATGGCAATCGCCTGTAAAGATTCTGGAATTGCTGATGCTGTGGAATTAAGAAATGTAACAACAACCACACCTACAACTGCTCCTGCAATCGCCATCTTTTTCGGATTATGCAACGTATCTTCAGGGCGTTTGCCTTTTCTCATTAAAATGGCTGCTGCCCAGTTTGGAATAATGCGATGGTCTACATCCTGTGTAAATGCACCTGCTCCAACAGAGGATGCCCATGCATTGAAGAAGAAGCCAAGACCGAATGAAAAGTGAGAGGCTGCATCCCCTGCGCAAGCGTTTAATTCACCTAATGTTCGGAAAGCGCCCATTCCTTGTACTTTTGGTGCATGGAACATCCTCGCAGCACCTGCCCCAACACCAAACCCAACAAGTCCCCCAATAATAATTGACTTGATAATAATTTCAATAAGCTCCATACAACCACCCCCTATTTATTTGCTTGATTGCCTAACAACATATTGCGCATATTATCTGGTACATCCGTTTTCTCAAAGACGATTTCCTCCGCATCTAGCAGGAAGACATTAACCTCTACCTCTAGTACAACTTTATATTTACTGCGTTGCCTTGGGAAAAATAGCAGGAAGAAGCGTTCTGTATAAGTTACTTCTTTCGCTTCAATAATCGATACATCAATTGGCTCGATTCTAAGAATTAAGCCTTTATAACTCGACATAATCTTTTTTTGAATGCTTCCTAATGCCGTATTAATCGCTAGTTCCTTTGATTGTCCAACACCTTCAACTTGCACCTTTGCTTGAAACGTTTTTTTCATCCCATATCACCCTTTGAGTTTGATATATTCCTCGGTAATTCGTTTACCTAATTCCTCCACATCCATAAAACCAAAGCCTAATACACATTTTCCTTCACGCAGAGCTGTAATTCCTTCATCGATTGAACGCATGCCATAGTGACATGGATAGCCATACTTCGTTTGTGCTGTAATCGCGCCTGCTCCACCACTACCACAGAAAGAAATACCGATATTCGCATTTTCAGCCTGCATAATGTCACCTAATTTCATATCAGCACCCATTCCTGGAATGACAATTGCCTTGCCACCAGCAGCCTCTACTCCCTTCGCTACATTTTGCCCTTTCCCTAAACGATCTCCAATTACAACAACAACTTGACTCATATTCAATTCCTCCTAATTATTTATTTTTGCTGCTTCAAAATGAATAGATAGTAAATATTTTTCATCTTCATGTAAATCAGGTAATAACCCACAAACAGTAGCTGCCAGCTTAATAGATTCCTGCGACACTTCACTAAACATCGTGCTATCCAATGGCTGAATAGGCTCTTTATTTATCGAGCGATAGAGCATAGCAGATAAATGAGAGGCTAATGATAGCCATTGTGTTTCATTCATTACAACTTCTGCCTGTGCTATAATTTCTTTTGTTGCCGCTAGTAGCTCACGACATCTCGCAGCATCCCCACTTTTTTCGATTATCTTTTCCATATCTAATGCTGTCATTGACGAAACACCACTCTTCCATTTCTTACTGTTATTTTTGGTTGTAGCACACGATTTGCGATTAAAACTGCTCCCTCTGAATCCACAAGATCTGTAGGGTGTTCGTGCAATGTAAAAATCGTTAAGTCTGCGCGTGTGCCATTTTGTAATGTGCCTTGCTCTGTTAAGCCAATTGCTTGCGCTGCTTGAATGGTTACAGCCCGTACAACCTCCTCAAGCGTAAAGCCTAATTCCAGAAGCTTGGACATCGTAAGCATTAGGCTGCCAACTGGATTATCATAGTTATTTAGATAAATATCCGTACTAATTGAAAAGGGCTGTCTATAGTTTTCTTTAAATTTCCGAAGTGTTTGATAACTAAAGCTCGATGTACCATGCCCTACATCCAAAAGCACACCACGCTGTAACGCTTTTTCGGCTTCATCAATTAGATGTCCTTGCTCATTTAAAATGCCATGCTTTTTGCCATGAAAGGCATGTGTTACAATATCTCCCTTTATTAATAATGGGAACACTTCATCTAAATAAGGCGGTGGATTGCCAATATGCACCATAATCGGCTTATGCAGCGTATCTGCTACTAAACGAGCATGTTGAAGTGGTGCGATACCTTGCTCCTTCACAACAGAACCACTCATCCTCGCCTTTAAACCTACAATTTGTGGCTCACTTGCGAAAATTTCCTTCGCTTCTTCTGTAGTCATTAAGTTTGTTGGGTCTGCAAGCTCAGATAGCCCAGCACCTAGCCCTTCTTTGGCTATATTCAAAAACGCCAATACCTCTGTTACACTTCGCTCTATGACTGTATCCTTTAATAGCTGATAATTGGCGTAGCCTGCACTCCCTGCATCAACAATTGTTGTAACACCTTGCTTAATCCCTACAAGGTCCGCTTCAATACCTAATGTTGTAGCATCCTTAAAAACATGGACATGTAAATCAATAAAACCTGGCGCAATATATGCTCCTTCTGCATCAATAAAGTCAATATTTGTACCTTGCTCAAGTACGCTTTTGCTATCAGCTAGCTTGCCATCGATAATGCCAATATCCCTTTGTTCAATGCTATTCTGCTCTGGATCAATCACAAATCCATTTTGAATAATTGCATAATTCCCCACACGTCCACCTCCTATTTTAAATATTGTAAAAGTGCCATTAACTCAGATTTTTGAACAAATACTTGAAGTTGTTCGAGTATTTCCTGCAATAGTTGTATATTACGTTGTTGCTTTTCTGATAGAGGCTGATTTGTATAAAGAAAATTGTCATATTGCTTATCAAAATAACTACGATGCACCATTAAAAAAATATGAAATTGTAATGCCTGCTTACGTTCTTCTTGAATATCCTTTTGAAATGCGGCCGAAATTTCATGAAATATTTCAAAGCCCTTCAAAATAATTTCTAAGCTTACTTGCTCATGATCTTCATTCGCTAAAGGCTGATGATCGTATGGCAAATTCGGTTGATAAGAGTGACCATCCTTTAACAGTGCCTTAACATGCTCTCGAATCATTTCGATATCTCGTTTTGTTGGTATCGCATCTACTGCAATAACCGGTAAATGTGATTGAATAGGAAATACGCTAATAATTAAATCTACATGCTCCCGTTGGCATAATTCTTCTACTTCCACAATGGAGCAGTAGCCAACGATTTCAATATCATGAATTTCCTTCTCCACTCTATTTTTGATTAGTCGTGCAACTCCCCCACCAGTAGCACAAACATATAACCCTCGAACCTTTCTTTTTGTAGCAAAGGTATTTTCGAATGAAGTTAAAAAATGTAGTGCAATTAACGAGATAAATGCATCATGATTAATAATAGATGATAGACCAAGGTGTATTCTGCAAGCCTCTGTGATATTTTGGAATAGCTTAGGATAATCTGCTTTAATTTCATCTGCAAAGGGGTTTATCTCTGAAACGTTGAATACACCTTTATTTAAACGTAAGGATAGATGGGCAAATAGACTATTAAATAATCTAGGATCCTTGCCATATTCAACGCCTTCCTTTGCACTAACATATTGAATAACTTGATTCGTCACAACTGTTAAATCAATTCCTCGTGTATCCTTTGCAATATCTCCAGATAAATATAAAAATTCATTGTGCAGCAGCGGCAACTCCAACTCAGTCAAAACATTTTCCATTAAAGCTAACATAAATAATGAGGCATCATCTGTGTACAACTGTTTATTCAATACACGGTAGCCATCCATCGTTTGCCCGCTTTCTAAGCGCACAACAGATATCGTCATGCGAATTAAAAGCAAAATTAAATCAGACTGATGAAATAGCTGCCCAATTGCTGGTGTATATAAATTTTTTACATGTCGCTCCGCTATTTTGAACATAGCAAGAAGCGTTGTATCCATTAAAAATTTTTGCTCAGATTCTTCCTCATCCGCCGTAATGCGTGTCATAATTTGATAAATTTCATAGTTTGTCAAATTCGTATAAATAAGATGCTCCATAAATAGCCGAATGTTCAGCTCTGCCCCAACTAGCTTATAGCCTTTGCGCTTAACTCGGTCTAACTGCATCATCCACGGAGCGATATATTCACTAACAAAATTCATATCACTTAATATCGTATTGCGGCTCACTTGAAGATTTTCGGCTAAACTATTCGCTGTAATGTAATCATGGCTTAAAAGCATAGCTACTAAAATTCGTTGTAACCTAACATTTTGATCAGGACTTTGCCTCCATCTTTCATCGCCAAGCAATTGTTGCAATGCTTTATCACGCATACTATCGTCACAAGTTACCCATAGCCCCTTATTCGGCTGAGAGTGTACATCTATTTTCTGAAGCTGAAACCATTCTTTCACATGCTCAAGATCATACTTGATCGTTCGTGTAGTAACAGCGAAATCCTGTGATAAATCCTTTATTTTCATAGGTAATTTGGTTTCAAGAAGTTTAATTGCAATTTTCAATTCTCTTTCACTTAACATCCTCTCACCACCCCTATGAATAGTAGATTTTGAAACCGCTTACGTGTCTTCATTATAGTTTGTATATTCTGAATATTAAAGACCAAATGCTTTCCCTCCAAATGGTGAAGTAATTTTCATCCGACAAATTAAAAAGGCTGTGAGAAAGCTTTTATTTGCTTTCCACAGTCTTATCTGTTGCTTATGTTTCATATAATGAAAACTTCAGTATCAGGCTTTTCTTAGTAAAACTGGCAATAACTTCGAGAAATTTATAATTCTATTGTTATTGCGGGCGAATCCTGCTGTTTAATGAGCGAATTTTCATATCTTGTGAGCGAATTTCACTGTTTCACGAGCGAATTCCTATACTTTGCGAGCGAATTATGACTTTCCTACTAATAAACTAATCGATAAACAACCTCACCATCGATAATACGACCATCCGCTTCAAAGCCTAATTTTTCATATAAGCTTCTTGCTAAAGAATTCTCTGGCTCAAAGCTTAAATAGATTACATTGCGCTCGCTGTCTTCTTTTATATGCTCAATTAATTTTTCCATTGCTGCTTTGCCGTAGCCTTTTCCTTGAAATTTCTCGTCTATCATTAAACGATAAATCCAATATTCATGATCATCCTCATCAATACAATACATCGTAAAACCAACGAGCACCTCATCTGCATAAATTGCTAAGCAGATGCACTCTGGATAAGCCTTCGCCTGTGCGAGTGAAAATAAGTTTGAGGCAACGAAGCTTTTTTGTTCCTCTGCCACCTTTAAATCAATAACATCCCAAAAGTTTTTTCTATCTATTTCTTTAAATTGAATCATTGTATCTCCCCCCTCTAGGAATATTCGCTATAGTGAGGGTGAATTCCTTTTACAAAAAAGCCTTCGCAAGCGATTTCTCGCGTACGAAGGCTTGATTCACTTCATTCCAAAAGCTAGAGCTGTTTCGATTTTGCAGCAGTTCTCAGCATCTGGTTATGGAGAGTAATCTCCGTCTCACCATTTACTTGAGATTTCTGCTGCTTATTTCTTGTCCAGTTCTGGTGGATTTTCTGAGATTTCGGATCCATATCGGTCTTCTTACTCATCCCTTCCGCCTCCCTCTGTTCAAAAGTGAAATCTATAGTAGTGTGTGTGATTTTTATTATTTTATACCTATGGAAAAGACAAGGACTGTTACGTCCTTGTCTTATAAACGAATAATCGTTCCATCTGCTGATTCCTTCGCTTGTTTGACAACTTTGTAGCTGACATAGCCACTTGCCTTCTCAAAGTCGCGGAAAATTGTTTTTTCCTCAGCCTGTGAAGGGATAATTTCCTTGAAGCGGCGATATTTTGCCATAACTTCCTCTCGCTTAATACCCTTTTCATAAGCTGCCTCGACTACTTCGAAAAAGTGTACAACATCAACCATCTCTTGTGTTGTCCAGTCTGTTGATAGTGGATAAGAATATTCCATTTCATTAACCTACCTTTTCACCCATATTAACTGCCTGTAAAAGCTAACCTTCGATCAACATAATTTAATGTTTTCACAAAATCTGGTGAACTTAGCTTGTGTTCTTCTACAACGATTTATGTGGGATTTTCACTTAATTACTCGCCCCATTTTACACGAATGGATGTCGCCTCTGCAACCATGCGCTCAATTAATTCGGCAACTGTTGGCACATCTTTGATTAAGCCTGCCACTTGACCAGCCCATCCAAAGCCTTGCGCACTCTCACCATCATAAATAAAGCGTTGATTTGCTTTTCCACTAATCAAGTCTTTCAGTGCTTCATATGTTGGCGTTTCTCCTTCTACTTGTAAAATGCGCTCTGTAAATTCATTGCGCAATGCGCGTGCGGGCGCACCGATAGAACGCTTTATTACTGTTGTATCATATTCTGCACTGTACAAAAGTGCCTCTTTATAAGCATTTGAAGCATGCACACATTCCTGTGTCGCGATAAAGCGTGTCCCCATTTCGATACCCTCTGCGCCAAGTGCATGTGCAGCCATCCAGCCACGACCATCACCAATGCCACCTGAAGCAATCACTGGAATGGAGACATGGTCTACTACTTGTGGTACAAGCACCATTGTTCCAACATCGTCTCGTCCTAAATGACCTCCGCCTTCTTGTCCAACGACCATAACTGCATCGGCACCAAGCTCCTCTGCTTTTTGTGCTTGGCGTCTTGCGGCCACAAGTACAAGCTTTTTACAAGGGGCATCTTTCAACAATTCAAAAATCGGTGCAGGATTGCCACCTGTAATTGTCACAACAGGTACTTCCATTTCTACTGCGACCTTTACCATATCCTCATAGCCTTTGCCATGCTGACCGATTGCATAATTAACACCAAAAGGTTTATTTGTTAATGTACGAACCTTTTCAATTTCTTGGCGCAAATCATCAGGTGTCGCTAAGCTCATTGCAGTAATTTGTCCAAGTCCTCCAGCATTGGATACAGCTGCGGCCAAATCAGCATAAGCTAAATACGCAAGCCCTCCTTGAATGATTGGATACTTAATATTTAAAAGCTCTGTTACACGTGTCTCCCATTTCATAAAAAGTCCCCCTTTATTTCCTCGGAAATAACAATCAAGATAAAAATAACATAGCAAATAATGGACAAATAAATGCACCGAGTACTGCACTTAACCCCATTGCCAATGAGCCAATCGACACATCCTTTTCCCCGTACTCTGTTAATTTTGATACGCCTACACCATGTGAGGCGCTACCCATTGAGACACCTCGACTAATCGCAGTGTCAATTTTCGCTAATTTATAAACAGTGGGTCCTAAAAGCGCACCTGTAAAGCCTGCAATCATAACTAGCAATGCAGATAATGGCACAACGCCACCAATCGTTTCACTCACCTGCATCGCAATCGGTGTTGTTAAAGATTTCGGTAACGCCGTTAGCATAAATGCATGCGATGCTTTAAACACTTTTAATAATAGAAAAACGCTAATTAATCCTGATAGCATGGCAACGATTAAGCTTGATATAATGGAATATTTGTATTGGAAAACAAGCTTGCGTTGGTTGTACAACGGATATGCTAACGCAACAACAGCAGGTCCTAGCATTTTATGAATCCATTGACCTCCTTGCATATATGTAGCATATGGAATTTTAAATACTAGCAGTACAGTAACAAGTGTAATAGCTGTCGTTAAAATTGGGAGTAAGTAGGGTTTGCTCCATTTTGCATAAAGTTTTTGATAAATTAAAAATAGGCCGACTGTACTAACGATGGCGAATAATGCTTGCATGTTATTGCTCACCGTCCTTTACAGCTGCTTCTTTTTTCTCAATCCACCCGCTCCATTTGCCTGTCAATGCTATTGTTACAAGCGTGCTAATAATAACTGCTAAAATTAAATAAAGCCCTGCTTTTGATAGTAGCTCCGGATGATCTACTACGCCAATTGTCGATGGAATAAAAAATAATGTTAAAAATGCTAGGAAAAATGTTGCGCCATCACGAATAAATTCTACCTTTAGCAGCTTAAAGTATAGCGATAGCCATAATAAAATAAGCCCAACAATACTTGCTGGAATAAAAATGCCCGTTATATTAACAATAAGAACACCTAAATAATAATAAATCGTTAAAATACCAATTTGAACAATTGTCCGTATAATTTGCATAAAAAAACCTCTTTTCTTCCCCCATATTGTACGACTTCCGAAATAATATGTCTATAAGGGCTGAAAAGAAAAGGTGGCGCTACAATGCCCCACCCGAACCACCATCAATATTTATTGAAGTACCTGTCACATATGAAGAAGCATCCGAAGCTAAAAACGTGATGACATTTGCAGCTTCTTCTGTATTGCCAATTCGCCCTAAAGGAATTGTTTCCCCTACTTTTCGTGAATATTCTTCCCATGTTATATTAGGTGCGTCATTTTTCCAGCGCTTTTCAATTTGATCGCTGCGAATTAGTCCAATACAAACAGCATTTACACGTATATTATATTTTCCTAAATCCTTGCTCATCGCCTTCGTTAAAGCAAGCCCTGCGGCACGGCTCACAGTTGTTGGTAATGAGGATGCTGGCGGCGTTTTGGCAAGAACTGCTGTGACATTAATAATGGAGCCACCGCCTGATGCTTTCATATGTGGAAGGGCTGCTTTTGAGCAATTGACTGCACCGAACAATTTTAAATCTAAATCGCTTTGCCAAAGCTCGCTACCAACCTGCTCAAATGGATTAGCAGAAGCTGTACCCGCATTATTTACTAAAATATCAAGTCGTCCAAAATGCTCAACAGTTTTTGCAATCAACTCTACACATTCTTTTTCCTTTGTCATATCAGCAGGCACTATCAAAACTTGTGCACCTGTTTTTTCCTTAATAGCCGCAGCAGCAACCTCTAACTGCTTTTCACCGCGCGCACAAAGCACAACTGATGCTCCTTCTTGTGCAAGCTGTAGCGCTGTATAATAACCAATTCCTTTACTTGCTCCTGTTATAATTGCTACTTTCTCCTTTAAACCTAGTTCCATCCCTAATTGCCCCCTATCTTATCATCTCCATCTATAATTATATGAAAATTCCGTAAATATTTCATCTATTGAAGCCTTTCTATTGGTAGGTTTCTTTCTTTTATTATCGAACTATGAAAAAAATCCTTTGCCCAAAAAACGGCAAAGGATTTCTACACATTATTTTGTAATGATATGGATTGGGTTGCCTAGTAATACTTCAGCAGCTTCCATTGTGATTTCACCTAATGTTGGGTGAGCGTGAATTGTTAATGCGATATCTTCAGCTGTCATACCAGCTTCGATTGCAAGACCCATTTCAGCGATCATATCAGATGCACCAGCACCTACGATTTGAGCACCTACTAATAAGCCATCTTCTTTACGCGCAACTAGCTTCACGAAGCCTTCTGTTGCATTTAATGCTAAAGCACGACCATTTGCAGCGAATGGGAATTTAGCAGCTGTTACTTCTAAACCTTCTGCTTTTGCTTGCTCTTCTGAATAACCAACTGTTGCTAGCTCTGGATCTGTGAAACATACAGCAGGAATTGCTAAGTAGTCTACTACAGAATGCTCACCAGCGATTGCTTCAGCAGCAACTTTACCTTCATAAGATGCCTTATGTGCAAGTTGTGGACCTGCAACGATATCACCGATTGCATAAATATTTGGAACTGAAGTACGGCACTGTTTATCAACATCGATTAAACCGCGCTCAGCAAATTTAATACCTACTTCTTCAAGACCCATTTCGTCAGTATTTGGACGGCGACCTACTGTTACTAATACATAATCAGCTTCGACAGTTTTTTCTTCCCCGCCTACTTCATATGTTACAACAACTCCAGTATCGCTCTCTTCTACACCTTTAGCTGATGCGCCAACTACTACTTCTACGCCTTTTTTCTTTAAGCCTTTTTTAACGATTTGCGTCATTTGCTTTTCGAAACCAGCTAAAATATCTTTACCGCCTTCGATAATCGTTACTTGTGAGCCAAGGTTTGCATAAGCAGAGCCCAACTCAGTACCGATGTAACCACCACCGATAACTACTAATTTACCTGGTACTTCTGGTAAAGAAAGTGCGCCTGTAGAGTTAATTACACGCTTAGTAAATTTGAATGTTGGAATCTCAACAGGACGAGAGCCTGTTGCTAAAATAGCATTTTTGAATGTGTAAGTTTGTGCAGAATCTTCGTTAATCACACGAACAGTATTCGCATCAACAAAGTATGCTTCACCTTTTACGATGTCTACTTTATTACCTTTTAGTAAACCTTCAACACCGCCAACTAGCTTCTTAACAACGCCATCTTTAAAAGCTTGAGCTTTTGCCCAGTCAAGCTTCACTTCTGATGCAACGATACCCATATCATCAGAATGCTTCGCATGCTCATAACGGTGACCTACAGAAATTAATGCTTTTGATGGGATACATCCAACGTTTAAGCATACGCCTCCTAAGTTACCTTTTTCTACGATTGTAACCTTTTGACCTGTTTGCGCTGCGCGAATTGCTGCAACATATCCACCAGGGCCTGATCCTACAACAAGAGTATCTAGTTCGATTGGGAAATCTCCTACTACCATTTTTTACGCCTCCATTAATAATAAGTCTGGCTCACTTAGCAAACGCTTTAAATAATTTAATGCATTTTGCCCAGTTGCTCCATCAATCATACGATGGTCAAAGCTCAATGATAATGCTAACACAGGTGCGGCTACAATTTCACCATTTTTTATTACAGGTTTTTCTGAGATACGCCCGATTCCTAGTATTGCAACCTCTGGATGGTTGATTACTGGTGTAAACCATTGTCCACCAGCTGAGCCGATATTCGTAATAGACATTGAAGCACCTTTCATTTCATGCGATGCTAATTTGCCTTCACGCGCTTTTGTAGCTAAATCATTGATTGAGTTAGAAATAGCGAATAGCGATTGACGGTCTGCATGTTTAATTACTGGTACAAGCAAGCCTTTTTCTGTATCTGCTGCAATTCCAATATTGTAATAATGCTTTTGAATAACTTCTTGTGTTGCATCGTCAAGTGAACGATTGAACTCAGGGAATTCACGTAATGTTGCAATTAACGCTTTTACTACATATGGTAAGTACGTTAATTTAATACCTTTTTCCGCTGCCATATCTTTGAACTTTTTGCGATGTGCTACAAGCGCTGTTACATCTACTTCATCCATTAGTGTAACGTGTGGAGCTGTTTGCTTCGAATGCACCATTGCTTTGGCAATCGCTTTACGCATACCTGATAATTTTTCACGTGTTTCTGGGAAGTCACCTTCTAAAACTACAGTTGGTGCAGCTTTTGGTGCTTCTACCGCAGCTTCCACTACTGTTTCTTCTACAGCCTGTGCTTGTTCAGCAACAGCTTCTTGTCCACCGGCTAAGAATTTCTCGATATCCTCTTTTAATACACGACCATTTTTGCCAGAGCCAACTACTGTGCGAATGTCTACGCCTTTTTCACGCGCATATTTACGCACTGATGGCATTGCAATAATACGTTTATTATCTTCTACTTTTGCTGTTTCTTCAACAGGTGCTTTTTCAACATCTTGACCAGCCTCAGCTGTCGCTTGCACTTGTGCCTCAGTTTTAGCTTCCGCATGCTCGTCGCCTTTTAATTTCATGTCCTCGTAGCCTGGTGCATCTAAACGAATTAACACGTCCCCTACTACTGCAACTGTTCCTTCTGCTACTAATACTTCTTCTACTGTACCTTCTACTGGAGACGGAATTTCAACGACAGCTTTATCATTTTGTACTTCACATAAAATATCGTCTTCTTTTACATGATCGCCAGCTTTTACGAACCACTTAACGATCTCACCTTCATGAATTCCTTCCCCAATGTCTGGTAAACGGAAATTAAATGCCATATTTGTCACCCTCACTTCATTAGAATGTTAAAACTTTTTTCGCCGTTTCCATTACATCTTTATACGTTGGTAACCATACACCTTCCGCTTGTGGGAATGGATAAATTGTATCTGGAGCTGCTACGCGTAATACTGGTGCTTCTAAGCTTAAAATTGCGCGATCTGTAATTTCTGCTACAACATTCGCTGCAATACCTGCTTGCTTTTGCGCTTCTTGTACAACGATTGCACGATTTGTTTTTTCAACTGAAGCGATAATTGTTTCGATATCTAAAGGTTGAATTGTGCGTAAATCAACAACTTCAACTGAATAGCCTTCTTTTTCTAATTCTTCAGCCGCTTTTAAGCTTTCATGTACCATTAAGCCATATGCGAAAATTGATAAGTCTTTTCCTTCACGCTTCACATCCGCTTTACCAAGTGGAATTGTGTAAGCTTCTTCTGGAACCTCTTCACGGAAAGAACGATATAGTTTTAAGTGCTCTAAGAAAATAACTGGGTCATTATCACGAATTGATGAAATTAATAACCCTTTTGCATCATAAGGTGTTGATGGAATAACAACTTTTAAGCCTGGTTGTTGTGCCATTAAGCCTTCTAAGCTGTCAGAGTGCATTTCTGGTGTATGAACCCCACCACCAAATGGTGAACGGATTGTTACAGGTGCATTATACGTACCACCTGAGCGGTAACGTAAACGCGCTAATTGTCCACTAATTGAGTCCATTACTTCATAAACGAAGCCGAAAAATTGGATTTCTGGTACTGGACGGAAACCTTCAAGAGCTAAACCGATTGCTAAGCCCCCAATTCCTGATTCTGCAAGAGGTGTATCAAATACACGATCCACACCAAATTCTTTTTGTAAGCCTTCCGTTGCACGGAATACCCCGCCGTTTACACCTACGTCTTCCCCAAAAACTAGAACGTTTTCGTCATCGCGTAATTCGCAACGTAGTGCATCCGTAATTGCTTGAATCATCGTCATTTGTGCCATAGCTTATTTCGACTCCTTCTCTTTGTAAATTGCATACTGTTCTTGTAAGTTATATGGCATTTCACCTGCATGCATATTTTCAATTAGTTCTGTTACTTTTTGTTTTGGTGCTTGATCAGCTTCTTTAATTGCTTCTTTAATTTCTTCCTTCGCACGCTCGATTACTTCTTCTTCTTTTGCTTCAGTCCATAAACCTTTTGCTTCTAAGTATTTACGGAAACGTACAATCGGATCTTTTGCTGCCCATTCATTATCTGTATCAGCTGTACGGTAACGAGTTGGATCGTCCCCTGCCATTGTATGTGGACCGTAACGGTAACACATTGTTTCAATTAGTGTTGGACCTTCGCCATTTACTGCACGCTCACGTGCATCACGTGTTGCTACATATACTGCTAATGGGTCCATACCGTCTACTAACACACTTGGAATACCTGCTGCAATACCTTTTTGTGCGATTGTTTTTGCAGCTGTTTGTAATTCACGAGGTGTTGAAATTGCGTATTGGTTATTTTGTACGATGAAAATTGCTGGCGATTTAAATGCACCTGCAAAGTTGATACCTTCATAGAAGTCACCTTGTGATGAACCACCATCACCTGTATACGTAATTGCTACTGATTTTTTGCCGCGCTTTTGTAAGCCAAGTGCAACACCAGCAGTTTGAATATATTGTGCACCAATAATGATTTGTGGTGCTAAAATGTTTACGCCTTCTGGAACTTGGTTACCCATAAAGTGACCACGGCTGAATAAAAATGCTTTCGCTAATGGTAAACCATGCCACACGATTTGTGGTACATCACGGTAACCAGGTAAAATCCAGTCTTCTTTTTCCAGTGCAAAATGAGAAGCAAGCTGTGATGCTTCTTGACCAGCTGTTGGCGCATAGAAACCTAAACGACCTTGGCGGTTTAAAGAAATTGAACGTTGATCTAAAATACGCGTATAAACCATACGTGTCATTAATTCCACAAGCTCATCATCCGATAAATTTGGATTTGCTTCCTCATTAACAATTTGTCCTTCTTCATTTAAAATTTGGAACATCTGAAATTTATCTTCAATTTCATGCAATGTTGCTGTTGGATCATATTTTTTTAAAATATTTTCTCCCATTTGTAGTACAACTCCCTTTCAACTGTATTAAAAAATAATCATTAATTATTAGTACAACAAAATCTTCTCCTTGAGTATAAATAATAAAACTTCATCGGTCAATCAATAGTTTTTCTTTATTAGACACATTTCTTCAAAATTCGACGTAAAAAAGAAAGCGTTATCTCTGTTATACATTAGATATAAATCTGTATTATAACAAAGATAGAATTCAACAATAACAAGCGTTTTCGTCGTATCCTCTTTTTTATCATCAGATTTATTTTGAGTTAAGTAGATATTTTTTGCCCAAAAGCAATATTACATACTTACATTTCAATAAAACAGTAAATATTGTTCGAAAAGCAATCCACCAGCCTGCTTTTCGAACAACTCTATATTGCACTGTTTTTCAAGGAGTAATACAAATATCTTTGAATTATTTCAAGCATTTCACATTGAACAGATAGCTACATATTGTATACTAAGTATAGAGAGCAAAATAGAAAGGGAGCTTTTTTATGATTTTAATGGAACATATAATTCGTGAAGGTCATCCAGTATTACGTACTCGCGCTGAGGAAGTGACATTTCCTTTAGTAGAAGAAGACCGCAAATTAGCAGAAGAAATGCTACAGTATTTAATAAATAGCCAAGATGAGGAAGTAGCTGAAAAATACAATTTACGCCCAGGTATTGGTTTAGCAGCTAACCAAGTGAACAGCTTAAAACGCATGTTTGCACTACATTTAGAAGACGACAAAGGTGAACAATTAAGCTTTGTCGCAATTAACCCTAAAATCGTTAGCCATTCTGTTGAGCAAACATATATTGAATCTGGTGAAGGCTGTCTTTCGGTTGATCGTGCTATACCAGGCTATGTCCCACGCTATGCACGCATTACTGTTAAGTTTAAGACTATAGATGGTGATGAACAAAAAATGCGCTTAAAAGGACTACCTGCTATCGCATTCCAACATGAGTTAGATCATTTAAATGGTGTGATGTTTTATGATCGCATTAATGAACAAAATCCGTTCGCTGAAATACAAGATGCTGTACCATTTATTAGAGAATAATCAATCGGCTAGAGGAAAAGCTAAAACCTTTCCTCTAGCCTCTTTTATTTCTTAAAAAAATTATAATCGTGAAAAGTTTAACCTAATTTTAACCTCCATCTTTTATAATGAATGAAAAACAAAGTGAATCGAGGTGTTGAACATTGAAAAGTCATATTATTTTGCAAACAAATCAAGGTTGGCACTTACAACGAATCTATATCGATAAATTTCATAATAGGATGCTTGTTAAAAGTATTCATCAAAATTCTGCTGAATATCGCGCTCGGCTAAATTATGAGTTTTCGTTATTTTCTAAGGATAGCAATCCATGGTTGTTAAAGCCGATTGCAGTTGACTATATGGAGCAGCACTACGGGCTTATTTATGAAAATTTCGATGGTATTCCTTTAATTAATTTTAAAAGCATGACGATGTTACAATTTTTACAAATAGCAATCGAGCTTAGCAATATTTGCATTAGTTTGCATCAAAATCAAATACTATTTTTAGCATTAAATCCGTACCATATTTTAATCCAGCCTGACTCATTGAAGCTAAAACTTCTAAGCAGTGATACAAGTACAAAATATAATATTGGTGCCACAATTGTAATGGACAATACCCAACAACATTTGCAGCAGCTCCCTTATTATGCACCTGAGCAAACCGGAAGATTAAATATTGCTATTGATTATCGAGCTGACTTATATGCACTAGGTGCAATTTTTTATCAATTATTAAGCGGCACTCCACCGTTTATGGGTCAAAATAATCTCGATATCATCTATAATATTTTAACGAAAAAACCAGCACCATTATTAGCTACACAGCATAAAAGCCCTTTTGCTCTTTGGCGTATTATCGAAAAGTTACTTGAAAAAAACCCTAGCGCTCGTTACCAAAGTGCAGTTGGCTTAAGGGCAGATTTGCTAACCATTCAAAAAGCACTTCTTGCAGATGAAGCGATTGAGGATTTCGTTTTAGGCATTGAAGATATAGCCCTGTCACCGACTTTAACTAACAAGCTTTATGGTCGTGAACAACATGCTACATCTCTTAATCATCTATTTCGGCAAGTTATAAACGGCGACAAAAAGTTTGCCCTTATATCTGGAGAAGCAGGTGTCGGAAAGTCACAGCTTGTTTATGGATTAAAAGGGGAGGTAGCCGCAGCGAAAGGCTATTTTATTGAAACAAAATATAGCCAATTACAATTGGAAAATGATTTTACTTCCGTCATTCAACCATTGCGAAATTTATTAAAGCAAATCTATATGGAGGGCAAAGTATCCGTTAAAAATTGGCGGAATTATTTTGAAGAAACGCAATTACATGTTACAGCGGATTTAGCAGTTCTGTTGCCAGAGTTACGTTGGTTTTATGATAAAGACAGCATTCAAGATGAATTTTATGAGGATAGCAAGCAATTACAAGCTCATTTATTTAATAGTATAAAAAAAATATTACAATGCTTTGCACTACAAAAAAAACCAATTGTTTTATTGATTGATGATTTACATTGGGCCGATAAAAACACATTAAAAGCATTGATTGATATTTATGAGCAACATCGCGAAGGGTTTTTAATGGTCATCACAACACTTCGTATTCATGAAAAAAGTGAAGCTGAAGAAAAACAGTTAAAAGCTATGCTTCCCTTTTATAAGCATATTGAGCTAAAAGAACTTAAAAAGGAGGATTTGACACTTTGGCTTAAAGAATCACTGCACATGCAAGAGTCAACGACAGAAGAAATTGTCAAACATTTGAATAATTTAACAAATGGCAATCCTTTATTTATTAAAGAGGCCTTTCGTTCCTTACAACAGGACAATACAATTTATTTGGATTTTGAATCAAAACATTGGAAATTCGATATACAAAAGTTTAATCAAGCTGCCCTTAACTCGGAGCTGTTGCTCTTCCTAGAAAATAAACTCACCAATTTGCAATTAGACACATTACACGTTTTGCAAATTGCCTCCTGCCTAGGATCAAAATTTGAATTTCATATATTGCAGCAACTAGTTAATTTTACAGACCAAGAGCTTCTCAAGCACCTTGATTTACTAATAACAAATGGCTTTATCATTCCTTTAAATACTGATTTTAAATGGGCTAGTCAGCTTGTATTAGAAGAAGTGCTTCTAACGCACATTTTAACTTTCCAATTTGTTCATAATCGCTTTCAACAAGCAGCCTATAAAAGACTTTCTGAGGAACAGAAACTGCAGCTACATTATCAAATCGGACAACTTTTTACAACACTGCTTGGCAATTCACAAGATAGCTATGAGCTACATGAAGTAGTGAAGCACTTTAATTATTGTCAATCATTATTAAGCGATCAAGAAAAATATCAGCTAGCCATTTGGAACTATCAACTTGGTGTTAGTACTAAAAAGGTTGGTCTCTTGGAAAATGCTCTATACTTTTTAACAATTAGTCGTCGTTTACTCCCTTCAAATTGCTGGCAAGTAATGCGTAAAGAAGCAATGGATATATACATTAATTTAGGAGAATGTGAATGCTTAATAGGGGATTTTGAATCCTCTGATAAACATTTATCAGAGGCACTTCTTTATTCTGAAACATTGCTTGAGAGACTAACCATTTACAACTTAAAAACTTGGCTATATATAGAATCTGATGACCCTCATACAAGTATAGAAGCTGCTTTAACAGGCTTATCTGAAGCGAAAATGCCCATTGTGGAGCGTCCTAGTAAGCTACAAGTATTGAATGAATTGATTAAGCTACACTTCACTTTACGCACCAAATCAAATCAAGACTTGCTAATAGCTTCAAATTTTGAAAATAAAGAAATAGATATTATTATTCAATTATTGATTAATATGGCTGCAAGCACAGTAAGAGTTGATTCTAACTTAACAGGTATTGCACTGATACGTGCTTTTCGCTTGCAGTTAAAGTATGGACTTGGTACAAAGGGTGGCATCATCCTTATTAATTATGCTATGCTGTTGAACTCCGGATTTGGCAATATCAAGGAATCTATTCGTTTTGGCCAACTCGCAATTGAAGTAGCTGACAATCAAGACAGTATTTATATAAAAGGGCATGTCTATTATGTATATGGCTTATTTATTAGCCATTGGACAAATTCATATGAAACAAGCATCCACTATATGAGTAAAGCACAGCAGTATTGTCGTGAAATCGGGCTACATGTTATTGTCACAACCGCTTCCTGCTTTATCGTTGTAGCGCAGTTCATTCGCGGTACAACAATTTCTGAGCTACAGCAAGAAATCAGACAACAGCAAGATGAATTTTCATTAAATGCAACCTCTTTAACGATTGATTTTTTAGCGGAAATGGCTTTATGGATGGATGTACTTCGCGACCCACATCATCCAGTCGAATGGTCTTATCCATTTAAAATACAGGATCAACCGATTATTAAGACGATGCATTACTCAGTTCGGCTACAAATGTCATTTTTATTAAATAATGAGCAGCAAGGTTTAGCTGTGCTATCACTGCTAAACCCTATTCATAAGGAAGTTTTCGATCTACCAATTACAACACTTTATTATTTTTATCGAGCATTATGGCAATTCGACTGGCTTTACCAGCAAAAAGGAAGTAAGCGAGAACAAAAAGTATTTCGTACAGAAATTAAAGAAAGCATTCAAAAATTCAAAAAATGGATGCAATTCTCGCCTCAACATTACGAACACTTATATTTATTGCTGCTAGCAGAAAATTGCCGTTTAAATAATGAAGATGAAAACGCAAAGCTCTATTATGATCGTGCAATTCAGCTGGCAAAAATGCATTTATTTATACAGGATAGAGCCATTGCTTGTGAACGTGCCGCAAACTATTACAAAACGAAGGAAGATTATGTTACTGCAAGGTATTATAGTGTGCAGGCAATTAATGCAGCTCGTCAATGGGGGGCTGAAACTGTCGCAGAGCATTGGGAAACACTATACGATGTTCTTACGCTCCCCCCCACAACACAGCTAAGCAACAACAGTAGCTTTGAAATGATGACAGTGTTAGAAACAACACAATCATTTGCAAAGGATATTCAAATGGAGGGTTTACTGCAAAATATTCTATTTTCATTGCTTAAACATGCAAGCGCAACGGTAGGCTATTTTATTCATAGACGCGCTGATGAGCTAATCGTATTAGCAAAGGCCGAGGCTGATAATACACTGTTTGCCACATATGAACAGCAGCATATTGAGCAATTCCATGAAAATATGCAGTCAATTGTGCGTTATGTTATTCAAAGTGAAGAGCCTTATATTATTCCAAATACAAAAGTATCAAATGCGCTATTGCGTTCATTTTCAGTAGCCAAATCCATTTTATGCTTACCAATTCACCATAAAAGTGAAATCATCGCTATTTTATATTTGGAAAATACTTTAACAGCAAATGCTTTTAATGCATCACATATCGATTTGCTTAAAATGCTTTCAACACAAATTGCTATTTCAATTGAAAATGCCCAAATTTATGAGGAGCTTGAGCATCGGGTGCAGGCAAGAACAAAGCAAGTGGATGAAACCAATCAGCATTTGAAAAAAGTAAACGAGCAGCTTGCAAAAAACGAGCTTGAACGCAAAAAGTTATTGCATAGCATTTCCCATGAATTACGCTCACCTATCACCTCTTCTTTAGGCTATATTGAACTAATTTTAGATGGTGTCATTACAGATGAAGAGGAGAAAATAAAGTATTTAACACGCGGGAAGGATAGATTGCTTTCTTTAAATACTTTGATTCAGGATTTATTTGATTTAGCGAATTTAGAATCTGGCAGAGCAGAATATCAATTTACAAAAATAAGTGCCAAGGAGCTATTCCAACAATTTGAGTTGTGCTATGAGTACGAAATTGAACAGCTGGATTTACATTACAGCGCACATTTTTATGGTTCTCAGCATGCCCAGCTTCTTATCGATCCTGCACGTATACAGCAAGTATTTGAAAATATTATGTTGAATGCAATGAAATATACGACAAAAGGGAGTATTGAGTTAACAATTTATACAAATGATGAACAGCTTGTGTGCTCTATTAAAGATAGCGGTATTGGTATACCCGCGAGCGATATACCGTTTGTATTTGATAGCTACTACAGGGCTTCAAATTCAAATGTTAAAAATTCCCATGGAATTGGTCTTGCGATTTGTAAACAAATCATTTCACAGCATCATGGAGAAATTGGGGTAACAAGCTCTGAACAGAGCGGCTCAACATTCACCTTCACATTGCCTTTATTAAAGGATTAATTACTACAACCAAAACAAATGGGGTTATTCAGAAAAAGATTTCTTTCTGAATAGCCCCATTTTTTATCTTTCATATTTGTTGGAAACTTGATTTCTCTACTAATCTCTCTTGCTAAAAACATAGCCAAAGCCCCGTACTGTTTGAATATACTTTGGCTGTGAGGGGTTTTCTTCAATTTTCCGACGTAGTGTACTCATATGAACAGATAAAGTTTTCCCATCTGCTGTACCATCAAATCCCCAAGCATGATTAATTAATTGCTCAACACTAAGCACCTTATTCAAATTTTCAATTAAATAAAATAGCAGCTGCCTTTCTTTCGTAAATAAATTTACTAACTGCCCATCTTTATAAACCATTTTATCGTCTATATGAATTTCCAATTGATCAAACTTCAAGATTTGCTGACTAGCTGTTGCACCCCTTCTTTTCAAATGCGCTTGTACACGCGCTACAAGTTCTTTTGGAATAAAAGGCTTCGTTACATAATCATCCGCCCCAACTTCAAATCCTTGCAATTTTTCATCAATTAAATGATTTACAGTCACAAAAATTATAATAGCATCTGATATTTCCCTAATTTTCTCTGCTAATTGAAAGCCATTACCATCGGGGAGATTTACATCTAGTAAAATTAAATCTGGCAAATACTGCGATACAGCGTTCCAGCCTTCTCGGAAGGTCATTGCTTGCCACACCTTATAATTGGCACTTTTCATCGATAAAGCTAATACTTCTATAATATCTTCGTCATCTTCAATTATTAATATTTTCTCACCCGCCATCTAGGCCCCTCCTTTCATTTATAGTAAGATTTTTAGCGCTCTAATAACCAAAAGCTACAACTAAATAAGTTCTAATTCTTTCATCACTTTGTATATGCCATCATCATCCACATGCGGTGCCTGCACATCCGCTACTTTTTTAGCATCGATGTGGCCATTCCCCATCACAACACCGATACCAGCTTGCTGTAGCATTTCAATATCATTTGTGCCATCACCAAAAGCGATTACACTTTCCATTGTATAGCCTGTTTTTTCAAGAAGCTTTTGAATCCCTCGTGCTTTCGAGCCACCCTTAGGCAATACATCACATACTTCCTTATGCCAACGCACAAATTGTATATCTGGAAATGCTTCAATATATTGCGTCTCTTCATGCTCTCTCATGAAAAGCAATGTTTGATAAACCGGATTATTTTTATAATAGTCTGGTACGACTTGAGGGTAAGGACAATGTAATGTCGCCAAGCTTCCTCGAATGCCTTCGTGTTCTGGCATGGAGGCTATCATATGCTTTTCATCGATAAAAACAACTGGATGCCCTTGTGTCGCACTAACTTTCACAAGTTCATCTAGAATCTCATCGTTAATCTTATCTGTAAAAATGACTTCTCCTTTATAAACAACATATTGACCATTTAATGTGACATATGTATCGATTCCCAGTTCTTCTCTTAGCTCTTCAATCATATAAGGTGCACGACCTGTCGCAATTGCTAGCTCATAACCATTCGCACGTGCCTGTAATAAAGCCTCCTTTGCAGAACTTGGAAGTTTTTTATCACTATTATAAAGCGTTCCATCTACATCAAAAAATAAAATTTTCTTCATAAATTTAATCGTTCTCCTTTACATTTTTCGAAAAATTCAGTATAATGCTCACAAGGAGTGATGCGCCATGCTAAAACGGCTCAAAAAGAAGTTGTTGAAACGATTGAATGGCATCCTCGGAAAAAAATCAATTGCTTAGGCCCTTCTTTTGAAGGGCTTTTCTTTATTTTAAAGGAAACGCATGATAATATAAAGGAAATGCATTTATCTTTATTCGGCAATGTTGTATGCGACGAGTAACCGCAGGAGTTAAATATGTTTTTTTATCGAATGCAAAGTGACTGCAGTAGCACATCCTTCTCTCTATGACAGGATGTATGCTGAATTAAGATAAAGCCTCTGGCTGAAATCACAAATTTTGAAGAGAAAATGCTAGCGCAAACTCAAAAAAATTTGTACTTGAGTTAGCGGAGGCGTGATTGATTTCACATTCATTTATTTCTTACTGTGCAAAACCTTCAGACATGCAACAATGCACATTACGAATAGACTATGAATATAAAAATGCAATAATAATGTACGTAATTAAAAGGAGAGTCAATATGATTTACAAAGTTTATTATCAAGAAAACAAGCACGAAACTCCAGTTCGCGAAAACACTAAAACACTTTATGTAGAAGCTTCTTCAGAGCGTGAAGTACGTCTCTACTTAAAAGAACGAAACTACAATATCGAACTTGTTCAGCTTTTAGAAGGCAACTACTTAGAGTATGAACAAGCAAGTCCGAACTTCCGTCTGGAGAACGCATAAACTCTATGAAATTTGTTAAAAATGATCAAGCAGCTGTTTTCGCACTTGGCGGACTGGGTGAAATCGGCAAGAACACATATGGCGTTCAATTTCAAGACGAAATTATTTTAATTGATGCAGGTATTAAATTCCCTGAAGATGATTTACTAGGAATTGACTATGTTATTCCAGACTACACTTATTTAGTACGTAATGTGGATAAAATTAAAGGTTTATTTATTACGCATGGACATGAGGACCATATTGGTGGTATTCCTTACTTACTACGCCAATTAAATATCCCTGTTTATGGAGGTAAACTGGCACTAGGTCTATTGCGTAATAAACTAGAAGAGCATGGCTTATTACGCACAACAAAGATGATCGAAATTAAGGAAGAAGATGTTATCAAATTCCGCAAAACATCGGTTAGCTTTTTCCGTACTACACATAGTATTCCAGATGCCTATGGTATCGTTGTAAAAACACCACCTGGCAATATCGTACATACAGGAGATTTCAAATTCGATTTTACTCCTGTTGGTGAGCCAGCAAACTTAACAAAAATGGCCGAGATTGGGCGTGATGGCGTACTATGCTTATTATCAGATAGTACAAATGCTGAGGTGCCAAACTTTACGATGTCTGAACGTAAAGTCGGTGAGAGCATTGATGATGTATTCCGTAAAGTTGAAGGTCGTGTTATTTTTGCGACATTCGCATCAAATATCCATCGCCTACAACAAGTTACAGATGCAGCAATAGCACATGGACGCAAAATCGCTGTATTTGGTCGCTCTATGGATAATGCAATTACAATTGGTCGAGAGCTAGGTTATATCTCAGCTCCTAAAGAAACTTTCGTAGATGCTGGGAGCATCAATCGCCTACCAGCCAATGAAGTGCTGATTTTATGTACTGGCTCACAAGGTGAACCAATGGCTGCACTATCCCGTATCGCTAATGGTACGCACCGTCAAATTCAAATCCAGCCTGGTGATACAGTAGTTTTCTCATCATCACCAATCCCTGGAAACCAAATTAGTGTCAATAAAATTATTAACTTGCTATATCGCGCAGGAGCTGAAGTTATTCATGGCTCACTTAATAATATTCACACTTCTGGACATGGCTCACAGGAAGAGCAGAAATTAATGCTGCGCCTAATTAAGCCAAAATTCTTTATGCCAATCCACGGTGAGTATCGTATGTTAAAAATGCATACACAACTTGCTGCAGATTGTGATGTTCCAATCGAAAACTCTTTTGTTATGGAAAACGGTGATGTTTTAGCATTAAGTGCAAATGAAGCTCATGTCGCTGGTCGCATTCCATCTGGTGATGTTTATATTGATGGTAATGGTATTGGCGATATTGGCAATATTGTATTACGTGATCGCCGCATTTTATCTGAGGAAGGTCTTGTAATCGTTGTTGTAAGTGTCGATATGGAAAAGCATAAAATGGTATCAGGCCCAGATATTATTTCGCGTGGCTTTGTCTATATGCGTGAATCGGGCTTAATGATTAATGAAGCACAAAAAATGCTAAATCAACATTTAACAAGAGTGATTCAAGATAAATCAATTCAATGGGCAGAATTAAAAAATGAAATAACAGATGTTTTAGGACCATATTTATATGAAAAAACAAAACGTCGCCCAATGATTTTACCAATTATTATGGAAGTATAATAAAAAGAGATATAAAATTTTTATATGCCCTCAATTAGGTGGATAGATGTCTCCCCTAATTGAGGGCTTTTTCATGGGCTTTTATCTCACCATAGAGAATTTATAAACCTTTGAAAGCCACAAATTTTTATTTATTGACATGGAGTTAACTCCATATTTTAAAGTGAATGTAATAAAAGAATGGAGTGATATACATGAATATTATTATCTATGCATTAATTGCATTATATGCATTGTTGACAGGAATTGCAGGTATGGCTAAATTGAAGGAAACGGGATTTCAAATACGATTATGTCTATTTATTATTGTATCAATAAGCACTTTGTTAATATTATTTATATCAAATAAAGCATGGATGTTGATATTACTAATACTTGCATTTTTCTTATTTCATGTATTAACAGTGGCTGAAGGAATAATAGCAAATGGTAAGCTTAATTATAGACATCATATTATTCGTTTTATGTTTCATTTTATAGTTGTTCTAATGGTTTATAAATATATAAAATAACAGGTGATAATAATGAAAATAAGTGAGTTTGCCCTACGTACGGGTCTTAGTAAAGACACTATTCGTTATTACGAAAAAATGGATTTATTGCATCCAGAAATCAAAAATAAGCACCGTGATTATAGTAACAAGGATATCGATATAATAAATATTATTCTAAAGTTAAAGCAAACAGGATTTTCACTTCAAGAAATCAAAATGCTTTTTGAATGGTCACAAAACGCTGATCAAAATAAAAAACTAACAAAAGAAGAGATACAAAATCTTCTCCAAATAAAAATAACATTCCAAAAAAAGTATGAGGAAATGCTCCAAAAAGAAGAACAAATTCAACAAATAAAACAAGTATTACTACAAGCTGATAATAAAATAGAGCAGCTTTTAGAAAAAAATAAAAGCTAAAATTCCATCTACTAAAAAGCAAAACTCATTTCACCTTTTATTTATGTTTAATATTTCGATTTCTGTGAAAAATAGTAGTGAGGTGATGGAATTATGAAAAATAATAACCGATTTAAAACAAGACATTTACACAATCCAGATGTATTAGATACAGATAAAGAAAGCATTTTTGATATGCACGAAGATATGAAGACGGTGGATGCAATACCTGTCGAAGACCTAAACGAGCAAGTAAAGGATGAAAGGGATAAAAATAATACGAAGCATACTTCATCCAGTGAGAAACGCTATGAATGAATGAATAAATAAAAGAGGTTATCTAAAAAATTCAGCTTTGCTTAGATTTCCTCTAGAAAGCCGAGAACTCAATTGATTTCCGTTACGATTGGCTCGCTTTCCATGAGACATAGCATGTGCTGAAAACCTATATATTTCGGTAATGGCCGAGATAAATTAGTTGAAGCCATACCTGCGGAAAGCGTCCCTCCCCAACAGAATTCAACTAGTTTCTCCTTTTAAATAAATGGTGAAACATCATACTACGTGTTTTAAAAATTTGTGAGCATTTCAAGCAAAAAGTTGTCCGAATAGCGGCTTGTTAGCCTGCTTTTCGAACAACTTCTTATTATTTATAAAGCTTTTTTAACAAAGCGATTAATATCCACATCCGCGCCAATTATTAATAAAATATCTCCTAATAAAATTGGGTCTTGTGGTGCTGGCGAGACGATAATTGTTTCATCCCTTTTAATACCTACGATGTTAATGCCATATTGTGCACGGATATCTAAATCAATTAAGCTGTAACCGGCAATTTTATCGCTCGCTTTAATTTCCATTATAGAATATTCATCTGAAAGCTCTAAATAATCAAGCACACTTGTCGACATCATATTGTTGGCAATACGGATTCCCATATCTCGCTCTGGATGTACGACAAAATCTGCACCAATTTTTCTTAATACTTTTTCGTGATAATCATTTTGTGCCTTTACTGTAATTTGTGGAACACCATGCTCCTTTAAAATTAATGTCGTTAAAATACTTGCTTGAATATCCTCACCAATCGCCACAATAACATGTTCGAAATTCCATAGACCTAGCGATTTAATAACGGATTCATCTGTTGTATTTGCAACAACAGCCTGTGTGGCAATTTGAGCATATTCATCTACACGCTCACTCGTTAAATCAATTGCCATAACGTTTGCACCAAGTGATACTAATTCCCTTACTATACTTCCTCCAAAACGCCCTAATCCAATTACTACGAATTCTTTTTTCATCTGTGTCTCCTCCACTCTGCTGTCATCAGTGTAACGTAAATTGCTTTATTCTTTCAATTAATTACTGAATGTTATTGCGGGATAAATATTGTATTTTATTTTCAATTAATCGCATGCTCCCTGCAATTTGAATATGGCGTAACTGCTGCTCCTGATCAAATACATAATAAGTTGGCACAAAACGAGGATTATAAATATTTGTTAGATTTTTCTTGTGGTCTAAAAAAACTGCTTCCTTCATTCCGTATTGCTGCACAGCATCCTTTACTGTTGCAAGTACTTCATCCTCTGGCTGCCTTGGCATATGAACTGCGATTAAATCAACTTCATAATTTTTTGAAATTGCATAAAGCTTTGGCAATAGCTCTTTACATAAAGAGCAGCTAACTGACCAAAAATGAACAATCGTAATATTTTTCAAATCACTTTTTCTTATTTTACGATTTAACCAGCCTGTTGCCCCATGAAATTCCGGCATCGTATCTTTCAATTTCATTATTATCTCCTCCTTCTTTACAATATGTAAGCACCATAAAAATTTGCCCTAAATTCTTTGTAAAAACTTTTGAAAGCACTTGTATTTTAGGTAGAAAGCTGTATAATTATCTATGTTTTTGTAAACTTAAAGTTTTGTAAAAGTAAACTTTCATAACTAACAGTTTAAAATTACTAAACTTATAAGGAGGCAAAGAAATGCAAATTGGCATGAAAATAAAAGAGCTTCGCCTTAAAAAAGGGCTTACCCAAGAAGAGCTTGGCGAACGAACAGACTTAACTAAAGGCTATATTTCGCAGCTTGAGCGCGATTTAAACTCCCCTTCCATCGAAACATTATTTTCAATTTTAGAGGTGCTCGGTACAACACCGAAGCAATTTTTTGATGATGAAAAATGGCAAAATAAGCACGTTGTATTTACGAAGGAAGACCGCACTAGCTTTACAGATAGCGAAAAACAATTTGAAATTGAATGGCTGATACCAACATCAAACGATAAAGAGATGGAGCCTGTCTTTTTAAAAATCCAAAAAGGTGGAGCTTTTAAAGCATTTGAACCTTCTCTTGCGGAAACTTTTATTTACGTATTAAAAGGGCGCATTCGTGTTGTGATTGGCGACGAGGCTTATATTGCAACAGAGGGACATTCTGTTTACTATGATGCTGTGTCCAATCATCAAATTTTTAATGCTCATGACGGGACAACAGAATTGTTGCTCGTTGCAACTGAATCTTATTTATAGTTTAGGAGGCTTGTTATGGACAACAATACAATTATTCGTTTTGAAAATGTGACGAAATCTTATGACGACGGGACAGTCGTTCTGAAAAACATTAACTTTGAGCTAGAGAAAGGTAAGTTTTATACGTTACTTGGTCCATCTGGCTGTGGTAAAACAACGATTTTACGAATTATTGCAGGCTTTACTGAGCCAACTGGCGGCTCTGTTTTCTTCCATGATAAAAAAATCAATAATGTACCTGCTAATGAGCGTCAAGTAAATACAGTGTTCCAAGATTATGCGCTGTTCCCTCATTTAAATGTTTTTGAAAATGTGGCATTTGGTCTACGTATTAAAAAAGTAAAAGAGGCAGAAATTGAGGAACGTGTACAAGAGGCATTGAAATTCGTTAACTTAGCAGGCTATGGCAACCGTGAAATTTCTGAAATGTCAGGTGGACAACGCCAGCGTGTAGCAATCGCACGTGCCATCGTTAATGATCCAGAAATTATTTTATTAGATGAACCATTATCAGCACTTGATTTAAAGCTGCGTACAGAAATGCAGTATGAGCTACGTGAATTACAGCAACGTCTTGGGAAAACATTTGTCTTCGTTACACATGACCAAGAGGAAGCGTTAGCAATGAGCGATGAAATTTTCGTTTTATCAAACGGTGAAATTCAGCAATCAGGTACTCCTGTAGATATTTACGACGAGCCAATTAACCGCTTCGTAGCTGATTTTATTGGCGAATCCAATATTGTTGATGGCATTATGCTTGATGATTTCCGTGTTAGCTTTGCGGGAAAAGAGTTTGAATGTGTTGACCAAGGGATGCAAAAAAATGAAAAAATCGATATCGTTATTCGACCCGAGGATTTAGAAATTACAGCTGTTGACAAAGGTAAACTTGTTGTAACAGTAGATACACAATTATTCCGTGGTGTTCATTATGAAATTTCAACATACGACCAAGATGGTAATGAATGGCTTGTCCACTCATTGAAAAAAGCGGAAGTAGGGCAAAAAATCGGCTTAGATTTTGATCCAGAAGCTATTCATGTTATGCGCCTAAACGAAACGGAAGAAGATTTCGACAAGCGACTTGAATCATATGGAGATGATGATGATGCAAACTAAAAATTCAAAAAGTGCATTATTTCCTTATGCCATTTGGATTGCACTATTTGTTATCGCACCAATTGCTTTAATTATTTATTATTCTTTGCAGGACTTAGAAGGAAATTTTACATTAGCTAACTATGCTGCATTTTTCTCAACTGTTTATTTGAAAATGACGCTATCTAGCTTTTGGTACGCCTTTTTAATTACATTTTTCACATTGCTTGTATCGTATCCAGTAGCTTATTTATTAACGAAAACGAAGCATAAACATTTATGGCTTATGCTCATCATTATTCCTTCTTGGATTAACTTGTTATTAAAAACATATGCATTTATCGGTATTTTCGGTTTATATGGACCTATCAATGCAATGATTGAAGTGTTTGGCTTTGACCCACAACAAATTTTATTTACTAATTTCAGCTTTGTATTCGTATCGGTTTATATTTTCATACCGTTTATGATTATTCCGATTTTCAATTCACTTGATAAGCTAAATCCGACGCTTGTCTATGCTGCACGTGACCTTGGTGCTTCAAGCTTCACAACGTTTCGTCGTGTGATTTTCCCATTAACGATTGATGGTGTAAAGTCGGGTATTCAAGTAACATTTATTCCTGCATTATCGCTCTTTATGATTACACGACTTATTGCAGGTAACCGAGTAATCACACTTGGGACAGCGATTGAGCAGCAATTCCTCGTATCACAAAACTGGGGAATGGGCTCTACAATTGCGGTATTTTTAATCTTTATTATGGTATTAATTATGCTATTTACAGGGAAAAACTCTAAGGGAGGCCGTGCATAATGGAAAGACTATCGCCCCTTGCTAAAACTTACTTGGTGCTTGTTTTCGCTATTTTATATGCACCCATCCTTTACCTTATTTTTTATTCGTTCAATAGCGCTGGCAATATGAACGATTTCGAATCATTTACGTGGGAGCATTATGCCGCAGTATTCGGCGATTCACGCTTAATTGTCATTTTAATTAATACTGTTTTAGTAGCACTGCTATCTGGTTTGCTTGCCACAATTATCGGTACATTCGGAGCAATTGGTATTGTTTCCGTAAAAAATGCAAAAATGCGTAGCGTATTGTTGTCATTAAATAACGTTTTAATCGTTAGCCCAGACGTTATTATTGGTGCTAGTTTCTTAATTTTATTTACTTTTATCGGTGTCAAGTTGGGCTTTGCATCTGTGCTTGTATCACATATCGCCTTCAGCGTACCGATTGTTGTACTGATGGTATTGCCAAAGCTGCTTGAAATGAATACATCTTTAATTGATGCTGCGCGTGACTTAGGTGCAACAAAACGCGATGTGTTAATGCGTGTTATTTTACCTTATATTGCACCAGGTATTTTCGCAGGATTTTTCATGGCCTTGACTTATTCATTAGATGATTTCGCTGTTACATTTTTCGTAACGGGAAACGGCTTTAGCACATTGTCTGTAGAAATTTACTCTATGGCTCGTACTGGTATTACATTAACAATTAACGCAATTTCCGGTTTAATCTTCGTTATTACAGTACTTGTAGTCGTTGGCTACTATTTTGTTAATAGTCGCTCAAAACAAGCAAAGGTGGGACGCTAACAAATGAGACAGTTACTTCAAGCTACAATTGCTATCGTCATTGCTTGTGCTCTGTTATTTCTAGCTGCTAATCAACTGCAGGTAACTGGGGGTAAAGGAGGCAAGGATACACTAACTGTTTTTAACTGGGGAGAGTATATCGATCCAGATTTAATTAAGCAATTTGAAAAAGAAACAGGTATCCATGTTATTTATGAAACATTTGATTCAAATGAAGCAATGTTAACGAAAATTCAACAAGGAGGCTCAGCTTACGATATAGCTGCTCCTTCTGAATATACAGTCGAAATGATGAAGGAAAAGGATTTATTAATTCCTTTAGATCATTCAAAAATACCAAATTTGAAAAATATTGATCCATATTTTTTAGATTTAGCATTTGACCCAGGCAATGAATATTCACTTCCATACTTTTGGGGAACTGTTGGTATCGTCTATAATCCTACGATAATTGGTGATGAATTAACATTTGACTCTTGGGAAGATTTATGGGATCCATCATTAAAAGGTAAAGTCTTTTTAGTTGATGGTGCACGTGAAGTAATGGGTATGGGCTTAAACTCAATTGGCGAATCTTTAAATACGAAAGATGATAAAATTTTACGCACAGCAACGGATAAATTAATCACTCTTGCGCCAAATGTAAAAGCGATTATCGGTGATGAAATTACACCCTTAATGATTAATAATGAAGCATCTGTTGCTCTTACATGGTCAGGGCAAGCCGCAGATATGATGTTTGAAAATGAAGACTTAACATATGCTGTACCAGAAGAAGGCTCGAATTTATGGTTTGACAATTTCGTTATTCCAAAAACGGCGAAAAATATTGATGGGGCACATGCCTTCATTAATTTTATGCTGGATGCAGAAGTCAACGCACAAAATACGGATTACGTAGGCTACTCTACGCCTAATGCAGCAGCAATGGAGCTAATGGACCCTGAGGTAGTTGAGGATGAGCGTTACTATCCTGATGAAGAAACACGCGAGCATCTCGAAGTATACGAAAACCTTGGTCTTGAATGGTTAGGTAAATATAATGAGCTGTTTTTAGAGTTTAAAATGAATATGCGTTAAAAAGAAGCTTGTTTGGGATTTTTTCCAAACAAGCTTCTTTTCTTCTAACTATCTTTGCATAATGCGATATAAAAACGCCACAAATTGCGCTCTTGTGACAGCTTCATTCGGTCGGAAATTGCCATTATCACCTAACGCAATGCCTTCACGCTCTAGTACGGCAATATAGCCTGCGCTCCAATGCTTCTTGTCTACATCAGTGAACGAGCTTGTGCCATCTGGTGTTAATCCCAATATACCAACAAGCACCTTCGCCAATTGCGCTCTTGTCATATTTTCTGCTGGCAGGAATGCGCCATTGGAGCCGTCAATAATGCCCGCTTGCTGTAACACCTTAATCGCCTCATAATAGCGGTGATTCTTTGGTACATCTAAGAAATCATCCGCCTCTCTCACTGCTTCCAATGAAAAAGCTCTTGTTAGTAATACAGCGACATGCATACGGCTAACTGATTCATTTGGACGGAAAGTGCCATCCTCGTAGCCTTGGATAATCCCCTGTGCCGCTAGTTCTTCAATCATTTCTTTCGCCCAATGTGTCTCTACATCACCAAACGTTACAGTTGGCTTTGATGGTTGTGGCTCTTGTGGAGATTCAGATTCTTCCACGGGCAATGCTGTCCATTTCGCATATAGCGAAATATTTTCTCGCACAACTGTGTCTGCTGCCCAAGGCTTTGTCAATGCTTCATCCTCATACCAGCCGTCAAAGCGATAGCCTCCTCTTGTTGGTATAGGTAAGTCACTTATTTTTGTATTATAAGCAAGTTCAATTGGCGCTAGCACTGTGCCACCATTTGTATGCAATGTAATTTTAACAGGTGCTGGTGCTGAATCATCATTGTCGTTTGATGTTGAAGGTGACGTTGTATTACCTCCTGTTGATGGCGTAGCATCAAACTTGATTGTAGCACTAACCGCGGTGCTTATATTGCCCGCCTCATCTCGAAAGCGCACATAGACTGTCTTCATACCGTTCCCTGTTGTCAGATTCCACCTGTACGTTGATGTGATATTTTCCCATGCAGACGACCATGTATTAGCTTCATTCGATACTTGCATTGCTTCTGCATCCGCACTGACTCCAACAAATGATAGCGTTACATTTTTATCCTTCGTCAGCTCGTCTCCATTGTTAATTGTAAAGCTTCCCGTTGGTGCTTCTGTATCCAGCTTAATCGTCTGGCTTATGACATTACTTATATTTCCTGCTTCATCTTTGAAGCGGACATAAACTGTCTTTACACCGTCCCCCGATTCAAGATTCCAATTGTACGTTGATGTGATATTTTCCCATATAGACGACCATGTACCAGCCTCATTTGATATTTGCATTGCTTCTGCGTCTGGGCTGACATCCGTAATCGATAGTGTTACATCTGTATCCATTGTCCACTCGTTGCCATTGTTAATTACAACCGTCCCTATCGGTGCTTCCGTATCCAGCTTGATTGTAGCAATAATCGCATTGCTGATATTGCCCGACTCATCACGAAAACGCACATAGACTGTCTTCGTACCGTCTCCTGTTTCAAGATTCCAATTGTATGTTGGTTCGATATTTTCCCATATAGACGGCCATGTATCTGCCTTATTCGATATTTGCATTGCTTCCGCATCTGGGCTGACATTCGTAATCGATAGTGTTACATCTGTATCCATTGTCCACTCGTTGCCATCGTTAATTACAACCGTCCCTATCGGTGCTTCTGTATCTAGCTTAATCGTTTGACTTACGACATTACTTATATTGCCTGCTTCATCTTTGAAGCGGACATAAACTGTCTTTACGCCATCTCCCGATTCAACATTCCAATTGTACGTTGATGTGATATTTTCCCATGCAGACGACCATGTATCAGCTTCATTCGATACTTGCATTGCTACCACATCTGCGCTAACCCCCGTAAACTTTAGCGTTACATTTTTATCTGTTACCCACTCGTCTCCATCGTTAATTGTAAAGTTACCCATTGGTACTTCCGTATCTAACTTAATTGCAGCACTAATCTCGTTGCCGATATTGCCTGCCTTATCACGAAAACGGACATAAATTGTCTTATCGCCGTCTCCTGTTGAAAGATTCCAGTTATATACCGGCGCAATCGGCGTCCAGACTGCATTGCTCCAGTCTCCATTCAGATTCGACACTTGGAATTCAGCAATACCATCACTAAGATTATCAAAGGAAAGCTCTACTGCCGTTCTTGTCGCCCATGTAGCACCGTTATTGATTGTCACTGCTCCAGCAGGTATTGCTGTCAGAAGCTTTATCGAATCGCTTACGATGTTGCTAATATTGCCAGCTTGATCCTTAAAGCGGACATATACTGTTTTCTCACCGTCTCCTGGCGTTAGGGCCCAGCCTATCGTTGTAGCTTTAGGCAACCAGCCGCTATGATCATCGAAGCCCACCGGGTCATTGGAGATTTGCAATTGATGAGTATCTGGACTCAAGCCCGATAGCATTAAAGTGACATTAACGTTGTTCGTCCACTGATTCCCGTTATTGATCGTAAGCTCCCCTTCAGGTGGCGTCCAATCAACCTTAAACGAAACAGTCGTTGTATTACCAGCACCGTCTGTAACAATGAGCGTATAATCACCTTCGTCTGTAACCATATAAGGAGAGGTTATAGGGGCGCCGTTTAGTGTTGCTGTCCCCTCATTAAAGATGAAAGCTACCCTTTCATTATAGAGCCCTCCATTTGTTACTCCGACTACTTGAGGTGGAGTGGTATCCAAAACAATGCTTGCACTGACTGCTGTGCTTACATTACCAGCAGCATCACGATACTCTACATATACGGTTTTAGTTCCTTCCCCGCCAGAAAGTGTCCAGCCTTTGGATGTTGTATAGTTTTCCCATGTACCCATACCCGCAGGCTGGTTCTCATTGCGCAACCGCATGAGCGTAACACCAGATCCACTGTCGTTAGCTGTTAACGCAAGGTTGACATTGGCGCTTGCTGTTATCGAAGCACCTCCCTTAATCATGATTGTTCCAGAAGGACTCGTTTTATCAAGGCAAATTGTATCGCTGATTGTGCCTGAACTAATATTGCCTGCAGCATCTTTGAACTGGACATACACGGTATTTTCGCCTTCTTGATTGGCAATATTCCAAGAGGCTAATGAGTTGAATGCTTGCCATGCTCCCCATGACAGGGAATCATTCGAGAATCGCATTTCTTTCAAGCCGCTCCCTGAGTCAGACGCCGTCAGACTCAGATTAACGTTTGTGGAAGCTGTCCATAATGCACCTCCGTTAATTTGCAATGTTCCTGTCGGAGCAGATGTATCCATAAAGACGGACGTGCTTTCAATAGCCGAAATTCCACCCCGATTGTCCTTTAGCTGCATGTAAATGGTCTTATTACCATCCCCCGGCGATAATGGGAACCACTTCGAGGTTGTGAAATTCTCCCATACAGAAGGCCAATTTGCTAGATTTTCTGTGAATCTCATAGCTGTCACAATATCACCTGCATCAGGGTCAGAGGCGGTAATCGCAAGCGTAACAGAAGCTTCATTCGTATATGCCCCCTCCTTGACAAGTATCGTTCCAGTCGGTGGTTGGTTGTCTGCATAAGTAACAATCAGCTTAGGGCGAAGTATTGCGTTCGTGTGCTCGGCTGAATAAATAGAAAATCGCCCATTAAGTGGATTCGATTCATTTCCAATTGCAACAAGCGTAATATCCCGGTCTGTATTGTTTGTATATGCTTTGACCATTTCAGTCACATCTTTTGTTATTTTACCTCCTGGCGGTACTACTGGAAGACCGCTGAGATCTGTCGGAGCTATGTAGCGTACCGAAGATGCCCCTGTTTCTACTAGAGGGAATGAATTTAACGGTCTATCAGCGTTGGGGAAATCGTTGTTTGGGGAGCCATACACATCAACATACAGGGGATACCCTGGATTCACCCCCTCGACGTCTTGAACATACAACTCCAAGGTAGCAGCAGTGACCTCCTTCCCCGCATCTAACTTGAAACGGAAGGCCCCTCTACTTTTGGTATTCAAAAGATCAGGGGCTTGATGCGTCATACCGACGTATAATTTACCATTTTGGTAATTGTTGTACATGCCATCCCAAGAACCACCAATACTCCCTTCAAATGTCATAACATCTGCTTCTGGTAAATGCGTTACTTCATTTAACCCATTAGCCATTGTTTGAAGCATTGGCTGAGCAATGCGAATTGTGTATTTTTGTATCTCACTTGACCCCATTAGACGGAACCATAGAAAATGCTCACCAATATCTTCTACCATAAATAGTTTTGCTACATCAAAAGGTTGCCATGTTTGCCCGTCTTGCGAAAATTCTACCGTAGCACTATCCGCATAAGTAGATGTGACTTGAATGGCTACAGGGCTTGTCGCTATGTCGCCTTCTACATACGGCTTGCCATCTGTGGTCATCATAACTTGTAGTATAGAGGTGGTACTTGTCGCCATAACTGGTAAGCTACTAAATACAGTTTGCACTAGCAATACAATAATGGCGATAAGTGCTAATGTTTGCTTGTTTTTTTGTTGCATATTACTATCCCTCCTTCATTTGTTTTTTTCCTTATAAATAGACTATATAGACACAAGGTTAAAATTAGGTTAAAAAAACAAAAAAATTAACCTGTATTAACAATTTTTTTGTGTCGAAAGTGAAGTATCACCACTTCAAAAAATTGAAGCTAAATGGATGTAGTTTTAGTGAGGAATGACAGCCTATCAATTACGCCAAGGCGTAATTGCGTCCAGATTTTTTCGAGCTTGCTCGAAAAGCTCCTCTCCAAAAATCTGTGACATCCGCCGGGGCGTTTATCTTGATTCAGTGCGTGTTTGTACACCTACTGAACCATAGAAAACAAAATAGAGCATTCATCTCCCCACCTGTAGAGATGGGAGTTTTCTGTATCTGACGCTTCGCTTTCGATACAAAAAGACATCTTCTCCTGCGGTTACTCGTCGCAGTAAACCATTGCTGAATCAAGATAAAAAATGATTAGTGAAGTTAACAATCAGTAGTATATACGAACTACTAACTTCAATTTATTTAATGTACTGCCACAATCTTAATTAATAGCAGTCCCCAACTCCTTATGGTAGACTAAATTGAATCGAAAGGATGGACAAAAATATGACACAACAAACGAATAAATCCGCGCTATACATACTAATGTTTAGTTTATTTATTACAATGGGTGGTATCGGAATTATTATTCCGGTGATGCCTGATTACCTACTGCTATTTGGCGTTGGTGGCCAGGCGCTAGGCTTTTTAATTGCAGGCTTTGCTTTAGCACAATTTTTATTTTCGCCGATTGCTGGCGATTTATCTGACCGACATGGGCGCAAATTATTTATTATTGCGGGGCTTATTATCTATGGCTGTGCCCAAATTTTCTTCGGTCTAGCTACACATGTTTGGATGCTGTTTGTTGCACGTTTCTTAGCTGGGGTTGGCGCAGCTTTAATTATGGCTCCAACAATGGCTTATGTTGCTGATATTACAACAGTAGAAGAACGCGGCAAAGGTATGGGGATGCTTGGGGCTGCGATGTCTTTAGGTTTCACAATTGGACCTGGTATTGGTGGTTTTTTAGCAAAGGTGAATTTACACTTTCCTTTTTATATTGCAGGTAGCTTTGCTTTAGCTACTGCAGTCGTCTCTTATTTTGTTTTACCAAATGTAGCCGCACAAATAAAGCAGCAGGTGAAAAAGGATAATGTCTTTAAACAATTAGCAAATTCCGTAAAAATGCCATACTTCGTTATATTAATTGTTATTTTCACATTCAGCTTTGGTATCGCTAATTTCCAAGCAACGATGGCTATTTATTTAGGCTATAAATTCCACTATACGCCTACAGATATTGCCATTGTACTTACTGTCGGTGGCTTTGCTGGGGTTATTTTGCAAATGTTTGTTATCGACCGACTATTTAAACGTTTCGGTGAAATGAAAGTCATTCTTATAAATTTACTCGTTGCAGCAATTACAATGCTATTAATGATTTATATTAGCGGCTTCTTCATTATTTTAACTGTTGCAACACTATTCTCAATCGCAACAACATTTATTCGCCCTGCTGTTAATACGCTTGTATCGAAGTTAGCTGGCGATGGACAAGGCTATGCTGCTGGTATGAATAATGCTTATATGAGCTTAGGTAATATGGTAGGACCTGCACTTGCTGGTACTTTATTTGATTGGAATATGAATGCTCCTTATATTTTTGGAACCGTTATTTTACTTGCATGCTTACTACTCGCATTTACATGGACAACGCGTAAAGCGTCGCATTTAATGCAACCAAGTGAATAGAAACTTTATTTTCATATGCCTTTATAAACATCCTCATCGCTTAGCGATAGGATGTTTTGTTATAATTATAATTAATAATCGGTAAAAGGATGAAGACAATTGGAAGCAAAAAAGGTGAGATTACAGTGCGAGCAATGCGGTGAAACATTTACAATTGATTTTGCTACAGCAAACTTGTCAGTGCAAGTTGCTAGAGTTAACGGCAAAACAATTGAAAATCGTTTATTTATAGAGGCATGTCCGAAGTGCGGGCATGTCCATACAGTTTCAAGTGAGGATCCGAATGAGTGGGGCAATCGCAAAATCCCCTCTCCCAAAAAGCTAATGTATGGTTTATCATTTAGTTGTTTATTTATTTTACTCGGCGCAATAGTCGCGCTATTTTTTGCTGGTAGAGGTATTGCAGTTATTTGGAGCTGGCTGTTTCAATAGAGGGACATTTCAATTCGAATCATTTACTATGGGGGCAAAAACATGACCAATTCTATATCAAATGTAAAGTATATAAACCAAAATCTTTTTTCTACAAAAGAAGCTACGAACGACAAAGATTTCTTTGATACTTTATTGAGTGTATTTGATGCAAAGGATAAGAAGCATTATAAAAAAACAGATACGACATTTAACTTATTTTCTGACGCCAGCTCCCTTGCTTTTAGTAAAGGGCTGTTATCAGGAATTCATATCCCTGATAGTATACATGACGTTTTAAACGACAATAAGAAAATGTCGAATATTTTACAAGAAACAACGAGCTCGCACCTTCTCAAATCCCTTTCTAGTGCTAAGGGTAACTTAGAAAAACAAGCAGCTGCCTATAAAAATAGCTTGAATATGTCACAACAACGCTTGCAACAAATGGAGAAAAATATTGCGCTAGTAGAGCAATTATTTGATAGCCAAAAAAATTCTTTCATGACTAACCTCTCTAAAAATCAAGGAGCAAAGCGAATATGAAAAAATTTTATAGCTTAGCCATTCTATTTTTATCTATTCTATTAGTAGGCTGTAACAGTCAAACAAGCAGCTCTGCAACAACTGAACTAACTATTTCGGCTGCCGCTAGCTTACAAGATGCGTTAGAAGAATTAAAAGTTACTTATATTGCGGAGCACCCCACTATTAATATTACCTATAATTTTGCTGGCTCTGGTGCATTACAGCAGCAAATTTTACAAGGTGCACCTGTTGATTTGTTTTTTTCAGCAGCAGAAAATAAATTTTATGAGCTAGTAAATGAAGGTTTAATTGACCCACAACAAGGGGTAAATTTACTGGCGAACGAGCTTGTCTTAGTCGTTCCTACAAGCAATACTAAAAACATCCAATCTTTCGAGGATTTAAAAAATGCTGAAAAGATTGCGCTTGGTACACCTGATAATGTTCCTGCTGGTCAATATGGGATGGAAACATTACAAAATATAGGATTGTGGTCTGCAATAGAAAATAAAATTGCCTATACAAAAGATGTACGACAAGTACTGACGTATACTGAAACTGAAAATGTTGATGCAGGCTTAGTTTATAAAACAGATGCGCTCATCTCAGATAAAGTAAAGATTGTAGCGACTGCTGCGAGCGACACTCATACACCTATTATTTATCCAGTAGGCATTTTAAAGGATAGTGAACAAGCTACTGCTGCCACAGATTTTTATCAATTTTTACAAAGCGATACAGCAATGAATATCTTCGAAAAGTACGGCTTTAAAAAGGGGCAATAGTTGATGGGCGCTTATTTTTGGTCTCCACTTATACTTTCTATGGAGACTGCCTTTGTTTCTTGTGGTATCGTTCTGATTATCGGTACTTTGCTAGGAAGATGGATGGCAAGGCGACATTTCCGCGGAAAATTATTGGTAGAAACTTTGCTTTTATTACCGCTAGTTTTACCACCTACTGTTGTTGGCTTTTTATTAATTATCCTTTTCGGTAAAAATAGT
This sequence comes from Bacillus ndiopicus, assembly GCF_000612805.1. Taxonomy (GTDB): domain Bacteria; phylum Bacillota; class Bacilli; order Bacillales_A; family Planococcaceae; genus Metasolibacillus; species Metasolibacillus ndiopicus. Next base: position 659,548 of record NZ_HG964403.1, on the reverse strand, counting down.
GTATTAGGTAGTGCCATTATTTGTCTTTTCAACCAGCCAATTATGTTCACTTGGTGGGCAGCAGTTCTTGCTTCGACTGTGGTCGCTTTTCCATTAATGTATCAATCGGCCAAACTAGGCTTCGAGTCGATTGACCAAGACATTGAAAATGCAGCACGTGTAGATGGGGCAAATGAAAGGCAAATTTTTTTCTATATAGCTATTCCCCTTGCCTTCAAAGCTCTCTTAGCAGGTGGCGTACTAAGCTTTGCAAGAGCTTTAGGCGAATTCGGCGCAACATTAATGTTTGCTGGCAACTTGCCTGGCAAAACACAAACTGCCCCAATCGCGATTTATATGGCGCTAGGCTCCAACAATATGCCACTCGCATGGGCATGGGTAGGCTGCATGGTTGGGATTTCATTTCTTATGCTAATAGCTGTGCATATAATAAGAGCGAGCGATTCATGATGAATTGCCCGCTCTTTTGTTTGATTTATTTGCGACTTGCCCAAGTCATCCACCACTAATTGGTGGAATAAAGGCAACTGTATCTTCTGGTTGAACAATCGTTGCGTCTGTCGCAAATTCCTCGTTTACCGCAGCCATCACTTGCTGTAATGAAATATTTGGATAGTTGCTTGCTACCCATTCCTTCACTTCACCAACTGTGCATTGTGGTAAATCAATCGTTATTTTTGATTGCCCAATGGTTTCTTGTAAATGAGCAAATAATAAAATATGCATAATGTTTATTCCTCCTCATTTAATGGTGGAGCTCCTGTAGGATAAGGGACATTTTCTAGTTGATCCCCTATCCATTCCGTTCCATCTTCCCAATGCTCTTTTTTCCATATTGGCACAATCTGTTTTATACGATCAATGGCATATTCATTTGCTTCATAGGCCATTTTTCGATGTGGCGAGGAGACAGCGATTACAACTGCAATATCTGAAATCGCTAAATGACCAACACGATGTGTAATAGCTATATGCGCATCTGGCCAGCGTTCCTTTATCTCTTGTGCTATTTGCTCAAACATTTTAATTGCCATAGGTGTGTAGGCTTGATATTCCAAATGCAACGTTTTTTTGCCATTTGTCATTTCTCGCACTGTGCCAATAAAAACGGTGATAGCACCAGCATTACGGCTTACTACTTTTTGCCTTACCTGCTCCACATCAATCACTTTGTCCGTAATCTCAAACAATGGTCCATTCATCAATTTCTCCTCATTTCTGCTACTAAAAAATCAATATATTGTGCTTTTTCATCAATTGAAAAAGATGGATAATGCAGTGGCTGCTGAAGTGGATAACTAGGCCAATATAGCACACAGATAATATTGGATACTTGCTGTAATAAAACATTATCTTCCGCTGTTCGTAGCAGTACAACTTTTGGGTAATGTTCATTTTTATAGCCTTCAATTAAAAGCAGATCAAGAGGAAAAGAAGCATAAATAGCTAAAATATCTGCTAGCTCCCAGCGCTCCTGCTGTATGCTTAAACGCAAAGTACCTGCCCCTTCAACAGCTGTCATGATAGCACCCGCCTGCTCATGTCGTGCGCTATCCTTTATATTATCTATTTGTGGGGTACCGCCATGACCATGATGCTTGATTGTCCCTACACGCAGCCCCTCTTTTGTCGCATATGCAATTAGTTGCTCAATAAGCGTTGTTTTACCGCTATTTTGATAGCCTACGATCTGTAGGATTTTTCGATTTTGTCCCAAGGCCATTCACTTCCTTGCATATCTTCCAATAATAAAACTGCTACTTGCATGCCCTGTTCATAACCACGCGAACCACCTGGTAAGACGATAAAAGCATTGGCTCCTTCTAACGAGGACACAGCGCTTGATTTATCAAAACCCGAAGGCACAGCAATTAGTTGTCCATTATTCAAGGAAACCGCCCCGCGCACAAAGCGAGTAAATGGATTAGGCTTTGTAAAATCTGCTCCTAACACGGCTTGCTCTCGACGTAAATGTGGCTGTGGATTATGAAAGGCAGCTCGCACAATCGGCCGCGTAAATAACTCAAAGCCAACATAGCAAGCAGATGGATTTCCTGACAAACCGTATAATAGCTGACCATTGCGAACAGCAACTGTTGTAACACTACCAGGTCGCATTGCTACTTTATTAAATAGCACATCTGCACCAATTGCTTTATAAATAGCCGGTAAGTAATCATAATCTCCAACAGATACACCGCCTGTTGTAATAAGTATATCTACTTCTTTTAAAGCTTGTTCTACAGCTTGAATACATAAATCAAGATCATCACTCAATTGTCCAAAATATTTTGCGCTTGCACCAGCGCGTTCAATTTGCGCCATCACCATATAAGCATTGCTATTACGAATTTTCCCAACTTGCAGCGCTTCATGGGGCTCTAGTAATTCACTGCCTGTCGCAAGCACACCGATAATTGGCTTTTTGAAAACGGACACTTCTGCATAGCCAAATGTCGCAAGTAATGCCACAACCCCTGGATTAATATACTGCCCTTTTGTTATTAAAACAGCTCCCTCTTGAATATCCTCACCTTTGTATGAGATATTTGTTCCAGCCTGTATAGGGCGCTTTAACGACATATATGCTTGCCCATCCTGCTCAAAGCTATGTGTTATTTCTAACATGACAACGGCATCACACCCTTGTGGAATCATAGCACCTGTCATAATACGTACGGCTTGTCGCTCACCTACGATACCATCAAATACATAGCCCGCACCAATTTCCCCTACAACATGAAACGTAGTAGGCTGTTCAGCACATGCTTCTTTACTATCAATTGAACGAATAGCATAGCCATCATAAGGTGAACGGTCAAAAGCAGGGACATCTTGGTCTGCTGCAATATCCTCCGCTAAAAAACGTCCATATGCTTGATGTAATGGAACGATTTCTGTTTTTTCTTCATATGCAAAATCCATAACGCGTAGCACAGCTTCCTCTACAGCTATTGGCTTTCTTTGTTCTACCATATTGAACACCCCTTTATCCTAGTAAACGATAATAAATGCTTTTAGCTTGCTGGACATCCTGCACACCATGAATAACAACTCGCCCATCTTGAAAAAGGACAAAGCGGTAATCCTCTGTTTGACAGGAAAGCAAATAAGGGTTTTGTTGAATTTCCCCATAAGGTCGAAACTGATTCGCAAGTTGCTGCAAGTCATAGTGAACTGGCTGTGGCGGGCGAATTTGAACAGCATCACGCCCGCATAATATATCGAGCTTTGTTTGATTTTCATAGGCTAAATATGGATAGCTCGGATTCGTTCCACAGGATGGACAACTGTCACTCCGTATGCTGTCTACATTAATTTCATAATGTTGATTACGCCAAACATCAAACGTTAAATAGCTTTTTCGCAATGCTGCTATATCTCCTACTAACACTTTTAGCACTTCAGCTACTTGATAGGCCGCTACAATTTGTACAGTCGGACTAATAATTCCTACTGTATCGCAGGTTGCCCCTGTATTTGGTACGACGGACAACAGGCAGTGTAAGCAAGGTGTTACGCCAGGCACAATTGTATAGGTAGCACCATAGCTGCCAACACAAGAGCCATACACCCATGGGATTCGATACTTTTGGGCAAGATCATTGAGAAAAAAGCGAATATCGAAATTGTCAGTTGCATCTATAATAAGATCTACATCATCAAGCAATGCTGTAAACAGCTCTGTATGAGCATCTAAAATATGTACATCAATCGTCACTTCTGTGTTAATTTGCTGTAATCGCTGTTTTGCAGCAATTACCTTTGGGATTTTTTGTAGCGCATCTTGCTCTGTATATAGTTGCTGCCTTTGTAGATTACTCCATTCCACATAATCACGATCAACCAGCGTCACTTTGCCAATACCGGCTCGTACAAGGGCTTCTGCACTTGCACTGCCCAATGCACCAGCACCTACAATTAGTACATGCTTGTGCTTGAGTTGTTGCTGTCCTAATTGTCCAATTGGATGAAATAATTGTTGTCTAGAATATCTATCATGCATGGCATTTTTGCCTTTCTATTTATATTTTTATTATAATAAGATTCAGAAAAGGAGGCTTATGTATGACACATCCTACACATCACCATCTATCCATACGAGCTGCAATTTTAACAGTGAGCGACACGCGTACAATAGCGGATGACCGTAGTGGCCAACGTATTCAAGCATTGCTTGAAGAAGCTTCATTCACATTAGCAGACTATCAAATTGTTCAAGATGAACCTGCTGAAATTTCTCGATACGTTCAAAATTGGTGTGATGACTCGACAATCCATGCCATCATTATAACAGGAGGAACCGGCTTTACAGCAAGAGACCAAACATATGATACAGTGGCCCCCCTTTTCGATAAGGAGATGACGGGCTTTGGCGAGCTGTTTCGAACACTTAGCTATAATGAAATTGGCGCAAAAGCAATGTTTAGCCGTGCAACAGCAGGCAGCCGCAAGCAAACAGCAATCTATGTACTGCCTGGCTCTACTAATGCTGTAACGCTTGCAATGACGCAGCTTATTTTACCTACAATCCAACATTTTGTTGGCGAGTTACAGCGCTTATGAAAATTGCAGGTGTCGTATTAGCAGGAGGACAATCCTCTCGCTATGGTCAGCCAAAAATGTTTGAACTCTTTGCAGATCAGCCTCTATATCAATATAGCTTAAAAGCTTTACAACAAAATCAGCTACAGCCTTTAATCATAGCAACAAATTCTAGCTTACAATCAAGTTTTGCAGCAGATAATGTGCAATGGCTTATTGAGCAGCAGCCGCATCAAGGGCCACTCTTTGCCTTGCATAATGTTATGGAAAACTTCCCTAGTGTTGAGTGGTTTTTCGTATTAGCGTGTGATATGCCTTTTATCAATGCTCAGTTTGTCCAAACATTACTCTTATTTATAGATGAACGTTATGATGCTATTGTGCCGAAACAAGTCGATAAATTGCAACCTCTTGCAGCCTTGTACAGACGTAGTGCATATCCGATAGCAAGTGAATTAGTCCAACAAAATCGACGTAGTATGCAAGCTTTATTAGGAAAGCTTCGTGTTTGCTATGTCCCATTCGAAAACGATACAATGGCATTTACCAATATCAATACACAGCAAGATTGGCAAAGGAGTCAAGCTATGAATAATTTTACCCATTGGAACGAGCAAGGTCGTCCAAAGATGGTCGATATATCTGCTAAAGATATTACACAGCGTACAGCTATCGCCCGTAGTATTATCACTTTATCTAATGAAGTATATCAAGCGATTCAGCAAGGGCATATCAAAAAAGGTGACCCTACACAAGTAGCTCAAATTGCTGGCATTATGGCTGCAAAAAAAACAGCAGATATTATCCCAATGTGCCATCCAATTATGCTGCAAGGAACAGATTTTCATTTTGATTATCAACAAACAACATCTGGATACGAGCTACATATTGAAGTGATGGTCACATGTAGCGGTAAGACAGGTGTTGAGATGGAAGCACTGACAGCCGCTTCTGTTGCAGCGCTGACATTTTATGATATGTGTAAAGCAGTCGATAAATCGATGGTTATTAAAGAAACATGCCTTATTCAAAAAACAGGTGGAAAAAACGGTACGTATATACGTGAGTAATCAGAGGGGGCTGTCTGGAAATTCTAGACACGCCCCTCTTTAATGGGCGAACCCTATCTTTAAACTAGAAAATTCAAAAATAGTTACCCACCAATGTGCGACATTTCGATTTTTGCGTTTTTTCTTTTTTGCATCGTTTGTTCATTTCGTTCATCAGAATAGCGATCCGTGCGCTTTTGCCATACGCTTGCTAATTGCTCAGTAATAATGGCATCATCAGCTCCAGAGCGTAACAATTCTCTTAAATTAACACCTGTTGTTGCGAATAAACAAGTGTATAATGTCCCTTCTGCTGAGATACGTGCACGTGAGCATGTTGAACAGAAAGATTCTGTAACAGACGATATAACCCCTATTTCTCCTTGTCCATCCTCATATTGATAGCGTGACGCTACCTCTCCTGTATAATTCGGTTTCGTGGCATTGAGCGGTGAAAACTGCTGCACTTGCGCAAGAATATCCTTTTTCGGCACAACATCATCTAAACGCCAGCCGTTGGAATTCCCTACATCCATATATTCAATAAAGCGGAGAATATGTTGTTTTTCCTTGAAAAAGCGTGCCATCTCTGCGATATCTTGCTCATTTTTACCTTTTTGTACAACCATATTAATTTTTACAGGTAATCCTGCCTCTGCTGCTTTTTCAATTCCTTCTAACACCGTAGCTACTTTTCCACGCTGACCATTCATCTCCGAAAAACGTTGCTCATCCAGCGAATCTAGGCTAACAGACACTCTCGACAAACCTGCCCGTGCTAAATCCTGTGCATATTTTTTTAATAAAGTGCCATTGGTCGTCAAAGCAATATCCTCTACGCCAGCTATTTGCTGAATGCGTTCAATTAAAGTGGGCAAATCTCGTCGTAGTAAAGGTTCACCGCCTGTAATTCGCACCTTTTTTACACCTAACGATACAAAAATTTTCACTAATCGTTCAATTTCTTCAAAGCTTAAAATTTTATCGGACGGTAAAAATGCATAATCTGGTCCAAATATTTCTGCTGGCATGCAATATCGACAACGAAAATTACAGCGGTCTGTTACAGATATCCGCAAGTCTCGCAATGGTCTGTGTAGCTGATCTTGTACATTCAGCATCTTTAACCCTCCTTTTCCTCAGTGTCCAGATTTTATAGCTCCGAACTATCTTGTGTCAGCTGGATGCGTTCTGGATGTGTATAAATATTCAGTGAATTATGACGAATAAAGCCTACTGTGGTAATACCTAATTGCTCGGCTAATTGCAATGCCAATTCTGTAGGCGCTGATTTTGACAGAACGATTGCACAGCCAATTTTAGATACTTTTAATAAAATTTCAGAGGAAATACGCCCGCTAAATACAATAATTTTATCCTGCATATCAATTCGCTGTCGCATACAATAGCCATATATTTTATCAAGCGCATTGTGCCGCCCGATATCCATGCGCGTTAATAGTATGCCGTTACTATCGCACAAAGCTGCATTATGCACGCCACCTGTTTGCTTAAATATTACTGCTGCATTTTGCATCTCCTGCATAAAGCGAAAACAATCTTCTGTCGTAATACGAGTTTGAGTATCTTTCATTGTTTTCGCGGTCAAAGCGTCGCTAGCAAATACAAAGCCCTGCCTGCTCATACCGCAGCATGAAGTGATATAGCGTTTGTTTTGGATTTGTTGGTAATATGGATTCACTTGCTTCGTTGTAATATGCACAAAGCCCTCCTGTTGCTGATACCAAATATCCTCGATATCTTCAAAGCCTCGGATTACACGCTCAGAGGCTAAATAGCCAATTACCATATCCTCCACATATTCCGGTGTGCAAACCATTGTCACAAATTCCTGCTGATTAATTTTAATTGTCACAGCATGCTCTGTCACAATCGTATCCTCTATCTCCTTCACATGCTGATTATCAACACGCAAAACTTTTCGCATAACTGCTTTTTCCATCAGTCATCACCTCTATTCACTAATAATATTTTCTGGCTAGTTTGCTACTATTATAACATCATCAATGAAAAAACAATTGCAACAAGTCATATAATAAGGATTGTTCATTCAAAATGAAAGCGCTATAATAAAAGTTAGACAAACGAAATTAAGTGAATTTTATGAATGCTATTGTCAAATTAATTGAAAAATAGATTGAGTTTTTAGCTCATTCTGTTAAAAGTTTTATCCGCCACGAATGACTAACATGCAAATAGCGTGTCATTTCTTGGTGGATTTTTTTAATATAGTATTCCATCAAGATGAAGAGAATAAGGGGGAATTAAATTGACTAATATTACCATTAATGGCGTATTATATCCTATAACTGAAGGTGCAACAATTCTTGATACAATTAATCAAAATAATATTGCTCATCCGCAAATTTGCCACTTGCCAGTTGTTGACCCCATCGAAACATGCGATACATGCATTGTTGAGGTAGATGGGCAATTAGTGCGGTCTTGCTCGACAAAAGCGGTACATGGCATGAGTGTACAATTGGCCTCTGCTAAAGCAAAAGCTGCACAAACAGAAGCTATGGATAGATTATTAGAAAATCACTTACTATACTGCACAGTTTGTGATAATAACAACGGTAACTGCAAATTGCACAACACTGCACAAATGATGGAAATTGAACATCAAAAATATCCTTATAAACCAAAAGTGGAACCACATCAAGTAGATATGTCACACCCCTTTTACCGCTATGATCCAAATCAATGTATTGCCTGCGGTCAATGTGTAGAGGTATGTCAGAGCTTACAAGTGAATGAAACTTTATCAATTGATTGGGAAGCCGAAAGACCTCTTGTTATTTGGGATACAGGCGTTGCTATTAATGACTCTTCCTGTGTTGGCTGTGGTCAATGCGTTACAGTTTGCCCATGTAATGCATTAATGGAAAAAACGATGCTTGGAGAGGCTGGCTTTATGACTGGGCTGAAGCAAGATACATTAGACCCTATGATTAACTTAATTAAAGAAGTTGAACCAGGCTATAGTGGTATTTTTGCCGTTTCTGAAATTGAAGCTGCGATGCGTAGCAAGCGCACTAAAAAAACAAAAACCGTTTGCACATTTTGCGGTGTAGGCTGCTCATTTGAAGTTTGGACAAAGGAACGCAAAATTTTAAAAATACAGCCCTCAGATGGACCTGTCAACGCTATTTCAACTTGTGTTAAAGGCAAATTTGGATGGGATTTCATCAACTCAGAAGAACGACTAACAAAGCCTTTAATTCGTAAAAATGATGAATTTGTCGAATCCTCTTGGGATGAAGCTCTTGATTTAATTGCGAGCAAATTAGGCAGCATTCATGAGCAATATGGCTCAGGCTCTATCGGCTTTATTTCTTCTTCAAAAATTACCAATGAGGAAAACTACTTAATTCAAAAAATGGCGCGTCAATTGTTCCAAACAAATGATGTCGATAACTGTTCACGCTACTGCCAATCACCTGCTACAGACGGTCTAATTCGCACAGTTGGTCTAGGTGGTGATGCAGGTACAATTAAAGATATTGCAAAAGCTGGTCTTGTTATTATTATCGGAGCAAACCCTGCTGAGGGGCATCCTGTATTAGCTACCCGTGTCAAACGTGCACATAAATTACATGGACAAAAATTAATTGTTGCCGATATTCGTAAACACGAAATGGCGGAACGTTCCGATATTTTCATGCGCCCAAAACAAGGAACAGATCAAGTTTGGTTAATGGCTGTTACTAAATATATGATTGACCAAGGCTGGCATGATGAAGCCTTTATTAAGGAAAATGTTAATTATTATGATGAATTTAAAGATGTGCTAGCAAAATACACATTAGACTACGCGGAACAACAAACAGGTATCTCAAAGGAAACATTAATCCAAGTAGCTGAAATGATTCGCGATGCTGATGGCACATGTATTCTTTGGGGTATGGGTGTAACACAAAATACAGGTGGCTCTTATACATCTGCAGCAATTTCTAATCTACTATTAGCTACTGGGAATTATCGTCGCCCAGGAGCAGGTGCCTACCCATTACGAGGTCATAACAATGTACAAGGTGCTTGTGATATGGGAACATTGCCTCATCTATTACCAGGCTATCAAAAGGTTGTAAACGATGATGAGCGTGCAAAATTTGAAGAAGCTTACGGTGTCAAAATTCCCGCACAGCCTGGTCGAACAAATATGGCGATGTTGGATGCGATAATGGAAGGCAAAATGAAAGCAATGTATTTGGTTGGAGAAGATATGGCACTTGTAGATTGTAATTCAAACCATGTTGATGAAGTGCTCTCACAATTAGATTTCTTCGTTGTGCAAGATTGCTTCCTATCACGTACAGCACAATATGCCGATGTTATTTTACCTGCTGCTCCATCGCTTGAAAAAGAAGGAACCTTCACAAATACAGAACGCCGTGTACAGCGTCTGTACCAAGCTTTGCCAACGCTAGGTGACTCAAAAGCTGATTGGGAAATAACACAAGAAATTGCGCGTCGCTTAGGAGCGGATTGGAATTATAATCATCCGAGTGAAATATTTGATGAGATGGCTAGCCTTTCACCTTTATTTGCTCAAGCAAATTATGATGTGTTAGAGGGCTGGGGTAGCTTCTGCTGGGGTAGCTCTGACGGAAGAGATACACCTTTATTATATGAAGACGGCTTTAACTTCCCTGATAAAAAAGCACGTTTTGCTTTAAATGACTGGATAAAACCTGTTGAATATGAGGCGCAATATGATTGCTTAATTAACAATGGACGTATGCTAGAGCATTTCCATGAAGGAAATTTAACGAATAAATCAAAAGGTATTCAAGCAAAAGTACCTGAAATTTTCGTTGAAATATCACCTGAATTAGCTAAACAGCGTGGGATAGAAGATGGTGCTCTTCTGCGCCTCGTATCGCCATATGGTGCATTGAAATTAAATGCACTTGTCACAGACCGCGTTCAAGGAAATGAGCTGTTTTTACCGATGAACTCCGTTAGCAAAGATTCAGCAATTAATTTCCTAACAGGGCCAGCAGCAGATATCAATACATCTACTCCTGCATATAAACAGACCAAGGTGCGGATTGAGGTGCTGAAGCCTAAGGGGAAATCGCCACTTCCTAGAACAAACCCGCGCTATAAACAGCGCCACCCACAAAATGGTGTAGAAGTACAGCGCAAATGGGATCGCCCTGGCTATGTGCATTTAACAACGAATGGAGGGAAGTGATAAATTGGCAAAATTAATTTCTACGATAAAAAAAGAACAGTTAACTGAAGAGCAATTGCAGGCCCAGAAACTCGAAGATTTAAAGCGCCTTGTAACAGATAACGAAGAGGCTGTGACGCAAATCTTTACAATCTTAACTGAATTGAATGATATAGGTGCACTAGAAGCAGCTTCAAAATTAATTGAAGCAAAAGAAGAGATTGCCCACATTACATTAGGTCAATTAACACGGAAACCTGTTACAAATATAATTAATAATTTAATGGGCGTTGCTGGTGCATTGTCTGATATGGACCCAGCAACTACGACAAAACTTATCGATGCTTTAAATAGCGGGATAGATGAAGCAAATAAAGCCGTAGAAACAGATGAAAAAATCGGTGTTTTACAATTAATGAAGCAATTAAAAGACCCTGATGTTAACCGCGCTGTAAATTTTGGCGTACATTTTTTAAAAGGGCTCGGTAAAGGGCTAAAATAATGAAATAGACAAAAGCGCAAGAAATCGAATTTCCAATTGATTCCTTGCGCTTTTTCTTATCACCATCACATATAAAAAGATGATCCCTAATATAGGAATCATCTCTTAATTGCTTGTTAACATGGTTGCCTCGACACTTTGAGTAAAAGCACTTCTGTTATCTTATGAGCGTTTTTTCATACCTTTCAACAATTGGGCAACGTTTGTGTCCTCAGCTTGTACAGGCTGCTGCTCTAAAATTGGTGCTGCTTTTCTTGATTGAACGAAAAAGCCCCAACCAAAGCGACGTAGCGTAATATCAATAAAGAACAGTAGCATACCTGCTAGTAAGAGCCATACCGCAATATTTTGGCGTTCAGCACCTTTAGTTGTGAAGTCACGGAATACTTCAGCTGGTTCTTTCAAAATGGCACCGCCTGTTTGTTCCGTCAAATCTTGAACTAGCCTTTCATTCACAGGCTTCAACTCATATTCCGAGCTATATGGAACTGTTAAACCAGCCTGATAAATGGTTTGCTCTTCGTCTGCAATACGGAAAAAGATTAGCCCTTGCTCTGTCTCCACTGTCGCTCTTACTTGTGATGCAGAAATCATCTCAAGCTGTGTTTCTAGCTCTTCCCCTGCCTCATTTACAGCAACAATATCTAAAAAGGCTGCTTCATTTGTTGGGTCTGTAATAACAAAAGAGCCATCTGCATCTAAACGAACATCGTAGGCAATATCATTATAGCTTGGGAGCATTTGTGATAGCAGGGTTTGCCAGAACATGCCCCATTCCTGCCATCTTGCCCAGTCGCCTGTCCATTTTCCTGTTGAATCAGAAGTAAAGGCGAATGTTTTCCCTAAGCCATATTGCCATTGTGCAAGTACAGGGTCCTCCTTCGCACTTTCCGCTACAACGATTGCACCTTGCTTTGCTGTAGTGCCGATATAAGCATTCATCTGCGGCACACCTTGTGCAAACAGTGCATTCCAGCCAGATGCATTGTAGATCGTAGGATAAAACGGATTATCCTCAATGTAAGTGCGCGAAATCATTGCTGTTTCCCGCGATAAAATAGATGGGATTGTTTGTTCATCTACAGCATCGTAAAAACGCCCACTTCCCATTTCACTTAATTGTTGTAGTAGTACACCATCTGCATCACTGCCAATCGCTACTGTTGATAGCGTAATATTATTGCCTTTACCTTCTTCAATTAATTCTTCATAATTTCCAGACTGAGACTGACCATCTGTTAATAAAATAATATGCTTTCGCTGCAATTGTAAATCTGCTAAATTTTCATATGCTAACGCTAAAGAGGTATAAATTTCGGTACCACCGCCAGGCGTTACCGATAAAATTGTATCAATAGCATCTTCCTTATTGCCTAACGGGCCTGTTTCAATAATTTCCCATGGCCGATCATCAAAGGCGATAAAGCCTAGCGTATCTTCCTCACGTAGCAATTCGACTGAACGGGCTGCTGCTTCCTTGGCAAGCTCTATCTTATTACCATACATACTACCAGAGCGGTCAAGTACAATAACAAGACCTAGTGAAGGAAGCTGTTCCTTACCTTTTATCTCCATTTCAACAGGCAATAACGCTTCAATTGGCGTTTTAAAATAACCACCTAAGCCAAAGCTATTTTCCCCACCAATCATGGCAAAACCTACACCGAAGTTTTTCACAGCCTGTTCAATAACAAGCATTTTCGCCTCGCCAACTAAATGTCCTGGTACATTATCAAAAATAATGGCATTGTATTGTAAATAGCTTGAAAGCTCGTTTGGTAAGCTTGTAGCATCGACAACGTCATAAGATATTGCATGTTGACCAAGCGCCGCTGCAATTGGAGACGCGCTATCATAGCCATTAACAACTAATAGACGTGGTTCACTTTGCACCATTGTAATACTTGTTAGCTTATTATTTTCATAAATTGCATCTTCTCCAACTTGTACAACGGCCTCATATTTAACAAGCCCCTCAGATTTCATGCTGTGCTTATACGTAAAAACATTCGAGCCTTCCGTCAGCTCAATTGCTTCACGATGTATAAGCTGGTCATTTTCATATAATAAAAGCTCCCCTTGCCCAGCTTCTGTCGCATAAATTTCTGTTACGAGCTGCTGTTGCTCTCCAGCATAAGCAACTTGTGGCGTCACAAAACTTTTCAATGACACGTCATTGCTAATATTTTGCTGGAATGGAACAACATCAACGCTCATTGTAGAGCCTTTTAGCTTAGTCGTAAACTCTAGTACGTCGCCTTTTGTTTCATTACCATCTGTTAATAGTACAAAGCGTGTTGCCTTTCGCGGGTCAACAATTCCTGTAGCTATTTGTAATCCTTGCTCAATATTCGTTTCACTATTATTTTTTAATGCTGTAAATTTCGGTACTTCCTTTAAATCAGCTGCTATAGTAGCTTCAGTTTGCATTGTTGAAGCAAAGGAATAAATGCCGACTGCTTGGTCATCCTTTTTCGATTTTAAGCTTTCTACTATAAAATCAGTAAGCTCCTGCTCCGTTGTATTCATTGACGCTGATCGGTCGACTAAAAAAATAATTTGCTGCTCTTTAATCGGTAGTAGAATGTAAGGACTTGCAATCGCAAATACAAGACAGCAGGCTGCCGCAATTCGAATACATAGCACTACAATATGACTTTTCTTTAGGCGCTCTCGTTCACGCCAATAGGTCCAACTAAAATAAATCAACACTGGAAGTAATAGCAACAAAGCGAGCGGTATATCAATTCGTAAATCCACGGCGTCGTTGCACCTCCCATTCTGCAATTAACAATATTAAAACAAGCAGGATAATCCACGGTACAATGGATGATTTTGATAGCTCTTCTTTCCCGTTGTCTGGTAGAGCTCCAATGGTATAGCTTGTTCCCTCTTCAATCGTACGCTCCTGTGCTTGCAATTGCACAATAAAGCGCTTCTCTTCATCCGACGAACGTGCAATATAAGCACCTGGCTTCATTGGAGCTGTTAAAATGCCATTTGTTACAGTTGATAAAAACTCATCATCCTGCGAATACACAGACCAATCTCCTTGTGCCAATGCAACTACTCGTTCCTCATTTGGAGCAAATATGCCAAGTGAGCTAGACGCCTCTAATAATTGCTGCTCCACGCTCCATAAAAACAGTGGAAACGATGGATGTAATGGCCAATCTGTATCTTCAATATCCGCTAAAATAACAATATCTCCCTCAGGAGAACGTTGGATGAACGGCTCTTCATCAACTGTTGCAATTGTTTTATAGCTATCAAAGCCTTCATACAATGCACCTACATAAATGTCCTTTAAATCGCTAAATGCGAATAATGCATCATTTGTCGTGCTAACATTGCCCACAGCTTCTCGCTTTTCTACATCATCTCTTCCAAATAAAATAAGAGGCTTTGTCGTTTGTCCGAGCAATGTCGCTTGATTCGTTACTATGACTGCGTCTTTATTGTCAGTTAGCTGTAGAGCAGGCACCATTTTAACATTAGGCTGTATTGCTTGAAATCCTTTTTGAATAAGCTGATGCAAGCTTTGATCAACGACTAATGCAGAGCTAGTTGTTTGTAGCAATGCTATTTGCGTGTTATCAATTGCATAATCATCCTTTACTGCAATTTGAGCCGTTATCGTTGTAGAGACAGGTAGGTTTTTAAAAGTTTTCGAAACAGTTTCCTTTGCAGGTAAAGTGACTTTTTCACTGACAAGCTCATTATTTTTAACATCATACAATGTTAGCGTCGCCTGCTGCTCCTCCTTCGTATCGTTACGAAGCTGCACAAGTGCCATGACAGCCTGCCCATCTGTAGTCGCGGCAAAGCGTGTAATCGCAATGTTTTTTAAATCCTTTGCTGCCCCTTTCACAATCCACTGTACCTCGTCCTTTTCAATCGGCAATTGCATTTTATCAAGCGCATCCGTAAAAATATAAACGGACGTTGGCAAATTCCCAATAAAAGCCTGTGCTACATCAAGTGATTTGTGAATTTGGGCTGTTTCATATGTTACTTGTAATGCTTGAATTGCTTGCTCAATCGCACTCATATTAGTTTCTTGCTGCAATATAGCTGTCGGAGCATGTCCTGTTGTAATAAGTGTTACTGGCCTACCGTTTAAATCATTAATTAACGACAGCATTTCGCGCTTATGTAGCTCAAATGTTGATTGCTCTTTACCTGCCAGCATTGTTGCTGAAGTATCAACAATGAAGACTACTTGTGAACCCGCAATTTTTGATTTATTAACATAGGGATTCATCAATGCAAGCACAAGTAGCAATAATGCAAGCAATTGTAGATAGAGCAATGCATTTTTTTGCAAATGCTTTAAATACGGTGATACACGTGTTTCCTGCATAATTTCTGACCAAAAAAGGGTTGAAGAAACAGGCTGATCCGTATATTTTTTACGGAAGAAATAATATAGTAGAACAATAACTGGAAAGATGGCCGTCCAGCTATAAAGTATTTGACTAAAGCCCATACGGCTCACCTCACCTAATCCAATGTGCTTTCATTAATTGATGAAATATGGCATGCTGTAAGCCATCCTCCACCTTCAATTGTAATTTTCGAATGCCAAAGCGATGGCATTCCGCATCGAATTGTTGCTCATGTAATATTCGTCTTTCTGTATACGTTTGTAATACTTTGCTCGACATCGTCACATTAACATCGTTACCTGTCTCACTATCTAAAAGTCGCACATCTCCTGTGTAATTTGGTGAAAGCTCCTCATCAGTCACGATTTGAATAATGCGCACATCTCCTGCAAAGCGTGGCAGTCGTTTCAATAGCTGTTCCCATTCCTCAATTGGCTCTAGGCCATCTGTAATAATAAACAGCACTGTACTATCCTTTGGTAACGCTCTTAAAGCACCTTGTGCAAAGCTTCCATTATAGTTTGCTTGCTCGATTACAGAAACAATTTGCAAAAAGGCGCGCCTATATGTTGCACCTTTTCGACGAAACGGAGGAACTACCTCCTCCTGTAAATAAGAAAAGGACAAGCGATCATCGCGCCCAAGCACCATTAAACCAAGCGATGTAGCTATTTGCCTTGCAAATAGCCATTTCGCATCTGCCCCCATTGATTTTGTCGTATCAAGCAAAATATGCACACGCATCTCCTGCTCATCTAAAAAGCGTTTAATAAAATATTTATCTGTTCTTGCAAAAACATTCCAATCTACTTGTCGCACATCATCACCTAAATGATACTCACGGAAATCTGAGAAATCGAGTGATGCCCCGAAGCGTTGCGAACGGTGCGAGCCTTTATGCTGCCCACGTAATTTGGAGGCCGTTGCTACTTGGAAGCGACCTATTTTGACAAGCCAATCTTCCGGCAATACATATTTATTTGTCACTTGCTGACACCTTGCTGCACTTTTTCTAAAATAACCTCAATAATATCATCCGCTGTTTTCCCAGAAGCCTCCCCTTCATAATTCAACAGCATACGATGACGCAGTACAGGCTTCGCAACCGTCTTAATATCCGCTACTGAAACATGGAAGCGACCATTCATTAATGCACGTGCCTTTGCAAGCTTAATTAAGCTTTGCAAGCCACGTGGACCACTGCCATACAACGCATATTGCTTTACTTCATCAATCGCATATTCACCCTCTGGATGTGTAGCTACAATAAGCTCTGTTGCATATTCTAGCATTTCATCAGCTACTAATACTTCTCTCACCATGCGTTGTGCCTCAACTAATTCCTCGGCATCCATTATTTTTTGTAAGCCAATTTCCATCGAGCCCGTTGTGCGTTTCATAATCTCCATTAACTCTTGCTTTGCTGGGTATGGTACAAGTATTTTACATAGGAAGCGGTCCATTTGTGCTTCTGGTAATGGGTATGTTCCTTCCATTTCAATAGGGTTTTGCGTAGCCAATACGAAAAACGGCTTTGCCATCTTTTTTGTATCGCCTAAAATCGTTACTGTTTTTTCACCCATAGCCTCAAGCAAAGCACTTTGCGTTTTTGGCGTTGCACGGTTAATTTCATCCGCTAATACCATCTGGCTAAAAATAGGGCCTGGCTGGAATGTAAATTGCTGTTTGCCATCTGGTGTCCGCTCAATCATGCTCGTTCCCGTAATATCTGCTGGCATTAAATCTGGCGTAAACTGAATTCGTGAAAACGACAAATCCAAGACCTCCGAAATCGTGCGAATTAACATCGTTTTCCCTAAGCCTGGTAAACCTTCTAATAACGCATGACCATCCGCTAAAACTGAATATAAAGTATAATCAATCGCTTCCTCCTGTCCAACAATGAAGCGATGAATTTCTTCTTTTACTTGCTGTAATTTTTTACTCATTTCTGTATACTGCTGCTCTGTAAATGCCATGAATCTTCCTCCTAGCGCGACTCGATTGACGTAAAGTATGATTGTACAACTGATTGCAAATCTTTTGGTAGCTGTAAACGCTCCGAGCTTTCTAAATAGCTATCTTTATATGTGCCAATCACTTCTTCATATGGACGTATTGTCCCTTTTACAACAGGGCCATCTGCCTCCTGCTCAGAAACATGTGAGCCTTGGCCTAATGAACCACCATCAACAGTTGTCTCACTTGAGCCACCTATTCGATTAGGGATTGTTAGTAAATCGCGACTGCCTTGGCCCGTACCTGCACCTGTGCCACCTTTACCATTGCCTTGTCCAGAGCCTTGCCCCTGTCCTTGACCTTGCCCAGCTCCTTGACCTTGACCATTCCCTTGCCCTTGTCCCGAACCTTTTCCTTGCTGACCTGATTGCCCTTGTTGACCAGATTGACCTTGTTGTCCTGACTGCCCTTGTTGACCAGATTGACCCTGTTGTCCCGCTTGACCTTGTTGACTAGCCTGCCCTTGCTGTCCTGACTGCCCCTGTTGATTGGATTGATTACTTTGGTTTGTAGCATTTGCATTGGAATTGTTCGCACTTGCAATCGCATTTTGTAGCGATTTACTTAAAGGCTTTCCTAATTTACCCATTGCTGTCTGTGTGGAGTTTGCATTTTTCGTTAATTGCTGCTGTGTTTGCGCTAGCTCCTTTAGCTGTTCAACTTCTTGCTCCGTTAAGCCTTCATTTTCATTTCCTTCATTGCTGTTCGCTGTCTGCTTATCCTTTAGCTGCTGCTCCTTCAATGCAAGTTCCTTTTGCTTTTTCACCATTTCACGCAATGCTTCCTCAGCTGTTTGTGTTTCTTTCAATTTGTTTTGTAGTTCCTTCAATTGTTCCTTTACTTCTTTTGACTCTGCTTTTTTTTCTAACTCAGCCACTTCTTTTTTTATGTCCTGTATCACTGCACGCTCTTTTTCCGTTTCAATTGCTTCCATTTGTGGCTTTGCAGGAAACATGTACATGACAGCTAATAAACAAGCAGTCATGATTAGGCCAATGAATGCTTTTGGTCGAAACAACTGCTTGTCACGTTTTTTAAATGCTGCATATGCCTGCTCCATATTGCGCCATGCTTTTTGTAACAGCGATAGAACTAGTGGCTCCTCATCATCTTTAAAAGATAGTGCTGTTACTAGTTCATTATGCGCAAAATAACTATCTAACTTAAATAAAGCTTCCTGCTCACGTACACGCTTCCACCATATAACAATTATCGTCACAACAAGCCCTACAGCAAATGCTGCTAAGGCTGTATGACGATAATATGGCCAGACGAACAATCTTGAAATAATCATGATTGAAGCGCCCGCAAGCAATGCAAAAAACAAGCCATATTGCGCAAGCGGTATGCTTTTTTCTAGTAGTAAACTTCTTTTTGCACGTTGAATATAACTCCATAATTGCTTACGTTGCTCCATATCCATTCCTCCTTATCGATTGCTCTTCATATTTGCACGCAATTTCTTAATAGCTACAGTTAAACAAAGTAGCATTATACCACTATAAAAAATTAAATAGGTTACCCAAACAGGTAGCTTAACTCCAGATAACTCCTTTAATCCTCTCCCCATTTCAGGCTCGATTAATGTGAGAATTAATGCTCCAGGATTAATCGCTGCCCAAAAATAGGCCATAAAGGATTGCGCTGTCCCCCCTGCCGCTGGTGGTGTCATTTGGCTAAACGCCATTGTTATGAAGAAGAAGAAGGCTGTTATGCCCCCTAAAAAAATGATGGAGCCATATGTAGCAATCATCGCTACAATTGTTTTTTTCGTAATTGTCGAAAACATCACGCCAATA
Organism: Bacillus ndiopicus; assembly: GCF_000612805.1. Taxonomy (GTDB): domain Bacteria; phylum Bacillota; class Bacilli; order Bacillales_A; family Planococcaceae; genus Metasolibacillus; species Metasolibacillus ndiopicus. Next base: position 640,043 of record NZ_HG964403.1, on the reverse strand, counting down.
CTCCCGACTGCTACAACTGTTAATAAATAAAATAAAAAAATTGAAGCAATCTGCGATGGTGATACACCACCAAATAAGAAAACCAAGCTATATAATGGCAAGCCTGCAATAAGCATTAATACAAGAAATGACACCGATGATAATAATTTGCCAATCACAATTTGCGTAGAGCTTTGTGTTGTCGTCAGCAAAATATTTAACGTTTGCTTTTCACGCTCACTACTAATAGCACCTGCTGTTAAGCTTGGTGTAATAAACAAAACAAGTGCCATTTGAATAATTGTTAATACAGAAAACATCGCAAAGCTTGTATCTGGTCTAAAAAACCCTTTTCCCGTAAAACCAGTTGTTATTAATAAAAAGCCTGCAATAAAGATGACTAAAACCGCCAAATAAAACATTAAACCTGAAAAACTTTTAAAGGAACGGAAGCGCAACTTCAGCTCCTTCACAAATACTGGATTATATAAGCGTTCCATCACTCTGCATCCGCTCCTTTCGTAATTGCCATGAAGACATCTTCCAAGTCTTTCTCTTCCTCTGTTAAAGCATAAATCGGTAAATCAGCTAAAATCGCTTTTTTTAGTAAGACAACTTGCTCCTCATCTGTCCCTCGGTAATTAAATTCTATTTCCAATTTGCTTTCAATAACATCGATTGCAGATATTTTCGGGTCCTCCTCTAAAAAAGCACGCACTTCATTTAAACGGTCTGTTACTTTTACAACGATATGCTTTTCACCTTGTAGTTGCGCTTGAATTGTCGCCACATTGCCATGCGCAATAAGCTTCCCATTATCAATAACACCAATCTCATCACACATTTCCGCTAATTCAGGTAATATGTGTGATGAAATTAAAATCGTCTTGCCCATCGTTTTTAAATTGCGTAAAATATCGCGCATTTCTACTCGTGCGCGTGGATCTAATCCAGATGCTGGTTCATCTAAAATCAGCACTTTTGGATCATGAATTAAAGCCCTTGCTAAGCAGAGTCTCTGCTTCATACCACGTGACAATAAATCAACATATTCATAGCGCTTATTTGTTAAATTAACAAGCTCCAAAAGCTGTGGAATTAACACCGCACGATCCGCTATATTAATACCATAGCTAGCGCCATAAAAATCTAAATATTCATCGACTTTTAGCTGGTCATAAACACCAAAGAAATCTGGCATATAGCCAATTTGCTTGCGCACTTCCTTAGGTTCCTTAATGACGCTTTTTCCATTAATAAAAGCATCCCCGGAAGTAGGTGAGAGCAACGTTGCTAAAATGGAGAACGTTGTTGATTTTCCTGCACCATTTGCGCCTACAAATCCGAATACAGTTCCTTCAGCTAACGATAAATTTAATTGATCTAAAGCTATAAAGGAGCCGTATTTTTTCGTTAAATTTTGAATTTCAATCATCATTTCGCCACTCCTTTCAGCTCAACGTTAGGTAATGTCGTCTCAACTGTTCCCTGATTTGTAGAGAAAACTAGCTCTAGACGGATTTCTCCAGTCTCATTTATATAATTTTCAACAGTATTTGTTAATGAAACACGTGCACTTTCTAAAGGCTCATACGTGCTCGTACTGTTATTCCACACAGCTAGCACCATATTTGCTGTATCTTTATTAGTAATATTAATTTCATCAAGTTTCTTAATATGTTGCGTGAAATTATTTGGCAATGAAACAACAACCTCATATGTGCCATCCGATAAATACCATCTGTTCATTAGCTTATCGTACGGGTCAAAGTAGCCATTTATTGATAGAGGTCGTACATCATAATTTAAATTGCTTTGCTTCATTGTAAATGGTCCTGATAATTCTATTTTCCCTTCAAATGGCTGGACGAAATATGAAATCGGAGACATATCAGCACCTGTTTCTAGCTCAACACCTACTAACGCTTGCTCTGCCCATGCACTGATAATTGGCTGCTCGTCTTGCATAGTTAAAGATCCTGTTGTCGCTTGTAAATTTTCAATGCGAACTGGATCAATATCCTCTTTCGTTGTTGGATAGTTATAGTTATATCCGTTGTAATTTGTTGGCTTTTGTAATGTTGTCAATTTCACATCTTTTTCAACAGCAAGCGTACCATTTGCTTCAATATCGCCTAATTTTACTACCTTCAAGCCTGATTGCAATGTTACATCTTTTAAATCAAACGGGAAGTTATTTTTAATTGTCCCTGTTAGCTTTTCATTTTTTAATGTTAAATCAATATCCATTTTCCCTACATTTTGTGCATTTGTACTACCTATAAACGATTGCACAGACCAATAACTTAAATTGCGCATCGTGAGCTTTGTACCATCTGCATGTTCCTTAATATATGAACTTTCATATATTGCGTCTGAACCTGTAAATCTACCATAATTACGTAGGGCGATTGCAGTTGTATTTGAATTTGTATTAACAACAAAATTCCCACCACGATTTGTTAAAATTGATTCTATATAATAGCCATTTAAACTACCATCCTCGTTTATTTTATAAGCTGCGGATTGCTGTACTTGAGGCTGCATAATACGCCCCTGTGCACCTATAATAAATAGTGCTATCGATACAACAATCGATATTAAAGGAATAATCCACCAAGCATGTTCACGCTTATCTAGCTTTCTTAAAATAAAGTAAAGAATAGGTCCAATAAAGATGATATAAATAATAACAACAATAAGAGTGGAGCTCATCGAAACTTCAAAAGATGGAAACAGTTCGTTAACTGTACGTAAGCCATACATCATTTGCTCTAATGGCGGTTGGTAATACATCCCTGAGTTATTAGAGAATTTTTGAATGTTTAACATTTTTGCAGTCAATGCTGCATAGCCATCCATAGAAGCAAGTGGCTGATCGCCTAACGAAAACGTTGTTTGAATAATTTCACCACTGCCTACTTTTTTCTTTGCAGCTAAAACATTATTCCCATCCTCTAATACAGGAAGGCTCCCATCCGTCATAGTAGCTGCATATGCTTGAATCGAATCTGAGAAAATCCCACCATTAGATAATGTTGTTAACGTATCAGCTTCAATTGTTATCATTTCTTTTGACAATGTTAACGGTAAAACATCTTTAAAAATTCCAGATGCAGTATTTATTTGCTCCATCGCACCAATAACAAGTGTGCCGCCCTCCTGCACCCAGCTTAGCAATGCTTGCTGCTGTTTTTGTGACAAATCTGCGATGGACACCTCATCAAATACAATAATATTGGCCATTGCTAAGCCTAATGCGTCCTCAGGAAGCTTATATCCTTTTATTTGATTTAAATGTATTACTTCAGTTTGATAGTTTTGTGAAAATTGCGATAGTTTCAAGTATCCACTAAGACGGTCGCTGCTATCAGTTACAGTAAAAACAAAGGTTGACATTGGATCTATAAAGTTTGTTTGAAGACGCTTCGTCCCTTTGTATTTTACTTTCTTATCCTTTTCAATCCCACCTTCAAAAAAGGCGAATATCTCCTGATCTGAATAATTATAATCCGATAAGCCATTCAAATATAATTCAAATGTTTTTTCTTCACCACTTGCTATCGAAATAGGAATAACAAGCGCTGATGCCGCTTCATAGGAGTAGGCTGTGTTCACTACCATATCCCCATTGAAATCGTCTCCAGTATTTTTAACTGTTACATATAATGGCGTGGGCTGCATATGTTTCGCTTTCCCGTTAATACCTGCTTTTGCATCGACCTCTAGAGATGATGCCGCGCTAGCTTGTCCAAACGGTAAAAACAAGCCAATCATTAGCATCATGACTAGTATGTATGCTGTTATTTTTACATTTCTCAAAAGCTCAACCCCTCTTCTAATTCATTAACTACCCTAAATAATTATACGCTTTTAAACTCCATTAGTTCCAATTATTATGAAATTTTCAGAAATTCTTAAGAAAAACTTCATTATTATCCTCTTTCTTAGAGTAGCTATACAGTAAAACTGCGTTTATCGACTCTCATATCTTTTTGTATACTGCGGAAGGAAAATCACAAAACAGTTTTTGTCATATTACCTACTTTTCTTATTAGACGTAATAAATAATTGTTTGTTACAACATATATACTCAAATGCAAAAAAGACGTAGATGAAAACAGTGTTCACCTACATCCTTGCTTATTTATATTCATACAAACATCTCGCATGATCTTGCACAACTTCTACAAAAGCATTTACTTGGCGTAGCTCAAATGAAGATTCATAGCCAATTAGCCATGTATCACGTGTTAGCCCTAAATCATTTTCCGAATTTATTAGAGGAATTTTATTCATATACTCAGCACCGTTCAGTGTAATCGAAGGTAAAATCGCATAGCCAATCCCATTCATTACCATTTGCTTACATGTTTCAATTTGGTCAACGACAATTTGATGGCGCGGATTAGAATGAAAATGGCGCTGCCACCATTGTTGAATTTCTTGATAGTAATTGGAATCACTTTTGAATTGAATAAACGGGCGATCTGTCGTTTCAATCTCCTTTAAATTCGTAATTTCTGTATCAACCAAATACATCATATCGCGAAACAAATGTAGCTTCTTCCCCTTCCAATCAACTTGCCCTCGCACAATACCAACATGTGCCTCGCCTTCATAAAGTGCTTTGACGATTTCTGAGCTCCAGCCTGTCATTAAAGAAATTTTCGCATCTGGATACTGTGTCACAAAATCCTTCAATACTTTTGGTAGCCAGTTTTGCCCAACAATCGAGGCACAAGCAATCTTCAAAGTACCATGCACCTTCGAATTCAAGGCCTGAATCGTTTCAAAAATTTCCTCGCGTTTTGCTATCGAATCAATCGCATATTGGATGACAAGCTCACCAGCCGGTGTTGGGGATAAGCCTTTTGGAGATCGTAAAAATAGCTGGATTCCCCAGTCTTTTTCAATTGACTGTAACCTTTGAGATAATGCTGGTTGCGTTAAAAATAAACGCTCCGCCGCCTTTCTCATATTGCGCTCCTCTGCTAATATTTTAATAATCTCAGCTTCTGTTGTAGTCATTGTTTCACCTCTTTATCTAGTATAATAGGGGTGTCAGGAAACTTTTTCCCGACACCCCCAAATTCCCCTATAATTCGCTTGAATAAATGTGTTTCTTTAGTTGCTTTAAAATAACACGTCGCGTCATAATACCTGCAAATGTCCCATCTTCCTCTATTACACAAAGAAAAGCATGGTTAATAACTAAATCTAAAGCTCGTCGAAACGTATCAGTTATTTTTAAATATGCAACCTCTTGATCCATCACATCTTCTACTTTAAGTGTTGCAAGCCGATCATATTCAATACGTTCTAATCCTAAAATTTCTTCAGTAATCATCTTCGTACTAAGCAAGCCTTGTAGACGATATTTCACATCTAATACCGGAACCGACGAATAACCTGTTTTCGTCAAAACTAACAAGGCATGCTCAGCACTGTTGCCACTTTGAACATGCGCAACCTTTTCAGCTGGAATCACCAAATCAGCTATTGGCATGTCAAGTATAGCTTTATTGTTTAATGAAATCATGACATCATAACTCCTTTTTGCGTTCTTTCACTAGAATCGCACCCTTACTACTATCATATCATACTTTATTTCATTATGACTATGTGAAGGTCGGAGAAGTTGCCATGAGAAAGGGGGAAAATTGGATAAAATCCAACTTTCCCTATTGTTATTAATAAGAACCTGTCGTTGCCCAGTAATAAAAAATAATAATTCCTAAAAATAAGTTCATAATAAAATACATGACGATGATGGGATTTAAAAGAAACGGGTGATCTTTAATTGCCTCGTGAATCGGTGTATCTTCTGTACTTGCGTGTCTTTCTGTTTCTTTTGCTACACGAACCGTCACATAATAGCTCCATGCAAGCAATAGTACGCCAACAAAAATAGTTGGATAAAGCCATATCCCCAACGGAAACACTCCTTTCGTTTTCGTTAGTATGTGCTTTTCCAACTAAAATATATTCAAATTTGCTTACAGGTCTAAGGAAGTAATTCACATATTAAAACGGGAATTGGTTTAACCATGCGCCACCATCTAAAGTAACGCATTCCCCGTTCATATAGGCTGCTTTATCAGATAAAATAAATGTCGCTAAATTAGCAATTTCCTCAGGTGTACCTAGACGTTTTAATGGTACTGACTCAATTGTACGTCGAGCCTGTTCCTCCGATTCCCATAATTTATCGGCTCCACCTGTTCGCTCAATTGGTCCTGGCGCAATAGCATTCACTCGAATCCCATACTGTCCACCCCATTCAACAGCTAAGGACCGTGTTAATGACAAGACACCTGCTTTAGCAGCCGCTGAATGAATGACGCCTGCTCCCGCTCCCCAAGCGTAAGTCGCAACCATATTCAAAATTGAACCTTTAATATTATTTTCAATCCAATAACGCCCTAACTCGGAAGAACAATAAAAAGTACCATTTAATACGATATCGATAACTGCCTTCCAACCATTTGGTGATAAATTTTCTGCTTTTACTAAAAAATTACCCGCAGCATTATTAACTAGCCCGTCTACTTGTCCGAACTTTTCTAGCGCAAAAGCGAGCATTCCCTTTACATGCTCTGGCTCGCGTACATCCATTTGAAATGTTTCAATATGATTGCCGAAGCTTTTTATTTCTTCTTTAGCTTTAGCCAAACGCTCTACGTCTCGCCCTGTAATAACGACATTTGCCCCTTCTTGTACAAATTGCTTTGCCATAGCAAGCCCCATCCCACTAGAGCCACCTGTAATAATAATTGTTTTTGCCTGTAACATACATACTCCCCCTTACAGCTTTTAATGAATGAATTATCATTCATTTTTTGATGTAACTAAAGCTTTAAAAGCTACACCTAATTATATATTACTATGAGCTACTCCAAAAATATACTGCAATTTAAAAGCTAGGCTTATCTTGTTGATTTTAGCCTAGCTCCATAATTGAAATAACCTAATGGAAATATTGCTCTACTATTTGCTCGGCTGGCAATGGTCGATTATACAGGTAACCTTGCACTTTTTGGCAATTATTTTCCCTTAAAAATTGTTCTTGTGCAGTTTCCTCAACACCTTCAGCAATTACTTCTAAACCAAGGTTTTGAGCTAATAAAATAATCGTTTCTACGATTGCTTTATTTTTTTGATCCTTCTCAATATCTGTGATAAATGATTGATCAATTTTTATAATATCAATTGGATATTCCTTCAAATAACTGAGCGATGAATAGCCTGTACCAAAATCATCTACCGAAACATATACACCTATTTCTTTTAGCCGTCTTAAAATAGTCGTCGTTTCATGTAGATTCGTCATGGAGCTTTCAGTAATTTCAAGCTCTAAATATCTTGGCTCAATGCTATATTCTTTCAACAATGCTGAGACACGTTTCACAAAATCCTTTTGTTTGAATTGCTTCGGTGAAATATTGACCGCAATACGCACTGGGTTGAAGCCACATTCTCGCCATTCTTTTTGATACTGGCAAACTCGCTCTAAAACCCACTCACCAATGCTAATAATAAGACCCGAGGATTCAGCTATAGGTATAAATTGTGCTGGTGAAACCATACCAAATTTTCTATTTTCCCAACGTATAAGCGCTTCAAAGCTGTCTATTTTATTTGTTTCTAAATTAACCTGAGGCTGAAAATGAATCATAAGCTCATTTAACTCCACGGCTCGATGTAGATGGGCCTCCATTAAAGCTTCATTAGGGAAATAATGTTTCAATTCCTCATTATAATAACAATAATGCCCTCTTCCATTATTTTTCATATAGAATAATGCTTGGTCCGCTTGATGAAGTAAAATGTCTAAATCTCTTTCTTCGATTGTTGATAAAGCAATCCCAACTGAGGCAGTAATAAAATATTCTTGGTTCTCTACTATAAATGGCTCCTGTAGACTTTGTAAAATATTGTATGCTACAGTTTCCACTTCATCTAATTCTTCATAATGGAAAATTACTACAAATTCATCTCCGTTATGTCGAAACACTTCACAGTACTCACTGCGTAAACTTTTAAATCGTTCGCTTACTTCAAATAACAATCGATCTGAACGTTGTTTGCCTAAGGATTCGTTGAACTTTTTAAAGCGATCTAAATCCACAAGTAATAATGCAATATTTGATGTTTTTTTGAAGTTATTATGATCTGCCCATTGCTTGTTTAATGCTCGGCGATTATATAGCTCCGTTAATTCATCGTAGTAGGCTGAGCCCATGATATGCAAACTTTGTTCATCAATAATTGGTGATGCTACTAAAGAGCGCATAATCACAACAATATACTCCTCGTCCTGCTCAATAATTGTTTGTAATACGACAGCTATTTCAACATCATTAATTCTAATTTTTTTGATTTCTTGGTCATTTTGTAAGAGAAGTTTTTTTACTTCAAACCAATTGATTTGATGAAAAAAATGCTCTGCACTCATTCCCTCTTTGAATAAAGAATTTAATAAACGAGCTGCTTTACAATTTGCACACTGAACAATATACTTTTGTTCAGTGTATTGTAAAACTACAATTGCATCAAATGGATTTAGTTGAATAATTCTTTCGAACAAATTGTTCATATTCTGCTTTATCATGTTGTTATCGAATCCTCCAGACAAATGTTATTTCGCGTTTGCCTATTCCTCAAGTTTGACCGTACCAATCGCTTCTTGTAAAAACATCTCCTGGCTATTAATACGCTCCATGCCAGTATGCCCCTCTTTATAGTGGTATTTTCCATTAGCATCTTGAATACGCGCTTTTTGATTATCATTTAATTGTAAATCCATAATATCCATAATGCGTTGTTTAATATCCATTGAATAAATCGGGAATAGAATTTCTACGCGATTCACCATGTTACGTGTCATCATATCTGCAGACGATAAAAATAGTTTGTTTGCTCCATTATGATGGAACCAAAAAATTCGCGAATGCTCTAAAAATCGTCCAACAATGCTCGTCACGCGAATATTCTCGCTTACCCCTTTAATACCAGGTCGCAAGCAGCAAATACCACGAATAATTAATTCTATTTTCACTCCTGCTATGGAAGCCTCATAAAGTTTCAGCATTAAATCTTTATCAGTTAATGAGTTCATTTTTGCCTTTATAAAGCCATTACCATGCTCTTTATGACAACGAATTTCCTCATCAATCAATTTAATAAATTCATCTCGAATATCGTAAGGTGATACGACTAAATGATTGAATTTTGGTTTTTCAGTATAACCGCTTAAATAATTAAAGAAGTTCGTTGCATCAATACCAAAATCTTTATTTGATGTAATAATCCCCATGTCCGTATAAATTTTAGCTGTTGCATCATTATAGTTTCCAGTTCCTAAATGTACAAAGCGCTCAATTTTACCTAATCTTCTGCGTACAACTAATGTAATTTTAGAATGGGTTTTTAAATTATTCATACCATAAATAACTAAGCAACCTGCCTGTTCAAGCTGTTTTGCCCAATGAACATTGTTCTCCTCATCAAAACGGGCCTTTAATTCCACTAATACATTAACTTGCTTACCATTTTCAGCAGCTTGCTTCAATGCTTGAATAACAGGTGAATTGCCACTAACTCGGTACAATGTTTGTTTAATCGCTAATACCGATGGATCATTTGCTGCTTCTGTAATAAAATCAACAATTGGCGCAAAGGATTCATAAGGATGGTGGAAAAATAAATCCTGCACTAATGCTTTTTCAAATAAATTTTCATTTGAGTGTAAATCTTGTGGCGGCTGTGGTATAAAGCTTTCGTACATTAAATGCTCAAGCCCCTCAGAAATCGTCTTTACAAAGGAAAACATAAAGGTTAAATCAAGTGGTCCGTCAATTTTGAATACATCAGATTCTTCAATTTCGAATTCCTCCAATAAATATTCAAGTACATCATCGTCCATTTCGCCTTCTCGTACTTCTAGACGACTCCCAACTCCCCATTTACGCTTCTTTAACTCTTTCTCTATTTCAACTAATAAATCCTGTGCACCTTCTTCATGAATTGTTAGATCTGCATTACGAGTTAATCGGAACGCTTGTGAAGATTTCACTTTATAGCCATAAAATAATTTATCAATTTGGCTTGTAATAACGTCTTCTAACAGTACATAAATAGCTTCATCTTTATTGCCAGGTACTTTAATTACTCGATCTAATACAGAAGGAACCTGAACGATAGCTACTTTGTCAAAATGCTCCATTTCCGTATCATTGTTATTTTCCAACATAACAAGCAAGTTTTGCGTACGCCCCAAAAGTGTTGGGAAAGGACGATAAGCATCAACTGCCACCGGTGTCAGAACAGGGAAAATAGTTTCCATAAACAATTCATTAATATATTGCTTTTGTTCAGGATTCAATAGCTTCAAATCACGAATAAAAACATTTTCTTGTGGCAGTAGCTCATCAATTAAATGACGATAAACTTCCATTTGTCGACGTACTAATGCCTGTGTACGCTCTGCGATTTTTGTTAATTGCTCCTTCGGTGTTAAACCAGACTTATTTTCAGCCTTATGGAAGCCTGCTCTCACCTGATCCTGCAGCCCTGCTACACGCACCATAAAAAACTCATCTAAATTAGAGCTGAAAATAGCCAAAAATTTCAAGCGTTCAAGTAATGGGTTATTCGTATCTTCTGCTTCTTCTAACACACGTTCATTAAATGCTAACCAACTTAACTCACGATTATTATAATATTCAGGCTTACTAATTTCTTCAATTAAAGCCTCGTTTGATATAATAGTATCTACATTTTCATGATTATTATTCATTTGCTCTGTACTTAAGTTTGCTGGCATTATTGGTTTCATCCTTCCACTACAAATTTAATTGTTAAATTGCATTTAAATAAGCGTTCAAGATTCTTTTTTTGTCTATTTGCTTGGTATTCCTCAGCAACAGCAGTTCTTTTTGTTGTTACAATAACTACTATTCCTTCATCCACTTTTTCGAGTGTTACTGTGCTTACAATATTTCTTTTCGAGATATTCAATCCATAGACAAACTTTAATAGTGCCCCAAAATCCCTTAAAACCTTTTGCTCTTCTTTAGAAAACCACCCTGAAAACGGCTGTATAAAGCGCTCAAAATATTCTTTATTTTTATAAGAAGCTAAAAGAGCTATTTTTATTCGCTCTATTTGTGTTACCCCTGGAATCGACTGGTTGGCAATTAAATAAAATGTATGCTGGCTTGCTGAATCTAACTCAATATACTCACCTATCGCATACAGCTTAGCTGCTCGCGTAATAAGCTCTAGATGTGTTTTGTTATAATCAAACAACTTTAAATGACAAGCTACTTGATATAATTGCTCCGTTAAACTGCTAAGCATCATTACTTCCGTTTCAGAACGTCCATACTCAAATGCGATACGACGGGCATTTTGATTAAATACGTTGTACTTATCAAATGCCGCCCCATTATTCCCTGCAACCCGATTAATAATTAAGCCTTCACGCAATCCTTTTTTACTTAGTTGGAAGTGCTTTGATTTTACTACATCCATTAATGCAGCAAATGCTTCAAGTGCAAGGACGATAATATCCGCGCGATCTGCTGATAGACCATCTAAGTTTTTAAGCTGCTCAAAGGTCATACTGCCAAGCTCTAATTTTAATGCTTCAATATTTTGCTTTGTCATTTCATAATGATGTACATCTGAAATGGGGTAACCTATTTTTTGCTGATAAACTTGTCCAATATTACGAGCACTTCCTCCAATGCCGATAATAGGTAAATTAGCATCAACTATCCATGGCAGTGACATAAATTGTTGGCGCAAATAGCTGCGCAATCGCTTCTTTTCTTCTTCAGTAATAATTGTATTTTTCACATAATTTTGCTTTAGCGATACCGTTCCAAAAGGAAAACTATGCGTTTTAAGAAGCTTTTTATCTTTAAACAATGTTATTTCTGTTGAGCCACCACCAATATCAATTGTTATTGCAGATGGTGTAGCCATTGAATTAACAATAGCTAAAAAACCATAGTATGCTTCTTCTTCCTCAGTTAAAATGTCCAATGTCATACCGAGCTGATCTTGCATTCGTTGCACAATTTCTTTATTATTTGTTGCTTGACGCACTGCTGCAGTTGCTGCAATTTTAATGTCTTTTACATTGTAGTCTTCTAAAATTTGCTTAAATGACTGCAATAAATCTTGTAATAATTGAATACCTTCTTCGGACATCTCACCAGTCGGTAAAATATATGTACGCAGCCTTGCAACTTTTTTCATATTTCCAAATTCTCGTAAACCTTCATCCTTGCTAAAACGATACATAACGAGACGGACAGTATTTGAACCGATATCAATAATCGCTGTTCGCATATCTTTCATAATTGTCGCTCCTTTTCTATCTATTTAATCTATTTATCATGATTTAGTAGGTGTACGCCTTTTGCGCAATTAAAATATGCTTTACTATTTTTACTCGAAATAGCTACTTATCCGCCATATGGAAATCAAAATAAAAAAGTCGGAATACCTTGCGTAAGCATCCGACTTTTCATTACATATCAATGATAGGTGCTTACTACAAAATAAATTGATCTACACGTAAAATTAGCTCTGCGATTTCCGGTTTTGAAATTTGATCCTCAGCACCAACTTGATCTCCCTTATGTCGCAAATCATCCGTGATTAAACTTGAGAAGATAATAACAGGTAACACTTTTAAATCAGGGTTTGTTTTAATTCGCTTCGTTAAATGATGCCCGTCCATTTGAGGCATTTCAATATCTGTAATAACTAATTGAACATGTTCCCCTATATTTCCGCCAGCTCTCGCTAATGTCTCTAAGTAATTTAACGCATCTTGACCATTTTCGAAAAAGTCAATATTATCGTAGCCTGCTTCATGCATCGTATCATGTAGAAGCTTGCGCAATAATGGCGAATCTTCAGCGATAATAATTTTCTTTTCAGAACGCTCGCGTTTACCTAATTTTTTCACTGACTCTACACTAATACCTGAATCTGGGTTTATATCTACCATAATTTTCTCAAAATCAAGGAGTAGTATCATTTCTTCATTATACTTGATAACACCGATTACTTGCGAAACTCCACCTTGATACATATCAGACGGTTTCTCAATTTGATTCCATGAAATACGATGAATTTGTGTCACATTATCCACATGGAATACTACACGCTGTTTGTTAAACTCAGCGACGATATACTTTTGTTGTGGACCATGCTGCAAATGGTTCAGCCCTAATACCTTTAACATATCTACAACAGGTAAAACCTCACCGCGTAGTTGAATTATCCCTTCTACGTGTGGGTGGACATGTGGAATAAATGTTACGGGAATCGGTTGAATGATTTCTTTTACTTTAATAACGTTAATACCAAACTTATTATTAGCTACTTCAAATTCAACTATTTCTAATTCATTAGTACCACTTTCTAATAAAATACCTTTCTGATCCAAGGTCGCTCGCCCCTCTCTTAAAGCCCCTATTTTTATACTACAATTGTATCACAGCAAGCCTATTTGTCATATCACCGTTTTTAATTTTTACAATTGTTACATTTTTCTTAAGCAAGCATAGCTATCAATCAAAAAGTCTAGTTAAATGGACTGTTACCATTTAACTAGACTTCTCTCTTTGTGCTTAAAGTAAATTACATATAATAGGCACTCTCTATCTTGTTAATCATTTAGCTATTTTTCGTTTTATAATATTGAATTAGCGCTTGTGTGCCTTTATCACCATAACCTTCTGTTAATAAAATATCATACATTTTTTTGGCTAACTGTAAGCCTGGTAATTGCAAGTTCATTTTTTCAGCCTCATCTAAGGCAATTTTCATATCTTTAATAAAATGCTTTATATAAAAGCCTGGTTCTAAGTCTTCTTGTAATATACGTGGTGCTAAATTGGAAAGAGACCAAGATCCCGCTGCTCCTGATGAAATAGATTTTAAAACATCTTCCATTGTCAGACCAGCCTGTAAACCGTAAATAATGGATTCACATATACCAATCATTCCACCTGCAATTGCGATTTGATTACACATTTTTGTGTGCTGTCCAGCTCCAGCCTGTCCTTGATATACGATATTTCCTCCAAACACCTCAAATATTGGTCGAATCAACTCTACAACAGCTTTATCTCCTCCAAGCATAATAGATAATGTGCCATTTTGTGCACCAATATCACCGCCTGATACAGGTGCATCAATACTATGTATCCCTTTTTCTAATGCCAGAGTGTAAAGCTTCTTCGCTAATGTTGGTTCAGATGTTGTCATATCTGCAACAATTGCACCTTGCCTAGCTGTTGATAAAATGCCATTAGCTCCACAGTACACTTCCTCTACATCTTGAGGGTAACCAACCATTGTAAAAATAACCTCTTTATTTAACGCTGCCTGTGCTGGTGAATCAGCCCATTTTGCACCTAGTTCAATTAGTGGCAATGCCTTTGCCTGTGTTCTTGTATAAACTGTTACCTCATGTCCTGCCTTTAATAAATGCTTTACAATGCTTGCGCCCATAACACCAGTTCCAATAAACGCGATTGTTGTCATAGTTATTTCCTCCTCAAAATCCTTGGATGTGTAAATTTTAAATATTCCCTCTCTTTACTGTACTGTAAAAAGAGTAATTATTATAGTAGTTGGACAAAAAAAGAGTAGAAGCTTAATTTGCTTCTACTCCAAAAGGGGGAAATGAGAATGTTGCTGTGTTCAATTATATTATTCCCAGGATTTCATATAGTTAAACATACTTTATAAAAAATATTTGTTATTTTTAGTTCATTAACTGATCACTTTGATTTTGTTCTTTTTGTTTTGCGTATTTGTTCATCAATCGATCTAGTTGTTTACTCAAGCGAATTGTTTTGGCATTTCGCAGTCCATTTTCAATTCCCGAACGAATCATTAGTTCACGCGTACGTTCAAGCTGCTTTAAAATACCTTCCTCCACTTTTGTCCCCCCCTAACATTGATACAAATAACGTGCCTATTATGTTCGGGCAATGTCTAAATAAGTATATATAATATTGCCACCTTGTTTCGCTTCTCCTCTAAAATGCTTGAAATCAGGCTCATTCACCAAAATTTGTCGAAAAGCTAAAAATTCATCTTTTTCTATTTCTATTGACTGTACTTCTTTATTTCGCAAATCATCAATCTTTTTTCTATATAATTCCATATGAAACTCATATCTCCTTCGAAAAAGAAAATTTCTTTATTTTGTTTTTGCAATTTTCACCATCAAATATTACTTCGAATTTGAAATTAATATATTGTTATTATACAATATTTGCCTTAAGAATACAGCTCCAATTAGCACATTTTTGTAAAATAATACAAACCTTGCCCATATAATTGCTTTATATACTCCTAGTATGTTATTCTTAACAACAGTTATGGTAATGACGTGAATTATGAAGTCATTAAAGGAGTTGACTGCCTGTGAAAATTGCCGAAGTTGGAAATATCATTGAATTTAAAGATGGCTTACAAGGTATTGTTGAAAAAGTAAATGAGAATTCTGTTATCGTTGACTTAACCATTATGGAAAATTTCACGGACTTAGAAATAGAAGAGAAAACAGTCGTTAACCATAAACGTTATAAAATTTTATCTTGATTCAGCAATAAAAAACAATGCATATTTATTACCATTTTTTTAAAATTTATGCTGTTTCAAACCTCTCTACAAATGCCGCAATCTTTGCTACAACAGACTGATAATAAGTTCTGTTAGTATTATAATATGGCATTATTTACAATTACTATACTACAATGTTTAGAAAAACTCCCTTTCGTCATAAAATTGATGATGAAGGGGAGTTTTTTTGATAGTATTACGTTAGGAGGTTGATACATTTTATGAAATTAATTAAACAAGCTCCAGTACTGTTGCTTTCTTTAATTTTCATGTACGCAATGCTGTTTTATACATTTTCTGAAAAAACGATTTTTTGGTATTTGTACACATTCACTTTATTAGTTGGTATCGCCATTTCACTCGTAACAGAAAAATTTGAAGATAGCTTACCTACATGGCAATATTTAATATTCGGTATTGGTTATGGGACAATCACCTATGGGATTGTAAAAGCGGGCTATATAATATTACCAATAATAAGTCAAAGTGCTCCACAACAAATCGCGAGCTTTTTAGCAAAATATGGACCATCAACTGTTTGGCATTATTTACTACTTATCTTTATTATTGTCGTAGGAGAGGAAATGTTTTGGCGTGGCTTTGTTCAGCAACAATTAAAACGCTTTGTCAAAAGTAGCTATGCGGTCATTATTACAGCCGTTCTTTTCTCTATTTCGGTCGCTATCAGCGGCTTCATCCCAGGTACAATAGCTGCCCTTGTTTCCGGGCTTTTATGGGGTGCTTTATATGAATGGAAAAAGAGCTTACCGCTAATTATTGTGTCTCATGTTGTCTTTGTTTTGTTATTATTTTTAGTTTTACCACTCACATAATTACTTTTTTGCAGGAAACTTATTTTAATTAAGTACGTCCTTATATTTTAAGGAGGAATGTTAAATGAAAAAATATTTATTAATTTTCTCTATTCTAACTGCTCTATTACTAGCAGCATGTAATGCAGAGTCCCAATCTGAGGAACCATCTCCAGAAACTGATTCAAATGACGTTACAGTTGAAAATCCTAGCGACCAAGAGGAAACGGACAAGGATGGCGCAATAGAAGAAAAAGAAAAAGAAGAAGATGAAGAAGTAGATACAGAAAACATAACATCAGAAGAAAGTCCATCTAGTCAAGTACATTCAATTACGTATAAATCAAATAATCAGGAAATGAAAGGTTCTACAATTAATACAAAGAGTCCGCAGCAAGACTATCATATGGATTTAATGGAGGGATTTACAATCACTGCCGAAGAGCCTGGTCGTGATGTTGTAATGGCTGATGCAGATCCAGATGTATCAATGCGTATTGAAGCATTTCCGAAATCTGAAGCTGTATTCGATGAATTGTTAACAAATACGAATGACACAGTGAGCGCAATTGCCCCTGAAGATGGCTATAATGAATATGATTTATCATCTATTCAATTAAATGAACAAATTACAAATATGCATACATTTTATGTTGAATTTGAAGGCGAAACAGTATTAACACTTTTATACGAACTACCTGAAAAATTTATTCGCCTAACGATTTTTGATAATGAAGCTGATTTAAAAGATGCATTAATACAAATGGGTTTAACAATTGAGTAATTAAAATAGCTGTAGGGAAAGCGAACAAATGCGAGCTTTCTCTACAGCTATTTTTAGAAGGATAGTGGTTTTAAAATAATTAGTGTTTGGCCACACTCTCTTTTAATATGATAAATCCTTAACAGATAAACCTAGCTTTTTCAGCAGCTCAATTGCTTGGTCTTTTTCCTCTGGAGTTAACGCACTCAACAGCTCGTGTAAGCTTTTCTCATGCTGCGGAAATAGCTCCGCCATAAATTGAGATCCTGCATCTGTAATGGCTGCATATGTTACACGACGATCCGCTGCACAGGATACTCGCGTTAAATAGCCCCTTTTTTCAAGTTTATCTACTACATAAGTTATCGAACCACTTGCTAATAATATTTTATTGCCAATATGCTGTAATGGCTGTCTTCCTTTATGATAGAGTAGCTCCAATACAGCAAACTCCGTTGGATTCAATCCATTTTGGTGGAAAAATTGATTTGTTGATTCATTAATCGCTTTATATGCACGTGACAGTACGATAAATAATTTTAATGATTGTTTAATTTCTTCTGAAGCCATATGATCCATCCTTATCTGAGAAAACTTATCTACAAAGCATTATAGCCATTGCTTGAAAGACTTGTCCAATTTTTTAAACTAATTTTCTATATTTAGGTTTATTGTCAAAAGCTGTGGTTGATAAAATTAAATATAATTATGGCTCAAAGTGGAGTGTATGCTCACTTTCGCAGATTTTATATAAAAAGCCGAAAACGCAGTTGATTTCCGTTACGATTGGCTCGCTTTCCACGGGGCATAGCTCCACCCATAACGGAAATCATCGGCTTGTTTGCCTCTTCTATAAATTAAAATTGAAACTAAAATGCGTCAAAAGGCTACGGTAAAACCAGATAAATATCTGACTTTACCGCAGCCTCTTTATCGATTATTCAAGTTAGGCTTACAGATTCATGTAGTGGAATATTTACTACGTATTTGTATGGATCAATAGGAATTGTAAATGTGAACTCTGTACCTACACCTTCCTTACTCCAAACATTAATATCCCCATTGTGTTCCTCAATAATTTTCTTTACAAGAGGTAAACCAAGACCCGAACCTTGCTTCTTCGTAGTAAAGAATGGTGTAAATAACCCTTGCATTGTTTCTTCACTCATACCATAGCCTTCATCTTTTACAGTCAACTCAATATTGCCATCAATATTATAGCCCAGTGCAATTGTTATCGTTCCTCCTAGCGGCATCACTTCAATCGCATTTTTAATAACGTTAATAAGCAGCTGCTTCAAACGTACTTCATTCCCCATCATCTTAAATTCATCTACTAGAGAGTATTGGAGCATTAATATAATATTACTTTGAATTGCTTGCGGCTGCATAAGATCGACTATTTGTTGAACAACTCCAACCAAGGAGATTTCCTCCATTGAATATCTTGGTGGCTTCGATAGATATAGAAAATCCTCTAAAATAAGCTCTAAGCGTTCGAATTCTGCGTCAATAATCGAAAAATATTGCTTGCCATCTTCACTCATGTTTAATTTTAGTAAATCTAAAAATCCTTTTAAAGAAGTCATTGGATTTCGTATTTCATGCACAATCGTTGCAACAAGCTCATTTAAATTGGATAGCATTTTTTCCTCTTCATTTTCATTATGTGCAACATTTGTTTCAGACGTTACATCTTTAAATATTGTAACAATCAAGTTATTAGAGCTTATTGGGGTTGCTGTCATTTCATAAATCATTGTTCCACTAGCCATTTCACGTTGAAAAACTAGTGTACTTGTAGAGCAACAATCTATGTTTTCAAAATACTTTAAAGTTCGCACTTGTGAAATACCTAAATCATGTAATAGTTGTTCATACGTCTTTTGCATCGTCTGTTCGCTTGTATGCCCTAAAATTTTTAAAACACCTTGTGTTGCATTCACAATATAACCATGCTTGTCCGACAAAATTGCATCGTAGCATGCACAGTCTATAATAGAGTATAGAACATCTTTATTGACTAGCTTGTCCTCATTGTAATTTGGATTTAGCCATATGATAAGTGATTGCTCTTTTCTAAAATAACAACCAAATACACTTGTAGAAATAGCATTATTTTCTACAATAATGTTTACATTGCAAAATGCTATTCCTGAATACTTCACTTGTTTCATAAAAGCATTCCATGTTTCACTAGACATTTCATCAAGCATCAGCTGCCCTACTACATGATTCCTATCTAATAATTGCGCTGCTTCTTGATTCATTTTTTGAATTTGACCTGATTCGTGCATGATAATAATCGACTCTTTGCACTCATCAAAGAGTCTATCAAGCTTGGAAATATCAATATAACTCAAGGAAAACGAACCTCCTGTTGTAAAGTAATCGCGCTATCAATTAGTATGCTATTTATATCCTATTAACTATATTACATTTTTATTACCTAATATTCTATATTTTCCGAAAAATTATTTAGAAATAAAGACATTTTTTACGAATAATTAGTAAGTTGTCCCCTTTTTAATACACTGCTACAATGATAAATGTGAAGAGGAGAGAAATTATGAAAATTGTATTAACAACATTAAACGCCAAATATATTCATACAAATTTAGCAATCCGTTACCTAAAGGCGAGTGCCTATCCAGAATTTATACCGGAGCTTGCTGAATATACAATTAAAGACCCTGCTTTTAATATTGTCTCTGATTTGTTCCAAAAGCAACCCGATGTTGTAGGGTTTAGCTGTTATATTTGGAATATTGAAGAGACATTACATGTCATAAAAATGCTGAAAACTGTCTTACCTAATACAAAGATTATTTTAGGTGGACCTGAAGTTTCATATGATGTGCACCATTGGCTAAAAAACCATGCTGAAATCGATTTTATCGTAATGGGTGAAGGTGAGACTTCATTTAAGGAATTAATGCATTATTTCAATGGAGAAATGCCTTTAGAAGATGTACGTGGAATCTGCTATTTAATTGATGGCAAAGTGAAAATTCATGCGCAGCCGCCTAAAATTGATTTACGTGAGCTTGCAACACCATTTCGCTTTGAGGAGGATTTACCTCATCTTGGCAAGCGTATTCAATATATTGAAACAAGCCGTGGCTGCCCTTTCCAATGTCAATTTTGCTTATCTAGTATCGAAGTAGGTGTACGCTATTTTAATCGCGAAAAAATAAAAGAAGATATTCGCTTCTTAATGGACAATGGTGCAAAAACAATCAAATTCGTAGACCGAACATTTAATATTAGCCGCAGCTACGCGATGGAAATGTTCCAATTTTTAATCGATGAACACAAGCCAGGCGTTGTGTTCCAATTCGAAATTACAGCAGATATAATGCGCCCAGAAGTAATTCAATTTTTAAATGACAATGCACCAAAGGGCTTGTTCCGCTTTGAAATCGGCGTCCAATCTACAAATGATTTAACAAACGAGCTTGTCAAACGCCGTCAAAACTTTGAAAAATTAAAACGCACTGTCACAATGGTAAAGGAAGGCGGAAAAATTGATCAGCATTTAGATTTAATTGCTGGCTTACCTGAAGAAGATTACGATTCCTTCCGTGACACTTTTAACGATGTTTTTGCAATGCGTCCAGAAGAATTACAGTTAGGCTTTTTAAAGCTTTTACGTGGGACTGGATTGCGCTTAGAAGCTAAAAAATATGGTTACACATATGTTGATATTGCACCATACGAAATTTTCTCAAACAATGTCCTAACATTTGATGAGATTGTCCGTATCAAACATGCCGAAGATGTACTTGAAAAATATTGGAACGCACATCGCATGGATTACACGATTGAATATTTAGTAACGGAAGTATTTGAAACACCATTTGACTTCTTCCAAAACTTCGGCACATATTGGGAAACTCAAGGTTGGTCTCGTATCGGACATCAGCTAGAAGATTTATTCCGTCGTTTGCTCGAATTTTTACAGACAGTACCAAATGTTGATCTAGATATTATTCAAAATATTATGCAGCTTGATTATTTAAAGGAGCAGCAATTCCAGCCGCGTAAAATTTGGTGGCATGAACGTGTGGATGGCGAACAGCAGAAAAATATTTATGCACAACTTCGCCAAAACCCTGCTATTGTAGGGGAAGAATTTGTGGCAATGGATATTACAGAGCGCGATTTATTTAAGCACTCGCTTATTATCCCAACAACAATTTCTTATAATGATTTCATTAATGGACAAGTCAAAAAGCATAAAGGCTATTTATTCACGTATTTCCGCCAAGGGCAGCAGCCATACTTTGCAGATATTAAGGCTTTATAGGGGAAAATCTAGAGGTATCAGGAAAAAAATTCCTTGATACCTCTTTTATTTTGTCACAAATTGCAGAATCATAGTACAAACTATTTGAATAAACGCAAACAGATTAGCTAAGGCAAATTTCTTCATAATACAATATGATTCGACGGATAATATCATATCTCAACAATGGAACATAGAGGGCACAAAATATGCACAAGATTCATTACAATGACTATCAAAGACACTCTCTTGCATTTTATGAGGAACTTTTTCTGTTCTAACAGTAACTTCAACAAAAGGCTAGCCAAATTTCTTGGCTAGCCTTTTGTTATTCATCCAATGATGACGCGTTCCTTAGGATAGTGGTACTTCAATTTTTTCGTATTGCCCCCCAAAGTATATAAAAACGAAATAAGCCCGACACGCCCGATAAACATTAAAATCATTATAACGATTTTCCCGAATGTCGATAAATCGCTCGTGATACCAAGTGACATACCACATGTTCCGAATGCCGATGTGATTTCAAAAATTAGCTGTGTAGCTGTTGCTTGTGGCTCTGAAATTAGCAGCATAATCGCCGCTAAAAACACCATAAAAAGCGCTAATGTAATAACAACGAAGGAGCGGAACACATCAATCATGTGAATTTCTCGACCAAACACCTGAATTTCCTCACGACCGTTCGCATACGTAATTAAAAATAAAATAGCAATCGCAAACGTTGTCGTACGAATTCCTCCACCTACTGAGCTAGGAGATGCTCCAATAAACATTAAAAAGCTCATGAAAAGATCAGTTGCCTCACCAAATGTCTGTACATCATAAGTCGTCAATCCCGCTGAACGTGTTGAGATTGAATGATACATTGCAGAAAATAGCGCCTCGTGCCATGACATCCCTTTGAATGAGTGGAAGCTTTCAAGAGCTAGGATACCTAATGAACCTACAATAAACAATATTCCATAGGTTGCCGTTGTAATCTTCGTAAACAGGCTAAATCGGAACGGTTGGTCTCTTTTTGTTAAAAAGATTTTTAATTCAATTAAAACTGGAAAACCAATCGCCCCAAGTACAATTAATAGCATCGTAACAAATTGAACGAAATAATCTAAGTGGAACGGCTGCAAGCTCATTCCGGTAATATCAAAGCCACCATTTGTTGTTGCTGAGATCGATGTAAAAATACCATGTATCGAAGCTTCCTGCCACGTATCAAAATAACGTTTAAAATGCAAAGTTAAAATAATAGCACCAGTAGCCTCAATGAAAAATAATATTTTTACAATCTCCCTAATTAACTGGACAACCCCAGATAACTTGTATTGATTATGATCAATCATAATCAACTGTCGCTCACGCATACCAATTCTTTTTCCAACTAGTAGCCAAATAAATGTTCCAAGCGACATAATACCAATTGCACCTAATTGCAAAACAATTAGGAGCATAACAAGTCCAAATGTCGTATATGTTTCCGAAATATCAAAAACGGTTAATCCTGTAACACTAACTGCACTAACTGCTGTAAATAATGTATCTAAATAAGCTACCTCTACGCCTTCCTTATGTACCCATGGCAGCCGTAGTAAAACAAACGATGTAGCGATTGCTATGAAATAATAAGACACAAGTAATTGAAATGGCGTAACTAATCGTAATTGCTTCTTTTTCTTTTTCATCTAAATGCCCTTTCCTTCTTTAGGTAGTCATTAGTATAGACAATGTTAAGAAAAAAGAAAAGGGGAAACAGAGAAGTAACGGAATGTTTATAGTAATTAATAAATGCAAAATTCATTCTTTTTTGGTAAAATTATATAAATGGTGTATTCACAAATAAAAGTAGGTGATATTTTGAAGAAGTCTTTCATATTTTTATTAAGCATTTTATTGTTAGTTGCTTGTCAATCTAATGAGGAAACAAGAGCACCCATTGGGGAAGTTCTTATAGATAACAAGAATTATCAAATGATAGATGCAGGACATGAATGGATAGACGGGAATTTAACAATGCGAGCACCTAGATTAGGAAAATCATTATATGAGTATGCTAGCAACTTCGAAACATTAACTATATCAAAGGATAGTGAATTGATATTAGAAATCGAAAAAAACCCTGACACTATTTCAGTACAACAATACAATATTGACGGTGAAATGGAAATAGTTAATGCCATAAATAATAAAATTTCGTTACCATCAGTTGAAGGCTATTATTTATATGAAGTTGTTGCACAATGGGAAAATGGCAGTATGGTTACTTTTGTATTTGATATTGAGTTAATTAATTGATGTACATATGGCTACCCTTTTGTAGAACGCTAAAAAACAAGCAACTGTCGATAAGCTTACTTATCCAACAGTTGCTTTTATCATTTTATTAAGCTTCTTGTTTTTTATTTTTCGCTACACTAAAGAAATAACCA
Organism: Bacillus ndiopicus; assembly: GCF_000612805.1. Taxonomy (GTDB): domain Bacteria; phylum Bacillota; class Bacilli; order Bacillales_A; family Planococcaceae; genus Metasolibacillus; species Metasolibacillus ndiopicus. Next base: position 616,112 of record NZ_HG964403.1, on the reverse strand, counting down.
CCTGCTGCAATTGCAACTAACACAATCCAAAACGTCGCTTTCCACAATGTTGAATGTGGGAAATCCATTGGAATTAACGCTACTCTTTCATGCGCTAATGTTAAAACTACTAATTTTACCCCTACCCAGCCAACAATTAAAAACGCTGCTGTTTCAAGTGATGGTAGTTTGTTTAAAACTTTTACGAACCATTGCGCTGCAAAACGCATGATGATTAACCCGATTAGACCACCTAGGAACATAACAGAGAATTGCCCTGCATTAATACCACCGATATGATAGTCAGTCAAATGTGGTAATGTTACTGCAATAGCTACTGCTGCAAGCATTGAATCGATAGCAAAAGCAATATCAGCTAACTCCACTTTTACAACAGTCATCCAGAAGCCAGAACCTTTTTTTTCTTTAGCCTGTCCTTCCTCATCGTCCTTTTTAAATTTCGCATCATAAATATTTTTAAATGAAATAAACAATAAGTATGCTGCACCAAGCGCTTGGATTTGCCAATAATTTACTAATACTGTAATTAAAAATAATGCTGCGAACCTGAAAATAAATGCCCCAAATAATCCATAAAATAAAGCTTTCTTTTGTTGATCCTGTGGTAAATGTTTTACCATAACTGCCATTACAACAGCATTATCTGCTGCAAGTAGTCCTTCTAATACGACAAGTACAAGGAGCACCCATGCGTATTCTAATAATATTGTTTCCATTGTCAATTCCTCCTTTAATTATTGTTTACCCATTTCCATACGTTGTAAATACCTTTTTTAGGCAACAAAAAAGACCTATGCCTAAAAAGTAGGCAAAGGTCTTGCTAAGCAAATTTCATTGCTATCACACCCGATGGCATGAAGCCATGTAATGACGAATGTGAAGTAAGTTCATTAGATTACTATTTACATCAAGCAATCCAACAATACTTATAGCTACTCCCCTTTGACATGTTGTCAATGGATATTCAACTTTATAAATAGTATACAGCAAAATACTATGTTTTTGCAATAAATTTCTTTAAATGACGTGTTTCTTTATCCATTAGGCTATAAATAATTGGGACAATAAATAAAGTAAGAAGCGTTGAAGCAAAAAGTCCCCCAATTACAACAATTGCCATTGGTTGATTAAGCTCCGTTCCCTCTCCTATACCTAATGCAAGTGGAACTAATCCAAGCATCGTCGTTAAAGCTGTCATTAAAATTGGACGTAAACGATCTTGGCACGCAAGGATAATCGCTTCATAGGACGACTGCCCAAGCTCTTTCTGCTGATTAATGTAATCTACGAGTACAATACCGTTGTTAACAACAATCCCTACAAGCACTAATATCCCAATAATCGCTGTCACACCGAGTAATGTATTTGTGATGAATAATGCAAAAGCGACTCCTATAACCATTAATGGCACACTAAACAGCATAACAAACGGGTATTTTAATGATTCAAACTGCGCTGCCATCACGATATACACTAAAATAACCGCAAGCAATATCGCAAGTATCATATCGTTTTTAGCACTTTCAAATAGCTCTCTATCCCCACTAAATATAACTCGCGTCGTCTCGTTTAAATCTACGTCTGCAATGGCTTTGTCAACCTTTGTTGAAATGCCACTTAATGATTCTGTCGTTGTATATTTAACGAAAAAAGCTACCGCTGAAGCTTGATCTGATCGTCTGATTGCTGTTTGTCTTTGCGCTAGCTCAATTGTAGCAACATCCTCAAGCTCGACAAAAAGACCTGCTGGTGTGCGCAGCTTCATACTTTTTAGCGCCTCAATGCTCTTATTAAATACATCACCAAAGCTTGTCATTACAGGCAGAACAACACCGTCCTCAGCTATAATTTGCGTCGTATAAAGCCCCCGTGTCATACTCCCTACTGTTTGCGCAATTTGTGCAGGCAGTAAACCATAATCTTTCGCTTTTTTCGGATTAACCTCAATACGAATTTCTTCAACAGTGCTATTTAAATCTGTTGTCACTTCACTCACTGTATCAATTTTTTCTACAGCTTGTTGAATAGCTAGTACCGACTCCTGCAACTGCACTTCATTTGAATCTGTTACGCGAAACGTCAATGTATTTGGAGTCGAACCAGATGATGAAGTTAGAGCAAATTCTATTTCTGCGCGTTCTCCTAGTATTGCTGCTAAATCTTTCTCCATTGTTTCAACAAGCTCAAAAATAGATTTGTTACGTTCTGCAATTGGTACAAGCTTAATATAAAGCTCTGCCTCATTCGCCATGCTTGTACCACGTGACATCGATTGTTGATTTCCACCAATAATGCTGACAACAACGTCCACTTCTTTAAGCGGCTGTATGTAATCCTCAATATCTGCTACGACACTTTCTGTTTTTTCTATAGAAGAACCGTTTTCTAACTGAACTTGTAACGAAACATAACCTTCATCTGTTGCTGGAATAAATTCAGTCCCTGTGCGATAAAGCATAAAGCCTGTTACTGCAAAAAGCAGTGAAGTTGTTATTAATACAATGGCGCGGTGGTGTAGTCCCCAGTGAATTATTTTGTTATACGTTTGATAAAACTTTGATATCTGGCGTCGTTCTGCCAAATTTGTCATTCTTGGCTTTAATAAATGGCTAGCTAGCATTGGCACAACTGTCAATGCTACGACCAATGAAGCAAATAAGCTAAAAGCAATCGTTAATGCAAACTCAGTGAATATTTGCCCAATTAAACCCGAAATAAAGACGACTGGTAAAAAGACTGCCACAGTCGTTAATGTCGAAGCAATAATGGCGAGGCTTACCTCCTTCGTTCCATATAAAGTCGCCTCTCTTGGTGATTTACCTAATGCCATATGACGCTCAATGTTTTCAATTACAACAATTGCATTATCAACAAGCATACCTATCCCTAGTGCAAGTGCACCAAGCGTCATAATATTTAAAGTAAAATCAGCAAAATAAATGAGCACAAACGTCACAATAACCGAATAAGGAATCGCAATGCCGACGATTAAAGGACTAATAAAGCCTCTTAAAAAGACAAATAATACAAGCATAGCAAAGACGCCACCAAATAATAATGATGAGGTAATATTATCAATTGCTAGCTTCACATAGTCACCTTGATCAAATAGTACATGCGCCGTAACACCCGCATATTGTGGCTGGGCTAATAATTCACTTAAAGCTTCTTGGAAAGCATCAGATACTTGCGCTGTATTTGCATCTGATTGCTGGAGTACTGAAATTAATAGTGCTGGATAATCATTCGCCCGCGTAATCGTTGTTTGGGGCTGTTCAGTTCGCTCTACTGAAGCTATATCTCGCAGTAGCAGCGGTTCATTTGTTAATGGATTCACCGAAATAATAAGCTCAGCGATTTGTTCAGAGGATGTAAATAAACTAACGATACGTGTCGTCAATTGCTGACCATCTGTCGAAACTGTTTCTCCAGGCAGAGAAATATTATTCGCCTGCACAAGTTGAATGATATCGGTTTGTGTTAGGCCTTTCTCTTCTAACTTGTTAGCATCTAAAACAATGCGAATTTCCTCAACAATTTTCCCTGATACATTAATGCTTGCTACACCTTCTGTACGCTTCAGCTCCTGCTCTAAAGCCTCTGCCATTTGCCGTAGATTAACATCTGCACTCTCTGCCTGCAAACCTAGCTGAATAATCGGGAATTGAGATGGATCAAATTTCATAAATGAAGGCTTACCTACTTCATCTGGCAATGATACCGCATCTAAACGCTGCATTATTTCCATTTGCATCACATTCATATCAGTCGTCCAGCTAAATTCTACAATTGTCAAATTAGCCCCCTCTTGTGCTGTGGACTGTAATCGCTTAATACCAGGTAATGTCGCTAAGCTACGCTCTAAAGGCTTCGTTACTTTTTCACTCACCTCAAGTGGGCTAGCACCTGGATAGCTTGTGACAACAACACCAACTGGCGGATTCAAGTTAGGAATAAGTGTTACAGGTATTTTAAAAAGTGAGACAACCCCTAAAATAATAACAAGTGCCATCGTCACAATTGTAAATACAGGGCGTCTAACAGAAAATTCAGTTATTTTCATTCGTTATACTCCTTCATATCAGTTACTCTATTTTCACCTTAATTAATTGTATTTATTCGACATTCTCTGTTAAAACGGATAGCTTATCAAATACAGAAAGCGCATGAAACCTTGATTTCATGCGCCTCTATTCTTATTAGTAGAATTTTTAAATGTGATTTATTCGCTAAAACAAAGTCGCTTTATAATAAGCTATATAATTTAATATTTTCATTTTTATCTGAGAACCAGCGCATCGCGAATTCATTTTCAAATAAAAATACTAGGTTGTCAAAGCGATCCTTCACAAGCATAGAGCGTGAAGAAGACATAGATTCTCTCACATCGTCCTCGTTTTCAATCCAACGTGCGATTTTACTACCCACTGGCTCCATCTTCACTTCAACATTATACTCATTCTTCATGCGATGCTCGAAAACCTCAAATTGTAATTGACCTACAGCACCTAACAATACTTCTTCAGTATGCAATGTTTTATAATATTGAATTGCTCCTTCTTGAACAAGCTGTAAAATCCCTTTATGGAATTGCTTCGATTTCATCACGTTTTTCGCAGTTACACGAACAAATAGCTCTGGCGTAAATTGAGGTAATTTTTCAAATTGGAATGTTTTCTTGCCTCCAACGACTGTATCGCCAATTTGATACGTACCTGTATCGTATAGGCCGATAATATCACCCGCAACAGCTTCATCCACCGTTTCACGATCATCCGCTAAAAACTGCGTTGACTGCGTTACTTTAAATGATTTCCCAGTACGTGCTAACGTCATATTCATGCCGCGCTCAAACTTGCCTGATACAATACGCACAAAGGCAATACGGTCACGGTGAGCTGGATTCATATTCGCTTGGATTTTGAAAATAAAGCCTGAAAACTCCCCATGCTCAACTGGATCGATAAATTGTTCATCCTCTGTTAAACGAGGTTGTGGTACTGGTGCAAATTGCAAATATGTTTCTAAAAATGTTTGCACACCAAAATTCGTTAGTGCAGAGCCAAAAAATACTGGTGTCAATTCACCACGACGAATTTTCTCCTCCGAATATTCATTACCTGCCTCATTTAATAACAAAATATCGTCCATCGCCTGAGAATAATAAGAAGTTACTTTCATTGGGTGGTCTACTGCTAGCTCGCCATTTTCGTCAAGCGGTAAAAAGCGCTCATCTTCCTCTGTACGGAACTGCTCTACACGTTTATTGTAACGGTCATAAATCCCAAGGAACTCTTTTCCCATACCGATTGGCCAGTTCATTGGATATGCGTTAATGCCTAGCACTTCCTCTAGCTCTTCAATTAATTCTAAAGGTTCTTTCCCTTGACGGTCTAATTTGTTAATAAATGTAAAAATAGGGATGCCACGCATTTTACAAACTTTAAATAGCTTTAATGTTTGTGCCTCAATCCCTTTCGCAGCATCAACTACCATGACTGCACTGTCCACCGCCATTAATGTACGATACGTATCCTCCGAGAAATCTTGGTGCCCCGGTGTATCTAGAATATTGACGCGATGCCCACTATAATCAAACTGCATTACCGACGAGGTAACCGAAATACCACGTTGCTTCTCAATTTCCATCCAGTCAGAAGTAGCAAATTTCCCCGTTTTCTTCCCTTTTACTGTACCTGCATCACGAATTGCACCACCAAATAAAAGCAGCTTTTCCGTAATTGTCGTTTTCCCAGCATCCGGGTGACTAATAATCGCAAATGTGCGACGTGATAATATATCTTGCTCTAAAGTCATAATTTTTTCCGTCTCCTTTTTTCATCCTAACTTATTTTAAAAGACTTTCCCCTATTGTTACAACCTTTTTTCTTAGAAACTGTACAATCTGATACAAAATATAACCTATCACAATCGCAATGGTATTTAACAACACATCATCCACATCTGTACTGCGTCCAATGAAAAACTGACAGCTCTCTATAAACAAAGGAATCACTAATGATACAAACAACATTTTCAATGTACTACGCATACTTGTCCATAATAAAGGAATAAAAAAACCAAATGGAATAAATAAAATAATATTGCCAGCTAAATTGTAAAAAGCGATTTCTGCTATCGGACCATTTAGTTCAGACATATACAAAGAAATAGTGCGAAAGGGGATAAAATTATGCCGTAAGAAAGCAGGCTCCAACTGCAAAACGATACGCCCATTCTCAAACCAATATTCAGGCAAAATCGTTTGCGAAAAAATACTGATGCAGAAGCAAAAGAATAGTAACATCATGATTTCATATTGTTTGTTTATAGGGCGTTTCCGCATCCAAAGAAAACGTAACACCCCATAAATCGGCAGTGTCAGCATACAATACAAAAGCATGCTGACTAAAAAAGATTGAATCATATATATTGCTCCTTTAATCGCTCTCCTAGAAAAGGCTATCTAGAAAGTGCGTAATGCTACTTTCCAGATAGCCTTATCAAATTGTGTCTGAATTGTATATGTGCATGGCACTTACACAAACTTCACTTTTCCTTCAGAAATAGCAATCTCTGCATCGCTATGAGGGTATTTGGTATTTTCGATAATTTGGTAATCCTCATGGCCTTTGCCAGCGAAAATGACAATGTCACCTGCTTCTGCAATATGAATTGCATGCCGAACTGCCTCTGCGCGATCGCCTATACATGCATATTGGTCATGTAGCATTCCTTTAGCTAAATCGCCCGTAATGCTATCGTATTCCTCGTAGCGTGGATCGTCTGTCGTTAAAATAACGTAATCTGCAACTGAGGCCTTTGCTGCCATCGTTGGGCGCTTTGATTTATCACGGTTGCCACCAGTACCAATTAAGAAAATTAATTTGCTATTTTCGCCTTTATAAGGCATTGCTGCATTAATCGCCTTTTCAATCGCGTCAGGTGTATGTGCATAATCGATAAATATTTGGATTGGCAAATCCGTTTGTACCTTTTCCATACGTCCCTTTACTGGCGGGAGCTGCTCAATTTGCTGGATAATGTCAAATAACGAAAACTGGCGAGCATACAAGCACGCTGTTGCAGCTAACACATTATAAACATTGAACTCCCCAAGTAAATGCATCGAAATATCATAGATGCCTTCAGGCGTTTGCATTGTAAAGTGTGTCATACCATCCTCATAACGACAATTTACTGCTCGGAAATCTGCATCGCTTTGTAGTCCATATGTCCAAATCGGAAACGGTGTTAACGTTTTATAATGCGCTGACCATTCATCGTCAGCATTTAACACAACATGCTTATCCTTGCGCAAATCCTGTCCTAACTGTGCAAATAATAGCCCTTTTGTGTTACCATAAGCCTCCATCGTACCGTGGAAATCTAAATGGTCATGTGTTAAATTCGTAAAAATGGCAACATCATAACTGACTCCTGCTAACCGACCTAATGCCAAGCCATGTGAGGATACTTCCATCACCATTGCATCACAGCGCTCTTCTTTTGCGCGGTAAATCATTTGCTGCGTACTTAGGGCATCACTCGTCGTATTAGCAGACTCGTAAAGCGTGCCATTTAAATTAAAGCCTATTGTTCCTACTAGCGCTGATTTTTTGCCTAAGCCCATTAAAATATTATGAATTATGCCTGTTACACTCGTCTTACCGTTCGTACCTGTAACCCCAATCATCAACATTTCTTCTGATGGATAACCAAAAAATCTGGCTGACAGTAAACCTAACGCTCGCTCTGTACTAGGAACAATTAATTGTGCTACATTGCCTGTAAGCTGCAATTCACGCTCTGCTACAATCATTGTTGCCCCTGCATCCACAGCTTTCTGTGCATAATCATGCCCATCAACTGTATAACCTTTTATACAAATAAACATGCTTTGCGGTTGCACGCTTCTTGAATCAACTGCGATATCTTCAATATAGCTAGGTAATACGCCAAGTATTTTCTTTTGTGGAATGACACTTATTAATTCCTCAACGCGCATTCACTATTCCCCCATTTCAACCATTGGCGATGTTACATAGGCATATAATAATTCTGCTGTTGCCTGTAATGAATCAACATGTGTACGCTCATAAGCATGCGATGATTCGATACCTGGACCGAATAAAGCATGGCGAATATCAAAGCCCGCGCGAATCGCTGCTGATGCATCTGAAGCATAGTATGGATAAATATCAAGCTTATATGGGATATTATTTCCCTTTGCTAACTGCACTAGATGCTGTGTAAGCTCATAATGATATGTACCTGCCGCATCCTTTGCACAAATTGACACTGTGTACTCATCAGACGTTTGACCGTCACCAATGGCTCCCATATCAACAGCAATATACTCTACAACTTGCGGTGGGATATTAGAGTTACCACCATAGCCAATTTCCTCATTATTGGAAATATAGAAATGCGTTGTGTAAGGTAGGTTTACATTATGCTCTTTTATATATTTCATTAATTGCAGAAGCAATGTTGTACTTGCCTTATCATCTAAATGACGTGATTTAATAAAGCCTGATGCCGTCTCCTCATAACGCACATCAAATGATACAAAGTCACCTACTTCAATGCCAAGTTCACGTGTATCTGCTGCATTAAATACCTTTTCATCGATACGCACCTCAATATGATTCTCGTCACGTTTTAAACTATCTGTATCACGATACACATGCACCGTCGTTTCATGCATTAAAATTGTACCACGCACCGTTTTACCATCTGCTGTATGAATCGTACAATATTCCCCCTCTACAGCGTTCCATTTAAAGCCACCAACCATTGCTAGTTTTAAACGACCACTCGGCTTAATTTCTTTGACCATCGCACCAAGCGTATCTGTATGAGCTGTTAATAAGCGGTGTTGTTCATCATTTTTACCTTCGAAAGTTACAACAATCGCACCTTTATTTGTTTTTGTATAAGCAATATTATGCTCCTTCAAAAATTCTCCCATAAATCGCATAATTATTGTCGTATATCCAGATGGACTTGCAATATTTACTAATTTCTCTAATAATGATAAAGTCTGTTGTTGATTGAATATATTCGTCATAAAAACCCTCCTAATGCTTTTTATCCTGCATTATCAGGCTATCCACTTTAAAGATGAACTACCTGTAAAACACGATAAATAAAAACTAGTAATTAGTGAAGAAAAGAAAATCCCCAACTAATTGAAGTTATATTTTATCATATCAAATTTTAATGTATATCGACAGACAGTTTTATGGTTCAATTATACATAAAGTATTATACAAGTTTTAACAATAATTAAAATTTTTCAGGAGAAAATAATGCATCCACTTGCCATTATACATAAGCGCAACTTATTTATTTACTACTCGCTTTTCATTTGTACAATGTTCTTTATTACGATTAATTTATTCGGTATTGTCCACTATACTCATAGCTATACACTAGTTATTATTTTAGTTGTAGCATTGATTGGACTTTTACTTTATAAAAAAGTACATGCACGATTCGTTCAAATTTTATTAATTTTAACATGGAATATATTGATTATCACGTTAACACTCGGGAGCGGCCAATTATTATTTTTATTTGGTTTTTTATATTTATTACTTATCGCCAATGTTTATCAATCACATATTATTAATACGATATTAGCAATTGTTACGGCTATTGAAATAGCGTTCGTTGTTGTTTTTAAACAATCCAATATTAATCTTACCCACCCTATTCAAAGCTTTATTTTTTTCACATTATTTTTATGTATCGTTGGCTTTTTGCAAACACTGTACGCAAAGAAGCTTTGGCTTTATGAGGAAAAAAGAAATATAGATAAGAGGCTTGAATTTTCCTCAACCGAAGCATATTTAAAGTTATTTTTCGATCATGCTGAAGATGCAATGGCGGTGTTCGATTTAAATAATAAAATTATTGAAGTAAATGCTGCTTTCGAAAAAATGTATGGCTGGACAAGAGAAGAATGCATTGGTCAATCGCTTAAACTCGTAGCACCTGAAAATACGGATGCAGCAAATGAAAGATTTCTAAAGCTACTACAAGGAGAACGCTTCCGTTTACTCGAAACGAAAGATATGCGCAAGGATGGCTCCATTTTTGATGCACAAATTTCATTATCCCCTATTTATAATTCTTACGGAGATATGTTAGCTGTTTCGGTTATTTCACGGGATATTTCCTACCTTAAAGAAAATGAAAAGCTGTCTTTACAATCAGAGAAATTAAAATTAGCAGGGGAAATTGCGGCAGGCGTAGCACATGAAATTCGCAATCCAATGACGGTCGTATCAGGATTTATTCAAATGATGAACGAGGATTCACAATCACCCTATCTTGCATATACAAACATTATTCAGTCTGAAATCGAGCGAATTGACTTAATTATTTCCGAGTTTTTAGTACTTTCTAAGCCACTCGCTGAACAAAAGAGCCCACTTAATTTATTAGAAATTCTACAAGATATCGTACTGTTTTTCGAGTTTCAGCTAGAGCAGCATCAAATTCAATTAGTTCAGCAGTTTAGTAGTGACCGTTTATTTATTTACGGTAATAATAATCAAATTAAGCAAGTATTTATTAATATTGTTAAAAATGCAATTGAAGCAATCGAGAAGAACGGTACAATTACGCTTATTTGCCATCATGATGAACATTTTGCTTATATCGAAATTTCCGATACAGGTGAAGGAATTCCTCAGCATTTAATCGGCTATATTTTCGAACCATTTTATACGACAAAGATTCATGGCACTGGTTTAGGTATGATGATTTCAAATAAAATTATCTGTGAGCATGGCGGGGCCATTAATATTCAAAGCGAGGAGCATGTCGGTACAACGATTACTATTAAAATCCCGTTAGAACATCAAAAAGAAAGCGCATGAAATCAAAGTTTCATGCGCTTTTAGTTTTGCATGCAAAAGCAGGCTTTAACATGCGAATACTTACTTTTAGCCTAGCTTTATTTCATCACCTTACGAATTAGCTTAACCTTTTGTTTATACGGTGGGAATAGTATATTGGTCGCTAGCTTTGTTGAGCGCTGTAAAATTGATTTTTGATGTGTGAAGCATTCAAAGCTTGCTTGACCATGATAAGCACCCATACCTGATGGTCCAACACCACCAAACGGTAAATTAGTGTTACCTACATGCGCCATAATATCATTAATACAGCCTCCACCAAACGGCAATTCCTCTAGGAAATATTCACGTGCATTATCATTTTCCGTAAATAAGTACGCGGCTAAAGGCTTTGGCAAACGGCGTATTGCGTGAATTGCATTTGCTAAATCGTTATAGGCCATAATCGGTAAAATCGGACCAAATATTTCATCTTCCATTACTTTACTATCCCATCCTGCACCTTCAATTATCGTTGGTGCAATATATAAATCTTCACGATCTGTTGTTCCGCCAAATGTAATGTACTCAGCATCGACCTCTAATATCGCCTTTAGCTTGTCAAAATGACGATGATGGATAATACGACCATAATCATCGCTTTGATGCGGATTTTCTCCATAAAAGGCCGTAATCGTTTGCTTCAAAATTTTAATAAATTTTTTATAGACAGAGCTATGCACCAAAACATAATCAGGAGCGACACATGTTTGCCCATTATTCGTAAATTTCCCCCAAACAATGCGCTTTGCTGCGACTTGCAAGTTGGCAGTTTGATCAACAATCGCAGGGCTTTTTCCACCTAATTCTAATACAATTGGCGTTAATCTTTCGGCAGCAGCACGCATAATAACCTTGCCTGTCGACACGCTGCCTGTAAAGAAAATAAAATCAAATGAAGCATGGATTAATGCCTCTACTTCTGCTTTTTCTCCTTCTACCACACGCACGTAATTTTCAGCGAATGTTTCTGTAATAATTTTTTTAATAATTTTTGTTGTATGAACAGTCGCTTCAGAGGGCTTAATTATTGCAGTGTTGCCACCAATAATTGCACCAAGTAACGGCTCCATTACAAGCTGGAATGGATAATTAAATGGTCCAATAATTAAAACAACTCCATACGGCTCACGAACAATATAGCTCTTTCCTGGCTGAAATTGAACAGGTGTTTTTGCAGCAACTGGCTTTGCCCAGTCATCGATATTTTTCACCATATGCGTAATGCTATCTAGGACGATTCCGATTTCTGTTGCATATGCTTCAAATTCACTTTTGTTCAGATCTAACTTTAAAGCATCTATAATTTCTTTTTCATATTTTTTTATTGTTTCTTTTAAATTTAACAATTGTTGCTTGCGAAATTCTATATTTTTTGTAGCACGTGAAAAATAGTAGCTACGCTGTGCTGTTATCATATTTTCTACATCTTGAGCTGTAAAATTCATAAAAAACTTCCTCTCCATTTTTTATTTTTATGCATAATTTCATCATTCCCACACATATTAACTACTATAACGATTGCTTATTATCCTTTCAATTGATTGTACATCAATTGTGCCTCAGCATAGCTCTGCATTAAGGTTTTTTCTAGCTTGAATAGGAAAATCCATAATATCAGTTAGAGAATTACCCTTGACCTAGCAGGAGTTTTAGCAGTGCTGGATCAAAAATGACTACCGTCAGGCAACCAAATTTAGGATAAGCATTCTCTTATATATTTTTACATCGACAAGGAGGCAATTTCAATGATTATTACTGAAACTTGGTGGGAAGCAATTTTTTCTGGACCTTTATCAATCGGTATTAATGAACAAAAGTTACTAGAACTTGAAGATGAATCGTTTTTATATTTTACTATGCCGCCTTTACAGCAGGAAGAACTTCAAACATCATAAAAACCCCCTCAGCATACTAACAGCTGGACAAGGCTTCTGCTTTGTCTAGCTGTTCCTATCTTTTATTGATTTTTTCTTCAAAATCCCTTATAATTTGTCACTAGGTGCCAAACCTAGTGTATTAGCCGGAACAACTAATACACGCAAAAGACCCCATTGAACGGCGCGGATTGCCGGGGGTCTTTTTTACTATTTTTTCAAGTATAAGGGATGATTACGATGAAAAAATTTGTTAACTTTTATTTAATATTGTTGGTACTATTTATTGTTGTTGGCATTTCTGGATTCTCTTCCTCAAAAAATAAAAACCCAGAACAGACAGTTGAAGAAATTGCTTTAGAAAAAACACCTGGCTATGCAACAATGCGTACAATTGAGGAAATGACAAAAGATCAGCAGTTAGAAAATGCAGTATTAGATATTCAGGTTACGCCAAAGAAAAATGAAGAAGTCGTTGTTGTCGAAATGCAAAGCTCAGAATTTATGTCGTTTGATACATTACTAAAGGATAGCTATAATATGCTAGCCAAAATTGCTGACGCACCACAAATTACAGAATTCACATTTATTTGGCAACAGCCTGTTAAAAATAAAAATCATGTCGTACTTTCTATGACATTTGATCGCGCTGGACTCGATAAAATTCCAACGATTGCATATAGTGATTTAGCATCTATTGCAAATACATTTGAACAGTATTAAAAAAGCAAGGAAACTGCTAGCAGATTCCTTGCTTTTTTGTCATTGTGAGTGATTTTACGTGTTCCACCAAATCAATTATGCTTGGTTAACTTCAAGCTCTACTTGAATTTTAATATCTTTACCTACAAGAACCCCGCCTGTTTCAAGTGCTGCGTTCCATGTTAAACCAAAGTCTTCACGGTTAATTTTTGTTTCTGCTTCAAAACCGTATACTTCTTGACCCCAAGGGTTTGTGCCTTTACCGTTGAATTCTACATCAAATGTTACTGGTTTCGTTACATCTTTAATTGTTAAATCACCTGTTAATTTATATGAATCACCTGATTTTTCAATCGAAGTTGATTGGAATGTAATTTTAGGGAATTGATCTGCATCAAAGAAATCTCCTGATTTTAAGTGATTATCGCGATCTGTGTTACGCGTGTTTATGCTTGCTGTATCAATTACAAATGTAATATTTGCAGTTGATAAATCTGCTAAATCAGATGATTCGATTTGAGCTGTATAAGATTCAAAAGCTCCTTTTACCTTTGATACCATCATGTGCTTTACGTTAAATCCGATGCTTGAGTGTGATTGGTCTACTGTCCAGTTTGTCATAAAAAAACCCTCCTGTTTTTTGTCTCGATTTCGAGATATTTTATTAAAAATAAAGCAGCCTACATCATTACATATCCCCACTGAGGTGATTTGTTAAACATTAATTTTTATGCTGCAAGGCTGAACTTTATTACTTACTATTTGTAACTTAGTATAATTCACATTTTTACATGAGTCAAGAAAAATATTTCGAATTCAAGATTTTATTTTTCGACAACAATTTTTGCATGTACGACAAAGCGTTCATTATCGTTTGGTGATGTTGTACATGTTGAAAACGTAACAATTTTGTCGTCTTCTGTCACATTAACAGGCATACGAATAACCGATTTTTGCTGAATCGTCTGTAAAAATGCTACATACGTGTCTTCAGTAAAATCTGTTTCAATATAATAAAAATCTGTTGTCGTTTCATAAGCTGCAAATACTTCTAGACGGTATGTTGCATTCGGAGTTTCGTAAATAAAATATGGGTGTGTCTCTGCATAATGCTGCTCAGCAAACTTTGCCAGCTCGCCAAACATCGTGCCATTGCGCATAACATGCCCATAGAAAATCGTATGACGTGCATTAGAATCATTGCGGTAATCCATAAAAACACTACCTGCACGACTTTTTTCGCCCGCATAATTATGATGCAAATAAAATTCATTATTATTTGTTTGTAATACAGGATTATCAAGCTGTGAATCGCTTAAATGAAGCCAACCGACAATATCAGAATTGATTTTTTGTAGCTCAATAAATTTTGCATTTTTTGCATCATACTCTGCCGCTATCTCTTCTTCAACTTGCTCATACACTTCCTGTACTTGTTGAAGCTCCGTTTCCACTTGCTTGTAGCTATAAAAATGGTTAACGAGCCCAACAGCCGACATAATAAAGACGATAATACAAATGGCTTTTATAATTTTCACCTTCATATTATCGCCTCCTTAAATTCCGATTGGCACCATATACAATCCGAGAGTAGCGTCCTCTTGAAATATCGCCTCGACACCATATACTTCCTTCACTGTTTGCTTTGTAATAACATTGCGGGGCTCCCCCTCTGCGACAATACACCCTGCACTCATTAAAATAATATGATCGCTATAACGAATTGCTTGATTTATATCATGTAGCACCATGACAATCGTTAAACCATGCTTTTCATTAAGCTCTTTTACTAGCTCTAATAACTCTAGCTGATAGTAAATATCTAAGTATGTTGTTGGCTCATCTAGGCATAGTAGCTCTGTTTGCTGCGCTAATGCCATCGCAATCCATACACGTTGTCTTTCTCCTCCAGACAATGCCGATAAATCATGCTGACGTTTCTCACTCAAACTTGTACATGCTAATGCCCAATCAACAGCCTTGTCATCATCAGCATCGTTCTTTTTTAGCAATGAGTGATAAGGCATACGCCCATAGCTAACAAGCTTTTCAACTGTTAAATCTTGAGGAATATCATTTTGCTGATAAACAATCGCGAATTTTTGTGCAAATTCCTTTGGTCGATAATGAACTAAATCTTTATTGTCTAGTAATGCTTTGCCCTGAAGTGGAGAATGATTGCGTGCCATTACATTTAATAATGTTGATTTGCCGCAGCCATTTGGGCCAATAATAGTCGTAATTTTGCCGCGCTGTATCGCTGTTGATACACCTTGTAAATGTTGTTTTTTACCGTCATGTGAGACAACAATTTTTTGTAATTCCACACTATCACCCTTTTCTCAGTAAAAATATTAAAAATGGACCACCTATAATCGCCATAATTGTCGATGCAGGCACTTCTAATGGTGCGATTACTGTGCGCCCAATCGTATCTGCCAATAAAATAATAAATGCACCGAGCAAAGCTGTAAAAGGTAATAGCACTTTATGGTCATGTCCAACGATGCGTCGTGCAATATGAGGAACGAGCAATCCTACAAAGGCAATAACTCCTGCTACAACGACTGAAATAGCTGATAATAATACGGCAACTGCCGCAATCGCTAAACGTGCCAATGTAACATTAAAGCCGATGCTTTGTGCTGTTTTATCAGACAATGCAAGCACATTACACCATGAATACATAACGAACGCCAAAACTATGCCAATTGAACCGTAAATTGCAATAATCGTTACATCATCCCACGTTTTAAATGCTAAGCTTGAACCAAGAACACTACTAGCAGAAGCATTTAAAGAGCCTCCAAAGCTAATAAAGGCCTCCGTTAAACCTGTAAACATCGCATTGATGGCAATACCAATTAAAATTAAACGCAGTGGATTTAAACCTGATTTCCACGCTAATGCAAACACTAAAAAACAGGCAAGGGCACCACCGATAAATGCAAAAATCGGCGTCATAAAAAACAAAGTTGGAATAACTGAAACAATAAATAATTTTGTAAAGGCTGCTCCTGACGAAATCCCAATAACACCTGCATCTGCAAGAGGATTGCGCATAATCGCTTGTAGCAAGGCGCCCGCTATAGATAAAGCAGCTCCAGCAAATATCGCTACAATAATGCGTGGGAAACGCAAATCTCGAATGGCTGCCATCGTTTCGTTATTTGGATCGAATAATGCGCTAATGAATTCCCAAAACCCCATTTTAATGCTGCCTGTTGTCGCAGCATATATAGCTGTTATCACAAGCAAAGCAGCAATGATAACAGTGCTAATTATTTTTTTCATCACTTAACAACACCTTTTAAGTTACTCATTGTAGAAAGTTTCAATTAAATGCTGTAATGCCTCTGACACGTTTAATGCTGCTGTTGTACCAAATAATTCTTCCTCTAAATCATATACGCGATTATTTTTCACGGCGTTAAAATGCTTCCAAACATCATTTGTTTTAAATTCCTCATCAAACATTTTAATAACTTCATCTGGCATCCCGTGTGCCATACGTAAAATAATATCAGGATTGCTGTTATACAAATGCTCTGTATTAGAGGCTAAATATTCTGCTTCCTGACCAGCCATAACATTAACTCCACCAGCTCGTCGTACTAGGTCGCCTGCATATGAATGCTCCGTAGCAACTAAATAGCTCCCTGGCACACCTAGTAAAATAAGAACGCTCGGCTGCTCATGCTGGCTTGCAACATTTTCTACTTGGGCGATTTCGCCATTTAGTTTTTCAATAAGCGCGTTCGCTTGTTCTTCCCTTGCATAGCGCTTTCCTAGTTCTTCAATTTCGGTAAGCATCGTATCAATGCTCGTTAAATCAACAAAATCGACAGGTATTTGTAGTTGCTCAAATGTCGGAGCTAAATCATATTCCAATGTTGATACTGATAATACCTCTGTTGGCTTTAACGATTTAATAATCTCCATATCTGGCTGCATCGCATTACCGATTGATGGTAAGCCAGCAAAGCGAGTAGGTAATTGTTTCACAGTGTCTGGTACAGCAATTGCATCAAGCTCTAAACGATCCATAATATCTGCCACAACAACTGTTCCAGCTACAATACGATGCTCTTCTTGCTTCTCTTCCGAATCATTATCTTTTTGTTGTTCTGGAGCCACTGTTTTTCCGCTACAAGCAGCAAGTAGCATGACAGCCATAAGCAATAAAAGTGGTAAGTATTTTTTCATTTTTAGCTTCCTTTCTTTTGCTTGATCTTGATTCAGTGGATGTTGTTTTTCGTACTATAAATGGGACATCCAAACGCCCACTGAATCAAAATAACAACAGTGGCTCCCCCTCATATAGTGAGAGGAAGCCAACTCTTTGAATTATTCTCTTAGTATTCTAACACATAAAGTGTGTTTAAAATAACTTTCGCCATTTGGCTACGTGTTAAAGTGTTGTTTGGATTGAATTTACCTTCATTGCCAGTCATAATGCCTAATGCATTTAATTCAGCAATCGCTGTTACTACTTCTTTATTTGAAGTTGTCACATCTTTAAACGGCACTTTTGCTCCAGTTGCTTTATAGCCAGCCCCCTCTAAAACACGGTAAATAATAACCGCTGCTTGCTGACGAGTAACTTCCTTCGTTGGCTCGAATGCTGTTGCAGATGTGCCATTCATAATACCAGACTCACTTAATGCTTTAATCGCATTTTGCGTTTCAGCATCGAATTTTGTAATATCTTTAAATGTAGTTTTTGCAGATGCATCAAGCCCTAGGTAACGGTTTAGCATTAATGCAAATTGTGAGCGCTTCACTTTGCCGTTTGGATTAAATTTATCCGCTTTTTTGAAAATATCTAAAGAATATAGTGTTACGATATTTCCGTAGTCGCCTAATTTTGTAATATCTTTGAATGGATTTTGCTTACCACCAAATTGTAATTGCACAGGATATGTTGAATCATATTTCACAGGTCCAGCATCTACAGAGACATCAACTGTCGCTGTGTAAATAGCATCCAAGTTTGTTGTTTCGACTGTATAGATTTTTGTTGTATTTTTGCCCGCTTCAACCGTTTTCTCATTAGCGATTGTTGCACCTTTAATATCAAATTTGTTCAAGTATTGACCTTGTACAAATGTTAAATCAACAAGGAAACTTTCTTCTGTTTCCGTCACTGTAACAGTCGGTTTCACATAATTCGACATAACAGAAACTTCATTTGTTTTATCTTTGTAAATGTATAAAGGAAGCTCTTCCCCTGCTTCTACAGGTTCCTCTGCCGTCACTTCTGGTAAATCAAGGTTTGTTGTGTTAATTGCAAAACCGAATGGATACCATTTATCCATATTTGCAGCAGGTACTACAACATGGATTTCCGCTTTTACTAAATCGCTAATTGATGTAATTGGAAAGTTAAATACTTGTGGTCCCTTTTCCACAGAGCCTGATACTACCTTTGCATCAACACCACCTACTTTTAAACCAGTAATCATTGGATTACTTTTTTCAGTAATCGCTAATTGTACTGAATATTTGCCATCTTTAACAATTAACTTTGCATCCTTTTCAATGTGGCTTGTAATTGCTGTATATTCACCTTTATTTGTTTCTGGATGATAAGCATCAAATGTAATCGCATATTCACCATCTTTTACTTGCTTAAATGTTTTACCTGGCTTGAATTCTACTTTTTCCTCTGGTTTTGCTTCAGGTGCTTTAATTGTTGTTGGATCTAATGTCAATTCAAATGATGTTGGAATTTCTTTGTCCCCAACTTTTACTGTACCTTCACCCTTTACAGTGCCACCTGGACGTTCTACAGGAATATAGATTACTTTTTGTCCATTTACTTCTTGAACAACATTTGCACCATTTACTTCTACTTTCGTTAACATGTTCATAACAGTCTCATCTGCTGATAATTGAATTGCATATTTACCATCTTCAATAACTAAAGTAGCTGGACCTTTTACATATTTCGCCAATTGCTTTGTCGTATCTGTAATTGTGAAATCGATTGTGTATTTACCATCTGGCATAGAGCGTGAAGGTGTTGTTTCAGCCGCTGAAGCTGCTACTGCTGGTACAATAGCAGATGTTGCTAATACTGAAGCTAAAGCTATTTTTGTCGTACGAGATTGAAATTTTGACATTTGTCATTTCCCCCAATTAATTAATTTGTTTGTTTTACTTTATAAAATACAAGCGCCGAAGTAATAAGCATAATGATAAGAAGATATGGTAGTGAATCACTTGTTTGTGGATTCTCTACTTTTTCGTTAACACTTACTGACTCGTCAGCTTTATTTCCAGCATTTGAAGCGCTAGATGTCTTATTCACATTGTTCGCAGCTTTCGATGATTCTTTTGTCGTTGGCGTATTGTTTCCTACTGTTGCTTGTGGAATACTTGTTGCATCAAATACAAAATCAACGCTATAGCTGTGATGATAATTAATATCATCAATATCAATTTTCATTGCTACTGTTACAGGATTTGATAAATTTGCTACTGCAAATTGCACAACACGTGTATCTGCATTAGTATTTTGATTAATAACTGCTGCGCCACCTGGTGGGTTAAACTCTGTTACCCATGCGCTATTTTTGATCGTCAACTGCACAGTCGCTTTGCCATTTTTCACAATTACTTTGGCTGGCTTTAAGAAATAGTCGTTCGCCATAGAAGCTGAAATACTAGTCGGTTTATTTACTTGATAATTAATATCGTATGTTCCATCAGCTAATTGTGCATGCGAATAATTAGGCGCAAATATAAATACCCCTAACATCAACACAAAAAGACTTAGAAAAAGCTTTTTCACAGTTCAAGTCCTCCTCAAAATAATTATTTCCTTCACAATTATGGCATAAATAAGAATAATTCTCAATTAGAATTTAAAACTTCAACGAATTGTCATATTATCAATCGTACCTCGGCTAACTTTTGTCCAGATTTTCCTAAGTTGGTTGGAAGTTAACCTATTTCAAATGAATTTAATGAACTGCATCCTCATGGAATTGCTTGCCATCAAAATAACCTTCATGCGCCCAAACATTCAGTTTTTGCGCTTGTGCTTCTGCTTGAACCTCTTTCAATTCTGCTTCTAACGTATTATTCGGCTTATTTATATAGCGCATAACAGCAAGACCTTCCTTTAACAAAGATTCCTGTAAAAGCACATCATCTACATATATATAAGCGAGTATTCGGTCATATTTATCTGTTTCTGGACCAACATCAAAAAGCAACTCAATTTTCGATGCATTTTTCAACAGATTTTCTGTAAATGCCTTTGCATCTTCTGCATATGGCATCGGCTTTCCTTTATCATAGTTCATTTCAGGTGTGTCAACCATTAATAGGCGAACTTTATGCTTTTCACCATTCATTTCTATGCTAAATGTATCTCCGTCATTAATAGATAAATATTTAACTGCTTGCAGCTTATTTCCCGTAGCTTGCTGCGCATATTGTATGGAAATGCTAGCAGCTACTGCTGATTGTTGTTCATTTTCTTGCCCGATTTTATTCTCTTCCTGTTGAGTTGTAATATTTTCATCTACAGGTTTGTCCTTTGGGTCTGGACTAAAAATTAAATAAAGCGCAACTGCTAAAATAATCGTTCCACTTGTAATAAGTGTTTTAATATCTGATGGTTTCATAATTACTTTATTCCCTTTCGTAAATTAACATTGCTTTTATTTTATCAAACTTTCCACATGATACAAATGTCTGAAAAAAGGCATTTTCAATCCATAACAAAAGGGAACTCCGTTTTTTGGAGTTCCCTTCTTCAATTGTTGTAGTAAATTAATTTGAGTTTTTATGATCTTCTTTCCTTAATGGCCTTATTACTAACCTTTCTGTCTCTGAAACGTACTCGAATTTTCCTGCTTTCAATTGTAATGTGATATCTCCTCTGTATTTTCTTGCTACTAAATACGAAACTTGCCTCGTTAAGATAATTTAGTTTACATGCGATAAGACATCATATCTTACTCAGCTGGTTTTTCTATTTAAACATCCTCATTTGATTTTGGCTGCGGGCCTAGCTTATCTGGTGAAATGGCTGCAAATGTTTCTCCTTCTTCCTCTAAATCACGCATACGATGGGCAATACGTGAGGCTGCACTCGCTGCAATACTCGCAACTAAATCATCTAAAAATGTATTTACAAATTGTCCTGCCTTTGTATCTAACTTATTAATAATGCCGATTTTCTTCTTATCTAAATGACCGAATGTTGTCACTGCAATGCTACCATACGTAAATACGGAACCAAGTGCAATCGTTTCATCGACACCAAACAATCCTTCATCTGACTCTACAATAGATTGCAATGGCTCTGATAACATTTTCTTTTCTGCTAACTCGTCAAGCTCAACACCCACTAATACCGCGTGTTGTACTTCACGCTTGTGTAATACTCGCTCAACTGAGCTGACACAGTGCTCCATCAATAATCCTTCATTATAAGGGTTTTGCATTTCATAAACGATTTCCGCAATATCCTCAACTTTTACTCCCCTACGCTCCAACGCAGAATAAGTTGCTGCTGTTACTTGATCAGAATGAACACGAACTTCTCGATTATGCATAATTTACACCTCTATTAATGTATTTTCTTTCCTACATCATATTACACCTTTCCCAACGATTATGATACAATTTCGTTACATCTTACTTGAGAAGGAATGAGTGTTTTGGATAAAGGAACAGTAAAGGATTTAGTTTTTTATAGTGAAGCACTTCAGGAAGAGCTTCAACTACTTGTTTATATTCCGGCAAATTATTCGCCACTATATAAATATAATTTACTCATTGCGGCAGATGGTAAAGACTATTTTCAATTAGGTGGCATTACAAAGCTTGCTGATGAATTAATTGGTAATTATGAAATGGAAAATACGATTATTGTAGGCGTACCATATAAAAATGTTGCAGATCGCCAAAAAAAATATATCCCTTCTGGTGAAGAACATGAAGCATTTTTACGCTTTTTAGCACATGAGCTTGTACCTTATTTAGACGACAACTATGCGACATTTCAGCTTGGTCAAACCCGCGCTATGATTGGTGATTCAATGGCCGCAACAGCCGCTTTAATGGCAGCTCTAAAGTATCCAAATGTATTTGGTAAAGCCATTTTGCAATCCCCTTATGTTGATGAGCTTGTGCTTAAGGCAGTAATGAATGCCACAAACTATAGTGCACTATCGATTTATCATATTATTGGTAAAGGTGAAGATAAAGTTGTTACAACAAATAAAGAAGTAAAGGACTTCCTTGCACCAAATAGAGAGCTTCATCAGCTATTCCATGAAAAAGGGTTCAATACATTTTATGAAGAATTTGATGGCGATCACACTTGGAAATACTGGAAACCAGACTTAAGACGAGCACTTATAGAAAATTTCGGATAAAAACGGCGTAATAAATGTAGTAAATAATCAAATTCTGTTATACTTATAAAGAGAGAAAAATCGAAATGTTCCGGGAGGTTATGAACTTGAAGTATGGTATTGTTGCTTTTCCTTCTAAAAATTTACAAGATTTAGCGAATAATTATCGTAAACGTTACGACCCACATTATGCACAAATCGCTCCGCATATGACATTAAAGGATGCGTTTGAAGCTGATGAAAGCGCCGTACAAGATATTGCTGCAAAATTAACTGAAATTGCATCCAATTTTGCACCATTAAAAATTCATGCATCACGCATTAGCTCGTTTTTCCCTACAACGAATGCTATGTATTTCCGAATTGAACCTACAGAGCAATTAGCTAATATTCAAAAGACAATTCAAGAAAAAATTGCTTTTGGCGAACAAAAACACGTTTTTGTACCACATATTACAATTGCGCAAAAGCTAACAGCTTCTGAGCACGACGATGTCTTCGGTCAATTACGTATGTCTGGCGTTGATGTACAAGAGGAAATTCAGCAAATTCATTTACTAAAAGAACAAGATGGTAAATGGGAAATCGTCGAATCATTTAGATTAAATGGAGCTGAATAACCTAATGTTTGAAGTACACTCTGCAATATCTGAAGAACAATTACAGCGTGCGTTCGATATCCGCAAAAAAGTGTTTGTTGAGGAACAAGGTGTACCCATTCACCTTGAACTAGATGAGTATGACAAAACAGCATATCACTTTATTGTGATAGATGGTGAGCGAACAATCGCTGCGGCCCGTTTAAGAGAATACGAGCCATTAGTAGGGAAAGTTGAACGCGTTTGCGTATTAAGTGAATATCGCGGACAACGACTAGGGTTTTTATTAATGGAACATATCGAGCAAGTAGCAAAAGAAAAGGGCTGGGAAAAATTAAAACTCAATGCCCAAAGCTATGCTGTTCCATTTTATGAAAAACTACAATACATCGTAACGTCTCCAGAATTTTTAGATGCTGGCATTCCGCATCGCGCTATGGAGAAATCTATTTAATATAAAAGCTGTTTGGAAATTTCCAAACAGCTTTTTATTTGGTTTATTCTATGTTTTTCAAAGTTTATTCTACGTTTTCAGAGCTTTATTCTACGTTTTTCGAAGTTTATTCCACGTTTCACAAAATAGGCTACCGAAAAAGCCGTAACTTTCCCGATAGCCCCTCTTTTTATTAGCGCATCATTCGCTCTATTTTACTAAAATCAAGAGATTTGCCATCCTTTAAAATAGACTGTACAATTTGCTGTTCTAACTGTGGTGATACTTTACGTTTTGCAACTTTACTTACCTTTTGTACAATTTTTCTCACTTGTTTTTCATTTGTAAAATCTGCATATTGTATGGCGCGAGCTAATGCGAATACTTCATCCATTTCCACACCAGTTTTACGCTCAAACTGTTTAAAAAAACCCTTATCCATTACTCGCCCTCCTTAATAAAATGCAGTACCAACAATGATTAGTAAAATAAATAATACAACGATTAATACAAATGTGGAGCCATATCCGCCCCCACCATAATAGCCTGGTTGCACATTTCCACATTGGTTCCATCCGTAGCCAGACATGAATAACCCCTCCTTTCTACAGTGTAGTTTATGCTAAGCCAACTGTCATAGGAGGGGTAAATGCCCTAATTCACTTTTCCTTTTGAATGAAAAATAAGTGCAGCAATAAAACCAAAAATAATCGCCGCGCTAATGCCGGAGCTCGTTACCTCAAACATCCCTGTTACGACTCCGACTAAGCCATGTTTTTCTGCTTCTGCAAGCGCACCATGTGTTAACGAATTACCAAATGAAGTAATTGGAACCGTGGCACCCGCACCAGCAAAATCAATAAGTGGCTCATATAAACCAAATCCATCTAAAATAGCGCCTGCTACAACAAGTGTTGATAATGTATGCGCTGGTGTCAGCTTGCCAACATCCATTAGTAGCTGCCCAATCGCACAAATAGCGCCTCCAACCAAAAACGCAAAAATAAAAGTATACATTGCTCTCCCTCAGTTCATCGCAATTTCTATCGCATGGGCTGTACATGGAATTGTTTCCCCTTGCTGGTAGGACAGCGGAGATAATAGTGCGCCTGTTGCTACAAGCAATACTCGTTTAAAGCGTCCTGTCATAAATTGACTTAAAACATAGCTATAATAAACTGCTGCTGAGCATCCTGCCCCACTTGCTCCTGCCTGAAACGCCTGATCATCTCCATAAAATTCAGCCCCTGCATCACGGATTAGCTGTAGCTCATCATTTTTAATGCCATCCTCAGCTAACATCGCTTTCACTAGTTTTAGACCGATTTTACCTAAATCACCTGTCATCACCATATCGTAATCACTTATTTTTTGCTTTCTATGCTGTAAATGCCTTTTAATTGTATCGTAAGCGGCTGGTGCCATCGCTCCACCCATATGAAATGGATCTGTTTCATGATAATCAATTACTTTCCCTACTGTTGCTGCTACCATATAGGGGAAATCTGGTTGGTATTGACCAACTAACGCATAGCCTGCTGCCGTTACTGTCCATTGTGCTGTTGCAGGCTTCTGTGCACCATAATCAACTGGATAGCGAAATTGACGCTCTGTCGCATTGTGTTGACTCGAAGCGCCAGCAATTGCCAGTTTCGACGCTCCTAGCTCCGTTAATAAACCTGCAACAATAACTGATGAAATGGATGTTGCACATGCTGAAAACATCCCGATAAAGGAAACGGCTAATTCTCTCGCAGCAAAATTGGTTGGTGTCATTTGATTAATTAAATCACCACTCAAAAAATAATCAACATCTAAATTTTTTATTTTTGCCTTATCCATCACATGCTGACAGGTGTTTGTAATAAGGCGCCTCTGCCCTTGTTCATTTGTTTTTTCTTGAAAGCGTTCATCATCTGCTACGATATCAAAATAGGAACGAAAGACGCTCCGAGCCTCCAATGGACCAACTGCTGCTGCTCCAGCTAATAATGCTGGTTTCGTCTGAAACACAATTACCATGTGACAACCCCCAGCATGACAAGCACTGTCTTCACTAAAGCTACGACAAAAGCAGACACTGTACCAAAGACGATAACCGAGCCAGCTAGCTTAAACATATTACTCCCCACTCCTAGCACATAGCCCTCTGTTCGATGCTCAATGGCAGCTGAGACGACCGCATTGCCAAAACCTGTAACAGGGACTGCACTACCAGCACCTGCAAATTGCCCAAGTCTTGTGTACAGTCCTAAACCTGTCAAAATCATCGAAATAAAAATTATCGTTGCGACAGTTGGATTGCCAACTGTTTTCTCAGTAAAATCGAAAAAAATCATATAAAAGAAGGAAATAGCTTGTCCGATAACACAAATGAGTCCACCGATTAGAAAAGCTTTTAATACGTTTACTACATATGGTGGAGTTGGTGTCATTTGCTGTTCAATTGTTTCATATTGAGATTCCTTCATTATGTTTCCTCCTTCGCTAACTTCTTTAGATGCTCTATTTTTTCGTTGACCTTCTGCTTGTTTTGCTCAGACATTAGCTTATCCGTTTCCCAGAGCAGTTTGAAATCCGAAGAAACAAGCACATCATAATGTTCCCATTTTTTCTCTAATTTTTTTTGCAAATCACTTGCGATTTTTTGCTCTTTAAATGAGTGCAATGGCTTTACTTCAATTGCAACGATAATATCACTGTCAACAACGACTATTTTAGCTTTGTGAATATTATTCATTTTCTCGATTTCTTGCCTAATCTCTTTTGTTTTTTCATCCTGCTCATCATATGCGACAATCTTTTCCTTTGCGCCACAGGCAGATAGTAAGAGCAAACATATTGCGATACCTAAAAAACGCCTTACCATTTCATGCCTCCCTCTTCAATTTGTATATTGACATATGAATTCATGTAATTACAGTTTTACTTTATCTAGTATGAACAAATTTTTTTGCTTTATTCAAAATCTAGGCAATCCTTTCTATGCGAACGCCCTGTTCCCTTGGCAAATTACTCATATTGTATAGAGAACTAAAATTAGGAGGTGAAAGAGTATGGGTTGTAGTAAAAATATTAGCCCAAGCTCGAGTAATGGTTGCGTTTGTGAAGTAGTTCGTGCTATTTTAGACATCCAAAATCAATCTGTGCGTGAAGAATGTTCTCGTTGTACAACAAATTGCTTTTTAGAGCCTTTAGGCGGCATCGTTAGCCCTGGTAGATCACAAGTAGACACGAGGGTATTTATGTTATTAACGAAATTCGGAACGCCTTTCGTTGCAACATTTAGTGCTGAGGACTGTATGGATTGTGCATCTGTGTTCTTCCGTGTAGAAGATGTATTCGACGATTGCTGTGCAACATTACGTGTGTTAATGCCTTTAGACCGCGGTGGAGATACGGTTGATTTATTAAATAGTGATGGCACTGCCGTGTCATTGCGCGCTATTTGTGATGTAACAAACTTCGCAGTGACAGATAGCTGTATTACAGTCGATTTAAATTGCTTCTGCGCTGTACAATGTGTTGCTGATGTGAATTTAGGAATTTGTAACTAATTATATAAATTGTGTGGGTGCTATGCACCCACACAATTTATATTTGTATTCTTGTCAGTTGATTCGATAGCTCCTATTTATAGTATGACTCGCATGTGCGCTTTTACTCGCAGCTTTACAATATAGAAAATCTGTTGGCTAGAAAGTCGAATTCACCTTTGACACAGCAGAAAATTTAAGCTAACTTATTCATTTTATTAATGAACAAAATATCGACATGTTTATACATGATGCATATTTTAAACAAACAGCAAAAGGCTGTCCAAAAAGCGGCGCACCAGCCTGCTTCTCGGACAACCTCCTTATCCATTTTAATGTATTCTCGATGCATGTATTGTCGCAATATCGTTGGCATTGACAACCATTTTTTGCTCAAATACTTTCATGACAACATCCGTTCCATTCAAATGCTCAATCGTTCCAACGAGACGCTCCCCATTTTTCAGCACAACAAGTAGTACACGTGGCTTTACTGCTGGTCGTGCGAAAAAGCGTAATTGATGTGCAATAAGTGAATTGGCAATACTATGTGTCTGTGGCATTTCGTAAATTGAGGTGCTTTCTTCTAGCTCCCGCTGCTCAGCCGCCGTTATTTCAACAGCATAAGACGGCGTCCTGATGAAAAGCAGTGGTTGATATTTCATCAACAATCGCCCACCTTTTTTTCATACAATATGCACTATTAACAGCTTTTGTTACAAAATTTGATTAATAAATGTAGTCGCTAATCCTAAATAGATTAAAATACTCGTCACATCATTTAATGTTGTAATAAATGGACCTGATGCAACGGCTGGGTCAATGCCAAGCTTATGCATTAATAACGGGATAAACGAGCCTGCTATTGTTGCGACTAAAATTGAACAGCAAATAGCTGCACCAACTAACAAGCCAATCATAATTTGATGTTTCCAAAAGAAAATAATTGCAACAACTGTTAAACCGCAAACTAAACCTGTAAGCAAGCCAGTAATACATTCTTTTATAAGCAGCTTCAGCTTGCTCTGCTCATCCACTTCACCTGTAGCAATACCACGCACTGCAACTGCTAGTGCCTGTGTACCACTGTTCCCAGATGTTCCTGAAATAAGTGGAATAAAGACAGCAAGAAGTGCTACCTTTTCTAATGTTGCCTCAAATTGCCCCATTAAATTTGCCGTAAACATTCCTAAAAATAATAAAATGATTAACCAAGGTAAGCGTGTCATCGCTGCTTTAAAAGGTCCAGCATCAATATCATCCGCATCTGAAATACCGGCTAGCTTAGAATAGTCATCAGATGCTTCTTCATCAATAACGTCGATAATATCATCGACTGTAATAATTCCTTGTAGCTCATTATTATCATCTATAACAGGAATTGCCAAGAAATTATAGTCTCGCATAATTTGCGCAACATCCTCTTGGTCATCTCCCACTTTTACCGATACAACGCGCTCACTCATAATATCGTGAATAAGTGTATCCTCATCAGCAATAATTAAATCACGTAATGACATAACTCCTGCCAATTGATGGTGATCGTTAACGACGAAAATATAGTAGATTGTTTCTGCGTTTGGCGCCTCATTACGCAACACAGCCATTGCCGAGCGAACTGTTGAGTTTTCTAAAATCGTTACATACTCAGTTGTCATAATTGCACCGGCAGTATATTCAGCGTAGCTTAATAATTCATTGATTTCTTCAGCAGTTTCGCTATCCATCATTTCTAAAAAGCTTTCACGCTGTTCATTGTCCAGCTCATTTAAAACGTCAACAGCATCATCTGTGTACATATGTGATAACATCGATGCACCGTATGCTGGTTCCATTTCACCTAAAAATTGCTCGTACTCATCATCTTCTAGCTCGATTACTTCAAAAATCAAGGCCATTTCTTCAGGAGACAAGTATAAATAGATGGTTTGACGTATGTCTGGTCCCACCTTTTTATAAAATTGGGCTTGATCATACGGGTGAAGTGCTAAAAAATGCTCTCGGAAAGCATCAATCTCTTCTTCAGTTAAAAGCATTTGTAAAAATTCTTCATTATAACGCACTTCGTTATTTTCTCGTTTTTGTTCTACCATTCTTGTCCCCTCCTCTCAAAGTTCATCATACAAGCAATATAGTAAGTTCGTAAATCATTATTTCAAAAAGACATGGAAATTTTACATTTATAGCTGAGCAGCTTAAAACAATAAAAATCCACTTCGATTTTTACGGTTAAACCGCTGGCGTCTACGTGGATTTTTATCAATAAATATAATAGTAAATCCTTGCTTAATAACTTCTTCCCATTTTCAATACGTACTAATTTTCCTTTAGTAAATTTCCCAATTCTTTAGGCAACTCACTGCTAAAAGATAGCATTTTTTTAGTTAATGGGTGCCGAAATGTTAATGATACACAGTGCAATGCTTGGCGGTTGATTACTTGCTTATTG
This sequence comes from Bacillus ndiopicus, assembly GCF_000612805.1. Taxonomy (GTDB): domain Bacteria; phylum Bacillota; class Bacilli; order Bacillales_A; family Planococcaceae; genus Metasolibacillus; species Metasolibacillus ndiopicus. The sequence goes on along the minus strand of NZ_HG964403.1, from coordinate 586,229 downwards.
CCTCCATACAACTCATCACCAACAAGCGGATGACCTATATGAGCCATATGTACACGTATTTGATGTGTACGTCCTGTGTGCAATGTTAAACGAACATGCGATACGATGCAATCGTTTAGTCTACCGTATTCTATCACTTCGACGTCTGTATGCGCAAACTGTCCATCTTCGCGCACTTCTCGCTCTATAATACTAGACTCTTTACGCCCAATTGGTACGATAATTGATTGACTCATAGTCTGTCCATAAACGATGGCCTCGTATTGCCGATGCACCGCACCTTGTTGTTGTGATGCACTCATTAAATGATGTATATGTCGATGCTTCGCAATACATAATAAACCTGACGTATCTCGGTCAAGCCGTGTCACAATATGTACAGTAGAAGCAAGTCCTTGCGTTTCAAAATAACCAAGGACAAAATTCGCTACACTACTATCCGGGTGTTCACGTGAAGGAATTGTGCTCATATAAGCTGGCTTATCAATAACGAGCAATGCCTCATCCTCATAAACAATATCTAACTCTCCATGCTGTGGGATAAGTCCCTCGCTCGCTTCTTCTGTTGGAAATATAATTGTTACAGTATCTCCTTTTGCAACTACATAACGTACATTGCACCTAATACCATTAACAAGAATATCACCACCATCGAATTTAATCGCTGTTAATGCTCGCTTAGAAATTCCCCATAATGCAATTGCTTCACGCAATAGCATTTCATGTTGTACTTCAAACTGTAATGTAAATCTATTTTTCATATTATCCTCAGCTACTCATTTGAAATGAACGAATCATGCACACGCTCCCAAAATGGGAATGGACGGAACCTTGCAAAACGAATACGTTCCACCGCAACATTAAATGCAATTGATTTAACATCGGCTTCTGTCAGTTGAATATGGTCGACTGTAATATTAAAACGCTGATTATTAACTGGCTTTAACACGCATGTATGATGTGCAGGGAATACAAGCGAAGAGCCTACAGTACGGAACACTCGATTATTAATGGATGCCATTTCTGTTAGTTGAAACGCTGGTAATGTTGGATGAATAATTGCTCCACCTAATGCTTTATTGTAAGCCGTACTACCCGATGGTGTTGAAACACATAAACCATCTCCACGGAAGCGCTCAAACTGAGTACCATTTAATTCAACATCCATAACGAGCGTAACATCTGGTGATTTAATTGTCGCCTCATTCAAAGCTAAATAATGACTTGTTTCTGAATGATGGCGGTGAACATGTACTTGCAACAGCGGATATTCGACAACATTAAAATCTTTTTTGGCTATAGATAATACAAGCTTCTCCAATTCAGATGGTTTCCAATCTGCATAAAAACCTAAATGGCCTGTATGAATTCCGACAAATGCCACTTTATCCAGACGGTGTGCATAGCGATGAAAGGCATGTAAAAGCGTTCCATCTCCTCCGATAGAAAGTACAATATCAGGCTCTTCTTCATTAAGTTCTAGTCCGAAATCTTGTAAATACGATGTTGCGAGCTCCATTAGTTCATTAGATTGTGCGTCGCGGCGTGATTGAATTGCAAATGATGTCATGAGCTTACCCCCTTATCTTTGTTTGCATGTAGTGTTACGCTTGGAGCTTCTTTTACCTCACTGAAATATACCTGTGCCTCTTGTATTTCATTGCGAATTTGAGACATTTCCTCATCTAGACGAAAGGCTGCTTCAGCGGCGCTTTGCAGACGAGTTTGAATCTCCTCTGGAAAAGCCCCTTTATATTTGTAGTTTAATGAATGCTCAATTGAAGCCCAAAAATTCATTGCTAATGTTCGGATTTGAATTTCAGCTAAAACAACTTTTTTGCCATGAATCGTTTCAACTGGATATTCAACAATCATATGATGCGAGCGATAGCCACTCGGTTTGCTATGTGTAATATAATCCTTCTCTTCCACTACACTAAAATCTTCTCTCTGTCGAATCAACTCAGTTACTGTCGCAATGTCATCGACAAATTGACACATGATTCGTAGCCCTGCAATATCCTGTAGTTCTTTTGCTAACTGCTGAGAAGGTTCAAATGCGATTCCTTTTTCTAATGATTTGTCATAAATACTTGCTAAAGGCTTCACTCGTCCTGTCACAAATTCAATTGGCGAGTTTGCCCCCACAATATTAAACTGCGAGCGCATACCTTTTAACTTTATTTTCAGCTCTTCTACCGCTTGTTTATAAGGGCTTAAAAAAACATCCCATTGGCCCATCACAACAACCTCCTCATATGAAATAGCATGCCTATTTCAGCAATACATTACGTATTTTTCATTTACCACACAAATCGTAATATATGCAATCGAATTTATTGATTATGAGTAATTATTAATCATTATCATTACACCTTGTCTAACCTTCATTCAATTTTCCTTAAGCTCACCACAGGAAAATTTGTGTCAGAGGCTTTGGAGCAGCATGATGTCGGGTACGCATGTATGGTGTAAACTAAATTGCTCTCTATAAGCAAGAGTTTACACACCTACGTAATTAGAACAAAGCATTTGTCTCATCATCTCTTAAAGAGGCGAATCTTCTGCTGAATCAAGATATATTATTGAAAATTGCTCTTCTATAGCTTGGACAAATTCTTTACCATAGTTTTCATTACCTTGAATATTCCACAATAAATACTCAAGCTCCTCCGTAAAATTAGGAAGTGCCAAGTCAGGTGATAAAAATGGATCGCGCTTATTTTGTACAATTTGTAATAATCCTGCCCACACTGTTTGCGGGAAGCTTAAATAACTATACGCTCCCTCTTCCTCCACAATATAAATAAATGCCATATTATCTGAATCGACAATGACCTGCCCTGTCGGTTGAATTTGAATCCCATGCTCATTATCGTGTAAACTAAAATAAATATCATTATGTATTTGTTCAAATTTTTGAATTGTATATACTTTACGCACTTTTTTGTACTTCCCTTCCAAATGTTCTCTTCCTATTTTACCATACGACGAAAAGGGATGCAGTGTGGTTTTATCTTAATTAAACAATGTTTTTATACCGAAAGTGCAGCGGAGCCAAATGTAGAAACTTCTTGTATTTGGGGGTAAGATAGATGCTTGTTCTATATTTCATAAAGTGGACTCAGGATAAAACCATCCACGGTAAATGAGGTACTCGAAAGAATTTAGTTAATAGTAATTCAAAATAGCGAAGATGCAAAAAATAGCGAATAAAGGGTGAAATATAATGAATCATGAAATTGAAATCGAATTTAAAAATATGTTGTCGAAAACAAAATACGACGAACTACTTACAACATTCGACATTCAAGAGGAAGAAGTCATTCGGCAGGAAAATCATTATTTCGACACTGCGGATTTTCAATTAAAGGCGATTGCAAGTGGATTGCGAATTCGTGTATTACCAAATAGAATTGAATGTACTTTAAAAGAAAAGAGCAATAATCATACACATATTGAAACAACCGATGCTTTAACAGAGGAAGAAGCGAACCAAATTTTACAAGGTGGACAATTCACAGCACCAACAGTCGTTGCAAGATTAAAAGAACGTGGTATTGCAATCGAACAACTCGCTCTATTTGGTACGCTTGCAACAGAACGTGTAGAAATCCCTTATAAAGGGGGATTACTTGTATTAGATCATTCTTTTTATTTGCACCGTGAAGATTATGAGGTAGAATATGAAGCGAAAGATGAAACAATTGGGCAGAAAGTTTTCCAACAATTTTTAACAGATTATAATATTCCAATTGCACATGCAGAAAAAAAAATCGCTCGTTTTGCAGCGGCACTAGCAGCTAGAAACTAAGTTTTTTTGAAGAAGCTTGCTCAAAAAATCGTCCATTAAGGGCTTTAAATTTTTTCATACGAATAACGATTCCTATATTTACTGAATAAAGCACAAACAGGCATTCATCTCACTACCTATGGAGGTAGTACTTTCGGTATAAAACATTGGCTAAATTAAAATAACTTACTAGCTAAGGGAGAAGGAGCATATAATGGATATCCAAGCAATGAAACTATTAATGGAAATACAAGCAATCCAATCTGTTGGTAACACAGCATTAAGTGATTCCAATACAGCACTATTCAATGAAATGCTAGGTGACGTTTTACAATCACAGCAAGCGAATTCTACAACTAATTTGACAGAAACTTTAGGTAGTGAGCATACAATAATGCAAACAGGTCAATGGCCAGCACCACAATCGAAATATTTAGATGCCTTTCTATATGAAGGTGCCACTGCTAGTTCACCAATTGAGCAATACATTACAGACTATACTGGACAAGAAGCTTTTAACAACGTATTAGCAGGCGCAAATCGCTTTCAAGATTCTATTACCAAAGCTGCTTCAACATATAACTTACCTGAAAAATTAATTGCAGCAGTCATGAAACAGGAATCCAATTTTAACCCTGAAGTAGTAAGTACAGCAGGTGCTGTCGGCTTAATGCAATTAATGCCAGGTACAGCAAAATATTTAGGTATACAAAACCCTACTGACAATGAGCAAAATATAATGGGTGGCGCACAATATTTACGTCAAATGCTAAATCAATTTGGACAAAATCTTGAAACAGCATTAGCGGCCTACAATGCAGGCCCAGGCAATGTAAAAAAATATAATGGTATCCCACCTTTCAAAGAAACGCAAAATTATGTAAGGAAAGTATTAAGCTATTATAATACTTAGTATTTTTTATTTTTCCTTAAAATGTTAAAGAGCGCTTTGTTTGTGAAAAAGGATAGACGTTGTTAGAATAAATATAATGTCATAGTAAAATGCACTTAAATATAGAAAATGTAATTGCAAGTATAAAGGAGTATCACCTATGAATCGAAAGTATACGATTCCTTACGAGGAACTTGGTGCTGAAAAGCTGGCTGAGCTAATTCATGCTTTCTATGCTCGTGTAGCAAAACATCCGAAACTTATCCCTATTTTTCCAGAGGATTTAACAGACACAATTCGTAAGCAAATCCAATTTCAAACGCAGTACTTAGGTGGACCTAGCCTATATACCGAGGAACATGGTCATCCAATGATGCGAGCTAGACATATACCTTTCAAAATAACACCAGACAGGGCACAAGCTTGGCTTGAATGTATGGCAGAAGCAATGGATGAAGTAGGCTTGGACGGAAAATTCCGTGAAGTTTATTATCAGCGTCTTGTACTAACTGCTCATCACATGGTCAATTCACCAAACGAAGAGGAGGAAACGGAGTGAATAATATTCAGATGATATCACAGCCTACTGCCTCCTTACCGACGAATAAGCCAGTAGAACTGTATATTTTCATCGATCCGCTATGTCCAAACTCCTTTGCTATGCAGTCGATGCTACGTAAGCTTCAATTGGAGTATGAGCACTATTTTTCTTGGCGTTATGTATTAAGCACTAAATTAACATCATTAAACTGCTTAAGTAATCGTATTAAAGGTTGCCTATCAGGTGATGAACTAGATATTACACACCCTGCCTTACCTTCAATTGCAGTTAAAGCAGCTGAATTGCAAGGCAAGCGCGCTGGCTCGCGCTATTTATCAAAATTACAGGAACATGCTGCATTACAAACGAAAAACGTACTTTCTCATACAGCACTTACAGAAATTGCTTCTGAAGTACAACTAGATATGAATGAATTTACAGTTGATTTCGGCTCAAAAGAAGCAGCACACGCATTTCAATGTGATTTATATATTACGCGCGAAATGGAAGTTAATGAGGTACCAAGCATCGTCTTTTTCAATGAAAATGTCGAAGATGAAGGACTAAAGGTAAGTGGTTTATATAGCTACGAAGTGTATGAACATATTTTACAGGAAATGATTCAAGAGCAGCTTGTACGCCAGCCACTTCCTACATTAGACGAATTATTTATCCGCTTCCAAACATTCACAACAGCTGAAATTGCAGCGATTTATCAAATTGCTGAATCAGTTGCGGAGCGAGAATTAAAAAAGCGTATGCTTCAACAAAAAATTGAACGATTTATTAAAGATGATATTGCGCTATGGCGCCAAAAGGGAAGCTTTCAGTCATTATAAATATAACAAATCGGCTGACGAGAAATGAAGCTGTCTAAAAATAACTTTTCAGACAGTACCTTTCCCGTCAGCCCCATTTTTTATTTCTCTTAATTTTTCATAAACTCTTCTTTTTCTATACAACATATTTCCTGCTTCTGCAATATCCTGTATCATCCCTTTATTGGCATACGCACCAAAAATAATACCTACGATTGGAACCATCTGAAATAACTTTTTCCAGCCAAAATGATCCCGATACGTGTGAAAGACTTCCTGCCATCCCTGCAATTGTGCAATCATCTCCTCAGATGTATGAGATTTATCGTGCATAGAGGAAATGTCCTTTAAAATCGCTTCTTTGCCAACGATATCAGCGCTTGCAAATTGCAAACATTTTATAATAAATACGCGCTCCATTTTATCATTTGGATGATAACCATGAATGATAGCAATTTCCTGTAATGTTTTTAACGCTATCCCTAAAATAAATGGAATATCAATTGCTAATGTAAAAATACCTCCAATGCCTGTGGAAGCCCCTTGCAAAGTTGCAAATTTCACACGCTCCTTTTGCAGTTGTTCACTCATAGCAATCATGTCTTGTAACGGAATCTGCCCAATATCTTCTATATTCTTAATATCCCATTTCGATGAATAATGTCTAATTTTTGCTATCATCGCTTGTTCATTAATTAAATATTTACCACCAGACTGAATATAGCTTCCTAGCTCATCCATTAATAAAGCAATCTTCTTTTGCACAAAAGACGGAGTTACTTTATCAAGCAGCACAAAAGGTAGTCTACCTAATTTCTCCCAAAACCAAAGCCCTTGTTGCTCTTTCTCCCACTTCTCAATTTCTTGTAAATACTGCTGTAATTGCGCTTGCTCCTCCACTCATTCCCACTCCTTCTATTTAGGCTTAATTTGAGATTCTATATAACATTCGTCGCTGATTTAGATTAATATACGTAAAAGAAAGAAGAAAGTTTCATTTATGTACTATTTAGAAAGGAGCATAATTTTATTCTAAACATTAGGATGAGAATGGTTTAAAAGAAGTGCTAGCTATGTAGAAGATTTTTGTTGCTTTAATAAAGCATATTCCTACAACTAAAACAAAAGAGGCGCCCTACTCTCGACAATAGGACGCCTCTTACACAAAAGGGGATGGGAGAAATGTTCACGTTCAAACAAAGGGGTGTATGTTTGTTATGTGATGTATTTCACATGTATTACTTTATCACGGAACAATAGCCGTTGCAACGCTTTACGGCTTGTTTCACAAAATCGTCATATAGTAAGCGGTTGCAAAAAACATATCTGAAAATGTAATTTTCAGATATGTTTTTTGCGACGAGGATGGCGCAGCCACCGCAGGAGCACAAAAATTTACGTATAGAACAGGTCTAAAGTAACTATTCGCCCGATTCTTATTCGATTTCGCCCGTAAACCACCTTAATCCGCCCAATTCAAAAATAATAAAGGGATGTTGGGAAGATTTTCGCTTTTCCCAACATCCCTGTTTCAATTTAGTTTGCTAAAAGTAATTTTTCAAGCTCGTTTAGCTTCTCTTCGAACACTTTACAAGCTTCTGCAATCGGTGCTGGTGATTCCATATCGACACCTGCTGCCTTTAATACTTCGATTGGGAAATTTGAGCAGCCTGCTTTCAAGAAGTTATTGATATAACGCTCTACTGCTGGCTGACCTTCCTCTAAAATTTGCTTGCTTAATGCCGTTGCAGCACTTTGACCTGTCGCATATTGATACACGTAATAATTATAATAGAAGTGTGGAATACGTGCCCACTCTAAACCAATTTCCTCATCTACTACCATCGCATCACCAAAGTATTGCTTGTTTAAGTTGTAATAAATTTCTGTTAACTTTTCTGCTGTTAATGCTTCACCATTACGATCCATTTCGTGGATAATGTGCTCAAACTCTGCAAACATTGTTTGACGGAAAACAGTACCACGGAACCCATCTAACCAGTGATTTAATAAATAAATTTTTTGTTGCGGATCCTCTAAAGTATTTAATAAATAATCAAATAATAGTTCTTCATTACATGTCGAAGCAACCTCTGCTACGAAAATAGAATAGCTTGCATATGGGTATGGTTGGTTGGCACGTGTGTAATAGCTATGTAAGCTATGACCAAACTCATGCGCTAACGTAAATAAATTATCCATATTATTTTGCCAGTTCATTAAAACATATGGATTTGTGCCGAATGTACCTGATGAATAAGCACCACTACGCTTTCCTTTATTTTCAAGAACGTCTACCCATCGGCTATCTAAACCTTTTTGTACGATGTCTTGATACTCTTCACCAAGTGGCGCAAAGCTTTTCACCATAAGCTCCTTTGCCTTATCATATGGCATCTCCATCTTCGCTTCCTTCACAAGTGGAGTAAATAAATCATACATATGCAGCTCTTCTAAGCCAAGAACTTGCTTACGCAATGCTACATAACGATGCAATAATGGTAAATGATCGTGAATTGTTGAAATTAATTGATCATACACTTTCTCAGGAATGAAGTTATTACTCATTGCTGCATGACGAGCTGATTGATAATTACGAACTTTTGCATTTGCATTTTGTGCTTTTACATTACCAGCTAATGTTGATGCAAATGTATTACGGAATTGACCGTATATGCTGTACATAGCCTTAAATGCACCTTCACGCACTTCACGATTATCGCTCTCTAAAAATGAAATGTATGAGCCATGTGTTAACGGCACTTCTTCACCATCTTCATTTTTCACTTTTGGGAATTCGATATCTGCATTGTTTAATGCGCCGAACGTTTCGCCTGATGCGTTCGAAATTTCAGATAATTGTGCAAGTAACTCTTCCTTTTCAGCAGATAAAACATGTGGGCGACCTAAATTTAATTCTTTTAAGCTTTGCTCATATAATTTTAGCTCATCATACTCTGCAACATATGCATTAATTGTCGCTTCATCTAAAGCTAAAATCTCTGGTGTGATGAATGATAATGCCGCACTTAATTTCGCACCAAGTGATTTAACACGGCTATCCATCGCCTGATATGTGCTGTTCGCCGTATCTTGGTCGTGCTTTAAGTGGCTGTATACATATAGCTTACTGAAGCGCTGACTAACTAAATCGCTAAATTGCAGTGTCTCAAATAACCCTTGCGCTCCTGTTGCTACTTTCCCTTTATATTCTCCTGCTTGCTCTAATAAGCTTTGAATTTCTGTAAACTCTTGTCCCCAAGCTTCGTCAGTTGGGAAAATAGATGTTAAATCCCAAGTTAAATCTACAGGAATTTCTTCACGTGTTAACACTTGTTTTGCCATTATAAATGCCTCCAAAAATCATATTACGAAATACCCTTTTATTTTCTCAATTCTTTTCAGAAAATGCAATCAATTCGCTGAATAAATGCAAGAATAGCGTCGTATCTTCAATTTTATTAGTAATTGATTCAACACCAATCTTACATAAAAAAGTAATATATCGCTTAATAGCTGAGAATCCTTCAGTGGATTGTGGCAATTTAGCCCATCTCAAAAAAGCATATATTTTTTGCTCATCTAGCTGACTAAGTTTTAAATTAAAAATGTGTAAAAAGAAAAATAAATGACTTTGCCATTCTGCGCTAAATAACGAAATGGCTTCTCCTCCGCTAATTGGTATACCAATATAATTTGGTAGTTGCTCAAAATTTAACCGTTGTTCGTAAAGCCCACGTAAAAATAAATCGTTTAAGCCTTTTCTATTAAAAAGAATCTTTGTTCGGAAAAAACTAGCTCGGTGCTGCTGATATAAAAAGAACATCTCTTTAAGGTGCTGCTCTGTTAATGGTTTTGGTACAAAGAAGGGAAAACTTTGTGCATCTAGTGACAAAGGCTGTACATTAGCAATCCAAGTACGGCCTTGCACATATTGTAAATTGCTAAAATAGATGAAGCGACTATGAACCGTATCGTATGTGATTAAATAAACCTGCTCTTTATAGCGCATGAAAAATTGTTGATAAAATTGGCTTAATGATATTTTTCTTATGCCAAATGTAGGAATTTTATTCGGAGTTTTTACTAACCATAGAGGGACAATAGCATGTCTTTCATAGCCTACTGTTCGCTCAAATACTTGTTTATATGGGATAACACTACACTGAAATTCAATCGCATAATGTTTGTTATAATGTGTAACAAATAAATCAGGTCTTTGTTGTAGTGGGGATAAGTAACTTTCAAGAACTACATTTTCTACTCGCTGCTGAAAAAAAGAAAATAACTGTTGCTTCCCTAATAGATGTTGAGCAGATTCTCCCTCTGCAAAAGAAGCATCACAAGCATTTGATTTTATGTGGGCAAAATGTGGTATTTTAACTCGTCCAATTTTTAATTGCAGTGGTTGTTTACATTGTGGACAATAAAATGTGGTAGTTTGGCGCAATTGCTGTAATTTTTTTAAACATGTGTCTAGTGTAATAACAAATAGCTCTCCTTGTTCGGTGTGAGCAACTAACAAAATTTCACCTCCCTTTCTCCTTTCATTATAAAATAATTATCTGAGTTTTCAAATCAAATACTAGCATTATTTTTCCAAATCATAAATCCTTAAGTACAGTAAGATTCCGAAGAGTGGGTGTTTCACCAATTAATGAAGAGGAACACAAACAAAGTACTCCTCATCCTGTGGTAATGCTTCTGTTACCATCATCACGTGTCCTCAATCAAGCTTATACAGGCGGTTAATTTGTGCTTCACTTAATTTTTGAAGCGGAAAGCTTGTACCTGTCGCTTTCACGCAAAAAAACATCTGTCATTACATTCTCTATATGAAAATTATTGCTCCTGCGATTACTCGTCGCAGAAAAGTTATTGCTCCTGCGATTACTTGTCGCAGAATAAATTACTATCCGTTAATGCGGGGCAAAAATACAAAAAGCTGTCGGGTAGTTTTTCCCGACAGCCCTCTCCTATGCGAAATATTGAATAACCGTTTCGAAACAATCTTCTGGCATAATTGGTTGACCATATTCTTCAATGCGATGGATTGTTAATTTCGTTGGCTGTAAATGCTCTTTTAAAATAGCGATTGCATTTCGACGCTCATAGGCGTCTGCCATATCTGAAAAATCGACTGATAAATAGTATTCATTGTCCAATTTATATAATGATGATGCCGTTCCATATGTTACTAGACGTTTGGCAACCGGAATTAGTTCATCAATATCCTTAAATTTATAGCGAGCACTCAATAAGTTGGTGCCTTCTTCATTATCTTCATTTTCCATTGTTTCTAAAAGGGTTTCTTCCATTTCGCGTAACTGTGCTGCGATATCTTGATTTTCTTCAAAGCTATTTGTTAAGCTCTCGCCATCACTGCTCATATTCGCACGCGTAACAATTACTTCAAGTCCTTGCTCTGATGCGTTAACATGAATCCAAATTGGCCCTTCTAAATCAAAATAATCGTCTGTATTGACTTCAGCCATGACATCCCAAAATAGCTCTTCACCTTTGGAACGGTTATACCAAATTTCTTCTCTGCTATAGCCGCGATCCTCAATATCTCTATACGTAATGAACAGCTTTAATGTATTGTCATTGATGCGTTCGATGTCCATTCGACCTCAACTCCCTTCACAGTCATTTGCTAAACGAACATGTATAAATTATCATTCAACTTTTGAAGCTTTTTCATACATATTCTTAACCGTAGAACATGCCACAAACTTTTATCTTGATTTGGCAAAATAGATTTTCCGTTTGCCTAATTTAGCGCGTATTTGGTCACTCGCTTAATCAAATTGAAGTCTTTGGCAGATGTCATAGATTTTTTTATGGAATTTTTCAAGCCAGCTCAAAAAATTCCTTACGCAATTACGCTAAAGTGTAATTGACTTATATTATAGAAAGCGCCAATACTTTTCTATAATTCTATTGTATGATGTTCCCGTAAAAAATGAAAAGGAAAAACACCAAAAACGATAAAAATACTTAAATTTAGCATTGTAATTATTAGAATATTGAGATTACATTGTACTATGTAATAAATAGTAAGGCAAGTCCTACTAATTTAATCATCAATTACACCACTGTTAAGCTATTTTAAATCTTTTTACGCCTAGTTAATTTCATAATTATTCTGCTGGTGTGCTATACTTTGAGATGAGGCTCTTCTCTTTCACCAAAATTTTTATGCTCGTAAATTACCCAAGATAAAAAGATGCTACGTTTTAAACAACGTAGCACCCATCATTAATCAACCATTCTCTGTGCTTCTTGTAATTGGAAAGCACGTACACCTCGTGGTAAGAAACGTCGAATTTCATCTTCATTGTAACCAACCTGTAATCGCTTCTCATCTAAAATAATCGGACGACGTAAAAGCCCCGGATATTCTTGAATAAGCTCATATAAACGTTGTAATGGTAAATTTTCCACATCAACATTTAATTTTTGGAAAATCTTTGAGCGGGTTGAAATAATCTCATCTGTTCCATCTTCAGTCATACGTAAAATTTCTTTAATTTCACTAATTGTTAATGGCTCTGAAAAAATATTACGCTCTGAATAAGGGATATCATGTTCTTCAAGCCATGCTTTTGCTTTACGGCAAGATGTACAGCTTGGTGATGTAAATAAAGTAACTTTCATTGTAACACATCCTTCCTTTTTGGAATCGACTATATTATAGAATTCTTAATTTAGAATTAATTTAATTTAAGTACTATGGTCATTATACACTATTTCATTTACTTTGAATATAGGATGTCAATAAAAAACCCCTTAATTTAAAAAAATAATGAAATATAACTAATCTCAACTGTTACTAGCGTATTAAATAATATTTATAACAGTATACTTATACCCAAACTGTGTTACAACAAAACATGCGTTTGACTCTTTTTTCTCAATTAGTTATAAATAATCGAGAAAAGGTTCTTTCTAATTACAATTACGCTTATCGCTCGAAAAAGTTCCCTGTTACTACAACAAGATTAACCTTTTTAATTTTACTTTATACAAAAGTATTGCATTTTTTTGCACACATATATTATAATGGCAGTCATAATCAAAATATAAGAAAAAAGCAATGAAGAAGAAAAGTACGTTTGAGCTTTGATGTTTAGAGAGTCTGTGGTGGGTGTGAACAGATCGTCATACAAGCGGAATGGGCTTCTGAGTTAGCTTTGTGAACAATACAGTAGCAAAGCTCGGCATACTTCACGTTACGAAGGTTAAGTGGCTCAGGTTTATCTTAATTCAGTGCGTGTTTGTACACGTACTGAATTAAGATAAACGCCCTGGCGGATGTCACAGATTTTTGAAGAAGTTTCCCTCGCAAGCTCAAAAAAATCTGGGCAAGAGTTAGCCGAGGCATAATTGATGAGCAAGCTGGGTGGTACCGCGGATTCCAAACATCATTCGTCCCTACTATTTTAAGTAGGACGCGTGGTGTTTTTTTATTTATATCGAGGAGGAATTCAAATGACAACAATTTTTTCAGGCGTTCAGCCTACAGGTACTATTACACTTGGTAACTATATCGGTGCAATAAGACAATTCCCTGCTTTACAAAATCAAGGGCAAGCTATTTACTGTATCGTGGATCAACACGCCATTACTATACCACAGGAGCGATTAGAGTTACGCAAAAATATTCGAAGCCTTGCTGCTATGTATATTGCTGTTGGTATTGATCCAGAAAAATCTATTTTATTTATTCAATCAGAGGTTCCTGCACATGCCCAAGCAGCATGGATGCTTCAATGTGTTGCTTCAATCGGCGAATTAGAGCGCATGACACAATTTAAAGATAAATCAAGCGGAAAGGAATCAGTGTCTGCTGCATTATTAACGTATCCTCCATTAATGGCAGGTGATATTTTACTTTATAACACAACTATCGTTCCGGTTGGTGAAGATCAAAAGCAGCATATTGAATTAACACGCGACTTAGCGGAGCGCTTCAACAAACGTTATAACGAAATTTTCACTATACCTGATATTCAATTACCAAAGGAAGGCGCACGCATTAAATCGTTGCAAGAGCCAACGAAAAAAATGAGTAAGTCAGACCCTAATACAAAAGCAACAATTCGTGTTCTTGATACACCAAAAGAAATTGAAAAGAAAATTAAATCCGCTGTGACAGACTCTGAAGGTATTGTGAAATACGATGTAGAAAATAAACCAGGTGTGTCCAACTTATTAACAATTGAATCTGCTTTAACTGGCGTTTCAATTGCTGATTTAGAAAAAAAATACGACGGCAAAGGCTATGGCGATTTTAAAGCAGGTGTAGCAGCTGCAGTTATCGAGCATTTAACACCTATTCAAGAGCGCTATTATGCATTAATCGACTCACCTGAATTAGATGATATTTTAGATGCAGGCGCAGAAAAAGCGAATGCAATCGCTTCTAAAACGCTTAAGAAAATGGAGAACGCCATGGGCTTAGGTCGAAAACGACGATAAATAGCACACACAGTGAGGCAATCGCTATATATAGCTCGTATGTGCCAAGTAAAAAGCTCCATACTGCCGACCAAGAATAACCTAGCGTACGATAATTTAAATATAAAATGCAATTGCTAATAGATACAACGCTTATCCCATAACAAAACAAAAATAAAGCAAAACGTACGATAACATCATCCTTTCCATACAGAAATATTCAACTAAAATGTAAAAAATGCGTCGAGGCGAAATCTCGACGCATTTTTCTTAATTAAATTTTTTGAATAATAAACACGCATTATGACCACCAAAGCCGAGTGAGTTACTTAATGCATATTCTACAGAAGCTTTTCTTGCTTCGTTTGGTATATAGTCTAAATCACACTCTGGATCTGGTGTGTGCAAATTAATTGTTGGTGGTAAAATCCCCTCATGCAATGCTAAAACAGTAAAGATCGCTTCAACACCACCAGCAGCACCTAATAAATGACCTGTCATCGATTTCGTTGAGCTCATTGCCAGTTTATATGCATGTTCACCAAATACAGTTTTTACCGCTTGTGTTTCAAATAAGTCATTATATGGCGTACTTGTACCGTGTGCATTAATGTAGCCCACTGCATTTGGTTCAACACCTGCATCATTTAATGCCTGCTGCATCGCACGAGCTGCACCTTCACCCTCTGGTGCTGGCGCTGTAATATGATGAGCATCACCTGTCGAACCATAGCCGACTACTTCACCATATATTTTCGCACCACGTGCTAAAGCATGCTCAAGCTCTTCTAAAATAACAATACCTGCACCCTCACCAATAACGAAGCCATCACGATCTTTGTCAAATGGGCGACTTGCTGTTGCTGGGTCAGCGTTTGTTGTAAGTGCTGTATTTGCAGTAAAACCTGCAATCGCTAAATTAACAATTGGTGCCTCTGCTCCACCTGTAATCATTACATCTGCATCTCCGCGTTCAATTACTTTGAATGCATCACCAATTGAATTTGTACCAGAAGCACACGCTGTTACTGAGCATGAGTTTGGTCCCTTTGCTCCTAGATAAATCGATACTTGACCTGAAGCCATATCAGGAATAAGCATCGGAATAAAGAACGGACTTACGCGACGAGCTCCACGCTCTTGGAAAGTTAAAAATTGCTGCTCATATGTTTCCATACCACCGATACCTGAGCCAATCCATACACCTACACGTGGTGCCATTTCCTCAGTAATCGTTAAATTAGCATCCTTTTTAGCCATCATAGATGCTGCAACCGCATATTGTGTAAAGCGGTCCATTTTACGAGCCTCTTTACGCTCAACAAATTGTTCAATATCAAAATCAGTTATTTCAGCCGCTACTTTTGCTGTAAATTTCTCTGCATCTACGCGTGTTAATGGACCAACACCCGATTTACCAGCTTTAATAGCATCCCATGTTGCTTCAGCAGTCGTTCCAAGAGGTGTCACTGCTCCAATTCCTGTTACTACAACTCTACGTTTTGTCATGTCTATTCCCCCTCTAGTATTATTTTCCCCAACGTAGTGTGACAGCGCCCCATGTTAGACCGCCACCAAATCCAACTAATACGATTAAATCATCATCTTTAATTTTACCTTCAGCTAAATCATCTGCTAAAGATAAGCCTATTGAAGCTGCTGAAGTATTGCCATATTTATGAATCGTTTTCGACATTTTTTCTTCTGGTAAACCTAAACGTTCGCGAGCAGCTTCCATGATGCGAATATTCGCTTGATGCGGAATTAAATAATCCACATCCTCTTTATTATAACCTGCTTTCTCAACAACTTTCATTGCTGACTCACCCATTTGACGTACTGCAAATTTAAATACTTCTCGGCCATTCATTGCAATCGCATTGCGCTCATCCATGCACAAATATTTGCCTCCAGTGCCGTCTGCACCAAGCTCGAACGACAAAATACCGCGCCCCTCAGATACTTTTGAGACAATAGCTGCGCTTGCTCCATCGCCAAATAATACCGCTGTATTGCGATCCTGCCAATCGATAATTTTAGAAAGCTTTTCAACACCAACTACAAGTACATAGTCATAGCTGCTGCTTTCGACAAATTGCTTCGCTGTAATTAAACCATACATAAAGCCAGAACAAGCTGCTGATACATCCATAGCTGCTGCATTTTTTGCCCCAAGTGCCTCCTGTATTTGACATGCTACAGTTGGAAATGCCTGATCTGGTGTAACAGTTGCTACTAAAATTAAACCAATTTGCTCAGCAGTAATGCCTGCGTTTTCTATCGCCGCTAAAGCAGCTTTATATGCCATATCCGACGTGTCCTCATCATCGCCCGCAATTCTACGTGCCTCGATGCCTGTACGTGTACGAATCCACTCATCACTTGTATCTAAAATTTTTTCTAAGTCCTCATTTGTTACTACTTTTTCTGGTACGTATTTTCCGACACCGATAATCCCTGCGTTCATACAGCGTCCCCTTTCTTGGTTAACACTAATTATTAATACTTGGTACTAATTATAGCTAACAATTTTTCGAATCGCAAGAAATTCTTTTTCAAATAACCTTCACAATTGTTTATAAAACAGTAATTTTATTTTTACATAACGTGTGGTATTATATTAAAGATGTGATTATTTAATCTATTTCGCCTCGGCTAATTTAAACTTAGTTTTTTAACTAATTGAGAAGAAGTTAATTTATAACTGTTGCGTTTTGTGACAACGATTAACCGACCCCTCCTTTCAATATGCCAGAGGCTTTATCTTGATTCAACGGGAGCTTGATAACCCGCTGAAGCTGGATTAAAATGATATACAAAAGTCTAAATAGAGGTGAAACAAATGCAATACATTATGACATTTATTTGGTCATTCCTACTTGTATCAATGTTAACTTATGTAGTAAGCTCAATTTTAGGTGTAGTCCCTAACTTTGGTTTAGCAGCCATACTTTCTGTAGCAGTAAGTATTTTAGTATTTATCGTTTCTGCAATTATTCCAAACGATCCAATAGCAGACGCTGATAGCCATTAAAAACGAAAAGTTGTAGGAAAAGCGGCACTACTGCCTGCTTCTCCTGCAACTTTTTATCTTGTATTATTTTTCTCAATATGAATTGCACCATTGACAAGTGTTACTTTTAACGTATCTCCTGGCAATACATCCCCTTGCAACAATGCTTTTGCCACAGCTGTTTCAATATGGCGTTGCACAAAGCGCTTTAATGGACGCGCACCGAACTTGGCATCGACACCTTGTTCAACTACCCAGCGAACAACCGCATCATCAACATCCACTGTAATTTCCTGCTCTGCAATGCGATGCTGTAGCTCTTGTATATATTTCCAAGCAATTGCGTAGAAATGCTCATCCGTTAATGCATGGAACGTAATAATATCATCAACACGATTTAGCAACTCTGGTTTGAAATGCTGACGTAACGCTGTCATAACAAGCGCATCCGCCTCTGCACTATTTTCTAATAAATAGTTAGAGCCGATATTAGATGTCATAATAATAACCGTATTGCTGAAATTAACATTGCGCCCTTGACTATCAGTAATGCGCCCATCATCAAGTACCTGTAATAAAATATTTGCAACATCAGGATGTGCCTTTTCAATTTCATCAAGCAGCACAACCGCATATGGATTACGGCGAACAGCCTCTGTCAACTGCCCACCTTCTTCATAGCCAACATAGCCTGGAGGTGCACCGACAAGTCGAGAAACGCTATGCTTCTCCATATATTCGCTCATATCAATACGGATAAAGTGGTCCTCTGAGTCAAATAATTGCGCAGCTAAAGCTTTGGCCAGTTCTGTTTTTCCGACACCTGTAGGTCCTAAAAATAAAAATGAACCAATTGGCTTTGTTGGATCTTTAATACCTGCTCGCGCGCGCCATACTGCCTCAGTTACAAGTGTCACTGCGTTATCCTGCCCTACAACACGTTCATGTAGAACATCTTTTAAACGCAGTAGCTTTTCACGCTCCCCTTCTACAAGCTTCGTTACAGGTATACCTGTCCAACGTGCAACAATTGCTGCAATTTCTTCAGCAGTTACTTCCTCACGTAGCAAACGCATCTCATCAGCATTTAATGTTATTTCAAGTCCAGCTAGCTCTTTTTCTAATGTTGGTATTTTACCATGGCGAAGCTCAGCTGCTTTATTTAAATCGTACTTACTTTCAGCATCTTCTAAATCACGGCGATATTTGTCAAGCTGCTCACGTTTCTTTTGAATTAATTGCAAGCCCGCTTTTTCCGTTTCCCATTGCTTCAACATCTCATTAGATGATTCCTTTAATGTTGCTAGCTCACTGCGCAATGCTTCAAGACGCTTTTTACTCGCCTCATCCTTTTCCTTTTGCAATGCCTGTTCTTCAATTTCAAGTTGCATTAAACGACGCTTAATTGTATCAAGCTCCTGCGGCATTGAATCGATTTCTGTACGAATCATCGCACATGCTTCATCGATTAAATCAATTGCTTTATCTGGTAAAAAGCGCTCCGTAATATAACGATTTGATAATTCTGCTGCCGCAATAATGGCACGGTCATGGATGCGTACACCATGATGTAGTTCAAAACGTTCCTTCAAGCCACGTAAAATTGACACTGTATCCGCAGTTGAAGGTTCACGTACCAACACTTGCTGGAAGCGACGCTCTAAAGCAGGGTCCTTCTCAATATACATACGGTATTCATCTAAAGTTGTCGCTCCAATACAATGTAGCTCACCACGTGCCAGCATTGGTTTCAGCATATTACCAGCATCCATTGCCCCATCTGTCTTTCCTGCTCCAACAATCGTATGAATTTCATCGATAAATAAAATAATGCGCCCTTCCGAGTCTTTTACTTGCTTTAGCACAGCCTTTAAGCGCTCTTCAAACTGCCCACGATAGCTCGCCCCTGCAATTAATGCACTCATATCAAGTTCATAAACTTGCGCATCCTTCAATCCCTCTGGCACATCCTTGCGCACAATGCGCTGCGCTAATCCTTCTACAATTGCAGTTTTACCAACACCAGGCTCGCCAATTAATACCGGATTGTTTTTCGTTTTGCGGGTTAAAATTCGAATAACATTGCGAATTTCTTCATCCCGCCCAATAACTGGATCCATTTTCCCTTTTTTCACTTCTTCAACTAAATTGCGTCCAAATTGCTCTAAAGGAGGACGGTTATCTTCAGTTTGTTTAAATTGCATAAAATATCCCTCCCAAAAGTTTGACCTTTATTGACTAATTGAATTATAAATCTTCAAAATAAAGTTTGCAAAAAAATACTCTATGAAATTAATCTGAGTAATTTAATGGTTCATTATCAGAACTTAAGATTGATTAAATAAAAAGGATGTTATTTAGCTTTTTATTTAAAATCTGAGCAAATAAGCACACTATCTCTTTGAGCAAAACTGTATTTATTTTGCCAATCATAGTTTTTATACTAAGCTGACTAAATAACGAATCGCTTTACACCGGAAGTAATATTTTAATGATAAAGCTATATTTTCCTCATACATATTATGTTATTATAGCTTTAATCAATTTTTGAAAATACCAATCATAATTTTCACATTACGTAAGAAAGGAATGTATATACATGTCTTTTCAAACAATACCTACAGAGATTTATCTGCTCTTTGAAGAGCACGGCTCATTAGTAAAAATAGATAAAGGAAATCAGCTTTTCCAAGAAGGTGAAAAAGCCGAAAGTATTTTTCTTATTAAAAATGGGAAAATTCAGCTCAGCAAAGAAACTGAACAAGGTAAAGAATTAACATTGCGAATTTGTGGTAGCAATGTATTAATTGGTGAAAGCTCACCATTTTGCCAATTAAATTACCATATGGCAAGTGCCAGAGCATTAGAGGCGACCACATTACTAGCACTTTCACATCATACATTTGAATTATTATTAACAGAACATCCTAAATTAATGTTGGAATATTTGCAATGGGTGCAAATCGAAACGATGAAACACCAAAGTCGTTTACGTGATTTAATGCTGCATGGAAAAAAAGGTGCTCTCTTCTCAACATTAATTCGCTTAACCAATACGTATGGTGAAACACAGGAAGATGACTCCATCTTTATTAATTTCGCTCTAACTAATTCAGAGCTAGCAAATCTATGTGCTACAAGTCGTGAATTGATTAACCGCATGCTCAATGATTTGAAAAAACACAATATCATTTCCTTTAATAAAGGTCATATTACAGTACACAATTTACAGTTTTTAAAGGATGAAATTAATTGCGAAAATTGTCCTTTAATGATTTGCCGGATTGACTAAAAAAAGGGTTATAGGGAAAGACAGACATCTGCTTTCCCTATAACCCTAATCAATTTAACGAACGCCTAATGCCATTTTAGCATAGCGTGTCATCATATCTTTTGACCATGCTGGTGTCCAGACAATGTTTACTTCAGTATCTTTTACTTCAGGTAGCTCACCTAAAGCCGTTTTTACTTGGTCGACAATAACAGGGCCAAGTGGGCAGCCCATAGAAGTTAATGTCATCGTTACTGTTGCTAAACCTTCTTCATTTAAATCTACATCATATACTAAGCCTAAGTTAATAATATCAATTCCTAACTCGGGATCAATTACGTTTTCTAAAGCGCTATACATACTATCTTTCATATCTTGATCAATCGCCATTTTCAACACCCCTTTCTTATTACAATTTATGATAGCAGAACTCCGAGCTTATGCCAAATGCTGTGCTAGCCAGTCTGTTACAGCAAGCATTCCCACTCTTGATACAGCATGTCCTGCTTTATCATCTACAATGTATGCGGAACGCGAATTTTCCCCATACTTTTCAAAGTACGGGTAACTCATCTCAAATGGTACAACTTGATCCTTTTTGCCATGCCAGAAAATCGTCGGTACTTGCTGTAGTACATTCGTTTTATTTTCTAAATTATATGCTGATAACATCGTCATTGTCTCAGCAAGCTGCTGCTCTGTAAAAGGTAATTGTACACCCGCTTTTTCAAACTGGGTAAGCTGGTGCTCTGCAAATTTTGTATAGCTCGTTGCTCCCATGCAAACACCCGCTGTCTGTATCCAATCATATTTGCTTAAGCAGCCTACAGTTACAATCCCCCCCATTGAAGTACCTGCAATACTAACTGCATTTGTAGCTAGTATGCCTTTATTTTGGAGCTCTTTATAAATAAGTTCGACTTCCCCTACTGTGCGCATAACAATCTCCCAAAATACTGGCTCAAGCTGCTGTGACGTTGTATTAGGCTTAGCACGCTCACCATGTAAATGAGCATCTGGTAAAATTACACGTACGCCCTTTTTCACTAACTGGTATGCGAAATGTAAATTATGCTCCTTAGCACTTCCAAAGCCATGAATAAAAATGGCTACAGGATTTTTAGCTGTCATTTCATTTGTGTGCACATGTAATAATGGTATGTGCTCCCATACTTCATTTTGTACAATCACTAGATTTCACTCCTACCAACTCTATCTATATTTAGAGTAACAAAAATTGAATGATATGACAAAACTTTGACGTGTGCTTATAAAAAGAAGTAAAATTAACAGACAGTTAATCATCCAAGAAAAGACTACTTATTAATGGACAAAAAGGGGATTCAAATTATTATGAAACAACATTTAATTGTTTTAGATTTAGATGGTACATTATTAACTGACCACCAACAAATTTCATCATATACAAAGGATATTTTAATGAAAGCACAGCAGGCTGGACATGCTGTTATGATTGCAACTGGTCGTCCATATCGAGCAAGTGAAATTTATTATCGTGAGCTTAATCTGAAAACACCCATCGTTAATTTTAATGGTGCGTTTGTTCATCATCCTAACAACAGCTCTTGGCAGCAATTGCATTCACCACTTGCAATGAGAGTCGTACATGACGTTGTCGATTCAGTTGATAAATTTAATTATGAAAATTTAATTGCCGAAGTAATTGATGATGTCTATTTACACAATGCAGATGAAAAAATGCTCAATATTTTAAGCATGGGCAACCCTCGCATTACAACGGGTAATTTAAAAACACACTTATTAGATGATCCAACTAGTTTATTGATTCAAGCTACAGACGAGCATGTTTCAACAATCCGTCAACACTTAGAAGATGTACACGCTGAATTAATTGAGCACCGTCGCTGGGGCTCCCCATTTAACGTCATTGAAGTTGTGCGCAAAGGATTAAATAAAGCAGTTGGTATTTCACATATTGCACACGAAATGCAAATTCCACGCGAACGCATTATTGCATTCGGTGATGAGGATAATGATTTAGAAATGATTGATTACGCAGGTGTAGGCGTTGCCATGAACAATGGTATTGAGCCACTCAAAAATATTGCAAATGAAATTACGCTATCTAACAACGAGGATGGAATTGGCAAGTTTTTAGCAGAGCGTTTGAAGCTATAATAGAAATATTCTCATACAAAGAGCATAAAAAACCTCCCTTGCCATTGCAAGAGAGGTTTTTTTACCTTCACACTAATTATTATTTAATTGGTGCGTCAGCAGTTAATTCAATATCTTGAAGCTCTGTTGGATTAGCATAATCAATGCTGTAGTTTTTCACACGTTTATTAACTGGTGAAAGCTCTAAACGGTACATCATTGGAATGATTGGTGCTACATCATGAATTTCTTTTTCAAATGCTGCAAATTGCTCAGCACGGTAAGTAGCATCGAATGCTTCTTTAGAATCGATATTGCTTAAAGTTTGTTTTAAGCTATCAGATGTGTAACGAGAGAAGTTGTATTGAGCATTATGTGCATAAACACCAGATGGAGATGGGTTAGAACCTACGCCCCATGCACCCATGAATACATCGATGTTTGGATCATCTGCTTGAACTTTGTCATAGAATGAGTTGAACTCAATTGTACGACCGTCTGTGAATACAACATTTAAACCTACTTCTTTCCAGTTTTGTAACCAGAATGCTGCAATTTGCTCAGCTACATCATCGCCTGCCATTGTAGCTAATTTAATTTCAAGTGGCTTACCTTCTTTATCTTCACGGATACCATCACCATCAACATCTTTAAAGCCAGCATCTTCTAATAATTGCTTAGCTTTTTCTGGATCATATGTGTATCCTTCTAAGCTTGCATCATGGAATGATGTGAATACTGGTGGAAGAATTGCGTTTGCACGCTCACGTAAACCATCATAGAATACTTCTGTTACTTCTTCAACATTTAATGCATAACCCATAGCTTGACGTAAGCTTACGTCACCCATTTTAGAGTTCTCTAAATCAGTTGCTACTTCTTTCTTTTCTGAATCCCACTTACCTAATTTGAAACCTAAGTATGAGTAGTAAAGCTCAGGACGAGCTAACACATCAATATTTGTTAAAGCTTCAATTTCAGGATATTGTGCAGAACCAAATGACAATGCTAAATCATATTCGCCAGCCTCTAATGCTTTTGCGATAGAAGCAGGTGGTACTACTTTCACGATAACGCCATCTAATTTCGGTTTACCTTTCCAGTAGTGTTCGTTTGCTGTATATTGTACAGATTCCCCTGGAACAATACGGTCAATTTTGAACGCACCTAATGTAACTGGGTTTTTACGAACTGCATCGCTTTCTACTAATTCCGCTACTGGAATATCACCAATAACATGACTTGGCTCAGCATATGTCCAAAGACCATCACCACCAGAAGCTAAAGCTGGAGAAACCTTTTTCAGATGGATTTCTAAAGTTGTTTCATCAATCTTTTTAAGACCAGAAATTGTGTCAGCAGTACCATTATGATACTCTTCAACACCAATAATATTACGTAATTCTTCGTCATAACGAACACCTGTGTAATCTTTATGAGCAATAATTTCGTAAGGTAACATTATATCTTCAATTTTTAATGGCTCGCCATCAGACCATTTTACACCTTCACGAATTTTAATCGTTACGATGTTTGGCTCACCTTCTGCTTCTGCTTGCTTTACATCCATACTTGCGATACCTTCATCAGTAATTAAGAAGTCACCGTCAGTTTTGAAAATTGAGTTAGTTGTGAATGACATTAATTCTCCATCGTATGCATCTTCATACAGTACCCATGAGAAAATACCTTGGAAAGGTTCACTTTTCTGTAGAGCCACCATTAATGTACCGCCTTCAATAGCAGTCCCTTCATTTTCAACAGATAATGAGAAGCTATCTCCCTGCTCTTCTTTAGCTTCTTCACCAGTTGTTGTGCCACCGTCAGTTTTGCCTGTATCAGTGTTCTTGTCTGTGCCTTCTTTTTTATCTCCGCCACATGCAGCTAACACGAACATTAGCGCAAGTAACATTGTTAGAAGTGCCCAACGTTGTTTCTTCATTTTTTTTCCTCCCTTTTTTCCCTCAGCTAGAAGTTGTACCTATAAACACTAGCCATATTTATCAAAACACACCTACCAAATATCGGTAAATGTGATGGTACCAACCTTTTTTGTACCGAAAGCGTTTGCGCGAAAGTAAAGCGTCAACGATAGATACAAATCCTTTACAACTATTCTAGTAAATCTTTTCAAAAAAATCAATTTTCAGTTTTTTCTGAATATAATAAATTACTAGTTCCCTAAAGAAATACCTATTATCAGCTACTTCTTTCATATCTTAACTATTTTATATGCAAAAAGTCTAGCATATTTTCATAAATAACGAGGAAAATTAGAAAATATTTTATATTTTCTAATTATTCCTCTGCAATTTTTAATTAAAAATTTAACCTAAGCGTTGCTTAGCATCTGCCGCGCGACGTAATGCTTGTCCAACATAGTTGATTGAAAGCATTAAGATTAAAATAAACAATGCTGCTGGTAGCCATACCCACCAATAAGTAGACATAACTAATGGGTTATTCGCATATGCTACAAGTGTTCCTAATGAAGGCGTTGATGGTGGTAAACCGAAGCCTAAGAAAGTTAAACCTGTTTCAATCCCAATATTCCCCGCAAAGCTTAATGTTGCTTCAACAATTAAAATCGAACTAATATTTGGCATTACTTCCTTGAAAATAATAACAAAATCATTCGTTCCAAGTGTTTTTGAAGCATTTACATAGTCACGACGGCTTTCCGAAAGTGCTTTTGAACGCACAAGACGTGCAATGCTCGTCCAACCAAATAAACTAACAATTAAAATGAATGTGAAAACAGTATATTTCGGTACAATTGTAATAAATACAATAATAATCATTAAAGATGGTAATGTAATAAAGAAGTCGATAATACGCATAAACATATTATCAATCCATCCACCGAAATAACCACAAGCTAAGCCAATAAAGATACCTACTGTACCTGTAATCAATGTAATAGCAATCGCGATTAATAGTGAGTTTTTCGCCCCAATAATAAGCTGTCCAAAAACATCACTACCACCAATATCTGCTCCAAGCCAATGTAGCGAACTCGGTGGTGCGTATTTAGAGCGTAATGAAACTTTCATTACCTCTGCTGGATCGAAAAATAATGATGCTATAAAAACACCTGAAATCGCCAAAACCATAATAATTAACGAAAACATTGCAACTCTATCTTTAATAAACTCACGCCAAACAACCTGCATACCAGTTGGTGGAGCGCTTATTATTTCTTGCTCTTTTTTATTGTCTTTCTCTTTAACCACTTTTTTCACCTCTCCTTAACTTATTATTTTGTCTATTCAATCCTAATTCGTGGGTCAACAATACTCATAATAATATCGGATAATAGACTACCTAATAACGCTAAGAAGCCGTATAACATAACGAGCGCTGTAATAACACTATAATCACGAGATGCAATAGACGAAATAAATAGTTGTCCCATACCTGGATATGCGAAAATTGTTTCAATGAAAATCGAACCGCCTAATAAGCCTGTAATTGTAAAACCGATAAACGCCGCTACTGGTAATAACGAGTTACGGAAAATATGTTTTGAATATACTTTATTTGCTGGTACACCTTTTGCACGCGCTGTACGTACATAGTCCATACTTTTTGCATCTACTACTTCTGTACGTAAATATTGAATAATCGCTACCGTTCCTAGTACTGCCGATGTAAATGCAGGTAAAATCATATGGTAAATTTTACTTATATAATAGCCCGCAGAACCTGGTACTTCACGAACGTCTACTGAACCAGTAGTTGGGAACCATTGTAATTTATAACCGAAGAAGTATAACAAAATTAATGCTAGAACGAATGTCGGTATCGCATAGCTAATAAAACTATATAAAACTACCCCTCTGTCAAACCAACTGTTGTGAAAGCGCCCTGCCAATACCCCTAATGGCACTGCGATTGCATAAAGCATAACAGCTGTTAACAACGATAACCAGAACGTATTCATCGCTCGCTCACCGATTAACGTTGATACTTTTACTTTGTACGTATAACTATTTCCAAATTCCCCTTGGAAAGCATTCCCTACCCAACGTGCATATTGCTCATACCATGGATCATTTAAACCATTTAATTCACGCAATTCTTCAATACGCGCAGGATCTGTTTCTGGCGTAATTTTACCTGTGAATGGATCCCCAGGCATATTTTTAGCCATAATGAAAATTAATAAACTTAGCACAAATAATTGTGGAATCATAATTAAAAAACGTCTAACAACTGTTTTCCACATATTAATTGCCTCCCTTCAGTGCTGAAGAAGTTGCAGCGACAAAATGCGTGTCTGAAATTGGTGATAAATCATATACTCGACCATTTTCATCGAAATACTGCTTATGTTCTGCTTGATAGTTGCGCTCTACTTCAATACGCTCAAGTTTACGGTCTTCACGGCCATTTGGTGTAACATCTGGAATTGCTGACAGTAAACGTTTTGTATAAATATGTTGAGGATTATCGTAAATATCTTTTTTCGTACCAGACTCTACGAAACGTCCTTTATACATAATAGAAATATAGTCACACATATGCTTTACTACACCTAAGTCATGTGAAATAAATAAATAGCTTAAACCATATTCATCTTGAATATCTTTCATGAAGTTCAACACTTGTGCTTGTACAGATAAATCAAGAGCAGAAACTGGCTCATCCGCAATAATTAATTTTGGATTCGTTGCAATAGCACGTGCAATACCAAGTCGTTGCTTTTGACCACCTGAAAATTCGTGTGGATATTTTAATCTTGCATCTTCTGGCATACCAACAATTGCTAAAAGCTCATTAATTCTGCGACTTTCCTCCTGCGGTGTAAGCTTCAAAAAGTTACGAATTGGCTCTGCTAAAATATCTTGTACACGCTTTCTTGGATTTAAACTTGAATGGGAATCTTGGAAAATCATTTGAATATCACGATTATAAGCAGAAGCACGATCACGACGCTTATTCGTTACATTTTCGCCCTCATAAATAATAGAGCCGGCTGAAATTTTTTCAAGACCAATAATTGATTTACCTGTTGTCGATTTACCACAACCAGATTCTCCAACTAGACCATAGGCTTTTCCTTTTTCAAATTCCATCGAAATGCCATCAACAGCATATACATTATCAACTACTGTATTAAAAAATCCACCGCGAATTGGGTAATGGACTTTCAAATCTTTAATTTGCATAAAGCTCATTATGCACGTCCTCCTTCTTCGCCTTTAAAGTAGAATTCTTTATAGCACGTACATCTTACAAAATGATTTGGTGCTACTTCATGCAACACAGGATCTTTCTCATGTGCACTTTCTGGAATCCAAGAAATACGTGGTGAGAAACGGCATCCTTGACGTGGTAATTTTAATAAAGATGGTACAATCCCCTCGATAACGTTTAATTTCTTTCCGTCTGAGTTCATCTGTGGGATAGAGTTAAACAACGAACGAGTATATGGATGTTTCGGATTATTAAATAATTCCTCTACCGGTGCTTCTTCAATAATTTGACCCGCATACATAACAGCTACACGATCAGCAACTTCAGCTACTACACCTAAATCATGTGTAATTAAAATAATCCCTGAGCCTGTTTCTGCTTGTAGGTCTTTTAGTAAGTCTAAAATTTGAGCTTGAATTGTTACATCAAGCGCCGTTGTCGGCTCATCCGCAATAATGATTTGCGGCTTACAAGAAATTGCAATCGCAATAATAACGCGCTGACGCATACCCCCAGATAATTGGTGAGGGAATTGTCTCGCAACACGTTGTGGATTCGGAATTCCAACTTGCGTTAATAGTTCGAAAACTCGATTTACACGTTGCTCTTTTGTTAATTTAGTATGATAGATTAAACCTTCCTCGATTTGCTCCCCAATACGCATTAACGGATTTAACGCAGATAACGGATCTTGGAAAATCATTCCTATATCTATACCTCGAACATCGTTGAACTCATCCTCGCCCAACTTTGCAAGATTTTTATTTTTAAATAAAATCTCACCTTGCACTCGCGTTTTATTATGATCATGAAGTCCAATAATCGATGTGGCTAATGTACTTTTACCACAACCCGATTCGCCAACAATCGCCAGGATTTCGTTTTTTCTTAATGTTAAAGATACACCATCTACAGCGTCAAAATATGTATCTTTAATTCGAAAACCTGTATGTAAATCTTTAATTACTAAAAGCTCCTCTGACGTTTTCAAATTTTTTCTCCTTTCAAGCAACCAGTTGAGAATATTATGACAATTTACTATTCAAAAAAAATCAATTATTCTAAACGGCTTCTAATTCTTCATGGCATAATTTAAAAGCTGACTATACCGCTTCACATTATACTCTCTGTAAATCTTCAAAGTCAATATGTCCATCTTTAGCTATTCTGACATAACATGATTCTAAATTTAAATAATATTTTTGACAAGCTTTTTTTTAATTTTTTCTTACTTCAATACTTTAAAGTGCTAGTTATTGCTTTTTATTCTACATTATACGCTAATTTTGTGTATTTTTTTACAAGAAATAAATTATACAAAAATAATTTAATATAACCAGATTAGATATAAGAATATTCAAACAATTGCTCTCTGAATTGGCAATATCTGCGTTATACTGAATTTGCGCTCATAGTTGAAGGTACTAAATACCGTAAAATATGGAATAAACAACTTATTAAAATAATTATGAAAAAATAATATTTTTCTCATTACTTAGCAATACGAATTTTGGGCAATCTCGCCTTTCATTTTTTATATTTTTCAATTTAATTATTCGTGAAATATGTTATATTTCGCGTGTCGAACCAATATTCCTGTACATTCCCAGCATTTTTTCCTTAAAAAAATTTATAAAAAATAATTTTTAAATATAAAAAAGCGCCTTATCATTTCCCGTAAAATGGATGATAAGGCATTTTTTATTCTTAATTATCGTCTTGCAATCTACGTTTTTTTCGGCCACGCTTTACAATCATAATCACAAAAATTGTAAATAACACATAAACAATACCTAATGCTACTAAATATGGGACATTCCAACCTCGTTTATCTATAATTTGATAAACATCTGAAACTTCTCGATCTAGAACAACAATATATTCCCCATTTTTATTTTGCTTTACAATTTCATTACTCAATAAACCGCGAAGCTCTTTACCTTCACCAATCTCTTCCTCTGCCAAAACAACAGACTTTGTTTTACTCGTATTATTCGCAATTACTAACCACTGTTCTTTTTCAGATTTACGAGTAAAAGCAATTAATCCGTTATCATTTTCAATTAACTTAAAATCACCTTGGCGCATCGCAACAGATTTGTTTCGTAATCCTTGTAAGTTTCCAATAAAATCAACAAGCTCTTCATCTGTTTTAAAATTATAAATTTGATGCGCTTGCTCACCTGCTACACCATTCATTGCAATTTCTGTACCATACTGTACAACTGGCACACCAGGTAAGAACATGATAGGCAATAGTGCTCCCTTTAAGCGTGTTGGTGGATACATTTTTTGCTCCGTAGTATCAAGTACAAAGCGATTCGTTTGTAATGAGTCAATCATTAATTGTGGTGCTACTTGCTCATTAGCTAAGTATGGTTCAATATGCTTTAATAAATCATTCGTTGGTAAATCTACATTTTTAAACATATTGCGGTATATATCTGCTGCATCCGCAGTAAATTTTGCATCAAAATTTGCATCGCTTACTTCATTTGAAATAACATATACAGCACTATTTTGTGCCTTTACTGTTTCAATTAAGCTATTTATAAATGCTGTATCCGCACCTCCAATATTCGTTAAACGAATACCACCAAAATTATAGCTCTTAACGAATTGTATTAAAGCTTCTTGTAAAGCAGCCTGTACTTCCTCATTTGCTAAATCCCATTGCACAAGCCCATTTTGTTGTGATTTAACCCATGCCTTCTTCATTGGATCTTTCGCCCACTCGTGATGTACACTTACATTTGATAGAGGAAAATCTACCATTATTTGAATGCCCTCTTTATTATAAGCAGCAATTAAATCTGTTAGCTCTTGCTCAGTTCCAAAATGAGGCTCTAATTTATTATAGCTTGTAGGTGTCCGACCATCATACGTTTCAGTTGTAAACACCGCACCGATTGAAGCAATTGTAAAGCCCATTTTTTTTATTGTAGAAAGCTTCTCTACTAAACCAGCAAAATCACCGCCAGCAAATTGAGCCGCATCTTGTCTATCTACGTTAATATCATTTTGAGCCGTTTTATTAAAATAGCGATCAACTAGTACATCGTATATACTTTCGTCTACAATTGTTCGTGTTTCTTCCGCATAGCTAACGGCTGAAAATGGAGATGCTAATAAAATTACCACGATAATTGCAGAAACCCATTTCATCATTTTCATTCGAAGTTCTCTCCTATCAAAATCTATCACCTTCATTAAATTTATCCCGCATAAACGGGCAACAATTATTTTCTGCGACGAGTAATCGCAGGAGCAATTTTTTCTGCGACGAGTAATCGCAGGAGCAATATATCTGTATCGACCTTTGCAAGTCTTGCGCATCTGTAATTCTCTACTGATTGAAGTTTCCTCTTATCCAGTCTAAGGGATTTTTCTATAAAAAATAGTTCATCGTCATTTTACCAAACTTTCGAACGTCGGTCGCCCTTTTTTCTATTACAATAATGTAAATTAAATGCTAAATACGACAAACAAGTGAACAAAAAAGGTTCAGAAAATACAAATGACCTTTTACACAACCAAAAACCCTTTTTTACTCATTCGGGAAATGTTGTAAAATGGGTGCTTTCAACTTTTTAAAGAATACTTTCATGTTTTTTAAATGGGAAAACTCCAATAAAACAGCAAAAGTTGTCCCTAAAGCAGGCTAGCGCGCCGCTTTGAGGACAACCTTTTTTAATTAAAAATTACTACCAATTCCAGTTGATAATCCTAAATAAAGCGTTACTAATAACACGATTGCGAACAATACCCAAAACATTGTTGTTGGCTTGTTTTTTTTCTTACGCACTAAAATCATTTCCATAAAGCCGATAACAAGTATGCCAAATAATACTTTCATATCATAGTTCATACCGGCATCGTCAAGTTTTCCACGCCATTCCATAAACAGCGCACCACCAGAAATGATAATTAAAATGTACATTACACGCAGTATCATATGTACAACTTTGTTTGGTTTACTTGCTAATGCTGCAACGAAAAACAATACAAGTGCAAGTACCCATGTCGTAATATGAAGATGCGTCGTGCTAGTTAAAAAGCTCATCGTATCCCACCTCATTTTTTCTCTTCATGACATATCCTATCATGTGAGGTAAGTTGTTTCAATGAATATGAATATATAAGGCTGTCAGAAAATACAGATTGTCACCTGCATTTCTTGACAGCCATACGTACTTTTAACCAATGTTTTTCACTTGAAAACAATAGTATTAATGGAATTAACCTAGTCTAAAAAACTCTACTATGCAAAACGATTCGCTAACGTTCCAATTCCTTCAATAGAAATTTTTACTTCATCGCCTGCTTTTAAAAATGTTGGTGGATTCATGCCTTTTCCAACTCCTGCTGGCGTGCCAGTTAAAATAATATCCCCTGGCTCTAATGTAACGTACTTCGATATGATAGAAATTAAATCTGCTACTTCAAACATCATATTTTTTGTTGAGCTATTTTGACGCAGCTCGCCGTTTACTTTCGTTACAATTGACAATACTTGTGGATCAGGAATTTCATCCTTTGATACTAAGTAAGGACCTAGTGGGCAAGTTCCATCTAAGCTTTTCCCTAAGAAAAATTGCTTGTGCTTCTCTTGTAAGTCACGTGCTGTAAGATCGTTTGCAATTGTATAACCAAATACATAATCATAAGCCATTCCTTTAGGAATATCTTTGCCACGTTTTCCAATTACAACAGCTAGTTCTCCCTCATAATCTAGCATTGAAGTTTTATCAGCATGAATAGGTAATGTTGTTTCGTCCGCAGCAATAGCCGTTGGTGATTTAGTAAATACAATAATATCCTCTGGTGCCCCGTCTGCTCCCATTTCTTTCGCATGGTCATCATAATTTTTACCTACACATAAAATATTTTTCGGTGTACGTGGAATTGGTGCTAACCATTCGATTTCGTTAAATGTATGTTTAAATTGTTCCGCACCCTCACTTTTTTGCGCGGCATCTACTAATTTTCTTGTTTTTTCTACAAAATCAAAGCCTAATGCAATACCTTCAATAATCGTTGACGGAAAAGAAGGAAAAACTTGTAGTGCTTCTTGGATTGCTAATACATCCCAAACCGCTTCTTCTTTTTTTACTTTCGGTCCAAATTTTACTTGTCCGTCTAATTTAAATGATAATAGTTTCATAATCGTGTCAGCACTCCTTCTTTTTATCCGCATTAGCAGGTTGCCCTTTCTTCTTATTAAAAAATCGAACAGCCTGTAAATGCCCGTTTAATGAAAACTAACTATCAGTAGGAAAGAAATATCTACTGTTGGAAGTTTCATTTTATACATCATACATCATTATGCGACAAAAAGCCTTACTTTTCTGATAATTTTTTACCGTAAGTCAATCTTTTAATGCCCGCTTCAAGTGGTCCTTGTGAAAACTTCGACAACCATAGCTCCGCAACTATAAGCTGCACAACAAAAATACCTAGCGCTATATATGTCCCCATCTGCACAGTCATTTTCCCATACAGACCAAGCCCGAAGTTATAGAAAATAAAAGTTGCGACAACAGATTGCATTATATACATCGTCATAGACATACGACCCAGCTTAGCTAGTGGTGATAGCACTTTCACTGCAAAAGGCAATAAACAAATGACAATAATAGCAGCCATATAGCCAACTGCTAAAATTGGTCCGCCAGCATATACTTTTACATAATCTAATAAATAAGTGCGTGTAAACATATAGGGTGCACTTTTTATAAATAATCCTAAGCCTATACCGATTACAGCGAAAATAATCCACATCAATTTAAGCTCTTTCGCCCGTTCGATTAAACGCCATTTTGCAGCAGCAGCACCGATTAACATATACGGTAAAATAGTAAACAGTGACATAATCCACATACCTACCTGCATTTGCACTGACAAGTCGGCTAGACGCTGTATAAATGCATCCATCCATGTCCCCGTGCCATAAGCTGTAATAGCATTTTGAACCATCACAATATCAACTGGCATTTGCTCCATTTCCAGATTTAGTACGCCCAAAATCGCAAATACAAATAACATAAAGGCGTGCATTAAACAGTTTAATACTACCGCAATTGTCATTAACCATGGGCTTTTTAAGCGCATTAATACAATTAAAAAGAAACCACAAAATGCATACATTACTAAAATATCGCCCCACCATATCAGGAAGGCATGAAGTAAACCAATCGCTAATAAAATTAGCAAACGCTTCGGTGCAAATTTGTAAAAATTAATACCCGTTTTTTGCGATTTCAAATATTGCATCGCTAATCCATAACCAAATAGCATTGAGAACAATGGATAAAAGCTGCTTTGTACGTAAATATCTAGCGTTTGCTGCCACATTATATCCCTTGCTTCGGTAAACCAATAAGCTATATCGATATGTGGCTGCGGCAAATAAAAGCCAAACATATTGACTAATAAAATACCAAGTAAGCTCATACCTCGCAAGACATCAATTGTATGCACTCGTTCATGCATTAATGTAGGTTGAAATTTCACAATCACGACTCCTTATTCATTTTTAAAATAATTTCATAAGTGGGGCTAGCTGACAGAGCATGCCCCACTGATTAGTACAGAGGAACACAAGCTAATCACTCCTCATCCTGAGGAAACGCTTGTGTGACCAGCATCATGTTGGCCTCTTTTTGACAAGCTGTTTGATTCCCCACATAAACATCTCGATTTTATCTGATATTTTAAAGCAGGGGACTGGTGCTCCTGCGATTACTCGTCGCAAAAAATATCTGCTCCTGCGATTACTCGTCGCAAAAAATATCTGCTCCTGCGATTACTCGTCGCAAAAAATATCTGCTCCTGCGATTACTCGTCGCAAAAGTACAGCCCGTTAATACGGGATAAAATCTGTAAGCTACTCCAACGCAATCGCTTTACCAATGTCATAAAGGTAAAGTATTTTTTCTTTAATCTTTATGATATAGGTCATCTCAATAGCTTCACTATAAATTTGTAGCTGCAATTGATAACGTTTTGTCATCTCTTCCGTTAAAGCTGGCTCTACATCAAATGGAGGTCGAACTTTATCTGTTTTATAATCTAATAGTATCCATTGCCCATTTTCCTCAAACAAGCAATCAATCACCCCTTGAACGATTTGACTATCACCCTCAGAATCTATTCTACTAATTGTAAAAGGCACTTCCCGGAGAAGTTTCGTTGCATTTTTAAAGCGGATACCAATAGGTGACCTAAAAAATTCCAATACTTTCTCCATATTTACAATAGCTGCCTCATCTTTAGTTAATAGTTCTCGCTCAACCAAGCCAACTACAAACTCATTTGCCTCATCGAGTGTTGCAAAGCCCTGCTGTGGCACATGTTGCATAATTGAGTGAATCACCGTTCCTATTTCTGCTGCGGTTAAGGCTTTGGCTTGAATAAAGCTTGGGCGCTTTGCCAGTGATGCTTGTTTTATTGCCTGTGGATTATACATGATATCCTCTTCTTGTTGTAGTGCTTCAAAGCGTTTAATTTCAGAAACAGATGTTTTTGATTTTTTCGTTGTTGCTTGTAAATGCAGATAAGTTGTTGTGAAGCGTTCTGTAAACTGTTCTACTAGTTGTTCATCTACCTCCTCATCAGCTAATAATTGCACTAATGTTTCCTGTTCCTCTGGGCTTTGGAACAGCTCTGCTGACAATATTTTGACTGACCATAACGAAGGTTTTAGCCCTGTAGCTTCACTACCTCCTAGTGCCTCATCTTGTACAGCACGTGTTAAAAAATCCGGGTGACTAACAAGTGCTGGAGCCATCCAATCGAAAAATGAATTAGCACTAGCCCGCAAATAATTTGGCAGCAACTTTTTTTGCGGTAGGTCTTGAAGTGCTTCCCATTTCTCAAGTTTCTTTTGCCAATTTTTCACTGTACCTAGCAAAATTAAATGCTCTTTTGCACGTGTCATCGCTACATATAAAATACGCATTTCTTCTGCTTTAAGTTTCGCAATTTTCTTTTCCTTTGTAGCTAAATAAGGCAAAGATGTAAACATTGTGCGTTCTTCTGTATTAATAGCCTTTACTGCAAGGCCAAAATCTTGATCAAATAAATACGAGCCTTTAAAATCTTGTTGGTTGAAGGATCTCGCCATACCAGCTACGAAAACTACAGGGAATTCTAAACCTTTTGATGAGTGAATAGTCATTAAACGAACAACATCATCGCTTTCCCCAATTGATTTTGCAATACCTAAATCATCACCTCGCGATTTCATGCGGTCAACAAACCTTAAAAATCGAAACAAACCACGAAACGATGTTTTTTCATAAGCAAGCGCGCGATCATGTAACGCTCTTAAATTTGCTTGGCGCTGCTTACCATTCGCCATTGTACCTACAAGCTCATAATAATTAGTATCTAAATAAATTATCCAAACTAAATCCGCAAGAGAGCCTCGTCGTGCTAACTGGCGCCATTTTTCTAATAGCGCTAAAAAATACTCAAGCTTTGTTGCAATTTTTGCATTAGATGGTTGCTCCATAAAAGTTGTCAAAGCCTCAAAAAATGGCACATTGCCTTTAGCTAAACGCACCTCGGCTAGCTCATTTTCCGTTAAACCAAAAAATGGTGCACGCAGTACCGAAGCAAGCGGAATATCTTGATACGGATTATCAACAATCTTTAAAACATTTAGCATAATCATTACTTCTAGCGCATCGAAATAACCTTTTGACGATTCCGCATATAACGGGATACCAGCCGCTTTAAATTCCTCAGCAAAATCAGCAGACCATGCCATTGAACGCATTAAAATAACAATATCGCTATAGCGAATTGGCCTTGTCGTGCCATCCTTTGGGTTAAATATAGGCATTTCTCTGTCAATCATATACTGAATTTTTTTGATCATATAACGAGCTTCTTGTTGAGATGTTTTTAAATCCTCTAATTCTTCATCAAGCTCAAGCTCCTGCTCACCTTGCTCTCTAAACTGATCAAGTACAACGAATTCGACAGGGATATTCGCCTCATTATAATGAGCGCGGAATTTTAATGCTGCTTGCTCGTCATAGTTTATCTCACCAACTGTTTCATCCATCACTCGTTCAAAAATGTAGTTCGTTGCCTCCAGTACCTCCTGACGACTGCGGAAATTAGCGTTCAAATCAATTTTCAAACCTGTATTCATCGGATTTTCAGCAAAATCTTTATATTTACGTAAAAATAGACGTGGCTCTGCTAATCGAAATTGATATATCGACTGCTTAACATCGCCAACCATAAATAGATTCCCATTTGCCTCATCATTACTTTTCACAAGCTGTAAAATCGTTTCTTGTAATAAATTGACATCTTGGTATTCGTCAACGAGTACTTCCTTAAAGCGTTGTTGGAAATCCTTTGCCACTGCTGATGGCTCAATGCCTGTCTCCGTTTTTACAGTCAATATTTCCAAGGCGTAATGCTCTAAATCGGAAAAGTCTACTAATGCCCGTTCTAGCTTAGCCGCTTTAAATGCCTCACTAAAAACTTTCACAAGCTTCACAAGCGTTTCGATAATCGGCTTCATCTGTCTTATTTCATTCAATAAAAATTGAGGCTTGCGTACAAAAAACGTCCCCTTTATTGTTTTCACAATATCCTTCGCCTCATCACGATGATTTTTGGCAATATCCTTTATTATTGGGTCTGGCTCGTCTGATTTTTTTAAAGTTGGTAACCTACTCCATTGTGCTTTTTCTAGATGCTCATGTATATCTTGCCATGTGCCATTTTTTAACTTATCAATCGCTACTTGTACGAAGGCAAGCTCCTCTACTGCTAATGAGCTATATGCACCTATGCCAAAATTCCCTTCAGCATAACGCTGCATTGCTATTAAATTATTTTCAGCAGCGTACAAAGAATTTAAAATTGAATTTTTTAATTGCGGTGTAAACACTAGATCATCGATTGTCGTATCTTCTGCAATATCATATTCTTTCGCTAATGTATCAAGCCACTTATACGGGTCTGGCTGCACGCGTGACATATTGTAAAGTTGCTCTAACAACACTTCAATTTCTTGGTCATGACGATCTGAAGAAAAGCTATCAACAAGCTCATACACTTCTAATTGTGATAAATCTCCATCATCGCTATATGCCTGCTCTAGTATGGTAGAAAGTACGTCATCCTGTAATAAAGCCACTTCATCCTGGCTCGCTATACGAAAACCAGGATCAAGATCAATCATGTACGCATATTGTCGACAAATCGCTAAACAAAACGAGTGCAATGTTGAAATTTGCGCTTTATTCACTAAGCTCAATTGACGTCGTAAAAATTTGTTATGTGGATCCTTAGCAATTTCTTTCTCCAATGCTGCGGCCAAGCGACTACGCATTTCTGCTGCTGAAGCATTGGTAAATGTTACAACAAGTAGCTCATCTACATCGAGTGGTTCATCCTTCGCGATAATTTTCTGGATAAGGCGCTCAATTAAAACAGCGGTTTTCCCAGATCCCGCCGCCGCAGATACAAGCGTATCCTGCCCTGTCGCCCATATCGCCTTCCATTGCTCATCAGTCCATTGCGCATCAATCGGCTTCTTCGGTATCATTAATGTCACTATAACCACATTCCTTTCTGACACGTGAAATCAGCTCATCCACCTTTTTCACTGGCAAATTATTATATTGCTGATGCCCATCTGATGGATCAAATTGACAAACTGCTTTGAATCCGCAATAATCACAGGCTGTTCGATTCTTTAATTTATACGGATAAATCTCGGTAGCCCCTGTGAATATTTTGTTTCCTGCCTCTTTATGTTTCTCAATAACAAAATCCTGTAAAATCGGTATCGTTTCTACGTCCACTGTTTTGGAGTATGCTCCAATTGCCCCTTTCGATGTCATGCTTACAGGAATAATTGGTGATTTCTTTTGTTCTAATAAGTTTTCATCCATTGCCTCTAATACTGGGACTTCATTCGTTAAAAGCCCTTGCATCCGGTATTTTTCAAGACGTTGTAACTCACGCATTTGCTCATCAACATATTCCTCTAGGCGAATAAGTGGATCATGTACATGCACATATAATACCCCTGCTGGTGTAACAGAAATTT
The DNA here is from genome assembly GCF_000612805.1 of Bacillus ndiopicus. Taxonomy (GTDB): domain Bacteria; phylum Bacillota; class Bacilli; order Bacillales_A; family Planococcaceae; genus Metasolibacillus; species Metasolibacillus ndiopicus. Next base: position 547,017 of record NZ_HG964403.1, on the reverse strand, counting down.
CCTGCCCTTCGGGTAACGCAAGTAGCTCCTTTGCATTTTTCACTGCTACATCTAAATACGTCAATAGCTGTAGTGAAATCCCATGATACACTTCATTTAAATCTAAGTCGCGACTTGATGATTTATAATCAACAACTCGTAAATGCAATTGGCCATTTTCATCGTAAGCATCTATACGGTCGATTTGTCCACGCAAATACATTTTACGTTTATTTTCTAGTGAAATTTCTAGCGCTGGTAGTGGCTTTATTCCTTTTTTTGTCGTTTTATCATCCACTTTACCAAATGGTTTTTCGTGAACGATTGGTTTAAATTTTGCCACCTTGGCATGTTCTGTTAAAGCAAATAACGTACGTGCTACAACGCGGATAAGCTTTTCTTTTATATATAAATAACGCGAATTACTTTCTAAAATGCGGTAGGAGAATATATGGACAAGTGGTTCCACTGCCCCTCTCGCTTTTTGTAGGCATTCTCTATAGCTTGCTGGCGGCACACCATCACTCGTTAAAATTGTTCGCAATGCTTCATGAAATAAATCACCCATTGCAAACGTTTCTAAACGATATTCTGCGCGCTCCTCCAATCGCAAACCATAAGTAGCAAAGTGTGAGTATGGGCAACGATAAAATTTTTCTATTCGTGAAACACTTGCCTGTAATTCCTCGCCATATAACTTTTCAGTTATGGTCGGCTGTAATGGCTCTGCTTTATTAATCGTATACAACGGTTTTGTCACAAACTGTAGCATACGCTCCCACTCTGGATAACGGCGATAAAATGCGCGTAATGCGCGCCATTCTGCCGAAAGCGACTTCGTATGTTCCGCTTCTTTTAATTGCATTGCTAAATAAGCAATCGACACTTTCGGATGACGTAAATAAGGTAGTATTTTATTTTCATCAATTTCTTCAATTGGATCTACAAAAACTCGTGTATGCAATAATGTACGTTTTTCTTCTATGGTAAATAATTTATGCAAACGATTAATATAAAGCGATGGTAGCAAGCTTTTACCATCGTCATCAGCACTTGCAAACGTAATATAGAGCTTGTCTGTTGGTGAAGTAAGCGCTCGATAAATTAAAAATGCTTCCTGTAGTAGCTTACTTTTCGCATTTGGTGCCAATTCATAATCAAGCTGCTCAAAATAAGTACGATCTGCATCTGTAAGCAATCCTTCTTTATCAATACGCATTGGATAAACACCATCATTAACACCAATAATAAATACTACCTTCATATTATCAAAACGTGAGTATTCCACTGTCGAAACTGTTACCTCGTCAATTGCAGGTGGGATATTTGAAAATTGCAATGAATCATAGCCTTCATCAAGCATTTGCGCCGTTTCCTGTAATGTTATTTCTTGCTCACCAAACATCAAGACGAACTGCTCAAGTATATTAACCCAACCATTCCATACTTGATCATGCTCGCTAGCAAAATCAAACGCAGCATTTTCAAGTTCATACTCCTTCATTATTTGTAACTTTTCATAAAGCTGTAAACGCTCTGCATAATCATATAAAGCCCGCCCTATTTCTAAGCCCGTTTTTGCCCTTTTTAAAGCTTTCTCTAACATAAACAATGGCTCTCGTACAATATCACGCGCACGCTGTAACATTTCTTGCATCTCAAGCTCTTTATCGGTTTGTACACTTCCGATTTTTTCTAATACACGAAATCTTCGATACTGCCAAACATCATCGTCATGCCAACGCTTGCCAATAATCCCTTTAGCTATTACGAAATTTTCAAGTTTATCTAGCTGCTCTCTATATTTTGTTGCCTCTACATGTAATGGCAAAAATAAATCTGTTTTAACTGCACGAAAAACAGGTTCATATTGCCAATTAGATATTACAACCTCTAGAGAAGAACGCATAAACTCGATAAATGGGTGATGTAGCATTGGTCGTTTTTCATTTGTGAAAAATGGAATTTCGTGTTGCTTAAAAATTGTTGCAATTAACGGATCATAAACATCTGCTTGACGATACATAATCCCAATATCTTTGTAACGTATTTGTTCCTCAGCAACAAGACGCATTATTTCCCGTGCAATACTTTGAATTTCTACACGTCGATTTGTACCTTCAATAATTTGAACGGCCCCACTTGCTAATTGTGTTGCTGGCACAGAGGCATGAAAATTCTTTTCAATATGCAATAAATCTAGTTGTGTTGTACGATGATTTACTGATAAATGCACTCTGTTTTCCACTTCAATATGATGCTGTGTCGCAAAATCCATTAACTTATCATATGTAAATGCTGCACGATGAAATAATGCTTGCGAATCTGCTGCATCTTGAACATCATCAAAAGGTAACGCAATCGTCACACGTTTCGCAAGTAATAATAATTGCTCAATAATTGCAAACTCCCTTTTTGTAAAAGCCGTAAAGCCATCGATATATATCTCCGACTGCTGTATTTTTTCAAAGTTTTTTAATTGCTCCACTAAAATTGGATAAAATCCTTCCCCATCTACATAGCTTTCACCAATACTTTCCTCTAACTGCTGCAAAATAATTTGAAAATCCTTCATTTTTGCAATTAATGTATGGGCGGCTCCATATGCTTCAAGCTCATTTATTAAATTAACAATTGACGTGCTTGTCACATCATATTGACTAAACTCACGCAATAATTGTTCAATTTCCTGTGTAAATCCTTGCTTACTAGCTGCTTGTGTAAATATTGAAAATTGCTCCTTATTATCCTGCAAAATACGGCGAATTAACATACGGTAGCCAAAGCTATCAATTTTATTGCGAGCAATACCACCTGTTTGCTGCAAAATAAACCATGCTAAACGTTTAAATGTTAATACTTGCGACTGTACCATACCACTAATATCATAACGGTTCGTTAAATCATGCTCTGTTTTAAATGACATTTGATCAGGTACAATGATAAATAGTGGAGTACCGAAAGGGTCATTCTTTAAATACTGCACAATTTCTCGTTGAAGCAATGTTGTTTTCCCTGTTCCAGCTCTCCCTGAAATAATGCGTAAAGACATATCTACTCCCTCCTCTTTTTACTATTATATAACGGAACGCATGTTTCATCATAGACAATTACTTTTAGTCTTACTATAGTCCATATTTTGGTAGTTGTCCTGCATCTCTCCCTGTAAGGAGAATGTCTTTTGTATATGATGCTTTGGCGATAAATTTAAGATAAAAAAAGTAGCAATTTGTTATTGCTACTTTTTTAAGAATGGCTTTCCTTACTGACTGCTCGTAAATCACGTTCCACTCGTTTATTTAATTTATTTTCAACCCATTTTCCAATAATCCACAATAGGAAAATTCCTATTATAACCAGTGTTAGTTTTATTGGATCGGTTAAAATAGCGCGCAAATCGTAGCCCAATCCACCAGTAACAACAATCATAACAAACTTACCAATAAGTAGCGCTATTAAGTAGTAATATTTTCGAATATTCGATAGCCCTGCCACGATATTAATAATGACTGCTGGCGAAAATGGGAAACATAGCAGTACTAATATCGGGGCTAGTCCTTTCATATCCACCCATTTTATTAAGGTTTGCACACGTTTATTTAGTACAAATCTTTGCAATTTTGGATGCTTCCCAAATTTCCTTGATACTAAAAACAATCCGTAAGCACCAACGACAGCACCAATCCAAGAAATAGCTACCCCTATAACAATCCCATATGCATTAACATTCGCCACAACAATAACTACAAGTGGTAGTATGGGAATAAAAGCTTCAAGTGCAGTCAAAAAAACACCAAAAATCGGACCCAATAGATGGTATTGCTCTATTAAATTTTCCAAATTCGCTATTGTAAACCAATCTTTCATTGGTTATCACTCCTATATCAATTACGCCTTTGCTAACTCTAATCTAGATTTTTTGAACGAGTATAGAAAATACTTTTCGATATCTCTGATACCCACCGAATCAAGATAAAAAGTACCATTACTAGCTTATTTATTATATTAATTTTAACATATTAACTAACATTTAATTTTTAACATTATTCATCATTTTCCGCCGTCATTTTCTCAAATATATCATAAATATTTTACACAATTTAGACGTAAAACATACTGTAAAGTTGCGATTAATAATAGATACCAATATCTTGCACAAATTCGCTGTACTGAGCAAGCTTCCTATTCTTGCGTGCGAATTCCACGTTTTCACGTGCGAACAACAACTTTAGCCGCAGTATTTAATAATTTTCACTTTTATGTAATTTAATCCAAATGTATCGTCCCTCACTGTATGAGCAACTTTTCTTTTATATTTTCTATGCTAAAAAATGCTAAAAAACGCAAAAAGAGTGCTGCAAAAGCAGATAGACATCCGCTTTTCCTAGCACTCCCTTTTTAATTTACTAGCAATAAACCGATTTTATAATGATCATTACTGTGCACAACGTGTTGCGCTAAACGAACTTCATTTTGATGATTCAATATCTCTAAGCGACAGTGGGCAGCATTTACTTGTAGAGCCTCATATAATTCACTCTCAGTAAATACTTCCTTTCCATTCACTTTACGGATTACTTCACCAGCAACTAAACCCATCTTTTCAGCTGGCGAATTTGGCAATACTCCTGCAATAATTACGCCGCTAGATAAAGGAGCAACTGCATAGGCATCAGTACGTTCCTTGATTTTATAATAAAGGCTAATCAGTAAACGTAAAATAGCTGCACTTATTAATGTTATTACACCAATCAACGGCATGAAATACGAAGCCAATCCACCAATCAATACCAGCTGTGCCAAAATAAAAATAGATCGGCTATATTTTGGATAGAAATAAACGGGTAATGTTCGCTTTGTCATTTGCTGGAATCCAAAAACAAATGGGAAAAGTACAAAGGAAAACTTCCCAGCACCTAAAGTAAATTGTGGCCACCATGGTAAATAAGTAGAAATTGCCTCACCAGGGACAATGAAAAATAACGGTACTACCCAAATACTTTTACTTAAATATGTGACAGCGTTTCTGCCTCGCTTCGTTTGTTCCATTATTGGTGAAGCAAATTTAGGTCCTGCAATACGAATAAAGCGGGCTTCTAGTATTAATAGCATTCCAGCTATTAAAGTAACTGTTATTGCAGCACCATTCTCATAGGAAAAGCCTTCAAAAGTAAAATCCAACATAGTAAAGGTTTTATCGAAATAAGCCATTCCAGCAAGTACACTAAAACTGATTGCAAATGTTACAATCGGTGATAATAAATGGTACATAAAAGCAATAGTTGCTAATATGCTTATAGCTGTTAACAGTAATAAAAATTCACTCGGAATCACTAAACCAACTGCCAAAATAATGATGGATATGACAATGCTATCAATCCACCTTATTTTCAAAAAGCTCGTTAACTCTGACCAACCATTCAAAATTCGGATTTTAAAAAAACGACGCTCTCTTTTAACACGACGATAGCCAAGATAAACTGCAAAAAAAGCAGCAATATACAATAATGGATTCATAAAAAATCGTAAAAATGCCATTAATACTTCTAGAATGATATCTATATACACAACTTCACCTACCAAGCTTCATCTATTTCTATCAAACACGCCTCGGCTAACTCTAGTCCATATTTTTTTGAGTTGAATACCTAAAGCGGTCACTACACATGCTATTGGTTAACTGACCTACGTCGTGTAAGCCTCTTCTCAAAATCTGTGACTCCACCGAGGTCTTTATCTCTTAATTTCGGAATTCTTAGTTTATATTGTAGCAAAACACTATAGTATTGCGTAGCTTAAATTGTAGTGGGTAAAAGGTCATGCTTTAGCTGACAGTAAGGGAAAGAAACGTCCTACTGCTTACAGCTTTTACTTACGGCTATCTAGTTCATGTAATAAAAAGCTAATTGCCATTTCTAACTGTAAATCATGCTCTGGCTTTTCTTTATAAGACAGTGCCTCTTCTTGCAATGCTGTGAAGAAGTCTTCGTTCAATTCTTCCCCTGCTACCAGTTTGTGTCGTTTACGGAACTGTTGCACAACTTCTGCTGTTTCCTTATCAAAAAAACCATCTTGCCGTGCAACTGAATAACCAAGCTCATTTAATACATTTTGTACGTAAGCAATTTCTTCACTAAAATCACCCTGTTTGAAAGTACCGATTAACGGCATCATTTCCAGTGCAAAGAGTGGATGTTGCTTTACTTCTATATCTGGTAAAACTCCTTTACCATGAATCCATTCTTTTGTTGGCGTTAACCACTTATTCGTTGATAGCTTTACTTCGCCACCATTTTGTAGCTCCCAAGATTTTTGAACCGTACCCTTGCCAAAGCTAGTATTGCCAATAATAGTTGCACGTTCCCATGCTTGCAATGCAGCAGCAAATACTTCACTCGCCGAAGCACTACCTTCATTTTGTAAAATGACAATCGGCTTTGTTAATGCTTCAATTTGCTCAGGTTTTGTTGCAAGGGGCTCTAGCGCTCCCACATTGTTTTGCATATAAGCAAAAATGCGCTCTCGATTTTCAAGCGTACTTATAATTTCAGCAACACTATGCAAATAACCTCCAGGATTATCACGCACATCAATAATCCAGCCTTCAACGTTTTTCTTTGCTACTTCAGCAATTGCATTTTTCCACTCTTCTGCTGTTTTTTCTCCAAACATGCTAAGTGATAAATAACCAAAAGATTCCTCTGCACGTTCAATAACAGTAGCTTCCACTGTTTCATTTTTCAATGCTGCTCTTTCAATCGTTAGCTTAATATGACGCTCTGCTTGTGGTCTGTATAAGACTAGTGTCACTTTTTGACCAATCTTGCCTTGCATTAAACGCATTACATCTCCCATCGTTTTACCGTCAAGGCGCTCCTCATCAATTTGTACAATCTCATCTAACGGACGTACACCAGCTTTCTCAGCAGGGGAGTCTTTAACAGGTGAAACGATGACAAATTTACCATGCGTTTCAGCTAGCTCGACACCGATACCGACTCGTTCGCTTGCAAGTGACTGTCTATGTATCGCAGCCTCCTGTCCGCTATAATACGTGCTATACGGATCTTTAATTGCTGACGCCATGCCGCGCAATGCCCCTTCAACTAAGACATTCGACGCTGTATCATAAACAGATTGCTGCGAAATAATTGTATACAATTCATCAACAACCGCTAACTCCTCTGTCGGCGCCTTTTTAGCAAATAAAAAATCATTGTTCCATAAAAACAAACTACCCCCAACAATAGCAACGACACAAAATAATAAAACAATTCGGCTTTTGCGCATCTACTAACCTCCTACTAAACAAATTATGAATACTAGAAGGAAATGATACGTACCATTGTTTTATTTTAATTTCGATGCATATTGTTGTAGCATCTCTAAATCAAGTGGTCCTGTAATTTGATATTGGATGCGACCTTCTGAATCAACCATAAAAGTTGTAGGATATGCCATAGTTTTATACGTTTCTGTAATATCTTTTGATTCAGCGAGTAAAACTGGAAATTGCACATCAAGTCCTTTGACAAATTGCTGGATTTGCTTATGTGAACCATCCTGATATGTTAAATTAATTGCTAAAATTTCAACGTTATCTATAGCTGCATGCTTTTTATAATAATTTTGCATGTGTGGCATTTCCACTTTACAGGGCGGACACCAAGTTGCCCAAAAATTAATCATCACTTTTTTTCCTCGATAGTCTGCTAATGACACTGTTTGTCCATCAAGTGTTTGCAGTGTAAAATTAGGAGCAAATTGCCCTTTATCTAAGCCGACTAGTTCAACTTCTTGTCCAATTGCTGCCTCAGCAATCTTTTGATTATCTTCAATTTGCCTTTTTATATAAGTCACTAAAGCAATTGTTATTAATAGAAAAACAAGCAGCAAACTTATAGTTTTTTTCATCAAATCCCTCCTTGTCAATTACGCCTCATCTTACTTTGGTCCAGATGATTTTTCGAAGCACTGTCCATTTAGAGAAGTACTTACATTTTTTAAAAGTTTGAAAACACTGAACTTCTGCAATGATATAAAATCTATTTTGTTGGTTAAGCGCTTTTTAATAATTTATCAGTGGTTTTTAATATATTTGCGACTTCTCTTTTATACCTGCGATTTCCAAAATTAAGATAGGGCTGTCGAGAAAGATAAAACTTCCTCGGCAGCCCCTTTTCTCGTCCTATGCTCTTCAATTAAATCATAGTGGAATATAGCGTAAAGGGTTTACTGAGCCTACGCTTTGTCCTCGCCAAGGTCCAATATGGATTTCGAAATGCAGATGTGGTCCTGTGGAACGACCTGTACTGCCCATCGAAGCAATTCTTTGACCTTTACTTACCGTCTCACCTACACCCACGTTAAACCCACTTAAATGTGCATACACCGTTGTAAAAATCTGCCCATCAATAGAGTGTGTTAAAATAACAACGTTGCCGTATGTAGACAGTGGACCAGCATACGAAACAACGCCATCTGTCGCCGCAACAACTGGTGTTCCGGATGCATTTGCTAAATCAACACCATAGTGGAATTCTGTACCAAAACCAATATTACGCCAGCCATAGCCAGATGTTAAACGACCATTTGTAGGCTTTGTCCAAGTTCCCGATGATACAACTGGAATATTATTATTTGCCATTTCACGTCGACGTTGTAATTCTTGCTGACGAGCAATTTCAGCAAGGCGATTTTGTTCTGCGATAATTTGCTTCTGTAAGTCCTCACTTACTTGCAGGGCCTCTGAATACTCTGCTTCTAATAAACGTTTTTCTTTTTTCAGCTTCTCTTGCTCTCGCTCAAGTTCATCAATTAATTTATTTTTATCCTTTTTCTGAGTATCTAAAGAAGCTCGCAAGCGTTCAAGTTGAGCTTGATTTTCTTCTAATTTCTTCTTTTTATTTTCTAAAATAAGCTTTTGTTCTTCTAAACTATCAATATCTCGCTTTTGATCGCGCATAATTTGTCGATCTGCTTCCATTAATGTACTAACAGCAGAAAAACGGTCAATAAAATCGACAAAGCTATTTGCTCCAAGTAGCACGTCCAAATAAGAGACAGCACCATTAGCCTGAATTGCGCGCATGCGTTCACGCAACAATTCATCACGCTGTGCAATTTTTTGTTCAAGTTCTGCAATCGCTGCCTCAAGCTCTGCAATTTCCTGATTCGCTACTTTAATATCTGCTACAACTGCATCAATTTCATCATTCGTTTGCACAATTTTTTGGTCAAGCGCTTCAATTTGCGCTAGTATTTCCTGCTGTCTATTTTCGTTAGATTTAATTTCAGATTTTGTTTCATTAATGGAGTTTGTTATATCCGTTTTCTGCTTTTCTACTTCATTTTTTTTGCCTTTTAAGTCATTCAACGTATTTGCTGAAACTGCTGGCATTTGTACGATAAGCAATAACACTAAAATGACTGATAGCCATTTAAATGACGTTGACTTCAACACGATAAACTCCCTTCAAAATTAAATTCATCAATTATGCCTCAGCTAACGCTTGTCCAGATTTTTTCTGAACTTGCTCAAGGCTTTATGGACAATACAACAATCGTTACACAATGTTCTCAGACAAAATTCAACTCTTACTCTCCTAAGCCAAATTTAAACCTTTAAAAATTTACGCACAGACATAAAGCTGCCCCATACGCCAATCAGAATACCAATTGTGATAATTAAGCCATTTACTTGATAAAGTAAAGGAGTATTAGGCAGAATTTGTAGCATTTGTCCTTTTAAACGTGGCAATAAAATTTGATAAATATTGTAATATGCAACTGATACAGCAACCATCGGAATGATTGAGCCTAAAATACCAAGCCACATACCTTCTAAAACAAATGGAATACGCACAAATGAATTCGTCGCACCAACAAGCTTCATAATTTCAATCTCATCTCTTCGTGCAACAATTGTAATGCGAATCGTATTTGAAATTAAAAACATTGCTGTGAAAAGTAGTCCTAAAATTAATACTAAACCTACATTTCTACTAATTTTAATAAAGTTGAATAGTTTCTCTACTTTTCCTTCACCATACTTCACTTCATATGTATTGTCGAACTTATCAATTGCTTTGGCTACATTTGCCGTTTCGTGTGGATCGACAGCCTTTACATATAAAACATTATGCAATGGGTTATTTTGCTCATATAAGCTTAGCTCTTCTCCAAAATCTTTTATAAGCTTATCCAACTCTTGCTCTTTTGAAGAGTAAATAACTTCAGCTACTTCAGGTAAGCTATGAATTTCATCCACAAGCTGATCTTCTGCCATCTTCGCTTCTTCTGCATCTGCGATAAGATCAATATATACACGTATTTCCACATCATTTTCTAGATCCGTTGCTACTTTATTTAAGTTCATCATTATAACGGCAAAAACACCAACAAGTAGCAATGTTACAGTTACCGCACTAACTGAAGCAAATGTCATCCAACCATTACGCCCTAAGGATTTGAAGCTTTCACGGAAATGTCGGCGAATTGTTCTACCCTTCATAGCCATAATCACCTCCGTACTCATCACGGGCAATCATGCCGCCTTCAATCGCAATAACACGTCGGCGAATCGTATTAACAATTTCCCGATTATGTGTCGCCATTACAATCGTTGTACCACGCGCATTAATCTCTTCAAAAATATTCATAATCTCCCATGACGTTTCAGGGTCTAAATTTCCTGTAGGCTCATCTGCAATAACTACTTTCGGCATGTTAACAATAGAGCGAGCAATTGCTACACGCTGCTGCTCACCACCAGATAACTCACTAGGTAACATACGCACTTTATGCTTTAAGCCAACGAGCTCTAAGACTTCTAGTACGCGCTGTCGAATTTTTTTCGGTTGTTCTTCAATAACTTCCATCGCAAACGCTACATTTTCATACACTGTTAACCGCGGCAATAGCTTAAAGTCTTGAAAGACAATCCCTAGCTGTCTACGCATTTTCGGGATGCGGCTTTGCTTTAAAGTCGTTAAATTTATGCCATTTACTATTACATCACCAGAAGTTGCTTTTTCTTCACGATACATTAACTTTATAAATGTAGACTTACCTGCACCACTTGGACCAACAACATAAACGAATTCACCTTGTCTTATATCAATAGTGATACCATTAGTAGCTACTACACCATTTGGATATTTTTTTATAACGTTGTTCATTTGAATCATTTTTTACCACCTAAATTTCGTCATGTCACAAGTTGACAATTTTTTCACTCTTCCTCATTATAACATTGTCTAGGCTTCTTGTTATTACATTTTCATGTCAATATAGATTGAATTTCACACGGCAAAAGCCGTAGCTAATAAAAACATTTGGTCAAACAGGCCTTCACCACTTATATAGCGATAGTCCATGTTAAATATTTGTGATTAATATTACAAAATATTTCAATTTAGCTTTAAAATTAATATCAACTGTCTTACTCTTATTGTTTAAAATTAAAATTTTTAGTGTAAATTGCTCGCAGCTTGCTCTAATTTAATTGTGTTTTAAGCTAATAAAGTGTCCAGAAAATCGAAATCGCCTTTGATTTAAAGTAAGGATTAGCTCTAGTGATTCATTTTAAAAAATGCTTACATTTGTTAACATTTCAATCCAATAGTAAAAGGTTGCCCGAAAAGCGGCACGTCAGCCTGCTTTTCGGACAACCCAAGAGTTTAACTTTTTTTAATTACTATGGTAGCGGACGATAACTGAACCTGTGCGCGTTTCGCCTACTAATTTTAAAACTGGCGCTCCTTCAACTACTTTGCTAAAATGTGCTGTTTTCAGTAAAAATTGATCTTCGCTTGTGCTAACAGCTACATCTGGTAACCCAACATCTGTTTTCCCGAAGTTTGTCGTAACTCGTCCATCTAACGCTAAGTGTTTTGGCACATATAACTCAACTGTACCAGCTACAGCAGAGCCTTTCAATTTACGGGCTTTGTCAGAGCTTGTTGTTAATGTAACAGCTCCGCTGACAGATTCAGCTTCAATTTCTTGAATATCACCGTCGATATAAATGCGACCATTTACTGACTCAGCCTCTAAATCTTCACCCTTTACTAAACGAGCTTCAATCATGCCATTGCCAGAATTTAAATCTGCACGTTGGAATTCCACATTTTCAATGCGAATTGCTCCATTGTACGTTTTCAATTTTAATAAAGTAGATTGAATATCACTAGCAGTAACGCTACCATTTAACAAACGAACGATTAAAATATCATAATGTTTCTCTGGCACATGTATACGCAAATCAACTGAAGACATTTTTGCTGCTGTTGCAATCGTCAGCTTGCCATCATGCAATGTAATAAAGTCATTTGTAAACTTAGCAATAGTTTGCTCTTCATTATTATCTGATTTCGTTACTTTTACGTTTGCTTCTACAAGTACTTTATTATCTGTTGCTTTTTCAATCGTCAATTTACCACTTGGTAAATCCACTTCGAAACCTTTTATTTCATCTGCATCATATACATATGTTTTATTAAATTCTACTTTTTCGCCAAACGGAAATTCAAAATCGAATTCCTTTACCTTTGAAAAGGCTCCATTCATTAGACCCATCATACGATTGCTAAATTGGGATAAATCTTCTTTTAAATCATTCATAAATTCATTCATTTTGTGATTTGCTTCTTTATCATTGAATGCTTTATTAAATAGGTCTTCAAAACCTGTTGATTTACGCTTTTCTGTTTCTTCAACTTTACTAAAGTCGTCGTTTGTAGTTTGTTGTTCCTCTACTTTAGGTGCAATTGGTGTTGTCGCTTGTACAGGTTCACCTTTCCCTAATGCTTCTAATAATACAATGGCCTCTTCTGCTGAAATTGTTCCGCTTTCAACTAATTTTAAAATACGTTGACGTTCGTTTTGCATATTAAAAAGCCTCCCTTTGGTTTGTATACTAAGTAATACGACAAGGGAGGAAAAAGGTTTCAATTTTTTTAATCAATTACGTCAAGGCGTAATTGCGTCTGGATTCGATTTGAAGCTTGCCGTTGTTTGGATACTCGCTGAACTAGGCATAGTAAACACATTAATCTTATTACCTATAGAGATGAAAGACTTCTGCAAGTAGAAGTCAAATAATGTACTAGTATATTTTCGCCATTAGGATACCGCAAATTTAAACAATTTTTCAAAATCGCTTAAATTTGCGTACTTTATGATTTAGTTAGTGCCTCAATTTGCTGTGTCATACGTTTACGATCGCGCTCTATAATTGGCTTTAAATAGTGCCCTGTATGGCTGGCTTCATGAGCACAAATTTCCTCTGGTGTACCCGTTGCAACAATTGTACCGCCTTTGTCGCCACCTTCTGGCCCTAAGTCAATCATATAATCCGCCGTTTTAATAACATCTAAATTATGCTCAATAACTAGCACTGTATCACCATTATCAACAAGTCGTTGTAACACAACTAGTAAACGAGCTATATCGTCTGCATGTAAGCCTGTCGTTGGCTCATCTAAAATATAAAATGACTTACCTGTTGAACGTCGATGCAGTTCTGATGCTAGCTTCACGCGCTGTGCTTCACCGCCAGATAAGGTAGTTGCAGGCTGACCAAGTTTCATATAGCCTAAACCGACATCGACAATCGTTTGTAGCTTGCGATGAATCTTTGGAATGTTCTCGAAAAAGACTACCGCATCCTCAATTGTCATCTCAAGCACTTCCGCAATATTTTTATCTTTATACTTCACTTCTAGCGTTTCGCGATTGTAGCGCTTACCATGACATACCTCACAAGGCACGTATACATCTGGCAAGAAGTGCATTTCAATTTTAATAATGCCATCACCACGGCAAGCCTCACAGCGACCTCCTTTTACGTTAAAGCTAAAGCGCCCTTTTTTATAGCCACGTACCTTCGCCTCATTTGTTACTGCAAAAACATCACGTATATCATCAAAAACACCTGTATATGTCGCAGGGTTTGAACGTGGTGTGCGCCCAATTGGTGACTGGTCAATATCAATTACCTTTTCTAGCTGCTCGATGCCATCCACTGATTTATGTGCACCAGGCTTTACCTTTGAACGGTTCAATTTAGCAGCAAGTGATTTATATAATATCTCATTGATAAGCGTTGATTTACCAGAGCCTGACACGCCTGTTACAGCGATAAACACACCAAGTGGAATATCGACGTTCACTTTCTTTAAATTATTCTCCGTCGCACCTTTAATAACGAGCTTGCGACCATCTGGCTTACGGCGTTCTACAGGAAGCGGAATAAATTTCCTTCCACTTAAGTACTGCCCTGTCAATGAAGATTCGTTATCCATAACTTCTGCTGGTGTCCCTTGTGCAACAATTTGACCACCATGCACACCAGCTCCTGGTCCAACATCAATAATATAATCTGCTGCTAACATTGTATCTTCATCATGCTCTACAACAATTAGCGTATTTCCCAAATCTCTCATACTTTGCAACGTTGTAATTAAACGGTCATTGTCCCGCTGATGTAGGCCAATCGAAGGCTCGTCCAAAATATAAAGCACACCTGTTAAACGAGAGCCAATTTGTGTTGCTAAGCGAATGCGCTGTGCCTCACCACCAGATAAAGTACCCGCCGCACGTGATAATGTTAAATAATCAAGACCAACATTCACTAAAAAGCCTAATCGCTCATGAATTTCACGTAAAATTAAGCGAGCGATTTTCAGGTCCTTATCTGACAATTTCAAACCATCAAAGAAAGCATTTGCTTCTGAAATAGAAAACTTTGTTACTTCACCAATATGTTTTTCGTTTAACTTCACCGCTAGCGTTTCTGGCTTCAAGCGATAACCTTTACAAGCAGGACATGGCTGCTCCGCCATGTACTTTTCCATCTGCTCACGCACATAGTCAGAAGAGGTATCACGGAAACGGCGCTCTACATTATTCAATACACCTTCAAACTCGACTAATTGGCTACGCTTATGACCAAATTCATTTTCATAGTTAAATTGAATTTTTTCTTTACCAGAACCTTTTAGCACCTTGTCCATTTGTGCTTTCGGTATATCTTTAATCGGCACATCCATTGGAATACCATAATGATCACATACTGCTTTTAATAATTGCGGATAGTATTGCGAACTTGTTGGCTCCCACGGTGCAATCGCGTGCTCAAGTAACGTTTTATCCCAATTTGGTACGACTAAATCTAAGTCAACCTCGCGCTTCATGCCTAACCCATCACAAGATGTACATGCACCGAACGGGCTATTAAACGAGAACATACGTGGCTCTAGCTCCCCGATAGAAAAGCCACATTGCGGACAGGCATGATGTTCGCTGAATAGCAGTTCCTCATGCTCCATTACATCTACAAGTACGCGCCCTTCTGCCAAACGCAATGCCGCTTCTAATGAATCGCTTAAGCGTGCAGCAATGCCCTCCTTCATAACAACACGGTCAACGACCACTTCAATCGTATGCTTTTTATTTTTATCTAACTCAATGTTATCGTCTAAATCACGTAGCTCTCCATCAATGCGTACACGCACATAGCCCTGCTTTTTCAAGTCCTCTAATAGCTTTACATGCGTTCCTTTACGCCCTTCAATCATTGGTGCAAGTAGCTGCATTTTCGTGCGTTCAGGATATTCCATTAAACGGTCCACCATTTGCTCAACAGTTTGTGATGTAATTGGGGTACCATGCGTTGGACAAATAGGCTTACCAATACGCGCAAATAATAGTCGCAAATAATCATAAATTTCCGTTACCGTTCCGACAGTAGAACGCGGATTACGGCTCGTAGTTTTTTGATCAATTGAAATAGCCGGCGATAAGCCCTCGATTGTATCAACATCTGGCTTATCCATTTGCCCTAAAAATTGACGAGCATAGGCAGACAAGGATTCAACATAGCGACGCTGACCTTCAGCATAAATTGTATCAAATGCTAATGAAGATTTTCCTGAACCAGATAGTCCTGTCAATACAACTAGCTGATCGCGTGGAATTGTCACATCAATGTTTTTTAAATTATGTGCACGGGCACCTTGTACAACGATTTCTGTATTTTTCAAGTGGAATCACCTTTCTGCCTTTAATTCAAAGATTGTATCTCGAAGCTCTGCTGCTCGTTCAAAATCAAGCGCTTTCGATGCTTCCTTCATCTCTGTTTCCAGTGATGTAATCAATTTATCAATTTCAGCCTTCGTTAATTTTTTCCCTTTTGTCACTTTCGTTACGTATGTTTCTTCTTCCTCCGCTACTTGAGTTGCACGGATAACATCAGGAATTTTTTTGATAATCGTCTTCGGTGTAATGCCATGTTTCTCATTATAATCCATTTGAATCGAGCGGCGGCGACTTGTTTCGTCAAGAGCTTTTTGCATCGAGTCTGTTATTTTATCTGCGTACATTATAACGTGCCCATTTGCATTACGTGCAGCACGCCCAATCGTTTGAATCAATGAACGCTCGGAGCGGAGGAAGCCCTCTTTATCAGCATCTAAAATAGCAACAAGCGATACTTCAGGAATATCAAGCCCTTCTCGTAATAAGTTAATACCTACCAACACGTCATATGTTCCCTTGCGTAGCTCACGAATAATTTCGATGCGCTCTAGCGTCTTAATTTCAGAATGCAAATACTCTACCTTCAAACCAGCTTCCTTCAAATAAGAAGTTAAATCCTCCGACATTTTTTTCGTCAATGTCGTTACAAGCACTCGCTCATTGCGTTCAATACGCTGGTGAATTTCGTCAATTAAATCATCAATTTGCCCTTCAATCGGACGCACATCAATTAGTGGGTCGAGCAAACCTGTCGGACGAATAATTTGCTCAACCATTTCTGGTGTATGCTCTAGCTCATACGGACCTGGCGTCGCTGAAACATAAATTGCCTGACTAATTTTTGAATCAAATTCGTCAAACTTCAGAGGTCGATTGTCCAAGGCTGATGGTAAACGGAAACCATGCTCTACCAAGACCGATTTCCTCGCTTGGTCACCATTATACATTCCACGCACCTGTGGCAATGTTACGTGGCTTTCATCAACAACGAGTAAAAAATCTTCTGGGAAATAATCTATCAATGTATATGGCGTTGCACCAGATTCACGCAATGTTAGATGGCGTGAATAGTTCTCAATACCAGAACAAAAGCCCATTTCCTTCATCATTTCTAAATCATAATTTGTACGTTGTTCTAGACGCTGTGCCTCTAACAATTTATCCTCAGCGCGGAATTTCGTTAACTGTTCATCAAGCTCAATCTCAATATTTTTTATTGCTTTAAGCATTTTTTCTTCACGTGTAACGAAGTGAGATGCTGGGAAAATCGCTACATGCTCACGCTCTGCTAAAATTTCACCAGTCAATGCATCAACTTCTCGAATACGATCAATTTCATCTCCAAAAAACTCCACACGAATACAATGCTCATCACGGGATGCTGGAAAAATTTCGACTACATCTCCACGCACACGAAAAGTTCCACGAATAAAATTGATATCGTTGCGCTCATATTGCACATCAACAAGGCGACGAAGCAGCTCATTGCGTTCTATTTCCATTCCTGTTCGAATAGAAACAACCATTTCTCGATATTCCTCAGGTGAACCTAAGCCATAAATACAAGATACAGAAGCGATAATAATGACATCATTACGTTCAAATAGCGCAGATGTTGCTGAATGTCGCAGCTTATCAATTTCATCGTTAATACTTGAATCCTTTTCGATATACGTATCAGTTTGCGGTACATACGCTTCTGGTTGATAGTAATCATAATAACTAACAAAATATTCCACTGCATTATTCGGGAAAAATTCCTTAAATTCACTATATAACTGACCTGCTAATGTTTTATTATGTGCCATTACAAGTGTAGGCTTATTTATTTCCTTAATTACATTTGAAATTGTAAATGTTTTTCCTGTACCTGTTGCACCTAATAACGTTTGGTGGCGCTTCCCCTCCCTAACACCTTTAACAAGTTCCTGAATAGCACTTGGTTGATCACCGCTTGGTTTATAGGTCGATTGTAATTCGAAAGTTTCCGTCATGCTTTTTCGTCCCTTCTTGCCAATCTAGTTAGTTGTATTTTAACATATTCATTTTCAAATATCGACAATTAAGCGAACATATATTCTTTAACCTTTAAAAATCATTTCGTTTTATAAAAATTGTAGAATCAATGCGTTGATTTGCCTTTACTTCAATGTGGCTTCAGCGAACTTATTTCGGCTGAATAACATAGCTAATACTCCTGCTGTACTGTATCTAGCTTTAATTTTTTGTCTTAAATGCAAACAAAAACAGCATGTTAGATTTTCAATTTTCTAACATGCTGCCTTATTTGTGTTGCAATCCTTTAAGTGATTCACATAAAGGCAATGCTTTCTTCATTTGGTTGTTCCTCCAACTCACATAATTCATTTGTATAAAGATAAAAATCTTGTTCATTCCTTTCATCTAACGCTACATCGATTAACTCTTTTAATTTCTCAATTCTTTGTAATCTTTGCAGTCTACTTAAGAATAAGTCCAGATAAATGTCACTCAACAATTGTTCGCATTGATTTTTAATACCTTGCTGACCTACCGTGCGTAAAAACTCAGTGTATGAATAGAATTTATCCATGTTAATCACCTCGATGCTCTTTTTTCTATTATATAGAACATAAAATTAATTTGCAATATTTTCTGATAATTATATATTTTCCGATTATGATTATAGTTGATTATATTAACTTTCATGTATTATAATGGATAATATAGAGGTTATATGGAATGTTCCATCTTTATTACAGTGGCAGCTACTGATACTAAGGATTCACATAGTGAAACAAATGTTTATTTGGCAGTTTATGTCACAATATTTAATTTAGAAGGTCTACATAATGTAGATTAGTACAAAAAATCTAAACTAAAGTTAATCAAGGCATAATTGATTGGAGGAGATTTTAATTTGAATACAGACATCAAACATTTAAAGTCTTACTATATTACAAATGCAACTTATTTACTTTTGCCAATTAAAAAAGACAAGCTGTTACATACACTCGTCTATGATAAAACTGGTTGTCTATATGTTTCTCAAAGTCCTATAAAAATAGTTCGCGCCTCTTGCAGGCAAATGGGAAGTAGCTATCAATCTGCTACAGATCTTTCCAAACAGTGCCTCGGCGCAAATAAACATAAACTTCCCATTGTTGTCGCAGTCAACTACGGAGATCCTTGCGTAATATTCCCTTTAATGTCTCCAAAATCCCCTTTAAACGTATGGGTATCGTTTAACTCCTTAATTAATATCCAAGATCAAGAAGGTCAAATTAACGTCACATTCAAAAATTTTTTAGATTCCAAATTAGATATTCAATATACATCATTTTGTAAACAATATGTCAGTGCAGCGATGTTACATAAACATCTAACATCTAAATGGACACATTTTTCTTAATTCATCATTGCGAAAACGAAGTCGTAAGCATAGGTTGAGTTAAAGTGTAAGTGATTTAAATTTTTTATAGAATCATTCCTATATCCTCTAAACTAAAAAAGCCTTCGTATACCTTTTTAGCATACGAGGGCCTTAATATTTTATACTATGTGTAGCCTTCTTTATGCTCTCACAATATTTTATTTTGCAATACGCGAACGTAAATATGCATTGATAAACGCATCAATATCGCCATCCATTACTGCGCTAACGTTTCCTGTTTCTTCGTTTGTGCGATGGTCCTTTACCATTGAATACGGGTGGAATACATAAGATCGAATTTGTGAGCCCCAGCCAATTTCCTTTTGCTCACCACGAATTTCATCAAGTTGTGCTTGTTGCTTCTCAATTTCTAATTGATATAGCTTTGCCTTTAACATTTGCATCGCTTTCTCACGGTTTTTAATTTGCGAGCGCTCTGCCTGACATTGCACCACGACACCAGTTGGCGTATGTGTGATACGAACAGCAGAATCTGTTGTATTAATATGCTGTCCACCAGCACCAGTTGCACGATACGTATCAACTTTTAAATCTTCTGTACGCACTTCAATTTCAATATCATCATTAAACTCTGGCATTACTTCACACGATACAAACGATGTATGACGGCGACCAGAAGAATCGAATGGTGAAATACGCACAAGACGATGCACACCTTTTTCCGATTTCAAATAGCCATACGCATTATGACCCGTAATCGAAAGTGTAACAGATTTAATGCCCGCTTCATCACCAGGTAAATAATCAATCGTTGATACTTTGAAGCCGCGCTTCTCTGCCCAGCGTGTGTACATACGAAGTAGCATTGAGCCCCAGTCCTGCGATTCCGTACCACCTGCACCTGGATGCAACTCTAAAATGGCATTATTTTTATCATATTGATCGGATAGTAGCATTTGTAATTCAAAATTCTCCATCTTCTCTTTAAATTGCTCTAGTTCACTTTCTAGCTCCATTTGTAATTCTTCATCAGGCTCTTCACGTAAAAGCTCTAATGTCATTTCTAAATTCTCATGCGTTGAAAGTAAATCATTGTATTCGTTAACAATTGCTTTAATACCATTTGCTTCATTAATAACGCCTTGCGCTGCCTGCTGGTCATTCCAAAAATCAGGCATCAACATTAATTCATCTAGCTCTTGGATACGTGCCTCTTTGTTTTCTAAGTCAAAGAGACCCCCTAAAATCAGCTAATTTCCCAGCCGTATTTTCTAATATATTTCTTGCTTCTGCTAATTCAATCATTTCAATTCCTCCGTTAATTTCCCTCTATAGGAAGTAAGAAAGGAAATCGGTAGCAATGCCCCGACTTCCATTCTTCATTTGTCTAGTTCACAACTCCATGACAATTTTTATACTTTTTACCGCTACCACATGGACAAGGTTCATTACGTCCAATGTTTTCAACTTTACGAACAGGTGCTTTTTTCTTCGGTGCTGCCTCCTCTTTCGGGTCGATAGCTTGCCCTTTTGCTACCTCTTCACGCTGTAAATTGTTCCGAATTTCAGCTTTCATTGCATACTTGGCAACATCCTCACGCACAGCCGCGACCATATCCTCGAACATGGCAAAGCCTTCTTGTTGATATTCGCGTAAAGGGTCTGTTTGACCATACGCACGCAAGTGAATTCCTTGACGCAATTGATCCATCGCATCAATATGGTCAATCCATTTCGTATCAATTGATCGAAGCAAAATAACCTTTTCAAACTCGCGCATGCGCTCAGGTGTTAACTGCTCTTCTTTTTCGTTATAACGCTCTTGTACAGCAGCATA
Source organism: Bacillus ndiopicus (assembly GCF_000612805.1). GTDB lineage: Bacteria > Bacillota > Bacilli > Bacillales_A > Planococcaceae > Metasolibacillus > Metasolibacillus ndiopicus. The sequence goes on along the minus strand of NZ_HG964403.1, from coordinate 525,787 downwards.
AATTACTTCAACTATAGCTTCTGGCGTTTTTCCTTGGAAATCGCTCACAGTAACTTTACCTTCATCAAGTAAATTTGCTGCAATATAATCTTCAAGCGGCTCCAACTTCCAATCTTTTTCTTCGCCTTGCGTATGAACTGCTACTGCATTTTCAATAGCTTCTCGAATCATTGATTCAACAAGCTCACGCATATTTTCAGATTCAATAACATCTTGACGTTCGTTATATATAACCTCACGTTGTTGGCGCAATACATCATCGTATTGTAATAATCGCTTACGTGCATCAAAGTTATTACCTTCAACGCGTTTTTGCGCTGATTCTACCGCTCTTGATACAATTTTCGATTGGATTGGCTGTGAATCATCCATCCCAAGTCTTGTCATCATTGATTTCATATTTTCTGAACCAAAACGACGCATTAAATCATCTTCTAAAGATAAGTAGAATTGTGTCACACCTGGATTACCTTGACGTCCAGAACGTCCACGTAACTGATTATCGATACGGCGTGATTCATGACGCTCCGTACCAATAACTGCTAAACCACCAAGCTCAAGTACACCTTCACCAGGCTTAATATCCGTACCACGACCAGCCATGTTCGTGGCAATCGTTACAACACCTTTTTTACCAGCATCTGCGATAATTTCTGCCTCACGCTCATGGTTTTTCGCGTTTAAAACATTATGCGGAATTTTATGCTTTGTTAATAGTGTAGAAATAATTTCTGACGTTTCAATTGCAACAGTACCTACTAAAACAGGTTGACCTGCTCTATAACGCTCTGCGATGTCTGCCGCTACCGCCTCGAATTTCCCTTTCATTGATGCGTATACTAAATCCGGTCGGTCATCACGCGCAATTGGCTTATTTGTAGGAATAACAACAACATCCATATTATAAATGTTGCGGAATTCCTCTTCTTCCGTCTTCGCCGTACCAGTCATACCAGCAAGCTTTTGATACATACGGAAATAGTTTTGGAACGTAATCGTTGCCATTGTCATTGATTCATTTTGAATTTCTAGACCTTCTTTCGCTTCAATCGCTTGGTGTAAGCCATCTGAATAGCGGCGTCCCTTCATTAAACGACCTGTGAAGCCATCGACGATTACAACTTCTCCTTCTTGTACAACATAATCAACATCAATATGCATTGATACATGCGCCTTTAAAGATTGGTTAATTGCATGATTTAAACGGACATGTGTTAAATCGAATAAGTTATCGATACCGAATGCACGTTCAGCTTTTTCAATTCCACTTTCAGTTAATGTTACACCCTTTGTTGACTCATCATAGTTAAAGTCTTCTTCAGCCTTTAGCATACGTACAAAAGCATTTGATTGTACATAAAGCTGCGCTGTCTTCCCAGCCTGTCCCGAAATAATTAATGGAGTTCGCGCTTCGTCAATTAAAATTGAGTCCACCTCATCAATCACAGCATAATGTAATGGACGCTGAACACGCTCCTCTTTATAAAGCACCATATTATCACGTAAATAGTCAAAGCCTAGCTCGTTGTTTGTGGAATACGTAATATCAGCTGCATAAGCCTCTCGTTTTTCTTCTTTTGATAAGCTATTTAAATTTAAACCAACTGTCAAGCCTAACCATGTGAATAGCTCGCCCATCTCAGCTGCATCACGACTAGCTAAATATTCGTTTACTGTAACAACATGAACGCCTTTACCAGTTAATGCATTTAAATAAACGGCTAATGTAGAAGTTAAAGTTTTACCTTCCCCGGTTTTCATTTCTGCGATATTACCATCGTTTAATGCAGCAGCACCCATAATTTGCACACGGAATGGATACATGCCTAAGACACGACGGGCCGCCTCACGCACAACTGCAAACGCTTCTGGCAATAAATCCTCCTGCGTTTCACCTTTTAGGAAGCGCAATTTAAATTCTTCCGTTTTCGCCTTTAATGCATCATCAGATAATGCTTCCATTTGACTAGCTAATGCTTCAACAGCATCCGCCTTTTTCTCTAAACGTTTTAATTCCTTTTTATTAAAGTCAAACATTTTATTTAATATATTTAACATTTGTTTTCACTTCCTGTATTTTCTCTAAGCTTCATTTTAGCATTATCTATAGAGGTGGTGCAAACATTCGTGTATTATAAAAAGTCGATACTTAACACCCCATTTCGAAGGATTCATTTCATTCCATTGGAAATTATCGGGATTAATTGGCGCTTTTTCTTATTTTATTGGCGATTCCAATTAATATGGTATTTTCTAGACTTTTTCTCCCCGACATAAAGCAACCCCAGCTTTTTTAAAAAACGCTTCGCCGCGTGAATAGAATCAATTCCTAAAAATGTTCTAAATTTCTCATTCGAAATCCTCTCACCTACTAACAAACTATAATCACTCAAAGCCTGCTGCATTAAAGTCCCATCACCTTTCAACGCACAAGCGATGCAAATAAAATTGCCATGCTTAAAATGCATCTATACCGTACATTGACTGCATAATACGCCTTTTTGCATCAAACAAGCATCAATATTTAATTTAGATTGCTTGGAAACTTTCATTTGAAGTAATTGTTGTAGAAGAGGTTCAAGCTGGTCGCTTGTTACACAGGGCTGGTATGAGGAAAGTAGCTTGCGAACATAAAATTCTAGTCCATTACTATGAATAATCGGTGCATTTTGTGGCGATCGCTTAATAATGGTTTTGGATGGGCCAAAACGACAACGCAAAGAATTAGGAGTGTAGATATTTGTTGCTTAAGTATCCGCTGATGACGCTGAACTTGATTAAATGGATTGTGAAACCCTCACTTCGACCTACGTTTAAATTGATATGTAGTATCATCTATCGCAATAGAACCTGTAATGTTTTTAATCTCTAAAATGAGCAGGAATATAGAACAAAGAAAAATAGTATCCATTTGATAAGTAGAAGTTTGAAAATCGTGGAATAAAAAATAGGGCTCTATTAATTGCATATCGTCTCACTGCCGGTCAATATAAGATTCTCCTATTAATCCTTGTTGCACACGAGTCAATTCATCATTATATTCGAAAAATCCTCGGCGAGCTGCCGCAAGCATTGCCTCCCTAACGGATTTTCCGCGTTGTAAAACAATCACACCATTCCTCCTTTGGAAATAGTAAAGCTGCTAGAAAAACTCCTAGCAGCTCTTTTAAGTTTAGTTTGTTTCAATTAAGCCGTATTTACCATCTTTACGTTTGTAAACGATGTTTGTACTGTCTGATTCAGCATCTGTAAAAATGTAGAAATCATGACCAAGCATGTTCATTTGTAAAATAGCTTCTTCTTGATCCATTGGTTTTAAGTTAAATTGTTTTGTACGAACGATTGCGTACTCTTCTTCTTCAGCAGTAGGTTCATTTTGTGCGACAGTTGCAAAGTATACACCTGCTCCTTCACGATCGCGGAATTTACGATTTACCTTTGTTTTATGTTTACGGATTTGGCGCTCTAACTTATCGACGATTAAATCAACAGCTGCGTACATATCGCCATTGCGCTCCTCAGCACGAAGCGTTAAATTTTTCATTGGAATTGTTACTTCCACTTTTGTTTGTTTATCGTTATACACTTTTAAGTTAACGTTAGCGCTTGCGTTCATATCATCGTTGAAATAACGTTCAACCTTCTCAATTTTATTTTCAACATACTCACGAATCGCTGGAGTTACCTCGATGTTCTCTCCACGAATATTAAAGTTTAGCATATGAACTCCTCCTTTATTTAAGGCTATATTAATATGTTTCGACATTGTAAAGAATTCTCCTTCTTTTTTTAAAATTCTTTTTCAAATATCGACATTTTTTTTATTACCCTTAAAATAAGTTTAGAAAACAGCTATTTACATTAACAAAATCATATTATGTGTTTTTTGGTTTAAACACTTCTTTTCTTCGTCGCATTTTTAATTCACTGATAATTAAACTCTCAATAGCTGCTTGCTCTTGGAATACAATCCCATACTGCTTTCCTTTCCCAAATGCTTTAGTCCAAACAATCTCACCAATTCCAACAATTTCACTAGAATCTAAGACAAATTGAACTTCAAGAAGTGGAATTTTATTGCCAATATCATTAAAATTTGTTTCCGCAAACATTTTAATACCATGTGGACTTATATCTAGTATGCTCGCATCAAAAATTTCAACATTATCCTTCACAACTGACTGACCATTTATAAGCACTTTTACTTTTGCTTGTATTGGCTCATCAAATGAAAAACGAAAGCTTTCTTGTCTTTTAAAAAACATATAACCCCTCCTAAACACATGCAAGCTTTTATCCCGCATTAACGGACAGTAGTTTTTACTGCAATTAGTAATCACAAAATTAAGACGTCCTCTTCAAGACTTGAGAAAAACAAAAGGATAGTTGTCCGTAAAAGCCCGATTGGTGAAAGCTAATAATCATTGAGGATGAGGAAAAACCCCACTGATTGAAGTTTCGCTTTATCCTACTTTCATTATTCACGAAGCTCTAATAGTCGTCTATCATCTTTATCACTATTTTACAAGTACAGATAATAGTATTTTATACCCAAATAAAAAAGACTATAATATAGTGAAATAATTACATTGAATAATATGTAAATATCCACAAAGCGCACTCATCGCCTTGTGGATATTGGTAAGTTATACTTGCTGCGTGTTATTGTACTGTTGTTGACGTGTAATTTTCAATACTTCTTTCCATGTATCACGGAATTCTGTCATTAAGCCTTCAACTTCCACTATAATAGCTGTATCATTTTTTGTATTTGCTTCAATTAAGCGACGACTCATATATTCATACAATGGTAGCATTTGCTTGGAAATTTCAATATCCATATTTAAAGTTGACATTAATTCAGCAATTATAGCCTGCGCCTTTAAAATATTCTTATTTTTTTCTTCGAAGTTTTTTTCTTCAATCGCCCTTTTTGACTTCACTAAAAATTTTAAACAACCATTATATAACATAAGTGTTAGCTCACCTGGCGATGCTGTTGTAACGCTATTTTGTTTATATGCATTAAATGCAGATGTATGTGCTGACAATGGTTGACATCCCCTTTTTTAAATTACATTCTATTTATTATTATTTTATACTATAAAGGATAGCATTAATTAGTAGAAAAGCAACGTTTTTGTGAAATAGTCAGGATGATTTACCTTTATTTTTAAAATATTTTTGATTATTAAGAAGCAGAAAGTGGATACGATCCTCTAATCTATTACACCTCAACGCAGATTAGGAAAATTGTAATTAACTTAAATAAGAAGTGGGTTTCCTGCTTTTAAATCGATTGTTTCATATTCCGATAAACGCTCTAAAACAATTGAAGACATATGTTGTGCACGCTGCTCCATTTTTGCCCTTAATAAATGCGCATGGTCCACACGCTTTGTAAATGCTTTAAAGCATACAGGTACGATAAAGCTTCTTCCATTTGTTAAAATAATTTTTGTTCTCCTATTTCCATCATCTTCAAAGTGACTTAAACAATGTAACGCAATCCACACACTTGATGGAGAAGTAATTGACTCACTTGGGAACCAATAAATATTTTGTGCTGGATTAATCGCAATCGGATACATATGAACATTTCCTAGAACCGCTCGTGATCCGTCCCTTGCTCCCCGATAGCTCGACCCAAAATGCTTTAAATTATACTCCACTAACTTCTGCTTCGACATAGCTACGTATAAAATACAATCCTTTTCAATAACGATGGAAAAATATTCTCCAAACTCATTTGTCCCCTCAGCTAACATTGCTGTTTCAGTAGTAAAAATATAGTTTTTCAATACATCCATAATACCCCTCCTTAAGTTTATGCAAAAGGAATGCACCATAAAAATTGGTATATATTGCATCAAAAGTTTTGAAAGATATAACTTTCATCCATTACATCTTGGCTAACAAAAGACACTTGCTAAATTAAAAATACTATTAAATCATTTGTTTTGAAATTATTTAATGCTCTCCCCCTCTACAATTATCTTGTGACTGTTGTTAGTAGAAATCTACAGAAAATCGGTCACACTAAAAGTAAAATAATGTAATATTTATACAAGTTTTCTATATACTATACCATTGTACCTAGTATGTCCACATGTTTTATTAAAATATCTATAAATCGACAAAAGCTTTCAAAATTAGACAAAATAAAACCGCATAGATTCAATTTTTTATTGATTCCATGCGGTAAATTAAATTGATTATACTTGCTGTGTGCCGCCATATTGCTGCTGACGGGTAATTTTTAGTACTTCCTTCCATGTATCACGGAACTCCGTTACTAAACCTTCTATCTCGCCAATAATCGATACACTGTTCTGGATAGATGTTTTTTAAATATTATTGACCGAAAAAGCTTTGTTAAACCTTAAGTCCTACAACTTAAACTACAAAATAATAACTTTGTAAAAATCACAAAATTACTGTTACATTCACTTATTTAACCAACTTCAACACAGCCTGCACCATTATCTCCAATTTATCCTGCGCTGCCTCCATCGTCTCATCCACAACGCCAATATAAAACTTACATTTCGGTTCTGTACCAGATGGACGAACTGCAATCCATGTACCGTCTGCTAAAATAAACTTCAGCACATTTTCCTTTGGTAATGTGAGGTTCTCTGTCTCACCATTTGCTAAGGTTGCTTTGCCTGTTAAATAATCTTCTACACATTGTACAGCCAAGCCTGCTATCTCATTCGGGATACTTTGACGTAAACACTGTAAAATTGCTTGCATTTCTTCTTGTCCATTTTTGCCCTCAAATATCTGAGATATAAGTGTTTCTTGGTAATAGCCAAATTTTTGATATAGATATTCTAATTGATCTAATAACGTCTCGCCTTGTAATGCATAGAATGCCGCCATTTCTGCTACTTTTAATGCCACTTGCACTGCATCCTTATCGCGTACAAATGTTTCGATTAAATAGCCGTAGCTTTCCTCGTAACCAAATAAATAGGTGTGCTCGCCTGTTGCTTCATATTGAGCAATTTTTTCAGCGATGTATTTAAAACCTGTCAATGTATTTTCCGTCATTACATTAAAGCTTTCGGCGATTTTCGCACCGAGCTCCGCTGTCACAATCGTTTTGACTATTATACCATTGCTAGGTAATGTACCATTTTGCTGCTTCGTTGTTAATAAATAATGCAATAATAATGCGCCTAACTGATTCCCTGTTAATAGTTCATAACGGACACCGTTCCACACAGCAACACCTAAACGATCCGCATCAGGATCTGTTGCTAATAAGAGCTCCGCTCCGATTTGTTGTCCTTGCGCCATTGCTAATGTAAATGCAGCTGCTTCCTCTGGATTTGGATAAGGGATTGTTGGAAATGCGCCATCCTGCACTACTTGTTCCTCAACAATTGCTACATCCGTAAAACCAAACGCTCGCAAACCTTCTCTTACAGGTGCTAACCCTGCACCATGTAACGGTGTATAGACAAGCTTCATATCCAATGCGACTTCCCGTGTCTCCTTTAATGTAATAAGCTGCTTCAAATATGACGCATCCAATTCTGCCAATAACCATGTAAGAAGACTTTGCTCTTCAAGCGCTGACACTTCTGCTACTTCAATTGCAAAAATATCCTCGATGCTGTTCATATGTTGTATAATCTCATTTGCAGTCTGCGGTGTTAATTGTGCACCATCCTCGCCGTACAACTTAAAGCCGTTATACTGCTTGGGATTATGGCTTGCTGTAATGATAACACCTGCAAAAGCATTTAGTTCACGTACAGTAAACGACAACTGTGGTGTTGGACGTGGCTCTTGATAAACATAAGCCCGTATGCCATGTGCACCTAACACACGCGCCGTTTCACAAGCAAACTCATACGAAAAATGTCGTGTATCATATGCAAGGACTACACCGCGAGCCTTTGCAGCCTCCCCATTTGCCGCTACATAACGCGCAAGCCCCTCTGCTGCACGGCGAATTGTATAGATATTCATACGATTTGTACCAGCACCAAGCACGCCACGCATTCCTCCTGTACCAAACGATACATATTGATAAAATCGATCCTCCATCGCCTGCTCGTCTGAAGCAATCTCTACTAGTTCATCGGCTAAGTATCTAGGCAATAATTGCTGTGTCCATTGTCTATATAAATTGTTTACGCTCACTCCGTTACCGCCTTTTCTTCTTGCAATAATTCTAGCATTTTACGTTTATACGCCTCTACCCCTGGTTGATTGAAAGGATTTACTTCTAATAAGTAAGCACTCATTGCACAAGCTTTCATAAAGAAGTAAATTAAATAGCCAAGATGATACGCATCTAGCTTTGGTAGTTCAATTTGAATTACTGGTACATCCCCCTCTGCGTGGGCTAATGCCGTCCCTTGTTTTGAAATCGCATTAATCTCATTAAATGTGCGATTTGCTAAGTAGTTTAAGCCATCTTCATCACGCACATCATAAGGCACTTCCATATCACCTTCAATTTCATGGAAATGAAGCAAGGTTTCAAATAAAATACGACGACCGTCTTGAATATACTGTCCAATCGCATGTAAATCAGTTGAAAACGTCACTGTTGAAGGATACAGCCCTTTATGGTCTTTCCCTTCACTTTCACCAAATAATTGTTTCCACCATTCATGAAACTTGCTTAATCCAGGCTCAAACGAAGCAAGGAGCTCATTTGTGTAGCCTTGTTCATACAACATATGACGCATAACTGCATACTTATATGCATCATTAAACGCTAAATCCTTCTCTGCAAGCTCTGTCGCAGCATGGCGTGCCCCATCCATTAATTCTTGAATATCAATACCAGCTATAGCTACAGGCAATAGACCGACTGCTGTTAAAACAGAATAGCGCCCTCCTACATCATCTGGAATGACAAACTGTCGATACCCCGTCTTATCTGCAATTTCCTTTAAAATACCCTTCTTCTCATCTGTCGTTACGATAATACGCTCTACAGCTTTATCCCCATAACGCCCTTCCATATATAAGCGTAATACACGGAAAGCAAGCGCAGGCTCCATCGTCCCACCTGATTTTGAAATGACATTCACATACACCTGTTTACCATCTAGATATGCCAGCAACTCCTTGATATAAGCACCACTCATATTCAACCCAGCGTAGACAATCTCAATGCCACCTTTGGGCAAACCAAAATACGGTGCTAATGCTTCTTGAATCGCTCGTGCGCCTAAAAATGAACCACCAACACCAATAACAACAAGCACATCTGCACAAGCTTTGATTTCGCTCGCAACATAATTAATAGAATTGATTAAGTTTTCTTGATTTTGGAATGGGAAACCAATCCAACCAGTTGCCTGATGCTTTAATAATGTGTGATGGATTTTTTCCACTTGTTCTCTATAAATTAGTATATCATCATTACTTATTTTAGAATAAAGGGATAATGCGTTCATAAATTCACCCTCAGTTTCTATATTGACATATAATAAGCTTCATTAGTTAATACATTTATCAGATATTTCAGAGTAGAGTGTACATTCGCAAATATGTTTGTAGTGTACATTCCCCCTGAATCCGTGTTATTTTTTTACATTATCACTATAGTATTGAAATACAATTATTAATTTTCGCTTCTTCACAAATTAATAGAATAACGACAATTTCAAATGAAGTAATTTTATAACTAAGAACCTATAAAATCCCCAAAAATCCATTGTCACTTCACTCTCAGAAGAGCTAAATACTAATAGTCACGATTCACTTACTTTATCATAACTTGCTTTATGCGGTTCCAAAGAAATATCTCCCTTTAAACAATTTGCTTAAAATGCTTCCTTTGCCAAGTTTTACACCATCGTGGAATAAATAATTCTTCCATATGTATATCTAATCATAATTATTGTATAGGTGAAGGTTTCAATGCATTAGCTCCTCTATTCCATACAGCCAAATGTTTAAACACTCACTTTAGGCTACTTTAACCCTTCTATTTTTCCATACCCTCAAGTTGTAAATCAACAAAAAATCTACTATTAAGTTTACGTGAAACTTATTTGTTTCAGCCTAAATTATCTGTGACACCTAAGGCATCTGTATAAATTTTTATCTTTCTATGTTTATCGGCAACAATTATTGAGTCTGAAGAAAGCCCCACATCACATCGTTTCCACAGTATTCCCTCTGCACCAATTGGCAACAATTGCAAGCTACACAAACCTTGCCATACAGCTAACAATGATAACTCTGCTTTGTTCAATTTGATTTTTCATAAGTTTATCATACCTGATGATACAGCCGAAAAGTATATGTATTTTGCATTTTAATTCACCAATCAAGCTACCCATTATATAGAAAAAACCGCATAGACTTAGAATTCCATCACATCTATGCGGTCATATTCATTTATTATATTTGCTGTGTGCCACCATATTGCTGCTGACGGGTAATTTTTAGTACTTCCTTCCATGTATCACGGAACTCCATTACTAAACCTTCTACCTCGCCAATAATCACAGTACTATTTTGGATGTTTGCTTCAACTAGGCGACGATTCATATATTCATACAATGGCAACATTTGCTTAGAAATTTCAATATCCATGTTTAATGTAGCCATCAGCTCAGCAATTATTGCCTGGGCCTTTTGAATATTTGTGTTTTTATCTTGAATATTTTTTTCTTCAATAGCTACTTTCGCTTTCCCTAGAAATTTAATACAACCATTGTACAGCATTAACGTCAATTCACCTGGTGAGGCAGTCGTTACACTATTTTGTTTGTATGCATTGTAAGCGTTCATTTGTGCTGTCAATCACGACACTCCTTTAATGCTTTAGTTATTGCTTATTATCGTAATAACGCCCATCCATCGTACTAACACTTGCATATGGATTGATATATTGCTTCTCATTCTTTTTGGCATTGTTTAAATCTTTCATATCTTCTTTCACAGCTTCCATTACCTTATTCAGTCGTTCACGGATACCTTTATCAAGCTCAGCTAGCATTTGATGAGCGCGATTTGCACTATCAAATTTAAAGCCATCAGCTAACAAGCCTTGCATACAAGCACCTCGTTCCTCAAGTAAACTATCGATTTGCTCGATATATTCATCCCGTTCTTCCCCTGAAGAAATTTCTGTTAAATGCTGATATAGCTTCGCTGATACTTGGAGAAGTTGTTGAAGTTTATCCATTTATTAAACCCCTTATTGTTGTCCCATACCTGGGAATAACATTGCAGATTGTTGGTTTGCTTTATTAATAGCTGCCTCCATTGCGCCAAATTGTTTCCAATAGCGAGCTTCAATCATTTTTAGTTTATCTTGCCATGTGGAAATGCGCTTCTCAGTATCTTGCAAGCTCTTACCAATTAAATATTGGTTATCTGTCATCGTAGCACGACCAGCTTTTTTCTCAATAGAAATTTCGAATGACTTCATTGAGTCACGTAATTTATCAAGATAGCCGCGTGTATCAACTGTTTTCCCATCAATTACTGCATCTTTTTTACCGTCTGAATTATTAAATAGACGTTCCACTGCGTCCGAATCTTCCTCTAACGCTTTACGCAGTTTCGCTTCATCAATTTCTAATGTGCCACCCTCATTATAATTTTTAGAGGTTGTAATACCGATACTGAAGAGAGTTTTAAATTTCGAATCCTCTAAGCCTGGATTCGATTCATAAATAAGTGCGCGCATTTTAGATAATCCATTGTTAATTAATTCGTCATTGCGTAATAAACCACTCTTTGCCTTTTCTTCCCAAAGCTTAATTTCACTTTCCTTCATTTCTTCTTTTTGGTCTGGCGATAATGGAGTATAGTCACGATATTTCGCTTCAGTCGTTTGATCCTTTAACTCTTTAATTAAACCGTTATAGGTGTTAACAAAATCTTTAATTTTATTCATCATCTCATCTACGTTTGTAGTAGAAGTTAGTGTAACAGGGCTTTCTGTTGCTCCAGGCACATTGCTCACTTTACCTGGATCACCAGTTGTATAATCAGTGCCAAATTGATTTTTATAAGCATCTTTAAAGTCAACTTCCGCCTTCGCTTGACGGTCAACAAGTGCTTGATAAGCATTTTCTGCTGCTGTTTTTTCTTTTAACTTCGCATCGTGGTCTGTTTGTGCCGTTGCTAAAGCTGTTAGTTTATCAAAATCTGAATCTGAAGTTTGACGCAATGTTTCCTTTTGCTTTTCGCTCAGCTTCGATAACTTTTCAGCTAAAGCTTTCTCTTCGACAGTGCCATTTTCCTTCCAAGCATTAATTTGATTATCAAAATCTTCTTTTGTAGAAGGTAAAGCTTTGACTAAGCCTTTTTCTTCATCTGTTAAACCGTTTAAGAACGAGCGACCTAATGTATTATATACTGACTGAGCCGATAAACTTTGAATTTTTTCATAATCTAAAGAGCCGATCGCTTTAAATTGATCAAAATTAATATTTGCACCCTTTAATTTGGCTTTTAAATCAGCATCTGTAGAATTATCATTTAACCAAGCTTCATATTCCGTTTTATCGGCAAATGTTTTCCCAGAAATCGTTTGCACTTCTGCTTCTGATAAATTACGTGCAAATTGTGGATTACTAATTTTATCAAATGCTACTTTATTAGCATTTGTTAGCTCTACTGTACCAAATAATGCATTTTTAGCATCATCATAGCTATTTTTCGCCGTTGTATATGCATCACCAGCTGCATTTTTCGCAGCTAATTTATCAGCAATCATTTGATTATATTCTGCTGTTGTTGTATTTTTCCATTCTTCATGCGCTGCGTTGTAGCGTATAGCAGTTGCCTGTGCTCCATTGAAAGTTGACTTTAAAGTAATACTATATCCATTAATTGAAAACGTATTTGTTGAGCGCTCTGTTGCGATACCGTTTATTTGGAAAACCGCATTTTTCCCCTCAACTTTATCAATAGTATCATTTACTGAAAAACCTAATTGATCAAAAATTGCTTGTCCACTTGTAATTTCAATTTCATCACCTGATTTGTTATCTCCAGTGTTTTTCGCAGTAAATGAGAAACGACCATTTTCAAACACTGCTGATACACCAGCTCCACTCTCATTCACTTTTTTCACAAAAGCGTCTACTGTCATATCAGATGTAATTTCAATTTTTGTAGCTTCCTTTGCCATTGTCCCATCACTTTGAATGGCTTTTAGCTCAATTGTTCCTGTAGCGCCTAATTCATTCATCTTTGTTGAACCATTTGCACTAACTTGTGATCCTGTGATGCGAGCTGCTTGTGCTAATTGTGAAACACCTTCAATGGAAAGAGTCCCAGTCGCTTTACTAGTTGCACTTGCTGAAACTAAGCTTGAATTTGAACTTGATGCTGTTTTAGTATTTAAAGATTTCAATACTAAATTATCGGCAATATACGTATCAAATGTTTTTAATTTTTTATTGACATCACGATAAGCATCACGTTGCCATTCATAGCGTTGTTTACTTTGTAAAAGCTTGTTCAGCGGTGCTCTTTCTGCTGTCATTAATTTTTTTACTAACTCATCAATATCCATACCTGACGCTAATCCGCCAATTCGCATTACCATAATTTATTCCTCCATATTCTCGTTCTATTATATTCTCTTATCTACAATCATACCGAACAACTTTTGCATTTCATAAAAAGCATCCAAAAGCTTCTTCGGCGGAATTTCTTTTATTACTTCCTCCGTGTCTCGGTCTACTACGGTTATATAATAGCGATCTAAACCATCATGATACATGAACTTAGCAGCATTATTATGAATCTCTAGCATTTTATTCATTGTTTCAACTGCTTCTTGCACTTTTACTTTTATCTCTTCATCAGTACTTGGCTGTTGGACTTGCTCAATATTAAGTACATTCTTGTGCATTGTAGCTTCGCTTCCTTGCTTTGCTACATCTTCTACTTTTGGTGTACTTGAAGCTATTGATTTATTAAGAGCAACTGCACTTGTATCTGCATTCCCTGTAATACGCATATTTTCATCCTCCTTGAATCTAATACAGATATCCTTACTACTCTTATCGGTTGAAAAAATGAGAATTTCAGTTTTTTTATGAAACGTTGTTAAAGTTTAAATTTCAGTAAAAAAATAGTAATATCTTAATATTACTATTTGATATTCTGATTCAGCTATTATTTCACCAGAAAGAAACTAGTCTACCACCTCATCTGGCTCCTTGTGAATGCCTCAAAGTCCATCTTCTAGCATCATTTAACATTGTTTTTAATCATTCAAAATAAATTGGGCTTAATTCTTTCATCATTTTGCTTTTTATTACGCTTGGTGTACCTCTTTAATCTCTTTCGAATAAGGCTTCTTTTTGTTTTTTGATATTTCTAATGCATTTCTTTACTAATTGTGATTTTCCAGCCCGCACAACATGTATCTTCATATGCTTTACCGCTACATATAAACTCTTGAAAATATTATTAATATCGCTTCATCATTAATTAAATTTATACCTTTTAATGTACCCTTCCCCTCAGTCCCTACATTGATATATAATTCAGCTTCAATATAAATGAAAAACCAATTCGCAGCATTACGAATTGGCTTTTATCCCATATATACATCCTAAAATTATACTTGTTATTTTAAGTAATCAAATATAAATAAGCATTTAATAGTTTGATTAGATATCTATACCTATTTTTTTGTACCAATTTAATGTTATAGTATCTTCCGTTTTATTTATTTCGTTCTTTTCCAATTTTTCTAAGATTTCTTTCGCACCAGTAGCAATTGTTCTTTTGGGAGCCCATCCTATCATTCTTTTTATTTTTGAAAAATCGACTTTGTAAGAACGATGATCTGGATCACCATACCATTCAATGATACTTTCAGGATTAACAGTATTTTTTATTACATTCGCCACTTCAATAATCTGATAATTCTCTTCATTTGATCCAATATTAAAAATTTCCCCATTTATCTTCTGTTTTTCAGTATTCATTAAATACATCATACAATCAGTTGTATCTTCAATATGTAAAAATGGCCGCCACTGTTTTCCATCTCGCATTAACGGGAGTTTACCATTTTTCCAAATTTCATAAACCATCGCATTTACCGCTAAATCGAATCGCATCCTTTTGGAAACCCCATAAATAGTTGCCTGTCGCATTATTGTTACACAAAAATCTTCACTTGCTAACTCTAAAATTTCTTGCTCTGCCATACGGTTCGCTTTTGCGTAGGTCGTCAGTGGATTTATTGGAGAATTTTCATCTAGTAATATTTCGTCCTCGTGAAAACCATAAATACTACAAGATGAAGGCAAAATATAACGACTCACTCCTAATTTTCGGGAATACTCCGCAATTTTTACACGTGCTCTATAATTGACTTCGTAAGTTATTTCTTTAAATGCCTCTCCACTCGGATCATTCGATATCGCTACTAAATCAATAACAACATCTACTCCTTGAAGAAGATTAACATCAAAATGTCGAACATCTAACTTTACTTTTGTAAGTTTTTCATGCAAATCTAATTTCTCTTCCCCAAAATAATAGTAATCTACAGCAACTACTTCATGTCCATTTTCTATAAGCTTAGGAACTAATACAGTTCCTATGTAACCTCCAGCACCAGTCACTAAAATTTTCATTTATTAACCTCACATTTTTTAGTATTATAAAAAAATGAAAATCATTTATTAAAAAGCCTTTTTAATATAAAATTTCGCTTCTTTTAATCCAACATTAAACAGCAAGTCTATAATACTAACTGCTGGCTCAAAAGCATCGGACAACTGTGGATATTTAGGATACCCTTCATAATTCATCCATTCAACAACTAACCCATTGCTATTGAATAAATATTCATCTAAATATTTCTTTGCCGCCGGACCTGATACATAATTTGTTGCATCTAATGCTAAACAAATATCTATTAATCTTTGATTTCTCTCGTTTCCCACTTCAAAATTCTCTGAATCAATAATTTTTGTGACAATTTCCAAAACTTCGTTAATCGCTAATATAAAATGTTTATTTACTTGTGATAGGTAGATATATTCTTTACATTCAAAGTATATATTTTCAAGCCAATTTATCACTTCTTCATAAAATGGTGCTTTTCTGTATGACTCTTTTATTTGATTTAAATGATTAACATACCAATCTCTTTTGGAAATCTTAATCTCGTTAATTTTTTTATTTAAACAATCTTTTTTTTCCGTAGGAATTGTCACCCATTTTACACCATTATAAGTAATAATTTTATTTCTGTTTCTCCAGTCATCTTTTGTATACTGGACAATATCATATATAACAAATATATCTACAGTCGATATTAAATCAAAATATCCCTTCCAAGGAATATAATTTGATTGTGAAATTGCTACTTTTTTCAATTAGAAAACCCTTTCTAATAATTCATTATCACATAATAACTGTAGAAGATATTCCTCCACCAATTCTCTGCCCTAAATAAAGGTTTTCAAAAAAATAATTATCAAATCCATTTTTTTTCATATGAAAGGCAATCAAATCAATATCATAGGCCACTCTTATATTTTCTACTAATCCATTTTTGAAGATTGCATATGATGCGGCCGATTTTCCATCCCGCGGTTGCCCAACCGCCCCTGGATTACAGTATAGTTTATTTCCCATATCATAAATTATAGGGACATGCGTATGTCCTGAAAAAAAATATCTGCCTTTTATTGTTTCAAAATAGTCAGTCGAGATACTATATATGTACTCATCTAGGTTATCGTTCCAGCCACCATGTACAAAATTCATATTGTTAAAAACTAGTGAGCTAGAAGTTAAATCTTCTAACCATTTTTTATTGGAAGATGTCAAGACAGTATGTTGAAATTCAAGACATTTATTAGCTGAATTTGATCTTAAACATCTTTGTCCACTTATTAAGTAATAATCGTGATTTCCTTGAAGTGAGTAAATATTTCTTTCTTTGAGTTCTTCTATGCACTCATTTATCATACAGTAATATCCTGCCGTATCACCTAAGCATATGATGTTATCTATACCTCTTCCATCAATATCTTCCAAAACAGCTTTTAACGCAGCATAATTTCCATGAATATCAGATATAATCGCTATCATAATAAATTTTTTCCTTTATGTATCTAATAGCAGAGCCTCTTTTCACTTCTCTTATTTTAGGTATTTGATTTTTCAAGTAATAATCAATACACATTTCTGCCTCATTATATCCAAAGGCATTTCTTATTGAAGTAGATGAAGATACTCTAGGGTTAATCTCTAATAATAAAAATTCCCCTTTATGATATATAAATTGAAAATTAGTAGGACCAATTGGTTTGAAACTTGCTACTAATCGGTCAACTATTGTATCTAACTGGGTACTAATAACTACATTAGCTTTAGATGTAGCTCCATCTGCACCTAATTTTCTTTTTAATGAAATTTTTTGTGAACATGTACCATCACCTAATCCAAAAGCTGCGACAGTATATTCTGAATCCGCATCCCCAACAATTTTTTGGACCATAAATTCTTTTTCTAATTTATTTTTCCAATAATTAAAATCTTCAGGAGTATCAATTTGATGTATCCCTTTAGAAGCGTATGAATTCCTAGGCTTCATTAACATTGGGATATCTAAAGCTAATTTCACTTCATCAAATTCACCATCTATGTAGGTAGGTATTACTGGAAAACCATTTTTAACTAACATTAAATGCGTTAACCATTTATCATTTGCGATTTCAATCAGTTGTCGATTGTTTATTGCAAATTTAGTATCTAATGTACTAAAGTAATCATACTCACGAACAATCCTATTGATATCCTGTTCAATGCCTGGAATGATTAAATCTATATCATATTTCATTATAAGATTCTTCAAAAATTGTGGATATTCTTTAGAATTAGCAAGTACTCCTTGCTCAAAAATATCGCACCACTCTCTTCCAATTGCATCATCATATATATCAGTGCCTATTATAGTAACATCATATTTCGATTGTCTTAAAGACTGTATTATTCCATAGCCTATAATTGCGCCAACACCTGTAACTAATATTTTATACAATCTGTCGTCATTCCTTTACATATAAGGTCTTTTTAATTAACTTCAATCCCTTTTCTAAATCGACTTGTGGTGTATAATTAATTTGTTCATATAATTCATAGCTTGTTTCAGGTATATAAATCGTTTTCAAGCTTTCTTTCTTAGCATCAAAAGTATATTGAATTTTTTGTTCAAAAACTTTTGAGGCAATTTTTACAATTTCACTAAGCGTGTAGCTTTTAATATAACAGCACGGGTATGAGCCTGTAATATCAGAGAATATTACCTTTTCTATAATATTAACTAAATCCTTAATAAATATGTAATTACGTTTTACATCAAGATTTCCCCAGAAAGTAATTTCGCTTTTTTTACTTACTTGGTCAATGATAGAATATAGTAGCCCCTGATGCTTTTTTTGTTCACCTGCTTCATCATAAATTTGACTAGGAAGCAATTCACAAAAATCAATATTATATTGTTTACAAAGTAATTTAAAATATTCACTTGCAAAACTTTTAGAAATACCATATGAATTATAGTATTCATTTTCTTTATTTGAGTACATAGATATACTTGAGAGATTTATTATTCTTCGACATTTTGTATTTAATGCTAAATCGACTATTTTAACAGCACCCATAGTGTTAATTTTCAAATTTTTCAAAGACCCTTTAATGCTGTCATCATCAAAACTAGCTGCACAATTAATAATTACATCAAAATTATATCCTTTAACATTATCCTCTAACTGCTCATTTTCTAAATCAAAAAATATATCAGCTTTTTTATTCCTGCCAGTAACATAAACTATACATTTTGTATTTTTTTTTAATTGTTCAATAACTCTTTTTCCAACAATTGAGGTATTACCAACTACTAATATATTCATATGTGTCTTATACTTCCTACTATTAATTATTTAAACTTATCTCCATTAAGATAGCTGCCGAAAGCTCTGGGTAATTCACTCCCACTACTAACATTGCATTTAAAATTTCTTCTGAAAGTTTCAATTCTTTAATTTGGCTTGTAGTAATTGGCTTCAAAAAAACTCCTTCAATAGATTTGATAATAAATCCACATTTTACACATAAATTTTTAAGTGAATCCACATCATAGATTCTTTGGTGTCCCAATGCTAAGTCTGCTGTAGTTAACTCCTTCATATCAGAAATAAGACCCGCCTCTAGTCCTATTCTTTTGTTCAAGCAATCACTATTAGGTACAGCAATGAATACTTTTCCATTCGGTTTTAAAAATTCTTTAAATTTATTTAATATCATATCTGGATTATCTACATGCTCTAAAATAAATCCCATGACAATTACATCAAATTTTTCGGTAGTTTCAAAATCCTCAAAATAGGAATATATAATTTCAATCTGGCTTGTATCATGATTTTGTTTGAATTTAGATATTATTTCCTCAGATCCATCAATCACTACATGTCTTGAAAAATGTTTAGAAAACGAAATCGATGTATAACCGTGCCCTATTCCTAGTTCTAACAAAGATTTTCCCATAGAGGTTTTTTCAATTACTCTTTTAGGATACCAATTTAGTATTAACTCATTATCTAATGCATAAGGAAAATCATTGTCATATGCTTGTGAAAATTTATTTAAATCCATATTATTGGTTCTCATTTGAGTATTTCTCCAATACTTTTATAATATTTTTAAATTCACTTAAACCAAAATATAAAGGAAGCCTTACTAACCTTTCGCTTTCAGAACTTGTAAAATTATCTTCTCCTCTAAATATTCCATATTTCAAACCAGCATTTGCTGAATGTAATGGGACATAATGAAACGTACTTTGAATCTCATTTTGTTTTAGATAGTTCATCAATTTTGTTCTTTCTTCCAAATCTCTTACTTTAAGGTAAAAAATATGCCCATTATGTTCGCATTCATTTGGAATAAAAGGTAATTCAAATTGTTTTATATTCTTTAATTCCTCATAATAACTAGTCCAAATTTCCAGACGTTCTTTATGTAACATTTGAATATTCTCAAATTGTGCAAACAAATACGCTGCAGTTAGTTCATTTGGCAAATAAGAAGATCCAACATCTTGCCAACTATATTTATCTACTTGCCCTCGGAAAAACTGCGAACGGTTCGTCCCTTTTTCTCGAATAATTTCTGCACGTTCAATAAATCTCTTATCATTTATTAAAAGTGCTCCTCCTTCTCCCGAAACAAAGTTCTTTGTCTCGTGGAAGCTATACGTTCCTAAATGTCCGATTGTTCCCAACATTTTCCCTTTGTATTTTGCCATTAAACCTTGGGCAGCATCTTCTACGACAAATAAATTATAACGATCAGCTATTTCCATTATAGTATCCATTTCACATGCAACGCCTGCATAGTGAACTGGAACGATTACTTTAGTTTTACTAGTAATAGCAGCTTCAATTTTTGTTTCATCAATATTCATAGTATCTGGCCTAATATCAACAAATATTATTTTTGCTCCCCGTAATACAAAAGCATTAGCGGTAGATACAAATGTATAAGAAGGCATAATCACTTCATCGCCAGGTTGAATATTTAATAATAAAGCTGTCATCTCTAACGCGTGTGTACAGCTCGTTGTTAATAAAGCTTTCTTTGCTCCTGTATTTTTTTCTAGCCATTCATGACATAGCCTCGTATACTTTCCATCACCACAAAGATGACCATTTTCTATAGCATCTTGTATATACTCTATTTCCCTTCCAATTACAGGTGGTTTGTTAAAAGGAATCATGGTGATAACCTTCTTCCATTATTATTTGATTTAAGTCTAACAAATATCGTCTATAGATATTCTTATCAATATCTTCAAATTTAGCAACTTAATCATTTATTCAAGAGAGTGCTTATATAGACTTTTAGCTTTTTTCCCCTCAGCCGAAATGTTACTAATTGCAAATAATTTTTCAATACTTTAACTAGTTTCATTTTGCAAATAATTGATTGGTCTGTCAATACTAAACTAGACTGAGTAACCCATCTACTAAAGTGACTAAGTATAATTAAACAGAATAAAAACATAATATCTAAATCTAATTGTTTGGTAAACTTGGCTTTTTAATCAAATGCAATAATTCTACCAGTTAGAATTTTATTATCATTCTTTAGTGTTTTATAAGCAGCACTTACTACCAAAATATATGTTTTATTTTTTGTTCTTTTAAAAAAAATTGCGAGACACTTAATATTAGCTCGTCTCGCATTAATAAATTATTATGTCTCAAATAACTTCCTAAAGTTTAATTACCTTAACATCAGTATTATTAAGCTTCTAGTTAATTTAACCTTAAATTTTATCCATTTCAATTAAATAGTTAAAACTAAAATTCCCCTGCTTATATATGTAATTTAATTCAATGTATGTTAAGCTTTTTTACATACTTTTGAATAATTTCACTTCTGAAAATATCTTTATATGCCCTCTTCAACTATCTTTATTAAATAATCACCATAACTATTATTTTTATAGCTATTGGCCAATGCTAGTAACTGTTTTTCTGTAATCCATCCTTGTTTAAAAGAGATTTCTTCTAGACAAGCTATTTTGTAACCTTGCCGCTTTTCTATCGTTTCCACAAATTGTCCAGATTCTAGCAAACTTTCAAAAGTTCCAGTGTCTAACCAAGCAAATCCTCTACCCAACAATTCTACTTGTAGAGCATTATTTTTTAAATATTCCTTATTCACATCTGTAATTTCTAACTCCCCACGACTAGAGGGAGTAATTGATTTCGCTATATTTACAACATTATTATCATAAAAATACAAACCAGTTATCGCATAATTAGATTTAGGTTTAGCGGGCTTTTCTTCAATTGAAACTACCTTATTATTGGAATCAAAAGCTACTACACCAAAACGTTCTGGATCCTTTATCCCGTAACCAAAAATAATTGCTCCCTGTTCTAATTTAGTAGCTTTTTTCAAAATAGGAGTAAAACCTTGTCCATAAAAAATATTATCTCCTAATATTAAGCACACAGAGCTATTATCTATAAAATCTTCTGCTAATAATAAGGCTTCAGCAATTCCATTTGGTTTCTTTTGAATTCTATATTCAATAGAAATTCCCAACTGGCTACCATCTTTCAGTAACTTTTTATAAAGCGGTAAATCATGCTCTGTACTAATGATACATATTTCTTTAATCCCTGCTAGCATTAATACGGAGAGAGGATAATAGATCATAGGCTTATCATAAATAGGTAATAAATGTTTAGAAATTGATTTAGTTAGAGGAGACAATCTTGATCCAGTTCCTCCCGCAAGTAATATACCTTTCAATTGGTTTGATTCCTTTCAACGAATTTAGATTCCGAGAGTTCAAATATTTTTATTAAATCTTTATTAGTTTTTTCAAATGAAAATTCTTTATTAATACGTTCAAACAGCATATTGGATTTTTCTCTATAATATTGAGGATTAGTTTTTAATTCAAAAACTTCCCTAGCAAATTCACTTAATGTAATGCAATTTTCTGGTCCTATGAATCCTGCAACATCCGAAGTTTTATCAGCAGCAACTACTGGTAATTCAGCTTTCATTGCTATCGCCACACTGTGCCCACCTGTTCTTCTTAGAGGATTTACATAAACATCACACATTTTATATAAATCAAATAAATATCTCTCATAACTAAGATACTTAATACGTTGTTCTTGTACTAAATAAGAATATTGATCATTAATATATTTGATACTACTAGCCCCAACTATTAACCATTTTACAGAATCATCTTTACTTAAAATATTTATCATTGTATCAATAAACTCTTCAGTCATTTCAACATCAAGCCTATTTCCTACAGAGACTAGCAAAAAATCTTCTTCTGTCCAGTCAAAGCTCTCTCTTGTTCTAACAACTTTACTTTCTATATTTTCAATACCGACATGGTGTGGCATATAAGATACATTGAACATATTTTGTTCTTTGTATAAGTAATCAATATTTTCTAGGGTAAATCCACCTGTAAATATATCTGTAAATTGGTTGTCTTCTGCTCCATATATTGTTTGACTCACAATTGGAAAATAAGGATATAATAAATCTATAGCAATATTATATTTAGATCCCAGTTTATATATTAGACTTGGCTTAAATTCACATATTTCTAAAATATCTTTTTGAATTCTTTCTTCTCTAGCTAAAGTTGCATCTGAATAATACACTTCAATAGAAGAATCTAAATACTCCTTATGAACATCAGCCACAGATGATGAAAATACTGAGGAAAAGGATATGTTCCAAACTAACTCATTTGGCGAATAATTTGCCCAATCTTCAACGAAAATCTTTATATTTAATTGCGGATTAAATTTCTTCAAATTATTAGCATAATCTAACACCCACTTAGTAGGTGAGTGCATTGTATTTAACAGTTGTCCAGCTATTATGGCTATATTGTTTTTCTCTCTATAAACAGCTTGAGGAATATCTATGTTGCTACGCACCTTCTGAATAATTTTTTCACGTATCTCCATGCGATCTTTAAATAAATTACTATACCGTTTAACGCCCATTTTACTTTCATAAAAATGACTATTAGTAATCAGCGCATGAGCTTGCATAATATCTATATTATTTATATTTTTTTTCAAATACTCAAACTGTCTTCTATAAGCTTCAGAATCTTTAAACAGTATTGTTATATAATTTAACGTTGCAAATTCATTAAGAGGGAGTTTATCCTGATTTATATTTAAATATCGATAAATATATACACTAAAATCCTGAATAATACTAGTGGCTTTTCTCAAGCTGCTAATTATATTAGCAAAATTGTTTTGTTTAACAATGCTGTTTAAATTGGCTTTCATATTATATTGAATTGCCATTAAAAATGACGAAAATGTTTGTAAATAGTCATATCCCTCTATTTTTTTCTCGTTCATTTGTATATTAATTTCTATATACTTCGCCACACCTGGTATTTCGTTAAGAATTTCTGCATCATCAAATTTATAATTAAGATTATTAGACATTTTTAATGATGTAGGTAGTTCAAACCTCTCTACAATCTCTATATCATTAAATAATGAAAAATCATTTAAGAACACTAAGTATTCTGCATCCATTGTAGGTATAAAATGCGTATATACTTTTGTTAACCTCAACATGTCAGTTTGTGTTTGGATTATTGGAATAATCATTAAGTTACTCTTATCATAGTTAATCAAAAAGTCTACCTTTTTTGGATATACAATAACCGCATCAATATATTCTGAATAAAATTTCATTGAAAAATGCGCTAAATCAGCTATATTTGTTTGAAAAAAAATAATATCATTTTTAATATTTACTTTAGATTGACTTTCTAATTCTTTTAAAATTGCTCCTAAAATATCTGGAAATACTTCTTCTACACAAAATTGAAAATTAAAAATCTCAAAGTTTTTTTTATAAAGCTTACTTATTTCTTTAAAGTCTTGTTCTTGCAATTTATCAGTCATTAAATTTATTAAAATATTTCTTTTTTTCACTTTAAAATCCCCTCTTATCATTGCAGATACTCCCTTAACATAATGAGTACCTTCCGAGTATCTAAATTGCTATTTTGTGCTCGATTATTAGACTCTAAGGAGCTTTGAATATTATCAATATCTTTTACTGTTAAATTATAGTCTTTTAAATTTAATGATATATTTAAATCTGAAAACAATCTTTTAAGAATTTCTACAGAATTGGTATTTGACATTCCAAAGATATTTTCATCGGTAGCATCTTTTAAGAAAACATCCATTATTATTGGTAAAGTAATACTTGCAGCAATACCATGAGGAATTCCTTTTTCTAACGTCAAATAATAAGACATAGCATGGGCAATAGCTGTCTGTGTATTAGAAAAAGCAATTCCGGCATAATATGAAGCTAGTAGCATCTTTTCACGGTATAAAATATTTCCTAAATCATTTGCTAACAAGGGAAGAGTTTCAAAAATTTCACTAATAGCACGTTTGGCATACAATGTAGATATAGCATTATTATTTTTATTCCAAATACTTTCCAAACTGTGCGAAAGTGCATCTAACCCAGTTTGAACTGTTATGTCATAAGGTAAAGTCAAATGTAAAACTGGATCTAATATTGCAACCTCACAATATAATCGTTCATCCATAATAGAATATTTCTTTTTATTTATATCATCCCAAATTGTTCCCCACATTGTTACTTCTGAACCAGTACCTGCTGTTGTAGGAATAGCAACAATCGGTTTTATATCCATTTCCCTAGGGATTCCTTTATTTAAAAGTTCCAGCAGATTATTTGATGAATCCATTGGTGCTATTGCCTTCGCTGCATCAATAACACTACCACCGCCTAATGCAATAATCATTTCAAAATTCTCATAATCCAATTGACTTCGAATTTCAAGTATTTGATTAATGGTTGGGTTAGGCTGAATATTTGAAATAACTTGCATAATAGTCGGATTATTACTTACAATTTCTTTGACAATCCCTCTATTAACAAAGCTTTTTGATGTAACGAGAAGAGCTTTTCGTCCATTTATATATCTAGGTAAAAAATCTAACGAATTATGACCAAATTCAATTTTGACAGGATTATAAAATTCATTTCTCATTCAAATAATTCCTTTGCTTTTTCATAGTCCTCTATAAAATCAACTTCTACCCAAGGTTCATCGTAAATTGGTAAACATTTTATTCTTTCATCGTTTTTAGCCAATTCTGTAAAAGCATACGTATCATAAACATTCATATTTTCAGCAACTAGTTGCTTTTCTATTTCCTTAAATAACTTCTCCGGGCGATGAATAGCCGCTAAACCAATCCATTCACCTTTACTATCTTCTAAAGTAATATCTTTACTAGAGCGAATTAAATAAAATTCCTCATTTATTTGTACCTTCATCGCTTCTTCATCAGCTTCTTTAAAATCAACAGCTAAATCTATAAAATGCTGCTCATCGATATTGTTAAGGAATTGTTGTAACAGAAGCTCACTAAATACAACATCCCCATGTAAGTATAAAAACGGCTCTCGACCAACAAGATTTTTTGCAAAATATAACGACCCCATATTATTGCAAAATTTATAAAACGGATTAAATAATGTTACTGCCCTAGATTCAACTGTGTGCTCAATCATTTCTTTTAAATAACCTGTAATAATAATAATTCGTTCAAAACCATTATTCTCTAACAATCTTAAATTTCGCTGTAGTATGTTTTCAGTACCTAATGGCAATAAGCATTTTGGACTTGTTTTCGTTAACGGATATAAGCGACTTGATAAACCTGCTGCGACAATGACTACTGTTTTCAAATTGGACACTCCTTCACAAAACTCATAAATCTATCCTTTACTTGTTTAGGTGTGATTGTGGGCCTTCCAAGATTGTCTTTAATACCTTTTGACGTTTTTAAATAACCGAATGTTAGTTTAGGGGTATTTCCCCATATTTTCAGAGATTGTGTTAAATCGCTTAAATTATTTAATTGATCTACAACTTCATATCTTGCCCCATAAGCAATCTGCATAAAATCGATATGAGAAGAAACTGTTTTCTGCCCACCAGTGGATTCATGTAATCCGTTATCTAACAGTAAATGATATAGGTTTGTAGGACTATAATATGCATTTGTCGCTAGACATCCCATTCTCATTAACAAAGATCCATCGCCATCAATCACAACCACTTTTATATTAGGTTTTGCTAAAGCTAACCCTAAACCAAGAGAGCTGATACAGCCCATTGAACCAACCATATAGAACTGGTTATTTTTATCTTCAAGTTCAAATAGCTCTCGGCCCGTAACCCCAGTAGTAGCTAATAATACCGTATTTTTATCTGTCTCACTTTGTACTACTTTTAAAGCTTCGATACGTTTTACATCTTGAGTATCTGACATACTATTATTTAATTGAGCATTTCTAAGGTTAGGAGCTTCCTGTTTCATTAATTTCACCGAAGTAAATGTATCTTTCTTAACAATAAAGAAAAAGGATTTCCCACTTTCAATTACCATATTAGCTTCCTCTAATTGGCGTAGTGCTTCTTCTTCATCTATTGATAAAACAGCATATTGAACTTGCATAATATCTAGCATTTTATCTGTAATAGCCCCCATTAATTCATGTTGAGGCTCATCTGCAACGCCCAGTTCACCTCTTAAACTTACAAAGCCTAATACGGGGATTTCAAAAGTATAGTTTAATGATGTCAATGGTGAAACTGCATTAGTAAGCCCTGAGTTCTGACATAGAAAAACGCTCTTTGTGCCGCCTAAAGAGGCGCCAGCAGCAATAGCTACAGCATCCCCTTCATTTGCAGCCATTATAAACTGGTCATTATTAATAGCAAAATTAATCATAGGTTTTAAAAATGAGCAAGGAACACCACTATAAAAATTAAATCCTAGTTGACCCAATTTATTACCAAACGATTCCATTGAAATCATTTAAAGATCACCCGCTTTTTGAAGTTCAATAATGCTATCCACATCAACCCATGAACCTCTAATATATTTAATTGCAATTTCACTATTTTGCGCTAGATAATTAAGCGCCTCACTAAAACGTAATATTTCCAATGGCTTTGTTTTGCCCAGCTCTTGAATAGCATCTTTTAATTGTAGGATACCTACAGGTGTAAGTTTGCATAAACCTATAAATTCACCATCAATTTCAGTTGGTTCAACGTTGTTAGAAATAGTATTTAAATAAACTTCTTGATTAAACTTCTTCTTATTGTATTTCTCTGTTGCTGTAATATAGTCTTTGTATTCATCATGGACATATTCCGCATCTGAGTCTACAATAATCGTTATATCTGCAGTAGATGTAAGTAATTCATTTAATACATAAGGTTTAAATATTATATCCCCATAGGATATGATTGCACTATTTTTCACCTGTTCTAATGCTAAATTGAGTGAATATAATTCTTTTGTTTCATTAAATTTATCATTATCAATAAACGTAATATTAGATTGTTTAAATTGTTCCTTTCCAAATCCACGGACTGCGATTAAATCCTTAATTCCAGCCTCATTAAATAGCTCCACCTGAGAATCAAAAATTGATTTATTGTTAACCGTTAATAATGTTTTCGGTAACAGCTCTGTTAAAGAATTAAAGTTTTCGCCTTTTGAAGCGGCTAGAATAATAGCAGAAATTTGTTGACCATATGTAGGTAAATATTTTTTCTCTGCCTCTTTTAGTTCGTCTGCACCTTGTAGTTCAAAGATATGACTAACAGAAGTAATGTTTCCTTCAATATTAATTAAGCTCTGGTCCTCATAAATTTTTTGAGTTACTTGTTCCATTGCTTTGATTGCGGCACGTACATTATGATTTGCCCAGATAACCGTACTTACACCCCAATCTTTAAATTGTTCTGTCGGAGTAGAGTAATATTTTGTTGGTACAATAATAACTGGATGGCGATTATTCCATACTTCCATGAATGCTTTTATTTCTGTCGCATCTGCTCTTTTACTATGCATTAGAATTGCATCCGCTCCTGCTTGACGATATGCCTCAGCTCGTTTAACCGCTTCTTCTAATCCCCACCCCGCTATAAATGCCTCAACACGTGCTACTACAACAAAATCAGGGTCTATCGTAGCATCTTTAGCAGCTTTAATTTTTCCACAAAACTCATCAATATCAGCTAAAGGTTGCGCTTCACCATTAATAAATGAGTTTGTTTTTGGAAATAGCTTATCTTCAATACAAACCCCCGCAATTCCACGTTGCTCAAGCTTACGAACTAAACGACGCATATTATTAAAATTCCCATAGCCTGTATCACCATCTAAAAGAATTGGTATATCAGTAGCATCGCTCATAAATTCAATTACTTCTAAAACTTGTGTCCATGATGCCTCGTTATTATCTCGTACCCCTAATGCTGCTGAAATAGACAATCCACTTGCCCATATTCCTTTAAAGCCTGCATTTTCTACAATTTTTGCTGAAAGACCGTTATGCGCCTCCATTAAAAATTCTAATTCACCAGAAGCTAGCATTTGTTTTAATTTCGTTGTTTTCTTCACTAAGACCACTCTTTTCTATTGGATATACTGATAATGTATTACGCGCTCTGTGACAAAGGTTATATACTCTTTAACTTTTTCTACATTTACTTCTGTAATATCCTCTTGATTCTCATTATGAAGTAATTGTATTTTAACTTCATCAAAGTTAATCAATCCATCATCCTCAACATGTTTTTTTGTTTTTAATGAAAAAGTAAACTTATCATCAGTTATTACAATATGATAAGGCGCCTTAGGATGAAACGTTTCCGTTATCACACTAGCTCTACCCTGTCCACCAAAATCCTTCAAAATAACTGCATCATTTTCACTATCAGTACCCTTAACATCACCTAATGCAACAAGCATATTTGGAAAATAGTCTGTAATAGACATTAGTTCGTTACTAATTTTATTTGGAACAGTTGGACCTTTAAATATAAAAGGTACTTTTCTCCGCCCATCATGAAGGAAGTTTTCGGAGTTTTCTATATACCCTTGCCCATGGTCTGCAATAATGGTAACATAAACATCATCATTTTGATGATTTTTTTCTAAATAATGGTATAAACTCTCTAAATAGATATCAATTCTTTGTAATTGATTTTTATATTTTATAATTTTATCTTCACTGTATTCAGCATTCACTGAAATTTCAGCTCTTTCATTTTTTAAACGTTCTTCTAATGTTAAGTTTGTTTGTTGATATACATCCTGATTATACCCATCTGCAATATCATGCAAGTCTTCAATACCTACCCATAAAAAATGATCATTGTTAGGGAATGAAGATAAATGCTCTATTACTTCTCCTAGAACTTCCGCAATTGCAAAACCACCTCGAAAGTTTTGGAAAATTGTTCTATCAAAGCCTTCCATATATCCTGCACTTGGAACAATTCTCCAATTATTATTTATTTGCGTAGTATAAAAACCAAGATCTTTAAATTTTTCTGTATACATATCCCCTCTTTTATTAATATCTATATTAACATTTGGATGATATACTTTATGTTTAAATGTTGTGAGCCCTGTAAAAATACTTGCTACACTTGGAAATGTCCAATCGCTTGTTGTATAACAATTTTTATTCCAATAGCTTTCTTTGAAAAACTGAGCTGTATTAGGCATTAGATTGTTCAGATTGTATCTATCCAAAAATACCTGTGATAACCCATCTATGTAAAGTACGATACAAAGCTTATTTTTCTCTTTTTTGCTATTAGGTATAGGGTTGCCTAAAAAAAATTCATTTTTACTTTTCAGTTTATATGTACCTTTCTGAAGTTTGGTATAATTTATTCGGTTTTTTTGCATATGCTTTTCTTGAATAGCGTTAGATAAGCCTTGATCATTAGTAATTTCAATTTCTTCGTTAAAGCTTGATGAAATAGGTAGTATACTTTCTTCATTTAAATTCAATTTAGTGTATCGATAGTTTTTCCCTTGCACAATTTCTGTTTTTAAGAAATATCTTACATCCATATTAATATCTTCTGCTGTATAACCTTTATATAAGTTAACATAATATTTTTGACCTTTGCTATCTGTTAAATAGCGATTAATCCAGCTCTTGGCATCCTTATCCATCGGGAATGCTCTTTCATCCCCTTCTCCTAATATTAAAGTAGCCTTTGAAATAATTTTTCTTGCATTTTTTTCACCAACCAAATCAAACAATTTTGGTATTAGATCTTTCATTTTTTCAGTAGTCTTATCACGTTCCTCGACATCAAAAGTTAAACGTGCAGATCTTGCTAATGCGACAATAGCTTCTTCATATTGCTTTAATCTCCATAAAACTTCAAAAAGTTGATAGTATAGTACCTTAGAATTTAAAAAATCATATATTCCTATTTCCAACACTCTTTTAGCGTTCATATACTCTTTCTTTTTTAAATATATTTCGCTTAGTAATTCATAGTACTTTTCTGTTCTCTCACTATCTTTTAGTTGTTGTAGAGCAGTTTGCGCTTCTTTAAGTTGATTAGCTGAAATTCTATCTGTAATTTCACTATACAGCCTTTTTAATGTTACTATTTCTTCAATGACTACTTCTTTCACGACCTTCTAGCTCCTTTTTGTTATGCTCATTACTTAAATACCATTTTCCCCACACTACATCAAATCCGGCTATTTTTTATCCGTATATTTACAAATTGAGGTGTTTTACCACTACTCCTTATATTTCATATTGCTCTAATTGATCAAAAAATGGGGAAATTTCATATTCAAATATATCTGCAACTAAAATATAATCTTGGTTTTCTAAACCTTCATTAATTTCTATTAAAAACTCTTGAATAACGTTCATTTCTAATTTAACTAGATATCCTAAATCCATTAATTTTTTGTTGACATCAACTAGCCAAATTGATCCTTCTGAAAAGTCAGAAATTAAAGTTAATGCTCCCTTTATATCTTCTGTGCGCAACTTATCAGCTATTTTTAAGGCTCCTTCTTTGACATTAATAATGTAATTGTTATAGCTTTCCATTGTTTCTCTTATCAATTCTTGCATATTAATCCATCCTTTATTTTAAATAATAAACATCACACTTTATATCGGTAAAAAAGGCTAATATTATATGTTTACAGTTACACAAATTCCTTAATTTCTCCTCATCAAACTTCTTAAATCCATTATACCTCGGTATAATGGATTAACAAATGTAATTTACTATTTTAATAAATTCTACTTACTAGCTTTAATGGTTTCTATTTTGAATATCTATAGACCCATTTCCTATGTTCGTAACTACATTTTACAATATTTCCCCATAAACAAAAAAGGCTTCCAAAAAAGGAAGCCTTTTCTCATACTAATTATTGTAATAATTGTAATACACCTTGTGGTTGTTGGTTAGCTTGCGCTAGCATAGATTGTGCAGCTTGCATTAAGATGTTGTTTTTTGTGAAGCCCATCATCTCTTTTGCCATATCTGTATCACGGATACGAGATTCAGCAGCTGTTAAGTTTTCGCTAGATGCACCTAAGTTATTAATTGTATGCTCTAGGCGGTTTTGCCATGCACCAAGTTTAGAACGTTGCTCAGATACTGTTTCTAACGCACTGTTAATTGTAGTAATTGCACCGTCAGCAGCAGTTTGAGTTGCAATACTGATACCACTAACGCTTAATGCTGCCGCTTGCATATCATCAATATTGATGTCTAATTTTTGACCTGCATTCGCACCGATGTGGAATACTTTACTAGTGAAGCTACCATCAAGTACGTTCATGTTATTGAATTGAGTAGTAGTCGCAATACGGTCAATTTCTTCAATTAATTGATCTACTTCTGATTGCAATTTGTTACGGTCTACATCTTCGTTTGTGTCAGTTGACGCTTGAACTGCTAATTCACGCATACGTTGTAAAATTGCGTGTGTTTCGTTTAATGCACCCTCAGCCGTTTGGATTAAAGAGATACCGTCTTGAGCATTTTTAGATGCCATATCAAGACCACGGATTTGACCACGCATTTTTTCAGAAATTGCTAAACCAGCAGCGTCATCGCCTGCACGGTTGATTTTGTAACCTGAAGATAATTTCTCAAGGTTTTTAGAAGCTTGAGTGTTGTTGAAAGATAGGTTACGGTGTGTGTTTAATGCTGCGATATTGTGTTGAATTCTCATGATAGAATTCCTCCTTGAATTGTTTTTTTATAACCCACATCCATGTGGGAGAGTTTGATAGAAGTAATGTGTACTACCTCTACCTCACATAATATATATCGTAAGTTATTTTAAATGTTTAATAGTTTTTTTAAAAATTTTTTTAATTTTTTCTGAATTAATTTTTTCTGATTAATGGGCTCTATTATATGCTTGCTTGAAACTTTTCAAACTGGCATTGATTAACAAGTTATTGAGATACTTTATTATTATTTTTTCTTCAATTTATCTAGTACATTGATAGGTGTCGCAAGTGCTTCTCTATTTTGCTCTCGAATCGCTTCAAATACCTCTGAGCGGTAAACTTTGATTGATTTTGGTGCGATGATTCCCAGCTTGACTTGATCACCTTCAACAGCGAGCACTTTTACTTCAACCTGATCGCCTATCATAATCGATTCGCCTTTTTTTCTTGATAGTACGAGCATTATTCGGCACTTCCTTCCATTACACCAATCGGGTGACGTAAAGGATACACTGCACTATCCTGCAACACGATTTGCTTTCCTAGCTTTTTTCTCGTATTAATTACAACTGGTGCAAGTAAGTTCATTGTTGATTCTTGGAAAGTTTCTTTTAATGTGACAATCGTGTATGCAATAACATCTTCTTCTTGCTCAATTTGCAATTCGCTCTTTTCTTCCTCACCCAACTCAAAAGTATAATCCTTTTTAAAGGCAAATGGATATGCAAGTACGAAGCCAAGCTCTTGTTGTTCGATTGACTGTAAAAGAGCTAATGGTAAATCAGAATCCAATGGAAGGAGTACGAATCTTTGTGTATCCGAAAAACCGGGCAACCCTTCTTTAAATGTTAAAATATCTTCTTCTTTAATTTCTACTGCCCCTAAAAATTTTGTTTCAATATTCATTTCTTTGCCCTCTCCTTTTAACCGATAACATCAATATCTACACGCGGTCTTTGTATCATTGTACCTGTTACTTTCCCAGGTGTATAGCTGTGGATTGGCTTGTTCATCGTTACGTCGATTTTGGGTTTGTTACGCTGAATATTGATATCAACAGTTGCAGGCTTGTATTTTGTTTTCACAGAGCCAATAGAAGGCACGAATTTAATATTGTACGGTCCTGGTCGTTTTGGTCCTGTGTTTTGCTCAGCAATTTGTTGGATTGTTGTGCGCCCTTGACCTTTACCAGCATTTAACATCATTTGGCGCCCTTCACGAACTCGTCTCGTAATACCCTTCATCATCTCTTGACGTCCTTCTTGTGCATAGCGCATAATCATCTCTCCTGTAGGATAGTAGCCTAAATCTCTACGCGCATCTGATGAGTCAATTGACAGTTCTCCTTTTTTTGTATGGATTTCCAAAGTAGCTGCTGGTTGGGAAATCCTTTGTTCGGCCCTCGGCTGCTCAATATGCTGGACAGGTTTGTGGATTTGTAAATCCATTTGAATATCTGTAGTATGAATTTGAATTTGTGGTAGCCGCACCATTTTTCCACCTTTCAAGAAAAGCGTCTGAACAATTTGTTCAAACGCTTGTTATTTTATCTCATAAAATCTACTAATGTTTGTTGAATAATTCTTGCTCCAACAGATAGTGCTGCCTGATGAATCGACTCTTGCGTTACAAGCTCCGTAATCGTGCCTGCATACTCAGTATCTTCATTCATTGACATTTGCTTTGTTGTATTTATTTCATGTAAATCTAATCGTTGTTCCATTAATTCAACACGGTTTTGGCGTGCACCGACATCCGCTCGTTGCTCAAGAGCTTCATTTTGTATTGATGATAAAGTAGTATTTGTACCAGAGGCAATTCCCCCTAGCAAATCGCCAATTTGTTCGCCTGTACCACTTTGTAAAGTAGTGACGATTGTTCCCATAAAGTCATCTATTTTATCAAATAGCTCTTTTCCAGGTGTATTAATATTAATTCTTACTGCTTCAAACACATCTATTTCAATTGAAGAGTTTGGTCCCGTTACCCCTGTAGCACCTTGTAATGCAGGATTTGTTACACCATTAACAAATAACGGCTTATCTGTTTGCGTACCTGAGAAAATATATTTCCCGCCTACTTGCGAATTTGCAATATCTTGAAGCTGGCGTTTAATTTGTTCCATTTCCTTTGCTACCTTTTCACGATCTTCTAATAGATTCGTGTCATTTGCTGCTTGGGCAATTAGTTCTTTTACTCGATTTAATGCTTCCCCTACTTGTCCAAGTGAATCATCTGTCGTATCTAACCAAGTATTCGCCTCACCAATATTACGCTTATATTGCTCTGTACGATCAAGCTCTGTACGATAAGCCATCCCTTTAATTGCAACAACAGGGTCATCAGATGGACGGTTTACTTTTCTACCAGAGTATAGTTGCTCTTGAAGCTTCCCCATTTTTCCATAACTCGTATTTAAGTTACGAAGCATATTGCCCGATAACATTGATTGTGTAACGCGCATTTATATTTCCCCTCTCTTTTAGCTAGTTACGGAGGCCTATAAACCTACGCGCCCCATGCCATTAATAATTTTATCTAAAGTTTCATCTACAACTGTAATCATACGTGCATTGGCATTATATGCTTGCTGGAATGTAATCATATTTGTCATCTCTTCATCAAGTGACACCGAGCTCATTGAAGCACGTCTATTTTCAACGTTTAAACGTAGAGTACCTGAGTTAAATTCACTACGAATAGCTTCTTGTCCGATTACCCCTATATCACCAATCATCGCTTTGAAGAAACCTTGGAATGTGGCACCACCTAAGCCTGGCGGTGCTTCTGTTTGTAATTTTGCTATCGCAAGTATATTTTTATTATTACCTAGTTCATTAGGTAGGTCAGCTGCTGCTACTTCTTCAGGTTTTGTAATGCTTACTTTGATTGTTTCAGCAGTAACTCCATTAGGATCAAAGAAATCTATACTTGTACTACCATCCAAACCGTAACCACCCTGATGAGCTGCATTAAATGTATCTACAAATTCCTTGACTAAACGGTCAAGCTTCTCAAGATTTTCAGGGTATAACCCCTTTGTTGCGCCTCCATCATTATCGTCAATATAGCCATAAGATTTGATTAATGATACTAGCTTGCCTCTTTCATTTTCAAATTCACTATATTTGTGTACTGTGCCTGTTGGTAGAACTGCACCAGATAACAGCTTGTCTGGGTTAGTTTGGGTAACCGCATCCTGTGGCCAATCAATGCGCATCCCCTCAAACGGGTCAAGTGGCTTATCACCATTAAGTGGTATTCCATTTTTTTTCATCACTGTAAGATTCGCACTATCACGACCATGTACTAAAATAATCGGCTTATCGCTACCATATGGAGTATATGTAACAGTCAAGCTTCCCTCTGCTACAGGGCTCGCATTTCCACCTGAAGGCACACGCTCAGTTGATACAGGTAAATATTCATTTAACTTATCCAATAGCACATCACGTGCATCGTATAAATCATTTGTTACATAGCCGCTCGGTTCTGCTTCCATTATTTGTCTATTGATATCTGCAATTTGTTTTAGCAACGAGTTGACTGTATTAACAGAAGAGTTAATTTCTGCCCCAATATTACTTTGTACCGTTTTTAATTGTTTGTCTGAATAATTGAATGCTTCAGCCAATGCTCTTGCTTTTGCAATCATTACTTGACGTGCTGCTGTATCTTGAGGATTTGTAACGACATCCTCCATCGATTTCCAAAAGTTATCAAATGCTTTATTAATTCCAAATTCTGAAGGCTCTGCTAAAATATCTTCCATTTGTGAGATAGCTTTTGTTTGCTCTTCCCAGTAGCCAAGTTTGTTTGTTTCTTGGCGGTATTTGCGGTCAATAAATTCATCGCGTACACGTTGAATTGAGTGTGCTTCTGCCCCTGTACCTAAATGACCAGGATATTTTGGTGAGTTTAGACCAGGGAATGGATAGCCTGGCATTGCCTGCATGTTTACGCGCTGGCGTGAGTAGCCAAGTGAGTTGGCGTTAGAAATATTATGTCCTGTTGTATAAAGGGCTGTTTGCTGTAGAAATAGGCCCGATTTGCTCGCTTCTAATCCCATAAATGTTGAACGCATAGTGTTCCTCCTATCAGTTCAAGCGAAAACGCTTGTAATTTCTGCATTACAAGCGCTTTATGCCTGTGAGTCGTAGTATGTTACTTTTCTTTGATTGGATTGACCGCGCACCTCATCACCCGAATAGTTAAATGAATCTGAGCGCTGAGGTCGGAATGGCTCTAATTGAATATTTATAATTTGCAATGATTGATAGACAAGCTTTTGATTCAAGTCATTTTGTACCTTTAGCTCTGTTAGTAACGTAAGCAAACGCTCTCTAGTAGCGCTTAGCTGCTGTTTTTCCTCGTTGTTATCGATGGCGTCAATTAACTCTGTTACAGTTGGGTTGTCAGTGTAAGCAATTCCTTTTGCTCGAAGGTAATCCGTTACCATCAACTGACGCTGTTGTTCAAGTGTATTAATCGCCGCTATATGCGCCTGCTCCGTTTTAATCAGCTCATCCAGTGCTTCTATATCATTAGCTTTTATAACAACTGTTTTTTTATTTGCAAGCTCTAATAAGCTTTTGTGCATACGTTCAAGTTTTTCAAGTATAGCTAGCACTGACATATCATGTATGCTCCTTTAGTGGGAATTTTAGAAACGGTAATATTTCAGCATATCCTCTGCTACTTGTCGAGCGTTCACTTTATATTCACCCGAATCGATATCAGCCTTTAGCTGCTGTACTC
Source organism: Bacillus ndiopicus (assembly GCF_000612805.1). GTDB lineage: Bacteria > Bacillota > Bacilli > Bacillales_A > Planococcaceae > Metasolibacillus > Metasolibacillus ndiopicus. Next base: position 488,359 of record NZ_HG964403.1, on the reverse strand, counting down.
GTACCGCGCGCTCTGTATTATAATCAGCCGTTACTTGCATCCCTTTCGCAGCTGAAGAGATTTCAATTTTATCCGCAAAGGACGCTGCTTGCTCTGCCTTTTTTACAGGTCGTGGCTGCGCTTTATATGGGTTAATTGCTTTTAAATTAATAGGATTGATTTTCATACGTCATCCTCCTTTCAAAATTCTTCTATATTATATTTCGGTATTGTTTAAATATTGTTTAGTTGATATTTGTAATTCAACGAAAAAACACAGACAAAATCGATGCTGATTTTGTCTGTGCTACTTTTATTTTTTCCTATCTGCTAAATATGCCCCTTTATCACGCTCTGCGATGTTGTCACGGAATTCCTTTGCGGCATCGAATGTGCGCAAATCAGATTTCAAATCATTTTGGCAGTTATCGCAAAGCTTCCCAGTTGTAGTAAGACGACCACAGTTGTCACAAGGATAGCCTAAATTTGGGAACATCGCTGGATGCAAACGACCTTTACGCACCCATTTGTATAGCAAATCCTTTTTTACACCTGTTGCTTCTTCAATTCTCTCAACGTTTGCTGCACGATTTTCACGCTTGCGCAAAAAACGATAGACGATTTGATACAAATCCTCTTCTTTTTGTGCGCATTTATGACATACATCTCGCAGGCCTGTGTAATTAAAAAATTCATTGCATTCTGGACAATTTCTAATCTCTGCCATAATTTTTCCTCCTAAATGCCACCTTTAATTTCTTTCATTATACAATAAACTATTATTATTTTGTTATCCTTTTATTAAGACAATTGCTGTCACACTTTCCGCCCCTGCATCAAGCAGTGCCTTTTTTGCATGTGCAATTGTTGTACCTGTAGTTACAATATCATCTATTAGAATGTAGTGCTTAGCAGCTAGTTCTTTTGTACAAGAAAAAAGCGGTGCTACTTGTTGGCGCTGTAGCTTGCTTTTACCGACTTGTGTTTCTGTCGTCGTTTTTTCAAGTAAATGCTCATAAGGGATTTCTGCTGCATGTAATAGCTCATCGATATGTGCAAATGTACGCTCCTTCTTTTTTAATGGGTTCATCGGGATAGGAACAATCGTTTCGCTGCGATTACGTAATAATTTATTTAACTCCTGTCTAAAAACTTTCGCAAGTATAATATCTTGGGAAAATTTGTACTGTCTTAAAAAATTCTTCATTGCATCGTTATAATAAAAGATCGTTGTAAGCTCCTCTGTTGTATAGTGTGTTCGCTCAAATTTCGCCTCACACCTCTCACATATAACAGGTGGCCAGCTACGCTCAAATAACGTTTGCCAAGTAATTACTTGCTGCAACTCACGCTCACATAATAAACAATGTGTTACTTCCTTATTCATTTGCCACCTCATTTAAACGTTGGATTTCCTGCTTTGCTAAATCCATTTCGAGCGAGATACCATGATGGAAAAATATGATATCACCTGTTGGATATTGCTCGTCACGCCCAACACGACCAGCAATTTGAATAAGTGCACTCGCCGTAAAAATTGGATTCTCGGCACCAACTACCGCCACCTGCAAGTTAGCAATTGTAATTCCTCTTTCTAAAATTGTTGTTGTTAATAACCCTTGGATTTCTGCGTTACGTAGCTTAAGAATTTTCTCTTTGCGTGTTGGATCTTCTGCGTGTACCCCTAAAATATTTGGCGAAAAAAGTGGTAATGCCTGCTCTAGCATTTCAATTGTGGGGAAAAATATGAGAAATGGCTGCTTTGCTTCAATGCGTTGTTCCACCCATTGTCGTAGCTGCTTTGGCAATTTATCTTTTTTGAATTGCCGCTTATAGCGCCAGAGCGACTGGAATCGTGGAACAGGCAATGGGTGGTTGTGATAGCGCCTAGGTAGGAAGGAGTAGCCATCGCGTTGCTTGAGTAGTTTGGAAGATGGTGTTGCAGTAACAAAAGTGATAGGTGCATCAGGCTTTTTTGCTTTATATACCGCCTTTTGTAGCGATTCATCGAAAGTGTAAGGAAAGGCATCCGCTTCATCTACAATCATTACATCAAAAGCCTTGGCAAAACGATATAATTGATGTGTCGTTGCAATAACAAGCTGGGCATAGCTCTGCTGCTCTGGCGCTCCACCGTATAATACATGAATCATCGTTGTTGGGAATACTTTCTGTAGACGTGGCGCTAATTCTAGCACAACATCTGTTCGTGGTGTCGCGACGCAAATGCGAAATCCTTTTTGTAATGCATTGTAGATTGGTTGAAAAAGTATCTCCGTTTTACCAGCCCCGCATACTGCGTGGAGCAAATGCTGACGTTTTTGCTGAATGCTGGCGGCTAATTCAAGTGATGCATGTTGTTGCAGTTCAGTAAGTGTACTCGTCCAACTAAATTGATGCTTTTTTGGATGCTGTGGTGAGGGCCCCGCCCATGTCAATAACTGTGTACAGCTAGCTATCCGCCCCATAGTTATACAATGTCGACAATAGGTACAAACTTGCTCACATTTTGCACAATGAAAATGAATGAATTTCTCCGATTGCGTATTAAGACATCGCTCACAGCGAAAATGTGTTTTGAGCAAGCCTTGTATTGTTGAAATAGCTGGCTGTGTTTTTAAAAGCCCCCGTTCTATATAGAGGTTGATAAGTTTTGAAGTATAAGGCAGGTCTTCTCTTCGCATAATACGTCCAATCATTGAATGAATGGCTGAAGGATGAAGAAGTAAGCCTAGATAATGTGCTTTTTTAGTTCGGCGTTGCATATTTTTTCCCCCTTTTTGTGGTTTTTCATGTGTTGTCTGCGGTTTCTTATGACTTATCTGCGAATTTCACGTGTTATCTGCGGTTTCTCATAACTTATCTGCGAATTTCACGTGTTATCTGCGGTTTCTCATAACTTATCTGCGAATTTCACGTGTTATCTGCGGTTTCTCATAACTTATCTGCGAATTTCACATGTTATCTGCGGTTTTCCGTGATTTATCTGCGAATTCCATGATTTATCTGCGCCTCTCCCATATATCCGCATTTTCTCTTTGTTCTATTAGCGTTTTTACCCATTTTATTAGCGTTACTCCCCTCCCCAAAAACAAAAAGCCCCTACATTCAAAATGTAGAGACTTTTAAATATTATTTTTTTAACCAGCCTACTGCTAGGGCACCCTCACCTAGGTGAGTGCCGATTACCGGTCCGAAGTAGCTTAGCTTGAAGCTTACATTTGGGTGTGCAGCCTGTAATTGTTGCATCCACTCAGCCGCCTCTTCCTCACAGTTGCCATGGATAACTGTTGCTTGTAGATCACCATGCTTTGCTACTGCATCTGCTAATAGCTCTTCAACTCGGCGCAATGCTTTCTTGCGTGTGCGGATTTTTTCGAATGGCACGATTACTTTATCTACGAAATGTAGTACAGGCTTTACTTGTAGTAAACCTCCGATTAATGCCGCCGCAGCTGATAGGCGGCCTCCGCGCTGCAAGTGACCTAAATCATCTACGACAAAAAAAGCACCTAGCGTTGGTCTCAAACTTTCTAAATGCGCTATAATGTCCTCAACAGTGGCGCCCTGCTCAGCCATTTTAGCCGCTTCTATTACATACATCCCTTGGGGTGAACAAGCAATTTCACTGTCGAAAGCAGTTACTTTAATACCTTCCACCATATCCCCAGCTTGTACTGCACCTTGGAATGTACCGCTTATCCCACTGGATAAATGAATGGAAATTACTTCATCATAATCCTTTGCAAGCTGTTCGAACAGCTCGACAAATTTACCAACTGGTGGTTGTGTTGTTTTTGGAAAAACTTTAGAGTTTCGCACTTTATCATAAAATTCAGAAGTCGTAATTTCTACCTCTTCTTCATAGATACCATCTTCTAAATTAACGCTTAGAGGAATCATATGAATATTATAACGACTGCGTTCCTCTGCTGTTAAATAAGCTGTACTATCTGTTACAATTGCAATTTTCATCAATTATTCCACTCCTCTGCCTTCCTCAATTACGCCTCAGCTCACCTAAGTCCAGATTTTTTCGAGATCACTCGAAAACTTCTTCTCAAAATCTGTGACATCCGCCAGAGGCTTTATTTTGATTCAGCTTTTGTTTGAACACCCATTGAATGAAAAGTTATTTAACCTTCATCTCACCACATACTTGAAGTAGGAGCTTTTTGCTGAATCAAGATAATTCTACCTTAAGTAGCTTCAAAGTGGAACATAAAATTATATAAAACCCAAATCCAAGAATTTCGAACTTGACCGTAAAACACTAGTTCAACTTCCCAACATTTGAAATTCTATATTATTTACTATCAGGAATTTCTTGAATTCTAGCCATATTCGTTATTTTCCAGATGCCATCTTCATTCGCTAAAACTGTTACTTGGCGTGCTTTATCTGAAAACTCTGTTCCGGTTTCGTCCTCAGTAATTTTCCTTGTTAAATTGGCGTATACTTGAGCTTCCTTACCATCATACTTAATAATCGTAATATCCTCTGCTTGAAGATCAATCGTGTAAGTAGCGAAAGATTTTTGCAATTCAGCTAAATCCTTTTCATAGTCGAAGCCCGTTGCATTTTTAGAAAGCGTGTTACTATACTGGTCAACATCCTTCGTATTATGAGCTTCAATATATTCATTGAAAGTTGTTATTATTTTGTCACGCTCAGCATCTGGTACGTCTGAAGCTGCTATAACTTCATCCCCCATCACCTCAAAGCCAATATCTTCTTTTGCAATACTATCAGCCGCTTGTTCCGCACTTGGCTGTTCTTCTTTAGCTCCACATGCCGTTAGCATAAATACTCCCACCAGCATTATCAACCATTTTTTCATCTTCTTCAAAACCTCCTGCGCACATATTGTAGCATATATCATGCACAACTGCTCATTTGATATTTCGTCTCATATAGACGCGCTAGCAAATATGAAGTTTCATCTCGACTTCGAAATTTTTTACTACAAAATACATTTAATTTCTTTCGTCATGAAAAATCCCTGTAAATGTCTGCTGCATTTACAGGGATTTTTCCTAGCGAACCTCTACCCAACCGCTCTTGATTGCTGTTACAACAGCTTGTGTACGGTCGTTTACATTCATTTTTTGAAGAATACTTGATACGTGGTTTTTTACCGTTTTTTCAGAAATATATAATGTTTCACCGATTGTACGGTTACTTTGTCCATCAGTAAGAAGCTGTAACACTTCACATTCACGTTTTGTTAATAAATGGAATGGGCGGCGAATTTCTGTTTGATGGAAGTTTCCATTATTTTCATGCTCAGATAGACGGCGGAACTCTGCAACTAAATTTTTTGTGACTTTTGGATGCAAGTAAGAGCCTCCGTTTGCTACAACCTTAATCGCTTCTACAATTTCATCCGCATCCATTTCTTTCAGCATGTAGCCTAATGCACCTGATTTTAATGCGTGCGTTACGTATGATTCATCATCATGAATTGATAGCATAATTACTTTTGCATCTGGAAATTCTTCGATTAATTCACGCGTCGCCTCTACACCATTTTTACCTGGCATATTAATATCCATTAAGACAACATCAGGTGTATTCACGCGATATATACTAACAGCATCTACACCATCATCACCTTCAGCTACTACATCAAAAGTATCCTCGAAATCTAAAATGCGCTTTACTCCTTCTCGGAAAAGTTGATGGTCATCTATAATTACAATTTTTGTCATAAATATTTCCCCCTAATTATCGCTTATACTCTATATTTCGTCATCTGGAAAAGGTATTTTAAATGTTACAAGTGTCCCTTTCCCAATTTCACTACGAATATTCATTTTACCGTCTAAAATATCGATTCGTTCCTTCATGCCTATAATACCAAATGACTGATCCTTTATTAGCTCTTTATCGAAGCCTATACCATTATCTTTCACGCTAACATTTACAACGTGCTTCAGCCATTCCATCTTAACGAATATTTCTGTACTTTGACCATGCTTAATAGCATTTGTCGTACATTCTTGTATTAAACGGAAAATCGCCACTTCATAATTGGAATCCAATCTTTTTTCCTGATTCATGGTTTGGAAATGAATATTAACACCCTCATTATACTCCATAACCGTTGACAAGTACTTCTTCAACGTTGGTAAAATGCCCAAATCATCCAGTGCCATAGGACGCAAATCGTAAATAATTCGACGTACCTCTGACAAAGCTTCACGCACATTTAATTTTAAATGTGCAATCTCTTTAATCGCAGCATCCATACCTTTTTCTCGATAAATACGCTCAATTAAATCCGAGCGCATTAAAACATTTGCCATCATTTGTGCAGGTCCATCGTGAATTTCACGCGACAAGCGTTTTCGTTCTTCTTCTTGTGCAGCTATAATTTTAATACCAAAATCCTGCTTAATTTTAGCTTGCTCCAGCGCTTGGCCTACTTCCTTTAAATCTGATGTTAAATAATTGACTACAACATTTACTTGATTGACAATTTGATCAGCTCGTTTTATCGTATCATAGAGTATTTTCATTCGGCGTTCCAAATCATCACGTCGTTCGCGCAACTGCTTTTCTTTTTCCTGAATGAGCAAATGCTTTATTTGATAACTGTTAGCTGTTTCGTATGCTTCGCGCACTTGCTCTTCTGTGAACGTGTTGAATGCTTTACTCACAACGACAAGTCGCTGCTTTGCGTGCTGAGTAGTTTTTTCTAAGTAGTCCGCTTCGTCAATAACAATTGCTATCTCTTCTCGAATTGCAGCTAGTTCTTTTTGCATTTCTTCGAAGCTACGTTGACTTTGTTCGCTTATAATAAATATATCGTTTTTAGAGCTCATAATTGTTTCAAGCATGCGGTTAAAAATAACATCGAGTGAGGCGATATCAAATTTTTCATTTAAAAACACAAAATCTCCCCATTCTCTTGGACATCTATATGTGCTGAATCAAACTTTACATATAGTTAATGAACATTGTCAAACAATAACACCATACTTAGATTAATAGAATATTTATTTTTATACCTCTAATGAGAAATTTATCCTTTGTCTCCAAAAGATACTTTATAATAGTAGCTTTCCGCACTAGCTACTATCAAAAATATCGTATATTTAACAGATATTCAATAGAAGGCTTAAAAATAAATCTCATTTATATGTATCGTACTATTTATCACTTTTTTAAATTAATATATTATTTTTTTGCTTTTTATTTTGGGGAAATCTAAGTAGAGCCCTCGACGCAATTAATTATTTATAAGGAGGAAACACAATGCGAAAAGATTATGCAACTGTAAAAGGCTATGGGGAAAGGGAGATTGTCATTTCAAAATCACGCTTCATAGCTTACGTTAATCGTGCCGAAACCGAACAGGACGCGATTGATTTTATTGATAAAATAAAAAAAATGCACCCTTCCGCTACCCATAATTGCTCCTGCTATTTAGTAGGAGAGCATGATAATATTCAAAAAGCGAATGATGATGGGGAACCAAGTGGTACTGCCGGCGTCCCTATGTTAGAAGTATTGAAAAAGCAAGGTCTAAAAGATACAGTTGTTGTTGTAACACGTTATTTCGGTGGTATTAAGCTTGGAGGCGGCGGATTAATTCGAGCCTATGGGAAAGCAACCACAGAGGGTCTAGATGCAGCACAAGTCGTAGAACGTAAATTGCATCATTTAATGAAAGTATCAATTGATTATACATGGCTAGGTAAAGTTGAAAATGAAGTGCGAAATTCACATTACACTTTAAAGGAAATCCAATATGCAGACGCTGTCGAAGTATTTGCGTATGTTTTAAAGGATGAAGAAGCAACTTTTGTTGAATGGATGACAGAATTGACGAATGGACAAGCAATAATCGACTGTTTCGATAAACAATTTGTCGAATTTATTCGCGAGTAAAATATTTCCCGTTTACTGTTATGACGCAGCATAGTATAATTAGTAGTATTGTAATTTTGCTCATAGACAAATGATATATTCCTAACACACTAGAGGAGAATGAAAATGAAACGTTCAAAGCAAAAAGAGAAGAAACCTTCTAAGCTTTCTCTCGTTCTTAAAATAACGTTAATACTAGCTGCATCTCTGCTAATTTGTGTAACAGCTTATGGTATGTACTTAACGAAAAAAGCAGAGCATGTAGTAGATCAAGCATATGAAGAAATTGAAGATCGTGAAGTTTCTACGAAGCGACCTACTGAAATAAAAGTTGAACCCGTACAGGATAATGTATCCGTGCTATTCGTCGGTATTGATGATAGCGATACACGCGGTCAAGGTGCAGAAGGTTCACGCTCAGATGCACTATTACTTGCAACATTAAATAACAAAACAAAAACAGTTAAACTATTAAGTATTCCTCGTGATTCCTATGTTTATATTCCTTACGTAGGGTATAAAGATAAAATCACACACGCCCATGCATTCGGTGGCACATTAGCAACAATCGAAACTGTTGAAGAATTATTCGATATTCCAGTTGATTATTACGTTCGTATGAATTTCAATGCATTTATTGATGTAGTAGATGCCCTTGGTGGTATTGAAGCAGAAGTACCTTATGCAATGCTTGAAAAAGATGAATTCGACCGTAATACAGTGAACTTACAGCCTGGCTTACAACATTTAAATGGACGCGAAGCATTAGCATTAGCACGTACTCGTAAACGCGATAGCGATATGGAGCGTGGCAAACGCCAGCAAGAAATTTTAAAAGCTATTGCACAACAAGCAGCATCAGTATCATCAATCACAAAATATGATGAGCTAATCGATGCAGTTGGAGCAAACATGAAAACAAACATGACATTTAAAGAAATGAAAGGTTTCTTCAGCTATTTAACTCAAGGCGTCCCACGTATCGATTCATTGACTGTAGAAGGCTATGACGATATGTCAACTGGTATATATTACTACCAGCTTGATGAACAATCGTTAAGCGATACAAAAGAAATTTTAAAAAGCCACCTTGGCCTAACTGAAGATGCAAAAAATCTTCCAGGCGGCTCGTCATTAGCAGGCAGTGGCTCAGAGCAAACGCAATCTGAAACATCAACAACAGCAGATCAACAATAATCTCTTGAGATTTAAGTCTTTTTACTCAAAACAAAACGGAGGCATCAGGTAATCACAACCTGATGCCTCTTATTTTATTTAGTGCTATGTGTTATCCACTTTTAACTACATCTAAAATATCAACTTCGCCGTGGCTAACTTTAGTCCAGATTTATTAGAACTTGCAAGGAAACCTCTTCAAAATAAAAGCTGTAGAGAAATAAAGAAAAATATCCAATTTCTCCACAGCTTAATTTTATTTGTTAAAAATACGCACTAAATTCAGTAATGGCTTGTAGTTCTTCCCCGCCAAGCCGATAATTTCAACGAATAGCTCAATAGCCACCAAAATAACTGTCACTAATAAAATAGCGCCCCACACTGTAGACATCGAGAAGATAACCGCTGCTAAACCGAACATACTTGCAATACCGTAAATAATTAACACTGTTTGACGGTGTGAGAAGCCCATATCAAGCAAGCGATGATGTAAATGTGATTTATCTGGATCTGACCATTTTTGCTTCATACGCACACGACGAACGATTGCGAAAAATGTATCAGAAATCGGTACACCTAACATAATAACAGGAATAATAAATGAGATTACAGTTACATTTTTAAACCCTAATAGCGAGAAAACCGCAATCATAAAGCCTAAAAATAACGCACCAGTATCACCCATAAAAATTTTCGCTGGATGGAAATTATAAAATAAAAATCCGAGTGTACTCATGGCTAAAATAGCCGCCATTACAAGGACAAAAATATTGCCCATACTGAAAGCCATCCCTGCAAGTGTAATCAAGGCAATCGCTGATACACCTGCTGCTAAGCCATCAAGACCATCAATCAAATTAATAGCATTCGTAATACCTACAATCCAAATAATTGTAAATGGAATACTTAAAAAGCCGAAATTTAACATACCACCGAATGGTAAATTGATAAAGTCAATATCAATACCGCCTACAAACACGATAACCGCTGCAGCAGCAATTTGTCCAATCAATTTAGCCTTTGCAGAAATTTCATACATATCGTCAACAACACCAGTTGCAACAATAATCGTCGCCCCTAAAATAATTGCTAACGTATATTCATTTTCAGGTCGCAATACGGCTAATCCGATTAAAAACGCACCAAAAATAGCTAGTCCACCTAACCTTGGCATAATCCGAGCATGCACTTTACGGTAATTCGGCGCGTCAACAGCACCTATTCGAAAGGCTAAACGCTTCACAAGTGGAGTTAGTACAATGGCCGCAATAAACGCGACAATTAAAGACACGTAAATCATGTCTCTCCTCCTTAAATTTAATCGTCATAATCACTTCTATGCCCGCAGATTTCCTCTAGAAAAGAGCTGAATTTCTGCTGATGCATGATAAACCATGATAATTATAACACGTTTAATATACAAAATATAGTTTTTCTCTCGCAAATTACTGTATATTATCTTCAAATTGGTGAAAACTATACCCTCGCCTCTTTATCATATTGATTGTTCGGTCGGCCATGAGTAGTAATATAGCTGAATTTCTGATAAAATAAGCTAGTGTCTGCTAGCTATTTTAAGGAGACAACTTCAAAGGAGCGTAATAAAATGTTCTCAATTTTTAAACGGAATCAAGAGCAAACGAGTGCTCGAGAATTAAAAAGATACTATAAAATAGTAGATCAAATTAATGCACTTGAAGCAACATATGCTGCAATGTCAGATGAAGAACTACAAGGCATGACTTTCAAGTTTAAAGAACGCTTAGAAAAGGGCGAGGAAATTACAGCAATCATCCCTGACGCATTTGCTGTCGTTCGCGAAACATCGAAGCGTATTTTAAATATGCGCCATTTCGACGTTCAATTAATCGGTGGCTTAGTATTAACAGAAGGGAATATCGCCGAAATGCCTACAGGTGAAGGTAAAACATTAGTTGCTTCCCTGCCTTCTTACGTACGTGCACTAGAAGGAAAAGGTGTGCATGTAATTACAGTAAATGACTATTTAGCAAAACGTGACTACGAGCTAATCGGACAAATTCATCGCTTCCTCGGCTTAACAGTCGGTTTGAACGTACCGATGATGGAACAAGCAGATAAAAAAGAGGCTTACAAAGCTGATATCACTTATGGTGTTGGCACAGAATTTGGCTTCGACTATTTACGTGATAACATGGCACATTCTATTGCGGATAAAGTACAACGACCTTATCACTTCGCTATTATTGATGAGGTCGATTCAGTATTAATCGACGAAGCTAAAACACCTCTTATTATCGCCGGCAAAATGTCAGCAAACGAAGAGCTACACCGTATCGCTGCTATGCTAGCAAAACGCTTCAAAGTAGACGAAGACTATGATTTCGACGATGAAACAAAGGCTACTTCTTTAACAGAGCAGGGAATTGAAAAAGTAGAAGCCGCATTTGGTGTTGATAACCTTTACGATTTAGAGCATCAAACGCTTTATCACTACGTTATTCAAGCTGTGCGCGCTCATGTAATGTTTGAACGCGATGTAGACTACATCGTTCGAGATAACAAAATTGAGCTTGTTGATATGTTTACAGGACGCATCATGGAAGGTCGTACACTATCTGATGGCTTGCATCAAGCAATTGAAGCAAAAGAAGGCGTTGAAGTAACGGAGGAAAATAAAGCGCAAGCACAAGTTACAATTCAAAACTATTTCCGTATGTACCCGAAAATGTCAGGAATGACGGGTACAGCAAAAACACAAGAAAAAGAAATCTTAGAAGTATACAATATGCGTGTAATCCAAATCCCAACGAACAGACCACGCAAACGTATTGACCAAACAGATATCGTCTTTGAAACAGTTGAGGCAAAATATGAGTATGTGGCACAAGAAACGTTGCGTCGTCATGAAAAAGGTCAACCTGTTTTAATCGGTACAACGTCAATTTTACAATCTGAAAAAGTATCACAGTATTTAAAAAAGTATAACTTATCACATCAACTATTGAATGCGAAAACAGTTGAGCAGGAAGTGGAGCTTATTTCAGAAGCTGGCCAAAAAGGGCGCATTACTGTTGCAACAAATATGGCAGGTCGCGGTACTGACATCGTTTTAGGTGAAGGTGTTGAAAAGCTTGGTGGCCTTTTTGTTATCGGTACAGAAAAGCATGAAAGCCGCCGTGTGGATAACCAATTACGCGGACGCTCTGGTCGTCAAGGAGACCCGGGGGAGAGCCAATTTATTCTGTCTATAGAAGATGATATGTTTAAACGCTTCGCTAAAGAAGAGGTTGAAAAGTTCCGTAAAAAAATGACTTTAAATGACATTAAACGCATCGAGAATAAAGATATTATCGAGCTAATTAATCGTACTCAACGCATCGTAGAAGGCGCTCATTTCTCAATGCGTGAATACAACTTAAAGCTGGATGATGTTATTAACGATCAACGTAAAATCATTTACGAGTTACGTGATAGAGTTCTAGCTGGTGATGACTTACTGAGCCTTATTACACGTATGATGTATGAAACTGTTGATTTTGCAGTACGTGATAATGCGCCAGAGGAAGTTGATCCACTTGAATGGAACTTTGACAAAATGGAAAGTACAGTTAATTCTTTATTATTAACACCTGTTACTCTCGATCGAAAAGAGACAAAAGTAACAAAGATTTTAGATTCATTGAATACAAGTGTATTTGAACTACGTGACTTTATCGAAAGCTTCCAAAGCAACGAACAAGTTATGCGAGTTATCCCACAAGTTGTATTAAGTTACATTGATGCAGCATGGGTGAAACATTTAGAGCAAATGTCTCATTTAAAGGAAGGTATCGGATTACGCCACTACCAACAAGAAGACCCTATGCGTATTTACCAACGTGAGGGCCTAGAATTATTCGGGAAAAACTTCCAAGAACTTCGCCGTGGCATTGTAGAAGAACTTGTAATATTTATGAAATCTATTTCAACGATTTTAGAGCAGGAGGAGCAATAACTATGGGATTATTTGATTTTTTCAAAAAAGGGGACAAAGTTGGAGCAGACAGTGCGATTGACTCGAAAGAAGTATTAAAGGATACGAAACAGTCGGGGGATAATCGCGATGTTGTAACAAAACTTTCATACCACCCTCAGTGGGATGTGCCATTAGAGCAACAATATGTATTTAATTTCCTAGCAAACGAATTACAACCATTAAAGCCGAACCAGCTTTCACTATCAGCAATTAATATAGAAGAAAATCCACGCACTGGCGCTTGGAACGTTAAAGCATTTTTCCGTTCTTCATTACCAGAGGCAATCGAGCTTGGTGAAATCGAATTATTCATTTTAGATAAAGATGATAAACGCCTTGCATCTAAAATGTTTAACTTTAAAGAACTAGGTATTATCCCAGCAGAAAGTGCTCGTCCTTGGGTATTCGAATTTGACCAAAGCTCTTTTGAGTCTGGTGTAACAGAGGCACCGAAGGAAGAAGGCTGGAAAATCGCCTTCAACTTAATTTCTTTACGTGGTCATCAACTTGATTTAGATGAAACTTGGAAAAAACAATTACCGAAGGATCAGCAAGAAGCATTAGAAAAAATCGTGAAGGATTTACCGAAGCTTGGCAAAACAGAAGTCAACTTTACTGGTTTACAAGCAAAATTGCAAAATGATAAGAGTTTACATGTATCGATTTTTATTCGTAACGGAAACGACAAAGCAATTAACCTTGAACAACTCCCACTTGAAATTATCGATGCACGTAACAAGCAAGTAGCAAAAGGTTCATTCAAGCTTGATCCTATCTTAACGGTACAACCAAATACAACGAAGCCATGGACATTTATTTTCCCAGCCCAGTTAGTAGACATTAAAGGCATTGACCTTTCACGTTGGACAGCACGCGTGCCACAAGAATAATAGAATCCAAAATCAACACTCGTCTATTTGAGACAAGTGTTGATTTTTTTGTATATTTCAATTTCAACTCACATACATTGGGTAATGTGTTGATTAGATATTGGGATTTATCAAAAAAAGACTGACACACGAGGGAATCCTCATGAATCAGTCTTTGCTAGCTGTATATTTTACTATGTATAGAGTATATATTATTCAAACGATACATCTGCAACACGCTTTGCACCTACATAGCGGCTACCCCAATACCATTTATCGTTAAGATCTGTAATACTTACACCTACGTTTGTTTGTGAGTGGATGAATTTACCGTTACCTAAGTAAATGCCAACGTGAGAAATACCACTACCTGAAGTATTAAAGAATACTAAGTCACCTGGAATTAAATCATTTTTACTAACCGCTGTACCTACACCGTACATAGATGATGAAGTGCGAGGTAATGATGTTACACCAAGATCATTAAATACGGCACGAATATATCCAGAGCAATCAAAGCCACTTGTTGTAGTACCACCATATAAATATGGTACACCTAAATATTTTTGTGCTGTCGCTTTAAAATCACTTGAAGTGAAATCCGCAGCAGATGCTTTATCATTACCAATAGGTGATAAGAAAATAGCTAAAGCCGCTAAAAATGTTAATAATGTACTTCGTAAAATATTGTTATAACTCATTAATAATCCTCCACACAGCCGAATAGTTTTCTGATAATTTAACTGTTATTAGATTAACATGAGTTATCCCCTTATAACATTACAGTTCTGTAACAATACAGTTACACATATGATATTCTGTGTTAAATACTGACTTAATCATATACCCTGTTATATCAACGTTTAAACATCTTTATTACAAACAGGTTGCATTATTTATGAAACATTAGAGATAATTATCTATCCTCACCTTACAACTTTGTAACATTTGTAATATTTTATAGCCGAAATGAACCTATCAGATTGACTACTCGAATTGAAAATCTGACATTATAGCGTTTTTCATAATTAAAAGCCCCTCACTATTAACTAAAAATAACATGTTGTTTCATTTTTTATTTATAGAAAATCTGTATAAATTAGCACATGTATCTCTTTTGTAAAGTTATATTTCATTTAAAATGGAAAAAAAGATACCCACAATCGTGAGTATCCCTTTAGCTATTCAATTCCATTAAAACGTTTGTATGCGACAAATCGCTCTGCCCAGTAACTTTGTGTTACTTTAGATATTTCAACACCACTTGTACCGGCGTGAATAAATTGATCTTCTCCTATATAAATGCCCATATGTGAGATGTTTGGTATATATGTATTTTTAAAAAATACTACATCCCCAGGTACTGGTTGCTCTACTGCTGTGGTATCCTGCAAAAAGTAATCAAGGCTACTTTTACGTGAAATATTTAAGCCCGCATTGCTATAAACATATTTTACAAAACCGCTACAATCAAAGCCTTCCACAGTGTTTCCAGCGAACAAATAAGGTGTCCCAATCAATTCATGAGCTAGCTCAACCGTATACTTATAAATGTCTTGTCCACCAGTACTAGGTGCAACTGTAATTATCTGCTCCTCTTTTCTTTGCTCTAGTTGCTTCAATTGCGCAGTCCTATTCACTTGTAGCTGTTGATCAACATAAATCACATCAGATTGTAACTTATTTAATTCTTTTAGTTGCGCGATTGTCATATTATTTTTTTGTGCGATTACTGCTAATGTATCGCCTTTTTGCACTGTATATGTAGTTGTACTTATTGTTTTTTCTACAACTACAACTTTTTCGACTATCTCCTCTTTATTCACTTTCATTTCTGGATTGGCTATAGTAAGCTTTTGATTCACGAAAATAGCATCTGATTTTAGATTATTCCATTGCTTTAACTGCTGCACTGTTACTTCATGTTCTTTAGCGATTTTAGTCAATGTATCGCCTTTTTGTACCAGATAAGGTGCTGCGTCTACTGCTGGCGCTATGATTGCTGACAACATGAGCGCACTCGCAACAGCAGCTTGCCATTTACTTGCCATTATCCAAACCCCGTCCCTTCTACTTTCATGTAACGTCCTATCACTCTAATATTGATTTTATTGTAACGAATATTTATAACTATTCACAATAGCCTATTT
The DNA here is from genome assembly GCF_000612805.1 of Bacillus ndiopicus. GTDB lineage: Bacteria > Bacillota > Bacilli > Bacillales_A > Planococcaceae > Metasolibacillus > Metasolibacillus ndiopicus. The sequence goes on along the minus strand of NZ_HG964403.1, from coordinate 472,313 downwards.
GCCCTTATTGTTAACTTTTTCATCATTCAATAGATTGCGATTGAGAAAAAATAAGTCTAAAAGCACTACATAAAGGACTTCTCTATGATTAAGATGTTGTAGGATTCTTTGAATGTAATCAAAGAAATATACTAAAGTTGGATTAGATAGAATTATTACTAACTATTTGCAACATTTAGTTAAATTATTATAATGGCATTTCCAAGCCTTTAAAAAAAGTGTATGCTAGTATGAATACTACGTGTGTCAGTCACTATTTTAAGGAGAGAACATACCATGAAATTTATTCGTGAAAACCTCGTTGTAGGTTTCATGCTATTCGCACTTTTTTTAGGAGCTGGAAATATCATTTTCCCTCCACTATTAGGACAACAAGCTGGAGAGCATATTTTAATAGCAATGATTGGCTTCTTAATTACGGGCGTTGGTTTACCACTTATTGGGGTTATAACTGTGGCAAAAAGCGGAGGAGACTTGCATGAGCTATCAAGTAAAGTAAATCCACTTTTCGGAATCATTTTCACATCCATTGTTTATTTATCAATTGGGCCCTTTTTTGCGATTCCTCGAACAGCTGCTGTATCTTATGAAATTGGAATCAAAGCGCCGTTTTTATCACAGCAAATGGCAGAAAATCCGCTTTCCCTATTAATCACAACTATCATATTTTTTGCTATAACGCTATTCCTAGCGTTTAATCCTTCAAAAATAGTAGATCGCATTGGGAAATTTTTAACACCTGCTTTATTGCTAATTATTTTAGCACTCGCAGCAAAAAGCGTCATAACACCGCTCGGTCCAATCGGTGAATCGCAAGGAAAATATCAAACTTCACCCTTTTTCGAAAGCTTTATTCAAGGTTATTTAACAATGGATGTCCTTGCTGCTCTTGTATTCGGTATCGTCATTGTCCAAGCATTAAAGGGGCGTGGCTTAACTAAAAAAGCTGAGCAAATTAAAATTGTTATTTTCTCAGGCATTGTGGCAGCACTTGGTTTAGCATTTGTCTACGTATCACTTGCGTATATCGGTGTAACGAGCACTAGCGTTATAGGCTTTCATAGCGATGGTGGGATTATTATTGCAGAAGCTGCAAAAGCACTTTTTGGCAAAGCAGGCAGCGTTATTTTAGCTGCAACAATTATTTTAGCCTGCTTAACAACAGCTGTTGGACTGCTATCAGCTAATGCCGCATTTTTCAACAAACTATTTCCAAAGGTTTCATACCAAACTTTCTTAATAGTGTTTACTCTATTAGGTTTAGCCATTTCAAACTTTGGCTTAAAATCGATCATTTCATATTCACTACCGATTTTGTTAGCTATTTATCCGATTGCTATTGTGCTCATGTTGTTAGCATTATTTGCAGATCGTTTCCAGCACAGCTCAGTTGTTTATGGACTCCCTTTACTAGCAACTGCTGTTATTAGTATTTATGATGGTTTAAAAGAAATGGGAATTGAAATCAGTGCATATGAAAATATTATTAGTAACCTCCCATTATATAAGCAAAGCATCGGTTGGTTAATTCCCGCCTTTGTTGCAACATTGATTGGTTTGATGATTCATAGCGTTAAAAATAAGTATCGTAATGCATAAAATATCTACTTATAAAGGTGTGGACGAATGAAAAACTTATTAAAGGTAATACTTTTTAGCTTCTTTTTATTATTACCAATCACAGCAAATGCGAACACTTTAGATGAAATAAAATCCATTATTAAAACAGACTATGTCGGAAAGATTAATGGGAACTTACAAAAGGCATCTTCTATTCAAGAAGTTATGGAGATGCTTGATGCATATTCTACATTCTTCACTGCGTCAGAATTCGAGAAATATGTAAATTCTATTGAAATGACCTCTGTTGGTATCGGTGTCGTTGTAGAAAAGCATGATAAAGGAGTTTTAATTAAAGAAGTAATCAAAGGTGGTAGTGCATATAAAGCTGGCATTCAAAGTGGGCAAATTATCGTAAGCATTAATGGACAGTCAACTGTTCCATTGTCCATTCAAGAAGCAACATCATTAATTCTTGGTGAAAAAAATACATCGATACGTCTTGGTATACTACAAAATGGGCAAACAAAAGTCATGACGCTTATTCGGCAGCCATTCAGCCTACCAAATATAACAACCAAGCTTCTCTATGGTAATGTTGGCTTTATACATTTAAGCTCTTTTTCAGAGGATGCGTCAAAGCTTGTAAAAAAAGCATTTAATGAGCTAAAATCGCAAGGAGCTACAGCATTTATTTTAGATGTTCAGGATAACGGTGGAGGCTACGTAGAGGCTGCCGAGCAATTAATAGGCATGTTCCCTAAATCACCCTATGCTTATAAATTACAAGAATCAACAGGTACAACTGTGCACAATGCAATCTATCAGCCAACAAAATTCCCTAAGGATACACGTGTACTTGTCAATCGCTATAGCGCAAGCGCATCAGAAATGCTAGCTGCTGCATTAGTTGACCAAAAGTCAGCGATTATCTATGGCGAAAAAACATATGGCAAAGGCACAATGCAAGGATTTTTTGAACTTTCAGACGGCAGCTATTTAAAGCTAACGATAGGGAAATTTTCTGGTCCACACGGCAGTATAATAAACGAGGTTGGAGTAAAACCACATATCTCAACAGCTACACCGATTATGACTGCTCATTTTGATTCACTTGTTAGTAAACTCAAAAACTACGAAGCATTGACTGCTGTAAAAACTAAAGATGGTAAATCTTTAACGCTTTCTTATAGCAAGCCTATCGCTACTAAGCTCCCATCAAATGCAATCGAGCTTGTAGCACTTGGTGACAACACAGTGCCAATAAAAATCGTACAAAATAACAAGCAGCTCATCATAACACCAACAAAACCGCTTGCTGAGCATGCACAATATATGCTAATCATTCACCCTGCAGCACTAAAGGATTCAAAAGCTAAAGGGCAGTATATGCATATTACAGTAAACTAAAAAGAGGGTGTTGGGGGAATTTTTACTTCCCCGACACCCTTTTGCTATGATCGCAAGGGCATATATCAAACGTACCCTAGGTTATTTTTTTAACACTTTTTTCTTCACTTTCGATACGATTTGCTGTAGCTCTTGGAAGCGAAGTAATACTAATAATAAGGCGTAACCAAGCATCGTGATAATAAATGTTACGATAACATGTAGCCAAATGAAATCGAAATGAACATATGTTGAGACAAGCCATGTAACTGCAATATAGCCCACTGTTAAGCAGACTATTTTTGCAAATTGCAACATATTTTTGTCAACAAGCTTCAGCTTATATTTCCACTGTAACCAAGCAACAAGCAATAGGAAATTCACTACTGCGCTGACAACCGTTCCCCACGCAATCGCATCTGCACCATACTGCCCTATCATAAGCTGAATCACAGCAATATTCACACCAAATACAGTAATAAGGCTAAAAATAACTGGTGTCATCGAATTACCCTTTGCATAATAGAAACGCGTTACATACATATTCGCTGCTAGGAAAAACATCGTCATACTAAATATTGCAAGCAATGGTGCTGTAATAGCAGTCGATGCGGAACCCCATTGAGCACGCTCGAATACCATGCGAGTAATTGGCTCTGCTTGAAAATAAAAATAAACAGATACAGGCATTACTAATATGTAAAGCAAACGCAATCCACGCAAATACAAGGCTTTAATGGAAGTTGTATCCCCTTCTCCCTCTTTTTTACTAAGTAACGGGAAAATAACCGTCGTTACAGCTGTCATCAAAATCGCCTGTGGGAACTGCGACATTTTCGTCGCATTATTCACCGCAGATACAGTGCTAACATCTAAAATATTTGTAAAGAAGCGTTGAATTAAAATATACATTTGTGCTGTTGCGCCACCAAGCATAATGGGTAAAGCAACTTTCCACAGCTCTTTTTGATCACCTGCATTTGGCAGCATCGGCTTGAAGGACATATGCTCCACTTTGCGTACACCAAATACAAGGAAAAAAAGCATACAAGCTGCACCAAGCAATGCGCCAACTCCATAACCAATTGGTCCAATTATAAATGATAGTCCAACTGAAATAATTAAGAAGGACAAATTATAAACGAGCACCGAAAAGCTTGATAGATGAAACTTCCCTTGCACATTCAAAACACCGCTCAGCCATGTTGATAAGACTAGCATAATCGTCGATGGCATCATCCAATAATAAAGTGATTTCAATCGCTCATATTCTTCGCCTGCTGATGCTTGGAAGTACCAGTGTAAAATTGAATCAGCAAATACCATAAACAGTAATGAAATAATTGAAATTGACACAACAATCGTTGTAAATGTGCGACGAATATAGTCTGTAAGCGACGCTTCTGTTTTATGATAAATCGAAATAAAAGCGGTCGTAAACGCACCGCCAATTACTAAATATAAAAAGTTTGGGATTGTGTAAGCATTAATGATACTTGCAGCAAGCTCTGTTGTTCCATACTGCCCACCAATAATCACATCACGCAAAAAACCAAACAGTCGAGCTAGTATATTAACAACCGCTACTGCCCCGACAATTTTTAAAATGCGGTTCACCCTTCATCAATCCTTATCTTTGATATGTTTTCGAGAGTTAATCCCTTGTTTTTTGTGGTTTATTCCACGTTTTCTTGAGTTTATTCCACGTTTTTTCGTATTTATTCTACGTTTTTAGGGATTTATTCTACGTTGCCCTATTTAATGAACTGAATCGAGATAAATCTTGATTAACCTGTTAGTAATATTTTGCGCATCATGCAGCATTAGGAGTTCTTGTACCTTTTCTTCGTTGACTGTTAAGCCTTCCAAAGCTTGCTCCATCGCCTTTTGCAAAGCCGCTGCATTCTTTGGTGGCACGAGCACACCAGCACCATCTGCTAACATGTACTTCAAGCCACCAACACTAGATGCAATAACAGGTGTTCCACAACTCATCGCCTCTAGCGCAACAAGCCCTAAGCCTTCGATATAAGATGGTAAGACAAAAACATCTGCTGCCTGGAAATAGCGGGCTAGTTCAGCTTGTGGTATTGGTTCAATAAAATGAATATGCTCACTCTCTACAAGCGATTTTACCTTTGCAGTAAAGCTGGTATCCTTTGTTGAACCTACACAGTAAAGTACAGCTTTGCCTGCATGTACCTTCTCAAGCTGCTGAAACGCCGTAACAAGCTCTATTACGCCTTTTTCTTCAATAATATTGCCAACGAATAAAAAATTCGTACATTTAGGGTCCATAGCAAGTGCCTGTTGCATTTGTTGCTTGTCCGTTTGTTTAAACACATTGCGATTAATGCCCATGCTCATAACAGATAGGCGTTCCGATTCGACGCCATAATCCGCCTGTATTGTTTGCGCCAGCTCCTCACCAACTGCAATCACATGGTCAGCATGCTGTAATATTTTCGTAGTATAGCCTTTAATACGAGCACTTTTCTTCGCCATTTTATTAATATCGCCACCATGTGCAGTCACAATATACGGAACATTATAGCGCTTTTTTAAATAATAGCTAAACATGCCGCTGGGAAAAACATAATGTGCATGTGTAAGACTAATATTGTGTCTATTTTTGCGAAATGTTGTTAGTACATTTAGTGCCCATTTTGCATATTTTTTTATAACGTTTTTTTTGCCTGTTGCAGGGTTATCATTTACTGCAATTACTGTTTCGATGCCCGCTTCATTTAATTGCGATACTTGGTTTTTCACAAAGACACCATAAGCTAAATGCTCATTCGTCGGATACATATTGCTAATAATTAATGCTTTTTTCATTGCTTTGCACCTGCCTGTAATAGCTTCAGGCCAAGAGCGGAATTCTCTTTAAAGGTATCATTTGTTGCCTTAGCTAGTGCTTTAGCTGCTGGCCAATCTACTTGCAATTTATTAAACAGTGTACTGAAGTAGTCGTCACGCACATGTAGTGTATCAATCGCTAATGAATAATCACCAAGCCCCGCCATTTGCAAGAAATCATTAACTTTTACATGGTATGATACGCCGATAATCGGTGTTTTCGTATCAGTCGCTAAAATAAGTGAGTGCAAGCGTGTACCAATCAATACATCGAATGTTGCTGTTAGTTCTAAAATGCGCTGTGGTGGGCAATTTTCATCGATTATGATTGTACGTTCACCGTACTTCATCAGGTTTTGAATATCTTTCGTTACGTCTGCATCTTGCGGGTATTTCGTCGCAAAAAATGTAATTTCAACATTTTGTTCTTCAATAATACGGTCTAGGTTTTTCGCCATACCTGCAATATAATTATGGTATTTTTCTTCATCCCCAGTCGGCCAGTACGATGCATTATAATATGGTACAGCTGTTACACCAACTTTCTTTGGCTGCTCACTATAATGCTCACGCTCTACTTCTAGGCTAAAGGCTGGATCACCAATAATATGAACATCGCTTTTCACACCGATTGACTCAAGCAGTGCCTTCGACTGCGGGTCACGCACCGAAATATTTTGTGAATGTTTCGCCATATAGCGAATAAACCATTTACCAAGTCCTGTATTTAATGGGCCAGCTCCGCAACCGTAGACCACATATGGCACACCCGCATTTTTTGCCATCATCGCGTATGAACCATAAAGTGGCGCTTCACGTTTATATAAATCCATTAAAATACCGCCGCCACCAATCACGACAAAATTTAATGTCTTTACAATCTTTGAGTTTTCGCGATATGTTTTAAAAAATGTCTTTGGAGCATTGCCATTTTTATGATATAGCGGATAGCTTTGTACATTGTAACGCTGGGCTGTTTGCTTTGGGTTATTACTAAATACAACGATATTTTCAGTTGAGATTTTAAAGGCTTTTTCAAGCTGGCGAATAATGCTTAATAAAATTGCCTCATCCCCATTGTTATCATTTCCGTAGTTACCAACAATTCCTATTTTCACTTATGCATTCATCCTTTTTAATTCAATGTATCTAATATAGTGACGCTTTTTCTTTCAATTTGTTCTACCTTTTAGTATAGCATAATGTCTTTTTCTATGCCGTGCTGTAAAATGCTGTTTGCTGTTTAAACAGATAAAAAGAAAAGCGAAGCTGATAAGACATTTTGAGCCCCTTGAGAGCATCTTAATGCGACTGCTGCAGAAGTACATGTTTCTATATTAAAAAGGTGATGCCCAGAAAGAAATTCATTTCTGGGCATCTTCTTTTCTTATTCATTTAAAGTAAAGCGTTGAATCACTTCTTGCAGTTCTTTTGACGTTTTTTCTACATCAATAACAGCTTGCGATACGTGAAACAGCTCGTTTTGCTGTGATTGCGCAGTAGCGCTTACCTCTTCTGCAGATGCAGCCGTTTGCTCTGAAATCGCTGATATGCTTTGAATCGCCATTATTGTCTGATTTTTATTTTCTAGCATATTCTCAAGATGCTCTTTTAACTCACCAATTGCTGTCGTAATTGACAATGTTAGCTCACTATTATTTTCGAATGCTTTCTCAGTACTTTGAACAGATGCATTTTGCATATCTAGTAATTGAGCGTTTGAGTCAATAACGTCCACCGTTTGTCTGGAGTTTTCTAAAATACCCGCAACGGTTTCACGAATAATTTCAGTTTCCTTCTTCGACTGCTCTGCTAAGTTACGAACTTCCTCCGCCACAACAGCAAAGCCTTTTCCATGCTCACCTGCTCGAGCAGCTTCTATACTTGCATTCAATGCAAGTAAATTGGTCTGTTCTGTAATTCCTTGAATTGAAGCAATGATATTATTAATATTAGAAATATCTGCTGCTAAAGCATGCATTTGTTGCTGAATACGCGTATTCATTTCATTCGTTTTTGCATTATGTTCACGCAAGCTAATAACTTCATTCATTCCATTTGAAATCGTCTCTTGCGTTTGCTTAGACAGCTCGTCCATATTATTCGAAATAGATGATAGTGTATCAATCTCATCTGACAAATCCATCATGCGATAATTTGTTTCCTCTGTGTCCTCTGATTGCTTAGATGTTCCTTGTGCAATTTCATCAATTGCTGTTGCCACTTCTACGCTTGAGGCTGTAATTTCATTAAATGAATTCATTACATGTGTCGTTGCATTATTCAATGTCTCAGTTGAATTTTGTACTGCTTTAATAATGCCACTTGTTTGCTCAATCATATTATTATAAGCAGTCGTAACAGTACCAATTTCATCATACTTAATATATTTCGGATCAATTGTTTTCGTTAAATCACCAGATGCTGCTGCCTCAATAGATGCTCGTAAATATTTCAACGGTCGAAGCTGCTTATAAATATACCAAATACTAATTAATGCCATCACAACAATAATAATGATCGCAGAGATAATCGCAAGCGTTTGTATTTGATTATATTGCTCTAAAATAACCGATTCTGGTAACACTAATTGCACTGCCCATTTTTCTTCGATTCCTTCTATAACCATTGGTTTGAAAATAGTATAGGAATTCTCTTTTAATTGAGGAGAGTATTCATACATACTTGCTGTTTCGCCATTTGCCATTTGTTTCTCAATCGATTCCCATGCAATGTTACTATATGACTCAACGTTCCCTCCACTTTCTCCTAAGCTATTAGTAACAAGCCCTCCAATAGTAGAAACAATCGCTGCATAGCCACCTTCTGGTGTATCTGCTATAATCAATTCATTTAAAAATTCAATTGAAATATCAGCAGTTAATGCACCAAATACATTTCCCCTTGAATCAATTAAAGGTACTGCAATAGTAGTCATTGGTACGGTTTGTCCATCTACTTCGTATGGGTATGGCTCAACTAGTGTCATGCGCTTTTGCTCTTTTGGTATCCAATACCATTCAGATGCTTGTTTATCATCTAGATCATTAAGTATTGTTGTTAAAACTGATTGGTCTTCCTTCCATAAATACGGAATAAATCGACCTTGCGCATCGACATATTGCTCCTCAGCAATTGCATCAACTTCAAACGAATTACGTTCAAGCACAGCTCCTGCTCCCATAATATCTTCATTATTTTGTAAGTTAGAAGCAATAACTTCTAAAACATCGTCTGTATATAGGTCATTACTATTTTTTAAATTTTCTAACATACCTTTCGTTGTAACTAACACGGTACTGGCCTTTTTAAAGCGCTCACTCATTTCCAAAGTAGATTGCTCTGCCATTGTTAATGTTAACTTTTCAGCGTCAGCGGTATTTTGTTTCTTAATAATAGCTCCTGTTACTAACATATAAGAAATGAATAATAAGATAAATACCCCTATAATTAAAGAAGATAATTTTAATGGGATGCTCTGTCTCTTTTTCATTCTACTCCTCCTTATGTAAATTCATCATTTTTGGGAAACTTATTATATTTTTAAACTAACTAATTGATACCTCAATACAATGCATTACTTTTGACTAAATACTCCTTTCAATTAAATAATAAAAATATACTACTATTATAATAAAAATAGTAAGATAAATTAATCACTTTTTTCAATTGGCTGTAAATTATTTTTTAAAGAGCGAAGTTGCTTTCAATTTTATCATTTCTGAAAAATTTTGCGATTATTTAAAACTTTCTCATTTAAACTATTTTACAAACTAAAAAGCTGTAGGAAGTCAAATTTTCATCTGACCTTCCTAACAGCTCTTTTGCATACATTTTATTTTGTTATCGTTCTATATAAGAATAAGCTAAAGTGTACACGTGATACTTCTAAACCAGGCTTAAATGTATTATCCTCGTAGCCTGTTGTAATCTTGTTTGCTGCCAATGTATGCACAAAGTCATATGACCAATGCTGCGGGCTCACATCTTTGAATTTTGTCGGTGTTGTACCATTTAGCTTGTAGGCAACAACTAAAATTTTTGCCATTTGCGCACGAGTAAGCTTTGCGTTTGGATCAAATTTACCTGAACCAGTACCATTCATTATACCCGCATTCACAATTGCCGCGATTTCCTTGTAATAAGGATGGCTCGTTGCCACATCACTAAAGCCTGGATTTGAAACTGCCTTCGTATCTAAACTTAGCGCTCTCGTAAGTAACACTGCTGCATGCGCGCGTGTTAATGCTTGTTCAGGTTTGAAGGAGCCATCACCATAACCATTGATTAAGCCTTTTTCCACTAAATATTGAATCTCTTTTTTATAGTTATGCTTCGCGCTAATATCTGTAAATGGCGCTTCCTCATAATTTGACGAATAAATCGCTTGTAGCTTGTCAAAGTATAATGTACCTGCTTTTTGTTTTGCTACATTTGGTTGCGCAATATAAATTGATTCTAACGAAATTGGCTTTGGAATATCTTTTGAAATGTCTGCCTCGATATATTTCCAGCCTGTCCATGTCTGACCATTTTCTTCAGTGAAATCAATCGTATGCTTACCACCTGCTACATCGCGAATTTGCCCGCGCACCCAAGTACCATTACCATCACCATATACCCATACGCCAAGCTTGATTGGCTCTGCTGGTAATTGAATTAATGAATTTAAGCGTAAATATGCAGCGGCTGTTCCTTCTTTATTACCTGTCATATCATACGTTAATTTCATTGAATAATTGCCTTGCTTACCGATTGTTTTCGCGCTTTCTAAAGTTACTTTAGCCTTTGTTAATGCCGTTTCTACACGCCATTCATTAGACTTCTCAAAATTAGAAATAGCAAATACTTGTTGATTAAATGTTTGTTTCACTTCGATTTCTTGCGTTACCGTTTTTGTACCTAACTTTGCATTAATCGCTACTTTACCAAGCTTACCATTTGATTTAAATAAGCCTGTTTGTGAAATTGTTCCATAAGCGCTATCAACTGACCATTCCATTTGAGATGGAGAGTAAATTAAATTCTCGTTACTCTGACCTGTTGCCGTTGCTTTTAATTGCAGTGAGTCACCTGGATCAATTGTCGTAGTAGGAGCTGAAATTTTCAAGCTTGCTGGTGCATCTAACACATTAAATGTCATTGCTTGTGATGCGTTACCATATGTCACTGTTACACGTTCACTACCTGCGCTTTTCCCTGTAAAGCTAAGACCATTTACCGAAACATGGTCATTTTGTGCCGTCACAGCAAAATTACTTGCATTAGCTGGCAGTGGATTATAATGTTCATCTAGCACATATTCAGGCGTTAGTTTGACACTTGCTCCAACTAATAAAGAGCCTACTTGATCTCGTGTTACTTTCATTGTTGTTGCCGTACCCGTTGCCCCCGTGCTCACTGCCTGTAAAATTCCTGATACACGACGCTGCGAGCCGCCAGACGGGCTGTTCGCTAATACAACTGTATTGCTGCCATATTTACGGATACCCATCGCTGTAGAGCCGCCACCATCAAGGTTAAGCGCTCGGTCTACACCTAGTTGTACTAAATAATTAGCAAACTGTGTTAATGTCATTCCTCTACTAGAGCCTTGACGTCCATCCACTGTAATCAGATGAACAGTTTTTTTGTCTTTGCTAATAGCAACAGCTGTACGTGGCGCTATTTCTTTTGCACGCGAACTATTAGCATCCATTGTTAGGCTTACTTTACCGTCAAGCACAAGTAATGGTCCACTTGCCATCATAAATTGTGCATCCATCCAACGATCATCAATCGTAAATGATACTGAAATATCCTCACCAACTTTAATGTTGCGGAATTTATCGCCCCATTTTGAGCCATTAAATGATAGAACGAAGCCATTGCGAGGAATTCTTGCTTTCTTTTCATCACCATAGCCACGAATCGCTGTTACTTTCCCTGTCATTGTTTGACCAAAGCGAGTAGCGCCAATTGTATTGCCCGTTTCAACAATAAATTCCATACCTTTACTACCATTTGGCGTTTGTGAACTATGGTTTTGTGGTGTATAAATAACTGCTTGATCTGTACCACGATTAACGTTTAAGCCATTTACTTTAATATCTTCACCTTTATAGTTCACAATGATATTACTATTATAGTATGCAATTTCCCCATTACCATTCGCTGTAATACCAAAAGCAATCGGTTGACTCACATAATTTGAGCTAGATGAAGAAATAACACTAGGTGTAACAATTGAGTTATTTTGTGATAATAAATAAAGCGGGTAGCCATCCCCCATATTAAAGAAGTTTGAGTTAATCGCACCAACTACTCGATTTCCTTCCTTTGAATTGCGATTTGCATGATCTGTCGTCGTCAGTACCGAGTTAATTGGTGAAGGTAGACCTACAGTTAATTTTGTATACGGATTAGATAAATCGACCTGTAGATGATTTACTTTTGATTGCGTATATGTATAATTCGAATATTTCACTCCTTGCGACAGAGGATACGAATCATTTGTCGTTTGGAATGCATATCCGCTAGTTGCTCCCCCTAAAACAATTGAAAACATCAACATTGCACTTAGTAACCCTAAAAATATGCGTTTCATTTTTCCGCTCCAATGAAAATCGAAGCACGTCACTTCCTCTCTTTTTATAAATTTGATACTCTATTACATTAACAAATTTTTCAATAAAATTCTATTACAAACATATGTCTTTATTACAACAAATTAAATCAAGTTAAAACAACAGGCATGCTAACATTATTTGTAGCATGCCTGTAATACTTTATTCTCCGTCTTTGTTCAAGTCGAGCATTGGATATAAATGACGGTTACTTGCGAAAATGGCGAAAATCATAAAGAAGAACATTGTGTATACTTTAAGCTCCCAAATATTATAGAAGAATCCGCACACACCTGTCGCAAACCATAAAGCAAACATATATTGTCCGAAAGCAGCGCGACGCTCCTTCCAAAACATCCAAAGCATAAATAGTAGGAAGCCTGCAAATAATATGACGCCAACCGCCCCTGTTTCTGCAATAACTTGAATATATTGATTATCCGAGTAGAAGTTTTTACCACCATAAATATCAGAGCGAATATTGTACTTTTCATAAATAGGCGAATCATAGCTCAGTGTTGCCGAACCACCAAACGTACCGAAGCCAGCACCTGTAATTGGGTAATCCTTCAATACCTCAAAACCTTTTTTAATGTAGAAAAGACGACCACTTTCGTTCATTAACGCTAAATTATCTTCATTAATTGTTTCCACAAAACGATTGCTAATGCCCCCGCCTATGTCTTCAGGTGCTACATCGTTTTCCACACCAATGCTTTGTAAATATTGCAAACCAAAATTTGTTGGTAAATACACGAGCACAATGGCTGCGACAAGCGTTAGCGCAATATTTTTTAGCATTTTCCAATTGCGCGCAAGCAACATAAAGAAAATAACAAACGTCACTGAAGCAATCCATGCCCCTCGTGATAACGTAAGTAGTAATAAACCTGTAAACGCTACTTGCGATACTATTAATAAATATTTATATTGCCCGTCCTTATATACAAAACGTAAAAAGGCAGCTGCACAAATGGCAAAGAACATAACTAACGCTAGCGAATTCGGATTATTAAGTAGACCATAAATACGTACGAAATTCGTTGATGATAATACTTTTTGTGTCCACACCTCAGGCATCCACAACATACGCATTGATAATTTCTCAACAATTCCTTGCACAAATAGCACAATACCTGATAAGAGCGTAATCCATGCCAGCTTCACGAAGAAGTTTTCAGGTAATTTACTGCGACTTAACACATAATACAGTAAATACATAATTAAAAACGTGCGTACTTGGAATAAAATAGCACCTAAACTAACACCATTGACATAGCCAATCACTGCGCCAAATATTAGAAATAGGAAAAATGCTAGTTCAAACTTTTTAAAATAGAAAAATGCTTTGAAATTTTTAATATTGAATAATAGCAATCTCACTAGCACAACAAACGTAATTAAATCCCCTATTAACTTCATCCCTGGGTTCAATTCAATAAAGAACGACCTAAAAATAACATATGGGATTAAAACAACTAAGCTTTGAAATGGCTTAAAAAAAGCGAATAGCGTGAAAAACACCGCAGTACTAATTAATGCAATTTTGGAAGGGATAATCGTTGCTGCAATTAACACGGCAATTGTCAACGCTATTTCAAGCCACTCCTGCTTCCCAATTTTCACCGACAAATCTTTCATTATAGATATGAACCCTCTCTTTCATTTTCTCTCCTTAAATGAAACGCGCCTTCTATGTATATGGTTGCGATTACTAACTATTATAATATAAGACGTTTCTAAGTATAATATGGTTACGCTATTATTACAACGGAATTGCGAACGATGCGTTAATTTATCCCATATAAATAGGTAATAATTTTAAAATGAAGTTGAAATGATTATTTTTAGTTTAGACAACAAGGAATAAATTAGCCAAAAATATAATTTCAACTTCAAATAGATTTTAAAGTACTATACATTTAATTTAGTATAGTACTTTTTTATATTCCTCATTACCATTATACCATTCGAGGTTACAATATTATTACAAACTACTTCTCTTCTATTCATCTATTAAAAATGCTGTTAAACTATTATAGATTGAAAGGAGGATCTTTTTGTGATCAAAAAATTAACATCCCTCGTGATTGTCATGATTTTTGCACTAACTGTAATCATGCCATCTTCATCGTATGCGAATGATATTAAAGGGCATCAGATGGTGAATGAGTTAACACATTGGGCAAATCTAGGCGTTATTTTGCCAGATAGCAAAGGTAATTTTAATCCTAACCGTGCTGTAACACGCGGCGAATTTGCTGCTTACATTACACGTGCATTTAATTTACCTGCATCAGACAAATATCAATTTTCAGATTTAAAAGTCGGTGATTCTTTAACATTTGAAATACAGGCAGCTGCGGGCTCTGGTATTTTAGGAGGTTTCCCAGACGGAACATTTAGACCGAATGACCAAATTACGCGGCAGCATATGGCAGCCATGTTATTTAAGGCTTTGCGTTATTCAAATGTTCCACTTGATACAGCACCATTAACATTTAATGATAATAATAAAATTAGCAAACAATTTCATGAAGCTGTTGCTACATCTGTTTACTATAATATTATTCGTGGCTCACATGAGAAAAAAGGTGTATTTTTCAATCCACAAGGCTCTGCAACAATTGCACATGCAGCGGCATTTTTATACCGTACAAACGTTGTAATACAGCAATATGGACAAGAAGAAAATACAACGAAGCCTGAGCCGCCACCTGTTGAGTCAGGTAAAAGCAACTATTATATAGGCTCGGTTTCTGGCACAACAATTACAAAGCAGCCAACTGTCTATACTACATACGAGCAGGCAGAGAGCGCTTACCAAGCTTCTAAAAACAATAATTTGCTTTTCCAAGGGGATAAAATTATTAAAATGAGCTCTGGTATTGCCTCCGCTGCTGATGTGTCAGCAAATACAGTTACTATCTATGGTAATAAAGAGCTGACTAACGCCTTAACATACGTTGTTGAAGGCTCAGAGCTTAAATATTTCGGGAGCAATGATAAGTATGCCATCGTCCAAGCTGGTGATACAAAGGGCTACGCAAAAATAAGTGAAATTACATTAACACCTACTTCGCTTGTTAAAGGACGCGACTATTATTATGTCTCAAATGGCATGCTATTACACAAGCTTTACAATCATATTAAACAAGCCTATTTCGGAGAATACTCCATGGGAGAAGCGCCAAGCTTTATGGCACCTGGCGTTCAATATTACGGCACTGATGGCGTGCATTTCTACAATGCAAATGAACAACTTGTAGGCCAGCATTTTCAATATTTCCAATTTGCATCTTTACGCCAGCCAACGAACTATACGGCTGAAGAGCTAGATTACATGATTAATGCTATTCTTGAAGAACGCCGTGCTGCTGGTCCTCGCTACGCGAATATTTTAACTGAGTCACGCTTACTTGGTTTAGGTAAATTCTTAAAACAAGTGGAACAAGAACATCATGTCAATGCACTATTTATTTTAGCAACAGCAATACATGAAAGTGATTATGGTATAAGTGCTAACTCGCTTCAAAAAAATAATATTTTTGGTATCCGCGTTTTCGATGCGAATGAAGCAGCAGGTTCAACCTATGCGTCTCCAAACGATAGTGTTCTTGCTTTCATTAACCAATATGTGAATAAAAACTATGCACCTCAAACAGGTGGCTATGCAAAAGGCGCTGTACTTGGCAATAAAACAACTGGTATCAATGTCCATTACGCATCTGACCCATTCTGGGGTAGCAAAATCGCAGGTCATATGTACCGTTTAGACAGTCGTTTTGGTCGCAAGGACTACAAGCTAGGTCGCTTAGCAATGGTAATTAATGATGGCAACTCCGTAAATGCACGTATGGAGCCCTCAACTTCATCAGCAATTGCTTTCACATATAAGGCAAAAGTGATTGGTGAATCAGGCGCTTTCGGCTATCCTGTAGCAATCGTAGAAGAAACAGTAGGAAGTGATGGCTACATCTGGTACAAAGTATATTCAGATGAAAACCCGCCAGCTGATTTTGTCTGGATTCGTTCAGATTTAGTAAAACCATTCTAATTTAAAAAAGTTGTCGGAAAAGCAGGCTGACGTGCCGCTTTTCTGACAACTTTTTGCTGTTTTATTGAGTTATTAGCCATTTAGAAAAATGTAAATGCTTTTTTATGGCTTATTTGCACTTTTGCCTGTTTTGCTGGCGCTTTCTTCGAGTTATCTGCGAATTTCTATGGCTTATCTGCGATTCTCCCAAGCTATCTACTATTTCTCAAGTCTTGATATTTCCCCAACAAAAAAGGACTGCTAGGAATGTAGGTGTTAACCTACTTCTCTTACAGTCCTTCATCTTTAATTATCTACTATAGTATTCTACAATCCCGTCATAGATTGCTTGAGCGAAAATTTCAACATATTTATCGCTTGTTAGTTTATTGCGATCCTCTTCATTTGTAAGGAAACCTAATTCTACTAATACAGCAGGTAATACAAGACCTTTTACTACGTAGTAATCAACACGTTTTACGCCGCGATTATTCATATTTGCCTGTTTTACAATTTGATTATTAATTGCTGTCGCTAGAGCAAAATCCTCTTTTTCATTGTCATTAGAAGAAACGCTATAGTAAGTTTCTGTCCCTTTAGCTGATGAACTAGAAGCAGAGTTTACATGAATACTAACAAACATTTCTGCGTAATTATTTTTAGCAATATCTACACGGTCCTGAAGCGACGGATATGTATCTCCTACACGCGTCATTTTCACAACTGCGCCACTTGCTTCAAGCTTCGATTTTACTAAACTTGCTACTTTTAGCGTAATCGCTTTTTCGGCAGCTGTTTTACCGTACGATGTTCCTGGATCTTTACCGCCATGACCCGGATCAATGACAATAATGCGTCCTGCTATTTTAGAACCTGTTTGGTTAATAAAGCGTAAATACGTTTTATGAACATAACCCGTTACACCATTATGTGTAATTTTTGCCCAATTACCAGAAATCGAATGCACTTCTACAAGAGTCCCTCTGTTCATTTTTCCTAATGATGCAGATGAACCTGATGCAGATTCGCGAATATGTAACGCGTCTACTGTTACACTACCAATCGTTTTTGTGTTAAGTGTTGGTGGTTGCTCAGTTTCTGGTTCTTCAATATTTGGTTCCTCAGGCGTTGTAGGTGTTTCTGGGTCCGGTGTTACAACTGGCGGTTTTTCTTCCTCACCATTATTGTCAGGCTTTTCTTCAACACCATTGTTATCCTTTGGCGGTTCAACAGTAATGTCATTTGTTTGTGAAATTCGAACATAGCCCGGCACACCGTTTTGCTCTGTTAAATACCAGTTACCTGTTGTTCCATAAACTTTAATTGTTGTTTCATCTGAAAATGTCCCTATTGTTGGACTATTGACATCGCGTGTTTTATATAAATTAACCTCACCAAATGCCTTTACTTCCTTGCTTACCTTTTCTAAAGCTTGTCCATCAGCTGCTATTAGCTGTGCATAATCTTTAGAAATGTATGCATAGCGTCCTTCGTAAGCAATTTTTAACCAACCATTTGTGCTAGCTTCATATAAATGGAACGTTGCACCTGTGTTGACTTTACCTAAAATATTTGATGCATTTGCCGAACTAGCTGAAGAACGTACATTTAAATTATCAGTAGTCGCACGTACTTGCCCAATCGCATCAGCAACATTTGGAATCGTTACTCCTTTAACAGGTAAATCCAAACGATATTTTTCATTTTTAGCACGAGCAATAAATGACGCAAACTGCGAGCGCTTCACAACTTCTGTTGCATTATATTTCGTACCTGTTGTATCACCCTTAGTAATTCCACTGTAATAAATAGCCGCAATATATTTATAATAAGCATGTGTTGGCTTAATATCTGTGAATGGTACTGTCAGCTTGCCAAATTCCTCTGCATTTAATTTGAAAGCACTAACAAGCACTTTACTCATCTCATCACGCGTTAACGGTACATTAGGACCAAATTTACCTGCTGAGTATGCTGAAAAATATCCTAATTCCACAGCGCGCTCAACATATCCAGATAATTCTGTCCCCACTTGAACGTCAGAGAAAGATGATTTTTTAACAGTTAATGGTTTATTTCCCGTAGCTTCAACCACCATTTTCGCAACTTGTCCCCGCGTAACAGGTGCGTTCGGTTTAAATATTGTTTTGCCATTTTCCGTGTATCCTTTAATTACCCCCAAATCTACTAAGTAATTAATTTCTTCATACGATCCATGTGAAGTAGGAACATCGGCGAATCGCGCATTTGCATATACATTATGTATATTAAACATTGACATTATGACGACAATTAACATCAGGCTGACTTTTTTGAAAGACAATGCCTCTCTTCCTCCCTTCTACTTTACCAATCTTAATTGTAACAAAAATTTACCTGCTGCGAAATCCAGTTTTCGACTTTATTCCACCTTTTTTGTGAAAACCTCATTTCGACATATAATTTGACGGATGAATATCGCAAAAAGTTACATTTTTTATAAAAATAGGAGAGGTTTTTTTCATCGCCTCTCCATACACTACTTATTGTTGCATTGCTCGATTAATAAATGCTTCAAGATGGGTTAATGTTACGTAATCATTTATAGCGAATGTGCCATCACCTTTACCTACAGTAATACCTGTAGAGGCTAAAATAGCAATATAATCACTTGACCAATGTGATTTCGGTACATCCTTAAACACTGGTGCATCACCCTGCTGTTGTAAATCAAATGCTTGAACTAAAATTTTTGCCATTTGTGCACGTGTTACAGGTGATGCTGGATTGAATTTACCTTTTTCATCGCCTGTGAATACACCAATTTTATTTAATGCTGTTACAGCTCCTGCATATTTCGCCGATTGTTTTACATCTGGGAATGGAGAATTTGTATCAAAAGTATCGATATTTAATGCCTTCGCTAATTGAATTGCTACTTCTCCACGTGATGCATAGATAGTGAAATCAATATCTGCTTTTTTTACTTCAGCTTTGGCTACATCGATATTTGCTACACGCTTTGCGCCGATATAACGTTTCGCCCAGTAAGATTCATTAATATTTGTTACACTTACTCCTTTACTTGTTTGGGAGTGGATAAACTTTTGATCACCTATGTAAATTCCTACATGTGACACACCTGCTCCAGATGTATTGAAAAATAATAAATCGCCTTCTTGTAAGTTACTTTTTGCAACTGCTTGGCCTTGCCCGTATTGTGAGCCAGATGTGCGTGGTAATGAAATACCTAAATCGCTAAATACTTGACGTGTAAATCCTGAGCAATCAAAGCCGCTCGTTGTCGTTCCTCCGTATACGTATGGTGTTCCAATATATTTATAAGCCGATGACGTTAACTGATCTACTGATGCTGCCTCTGCCTCATGTGAATTTGCTCCTGCAAAAATCATAAATGCAGCAAATACAGGTATTAAAACTCGCTTTTTCAAAACTTATTACTTCCCCTTTCAAAATTGCCTTGGCTTCAAGCCCAATTAAAAGATTACCATAGAATATCACGCTGTAATTTTTCACTTATGTAACAGTTTACAAAATGAAAAAAAGCGCGAAACAACAGCATTAACGCTGCAATTTCACGCTTTTTGTATATTTTTCTCGTAATAAATGTGTCGACTCCGTAACTACATTGTAATATTACACGCTATTTTTTTACATACCCGCTCTTTTACAAAGATAAACATTTTTTATTTACTTGAAAATAGCTGCACCCAATAATATTGTCCACTGACAGTACGTTTTATTCCTATACCAATGTTTGTATAACTCGATTTTAAAATATTTTCGCGATGTGCAGCAGAAGCCATCCATGCATCCGTAACAGCCTGTGCTGTATTAAAGTTGCGTGCTATATTTTCTCCAAAGCTTGTATAAGTATAATCAAACAATTCAGCCATGTCCCACGGCGCGCCATAATGCGGTGATTTATGATCAAAATAATTACGTTGAACCATGTCCTGTGCTTTAATAACTGCTAATTGCGATAATAGTGGATCATGCTTTAAAGGCGCTAAGCCGTTATCCTGTCTAATCTTATTTACGTTTCGAATTGCTTCTTCCGCGAAATTCGCTTTCTCATTAAGCGTTGGTATATAGCCTTTTATAAGGTAATCATAGGCAATTTCATGATTTTTAACCTTCTGTTGAAAATCCATCCCTCGCACTGCAAACGCAGCTAAATGGGCACGTGTTACGTAAGCTGTTGGTTCAAATTTGTTAGCTGTCTTTCCCGTAATAATTTGAATATCCGCTAATGATTCAATGTAATCTTTTGCCCAGTATCCTTTTGGCAAATCTTTAAAGGTCATTTTATTTTGGGCGTCTGTTGTAATATTGAAGGCAAGTGCAATCATTTTCGCAAGATGCGCACGTTGAAGTGGCTCATCTGGTCGAACATATTCATTGTTTTGAATAATTCCTAACTCTGCTAGTTTGCAAATTTCTGCATAATAAGGATGTGTTGGAAGTACATCGACGGCCTGCAAAGGGAAATTTGACGAAAATGCCTCGCCAGTCGTTCGTGCGATAATAGCTGCTGCTTCTGCTCTCGTAATAGTTTCATTCGGTCTAAATGTGCCATCTTCAAAGCCTTCCATATATCCCGCATTCACCAACTCCATAATTGCTGGTGTCGCCCAATATGTACTAGGTAAATCTTTAAAGCCAGCATCTGCTTTTGCGGGTGTTTGCCAAATGACCATAAATGCCAGCAATGTGACAATTAACTTGTTTCTCATCCTTCCCCCCCTTTAAATCAATACTAGAAAGGAGGCATCTTTGATTGACTTTCTAGATGCCCCCTTACATTAATCCTACATTAACTTTTCTATACCCGTCTACTTCAAAAATTTAAACCTTTATTCAAGCCCTAGCTCTAATTCATAACGTGTTAGGAATGTATAATTTGTTACTAGCATTTTTTCTTCTGGTATTAATTTATCATAAGCTTTACGAGCCGATTTTACTTTTGATTCAAAACTGCGCACAGTTGGGTCAATTTGTTCAATTATCGAGATGACCTTTTGTGCATTTTTAATATTCTTTTCAGCATTTTTCAAAATATCGTAATTGTGCACTTGCTTTTTCAATGCGGAAGGTAGTGTTTTATATAAATCTACTGCTTTTGCAACATCGTCGAAATAAGTGCTAGATGTTGAAGACAGACCAGCAATTGTTTTAATTACATTTTCCACACCTTCAACATTCGTAATGGCTTCTTGTAACTTATGGTAATTCGTCACGCGCATTTTTTCGTCAGGTGACAATCTTTCATATGCTGTTCGAGCTGCTTGCAAGTTCCCCATGTAATATTTGTCTGAGGGGTTCAGCTTTTGAATCAGCTCATATACATGGACAATGCTCGATAAATCTGTGTAATCAGACATATTCGTAATGAAGGACTGCTGTTCATTATTTAATTTGGCTAAAGCCTTTTGAACTGCTGTTACTTGCTTAGCTAAATCATTACGAGGGTTTGATAGTCCTTCGATTAATTTTATAGCAGTTTCAACTGGCTTAATGTAGCTTTCTTCAGCCTTTAAATCGTTTATTAATGTTACGCCTCGTTTATTCGCAGAGCTTAATGCATTGTACGCTTCACGAGCCGCCTTCACATTCGCTACATAATCCTTTGGGTTACTCCCTTTAATTGCACGAATCATCTCATCAACGCGAGCGCCACCCTGCACATTTAACTCTTGCTCTAATAAACGAGCATAGTTGGAAATTTGCGCTTTGTCGCCTGCTGATAAAGCATTGTATGCTGCACGCGCCCTTGTTACATCCTCTACAAATGTTTTACTCGATTCTTTAATTAATGAAATCTGCTCCATCACCTTAAAAATCGGCGCTAGCTCTGTCACTAAACGCTGCTCATTCGTCACAAGCTTACGGTCTGTAAAGCTTAGTTTTTCATGTGCCTTTAGCGCTGATTTATATTGTGAAATAAATTTTGTCGCATTTGCTGGGTCAAGTGCCGCAATGTCTTCTGTTAGTTTCAATACAGGCTTAACAGCTTTTTCACGTGTTGTTAAGTCTTTATAATTACTTACCATACGCTGCTGATCCTTCGATAAAGAATCATATGCATGACGAGCATCAATTAGCTTTTGTATATAATCTGTAGCTGTTGGAATTGCCGCATTTATTAATGTCTCTACCTTTTCAACAGAAACCTTAGTCGTATCACCTGCATCTAATAAATCAGCATTGACTACTTTTTCCTTATCTATATCTGCTAGCTTTGCATAGGCTGCCTTCGCTGCCTCAAGATTCACTAAATAATCCTTGCTAGATGTTTTTAAGTCTGCAATCATACCAATTACTTTCGCTGCCTCAATAACAGGTGCTAGCTCATTATAATTTGTTACAAATACTTTTTGAGCTGCTGTTAATTTATCATATGCCTTTTGAGCTGCCTCTACCTTTTTTGCATAATCCTTAGCATTAGCCTTTGAAGGCTCTGGTAACTTAACAATAAGTGTAGTTACTTTAGTAGCTGCCTTGTAATTTTTCTCGATTGCTTGGAAGTCTTTATAGTTTGTAACGAGCTTTTTTTGCTTTACTTTTTTATATTCTGCCTTAATATCCGCAATCGCTTCTCCTACTTTATCATCAGTAGTTGTTTTTAATTGCTCAATTTTATCAATAACGCCTTTTGCCATATGGAGGTTGTCCTCTGCTGTTTGCAATTTCGAAACGTACTTCTCTTTGAGCATATTCAGCATTGGTGTGTATTCTTCGCCTTTAAAGCTCTCTTCAATCGCTTTAAAATCTGTTTTTAACTGAGTAACTTTCTCCTCATACTTCTCATCTTTAGTTTTTAATGCATTAACTCCTGTCATAAACTGCACAACAGAGTTTAGCTTCTCTAGCTCAGCATTATTGTAAACATAATCCTTCATATTACCTAAGTTCGCATAAGCTTTTTGCATAGCTTGAATACGGCTTAATAAAGATGTTTTCCCATAATAAGTTGGCAATCCTTCTATGCCTTTTGTTACCTTTAAAACAGCAGTATATTGCTTTTCCAAATTTGTTAACTCAATGTAGTTATACACTAATTTTTTAGCATTTGCTGAAGTGCCTGATGTATCTTGTACATACTTTTCATCATAAAGTGCTCTTGCTTTACTTAGCTCGCTTAATAGCTTTGCAGGCTCTATATTTTTCAAGCCCTCAATTGCACCTGTAATTTTCTTAGCCTGTTGTACATCGAAATCTACAATTTTTAATTTTTGGTCTGCTGCCTGTAACAAGCTATCTATTGCTGGCTTATGTTCGGTAAGGGACTCTGGTAAAGGCTGCTTTGCTACTTCGTTATATACATTTTTTGCTTCTTCAACTGCAGATTCATAATCTATAACATCGCTCTTTGATGAAGATTTTAACTTTAATCCTACAACCTTTTCCACAACATTTTTATATTCTTTTAATGCTTCAAGTATTGGATAATTTGTTACTAATGCCTTTCCACTAGTATCTAAATTTTCATAAGATGCTAGCGCTTCATTAACCTTCGATACAAACCCTGTATCTAATAATGGTTTAATAGCTGCAATCTTTTTTACTACAGAAGCTGCATCTACATTAGCTTGTTGAAAAGCTTTTAATACATTGTAGTTAGTTACTAAGCTTCTTTGATTAATAGTTAATTTATTGTAAGAACTCATTGCGTTATTAATAGCCGTTGAATTAGGCTTCTCACCAAGCTCTGCAATTTCTTTGATTACATCATCAGCAGCCTCAATATCCTGCTCTGCCTGCTTTAACTTACCTTCATTAATGATGTATTTTTTGAATTCTTCCTTAACATTTATATATTGGTCTCTAAGCTCTAGTACTCGCACGCGATATGCGTCATTTTCATCTAGCTTTAAAATATTGATAGCTTCAACTATTTTTAGAACATCGCTAAGCGCTGTAATACCCTCTTTTTGGTCCTCTAAAAAATGACGATAGTTTTCAGGTACTTTCTCATCTGCTTTTTTCAAATTTTCAATACTAGCTCTCAATGTATTGATACTAGTAGTAGGTTTATTATTAACAATAGTTTCGTAAGCCTTCACTACGTCTTTTACTATTGCTATATTAGTTTCTGCTTGTTGCAATACTGCAAGTGCCTTTAACTCTGTCCCCTCAACACTATAGCCTTTTACGACCTCTTGTACTTCTAAAGATAAAGCATTATAAGCGCCTCGTGCTTCTGCGACCTTATTTGAGTAGTCCTCTAATAAATAAGGTTCGGGAGTTAATAGTACCTCTATAAAATTTATAACAAAATCTTCCGCCGCATTTTCAGTTTCATCAGTAGCATTTTCCTCTTCTAAAGCATTAATAATCTCTTCATCAGTTGCATTTGCCACTACATTAAACGGTAACTGCTTATTCTGTTGAATATCTGATATCTGCTCATTCGCCTGCACTAATGTTGCAGGTACTAAAAGCAAGCTTGCAAGTACTCCTATTCGTACTTTATTGTTCATTTTGTTCATCCTCTCATACATAAATCTACCTAGACTATTTATCGGCAAAATTCGCATTTTTTCAAGTTAAAAATGGAATTGGGTATACATTTATACTTGGGATATGAATTTATTCTACGTTTCAGGTTATTCCATGAATTTTAGAGTTTATTCCATGAAATTCGAGGTTTATTCCATGTTTTTGCGAATTTATTCCACGAAATTCAGAGTTTATTCCATGTTATAAAAAAAAGCGCCTAAGAAGCAGGTAAAAATCTGCTTCCTAGGCATCTATTTGCTTATAATGCATCTGTGTGCAACGAACCTTCTGGTAAATAGTGAGACATACCAATTGCTTCTAAGCCATTTTTAATTTTCATTGTGTAGCCTAGTTGATTTGCTGATAAATAGCCTGCTTTTGAGGCAATCATTTCTTCCAACACATATAAATAAGTCGAATCGATATCCTTCCATAGACGATATGATTGAATTAAATCCTCTAATGTTAAATGTTGATAATCTGTACCTGCAAACTGTCTTTCTTTGTTCATGCGGTACCAAATATCGCCGTTTGAACGAATCCATTTATCCTTTTCAATGGCTAGTGCTTTTTGGATTGCTGTCGCTGTTTCAAGATATTTTGCATCACCAAATTCGTTATATGCCATTAGTAAAATATTCATACCACCAAGTAAATGGTTCATTGATGTATGCGTTGTAACCTCCTGCTTTAACGGGAAGTAATCTGGAATGTAAAAAGCATCTTTGTTTACACGAATTACATTATTATTAGTTCTTTGAGAAACGATTAAATCTGCATAATTTTTTAGCGGTGTTCGATAATTTGGAATGCCAAACTCTGCTCCAGAATTGTAGTAGAATAACGCAATTTGCTCATTAAAGCGCGTATCAATAAATGGCGCGTGAATGCCATACAGCCCTTTTAAATATGTGCTCGTCACTTCAGTTTCCCAATACGTTTTAGTACCTTTAAATTTTTGTAAACTCACAAATGAGTTTTTCACCAAGTTTGCGAAATAGCGATCGCCCTGCTCTTTATACAATACAAGTGCGCGATCCTCTTTTACTAACAGTAAATTACGCCCGAAGCCTTGATAGTTTTTCGGCATTGGCTCTGTTGTTGTTGCCATTTTGTTAAATGGACCTTCCGCAGTATACCAATTATTGCGCTTTTTATAGTTAGCTGCTGTTTCAACCATCCAATTATTCATACTGTCATCTGTTTTAAACAGTCGTTCATTCGAATCCATATACCATGTATCTATAATATCCTGGCCATTTGATGCCAATGTATAAATTGACATTAAATCTGAACCTAACCATGTATAAGATAATGCTTCATACTCTGCACGTAAATCACGCATATAGCTAACGCCACCATTATCATATTTTTGCGTTAACTGCTTTGAGCGATAGGCCTGTCCTACCATACGATCACCTGCAAGCTTGTCATTTGACATAAAGCGCATTATCCCTGTTGGATAGCTTGTTGAATCGTAGCCAAACACATCATTTGAGTTTTTAGAGATTGGGAAGCGATCGTAGCGATATAAGCGGAAATTTGTTACGTTTAATTGTTTTTGGAATAAATCAACGTTTATCTTTGCATCCCCTGTATTTGTCAATGTTGAAAAGACAAACTCGTCACCATTTGTTAAACGGCGTACTGTCACTTTTAATGTTGCATGTGTACCAATTTTATATGTGTAAATCGTGTCTGTTGCAACACCGAAATTTTCTGTTTTTGTACTAGCTAATTTAATTGGCAATTCTGAACGTACGAATAACGGGCTATCCCCCTTCGTAATCTGTGCGAAATTCGCTTCTTTACGGAATAATGTAAATTTTGATTGCTGCGCTGTCTCAATTGTATATTCTTTTGGAGCGATTTCATTATTCATAATAAGTGCACGATGAATCATTACTGCAAATGTCACACGATTAACAACCGCTTTTGGATCATATGAGCCATCTTCGCGTCCTGTCGTAATACCATGCTGCGCTAAAATTTTGACATTTTCACGGTGCTCTGGGTTAATTTTATCCCAATCTTTAAATGTAATCGCTTCGCCAGTATCCTTTAAATGAAAGGCATTTACTAGCGCTGACGCCATCATTTCACGTGTTAACGGGTCAGCTACACCGAAACTGCCGTCTTTTTTACCTTTAAAAATACCTGCTTTATATGTAGAAAATACCCCTGATGCAAAGCTTGATTGTTTGCTCACATCTTTAAAAATTGGCTGGTATGATGCTTCTGGTAATTGCAGGGCACCTTTTAGCAAATTTGTTGACTGTCCAACTGAAATCGTTAGCGCTGGACGGAACTCGCCATCCGGATAGCCGTTAATTGCCCCTATTTCAACAAGCTGCATTACTTCATTTTTAGCCCAAAAGCTATTTGGGATATCTGCTAGCTTTTGCGGAACTGTTACGAACTCTGTTTCTGCTGTTGGCTGCTCTTTTACAGGAACAGTTGCCTCTTCTGTTAGCTGCTCAGTTGCTTCTTGCTCTTTTTCAACGGGTGTAACCTCTTGTTCTTCAGTTACCGCCGTAGCTTCTTCCTTATCTTCAACTGCTGGCGTCTCTACTGCCTCATCGACAGTGCCTACAATCGGTTCTTCTGCTGCATAAATAGCTACTGGCGCTAGTGTAGAGCTAACAAGCAATACTGCTAGTAACGTAGATAGTAATTTCTTCATTTTGCTGTAACTCCTTTTTTTACATGCTCTTTGTTATTTTTTGCTTCAACTTTTTTATTATACACAATTAACATCAATAAAATTGAAAAAGATGGTGTAGCAAGCTACACCATCCTATATTCTATATTAAAATGTGCCAAACTTTTATTACAATTTGGTTACTTTGTTGAGACAAATTACCCGATATTTTATTATTAATACACAGTGCTATCTTGATTATATCCCTTGAAATCAATATTAAATTTCTTTTTCTCTAATGGATTATTATAAATATCTGTTATATAAACATTTGGTAAAATTTCCAATTGAATGGACTCAATTTGCTTTATTGTTGGAATAATAAATTTTGCTTCTGCTTGGTATGAGTTGCTATTTCCTACAAAAGTAGTGCTCGCAGCCGTTTCTTCTTTCCAATTACCATTACTATCCCAACCTTTAATATTAACTTTAGCTAAATCGTACCCACTATTATTGTTCGGTATTCTTATTGGCGTTTTAAATGTTAATAAAGCACTATGATAGTTGCTATCAACTATCGTAACCCTTGCACTCGTAACGTCTGGACTAACATTTTTGCTTAATACAATATCTTGTGTATAAGGACTCATTTTAGCTGTTGAACCAAGCGCTCTAATATTATTAATTGTTAATGTCAACGCAGTTTGTTGTTCTCTCAAACCATTTTTCAATGTCAACTTTACTTTACGATTATCAGGTAGAACTTCAGGAACAAAGTCTATATTAGCAACAGTTCCGCCTTCTTTAAATTCGTAGTTACCTTTAGTGAAAGCATCTTCCAATTGTACTGCTTGAGAAAAAGTAATAACGATTTCATTACTATTAATAGCAGACCCGCCAATTTGGAACGCGGCAGTTTCAACACCTAATACTCGGATAGCATTTTGATTTTGAACTGAATCCCCACCGCGAACAAAATCTACATATGGGCTGCTATCTGACAATACACCATACTCACTTGTAACATTGCTTAATAAATCAATTTCAAAGAAATAAGTTGCTCCATAGTGGTCATTATAAACATATAAAGCATCACTTAATTTTATACGTAAAACATTATCTTTAGATGGATGCTTTGTAGCAGTAGCATTTTTCGGTGTTAGGTTTTCAACTTTACCTGATTGCACATATCTTCCCTTAATTGCTACTCCCCTTGCCTCCGATTTTATTAAAATATTATTATCAAACGTTAAATCTAAGTATTGAACACCTTTTTCGGTAACTACCTCTGATGATACATAGCGAGGTACTACTGTTGTGTTGGCTCTATAAACAAATGATGTTGAAAATGAACCTACTTCACCAGACAAATCTGTCATATAATAACCTGGCTTCGTTGAAACCCACACATCTCCATCATATAAAGATGTATCTAAAGTCACTACATATGTCGTTGGATTTTTCTCATCCTTTTGGACATCTGTCGCTCTAAATGTACCTACCCTTTGTGTTATAGATAGATATTCTGGCTTTAATTCACGAAGCTCTTCTGAAAAAGTAAGCTTAAACTTTCTAGCGCCCATTTGTTCTATATTTAATAACGAAGGTGGAACACCATCTTTATTGCCTATAGTTGCTGTTGTTGTTAGCGTATTAGCTGGCGCTGTATTGTTTGATAAATCTACTAACGCTCCAAAAGTAACAGTTATTGCAGATCCTGGTGATAGAAGGGCTCCGTTTACAGTCGCATTTGTTAAATCATAAACGACTTCTGTTACATTTTTCTCCGCAGGTTCTGTGATTCCAGGCCCTTTCACGTTAAAAATTTGTACGCCATTTGCTAGTCTAAATTGTGTCGAACCAACTGTTTGTGTAACAGGCTCTGTAAACTTCACTTTAATACGTGTTGCACCAACATTTTCAATTGCAGCAATTGCAGGTGCCGTATTGTCCGCTACAAAAGAAGGTACATCATCATATTTTACAAGCGTTAAGCCTTTATCTGTTTTAATGTCTTTGACAACTACGTTATAACGCCCTTCACTAAGTGGCTTTGTGCCTTTAATTGTAACTGTTAAAGATTTTTTGTCTGCGCTTAATTCACCCTTTGAAAGCTCTACTTTGCCCGGGATATTAACGCCTGTTACTTGTACTAGTTTATTAATTTCCTCTTCTTTCAATGTCGCCGTAAGTGCAACTGGCTGGTTGAAATCAATTTTAATTTGACCGCCATTTGGATTTGTAACAGAAGCTACTTTTAAATCTGGTACTTCATATTTTACTTTCGCAGAATATTCGACCTCATCAATTTTGAATGTTACATCTGTTTCTATATTTTCCACTAATGGCTTTGGTAATGTCACAGTGTATTTTTTATCATCTGATAATGTTACTGATAGTTTATCAGCCGCTGTCACTTCTACCTTTTTCAGCGTTAATACTGGCTTTTCAGGCTCTTTTGTCGGAATTTCTGCATTTAGAATATGATATAGGAAATATGCGAACTCCCCTCGTTTTGTTGCATTCTTAGGATTGTACGATGAACCTTTAACGATATCATAGTAATCTAGTACCGTAATCGCATCTTGATGTGTTGTGCGATTTAAATCAGAAAGTGTACTTGTGAATCCTTGATCCCTTACATACTTTACATAACCAAAATCATTGATAACTGTAAATGCACGCACAAGTACTGACGCCATTTGATCACGACGAAGCTCATCGCGATGCAATAGTTTCCCAGCATCTCCTTGGAACACACCTACATCTTTAACAAGCGCTGCATATTGCAACAACTCGTCTTGTGATTGCGATGTTAAATCTGTGAAACGCATTTTCGTTTTATAGTCGTTTGGAATTTCGTAACCTAATGATACTAAATACTTTCCTAAAAGCTTCACCACATCTGAACGTGTTAATGTTTGATTTGGTCGGAATGTTCCGTCAGGATAACCCGTAATAACTTTCGCTTCAACTAAAGCGCTAATTTCATTCGCATACATATTACCTTGTAAATCTTTAAAAGATGCTGCGCTTGCAACAGGTACAACAGCTGAAGCTACTACCGCTACTGCCGCCGCAGAGGCTAACATTTTTTTAGATGATTTTTTCATTCTTTTTTCCTCCTTTTATGGAAATGCTAAAATCACTATCTGTTGCTATTTTAACATTTTTTTAGTGTTTTTGTGTTTAATACACAGACAAATTCAATAGATTGTCGCGTTATTGAATTAGACGCATAGGTTGGTTAGAAGTTACAAGGTTGGTAAGGTTTTTTTTGATTTTGGAGTTATTGATGATTTATCAGCGAATTTTCGATTTTATTAGCGCTTCAATTGAAGTGTTTTAACAAATATTCCCCTAATTTATAACGAATAAAAAAGGCAACTCGCTATGAGTTGCCTCTCCTATCAGTTATTTATTTCCTTTACCTGGATTACCTTTGTTTGGATTGCCTTTATTCGGGCCACCTGGGTTTTGGTTGCCTTTGTTTGGATTACCCATATGTGGGTTTCCTTTTGCAGGCTTCACTGTGATTGGAATCACAACTGTTTTACCACCATAAGTGACAGTGATTGTTGTTGTACCAGGTGTTTTTGCTTTTACAAGCCCTGCTGTAATATCAGCTACTTTTTTACTACCAATTGTATAAATTGCTTGATTTGTTACATCTACGATTGTTTCAGATTCAAACATTGTTGGGCGCGCTGGAGCATCAACTGAGCTCTCAGTTTTATTGTTTACATATGGGTTCTCAACATGTACTGGCGCAACAAATGTAAGTTCATTTGAAACATCTGGCAATTCATTTGAAATATCTGTTTCAGCTAAGTCATTTGAAATATTTAAGGCTGTGAAGCTTGATTGCCCTAGTGCTTCTAATTGACTTGCTACACTTGCATTGCCAATAACTGAAACTGCTTCACCGTAAACCGTATGCTCACTCATATTGCCTGCAGCATCTAAAATTACCACTGTTACCGAATCTGTGTCTAAAATTTGCTCTACATCAAACGCAAATTTACCATCTTGCTGTAATGTGATGAGATTATCTGCAATGATTTCGCCATCGCGTGTTACAGCATACAATGCAGCAAGTTTACTGTTTACATCATAGTTTAAGCCATATGATGCAAGTAAAGCTTTGTAGTCAATATACTTATCTTCTACCTGTCCACCAATTGTAATATTTGCACTATCTGCTGAAGTTGTTGTTACAAATGTATTTGTTAGTGGAGTTTCTTCCATAACTTCAGTCTCTTGTTCTTCTGTCGCCTCAGCATTTGGTGTAACTGTTACATTCGTTACCTCTGCTGCTGTCGATTTCACAAAGACTGGTCCAACATAATCAGAGATAACACCCGCTTGTGTTGATCCAGTAAAATCAACTGTATACACACCATCTGGAATTAGTTGCACACCAGTGCCACCCCAAGGTGTGTAGCCACCATTAATAGTCAAGCGCCAAGAACCTGCTCCTAATGATTGAGCCGCATGTAAGTAGCCAATATAGCCATCACCATATGCTCCACCCTCTGGATCCTGTAAATCCCAAAGCTCAATGTAGTTAGTACCTACATCGCCTGTTAACGTAAATGTTAAATCAGCGCTGTCTTTAATACCATCGCCATTAAATGATAAATCTGTTGCAGAAATAGCCATGTTTTCAATCGATGTTGGTGCTACTCCACCAAAATCAGCTGCGAAAGGCAGTGAAATTGTTGTGTACGCCTCTGATTCAGTCGTTGTTTTTTCAACGACATTTAATTGGATTGTTTCACCCATCGCCATATTTAATTCAGCTCTATCTACCAACAATGAAGTTTCTGTAGCAGCCGATCCAGTTGGTGTTAGATGAATATATCCGAAAATTTCATCGCCGAATTTTGCTGCTGCATTTTGTGAAGCTGTTAATGTTACCGTTAAGCGCTCTTCACCATTTAATGTAAATGATGATTTATCAACCGTTACTTGAGCATCACCAAGGCTTTGTAACATGTCGACAGAAACTGTATATGTGCCACCTACACCATTAATATCTTTTACTACAATTTCTTTTGTTACTTGAATATTTTGTTCTTTAATTGGCTGTGGACCAAACGTCACAGAGCCTTTTTCATGTGCCACTATCTCACCATTAGCGTCACGTTTTGCTGAATCTTGTACATATGCTAGCGCACTTGGGAATGCTGCCGCATATGGATTAACACGTCCAGCCCCTTGGTCAAACACATCATACTTTGCTGTATCTAAAAGCTGTGCCGTATTTGCTAATGCAACTTTTACATCATATGGCGTCCAGCTTGGATTTGCTTGCTTAATTAAAGCCGCAATACCAGCTATATGTGGTGTCGCCATCGATGTACCTGATTTTCGATCATATGCCTTCCCAGCATCAATCGCTGTACCATGTTCATCAAGTGTATACGTTGGGACAGTTGACATAATATTTGTTCCTGGTGCAACTACGTCTGGCTTAATATCAAAGTTTGGCATAGATGGACCACGTGAACTTGAATCATTAATCTCATCACCAACTGATGTCATTGAGCCGTATTCATCAAAGCTAATCGTACCTACAGATGATGCTAATGCACTGCGAATCGCCTGACCATCAGTTACAGACATATCAAAAGTTGGAATGAAATCAAACGAATCGCCTAAAAATGTTTCTGAAGGCCCTGGCGCATTTGTGCCTCCCGCAAAGTTATGGATAATCGCACCAACTGCACCTGCGTTCTTAGCTTGCTCAATTTTGTCTACAAATGCAATATCTCCACGCGAAATAAGCGCGATTTTTCCATCTACATCAATATTGGCATAATCAGCCGCTACACCTACTCCTGGAACAGCAACTAATTCAAATTCACCGCTTAATTGCTCTGTAAAATCCTCACCAAATGTCGTTGCCATTAAGTTTAATTTTTGCGACCACTCAAAATTACCTGCTGACACAGTAGCTACTGCATTATATGCCGTTTCAGGATTTGTCGAGTTTCCAACAGCAATACCTAATGGTGATGTAGCTGGTGTGCCCATTGTACCGCGATTTGGTCCATCGTTTCCTGTTGCAATAACTGCGATAACACCTGCTAGTGTTGCATTGTTAATTGCAAAAGAGCTCGCATCATTTTCAGAGTTTGAGCCTCCACCTAAAGATAGATTAATAACATCCATATTTTGCTCAACAGCGTATTCAATTGCCTTTACAATACCTGATGTTGAGCCACTTCCGTAAGCCCCTAATACGCGATAAGCATATAAATCTACTTTTGGCGCAATGCCTTTAATACCATATGGATTAGCACCAATCGCAGCAATTGTTCCTGCTACATGTGTACCGTGAGAAGTCGAGTAAGATCTACCTTTAACATCAACTAAAGGCTGATGCGAAGGACGCTCTGACGGTTTTGTTTCCGTTGCGTCGTTCTCAGCACGCGGTAACTTGTACATGTTTGGATCGTGTACAATAAAGTCTTTTCCGCCTTTATAAATGCCTGCAAATTCAGGATGTGTTGGATCAATACCTGTATCTAAAACAGCTACTTTAACACCTTGGCCTTCTAAACCTTTTGCCCATAGCTGCTCGATGCCTAAAAACGAGTTGCTCGTATTCATATATGTGCTTACTTGTCCTGCAGCCTCTACCTCTGCATCTTCATAAGCATACACTTCAGCATCGGGTTCAATAAGTGTAACGCCCTCGATTTCAAGTAGTTTTTCTAAATCATCTGCTTTTATCTCCGCTGCAAAGCCATTCAATACAGTGTTAAATGAATAACCTTGCTCAAAGGAAATATTTTCAGCTTCCATTTCTTGAATTACTTCTTCTTGTTGCGCTTCAACAGCTTGCTCTGTTTGTTGTGCATCAAATGCACTAAAACTTCTTTGCGTTAAATCGCGAATTCCTTTTTCCAGTGCAACTGGATTTTCAGATAAGTGAACGATAACAGCAACAGAATCACTTCCCGACACCCCTTGTAAATCTGGATGTAAGACTGCTGGTCCATTCGCTACACGCAACTGCTCAGCTATTGCTGCTTTTGCTAACATTGTTGCTTCGTCAGTTGATGATGTTTTCCATGAATTGAAGTCAGTATTTGCTGACACACTCATTGGCGCTAACATTGCCAACATCATCATAAATGCTACTACAATAGCTAAAAACTTATTGCTCCCCTTTTGCTTCAAATAAATCCCTCCCATTATTTTTTATAGTATCTCGTCCTACAAGCATTTCTGAATGCTTGTCCATCTACGAGCCTACTAATATATAACATATGTTCAAAGATACAATTCTATGATACTATTTTCAATATACTTCTTACTCAATTTTCCGAATTTTCATATAATTATTAATACCTCTATATATTTGATGTAAATACTACAAATTAGCTATTTTTTTCATTTTTAGTTACTTTTCCCGCATCCTCCCTGCCACTTAAAGAAGTGGAGGACTTCGATACCTGCCGCTACGCTTTCGGTACAAAAAACATGTGCTCCTGCGATTACTCATCGCAGAAGAAAACTTTTGCTCCTGCGGTTACTCGTCGCAGAAGATTTTTGCTGAATCAAGTTAAAAAACCGCATAAAATCAAATACATAGTTTTGATTTCATACGGTTTTGTAGTTAAATTTCTTTTATGATGCTTTTGGCATAGCCGTAGCTGTTGGCCAAATCAATTGCACCCACTCTGGATGATCAATGAATGGATTACGGTTGCCTTGAATTTCGTAGATTTTTTCATTGCGTTGGCGCTCGATTTCATCTACTGGATCTTGTAAATGCCATTGTAATAGTACTGATAGCTTACCATGATATGGTGATGTGCCATTATTCAGTTTCTCATTTAGCTCAAGGTCAACACGATCCCCTTGTTCATAGCGAGTTGCCATGTAAAATAACATACGTGCTACATCGCCTTTAACGCGATTTGGCGGCTCAAATGATGTGCTAGTTTTAAAGCAACCATCACAGCCTTTTACTGAGCTTCCGCCATTATCAAAATCTAAATTACCACGTGTGCTGTTTACTTGCACATCTGTTGCACGAAGATGATGAATATCTGTCCCTGGTCCTACTGATGTACCGAAATTACCATGTGATTTCGCCCATACGTGTTCGCGGTTCCAGTTTCCAACATTGCCACCATTTAAGTTTTTAGCACGTGATTCGCCTGAATATAACAAAATAACGTTGTTCGGGTTGTTTGGATCTTCATCTGTTTGCTTCAACGCATCCCATACTTGGTCGTATGAAAGCTTTTTATGCTCAGAAATAATGGAGTGAAGAGCTGCTTTTAAAGCAGCTCCTTCCTTGCCATAAGCAGCCGAGTAGTAATCATTTGGCTGCTCCTTGCTTTCAACCGTTACTGTAAAGCGCGCAGTTGTTGAAAGCTTACCATCATTTGCTGTTACTGCAACAATATGCGTGCCTTCTGCTAATTGAAGTGTTAGCACGCCATTATTTAATTCTCCTAATGTTGCTGTGAAAGTTAATTTATCATTTTCTGAATCAGCGAAATGCTTTGTTACATCAATCGTAACTGTTTCGCCAGATTTCACTGTTACATTGTCGAAAGACTTCGTTACAATTGGTGCTGTATTTTCGACAGGCTTTGACCCGCCTACATAAGAAAATTTAATATTCTCTGCTTTTGCTCCATTCGTATAAACGATTTCTTTAATATTATCCGCACCGCGTACTTCATATGCTTTTGTGCCATCGATAATTAATTTTTTCACTTCTGCACCTTTAAAGTCAAGAACAGCATTTTTATGTGCTGGTGCAAAAAGTACGACATTATTTTTCAGCGCATCACCTGTAAACTCGCCGTAAGCACCTTTAAACTCGATGCCTTCTTTAATAAACGTTGTACCTGTTACTTCAACTGCAACGTTTGGACCGTTAATTTTTAACTTTTTGTCATTCACATTATGATACGTAAAATGCTTAATTGGCGCATTTGGCTTCGTATCTTTATCCTTACCTGGGTTCTCTGGCTCAGGCTCTACAACAGTAGGCTTAACATCTACTTGCACTAATACTGGATCATGGTCACTTGCACGACCTGCCATATCTGTGAAGTCTGCATTAATATGAATTGCATCAACCTCTGTTTTTGCTGCTAAATTATTCGACACTAATATATGGTCAAGCACCTGTGAGTTACCTTGGAACACATATGTGTAACGATCGTTCTCAGGTAGCTTATTGATCATATTTGTCATATGACGGCTTTCTAAAATACCTAAGGCATCAGAGAATTGGAAGTCATTAAAGTCACCCACTGCTACAATGTTTGCATTAGGGTTTTTCGTTTTCACATCATGAATAAAGTCTTCTACAATCGTTGCAATTTTTTTACGTTGCACTTCACTACCGTAATATGGTGGTTGTTTTGAACCATATAGTGGCGTATCACCATTTTTTGAATTCCAGTGGTTAACAACAACAATTACTTGCTCACCATTGAAATCAAATTGTGCTGCTAATGGCTTACGACTGCTTTGGAATGCATCGTTTTGCGGATCAATACGACCTGGATTCAACGTTAAATTGCCATTTTCATAGCCAACTGCTGTTGTTGCATCACCTGCTGGTAAATCAGCTAATGTCACTCGCTCTGGATTGTATAAGAAACCTACGCGAATATTTGCATTTGGCGCCCCACCATCCGCATTGTTAACAGGGTCAATATTTGCGTATGCATATTGTACGCCCCCAGCTTTAACAATTTCATTGATTAAACGCTCATAGCTTTCATTCGCTGCAGAATCACCAGCACTTGAACCGTTATTATCTTGTACTTCTGTTACACCAACAATATCAGGGCTTTGTAAATCTTTTACGAATGCACGAGCTAATTTTCCTGCTTTATCAGCCGATGTTTCCTTCGTATTGTTTGAGAAGTTTTCTAAGTTGTATGAAGCAATTGTTAGCTTTTTGCCATCCTTCATAATATGTGTTTGTTCTGGTGTTACTGTGCCTTTTACATGCGCGTTTTGCATTGTTGCAAGAGCTGTGTAAATTTTATAGTTTTGGTAAGAGTAGCCGACAACGCCTACAATATCCCCTACAAACTTATCGCCTGTTGCTACTTCAAAACTGCGTGCCTCACCGTTTGGATCTAAACGGAATTGGATAAGATCAGGGTTTTTATTATCCTTCTCTAAAAGCATTCCACCATGCTTTGTATTCGTTGCTTTGCTCTCTAGTACTGTAACAAGATCACCATTTGCCTGTGGCCCAACTGCTTTCACATTTGATACTTGTACACGCATACTTTCTAAGCTCTCCCAGAAATCAATTGCATCCGTCTCTGGGTTGAAAACTGTTAGCTGATCACTATCAATTGCGCTAGTTGGTAAATTGTTCGCATCGATAACGATTGGTTTTGGCAATGCTACATTTTTCTTTAATACCGTCACTTTGCCGCCTTGGTCATCACGTACATTAATTTGCGTCGTTAATAAATCTGTTGTTTGACGCTCCGCATAGCCTTCAATTGCATATTCAGATACTTTACCTGTTACTGAAACTAAATCTCCAACTGCAATTGGCCACTTATTGCGACCTGAGTATAATAAAATACCTTCAGATGTATTTGGATCATTATCAACTAGCTCATCTGGCGTTTGAATCGTGTAATATGTTGAACCAGTAACCTCATAGCTAGATGTCACAATGCCTTCCACACCTTCTACTACTTTATTATTGTATGTCGATGTGTGGCTTGCTCCTTGAATATCATGAATGCGCAATGCATCAACAATTGTGTAATCCATTGTAATAACATCGCTATATACATTATCTACTGTTTTTATGACTGCTTTTAACGTTGTGTCTTTATCGATTTGAATAGGCTCTGCATATGTCGCCCCACCAATTTTAGGATCTACACCATCCAATGTGTATAAAATCTCTGCATTGGCTGTTGTCGATGTTAATGTAACTGTTGTGCCTCCGATAAATGTACCACCTGCTGGAGTAGCAACTGGAGGTAAAACTAATGAAGAATCAATGACAACATCCACACTTGAACGTGGAATAATTTGATAGTCATTATCGAATTGCTGTACGATACCTGCAATCGACGCATAAGGATTTTCAGTTAAGCCTAAATCTCCTTTTTCATCGCGTACAATAAATGTATTACCTTCTGAATCCGTAGCTTTATAATTAGCCCAGCCTGCCCCTTCACTATCTTTTGTTAATGTCACATTTTGAACCTTTACTAACTGTGATTCATTGCGCTCATCAACCTCTGCACCTGCAATCAGTTTTGGCTGTACTAGCTGACCAGATTCTTTCGATACAACTGCCGTTTTATCTAACTGCAATAAACCTCGATAATCTGCTAGCGTACCTTTTAATGTAACAACATCCCCCTCCACAACATTAAGCGAAGTAGGTCGAACTGCGATACCGCCTGTCGCATCCTGCACAGCAATTGTGTTTTTCAGCTTGGCAGTAACAATACCTTTAACTGTTACTTCAGCACCAGTAGCTGTAGAGCGTGCCTCTGCAATGCTAATAGCTTCTCCCTCTATCGGTAGCTCTGGCTCTGTTACACCATCTGTAAACTGAATTGCGCTAGGTGACTTTAAGCCCGCTTTTGTAAAGTAAGCTTCAAGACTACCTGTCACATCAATTTGTTTACCAAGTGCTGCCGGATTTGATTTCAAGCCAAACTCTGAGCGATAGCTAGACGTTAATTGTACGAATAGCATTTTTGTTACATCCGTTTCATTTGGATTGTCCGCAATTGCAATATTCGTATCCTCTACACCTGTCGTTACAACACTTGTTGCTGATTTTACATAACCAACGATATAACCTCGAACTGTAGCAATACCACTATTATTGGCAATTGCCTCCTCCACAGATAGTGCTTGTCCAGCCTCTGCGTATACTGCAGTTGGCATAACAGGTGCTACTGCACTCACTACAAGTGCTGAAGCTGCTAGTACATTAAATGAAGTGCGCCATTTACCTTTTCTCATTGAAGGTCTCCTTTTCGATTTAATACTTTCACAGTATTCCTTACGTATTTGTCCTCTTAAATAGAACAACAAACAGACGTCTTACATCTAACATTATAGCAAGCGCTTTCGATAGTTTTTTAAATTTATTGTAAATTTGCGCTACTTTTGGCTAAATTCGTTCTGAGTGCCTAATATGGATGTTAATTTGGTACTACCTTTTAAAATTAAAGAATATGAATTTAGTTTCGTTTTTTTCATATAAAGCGCTAATTTATAATCGATATATATGCTAAATAATTGAGTTTCCTTTTAATATGAACCTACTAATAC
Organism: Bacillus ndiopicus; assembly: GCF_000612805.1. Classification (GTDB taxonomy): domain Bacteria; phylum Bacillota; class Bacilli; order Bacillales_A; family Planococcaceae; genus Metasolibacillus; species Metasolibacillus ndiopicus. The sequence continues at coordinate 432,403 of NZ_HG964403.1, read as the reverse complement.
AAAAAAGACAGCTTGGGATAGAATACCCCAAGCTGTTTTTTATAAACTATCGATTTTCAATCGCTTCTAACAAGTTGATAACCATTTTTGCAGTATGTGCACGTGTTGCTGGTGCTGTTGGCTTAAATTTACCTTGATCACCTAATGCAATCTCTAGTTCTTCAAGCATTGTAATCGCTGCAATTGTTTCTTTATCATATTTACCTAAATCAGTAAATGATGGCTTACCTTTTGGTACATATTTCTCGCCTGTTACGTGCTCATATGCACGGTATAGCATTAACGCTAGCTGTGCACGTGTTACTTCAGCTGTTGGTTGGTATTTACCATCAATACCTTTTGCAATTCCAGCCTCAAAAATCGCTGTAATTTCAGCTTGTGTTGCTGCTGCATAGCTGCTTACATCACTAAATGGTGCTTTTCCATCTGCTTTTAAGCCTAATGCACGCGCTAAAATTGATGCGAATTGTGCACGTGTTACATTATTATCTGGTTTTACTTCTCCTTTTTCATTACCTTTTAACAGACCTTTGTCAATCATTTTTTGGATATAGCTTGCTGCCCAATGATTTGCTGGTAAGTCTGTTGGCTTGAATGGAGCTAGTTTTTCTTGCTCATCAGGTTTTGGTGTTTCTGGTTTATCTGTTTCTTGTTTCTCTTCTGGTTTACCTGTTTCTGGCTTCTCTTCTGGTTTTGATGTTTCAGGTGCTGTTGTGCCACCTCCACCTGTGTTTCCGCCACCAGGATTACCTGGATTTGGCTCTGGCTTTGGCTCTGGCTTTGGCTCTGGCTTTGGTTCTGGTTTTGGCTCTGGTTTTGGTTCTACAACAGTAGGTTTCACATCAATTTGCACTAAAACTGGGTCATGATCACTTGCACGACCTGCCATATCTGTGAAGTCTGCATTAATATGGATTGCATCAATCTCTGTTTTTGCTGCTAAATTATTTGACACTAAAATATGGTCAAGCACCTGTGAGTTACCTTGGAACACATATGTGTAACGATCGTCCTCAGACAGCTTATTGATCATATTTGTCATATGACGGCTTTCTAAAATACCTAGTGCATCAGAGAATTGGAAGTCATTAAAGTCACCTACTGCTACAACGTTTGCATTAGGGTTTTTCGTTTTCACATCATGAATAAAGCCTTCTACAATCGTTGCAATTTTTTTACGTTGCACCTCACTACCGTAATATGGTGGTTGTTTTGAACCATATAGTGGCGTATCACCATTTTTAGAGTTCCAGTGGTTAACAACAACAATTACTTGCTCACCATTGAAATCAAATTGTGCTGCTAATGGCTTACGGCTACTATTAAATGCTTCATTTTGTGGATCGATACGTCCAGGGTTTACAGTTAAGTTACCATTTTCATAGCTAACAGCTATCGTTGCATCACCTGCTGGTAAATCAGCTAAAGTTACACGATCTGGATTATAGAGGAAACCAACTCGAATATTCGCCCCTGGTGCACCACCATCTTTGTTGTTAATTGGGTCTATATTCGCATATTTATACTCTACGCCACCTGCTTTTACAATTTCATTGATTAGGCGTGCATAACTTTCATTTGCTGCTGCATTGCCATTATCCGTATCACCATTATTATCTTGTACTTCTGTTACACCAACGATATCAGGGCTGTTTAAATCCTGTACAAACGCACGTGCTAATTTTTGCGCTTTATCATCAGATGTTTTGCTCTTATTATTTGAGAAGTTTTCAAGATTGTATGAACCAATTGTTAATTTGTTCGTATCTTTCACAATATGTGTTTTCTCAGGCTTCACCGAACTTTTAACAAAAGCATTTTGCATATCAGTTAGCTTTGCATAGATTTTATAATTTTGATAAGAATAACCAACAACACCGATAATATCTCCTTCAAATTTATCGCCTGTAGCCACTTCAAAATTACGTGCAGTGCCATTAGGATCCAAACGGAATTGGATGATGTCTGGATTTTTATTGTCCTTCTCTAGTAGTACGCCACCATGCTTTGTATTCGTTGCTCTGCTTTCTAATACTGTTGTAAGGTCTCCATTTGCCTGTGGACCAACAGCTTTTACATTTGATACTTGAACACGCATGCCTTCTAAGCTTTCCCAGAAATCAATTGCATCAGTTTCAGGATTGAACATCGTTAAGTTATCGCTATCGATTGCACCTGTTGGTAAGTTATTTTCATCGATAATGATTGGTGCTGGTAGTGGTACGTTATTTGCTAATACTTTCACTTTCCCACCTTGATCATCACGTATACTAATTTGTGTTGTTAATAAATCTGTTGTTTGACGCTCTGCATAGCCTTCAATCGCATATTCAGACACTTTACCTGTTACTGAAACTAAATCTCCAACTGTGATTGGCCAATTTGTTTTACCAGCATATAAAACAATACCTTCAGATGTGTGTGGGTCATTATCGATTTCTGCATCTGGTGTTTGAATTGTATAATACTTCGCTCCTGAAACTTCATAGCTTGATGTTACAATACCTTCCACACCTTCTACCATCTGATTATTAAACTCAGTTGTGTGACCTGCCCCTTGAATATCGTGAATACGTAATGCATCTACAATTTTGTAGTTCATTGTCACAACATCACTGTACTCTGATGTGCCAATTCGCTTTACAACAGCTTTTAATGTTGTATCTTCTGTAATATTAATTGGGCTCGCATACGTTGCGCCACCTACTTTAGGGTCTAGATTACCCAGTGTAAATAAAATCTCAGCATTTGCGGTTGTAGATGTTAATTCAACTGTTGTTCCCCCAATAAATGTTCCACCTGCTGGAGTTGCAACTGGTGGTAGTAAAAGAGATGGGTCAATCACAGCATCTGCGCTTGAACGCGGAATCAATTGATAGTCTTGATCGAACTGTTGCACAATACCTGTAATTGAAGCATAACGATTTTCGCTCAAGCCTAGTTGCCCTGTTTCGTCACGTACAATGAAAGTGTTATTATTTGAATCTGTGGCTTTATAATTAATCCACCCACTACCTTCACTAGCCTTTGTTAAAGCTATATTTTCTACCTTCACTAATTGCGATTCACGACTCTCTCCTACTTGGTCACCTGTAATGTGTTCAGGTGTAATAATTGTAGCCGTATCTTTTGATACAAGTGTCGCTGAATCTAGTTGTAGCAAGCCTTTATAATGAGCCAATTTACCTGTTAGGGTTACCAAATCTCCTTCTTGGACGTTAAGTGAAGTAGGGCGAACAGAAATACCCCCTGTCCCATCTTGAATTGCAATTGTATTTTTTAATTTTGCAGTTACAATACCTTGAACTGTTACTACATCTGCTGTTGTTGTTCGTGTTTCAGCAATTGTAATAAATGGTGGTGGCGTTGTTGGCTCAGTTGGTGTGCCTGCATCTCCTGTAAATTGGATTGCACTAGGTGACTTTAAGCCCGCTTTTGTAAAGTAAGCTTCAAGGCTACCTGTCACATCAATTTCTTTACCTAGAGCTGCTGGATTCGATTTCAAGCCAAACTCTGAGCGATAGCTAGACGTTAATTGTACGAATAGCATTTTTGTTATATCTGTCTCATTTGGGTTATCCGCAATTGCAATACTAGTATCTTCTACACCTGTCGTTACAACACTTGTTGCTGATTTTACATAACCAACGATATAACCTCGAACTGTTGCAATCCCACTGTTATTCGCAATTGCCGTTGCTACTGTTATTGTTTGCTGTTCTGCAGCATTTGCGATAATCGGTGTTGCAGGAGCTACTGCACTCACAACAAGTGCTGAAGCTGCTAACATACTAAATGATTTACGCAGTTTTCCTCTATTCATTCCCTTTGTTCTCCTTTTCTTTCCAATTATCCCCTTGATTTTAATCAAATCATCCCAGGAAGGACGTCATACATCCTACATTATAGCAAAGTTTAATAATGCTAAATTAAAATTTTGTAAATTTTCTTTAAAGAGTTTAATACTCCTTAAATTTCTTTTTATATTCTAATAGAAAATGTCCACAATAATTAACATGCAATTCCAAAAAAAAATAACAGCGCTTCTTTGCTGTCATAATTACAAAGAAACGCTGTTATTAATTTTTAGTAATTTTAAAGAAAATGCCTCGCTCTTCATCATTAATTTCCTTCACTTGAAAATTCAATTCCCCTAAAAGCTCAATACATTGCTTTTGTTTATTTTTCATATTGAAATAACCTAAATACGATATAATTTTTTCTAGCTCGTGAGTAGAATGATCCTTATTTGTACACGCACAAATAACTTCATAGAAGAATTTCCTCATAGATTGATAGTACATGTCATTTTGTAGATGTTGATTAAGTTGGTCATATTCTTTAAAGTATTTTTGTACTTGTGAAATGTTTAAATCACGCAAATTCTTATAAATAATATTTAAGAGAAGCATTGAATATTCATTTTTATACCGTTGCATCATGTAATATTTCTTAAGCGTATGTTGTACTCGTTTAAAAACTGTATCAATTAATTGTTGAGAAAAATAGTTTAAGGAATTTGAAAATAACATAATTTCGTAATATCCCCATGAGTCACAATTAATTAAATAATTACTCAAAACCTCAAATTCAGTAGATTTAGGTTCATTATTCAATGTACTAAGGAGATTTTGAGCCATAATTCGATAATGTAAATACTTAACATTATTTGTTTTTTTATATTCTCTCCCTAACTTTTCAACCAAGGAATCTAATCCCTCTTTATCTTTACTATAAAAAATTGGAGCAATGTTGTGGAATAAGTGAAGTTCAACATCTTCATTTTGTGTAAATGCCACATAAAATTCCTCTAGTGAAATATTTAAGCGATCTAACATAATAAAAAACTTGTTAACCGTCGTATCATTATTGCCTTTTTCAAAATTACTTCTCGCTTGACGAGATAGAAGGCCTTTATAAAGTGTTTCTGATTTAATCTTCTTAGATGTACGTAATTCTTTAATAATAACTCCTACCTTTTCCATCATAGCACACCCTTCTCAATAATTTACGTCAACAATACTTTACCTAAAATCTTTATTTAGAAAATTCCCAATATATTAATAGTATACAAAACTTTTAGGAGGAAAAAGTTATATGGTAGAAATTCTTTTTGCTGTTTGGGACATTATAGGTGGACGTTAGTAAAAGTTTTTAGTACTAAAACAAAGAAAATCCACGCTTATTAAATGATGAGTTATCCACACTGTGGAATACATGGGATTATAGCCAAACTATTTCCTAACTTGTTTCCAAGCATTCATAACGTAAGGGTTGTGTTCATTAAGTGGCTCAACTAAGAGCAGCAATCTATAATATTGCCCCACAGGCCCCTATAGTTACATGATAATGTATCCCATGAATGAAAGAATTCACACTTGCTAGCCCTGTATTCTTTTTGGACATAAGTGGCTATTCGGATAAGTACGAATCATTTGCTAAGTATCCGCATGTTGCACGTAAAATATCATTTTAATAGCATCATGTGGTAAATCTGAATCTTGAAAAATAAGGCATTTTCTGTTTCATCAAAACAGAAAACGCCTTATATTTCCAATATTTTATTTTCTTTTAACAGCTTCCCAAATAACCTCAATCACTTTTTCCTGCTCTTCCGCTGTCATTTTACTATCTGATGGTAAACATATACCTGTAGCGAAAAGCTTTTCACTTATAATCTGCTCCTCACTATGAGGGTAAAATTTACATCCTTCCAATAAAGGTTGCATATGGAGCGGCTTCCACACTGGACGTGCTTCTATATTTGCTGCATCTAACAAATCAATAAGCTCATACGGAGAAGTTTTTATTTTTTTAGGATCTAATGTCATTGTTGATAACCAGCGATTGGAGAATGTCCCTTCTAGTTCTGGCATCATTGTAATCCCATCAACATTTATAAATGCAGATTCATATCGATTAAAAATCGCTCTTTTTTGTGCGATTCGCTCATCAAGTACTTCTAGTTGTCCACGCCCAATTCCTGCGACAACGTTACTCATACGGTAATTGTATCCAATAACGCTATGTTGATAATGCTTCGCTGCATCACGAGCCTGAGTTGCTAAAAAGCGTGAACGAGCAATTAGCTGCTCATCCTCTGACACTAGCATACCGCCACCAGAGGTTGTAATAATTTTATTGCCATTAAACGAATAAATGCCTAACTTACCAAATGTGCCACTATGCTTCCCTTTATACAAAGAACCTAGCGATTCTGCTGCATCTTCAATTACTGGAACGCCATATTCGTTGCACAAGGTCATTAATTCATCCATACGTGCACTTTGACCATATAGGTTAACAATTAGAACAGCTTTAGGTAATGCATTATCAGCTTTCGCTTCACGCAATGCTCGCTCTAATGCTTGTGGGGACATATTCCAAGTTGCTTCTTCTGAATCGATGAAAACAGGTGTAGCACCTAGATAAAGGATAGGGTTAGCACTTGCAATAAATGTTAAAGTAGAACAAAATACTATATCTCCAGCTTGAACGCCTAATAAGTCTAAAGCTAGATGAATTGCGCCTGTCCCAGAGCTTGTGGCTGAGGCCGCTTTTACCTTCACATAAGAAGCTAACCCTTGCTCAAATCCATCCACATTCGTTCCAAGTGGCGCAATCCAGTTTGTATCGAACGCTTCTTGAATATACTTTTGCTCAGTTCCTCCCATATGTGGAGAGGATAATAGTATACGATTAGTCATTCACAATCCTTCTTTCCTTAATTATCTTTGTAGGTACTCCAACCGCGGTTACACTGTCAGGTATATTTCGAATAACGGCACTTCCTGCTCCAACCATGCTCCATTTTCCAACTTGCAATGTTGGATTAATAGATGCCCTAGCACCTATTTGGGTCCCTTCCCACACTGAGACACCGCCTGTTAGCACGGCCCCTGGAGATATATGTACGAAATTGGACACTAAGCAATCATGCTCGACAATGCATCCAGTATTCAAAATAACATGATTTTCTACAGTGCTATAAGCATTCACAACAACATTTGGCATGATTACTGTACCATAGCCAATAATAGCTGAGGGGCTAATAATTGCACTTGGATGAATCACAGTGCCATACTGCTTTTCCTCTACTTGTAATCGCTCTACAATTTTTTGGCGAATTGCATTATGACCAATGGAAATAATTATTTTCGTTTCTTTATTTAATAATTTATGAACTGCGGAAATTGGTCCCTTTATATAGGCATCCTCTTTAAAAAGCTCTTCATATTTATCATCTAGCTTTGCAGTCACCTGATGGCCATTTGCCATGATACAGTCTTCTATTACTTTGCCATGACCACTATCTCCTATTAAAATATAATTCATTATTTACATGTCTCCCATCTATTTAGAGCCTGTAAATTTCTCCATAGTCGCTTGCCCTTCCTGTGAAATTCCTTCCCTCACAAACACTTTTTTCACAGTTAGTAATAAAATTTTCAAATCCAACCATAATGATTGATTTTCCACATACCAAACATCATATTCAAATTTCTGCTCCCACGAAATCGCATTGCGACCATTGACCTGCGCCCAACCAGTAATTCCAGGACGTACGTTATGGCGCTTCGCTTGTCGCTGATTATATAAAGGTAAATATTCTTCTAAAAGTGGGCGAGGTCCAACAAAACTCATATCTCCTTTTAATACATTCCATAGTTGTGGTAATTCATCTAAGCTCAATCTTCGTAATTGCTTGCCAAATGATGTTAAACGCTCAGCATCTGACAAAAGCTCGCCATGAGCATCCCGTTCGTCCGTCATTGTGCGGAACTTATATACATAAAATACTTTGCCTTTGAAGCCTGGACGAGGCTGCTTAAAAATAGCAGGTGAGCCCAATTTCATACATACCAAAAGCCAAGTTATCAATATTACTAAACTTAAAATAATAATCATCATGAGGCTTACAGCGAAATCAAAAATTCTTTTCATTTATATTGTATATCCTTTTACTGTTTGATACCATCGCCATGAATCTATGCACATATCTTTCAAACGATACTTAGCCTTCCACCCAAGAACTGTCGTGGCTTTCTCTACATCTGCAATACTTATGACGATGTCCCCATCTCGGCGATCAACAATTTCATAAGGTATTTTCGTAGCGGTCACAGCTTCAAAGGTATGAATTAAATTTAGAACTGAGTATCCAACGCCTGTTCCAAGATTAAACGCTTCGCAACCAAAATCCTCTTCAACATACTGAAGCGCCTTCACATGCCCATCTGCTAAATCCATAATATGAATAAAGTCTCGAATACAGCTACCATCTTCCGTATTGTAATCGCCACCAAATATTTGTAGTTTCTCCGTTTCACCGCTAGCAGCATTGAGCAAATGAGGCATTAAATTGTTTGGTGTACCATACGGCATCTCTCCCAATAGGCCACTTTTATGCGCACCAATTGGATTAAAATAGCGCATTAATGCTATGCTCCATTCAGTGTTTGCTGCAACAAAATCCCTTAATATCTCTTCAAGCATTAGCTTTGTACGACCATAGGGGTTCGGTGCTGACAGCGCTAAACCTTCCTTCAATGGTGGTAAATGTGCGTCTCCATAAACAGTAGCAGAGGAGCTGAAAACAAGTTTTTTCACATCGAATTCCTGCATAATCTCTAATAAGTTTATTGTGCTAATAAGGTTATTTTGATAATACAATAAAGGCTGCTTTACTGATTCCCCAACTGACTTATAACCTGCAAAATGTATGACCGAGGAAATATTATATGCTTTAAATACTTCTCTTAATGCAATTTTATCTAGCATTTCTACTTTTAGAAAAGGAACCTTTTTTTGCACAACTGCTTCAATTCGATCTACTACATTAAGTGTTGATTTCGATAAATTATCAATAATGACGCAATCACGCCCCTGCTCCATTAACTCAACTACTGTATGACTTCCGATAAATCCTAAGCCACCAGTTACTAAAATCGTCATTCCTTCACCTGCTCTATTAATTGATCGTAAATTGCTGCGTATTCCTCTATTACGTTATTTAACAAAAATGGATCAACTAGAAGCTTTGCACATTGCCCCATTTTATCTCTCTGCCGTTTCTCTCTAAGGGCGTAAAAGGCTGCGATTAATTCGGCATCTGCACCATGATTAACGACAAAACCATTTTCATTTGATTTTACTAAATCTCTTAAACCACGTGTATTTGTTACAACACATGGAATCTCTGCAGCCATTGCTTCCATAATGCTTTTTGGCAAACCTTCTCTATGTGAAAGCAATGCAACAATATCCGTTATTTTTAACAATTTCGGTACATCCCGCCGATAACCTAAAAAATGTACTCCGGCAAGCTGCTCATCTATCACATATTCCTTTAGTTGTCGCTCTTTGTCACCTGTACCAATAATCAACAGCTCAAATTGTGGTGTGCTTTCTTTAATTTTTCTCCAATTATTCAGCAAAAACTGATGATTTTTATTATCATTAAGCTCTGCAACGTAGGCAATTGTTATCGCATCATCTGCTAGCCCTAACTGTACCCGCAACTGGTGCTTTTCCTGCTGCGAAAAATCATTTTCAGCAAATTCGACACCAACACCATGTACAAAAGAAATTTTATCTCTAGGCAACAAGCTTTGCGCGTTTTTAAAATCTTCCTCATTAATCGTAATTAAATGATCTGTCCACTTCGCAGCCAATTTTTCTGCTGGATAATAAATAAGCCAATTTTGCTTTGGTGCACCTGAAAAAAAATGAAAGCCATGAGCAGTATAAACCATTTTTCCATAATTGCTTTTACGAAAGGCAGCTCTTGTTAATAATGCTGCAACAGGTGTATGTACATGTACTAACTCAAAGCGTTCTTTCACAAATAATTGCTGTAGCTGTTTATAAGCTGCAATGTTTTGTAAATTTAACGGGCTTCTTGAAAAAGGAATATCGATGCATGTTACATTTATTTTTTCTAGATTCTTTTTATCTTCTTCTCCTGTCCCTGCCGCGTATACCTTACAACCGCGATTTTGGAAATACTGTATATATGGGATATGGAATGCTGTTAAATGGCGGTAAACAGAAGCTATAAAAAGCACTTTCATCTTATGCGTCCCTTCACAAATTACTTTTAATTCATATAAAATTTTGCTTTTAACAATAATTTTATAAAAAACATTTAGCAAACTATCTTAACTAGTCTTTTTTATTTATTAAGGTTTTAGCATTCGCATGCTTCAAGTTTTTACTACTTAATTAAATTATAAAATCCCCGTTTTCCGATATATATTTTACATTTGGATTAATATTCTGTATCTCTGATTCATTTAATATTTTAAGTGTTTTATTGGGAAATTTGCTAATACACCATTTTGGGTACATCTTTTAATACAACTGAATTAGCTCTTATCAGAGTTTTATCTTCAACAATAACTGGTCCTAAAATTTCAGCAATAGGTCCAACTAAAGCATTTTTTCCTGTTATTAGATAAGGAATTTCAAGATTATTATACATTTTCTTTTTGTATAATTCCCTTCTAAAGTTACATTCTACATAACTAATAAATTAAGACCTATTTTTGTTTTAGGGTGAACTATAATACCTAGACTATTATGTCCAAACTATAACGTTTCATCAATTTCAACTGTCTGAAAAATATCACTGATTATATTATTCTATTTATATCTTAGAAAATTTCAGGAATGATCGGTAATCTTTCTACATGTGTCATTCTTGCAAAAAATTGAATTTTTAACATTATACTTCTATTCTTTTTTTCTTCCTACATATAATTACAAGAGTATCGATTAACCTTCATTTCATAGAAATCTCTGAAAATCAATTGTTTTTCCTTGCGAAATGATTTCCACAGGGCACAATAATTGAACTTTCAACTCACATTAGCTTGATGGAGTCACTTACTTTATTTCAATCAATTGATGAGTGCCCTATCCATAGTAATTCCCTTATCACACACCCATTATTAACCAATATATATTTATACAATTAGAAAAACCAATATAATTATTAATATCCATCTTTTTCAAAATGTTGAAGTCACAATGTGTGAAAACTATACAATAAGCTAACAGGTACAATGTTCAGCTTTTCCATTTTTTATTTTGTTCGTTATATAGTTTTAGATATTCCTCTACTGTTTTTTGTATTGTATATTTTGAAACATCAATTTCTTTATTCTTTACATTAACAGCCACGCTAATTTTTTCTGCTAGATCATACTCATCAAAAGAGGTGAACACTTGTCCTCCTACTGAAAGAGTTACTTCACGCAATCCCTCAACATTAGAAGCAACTGTTGGTAATCCTGTTGCTGCCGCCTCTACAATGACCAAACCAAATCCTTCCCATTTTGAAGATAAAACAAATACGTCTGATGCTTTCATTATATTTGGAATATCGCTTCTTCTACCTAAAAAAACTATCGAACTACTTCCAAAATTCTTTGCATATTTTTTCACTTCATTACTTCTTTCACCGTCACCAACAAATACTACACGATAATCTGCTGGTAATAGTTTGCTAGCTCGAATTAATGTTTCATGATCTTTCTGCTCTCGCATAGCCGCTACCATTAGAATGATTTTATCATTCTCTTTAATACTATTATCTATATCTTCCTTTTTAATTGCACTAGCATTTTCATAAATATTAATGTCTATACCATTTGTAATAACCTTAGTCTTACATTCAGTATCTGGTAAATATTTAGTTAAATTTTCTTTAGTACCTTCTGTTATAGCAATAATGCCTTGATATTGCTTATACATCCATTTATCTAATGTATAAAATACCTTTTTATCCCTACGTTTATTATGGGTACTATGCTCTGTAGTAACTAAAATAGATGTATTTTTTGTTAAAATTTTAGCTATTGGCGTGAAAAATTGAGCAGCAAAGAGATGTGTATGGATACAATCGTATTCTTTAGCTTTAATGATTTGCCTTAAAAATTGTATATTTTTCAATGAATACACCTTGGGGCTATCACTATAATATAAAGGGATATTCAACCTTTCCATTTCTACCCCAAAAAAATTATCTTTTTTAGTTAAGACAACGACTTCACAATAAATATTTTGTTCTTGCATTTCTCTAATGATATCAACCAACATTTTTTCTGCGCCACCGCTTCCCAATGTCGGAATAACATGTAACACTCTCATAAACTTAAACTCTTTCTATTATTTTGTGATACATTTTCTTTATTTTTTATTAATAATAATAAAATTATTACTAAGAAAAACCGTGAATCCAAAATATCAGGTATAAATTGTGCACCTAAGATTACTAAAATAAATCCCCATATTTCATGCTTATTTACTTTGTATATAGAGAGATAAATTATTAAAAATAAAATTACAAATAAAAATAAATATACGATTCCACCTTGTAAAAGAGTTTGAATCACTATATTATGGGGCATTGCTGTGCCAACGTTTTCTTTATAAGTTCTCATATCAAACCCAATGCCTAATAAGGGGCTTTTTAACCATTCAGATATAGCAATTGTATAACCTTCCATTCTACCAGAGCCCGATAATAAATCCCCACTTCTCACTTTGCCTACTAAAAATAAAATTACACTTCCAATTGTGATTAATCCTGACCAAAATACTACTATTAACGGTGTTCGTTTAATTATATTTTTTAATGTGTAAACAAATAAAAATAGTATAATACATATCCCTAGAGCAGTTATCCCCGTTCTAGCAGTAGTCATAAAACTAGCAATGGCTAATAACAATAATAGGGGAATTTTTAATACAACCCTCATTTTTTCAAAATAAATAAAGAATACAGGTGTTAGTAAATACAATGATAAGAAGCTATAATCGCTAAATAAATAGCCTGTAGCAAATCTGTTTCCACCTAAAAGCAACGTATTACCTGTAGAAAAGCCTAATCTAAACAAACCAGCCTGTAAAATAACTACACAAGCTACAGCGACTACACTTGCTATATAAACTCTTTTTGAGGCTTTGATTTCCGTTATTCCTAACTTAATATTTGGCCATATAATTATTACTAGAAAGAATAAATAATAATTTAGAACTTGTTTTACTCCTTCTATGACATTAGAACTATTTAACATAGGTACTAATAAATACAACAAAATTAATAAAGATATAGTACTTACGGAATTAAAAACGATATTTCTTTTTACTAATCCTCTAGCTAAAACATACAGTATTATCAGTAAAATTGATAAATTAAACCACGAAATAGGCAATTGTCCATATGGTAATCCTAATATACTTGTAAACGAAAGTGGCGTACTAATAATTAATAACAAAATCATTGTCGGGAGTACTTGCCTAGATGTCATTTTAAAAAAGATTGCAGAAAAATGGAGTATAAATATTAAGTTGATTAAAGTAAATAAGGGGATAATTTTTGACGTGAAAAGTAATAATGTATAATAAGCTACAAAGTAAACAAATAAACTTTTATAACGTTTCTTCTCCATCGGCAATCACTCCCTTTCTAGCTGCTTTAAAATATTATCAAAAGCCTTTATATGTTGGTTAACAGAGTATAGCTTAACATCATTGCATACATTTTGGCATAGTTGCTGAACATCATAAAATCCATTTAAAAGATTTTGTAAAACTCTTTCTAAGCCCTTCAAATCTCCTTCATTGACTAAAATCGAGTTACTACTATTTAAGACTTGATTGTGCGTATAGTTATCCCAAGCAATTATTAATTTACCATTTGCCATAGCTTCTAATAAGCTGTGTGAAACCCCCCCTGCTTGACTTTCTCTATTTAAAAATATTACTACATCATTTTCACTTAAAATTTTATTTACATCATTAGGTTGGTATTTTCCTTTGAAATTAATATGTTCTAGTGTATTTTTATTTAATTTGGTATCGTCTCCATATACATTAAAAATAACATTGTTATTTTGAGTAGCAATCTTTCGGGAGACTTCTATATAATCTGTAAATCCTTTCGCTATAGAAAGCCTCCCCGTGTACGCGATTCGGACTTGCGAAATATTAAATTCTCTATTCTGTTCACATGGAGGAATAGTATCTAAATCAATTGCATTAAAAATCCTACTCATTTTACTCTTATCTTTTGGAAATAGCTCTTGATAATAATGTAATGTATCGTCACCATTGGTAATAATATAGTCAGATTTTTTTATGGACAATTTCTCCAATATTTTAGCGAAGTATACATATATCTTTCCTTTATAAGTGCTAACTTCTCCTACTGACTTACTTCTAATCCATGTAATAAATTTATTATTTTTAATAAAATAGTTATTTAAGAGCAAAAATCCGCTGTTCAGCAATCCTATACTTATTATAATATCCTGTTTAACAACATTAGCTTTTAATGCTTTTTTTACTTCCTTCAAGAATCGGTAATAATTTAAAAATGTATTTTGGCTTACTACATCACCTATATTCAAATATACAATTTTAACATTATTATATTCCAATAATTCTCCTACTAACGTTTCCTTTTCATTTTTCGATTTTAAGGAATAAATAATAATTTCATCATAACCTTGTATTTTTATAGATAATTTAGGGAAAAAGTAGCTTGCCCATGTTTCAATTCCCCCACCATGCCTATATAATTCGCTATAGAAAATAAAATGTAATTTTTTTTTCATTAAGATCATCCTATTTATTGATTCTTTAATAATTGCGCTTCATCTACTTCTTTATATTTCTTCGCAGGACTACCCATTACAAGACTTTCACTTTCTACATCTTTTGAAACTAAGCTTCCAGCAGCAACTGCCCCTTCTTCATGAATAGTTTTTCCTGGCAGAATTGTTGAATTTGCACCGATTCTTCCACCTTTTTCAACTGTAATACCTTTAAATTTATCAAAGCGTTCCTTACCGCGCGCCATATAGTTATCGTTCGTTGTGACTACACATGGTGCAATAAATACATAATCACCTAACTCTGAATAAGCTGTAATATAGCAATTTGTTTCTAGTTTACAATAGCTTCCTACTGTACAATCATTCTCAACAGCTACACCACGACCTACAATTGTTTTTTCACCAATTGTTACACGCTCACGTACCGTTGCTAAATCAGCGATAAATACATCATCTGCAATCGTCGCATTCGCATAAATAATAGTCGATGTACCCACTGTCACACCGTTACCAATTTGTGTAGGTGGTAATTTTTTCACCTCTGGTAATATAGACGCTTTTGCACGTGTTGGCTGCTTACCAATTACCGCATTGTCTTGAATAATAACATTACTCCCTATTACAGTACCTTCGTAAATCACAACATTATTTCCAATTATAATATTTTCACCAAAGCTCACATTCTCATTAATGACTACATTTTGCCCTTTTGTCAACATACATAACGCTCCTTCATAAAGGGGCTGTCCAAAATTTCGGACAGCCCAAGCTTCTTGTTAAAACACTTTGAAATATTTGTAATTATAATCATTACTCTTTTGCTAATGAAATATGCTCTTCTAGTTCCAAATTTATTGATAAAACTCCACAATTTTAGCAATTATAAAATCTTGTTGTTCCTGTTTCATCTCCGGGAACATAGGTAAAGATAGAGCTTCTTTCGTTGCTTTTTCAGTTACTGGTAAATCGCCTTCTTTATATCCTAAATAAGTAAATACAGGCTGTAAATGCAATGGTACAGGATAGTAAATCATCGTAGCAATACCCTGTTCTTGTAAATATACTTGAAGCTCATTACGTCGCTCTACACGTAAAGTATATTGATGATATACATGATAGTAGCCTTCAACCTCTGTTGGCGTTGTTACATATTGTCCAACTTTCGTTTGCAACTGCTGCGTGTAGTAAGCCGCGTGTGTTCTTCTTTGTTCAGTCCATTTTGCTAAATAAGGCAGCTTTACATTTAGAATTGCTGCTTGTAGTTCGTCTAAACGGCTATTATAACCTAACACTTGGTGATAATATTTTGGTTTGCTTCCATGTACACGAATTATGCGTGCATTGTCAGCAAGCTCATCATTATTTGTCACAAGCATACCTGCATCACCGTATGCTCCTAAGTTTTTCGTTGGGAAGAAGCTATATGTAGCTGCTGTGCCTAATTCTCCAACTGTTTTCCCATTTTGCTTTGCTCCAATAGCCTGAGCAGCATCTTCAATTAAAACTAAACTATGTTTGTCAGCAATTGTACGTAGACTCTCCATATCTGCCATTTGTCCATATAAATGAACAGCAATAATCGCCTTTGTTTTTTCCGTGATTGCTTCTTCAATTTTGGCTGGATCGATATTGAATGTAACTGGATCAATATCTACATATACAGGCTTAGCATTTGCACGTGCAACTGCACCACCTGTTGCAAAGAAAGTAAACGCAGTTGTAATCACTTCATCACCCTCGCCGACACCAGCAGCTTGTAGCGCAATATGAATCGCATCAGAGCCATTTGCAACACCAATACCATGGGCTACATTGCTTAATTTAGCAACTTCCGCCTCTAATTGCTTTACATTACTACCTAAAATAAATTGAGAAGATGACATGACTTTATCAAGCTCCGTTAATACATCTTCTTTAATTGTTTGATATTGCTCTGCTAAATTTAACATTGGAATTTTCATCAGTATGTATCCTTCCTATAATTTCTCAATTTAAACTTACTGAGTTTTATTACTTAATTCTCATAAATTTTTTTTAATTGTTCAACAATATACTGAGATGAATAATTATTCATTACTTCCTCTGGATTAATTTCTATTGGGTTCTTATACATTTTAACCATAGCATCTCGTAAATTCTCAATATTCCCTTCAACTAGCAAACCATTATTTTCATTTATAATATCCTCAGGACCTCCAGATTTTGTACTAATTACTGGTCTACCAGTTGCCAAAGCCTCTATTAATACAACACCAAATGTTTCATATTCGCTTGCTAAAACAAAGGCATTACATTCTCTCATTTCTTTAACAACTTCTGATCGTTTAAGCTCACCTAGAAAAGTTACCTGAGTTTGAATTTTTTTAGAGTAAACTAGCTCTTTTAACCTTATTATTTCCGAACCACTTCCACCTATTTTCAACTTTACTTCCTTTTTACCATGAAAAGCAGTATCAAATGCATTTATTACCAAATCCATTCTTTTATTTTTATTTAAAAATGCTAAAGAAAAGAAAGTGAATTCTTCATTTTTATTTCTGATAGGTGTATATTGAAATAATGATAAATCTACTATATTTGGTATAACATATATTTTCCTTTTAGAGTACTTTTCAATTTCCCTTTTCATAGCATTACTAACAGCTATAACTTGATTTGCTTCGTCAAATACTTTACATGCTATTTCTCTCTGCCATTTACAAATATTACCTCTCACATATACCGAAGAATGTTCAGTAATAATTACCTTTACATCATTTTCTTTAGCTATAGCTAAGGCTACTAGCCCTCCTTCAAGTGCTGAATGTGCATGTATGACATCCGGAACACCATTTTTCTCCACATAAATCCTATATAGTTTTTTATATAGTTGAATCAAGTAACTTATCCTGAATTTATTTAATTTAGGGAAATAGTGAGGGGAGGTATATCTATATGTGTAGACATTCTCTTCCTCAGTAAATTTAATTTTAGGTAATTGATAAAACGCCTTAATAGAACTCTGCATTTCAACATATAAAACAGTGACATGTGAATTCGGTATATGCTTTTTAAGTGCATGTGCTTGCTCCTTAAAAAATATACCACTATTTGGATTATCTTCAGTTACATACCAAGAAGGTATTATGATAATTTTCAAATATATTTCCCTCTCTAAATTATTAGATTATTAATATAGAAGCTTATATATCAAAAACCCCTTATCATCACAAGCGAAATATGAAATGTCTTTAGGTCAATTCTAAATATTACCATTTCTTCATATTTGCAATCATCCAGCATCTATTTTTCTTATAAATGGAATTTTATTTTCTAATTAAATTCACTTTAATAAATTTGATAAAAAGCGAAATCTCTCTATAAAAAAACATAATATTGAAACAAGTTAATGTGAATGCTCCAATCACATTAACGACAATTGTATTTGTAACAAAAAAAGCGAGTGCAATCCATATATTATACAAAAACAACATAACGCTTAATTCTTTCAATTTAACTTTGAAAGGAAAGTTTTTCAATCCATAGTAAGTCCGTAATAAAAAAAATAAAACATATCCTATTACCATTGCAAAACTAATACCCAAAACTGAAAATTGTTTTGTCAAAATAATACCTATAACAGTGGTTATTACTAAAACACAACTTGAAATATAAATGTGTAATTTGGTCTTTAGTTTAAAATTAATTCCTTGTACGGTAGCTTCTGAAATTGTCATCAATATAGGAATATTTGTGAGTATTAAAATGATTTCAACGTAATTTCTATATTCTTTTCCCAATATTAAAATGATATAATCTCTTAATAAAACAACACAGATTCCCACTGATAACATGAAAAATATTACTGCATTTGTTATATTCGTGAAAAAAAACTTATTATCCGGATTTTCTTTATACATCTTCAAGCTTGCAGTAGCCCAAAACATAGAGAATGAAATTTGGAAAAGCCCCAAAATACCAATGATTTTATAAAGCCCGACATAAATCCCCAAATCCATTTTACTCCCATATTTACCTAATAAAAGTTTATCTATGGACTGGAATAACACCATTATTAGTGAGCTAATCATTATAGGAATTGAATATTTTAATAACTTTGCATGAGGTAATGTTGGTTGCTTCTCACTATTGCCTTTCCAAAAGCCAATTGTCATAAAGAAAATTACTATTGTTAACAGTAACATCGTCATACTAGCACTAAGTACAAATGCGGTGCTTTCTTTAATTAAAGAATACAAGAAAAGAATTAGGAAAAGTAAATCTAAAACCTTTTGTAACACTTGAACTAGTGAATATCTATAACCAAATTGAAGCATTCTTAATACAAGCAAATTAAATCTGAATACTATATAACTATTAATATAAAGAATAAGCGAATAAATTGCTTGACTACTGGTAAATCCAAATTGTATTACTAAGCTATCTTTAAAAACTATTATCATTAAACTTAATAAACAAGATAATAGCAAAGAGCTTCCCAAACACTTGAAAAATAAGATTTTCGGATTTGTATCAAAATAAAATCGGACAAACGCTTGGTCTAAACCAAACATTGCTACTGAAACTATAATAATTCCAATGCTTATTATTAAGTTCGCTTCCCCAAACTCTTCAGGAGAAATTAGTCGAGTGATAATAGGTACAGAAACTATACCTATTACCATGACTAACACACTTCCTATTGAATACGAGAATAATTGTTTTAAAATATTCATCTCTCAATAGTCCTATAGCTTATATCTTTTATTTATAAAATCAAACTTAACATTTCTTGTATCTAAAATAACCTTCGCATTTTTATTGATTAACTCATAATCAAAATCTGAATGATCTGTAGCGATAATAATTAAATCTGCATTAGCTATGCAAGCTTCATTTAACTCAATAGTTTTTATTAGTTGATTATCTAATTTGAACTCATCTATTTGTGTATCAGCCACCTCAAATTGCACACCAAAATTCCTTAATTCTTTCAAAATAGGAATGATTGGAGATTCACGATAATCGTCAATATCCTTTTTATAAGCTACGCCTAATATTACAACTTTTGATCCTTTTAATGCTTTGCCTTGCTCATTTAAAATTTCCATACAACGCTGTACGACAAAGCTTGGCATGCTATCATTAATTTCTCCAGCTGCTTCGATTAATTTTGTATGATAGTTATATTCACGAGCCTTCCAAGTTAAGTACCAAGGATCGATTGGAATACAATGACCACCTAATCCTGGTCCTGGATAAAAAGGCATAAACCCATATGGCTTTGTTGCAGCTGCATCAATTACTTCCCACACATCAATCCCCATTTTATTACATAATATAGCCATTTCATTAGCCAATGCAATATTAATATTTCGGAAAGTATTTTCAAGTAATTTTTCCATTTCAGCTACTGCTGGGCTAGAAACTTCGTGTACATCACCATCTAACACAGTTCTATACATTGTTGCAGCTATTTTTGTGCAGTTTTCTGTTACTCCGCCTACAACTTTCGGAGTATTTTTTGTATTAAAATGCTTATTACCTGGATCTACACGCTCTGGTGAATAAGCTAAGAAAACATCTTCTCCTATTTTAAAGCCCTTTGCTTCTAAAATAGGTTTGATTAATTCTTCTGTTGTACCAGGATAAGTAGTGCTTTCTAATACAATCAACGTACCCTTGGTTAAATGGTCAGCGATTGCCTTTGCTGAACTTTTTACATAGTCCATATTCGGCTGCTTATAAATATCTAAAGGTGTAGGAACACAAATAGCTACTGCATCTACTTCTTTAATAAACGAATAATCTGCCGTTGCTGTAAGCTGCCCTGATTTGACAAGCTGCTCTAAATCAGCTGGAATAACATCACCAATATAATTTTCACCAGCATTTACTTTATCGACTTTTTCTTTTTGTACATCAAAACCGATTACTGTAAAGCCTGCCTTTGCTTTTTCTACAGCTAATGGTAAACCAACATAGCCTAAACCTACAACGCCAATCGTAGCAGTTTTATTTTCAAGCTTGCTTTGTAATTCTAATGCTTGTTGCTCCATTTGATTCATTCCTTTTTATTATAAAGTGAGTAATCTTTTTTCCTTTGAAGATTTGTAAAAGTTTAATACAACCGATAATGCAGTTTTTCCATCTTCCCCTGTTACGATAGGTGGTCTGTCCTGTCGTATCGACTCCATCATATCTGATAGTATAATTTGGTGTCCTGGTGTTCCCCATGGATTTTTTTCTATAGATTCTTTAATTTCAAGTGCTTCTACCTCTGACATACCTTCTATTATTATATCTTTAAAATATAAGGCATTTGTTCCACCAATTTTCACTGTACCTTTTTCACCAAAAATAGTAATCGATTCCTCATAATTTCTAGGATACACTGTTGTAGATGCTTGCACTGTAGCAATAGCACCTGATTCAAAACGAATAATTCCCGTAGATACATCCTCCACCTCAATTTTACGGAGGCGTGTGGCATCCATACTCATTACCTCCATGGGGTTGCCCAAATACCAAAGTAGCAAATCTAAATTATGAATAGCTTGGTTCATTAGAACCCCACCATCAAATGCCTTTGTCCCTCGCCACGGAGATTGGTCATAATAATGTTGTCCACGATTCCAATTGACAACACATAAAGCATGACTAATTTCCCCAAGTTTTCCGCTATCCATAATTTCTTTTAACTTTAATGCTACTGGACGAAAACGGTTCGGATGTACAACTGCTAGCTTTATGTTATTTTCCGTAGCAGCTTTAATAATTCTATCTGTATCTTCAATTGTCATAGCTATAGGTTTTTCAACAATAATATGTTTTTTATATTTTGCGGCAAGTTCAGCTAAAATCGCATGGCTACCACTAGGTGTGCATATATTAACAATATCAATATTTGGGTTTTGAAGCATTTCTTCAAAGTCTGTATACGGTTCCGCTTCATGTTCTACAACGTATGGCTGCATAAGCTCTGGTTCTTTATCACAAACAGCATAAAGTTTTGCTCCCTTTATATTTTTTATCGCCTCTGCATGCTTTTTAGCTATAAAGCCACATCCCACAATTGCAAAATTCATTGTCAAACCTTCTTTATTATTTTTTAGTTTCAATTTTATTATTTGCTACGTTAATAAGCAATGATTTCATTTCTTCGTCGTTTAGTTTTGTTATCGAATCAAGTACCTCTGTTAATTCCATAGTGCTTAATGGTAACGCTCTCCCAATATGGATTCCTGGGAAAACATGCTCCTGCTGAATTTCCTCTTCGTTTAATAACTCTTCATACATTTTCTCTCCTGGACGCAAGCCAGAAAATTCAATTGGAATTTCCTGCTCAGCAAAACCCGATAGCTGTATTAAATTTCGTGCTAAATCAATAATTCTAACAGGCTCTCCCATATCTAAAACAAAAATTTCACCTTTTCCTCCAAGTGTTCCAGCTTGAAGTACTAGCCTTGATGCTTCAGGGATTGTCATAAAATAACGTGTCATCTCAGGATGTGTCACTGTCACTGGTCCACCTGCTTCAATTTGTTTTTTAAATAATGGGATAACAGAGCCCCTTGAACCTAATACATTACCAAAACGTACAGCTGCATACTTTGTTTCACTTGTTTTCGCCAAATTTTGTACAATCATTTCAGCTACTCGCTTTGTAGCTCCCATCACGTTTGGAGGATTGACTGCTTTATCTGTAGACACCATGACGAAATTTTTTACATTATAATGATTTGCGGCCTCTGCGACATTTTTCGTTCCAAATATATTGTTTTTAACTGCCTCTCTCGGATTGTACTCCATAAGAGGGACGTGCTTATGTGCTGCTGCATGATAGATTACATCTGGCTGAAATTGCTCAACTACCTCGAAAATACGTTGTCTATCTTGTACATCTGCTATAATTGGTACTAATTGTGTTTTTTGTGATGTTCTAAGTTGCAACTCCATATGAATTGTATAAATCGAATTTTCCCCATGACCTAATAAAATCAATTGCTTAGGCTGAAAATTCATTACTTGTCTGCAAATTTCTGAGCCTATTGATCCACCAGCACCTGTCACTAAAATAACTTTATCTGTCAACTTTCGAGATATAGCAACCATGTCTAGTTTAACTTCATCTCGACCTAATAACTCTTTTGTATGAACCTCTTTCATTTCATTCACAGATACTTTACCTGTCATTACATCCTCAATACTCGGCATAATCTTTACTGGCAAATTCGTATCAACACAATCTTTATATATACTTTTTATACCTACTTTCCCCAAAGATGGAATAGCTATAATGATTTCATCAATTCCATATTTAGCTACAAGTAAAGGAATATCTTTCGTAGTACCTAAAACAGTGACATTCATAATTTTCAACTGCTGCTTCGCTAAATCATCGTCTACAAAAACAATCGGTACCCTATCTGGTTTGGGAGCATGTATTAAATTACGTGCAAGCATAGAACCCCCTTGCCCTGCCCCAACAATTAATACTCTTTTTAAATTGGTTGTATTTCGAAAAGATTCTCTATCATTTAGTACACGTAATAAAAACCGAGAACCGCCAATCATAATAATATGCAGCATCCATGTAACTGCCATAATCCTAACATATACATCATCTTTAATTATATATTGAATAAAACTAGCCGTTGCGACTGAGATCGTAACGGCATAGCTAATCGTTAATAATTCTCGTACGGATGCCACGCTCCACATACGATTGTATAGATGAAAAAAATATGCCGCAATATGATGACTAATAAGTAACGTAATTGCACTTAAAATAATCATTTTATCAGAATACACTTTGAGCGTGGGATGTAATAGCCAATAACTCATAAATATTGCTGATATCACAATACATGAATCGATTATGAAAAACAGCATATAACGCATTCGATAATTCATATTAAGCAAACCTTTCTAATTTCAATTTATTGGAGCACTGTTTTTCCAATAATTACGGAAAAATATAATTCCTAAACCCAGTACGAAACCGATAATTACTCCTAGTGCTAAATTCAACATTTTATTTGGTGTTGTAGGATAATCAGCTAATGTTGGTTCCGTAATCACACGAATAAATGGATCAGGCTTAAAGTTATCTAAACTCATTTTCACTGATTGATAATTTGTCAGTGCTTTTTTATATTCAGTCGATTTTGTTTGAATCTCTGCTTGGAGTTGTAATAATTGGCTTTGAGTATCTCCATTAATTGCGGATAAAGCAGTTTTTTGTTGCTCCGAAGCATTTATTAATATCTCGCTCTCGGTATCCATGATTGTTTGTAAAATCAATATTTCTGGCAAATCATTATTATGAATTATATTATTATATTTTTCTACTACTTCTGTAATATTATTTGATAAATTTTCGATTTCATTCTTATGCAACTCTTCAATATCTTTTAATGATAATTGAATAGCCTCATTCATATGCTTTTTTGTTGCATCTATTAGTACTTGCAATTCATTTTGAGCCATCTGTGCATTACTACTTGTATATATTAATGCTACATTACTTTTAAGTGTATCCATTTCAATATTTAAAGTTAAATTACTTGGTAAAAATTTCTTTTTAATTCCTGCATCATCAAACGCTTGCTGCATAAGTGACTTGTTTTGAATACGCTCTGCATAAATATTAGGCTTAAATTCGGCTGCTATATAATTAGAGATAGCTCCCGTATCTTGAATTCCACTAACTACTTGAACTAATGCATTTGATTCATACTTTTCTTCAAGTATGAACCAATTCAAAATCAGTGCTACCAACATACAAAAAATAACACTTATGGAAAGTATAATCCTTCCATTCCAAATAAGCTTAATCAATTCTCGCAATTCAATTGTTTCTTCCATTTATACTCTCCTTATGGGTAAATGTAAGTGCCATCATTATACCAGCTAGAATCCACATAGGTGCTGAGATACTTGGTAAACTATCGTTTAATAAAGCTTGTAATAAATAAGCACTCCATGCAATATATATAATTCCTAGCTCCCTATGTTTTTTGATTATTACCTTAATTGAAATAACTAATGTTGACACAATAATTATCAACACAGCAAGAAAGCCTATAGTTCCTACTCCATAAAATAACCCCATATAAATACTGTGTGGCTTATCAGTGATAACAAATTCATACCCTATACCTGCACGAGAATCTATGTTGTAATGCGGGAAATTATACACTAAAGTATCCAGTCCATATCCTACTAAAGGACGTTGTGCTATTAAGTTCATTGTTTTTCCCCAAATATAAACACGTCCATTTCCTAGGGATGTGTGCCTCTCTGGTAATTTTGGCAATTCAAAGTTATCTGTTGCATATGCTCTTGATATCCAGTTAATATTATACTCTTGGTTTTTGAATGAAATATC
Source organism: Bacillus ndiopicus (assembly GCF_000612805.1). Classification (GTDB taxonomy): domain Bacteria; phylum Bacillota; class Bacilli; order Bacillales_A; family Planococcaceae; genus Metasolibacillus; species Metasolibacillus ndiopicus. The sequence continues at coordinate 407,407 of NZ_HG964403.1, read as the reverse complement.
TTTATTCTCTTCAACGTATGGATTGGATTCAAAAATAACCCCTACTGATTCCGTCCAAATAAGGGAATTCTTACTTGCAAGAACATGAAACACTAATGCACTGACAGTTAAAAAAACAGCAATCACTACTAAACTTTTTATTTTATTTTGAGTTCTAAAAGCCGCTAATATTATAAAAAAGAGTAGTATTACAAAAGTCAAGAATCCCGTTGTAGAAACTGACATTAACAAAACTGATATTGACATAATGGCAAAAAACAAATAACCATATTTCACTTTACCTTTTTCTAAGACCGCTGCCATCAAATACATCACAGTCATAATAGCAAACATCCCACTCATATAGTTCCATTGGTTTAATGTCCCAACAAGAGTAGATCCTTCGCTAATGTTTGCTCCTTCGGGTAAAAATAAACTTACAAATTTCTGCATCCCCGATTTTTGTAATAAATCTTTCCCATAAAAGTTCATTGTAATAATAAATAAGTTAATTAAGACAAATGGGTATAGCGAATATAAAATATAGTTTAAAACCTTTTTGGGATACTCAATATTCATCGCAATAAACATCAGTATTACATAACATAACCAACTGATTGCACCGTCAGAACGATTGTACAGACCGTTTAAAGCAACTGTCATCGTTGGTGAGGCAATTGTTGAAATAATAATCGTTACTGCAAATAAGCCTAGCGCATAGTTTAATTTTGTTTTACGGATTGTTCCACCCATAAAAAATAATTTTGCAAATAATAAAACACTAGCAATCACTGTAATAAACACTAAAAGTAATGCTTTGTAATGTGTAAATAAATCTCCTTTTGTACCAGAAGATAAGATATCTACTTTAGAAATCAATGGACTAATGACTTCTTCCACATTTGCCATAACAATCAATGGCATAAAACCAATTAGTAATAAGAGTAATCTAAAAATCCATTTATCCACACTGGCACGCGATTGTGCATTTTCCTTTTCGTCATTCATTGCATTTGACTTATGTAAATTTTCATAAAATGAAGCCATGTAAACTTACCTTCCTTATTGCTTATTCTCGATTTGAGTTAATAGTTCTGTTACACGCTCTTGATATGTTGGATAGGATTCTGGTGCCCATCCCCATTCACGACACTTCTCTAAAACAATTTTCGCATCCTCATAACGTTCAGTAAAAAATAGCACTTCAGCAAATTGCAGCATAAACATTGGGTCCTCTACATTATGCGGATTTATATCCAATGTTTTTTGTAATAATATTGCAGCTTGAGTATAGTCATCATTATTAGCAGCAATTAACCCGCCTAAGTAATTGACTATTTCTGATTTTGGTTTTCTTTTTAATAATTCATTTATCACTTCAGATGCCTCAGCATAGCTACCTTGACCATATAATTGACTTGCTTGCTGATACAAAGCATCCTCTGCTAAAAATTCATTATCTTGCTTTTTCGCCATTACTTTAGCGGAAATAAGTCCAATCACTATAAATAAAACCATTCCTAATAATATATATCTTCTTGTCGATTCTTTAAGTTGCATCGTCCACAATCCTTTATTTATTTTTAAATAACAGTCTTATTATACACTAAAATCTATGAATTTTCCTTACAATGATAGAAGTTTTATGGAAGTTATCTAACATTTGAAGTTGATTTTTTGACATATGTCAGATAAAATCTTTCTAATTTCGGAATGAGTATAAATTACAAGGAAGTGATACTTTACTAAATAAGAACTCTATACAAGGGGGAATTAATCTGTATATGTAGTGTTTATCATTTAATGTTAATCGACGAAATCATTATTACTCATTAGTTGTTGTCCTTTTACAACTTCCCATCTCACAGAGACTATCACCACCAAAAAGCTCTATACAAAGACTCTAGAGTTAATCTAGTGGCATATGCCCTGTTCGGAATAGTAACAGGAAGTTATTAACGTGTAACATTTCAAGCCGATTCTAGACTATTGGAAATTCTAGTGTATGTTAAATTTTATCAATTTTATAAAACAGTAATTCACTTGTGGCATTTGCTCTGTGTAAGGAAGATTTATAGAATAATTTCTAGTGCTCAAGTGTTAGTAATTAACTTCTTTGGATGCCTATTTTAATTAGTTTTCATATTAGGTCATTTTCAGCAGAAGCTTTAAAATTGCTCTTTATCAAATGGGGCTGGTCAAGTATTCTCCAAAATAGTTCTACACTGTTTATATTTATCTATCTGTGAATAGTCCATAAATATTAATAAGAAAAGGCTTTGCGATTTCTCGCAAAGCCTTTTAAAGTTACTTCTAAATTTATTTTAAATAAATATTGATTAGAAGTTATTTGTAATTGTTACTGTAGTTGCATCAGCAGGATTTTTGATAGCGTTATTTGTACCAAGTGTAATAGTAGTTACTACAGTTCCAGATACAAATACAGGTTGACCAGCATCAAGCTCGATTACAACTGAAGTTTTAGCAGTGTTAAATGATTTAACAGTTGCTGTTGTGCCGTTAACAGTTACAACATCACCAACTGCCACGTTAAGAGCACTTGAGAATGTTAATGTAAGTTGTTGTTCGTTACCTTCTACACCAACAACACCGTTGTTAACAGTAGTATCAGCAGCACCATTTACAGCATAAACGAATGCAGTACCATTAGCTTTACCAGTTAAGACAACATCGCCAGCAGGATTTACTGTTGCAGTTACATCACCATTAGCTGCATTGATTTTAGCTGCTAAATCTGCTGCGTTTTGGTAGTAAGCAGTTTCTGTTGGTCCAGCTACTGTAGCAAATTTATAAGTTGTATCGTTAACTTTAATTTCATTACCTACAGTATTGATAGTAGAGTAAGTTACAGTTGCAGTTGCAGCAGTTGAAGCTGTTCCAGCAACTGGTTGTTTAGTGATTGCAGCAGCTGTTAATGTAGATGATTTTTCATCAAATTTAACAGGATCATCTCCAGAAGTACGAACAATCTTAACTGTTACTTTACCTTCTGAATCTTTTAAGTAAGTTGCAACAACACCTTGGTTAGCAGCTGCAGCTACTTTTAATTCATTAACAAATGCATCGAAGTTTGCAAGTTCTGCACCGTTTTGACCAAAGAATTTAGCATCTTTAACAGATACAGCTTTTTTACCAGCAAATGTTAATTCTTGTTTAGAAGTGTTAATTGCTGCAATAACACCAGTGTAGTTGTTTGGTACTTCAGTAGTTGAAGTAAATGTAGCTTCTGCATCTTTAGCTGTAAATGCATAGTCTTTACCATCAGTATTAACAGCAACACCTGTAGCAATTACTTTTACAGAAGTAGTTTTACCATCAACTGATACAACTTCTAAGTTTTTAGCTGGAGTAACAACAGTGCCAGTTGAAGAAATAGTAGCTTCATAAGTTACTGTTAGGCTACGGTTCGGTGAAACAATTTCATCACCAATTTTGATATCGTTAGCACCTGTATTGAAGATTGTGTAAGTTACTTTCTTCACAGGAATACCAGCGATTTTTTTACCACTTTGGTTTACTAATTCAGCAGCGAATACTGCAACGTCAGTACCATCAAACTTAGTTACTGCTTTAGAGAAAGTAGTATCTGTAGATTTGTAAGCTTTAATTGCTGAACCATCAAGGTATGCATCTTGGAAGTAAGAAATTGGTGCGATTGCTTTTGGTTCACCTTCATCTAAGCTACCTTGTTTAGCATCAGAAGTATTAATATCAATCCAAGCGATTGGTGTTGCGTAATCATTTACTAAGTCAGAAGAAATAACAAATGTTGCTTCACCTTTATCGTTTGTTTTAACTGAAATTTGTTTGCTTGACATACCATTTACAGGTGTAGTTGGGTAATATGCATCATTATCTGCATCAACAAATTTAGCTTGAGTATTTGTTGAGATTACGCGATCTAAATCTTCGTTGAATGCAACGTTAACGATTTCGTTTTTCGCTACTTTACCGTCTTTGTCTTTTACAACGATTTTATATTCGCGACCGTTTGCAGCATAACGTGCAGCAACTTCGCCACCTTCACGAGTTAACTCGATTTTGTATTCAGCTTGAACTGCGCCAAATGTTACTTTAGCTGTAGAAGCTTGTAAAGCAGATGCTTTATATTTTTGGTTTGATTCGCCAGTAGCGTTGTTTAAAGCATATACAACTGGAGTTACAGCTGCGTTTACGCCAGAAACTGTGAATGTTGCTTCACCTTTTGAATCTGTAGTAATTTGTGCAGCAGATAAAGAAGTACCGTTGCTTAATTGTAATGCTTTAACACCGTTAACTGTAGCGTTTGCTACTTTATCAGATGTAACATTCATGTTTTCTAAGAAGCCAACATTGAATGTTTGATTTGATACAGGTAAACCTGTTTCTGGGTGTTTGTAAGTGATTTTGTAAGTTTTGTTAGCACCATTGTTAATTGTTGCGCCTTCAGTTACTTCTGTGATAGCAAGAATTGTATCTACACCCCAGAATACATAACCGATAGCGAATTTAGAACGGTCACCTGTTGCATAAGCAGTTACTGTATCATTTACATGACCGTAACGAGTATAAGTGAATGTTGCAATACCTTCTTCGTTAGTTACTGCTTCACCAGTTACAGTTGGGTATACACCGTCATTGTTTTGGTTTGGTACAGAGAAAGTTACAGGGATACCAGCTTTTGATTGACCATCAGCTACTGTTACTTTTGCTTGTACAGCTACTTGTTGACCAAGTTTACCTTGTACTGAAGATGATACTAATTCAACTTTAGTTGGTAATACAGCAGAAACACCAGTGAATTTACCGATTTCTTTACCGTTTAAAGATACTACGTATTCTTTACCGCCTTCTTGAGCAGCAGTTGTTAATACAACTGTTTTGTCAGAAGCTTGCTTTTTAACAACGTTTTTCACGTCTAAACCAGCAATTGTGAATTTGTAGTCTTCAATGTTGCCGATTGTTTCATCTAAAGTAACTTCAACAGTTGTGTTGTTGATTACTTTGATTGCGCCAGTTGTAGCTTCAGCACCTGTGAAGTCAGCGTTGATTACGTTGTTTAAGAATGTTGCGAATTGACCACGAGTTACTGTGTTCTTTGGTAAGAAGTTAGCAACTGTAGTGATGTCGTAGAAGTCTAATACATCGATAGCTGAACGAGCTTCTGCTTTAGCAGCGTTGATGTCTTTTACTTCACGAGCGAAATCTTGAGAAGCAACATAAGCTTCAAGATTTACATCATTTAAAGTGTTTACCATACGCACAAGTACGATAGCCATGTTTTCACGAGTGATTGGATCACCAGCTAATAATTTACCGTTAGAGCCAGAGAATACACCAGCGTCAGCAACTACTGCTGCATATTTTAATAATTCTTCGTTAGATTTAGAGTTTAAATCTGCAAAACGTGGGTTTGAAACAGCATCAGCTGGAATTTCAAAACCTTGAGTTTCTAAGTATTTACCTAATAATTTAACTACGTCAGAACGAGTTAATTCTTTGTTAGGTTTGAATGTACCGTCTGGGTATCCAGAGATAACTTTAGCATCAACTAATGCGTTGATAGCCTTTTCGTGTGTGTTACCAGCGATATCGCTTAAGCCTGCAGCAGAAGCAACTGGTACGATTGCAGATGCTACTAATGTAGCTGTCGCAGCTGTTGCTACGAATTTTTTGTATTTCTTTGGTTGGTTAGCCATTGAAAAATTTCCTCCTCATATTTCAAGTAATCTCTTAGTTACCAACTATTTTAAAAAATAGCACGGATAAACTAACTACACATAAATTCTAGTAGTATACAATTACAATGTCAATCCTTTTTTCAAACAAAAGTTTTTAAACATTCTTTGCATGCCTAATAGCGTTATATGTGACTAGTTAAAAAGGTAACTTAGAATTCCTTATATTATGACATAAAACTACCACAGAAAACAACATTTTCTTGTTAAATATATTTAGAATGCTATATTCGCCTATTAGAATATTCGAATTTTTAGTATTTTTATGACTTCAAGGGGGTATTTTTTATAAAATCGACACAAAAATATCACTAAGGCATAATTGAAGTGTTTATGAATTTTATTTTCCAAGTGGATTTTTTAACGTACAGTGATAATATATTTTCCTGTGTTGGAATTTATGCAATGTATTTTCCAAAAATTTTTACGGCACAACAAAGAAGAAGGTTTAAGCATTTGCTGCTTAAACCTTCTTCTTGGGCTACCAACCGTTTTTTTCCTTGCAGGGAAAATTTTAAACTCTTTATTATCATAAGAGGAAATCTTACTATGGATACAGTGTAACACTAACATTACAATTTAACAATCTATTATTACAAAGATTACACAATATTTTTTTAGAGCGTGCTTATTTTTTCTTTTTACCCCTTGCTACTTCTAGTAAAAAGAGCGGTAGCGAAATTTGTCGTTTTATGCGGTGAGGTTCCTTCATTAGGCGATAAAACCACTCCATCCCCACTTTTTGGAATACTTCAGGAGCACGCTTGACATTGCCTGCTAGTACATCGAAAGAGCCACCAACTCCTTGATAAATCGTTGGATGGAGCTGGTCACGATTAGCATTAATCCAATTTTCTTGCTTTGGCGAACCCATTGCGACAAACAATAAATCCGGCTTTGCTTCATTTATTTTTGCTAACACTTTAGCGTTGTCCTTTTCGTAGCCATCTTGAGTTCCTACTATATTAATGTTCGAATACATTTGTTGAAGCTTTTCTGCTGCTTTATCTGCAACTCCTGGTTTTCCACCATATAAGAAGATTGGCTTGCTGCGCTTTGCTGCTTCCTCACATAGACGCATCATCATATCGACACCTGTCACACGTGATGTAATTTGCCCTTTTTGAATTTTTGAGGCAAGAATAACGCCGATGCCATCTGGAATTTGGAACTCTGCATTGTTAAGCAACTCTTTTAATGCTGGATCTTCCTTTGCTTTAATAATCTTCTCTGGGTTAATCGCTACGATTAAAGATTTTTTCTTTAATTCGATTTGTTCAAATACAATTGGCAACAACTCATCGTAGCCTTCTGTATTGACCTGTATGCCAAGTACTGTTTCTTTCATTGCATTTCGTCCTTTCATTTTTAGCAATTATAACATTTGTGTTACATTGAAAAAACAGTGTGCATTTAGCACACTGTTAGTTTTTTGCATCCCCAAGTAAATGGAATTGGTAACCTGCTTGCTCCCAATTTGCACGGTTTAAACAGTTTTTCGTATCGAATACAATTTTATTACGTGACGCAAATGTTTGTGGATCTAATGCTTTGAATTCATTGTGATCCGTTAGACATAATAAAATATCCGCAGCAGCTACAACTTCCTCAAAATTTTGCGTCTGTGTTGCATGTTTGTTTTCTTTAATATGTGGGTCAAATGATACGACGTTTAAGCCTAAGCTTTGCAATTCATCAATCACAATTGTTGATGGGCTTTCGCGCATATCGTCTACATTTCCTTTAAATGCTAAGCCTAACACACCAACAGTTGCGCCTGCAATTTTGTTTTGATTTAAAATCGCCTGCGTTTTTTGCGCTGTATAGCTTGGCATGCTATCGTTCGTATTACGTGATAAATGAATAATTTCTGCTTGTCCACCACCGATTTCCACTAAAAACCATGGGTCTACTGCGATACAGTGGCCACCAACACCAGGTCCAGGGAAGTGAACATTGACACGTGGGTGGTAGTTGGCAAATTTGATTGCTTCCCAAATATTCACATCTAACTTTTCTGCCATTTTCGCCAGTTCGTTAGCAAACGCAATATTAACATCACGGTACGTGTTTTCCATTACTTTTACAAGTTCTGCTGTCGTCGCATCTGTTAAATGGATTGTTCCTTCAACAAATGTTTCATACAATTCCTTCGTTAGTTCTGCTGACTTTTCATTAATACCACCAACAATGCGATCATTGTTCACAAGCTCCTCAAAAATGCGACCAGGAATTACTCGCTCTGGTGAATGCGCTACATAAATTTGTGTACCGATTTCTAATCCTGATTTCACTAGTTCTGGCAACATGATGTGTTCCACTGTTTTTGGAGGTACCGTTGATTCTAAAATAACTAAATTACCTTCCTTAATATAAGGTACAATAGAAGCAGTTGCTTGGCGCACATATTCTAAGTTTGCTGTATTATCTGGGTTAATTGGAGAAGGTACTGCAACAATAAACACATCCGCCTCTTGTGGCATAGTTGATGCTGTCAATAGCCCGTTATCTACAGCTTTATTTAGGCGCTCTTGTAAGCCTTCTTCCTCAATATGTAGCTGCTTTTCCTGTATGCTTTTTACCGCAGCTGGATTTAAATCTACTCCATGTACTTTTACTCCATGGTTTGCAAACATTACTGCTGTTGGCAAACCAATATATCCTAAACCAACAACACAAATTGATTTTGTCATGCTCGTTACTTCCTTTCATTATCAAAGAGCGAGTATATATATTATAATAGACGCTTTTGCTAGCAAAATGGTTCGAAAACCTACTGTTTAACAGTATACAACTTTTTAGCTCATCTTGTGAAATATTATTACATAAATTGTGTAGATGCGCATGTAAAAATGGCAAAAAAGAAAACCGACTAAAATCTTAAGATTTTAGTCGATCCTCTTATTATTTACGTCTCGTATCTAACAACATTAAAACTGATTGTGCTTGCTGCATATGTAAACGCAACACATATTGGCTCGCCTGCAGCAAAATATTCGCCTTCACAAAGTTCATCATCTCTTTGGCAATATCGGCATCACGGATACGTGACTCCGCGTCTGTTAAATTTTCTGCCGTATTCATCACATTATTGTATGCATGCTCCATTCGATTTTGATACGCTCCCATACGTGAACGCTCCATCGATACTTTATGCAATGCATCATCAAGCTCCCCAATCGCTTTATCTGCATTTTCACGAGTTAGAATGTCAGAGTCATCAAGACCAAGTTTTGTTGAGCTCATGCCACCTATATATAAATCAATTGTTTGTCCCGAATTAGCACCTGCTTGAATTTTAATTGGCTTATCTTCATGATCACCATTTAACAATTTTTTTGTATTGAATTCCGTTTGTTGTGCTGAGCGAGTAATTTCCTCTTTCAGCTGTTGGAATTCTTGATTAATTAACTCTCTATCTTTATCTGTCAGCGTATCGCTTGCCGCTTGCACAGCTAGCTCACGCATGCGCTGAACCATTGCATGTGTCTCGTTAAGAGCTCCCTCTGCAGTTTGCACGAGTGAAATACCATCTTGAATATTTTTACCAGCCATATTTAAACCGCGAATTTGGGCACGCATTTTTTCAGAAATGGCTAAGCCTGCTGCATCATCTGCGGCACTATTAATCCTGTATCCTGACGAAATACGCAATAACGCTTTGCTCGAAGCTGCATAGTGACGATTCATATTATTTAAAATTGAGTACCCGAGTGAACTCCATTGACCTAACATCCGTCGCCCTCCTCCTTAGTTTTTATTTATATCGGGTTGTTTTCCGGAATGTTTACTAGGAAGGGAAAATGTGGGGTGGTGTTGAAATTAAATTTACTTCTACTTAGAAGTAAAAAGCATCTTTCCGTACTTCTCGGAAAGATGCTATAACATACCTCGTTGCTCTAAATGCCAAACTAAATTGTAAAACATTGCCTCATTGCGCTCAGATAATGCATAATCAATTAAGCGCTCCGCATTTTTCCCTTCTAGTTCACGAATAATAGAAGAAGTTTCATTATCGGACTGCGATATATCCTCCGTTGCTGTACCTGCTAATTTTTCTTCAATAATTGGTAATAAATAATCATACATATTAGATATAAGTAAAAGCTGATAAAGGGGTATACGTATAAAACGGCTACCATTTTGAAATACGAAAACATCTGAAACATTTTCTATCTTATACGTTTTTAAATTGACTACCATTTCCTTTCCATCTAGAGGAATAAAATGAAACAATTCATCCTCCTTTATAATCGAAAGGTGTTGATAAGCAAAAACAAGACATAGCTTTGCTCCAGCCACCCTCGTATACAATGGCTTCATAAACTGGATGCGAATCACAGTCGACCTCCTTAAATCTTTCCGCTTTCATTACAGTCTATTTTCTCCATCCATTAACGATTTCAAACATTTTTTATTGACACTGCCTTCGTAATTGTTTGTCTTCCTCATATTCTCCACCAAATTCTTTATTGATGAAGAGAATTTCTTGCACATTATTTCGCCCTGTCCTTTGTAAAATAGCGTTCAAAAAGACAACCGTTATTTGTTTATTACGCTTGCTGCCAAACAATTGTTTAAAGGCGAAATCAATTTTTAAATCGAGTAGTTTTTCTAATGGAATACGACGTAACGCTTTTTTATTCACTTGTTTCACCTTTCTGTTATTTTAACATACTTACATTGAGGCATACGGCTTACGTTTACTCATTTTTCGGGGTATAATGGAAGGAACGACTTTTTTAGGGGAGATACTATTATGGCTTTATCAATATCCGATGTAGCACGTCGACATTCGGTGTTTATTCGTCAACAATTGGAGGAAATGGAGCGTTTATTGCAACCTTCATCGGTAGAAGATGAGGAGCTAGTGCGCCGCGCTGTCTTTTCTGTACGAAATAAATCTGTGCTTTTTGAGCGTTTTCTTCCACAAAAAGATGTGCTATTTACTGTTGTACAGGATGTGCGTCCTGCTGAAGTGACCGTTGATTTTGAACAACAACTTATTATATGTACCTGCCCTCAACAAAATTGCTGTCGCCATAAACTTGGCGTTATACTTGGACTTTATCAATATTTAGGCTCTGTGCAAGAATGGACTAGTAAATGGCGAGCACAAAAAAATGTTCACTTGAAATCTTTAGCTACTGAGCGTAGCCCTGAAAGCTGGCAACGTATGGTGGACGAAGTAATGCAGCATTTGTTGCATGGGGCTAAAGCAATTGAAAGCTATTCCATTTCTGCATTGTTAACAACTACACATTCAAAATTACAGCGCTACACACCGCTTGAACGGGAATGGCAGCCGCTATTCAAATTATTTATGGAGCTATCTGTTTTAAATAAACTTTGGTCTCATTTGAATCGCACAGACTCGTCAATCAATAACCACTATTTTGAAGTAGCTATAAACAGTCGACTTGAAACTGTACAAACAATAGTGTCTGAACTAGGGGCAAAATCACGTCTATTTGCAACAGACCCATTTTATGATGCAATACAGGATAGCGTACGAGAGCTTCTTTTTGAAAGAAGTGGACAGCCACAAATACGCTTTCAACTTTATCTAATAATTTGGACTGATGTTTTTAATGAAAAAAACCGCTATGAGAAAGAATTGTTTCTATTAGAGAAACTCCGTACGGATAGCGATTTCCCAATAGCTATTAGCCCGACACTTTTTTATGTTCTTCTAAGAAATAGTGAAAAGCTTGATGAACAGCTGTCTGACTTAGATACACAACACCTTCATTTTTATATGCTTATTGCACAGTTAGCATCGAAGCATTATATGGAAGGGCTGCAATCATTATTAAAGGCGATGCTACCATATTTGGAGGACTTTATTCACCATGTACTCGCACCCCAACATCGCCCATCATTTATCAAAGAGGTTAATGCTCTATATTCAAGTATTGCCATTTCTGAGCAGGAGGCCGTTGTTCTTTACCAAGCGTTTGGTCGCTACGGTATACAACCTTATGCAGACTTTTTACTGAGACAGGAGCGTTATGACGAATGGGTAGCTCTTCAACAATTATTTCCTTCTTCAATTAGCTATTTGGAAGCACGCGGCTTAAAAACCGTTGTTAATGAATCACCCGCAGACGCACTACCGCTTTATCATTACTATGCGTTAGAGGAACTGCGCCAAAAATCACGTCTGAACTATAAACAAGCTATTCGTATTTGGAAATCAATGAAAACTGTTGCTAAAAAAGCTGGTAAAATGACGTATTGGACCAATTACATGCAAACTGTGCAAAAACAATATAAACGTTTACGCGCATTACAGGAAGAACTGGATAAAAGCAATCTCATTTAAGGAGTTTTTATATGACCTACACTCTTACATCACCTTTTGTAAAGTCACTACGCCTAAAAATTAGCCAGCTTCAAAATGGCTATTATTCTGTAATGGCTTTACATGAGGATGGTTTAATTTCCCCTCCTGCAAGTTGGGTATCACAAATATTTTATAAATATGAAGCGAATTTTTATGGGCTTGCTGTACCGCTAGATGAACGCGATATTACACTCTCAGCAGCTGAGCTATTAGATGTGTTATCCCCTTCCTTCAAACACCCTTTACTCAACATTATTGGGGCGGATGCTTCATCTAAAGCTTTGCTTGAAACTTTCCAAAAGCTTGTTCCACAATGGACGAGTAATGAACTTTGGCAAACTGCGTCCTTCGGTGAACAAACGTTACAGTTTGAGCAGGATAAAGAACAAATTTTAGCTACTGCTGCTACGCAGAAGCTTCTAAATAGTGGACTGCAACTTGAGCAAGTACAAGAGCTTGCTCCATTTTTTGCGAATGGTGGCTGGCCGCTACAAAGTGAGCATGATGTAAATGGCTTAAAGGTCGCCTTACGATTAAGTGAGCCAAATGAAATAAACGAGCATTGGCTTTTAGAGTCCATTTTAATTACACCAACAGAAAAGCATTGGACACCTGCCATACGGAAACGTTGGCTGCCAATTGAGGATGCTTTACCTGATAAATGGAGAGCTTCTTCAACTGATATCGCCACAATCCAACAGCAAATTGCTTCATTGCTGTCATTGGAAAATTTAACACATGAAAGTTTTATTTATCGTGAATTAACAGATACACAAGTAAAGCTTTTTTTACGTAATGATATTGCAATTTTACAGACGCTCGGCTACGAAGTTGTTTTACCTGCTTGGCTAAAAGAGCTAAAGCAATCGAAAATGCGTGTGCAAGTGAGCGCAAATCAAATATCTACACGTTCTGTTGCAAGCCTTGATGATATTCTAACGTTCAAATGGCAGTTTTCAATGAATGGTGAAAATATTTCTGCTGAGCAGTTTCAAAAACTTGTAGAAGAAAAGCGCGAATTTATGCGCATTGGTACAGAATGGTTCCGCATCGATGCAAATTGGATGCAGGAAATGCGTGAACTCATGGATAAAGCTACCCATGAGCAATGGACAGTTAAGGAGCTATTGTTTAGAGAGTTACCTGAAACTTTAACAGCACCATTAGAGGAGCTTGATGAAGATGATGCAGAGCGCGATGACCCAATACTTGCATTCGAAATACAAAATTCATTACAGCAATATTTGCAGCAACTACAGGAAAAACAGGGCCTACCTAGTGTCCCTGTCCCTATGCAGTTAGAGGCCGAGCTACGTCCATATCAGCAGCAAGGCTTTGAATGGCTTGTCTTTATGCGTGAACAAAAATTTGGTGCCTGCTTAGCTGATGATATGGGGCTTGGTAAAACGATTCAAACAATTAGTTATCTTTTATATACAATGAATACATTAGACGCTAATGAACCTGCCATTATTATTTGCCCTACTTCTGTACTAGGTAATTGGCAAAAAGAACTTGCGCGTTTTGCCCCTTCTTTAAGCATCTATACTCATTACGGAGTAAATCGTTTAAAAGATAGCTCACTCCGTGATGAGATTAAGCGCTCGAAACCACAAATTGTGCTGTCAACCTATGGAACTATTTCGCAGGATGCAGAATTCCTACAATACTTAAACTGGTCAAGCATCATATTAGATGAAGCACAAAATATTAAAAATATGCAAACAATGCAATCACGTGCTATTCGTAAGCTACGTGGTGAGCATCACATTGCATTGACAGGAACTCCCGTAGAAAATCGTTTATCTGAGCTATGGGCAATTTTTGACTTTATTCATAAAGGCTATCTCGGTAGCTTTACGAAATTCCAGGAGCAGTTTATTTTGCCAATTGAGCGTGATGACTCTGAGCAACATAAGGAGCAACTACGTGCGAAAATTCAACCATTTTTACTACGTCGCACAAAACGCGATTCAGATTTAATGCTAAATTTACCTGATAAACAGGAAATGCAAGAATTTTGCCCATTAACAGCTGAGCAGGCCGCATTATATGAAAGCTATATTGAGGATACTGCAGCACAGCTTGAGCAGTTAACGGGCTTTGAAAAAAGAGGTCGCATTTTAAAAATGCTAAATAAATTAAAGCAGCTATGTAATCACCCTGCTCTTTATTTAAAGGAGCCTTTTGATGATGCTGAGACAATGCTTAGCCGTTCTGTAAAGCTAAAACGCATTGTAGATTTAACAGCTAAAATTGTTGGCAACGGAGAACAATGCCTAATCTTCACGCAGTATATTGGCATGGGTAATATTTTACAACATTGCTTTGCTGAACTGTACGATATTGATGTGCCATTTTTAACTGGCAGCATGCCAAAGCAACAGCGCGATCGTTTAGTTGAAGCTTTTCAAGCGAGGGAATTTCCAATTTTTATTTTGTCGTTAAAAGCAGGGGGAACAGGGTTAAATTTAACAGCTGCCAGCCATGTACTACATGCCGATCGCTGGTGGAATCCAGCAGTGGAAAACCAAGCGACAGACCGCGCATATCGAATCGGGCAAACTCAATTTGTACAAGTTCATAAATTTATAACCATTGGTACAATTGAAGAAAAAATCGATAAAATGCTAACTGTAAAATTAGCCTTATCAGAGGAGCTAATTCAATCGAGCAAGTGGCTTACTGAGCTCCAAGATGAGGACTTGCGCGAACTTTTCTCTCTGGATGTAGTGAAATAATTTTTAATAGCGTCCTATCTTTGCGCCAAAAGATAGGACGCTTTTTAAGTTCTCTACATTATTCAGTTGTATTTTCCAAAGAAATTGCTATGCGGATAAGAGGTAATTTTTCACTCCTTTACATTTGTTTTAAGATAGAAGTTAGTTTTGTGGAAGTTGTTTCTAAATATTTATTGGCAGTGAGTCTTCTGGTAACACGAAATGCTCTGTCACGTGCTGCATTTTATTTGTGGACTCCTCAGTCACATCTGTTGCTGGCACGCTTTGTTTTAAAGCATAAAATCGGACGTTTTCAGCAACAACATTCATCGCAAAGACACGGTTATTTTCTTTGTTAATGTAAGAGCGTGTATGTAAGCGCCCATTAATACCAATTAAAGAACCTTTACCGCAATATTTCACAATATGTTCTGCTAGCCTTCCCCATGCGACACACAAAACATAATCTGCATCTACACTGCCTTCGTTATTGCGGTAATTGCGATTAATTGCTAAAACAAAGCTTGTTTGAGCTTTTGTATCAGATAGCTGCCGTAGCTGTGGATCTTTTGTTAAACGTCCAACAAGTCCGATTTGATTCATTTGTTCACCTCCTTTGTTAGCACTAATATACTCTATCGTCATTTAATTTGGCAAAATCTGAAAATTGATATTTATTGTAGTTTTGGCATCCAAATTTAATTTTTTGACTCTTTTTTTCAATTGTTTTGGCTATTTTTACATGTGCCGACCCTTGCCTGTACAAGCATTTGAAGAAATATGCACAAATAATAAGTTTCGCATTTTTTGTATGTTATACTAAAATCAAGTGAAACCATACTGATTGTTAGTTGTCCCCATCAAATTTATACTAACAATTTGTCCCATATAAAAATTCCCCTTATGCTTTGAAGCAGGGCTTTTCTTTTGTATCTTACATTACTACCTGTTAAGACAGGATTTACTTTTTTGAAGGAGGATGTGCGTTTGAAAACTTTTAAATTAATGGCATTTAATTTACTAAATGAAGACACTATACAACCGATTCATATAATTGATGGATTGACGATTAACTTAGAGGATAGCCATCAATCATGGGTACTTGAGCTGTTTATCCCCAATGAGTACTATTCAATTTTTAAAACACTGCAAGAAAATAATACCGTGTTTGACGCACATGCTGTTATCTCCTTTCCAGATAATGAACCAGCGCCTTTTTCTTTAATTGTCAGCGCGATTTCTGAAATTGGCGATCGATTATCTGTATTATTAAAGGGGACGATTAAGGCACGACGCCAAAAGTATGCTGAACTATTATTGCAACAATTATTAGAAGAAAACTTGTCCAATGACGAGTTGTTGCAACGTTTTCAGCATGGTATGAAGGAACGGCCTAAACTAAGTAGACAACAGTAATCGTGGAGTAATAATTAATAACGCCTCGCCTAACTCTTGTCCAGATTTTTTCGAGCCAAGTGAAAGCTAACCTAAAACCGTCACGTCATGTGACAACAGTTAACTGACCTATGTCGTGCAGGCCTCCCTTCAACATCTGTCACAGATATTAGCAACAGAAAAAAACCAAAAGTGTCAGAAACACTTTTGGTTTTTCATTTAGCGAACGTTTCGACGTGTTGGTTCTTCGATGACTTCTTCCTCATCTACACGACGTTCAATTACACGGTCGTCATTGATTACACCATCATTTGGTGCAACACGATCAACCTCTACGCCATTTCGATCGTTGCGTAGTGCTGGAGGCACTGTAGTGTTCGGTGTTGCATTATTGATGTCATTATTGTAGCGAGGTACATGATTATTATCGATAACATCGTTCACCCCACGACGAATTTCCTTGGCTGGTGTATCGTAATTCATCGCATTACGATCACCTGTGTTACACCCAGCTAATAATGCTGTTGCAAGTAAAGATGCTACAAACAAACCCTTCCACATAAAAAATTCCCTCCTTTCCATGGACTCATCTGATCAATACTTGATCGTTTATTAGAGTACCCGAGAATGGAGGGAACTATCCGAAAATTTTATAGTTCTATTTTAATTTTTCTTTTAATAATTGCTCAACATACGCCGCCTCTGCTTTACAGTCGTATGTGTAATTTGTGCCTAATTTTTTTTGCATTTTGTCAATGGAGTCGATTTGCTTCTTTGTTGGCTCTTCTCCTAAAATTTTTGTAATTACTTCATCCACTTTTTTTGCAATTTCATTATGAAATTCTTCGCTTACTAATACTTCGTGAGGTACTTTATCGAACCAAGCAGCGTTTTCTGTGAAATATTGTTGCCAGCTTGCCATGAAATCTTCCATTGAAAATTTATCTTCATCCCAATCAATGCTCGCTAAATAAAGCTCAAATGATGTGGAAATTGATCGTGTAATACTTATTTTTACACCTGAAGACAGTTCCTTATACATAAAAATTTAAACCTCCTACGTCTAAAAGCCAACCCTTTCAATCAATTACACTCCAGCTAACCCAAGTCCAGATTTTTTTAGAGCTTGTGCATGAAAACTCTAAAAAACCATAACCTCTGCCAGAGGCTTCATCTTGATTCAGCAGGAGTTTGAACACCTACCTAAGAAAATGCAATATAAATATTTGTATTCCGCCTATAACTTCGCTTTTATACAAAAAGATATGTTATTGATGCTTCGTTTTCACAGCAAAAAATATTACTGAACTAAAATAAATCAACTTATACATCTTATAACGTTTTCGTTATAAATGCAAATAGTACTAGATTATCTGCATTTGCCTAATTATTTAGGCTGTACTGGCCCGATTGCGAATAAAATGTCAGTCTCACAAACTAGCTCGCCATCCACAGTGGCAACAGCATGACCTTTGCCCATTTGACCGCGAAGTTTAACAAATTCAACTTCCATTTTTAATTGATCTCCTGGCACTACTTGGCGTTTAAAGCGACAATTATCTATGCCTGTTAAAAAGACAATACGCCCCTTAAACTCATCTGAGCTTAAAAGCGCAACGCCACCTACTTGCGCAAGTGCCTCTACAATAAGAACGCCTGGCATTACTGGGTAGCCTGGGAAATGACCGTTAAAAAAGTCTTCATTAACCGTTACGTTTTTAATACCTACCGCACTCTTTCCAACTTCGACTTCTAAAATGCGGTCAACTAATAAAAATGGGTAACGGTGCGGTAAAATTGCTTGAATTTGTTCTGCATTTAACATAAAAAATTCCTCCACTCGTCTTTACTATTATGTATTTATTACACTTCAGCTAACCCTTAACAAACCTGTCTAATGCTGTTCCTCTATTTTCATAAGGCTTGTGCTATATTCTATAAAAGAAAGCGGCATGCGCGTAGTATGCGCAATGCCCTATTCTTTTCCTTCAATAATGTCAAGTATATGTTGCCAAGTGCTCCACTTTAATGCATCGCTTGCTTCGCCGCCTCCAAGTAAGCCATAGCCAATCATAACACCGCCTATTGCCGCACCAGCTAATAGTGCTAATATCAGTACAATTCGCAACCAAATTGGAATTAAGCGTATTTGTACCCAACGTATTCTTCTAGAAGTTTCTTTTTTCTCCACTTCTCCATTACGTCTACTTCTTTTTTTGGGGGCTACATCTTGTTCATTGAATTCGTTCGTCATTTATTGCTCTCCCTTATGCTTATCGAATACCGTTAATGAGCCCTAGCATTTGGTCTGCAAGTGTTACTGCACGTGAATTGAATTGATATGAGCGCTGTGTTGCAATTAAGTCTGTCATTTCCTTTGAAATATCCACATTTGACATTTCTAATGCTTGGATGTTCAAACCTATTCTTGCGCGATCTGCTCCTTGTAAATCCGTTAAAATATCTGCTTGCGTATAGCCAAGTGCTGCTACATTAGTAGGTAAACCGATATATGTACCACTAATCTGCTCCATTACTTGAGGCTTTTGTAATCTTGTTACTGCTAAATCTACTGTCATTACATCACCATCTGGATAGTTCACATTTAAACGACCATTTGGAGATAACGTAAAGCCTGTTGCGAAATCTGGGAAGTAGATAGCATTCCCATCGCTATCTGCGACCGCATGTCCATCACCATTCACTAACATCATCTGCCCGTTTTCCATCGGCGTTACATAAAAATCTCCTTGACGTGTATATACTGTACGCTGACCGTTGCCATCAGGCATTATAATGTTGAAATATTGATTTTCCTCTGTAAATGCAAAGTCAAGATCGCGTCCAGTTTGCTGTAATGAGCCTTGCTTTTGATTTGATTGGATTAATGAAACATGTGCTCCAACACCGTAGCGAATACCTACTGGAGATTGGCGTAATGTTTTATCCAATTTATCGTTATTGTATTGCTGGTAAAGTAGCTCTGAAAATTGCGCATCTTTTGCTTTATAGCCATGTGTGTTACTGTTGGCAAGGTTGTTACTAATTGTATCTAACTTCGTTTGTAGCTGTGTTAATGTGTTTGTTGCTGTTACCATTGTACGTAGCATACAATCATCCCTCCATTACACTTTCCCAATTTCATTAACTGCTTTTTCCATGCTGCGATCATATGCTTGAAGAACTTTTTGATTTGCTTCAAATGCACGATATGCCGTTAATAAATCTGTCATTGAACGTGCAGAATCTACGTTAGATGCTTCTAAAAATTTATGGCTTGTTGTAAATGATACACCTGCTTGTCCATATGCTGATGGTAATACACCTTCATCAAGCATTCGATATAAGCCATTATCCTGTTTCATTAAAACATCTGGATTTTCAGAAAACGCAACACCAATTATTGCAACTTGTGTGCCGTTCTCATCTAAAATCGCACCTGTATTTGTAATTGTAATATTATCATTTGCTAGCTGAATACGCTCGCCAGTATCAGATAGCACATAAAGTCCTTGTCCGTTTACCAGGTTACCTTGTCCATCTAATGTAAAGTTGCCATTACGTGTATAAGCTTCTCCACCTGTCGGATGCTGAAGACGGAAGTAAATAGCCCCTTGATTGCCAGATGCTTCGTCAATCGGTAACGTAATATCTACTAACGCTACGTCTGTTGGTATGTCTGTTGCTAATAAAGAGCCTTGTGCATTGTTAGCAATTGTTTCCTGCAAGTATACTCCCGTTGTTAATGCGCCAATCGGGTTTAGTTGCTTTAAAGCTAAACCTTTTTCTGTTGGTATATTTGTTGCTCCCTTTGCTGATAATAGCATATCTGGGAATGAGCGAATTGTTGATTGATCTGCTTTGAAGCCTGGCGTATTTGCATTTGCCATATTGTTTGTCAATATTTCTGTGCGGCGTTGCTGTGCAAGCATGCCTGAAGCTACCGTATAAAATCCTTTAAACATAAAGCACACCTCATTTGCTATTCGTTATTCCGTTGTTGCACCTGCTGAACGGTCAATGTTATTTAACATAATACCTGTACCGATTGCAACACAATCCATCGGGTTTTCTGCTATAAATACAGGTACTTTTAGCTCTTCAATTAATAACTGATCTATACCATGAAGCAATGCACCACCACCCGTTAAAATAACTCCTCGATCAATAATATCTGCAGATAACTCTGGTGGTGTTTTTTCTAATACATTTTTAGCTGATTGTACAATCATTGATACTGATTCATGTAATGCTCGTTCTATCTCTGAAGAATGAATTGTAATTGTTTGTGGTAAACCTGTTACCATGTCACGCCCGCGGATTTCCATTGATTCATCACGGTTACCTGGAAATACTGTACCGATTGTCATTTTTACAGCTTCTGCTGTACGCTCTCCAATTAGTAGTTTATATTCTTTTTTTATGTATTGCAAAATGTCATTGTCAAATACATCGCCTGCTACTTTTATGGATTCGCTTGTTACGATGTCACCCATTGATAATACAGCAACGTCTGTCGTGCCTCCACCGATGTCAACTACCATATTACCACTCGGTTGGAAAATATCCATTCCTGCGCCAATTGCCGCCACTTTCGGCTCTTCTTCTAAATATATTTTCTTACCACCAGATTTTTCAGCGGCCTCACGAATTGCTTTTTGCTCTACACTTGTAATGTTTGTAGGACAGCAAATTAAAATACGTGGCTTTGATAAAAATCCTCGTACATTTAATTTATTGATGAAATGTCGTAGCATTGCCTCTGTCACATCAAAATCTGCAATAACTCCATCTTTTAAAGGACGAATTGCTACAATATTGCCTGGCGTACGCCCAACCATTTGTCTAGCCTCTTCACCGACTGCTAATACTTTACCCGTCTTTTTGTCCATCGCTACAACAGATGGCTCATTTAATACAATACCTTTGCCTTTTACATGGATTAGAACATTTGCCGTTCCTAAATCAATACCAATATCTTTCGAAAACATTCCCTTAGTTTCTCCTTCCGCCAATTCAAATCTTTACGTACGCCATTATATTTTTAGGAGCTATTGAAGCAATTCCATTAGCTCTAAAAGCCAAAAAAATTTTTTATTGTTATTCTTAAGCCAATCTCAGTACTCTCGATTTTTTCAATTACTAGGTAACTAATCACAAATAATGAATGACCCTAAGAATTACAGACAGTTATTAGAAAATGTTAATGAATATTTTACTTTCTAACAGTCCCTATTTTATATTTAGTTATCTAGACTATTTTATCACAATAAGCAAGTAATTACATCCTCTTTTATGGTAATGTATTCCCTAAAAATGTAATCAAAATAGAGAAAAAGCACTTAGATGAACATTAGTATCATCTAGGTGCTTTGTTCGTGTTGCTTCGATTGCCATTTTTTCTTCGTTGCTTCTCCACCGCGCAAGTGACGGATGGATTTATGATAGGCTAAAATTTTTTTTACTTCCTGTGCAAGAGGCTCGTTAATAAGTATAAGCCTTTCTGTTAAATCCTTGTGCACAGTACTTTTAGAATAACCTGTCATTTTAGCTAAAGTGCGGACTGTTTCTTTGGTTTCGATTAGCAACTCACCCAGCTGAACACAGCGACGCCTAATATGTTCGTGCACGTTCCCTTCCTTTCTACTTAGGATGTAAGAATGTGCCATAGCTTAGTAGTATGTTTCTTCACCTTATGAGTCGTCCGCCACTATTTAGAACTTAGAATGCAAGCAATTTTCGCGGATTGATTGCTTCACCGTTTTCCAGCACCTCAAAATGTAAATGAATACCTGCTGACGGATTCCAATCATTTTCTGTTGTTGTTGCTAATGCTTGCCCTTGTATAACTTCATCGCCTTCTTTAACAACGATATCAGTAATTGAGCTATAGCGTGTTTCTAAACCATTTGCATGCTCTACAGTTATGCTATTTCCTGTAAATGCATCCATCTTTACTTTTGTCACAACACCACTCATCGCAGCAAGCACTTCAAAAGGCTCACTATTAATAGCGAGTGACATACCAGATGATGTTGAAAATGTTTGCTTAAATACAAGCAAGGCATTTTCGCGCGTTTTTGCATCTGCAGATAAATCATAAAAATCCTGAAGTACTGTCAGTTGATTTATTAACGCTTCATCAAATGGATATTTCAAATTTTCTTGCACTGCATTTGTTTCAATAACTGGCTGCTGTTGTGGAGATTCTTCCTTCGC
Organism: Bacillus ndiopicus; assembly: GCF_000612805.1. Taxonomy (GTDB): domain Bacteria; phylum Bacillota; class Bacilli; order Bacillales_A; family Planococcaceae; genus Metasolibacillus; species Metasolibacillus ndiopicus. Next base: position 385,010 of record NZ_HG964403.1, on the reverse strand, counting down.
AACGCTTTCTGTTAGTAGGCGCTCTTCCTGTTTTGTAACAAGCGCATTATAGCTAAACATAAGTGCTAATACCGCAAGTGCAATACCTGCATAAATAGCTGGCCAAAACCATGGCTTTTTTTGTAAGTTTTTCGGAGAAGGTTTTAAATTTTTTTCCTCTCGCATGTTCATCACCTCTGAAGCTAGTGTGAACAAACTATACAAATTTTAAACACTCCTGATTACTTTTTTGTACAAACATTGCCAATTGTTGTTTGTGGATAGTAATGAGTGATTATTTGCTCTGTTGTTGCACTACTTTGCGCTAATTCATTTGCCCCATATTGACTCATTCCTACACCATGCCCATAGCCTTTCGTTATAATAGCGATATCATTGCCATCTTTCATTAAGGTAAAATCTGTTGAGCGCAATTGCAGTTGCTCTCTGAAATCACGACCGCTAAATTGTTTTTTCCCAATCACAGTTTGAACACGACCTGAGCTATTTCGCTCAAGTTTGAGCGCTAAAAAATCCCCTTGTGTCCAATTTGTTTGTAGCTTGTTATTAAGTTCTGCAACAGTCATTGTAATTGTTTGGCTACTTTCCTCTGGGGATGTAACGGACTGTAAATAAGGTAGGTCATGTCCACTATAATTTTTCGCTGATTCTGTAACACCGTTTGATGAAGCATGGAACATCGCAGAAATCGGTTCTCCATCATATAGTATCATTTGACCTGCTGTTGCTTGTACGGCATCGGTTATCTTTTGTTCGTACTGTGCAAAAGCAGTTAGCCACTTTTGCTTTCGTGCTTTTTCATTGATAAAAACCTGATGCATTGTTGTTGGCTTAATTGGTTTTTGACCGTAATTGGTGTTACGTATGACATACGTGCGTGCAGCAATAGCTTGAGCCTGTAGCGCAGTAGAGTGAAAGCTAGCAGGCATTTCTGCAGCAACAACACCTATTAAATATTGCTCTAATGAGACACTTTGTGCCTCACCTTCAATTGTAATGAAAATTTCACAAGGCTCTGGTGCTTGCTTTTGTTTTTTGTAATATAGGAGTGGCACAGTAAAAAGGAAACAGATGATGAAAGTAATAATTATAATGTTTTTTTTCATACGCCATTGTATGTAGCTTATAGATAATTTATCTACAACTAGCAAATGTTTTTTTACATGAAAACGGAGCTGAAGGGTATGTACGAAAATGAAGCATCGACGACAACATAGTAGGTATCTTCCTTAGGTTAACTCCCATTCCAGATTTAATCTAATGACACTGTATATAATACATTTAAATAGCCAACAACCTACTGACACAATTAACTCGGAAAAAATACGGTCAGTTAACAGAGGCAAATTTGATTTACAAAAAAAGCATTGCCGAGAATGATCTGCCTCATAAAAATTAGATTGGTGTCTAACTTTTACGGGGCAGTTCAGAATGGCAATGCTTTTATATTATGCTGTTACTTGTTCAGTGCTGTCTTGTTGTACCGCGATTACTTCGCCTTCTGTTACGCGCTCAATATTTGCACCTAATGCTGCTAGTTTTTCATGGAATTTTACATAGCCGCGATCTAAATGGTGTAAAGCTGTTACACGTGTTACACCTTCTGATACTAAACCTGCTAAAATAAGTGATGCCGCAGCGCGCAAATCAGTTGCCGCTACTTCTGCACCTTGTAGTGCATTATTTCCTTCGATAAAGACAGAACGCCCCTCAATTTTAGCAATCGCATTCATTCGACGGAATTCTTCAACATGCATAAAGCGGTTCTCAAATACTGTTTCTGTAATAATGCTTGTGCCTTCCGCTGATAACATTAATGCCATCATTTGTGACTGCATATCTGTTGGGAACCCAGGATGCGGCATTGTTTTAATATCTACTGCTTTTAATTCACCAGTTGCACGTATACGTAGCCCATTTTCCTGCTCTATAATTTCTACGCCCATTTCACGCATTTTTGCAATTAAAGCTGTCATATGCTCTGGAATCGCATTTTCAATAATTACATCACCACGTGTAATAGCTGCTGCTACCATAAATGTACCTGCTTCGATACGATCAGGAATTACATAGTGTGTAATACCTTTTAGCTTCTCTACACCTTCAATGCGGATTGTCGCTGTTCCTGCGCCCGTCACACGACCACCCATCGCATTTATAAAATTAGCTAAATCGACAATCTCAGGCTCTTTTGCAGCATTTTCGATAATTGTCGTGCCTTCTGCTAAAGCTGCTGCTGTCATAATGTTTTCTGTCGCACCAACACTTGGGAAATCTAAATAAATTTCGGCACCCTTTAATTTTTCAGCACGTGCCTCAACATAGCCATGTCCAAAAGAAATCTCTGCACCCATTGCCTCAAAGCCCTTTAAGTGTAACTCAATTGGACGAGAGCCAATTGCACAGCCGCCTGGTAATGCAACACGTGCAAAGCGATTACGCGCAAGCAAAGAGCCCATTACTAAAATAGATGCACGCATTTTACTAACAAATTCAAATTGTGCTTCACTAGACAACTCCTGAGCAGCATCAATTACAAATTCATTGTTATGCACATCATACTGTACATCTGCATTTAAGCTTTTTAATACTTCACCAATTGTATATACATCAGCTAAAGCTGGAACGTCTCTAATGATATTTTTTCCTTCAGAAGCTAATAAAGATGCTGCTAAAATAGGTAATACAGCGTTTTTTGCGCCTTCAACTTTTACGCTACCTTGTAAAGTCTGACCACCCATAACGATAATTTTCTCCACAATTCGTCCCTCCGAATCCCATTCTCATAAACTTGCTATTTTATTTAAAAGTTCATTAATCTCTTTTATCCAAACACTGCTAATAATACAGCTATAACCCAACTTTATCAAGCATCTAATTCACTATTTTGTGTCGAATTTTGACTTTATTGTTCATACTACATATTACGCATTGTATGTACAGTTGGTGAATCAGTTCATGGATACTTTTTACGCTAATTGGGTTGTCCAAAAAGCAAACTGATGCACCTCTTAGTTACTGTTTTAATGAAATTTTAGCCATTTAGAAACATGTAAGTATTTTTTAAAAAGTTGAAAAACTATACACCAAAAGTCAATGTATTAAACATTTTTTCAGTCGATTGCCCAGGAAATATATACTTTGTAGCGAAAAACAACCATTTGCTTTCCCCTACAAGCTATATAATGCATTTTATTGGAAAATATAAACTAAGCTCCTTGACCATTGCGAAAAAGTAATGAAAAAGTTGGAAACTGATGAACCGATTACGATGCTGAATAAAATATAAACGAGTTGGATTTGGAATGTTTTACCTTTTTTAAATAGTTGATCAAAACGAAATGCTTGTAATGCATAGAATGCCACAGCAATGAAGAAAATATGCGAGGCTAGACCGAAAAGTGCCTGTTGTCCTATTTCCGTATAAAAATCCATCTTTCATTACGCTCCTTTATGAAAAAAGTTGTTGTTTTGCGCTAATTGACAGAAAAATTTTTGTTTATCGGTGGATTTCTTCTATTTATTGGCATTTCCAAAATTTTATTGGCGCTTTTTTCTGTCATCATTTAGGTCATTAAAAGAACTGTTTGAAAAGAGATGCATTAGCATGCTTTTCAAACAGTTCTCACTTGATTTAGATATTACCCTCTTGAACGTTGATACGATTCAACGCACGTTTTAGCGCTAACTCAGCACGTTTGAAATCAATGTCATCTTTTTTACCTTCTAAACGACCTTCTGCTCGTTTTAATGCTTCTTTTGCACGAGCTAAATCAATTGAAGCTGCAGCCTCAGCTGAAGGAGCTAAAATTGATACTTTTTCAGGACGAATTTCGATGAAGCCGCCGCTAACAGCTACATAATCAGTTGAACCATCTTGTTTTTTAAGCTTTACAGCACTAATCGCAAGAGGTGCAACCATAGGAATATGGCCTGGAAGTACACCCATTTCCCCTGAAACTGTTTTAGCGACTACCATTGTTACTTCAGAATCGTATACTGGGCCGTCGGGAGTGACAATACTGACTGTTACTGTCTTCATATTATTTTCCTCCTCGCCGTTAGAATTAAACCTCTACGCCCATGCCTTTTGCTTTTTCTACTACTTCGTCAATACTACCAACTAAACGGAAAGCATCTTCTGGTAAGTGATCCCATTTGCCATCAAGAATTTCCTTGAATGAGCGAACAGTTTCTTTAACAGGTACATAAGAACCTGCTTGACCAGTGAATTGTTCCGCTACGTGGAAGTTTTGAGATAAGAAGAATTGAATGCGGCGAGCGCGCTCTACTGTTTGCTTATCTTCATCAGATAACTCGTCCATACCTAAGATGGCGATGATATCTTGTAACTCACGGTAACGTTGGATTGTACGTTGAACTTTAGTAGCCACTGTATAGTGCTCTTCACCAACGATATCTGGTGATAATGCACGAGATGTTGATGCTAATGGGTCAACGGCTGGGTAAATACCCATTTCAGATAATTTACGCTCTAAGTTAGTTGTTGCATCTAAGTGAGCGAAAGTTGTTGCTGGTGCTGGGTCAGTATAGTCATCGGCTGGTACATAAATCGCTTGAATCGAAGTTACAGAACCTTTTGTAGTCGATGTAATACGCTCTTGTAATTTACCCATTTCTGTAGCAAGCGTTGGTTGGTAACCTACCGCAGAAGGCATACGACCTAATAGGGCAGAAACCTCAGAACCTGCTTGTGTGAAACGGAAGATATTATCGATGAATAAAAGTACGTCTTGACCTTGTTCATCACGGAAGTATTCAGCCATTGTTAAACCAGTTAATGCTACACGCATACGTGCACCAGGTGGCTCGTTCATTTGACCAAATACCATCGCAGTTTGCTTAATAACGCCAGAGTCTGTCATCTCGTGGAATAAGTCATTACCTTCACGTGTACGCTCACCTACACCCGCGAATACAGAAATACCGCTATGCTCTTGTGCGATGTTGTTGATTAATTCTTGGATTAATACAGTTTTACCTACACCGGCACCACCGAATAAACCGATTTTACCACCTTTAATATATGGTGCTAGTAAATCTACTACTTTGATACCTGTTTCAAGGATTTCAACTGTTGTAGATAATTCATCAAATTTTGGCGCTTCGCGGTGGATTGAGTCACGGCGAGCTGATTCTGGAATTTCTTCACCTAAGTCGATTACTTCACCAAGTACGTTGAATACACGACCTAGTGTAACTTCACCAACTGGTACTGAAATAGCTTTTCCTGAGTCAGTTACTTCTGCTCCACGTTGTAAACCGTCAGTAGATGACATCGCAATTGTACGAACAACATCATCACCTAAGTGGATTGCAACTTCAAGAGCTAAAGTAGTTGGCTCTTCATTTGGACGTTCAATCTTAACAGTTATGTTGTTATAGATTGCTGGTAAATGGCCGTTTTCGAATTTAACGTCTACTACCGGACCCATTACTTGTAGAACTTGTCCTTTGTTCATGTTGTGTACCCTCCTATCGTATTCTTATACGAAGTCAGTGAAATTGCAGCCTACTCTAGGGCTGCAGCTCCACCAACGATTTCTGTAATTTCTTGTGTAATAGCTGCTTGACGCGCACGGTTGTATTGCAATGATAGACCATCAATTAATTCAGATGCATTATCTGTTGCATTACGCATTGCCGTCATACGTGAAGCATGTTCACTTGCTTTTCCGTCTAATAGAGCACCATAAATTAAGCTTTCTGCATATTGTGGAAGTAATACTTCTAGAATTGCTTCACCAGATGGCTCGAATTCATATGCAGCGCTTGTTGTTGAAGTTGCAATATCAGTTAACGGAAGAACCTTTTTCTCCGTTACTACTTGAGAAATAGCACTTTCGAAGTGGTTATAGTACATATAAAGTTCATCATATGCGCCATCAATGAACATACCAACAGCATTACGAGCGATTTCTTTAATATCAGCAAATGTCGGTTGGTCAGGAAGAGCAACAACACTACTGATAACATTATGATCACGTTTAACAAAGTAATCACGCGCAACACGACCTAGCGCAAGAATAACGTATTCGTCTTTTGATTTATGACGCTCATTAATTGTACGTTGAACTTGGCGTAGGATGCTTGAGTTATAAGCACCTGCTAAACCACGGTCAGAACCGATGACTAAATAAGCTGTTTTCTTAACAGGACGAGCAGTTAGCATTGGATGTCCACTGTCTTTTGTACCTGCTGCGATAGCGCCTACTACGTCTTGGATTTTTTCCATGTAAGGAACGTATGCTTTTGCGTTTTGTTCTGCACGACGTAATTTAGAAGACGAAACCATTTGCATCGCCTTTGTTATTTTTTGCGTGCTCTTTGTAGAGTTAATACGACCTTTAATTTCGCGTAAGTTTACCACTGGTATTTCACCACCTTCTGTTATTTAATCACAATCCATTATTCTCACAGCATCCGCAAGCTGCTGCCTGCGGAGTCCGTGACGAATGGTTCAACTAAGATTACTCTGATTTAGCAAAAGTCTTTTTGAAAGCATTGATAGCTTCAGCAAGATCAGCATCAGCTGGAAGATCTTTTGTTGTACGGATATGATCTAATACATTTGTGTGGTTTGTATCTAACCAGCTTAGTAACTCACCCTCGAAACGAGTGATGTCTGCTACTGGAATATCATCTAAGAAGCCGCGAGTTAGTGCATATAAAGCAACAACTTGCTTTTCAACTTTTAGTGGTTTGTTTAAATCTTGTTTTAAAACTTCAACTGTACGTTTACCACGCTCTAATTTAGCTAAAGTAATTTTATCTAAATCAGAACCGAACTGTGCAAATGACTCTAGCTCACGGAAAGCAGCTAAGTCAAGACGTAATGTACCAGCTACTTTTTTCATCGCTTTAATTTGAGCTGAACCACCTACACGTGATACAGATAAACCTGCGTTGATCGCTGGACGTACACCTGAGTTGAATAGGTCAGATTGTAAGAAAATTTGACCGTCTGTAATCGAAATTACGTTTGTAGGAATGTAAGCTGAGATATCCCCTGCTTGTGTTTCTACGAATGGTAATGCAGTGATTGAACCATTTTGGTAAGTTTCGTTTAATTTCGCAGCACGCTCTAATAGACGGCTGTGTAAGTAGAACACGTCACCAGGGTAAGCTTCACGACCTGGAGGACGACGTAATAATAATGACAGCTCACGGTAAGCAGAAGCTTGCTTAGATAAGTCATCATATACTACTAATACGTGTTTACCTTGTAACATGAATTCTTCTGCCATCGATACACCCGCAAATGGTGCTAAGAATAGTAATGGTGATGGTTGAGAAGAAGAAGCTGTTACTACGATTGTGTAATCTAAAGCACCGTTTTTACGAAGTGTTTCAACTACGCCACGTACTGTTGATTCTTTTTGACCGATTGCAACATAGATACAAATCATGTTTTCACCAGCTTGGTTTAAGATTGTATCAATTGCTACAGTTGTTTTACCTGTTTGACGGTCACCGATAATTAACTCACGTTGACCACGACCGATTGGTACTAATGCGTCAATCGCTTTAATACCTGTTTGTAATGGCTCATGTACTGATTTACGTGCCATTACACCGAAAGCTGGGCTTTCGATTGGACGAGTTTTTGTTGTGTTGATTGGACCTAAGCCATCCACTGGTTGACCTAATGGGTTTACAACACGACCAATCAGTTCTTCACCAACTGGAACGCTCATAATACGACCTGTACGACGAACTTCATCGCCTTCTTTAATGTCAAGGTACTCACCTAAAATAATAATACCTACGTTACCTTCTTCTAGGTTTTGTGCCATACCCATAACACCGTTAGAGAACTCTAAAAGCTCTCCAGCCATGACGTTGTCGAGGCCATGAGCAAGAGCGATACCGTCACCAACGCGGATAACTGTACCTACTTCGCTTACTTGTAATTCAGATTGGTAGTTTTCAATCTGTTGTTTAATCAGACTGCTGATTTCTTCAGCTTTGATGCCCATGTATGTTCACCTCTCACATTTCTTAAAATTAAACAACTAATGTACGCTTTAAACCTTCTAGCTTAGAAGCGATTGTGCTGTCATAAATATAGTTGCCGATTTGTACACGAACTCCACCAAGAATTGATGGCTCAATAATGTTTTTAATTTCTAGTTTGCTTTTACCTACTAGCTTTGCAAATGCTGCTGAAATCTCTGCATTTTCTGCTTCAGTTAAAGAGCGTGTTGAATAAACTGTTGCTTCTGCTGCGCCCGCGGCTGCAGTTGCAAGAACTTGGAATGCTTCAGCTACAGCAACGATATCGCTAATGCGTTGTTTATCAACTAATAATTGAACTATGTTTAATACTGCTGAATTAGCGTTCGCTAAAATTTCAGATAGCATTGCTTTTTTCTTTGCAGAAGAAATTTTTGGAGCTTTTAATAACTCTAGTAAAGCTGGTGTATTTTCGATTGCAGCTGTTAATTCCTTTAAATCTGCACTTACTTCTGCAATACTTTGATTCTTGTTAGCTAATTGAAACAATGCTTCAGCATAACGCTTCGCTACTTGACTCATTTCGCTTCGCCTGCCTTCGCAATCGTTTCTTTAATTAATGCACTGTTGTCCTCTTCAGAAATCTCTTTACCAAGAACTTTAGATGCTGCCAGAACTGATAATGATACAACTTCTTCACGCACAGCTGCGATTGCTTTTTCTTTTTCGTTTTCGATTTCACGCACTGCAGCTTCTTTTAAACGAGCTGCTTCTGCACGAGCTGCTGAAATAATTTCATCACGCTGTACATCGCCTTGTTTTTTTGCACCTTCTACAATAGCTTGTGCTTCTGTACGAGCTTCTTTAAGAAGGCTTTTTTGTTCTTCTAATAATTGGTGCGTCTCTTTACGAGCTTTTTCAGCCGCTTCGATTTCACTTGCAACTAACTCCTCACGTTGTTGCATAATGCCCATTAATGGACCCCATGCAAACTTTTTAAGAAGAAGCATTAAAATAATGAATGTTGCTAATGTTGCAACAGCATCTCCACCGTTAAAATTGCCAGATGCACCTAATACAAGATCATTTACTAACACGATTGGTTCACTCCCTTCAAGAGCTTGTTCAAAATCTATAACATGTAAATCTTTAATTTCAAATTCATTGTTGCTTGCTTCACATCATTACATGTGAATTTCATATATTACATAAAAGGAATGGCGAAGTTGTAAGTCTGGAGAACTTTTCTTCGCCATTGACGTCGTAAGTAGTAATTATTGATTCATTACGATGAATGCTACTACTACACCGATGATTGGAAGGGCCTCAACTAATGCAACCCCGATGAACATTGTTGTTTGAAGAGCACCACGTAATTCTGGTTGACGAGCGATACCTTCTACTGTTTTTGATACGATAAGACCGTTACCAATACCTGCACCTAGTGCACCTAAACCGATTGCGATTGCTGCTGCTAATAAACCAATTGAACCTGTCATTGTTAAATTTCCTCCTTGGAATATGTGTTTTTTATTGTGGTTCAAATACCGTGAAATTCACGGAATTTATAATTAATGGTCGTGACTCACTTTGTGTGCCAAATAAACCATTGTTAACATAGTGAAAATGAAAGCTTGGATAAACCCGATGAAAATCGAGAACCCTTGCCATGCTAGAGCTGGAATAACCATACTTACCCAACCTAACAAGCCTGTACCTGCGATACCAGCAATTAAGCCGATTAAAATTTCCCCTGCATAAATGTTACCGTAAAGACGCAAACCAAGTGTTAACGTATTGGCAAACTCCTCAATAACTTTTAATGGGAACATCCACCACATTGGCTTTAAATAAGTTGTTTTCGCATAACCGCCAGTTCCATGCATTTTGATACCATAATAGTGAGCTAAAAGCGTAACCATAACAGCTAATGTTAATGTTACAGTTGGATCGGCTGTCGGTGATTTCCACCATAAATAGTCTTTATAGACGATAGAGAATGGTAAACCTAGTAAGTTCGCTACAGCAATAAACATAATTAGAGTAAGCCCTAATATGTGGAAGCGACCACCTGTTTTCCAATCCATATTGCTCTTAATGATACCTTTCACGAAGTCCATAACCCACTCCATGAAATTTTGCATACCAGTTGGCTTTAATTTTAGGCTGCGTGTTGAAATAAACGCAATCAAAAATACGACTAAAGCTGTAATCACTAGCATTAAAACAGTTGACTTGTTAAATGTTAATACATAATCTCCAAATAGTGGTAGATCGAATTCTGGATTTTTATGACCCATTTTTGCATTCACCTCTCTTTCATTAAGTACACTTTAGTGTTGTTTAGCAAGATGTACAATTCGCTCAATTACGAGAAAAATGTACGGAAGCATTAGCCCAATAACTGTGCTAATCAGATGAAAATGTTCTGGCAACGACATGGCGATTGCGACTGCCGCAACACCCGAGCCAAAGCGTAAGGCTGTGCCTAAAGATGATGCCTTTCTTCCTTCACTAATAGAGTGGTCAAACTTGTCCATTCGTCGAACTAAAATCCAAAAGTTGTATGTACCGAAGAATGCACCTAAACCAATTCCTGCGAAGATGCTAGCATATGGCGTAAAAGCCCATCCTAGTACACAGAGAGCAAGCAAAAAAAATAACACTTTCTTTTGCTTAGCGAAAATGTAATGCAAATCTTCCATTGGCAATAAGTCTCCTGAATTTTTTTCGAGTAAAGAATTGATGCTGACCAGCAAGTGAATTCAAAGCGTAGTGAATGCACTACAGTAAGAGGTTAAAAAATATGTAGCAAGATTTGACTTGGAGTAAATTTCTACATACGAAAGCTTTAACCTTTATGGACATGTATCCAGACGCATCAAACCGTTGCAAAGTTTTCTTCTGCGACGAATAATCGCAGGAGCATAATCGACAATTGGAACTCAACTGTCAATTCAGTAGAAACTTGATATAAATAAGTGCTCCAAAGTATGTATACACTATGAAACCCCTATCATTCTTACCCTTTGTTAGCATACAATAGGCGATATTTGATGTCAATTAGTATTGGTGAAAAACTTCACAATCCCCCCAATGTTGTCAAATTGTCGACAAATTTGTGAAGAGGGATTTTTAAATTGTGAAGTTTGTCAAAATTCCTTGTTCCAAAAAATCTTTTTCTTCCTATACTATTTTACAAAATTATATATGCTCATTTTTAATGCTTTTCTAAAAATTCTACTAGCGCCTTTACAATTCGCTCTGAAGCATAACCATCGCCATAAGGATTAGATGCCTGTGCCATTGCTTCATATGCTGCCTGATCAACTAATAGCTCGTTTGCTAATTGATAAATTACGTCCTCATCTGTGCCAGCAAGCTTCAGTGTTCCTGCTGCAATGCCTTCTGGTCTCTCTGTTGTATCACGCAACACAAGCACTGGCTTACCAAGTGAAGGAGCCTCCTCCTGCACACCACCAGAATCCGTTAAAATCATATATGAACGTGCTGCGATATTATGGAAATCAAAAACTTCTAATGGTTCAATTAAGTGAATACGCTCATCGTTACCTAACACATCATTAGCAATTTCCCGCACAACAGGATTCATATGTACAGGATAAACAACCTGGATGTCATTATGTTCTGCTAATAAGCGCTTGATTGCACGGAACATATTACGCATTGGCTCACCTAAGTTTTCACGGCGATGCGCTGTTAACAAAATCATACGGTCCGTGCCCATTTTTTCTAGTACAGGGTGGCTATATGTTTCATTTACAGTCGTTTTCAATGCGTCAATTGCTGTATTCCCTGTAACGAAAATTGCTTCAGCCGGTTTATTTTCGCGCAGTAAATTTTCTTCTGACTGCCTTGTTGGTGCAAAATGTAAATCCGCCATAACACCTGTTAACTGACGGTTCATTTCCTCTGGGTAAGGAGAATATTTTTGGCCTGTACGAAGCCCTGCTTCAACATGCCCAATTGCAATTTGATTATAAAATGCCGCTAAACTACCGATAAATGTAGTTGCTGTATCACCATGTACAAGCACAATATCAGGCTTCGCTTCTTTCATTACTGCATCTAACCCTTGTAGTGCATTTGTTGCAACATCCACAAGCGTTTGGCGATCCTTCATAATATTCAAGTCATAATTCGGGTTAATTTTAAAAGTTTCAAGTACTTGATCAAGCATTTGACGATGCTGAGCTGTCACTGTCACAATCGACTCAATTTGTGGATGTTTCTCCAGCTCCAATACAAGCGGCGCCATTTTAATTGCCTCTGGACGCGTACCGAAAATCGTCATTACTTTAAACTTCGTCATCATGAACTCTCCAGTCTACAAAATATAATTGGTATAGTAAAATAGTATATTTAGAAATCTCCTTTCTAAATATACTATTTCATTTTTTCACTATATTACTTCGTACCGAATAAACGATCGCCTGCATCTCCCAAACCAGGTATAATATAGCCATGATCATTTAATTTTTCATCTAATGCTGCAATATAAATATCTACATCATCATGTTCTTTTTGGATTGCCTCGACACCTTCTGGCGCAGCAATTAAGCACATAAATTTAATATGTTTAGCCCCGCGCTTTTTCAAAGAGTTTATCGCCTCAACAGCTGAACCTCCTGTTGCTAACATTGGGTCTACAATAATAAAATCACGCTCTTCTACATCAGCTGGTAATTTTGCATAGTATTCAACAGGCTTTAATGTTTCTGGATCACGATATAAACCGATATGCCCCACTTTTGCAGCCGGAATTAAATTTAAAACACCATCTACCATGCCGATTCCCGCTCGTAAAATTGGAACGATTGCAAGCTTTTTACCTGATAACACTTTTGATTTTGCAGTCGTTACAGGTGTTTCAACCTCGATTTCTTCTAAAGGCATATCTCTTGTAATTTCAAATGCCATTAATGTTGCGACTTCATCTACAAGCTCACGAAATTCTTTAGTTCCAGTGTTCTTGTCACGAATATAAGTTAACTTGTGTTGAATTAATGGATGGTCGAATACATATACTTTGCTCATGCGGCTCTCTCCTAACTGTTGTTTATCTGAATAAGTATATCAAAAAAAGTCCAAGCTGTGTTGTACAACATAGTCTGATGAGCTAGATTTTATCTTAAAAACTTTAGTAAACAATATATCAGCGGTTTTCAAAATAAAAAAAGAGTAGTGGCATGGAAACCACTACTCTTTTTTATTTATGCATATAATGGGAATTTATCTGTTAGAGCTTTTACACGTGCGCTTGCTTGCTCTTTTACTGCTTCATCATCGATATTTTTTAATACAGTTGCGATAATTGAGCCAACTTCTTTCATGTCTTCTTCTTTGAAGCCACGAGATGTAACAGCTGGTGTACCGATACGAATACCTGAAGTCACGAATGGTGACTCAGTATCATAAGGGATTGTGTTTTTGTTTGTTGTAATTCCAACTGCATCTAACGCATGCTCAGCCACTTTACCTGTTAAATCTAAAGATTTTACATTTAATAATACGATATGGTTGTCTGTACCACCAGATACGATTTCCACACCTTCAGCCATTAAAGTTTCTGCTAATACACGTGCGTTTGCTTTCACTTGCTTCGCATATTCTTTAAATTCTGGTTGTAAAGCTTCACCAAATGCAACAGCTTTAGCAGCAATTACATGCATTAATGGACCACCTTGGATACCTGGGAATACAGATTTATTTAATTTTTGCTCCCATTCTTTAGAGGCTAAAATTATCCCACCACGTGGACCGCGTAAAGTTTTATGTGTTGTTGATGTTACAAAATCAGCATATGGCACTGGCGACTGATGCTCACCTGCTGCTACTAAACCGGCGATATGTGCCATATCTACCATGAAGTATGCGCCAACCTCATCTGCAATTTCACGAAATTTCTTGAAGTCAATTTCGCGTGGGTATGCAGATGCACCAGCAACGATTAGTTTTGGCTTGTGCTCCAATGCTTTTTGACGAACATCCTCGTAGTCGATTACATGTGTATCTTTTGTTACACCATACTCTACGAAATTATATAAAATACCAGAGAAGTTAACTGGTGAACCGTGTGTTAAATGACCACCATGAGAAAGATTCATACCAAGTACTGTATCGCCTGGTTCTAAAATTGTATGATACACAGCCATATTTGCTTGCGCACCAGAGTGTGGCTGTACGTTTGCGTATTCAGCACCAAAAATTTCTTTTACACGATCGCGAGCAATATCTTCTACTACGTCAACATGCTCACAGCCACCATAATAACGCTTGCCTGGGTAGCCTTCTGCATATTTGTTCGTTAATACAGAACCTTGTGCTTCCATTACTGCTTCAGATACAAAGTTTTCAGATGCGATTAACTCGATATTGGCTTGCTGACGCTTTTTCTCTGCTAAAATACCATCTAATACTGCTTTATCTTGTGCTGCTAATTTTTCAAATGCCATGTAATTTTCCTCCCAAAAGTAAATTATTCATATTGTGCACGCACGCCACCAATTAATTTTGGGCGCGTCGTTGCTACCGTCACTACAGCTTCACCAAGTGTTTTCACTGATGTACGTATTGGAACTGCTACTGCTTTTAAATGCATACCAATCAATGTTTGACCGATATCAATGCCTGCATGTGCTTGTACATTTTCCACAACAACTGGCTGTTCCATTTGTGTATACGCATAGGCTGACATAGAGCCACCTGCTGTTTTTACTGGAACGACATGTACAGGTTCTAAACGATATTTTTCAGCGGCTGTGTACTCCATTGTTAAAGCACGGTTAATATGTTCACAGCCTTGAAAAGCTAAATATAAATTATGGCGTTCAGCAAATTTTTGTAGCTCTTCATAAATAACTGTTGCTACATCTATTGCTCCCGCTGTTCCAATGCGCTCACCTATAACTTCAGATGTCGAGCATCCCACAACAAATAATTGCTGCGGTTGGAACACTGCCTGCTGCTCTAATTCACTTAACAATGTTGATAGAGATTTATGCAAATGATTTAAATTTGTCATTTATTACACTTCCAACTCTGAAATCTTTTCTACGCGGCGCGTATGGCGTCCACCTTCAAATTCAGTACTTAACCAAGTTGATACGATTTCACGTGCTAGCCCTGGCCCAATAACACGCTCGCCCATTGCTAATACATTGGAATCATTATGACAGCGTGTTGCTTTTGCTGAAAATACATCATGCACTAAAGCGCATCTGATTCCTTTTACTTTGTTTGCTGCAATCGACATGCCAATCCCCGTACCACAAATTAAAATACCTCGATCAAATTCTCCAGAGGCAACACCTTCAGATACAGGTTTCGCGTAGTCTGGATAATCAACCGATTCGTCAGATTGCGGACCGAAGTCTTCATAGCTAATACCTAAGTCACCTAACAAAGACATAATCTCACGGCGTAGATTATTTCCACCATGGTCAGAAGAAATTGCAATTTTCAACGAAGCTCCCTCTTTTCACGATATATTCATAAATAGTGTACCATTTATTGAATGAGAAAAACATTCCTTTCAAGCATAACAAAAAAACTTTCAAATGAAAACACGAATATTACAGATTAATTCTAAATTAAAGTTCATCTTTCCTTTACTTTTTCAAGCAATTCACCAATTTATATTCGTCTTTCGTTTTATTTACAGAATCTTCTTGAATATATGTAATGAATGTTGTGAGTTTTTTTCAACAACAAATACTTTTATCGATATAATATTCCATTTTACTACCAACTAATTTAATTAGAGAAATAGGGTGCTTACTAAAGAACGACAACACAGTGTCAAAGTAAAATAAAAACTATCTAGAAAGCAGTGCACTTACTTACTTTCTAGACAGCTATAGTTGTTTAATGGAAAGGCTTAAAATATTCTCTCTTCTTGCCAACATATCCGATTTTCTTCTTTTCCAACGTAATTCAAATTTATTGACCAAGCCTTTTATACATTTCTTTTATTTTGAACGATCAAATTGGGCAATCACATTATATAGCTCATTAGATTGCTGTTGAAGGCTTTCACATAGATTTTGTGCTTGTTCAATTTCAAATGCTTGCTCTTCAGTAATAACACGTACTTCCTGTGCACCTGCAGAAGTTTCCTCTGCAATCGCAGCGACTTCCTGAGATTGATGTGCCGTTAACTCGATACCCCCAAGTTGTTGCTTAGTTAAAGAAGAAATATCCACAACTGCATGCGCTACTTCTTCCACATTGCGTACCATGCCGTCAACTGTTGCTGTCGTTTCAGATACACGAGCAGATTCTTGTGTGGCAAATGCAACTTGACCGTTCATTTGCTTTACAACAAGCTCTACATTTTGTTGCATTGATTGAATAATTGTTGTAATGCCTTGTACTGCTTTCGCGCTTTCATCAGCTAAAATACGAACTTCTTCAGCCACAACGGCAAATCCTTTACCATGTTCTCCTGCTCGTGCCGCTTCAATTGAAGCATTTAACGCAAGCAAGTTTGTTTGCGCTGCGATATCCCCAACTAGTCCGATTATTTGCTCAATTTGCTCCGCATTTTTTTCTAACCCTTGAATGTTTGCTAAAGCTTCCTCATTGCTTTGAGCAATTTGCTGAATGCTCATTACAAGGCTTTGAATTGCCCCTTTTGTCGCTTCTAAATGATTAAGCATTTGCTTTGACCCATCAGCAGAATTTGTTGCGTTCACGTTGACATCTAGCGCCAATTGACGAATATCAACAAGTGCCTCCGCCATTTCTTGAACAGAAACAGCCGAAGTTTGTGCGCCATCTGAAATATGTCCTACTGTTTTTGCGACATCATGCGCTTTGTGCGAGGATGCTTTTGTTAAATCCGATAATTCGTTAATTGTTGAATTTGTAATGCGATAATTATTTTCGATACCATCAACCATGCCACGCAAATTGACTAACATATGCTGAAATGCCTCTGCCACAGAGCGAATTTCATCATTTGTTTTAGGCATTATTAAGTCTTGTCCAATTTTCCCTTCCGCTACACGTGAAGCAGCCTGCTCCAAAGCTTGTAGTGGGCGAACTAAAATGATACTGAACACCGCAGCTAAAATACAGGACCAAGTAATTCCCGCTATGTATGTACTTATTTGAAAGACTTTGCTGTCTATTGTCTCAAAAAACATCGGATGTATAAATTCGATAAATACAAAGCTGGTAGAATATGTAACAAGAGCTAAAACACCTACAAATAATACTAGCTTTTTGCGCAGATTAAATCGTTTTTGATTATTATTCACTATTCGTTCCTCCCCCTTGTTTTTGCGCTAATTCTTCAATCAAATGCTGCAATTCATAAAATGTTTGCTTATACGTATGCAAATCTCCTCCATATGGATCTGATACGTCTAGTGCTGTATATGGAGTTACATATTCTTTCAATGTGAAGGTCTTGGGCGCAGCAAGTTCCGAGCTACGAACTAACAGCTCTTTATGTGCTGTCGTCATCGTTAAAATTAAATCTGCCCATTCAATATCCTCCACTGTTACTTGACGAGAAACATGGCTATGTGGAATATTTTCACTGTCTAAAACACGCTGAGCATTTTCAGACATTTCTCCTCCTTCAAGAGCATAAATACCTGCTGAGCGAACTGCAACATTCGGAAGCTGCTTAGCCTTCAAAATCGCCTCTGCCATTGGGCTTCTACAAGTATTTCCCGTACAAACAAAATAAATATTCATTTTTTCTCCCACTCTTCCAAAAATGCTTAATTGAAAAGTATAGCGATGCTAATAGCTAACAGTAATACTCCCGCTATTACTTTAAAAATTTGACTGTTGAAAATTGATGTTTTAGCTATGATTAACGCCGTATAAGATAGTAAAAAGGTACCAACTCCAACACTAAGTATAAATAAATACTTTTGTAGATTTAGCATACCAAAAGAAACGCTTGCTGAAAAGCTATCAATGCTCACCATAATCGCTAAAATTGGCAAAGCTTTTTGTGGAACGTGCTGATTTTTTGATGATAAAAGTAATTGAAGCGCAATGCCAAATAATAAAATTGCAGAGAGATATGACGCCCAGTCCTCCATAAATATGCTAACCCAGTTCCCTAATTTGAACCCGAGCAACGGAAAAAGCATATGCCAAAAAGCGGTCCAAATTGATAATAAAAAGCGTTGTGAAACACTAGGTAAAAGTATATATAATGCGACTACATCTAACGCTAAAATAATTCCAAGTATCACTTCCTGCAAGAACATACCTCCTAAGCATTGCTTTTATTTTATGTGGGTACATGGGCAGAGAGAACTTAAAGAAAAAAATGCTAGCAGAAACTATTGAAAACCTTAGTTAGTAGAGGCTGTTTGGAGGTTACTCGCCGCAGATAGCCACTTGCTTTTTTAGAAGTGTTGCTTAGAAGTAATTAGGGCTTTTTTAAGGCATTCGATTTTTCTAAACGGCAAATAGAAAAAGCTGTCGAGAAAAACAGGTGTTAACCTGCTTTCCCAACAGCCCATCCTTATTTATACCATCGTCCTCCAGCCGCTTTTTCTAGGCGATTCATAATCGCAACTCCTACACCAATTCGCGCAGTCGTTGTCGCTAAAATAAGCGTCGCGTCCGTTTTATCACATGCACGTAGCGCATCATAAAGCCTGCTACTCATATCATCAACGTCGCCATCCTTACCATATGTAAAGAAATAATTAGCCTTGCTACTTACAAAGCTTTCTGATGCCAATAATGCAACACGTTGCCCAGTAGCTTGTAGTTGCTCAATTGCTCGTTGCACACTTTCCATTTCTGGCTCAATTAATAAGACAGGAGCCTCAGGTGCATAATGAGTATATTTCATGCCTGGTGCTTTTGGTGTATCTGAGCTTTCTTGCTCTTTCTCAGTTGGCTGAATAACCGTGCCAATTACTTCCTCTAACATCTCCTTTGTTACACCACCTGGACGTAATATAACTGGAGGAGTTACTGTAACATCTAGCACCGTCGATTCTAAACCAACGCCTGTTACCCCGCCATCTAAAATACACGAAATCACATTTGTCATATCTTCCGCCACATGCTCTGCCTTCGTTGGTGATGGCTTACCACTTCGATTAGCACTTGGAGCTGCTAATGGTTTATTGATTTCTCTTAATAAACGTAATGCAACAGGGTGATCTGGCATTCGTAAGCCAACTGTAGGTAAGCCCGCAGTCACACCGGATGCAAAGACATTAGGCTTCGTTTGTAAAATAAGCGTCAGCGGACCTGGCCAAAATGCATCCATACATTTTTGTGCTACTTCAGTTATATGCTGGGCATAATCTTTCGCTTGCTCTTTACTACTAATATGGACAATAAGCGGATTATCTGACGGGCGGCCTTTTGCAGCAAATATTTTTTGCACCGCTACTTCATCTGTCGCAACAGCTCCAAGCCCATATACCGTTTCTGTCGGAAATGCGACCACTTCGCTTTTATTTAAAAAATCCACAGCTTGTGCATAATTTTTATTACTATTCACACCATTATCCACAATCAAATATTTAGTTTCCACATAATCATCGCCTTTTATTTCGCTATTTTTCCACAGTTATTCACATACTGTTGATAACTTATCACGTTATTGTGCATAAGTTATTAAAAAACTGTGGGTAAATCTATGAAAATTTTCTTTTTAACCATTCATAAATAACAAATTTACGCTTTTCGTCCTTTTGCTCCTGAGGTTTTTCACATGTTTTTGGAAAAGCAGAGCAAAACCAGTTGTCACCTCGTGCCTGTCCGATTGTTAATACAACAGACTGATAGAAATTTTGTGGATAAAAAGTATTAAATTCATATTTAGGTGGGATCAAGTTATCCCCAACTACGATATTCACATCATACTGTTGATAATTTTTCGCAAGAACTCGTTTTACATCGGCTAGCGCTACTTCTGTTTCTTGAGTGCTAGCAATTTGTTCAAACATTGGTTGCACTGCTTGGACAATTTCCTGTTTCAATAATTGATCCTGCTGTAAGTTACTATTTGCTACAACTCTAAATAATACTGGACTCGCCTCTTTTTGTTCATGCCAGCTTTCACCAAACTCTACGAAATGAGGTACTGCTAATAGCAGCATATAACTAATTAAGGCGTAACAAACATAACGAAAAATAACAAAAATGGAAAATGGCTTTCTAGCAATATTATAATCTTCTAACATGAAAATCCCTCCTTGTCTATCATCATGGACAACGGAGACTTTTTTTATTCACTAATTTCACAAAAAACTATTCTATCTTTTCCATTAATATCTTTCACTATTTCAATCAACGCGTTCGGGAAATACTGTTGAAAAAAACCAGCTACAGCTCGCCCTTGTGTATAGCCAATTTCTACGCCAATTAACGCTGGTCGATTCATTAAAGCTGGCAACTGCTCCGCTAGCTTGCGATATAAAATAAGTCCATCTTCTTCTGCAAAAAGTGCTGTGTGCGGTTCATGTTCAAGAACAACATCAGACATTTCTGCTGCCTCTTGAAATGCAATATATGGAGGATTACTTAAAACAACATCCCATTTTTGCTGCGCAATTGGCTCAGTTAAATCCCCTAAACGAAAGTCAATTGTCGCCTGCAGTTGCTCTGCATTCTTGCCAGCCGTTGCTAGTGCTGCTTGCGAAATATCTGTGGCAGTAACAGCCGCATCAGGCCATTCAAGCTTCATCGTTACAGCAATAGCACCACTTCCAGTACCGATATCTGCTAATTTAAGAGAGGACTCTTTGCCAAATAGCTTTTTCATACGCTCCATTGCACCAACAATTAATTCCTCGGTCTCTGGACGTGGGATAAGAACAGATTGATCTACTTGAAACTCACGCCCATAAAATTCCTCTACACCTATAATATATTGAACGGGTACTCCTCTAGCATGCATTTGTAGCATCTCTTCAAGTACAGCAATTTGTTCATTGGGCATTTGCTCCTGCATTCGCATCATTAAACCTGAATAATTTGTTTGCAGCACATTTTGTATTAGCAAACGTGCTGCCGTTTCCTCTCGACCATTTGCGCTTAAAAAAGAAGAAGCCCGTTGCAGGACTTCAAATACTGTATTAGGCATCTTCATTTAATCTTGCTAATTTCGATGCTTGCTCTTCTAAAATAAGCGCGTCAATCACTTCGTCTAATTTTCCTTCAATGATTTGGTCGAGTTTTTGAATTGTTAGACCGATGCGGTGGTCTGTCACGCGGTTTTGTGGATAGTTATAAGTACGAATGCGCTCTGAGCGATCCCCTGTACCTACTGCCGATTTACGTGTTGCATCTACTTCCGCTTGCGCTTCTTGCATATACATATCAGCTACACGAGCACGTAAAATTTTCATCGCCTTTTCGCGGTTTTTAATTTGTGAACGCTCATCCTGCATCGATACAACAACACCTGTTGGAAGATGGGTCATACGAACAGCAGACATTGTCGTGTTAACTGATTGCCCACCAGCACCAGATGATGCGAATGTATCAACACGAATATCTTTTTCATGGATTTCTACATCTACCTCTTCTACTTCTGGTAAACATGCAACAGTTGCAGTCGATGTATGAATACGCCCTTGCGATTCTGTAGCAGGTACACGTTGAACACGGTGTGCACCGTTTTCAAACTTAAATTTAGAGTATGCGCCTTGACCGTTAATCATAAAGATTACTTCTTTATAACCACCCATTGCGTTTGGTGTCGCTTCCATAATATCAATTTTCCAGCCTTGTACCTCCGCGTAACGGGAATACATACGGAATAAATCACCCGCAAAAATATTCGCTTCGTCTCCACCAGCAGCTCCACGAATTTCCATAATAACGTTTTTCGAATCGTTCGGATCTTTCGGGATTAATAAGATGCGGAGTCGCTCTTCTAAATCAGGAATTTGATCATTTAATTCATGGAACTCTTCCTTCACCATTTCTAACATATCAGGGTCTTTTTCCATTTCCAGCATTTCACGAGTATCTGCAAGCTGTTCCTTAACAGCTTTATATTCGCGATATACTTCAACCATCTCTTGAATATCTGATTGTTCCTTCGAGTATTCACGTAATTTCTTACTATCACTTACTACATCTGGATCACTTAATAATTCATTTAATCTTTCGTAACGATCTTCAACAGCTTGTAAACGATCAAACATAATACTTTCACCTCTGTATAAAATTAATTCTAATGCGATTACTTATTCTTATTAGTATAAAGAAATTCTTAAACGGTTGCTACACTTTAAAGTGGTGGGTTGCTATGACACTTTCTACATACTGGATAGTATGAATCGTTGCCACCGATTTGAATTTGGTCACCTGTATAAACAGGTTTGCCGTTATCATCAACACGTAAGTTCATCGTCGCTTTTTTATGGCAGAACCAACAAATCGTTTTCATTTCTTCGATTTTATCTGCGTAAATCAACATATAACGACTACCTTCAAACAACTCATTTTGGAAATCATTTTTTAAGCCAAAGCCCATAACAGGTATATTTAATTCATCAACAATTTTAGTTAACTGTAGTACATGCTCCTTTGATAAAAACTGTACTTCGTCAATTAATATACAATATGGCTTTTCATCTTGATTTTTTACGCATTCAAAAATATTTGTATCATCAAACACAGCTATTGCTGGGCGACGGAGACCGATACGACTTGATACAATACCTACTTCATCGCGCGTATCAATGCCAGAAGTAAAAATAAGGACTGGCTTTTTTTGCTCTTCATAGTTGTGGGCTACTTTTAAAATTTCAATTGATTTACCGCTGTTCATCGCACCATGTTTAAAAAATAATTGCGCCATTTTGTCCTCCGTATATGAAATACTTTATCTCTCAAAAAATGCCTGCCAGTCGGAAACCTGGCAGGCACTTTAAAGTTATTATTTATTAAGACCGTATTTTTTGTTGAAACGATCCACACGTCCATCAGCAGACGCGAATTTTTGACGACCTGTGTAGAATGGGTGACATTCGTTACAGAACTCGACAACGATTGATTCTTTTACAGAACCAGTTTGGAATGAGTTACCGCAAGAGCAAGTTACTGTTGCAGTTTTGTAATCTGGGTGAATTCCTTGTTTCATATTCGTTTTCTCCTCTCGCCCTGAACCATCTGGAACAGAGTATTATCGAACTGCACCTTACATAGCCCGAATATGTCGGCTACATATGTACACGTTGCATACTTTGAGATTATAACATAATCATTTTAGAGTTTTCAAGCGAAAATATTTTAGTGTGTTTGGATTTTCTATAAAAAGCTAAGAACCCAGGTGTTTTCAGCTATCTATCAGAGAGTGGCTAAACAACATATTTTTGGTAAATCAACCCTATTAGATAATTTACAATAAGCCTTTACCATTCGTTGCTTTTTTCATATCCTCATTTAGTTTATCGAAAAATTCTTCGTTTGATTCTGTTGTGCGTATCTTGCGTAAAAACTTTTCAGCGAAGTCTGGTGCGTCGCTGAATGTTTTGCGGATTGCCCACAGCTTATCTAGCTGCTCTTTTGGAATTAGCAACTCTTCCTTACGCGTACCTGAACGGCGAATATCCAATGCAGGGAAAACTCGTCGCTCTGCTAAACCGCGGTCTAAATGCAGCTCTAAATTCCCTGTTCCTTTAAATTCTTCATAAATTACTTCATCCATACGGCTTCCTGTGTCAACTAAAGCTGTTGCTAAAATTGTTAAACTACCGCCTTCTTCAATGTTACGTGCTGAACCGAAGAAACGTTTAGGACGATGGAACGCAGCTGGATCAATACCACCTGATAGCGTACGACCGCTTGGTGGGATAACTAAGTTATAAGCGCGCGCTAAACGAGTAATAGAGTCCATTAAAATAATGACATCGCGTTTATGCTCAACTAAGCGACGTGCACGCTCTAGCACAATTTCTGCTACCTTTACATGGTTTTCAGGCACTTCATCGAATGTTGAAGAAACAACATCTGCATTTACAGAACGCTCAATATCCGTTACTTCTTCTGGGCGCTCATCAATCAATAAGACGATTAACTCTGCCTCTGGATAATTTGTCGTAATGGCATTGGCGATTTCCTTCAGCAAAGATGTTTTCCCTGCTTTAGGTGGTGCTACAATTAAACCGCGTTGACCAAACCCTACTGGTGCGATTAAATCCATAATACGTGTAGATAATTTTTTAGAAGTTGTTTCAAGTTTAATATGGCGATCTGGATAAAGTGGTGTTAGTGCAGGGAAATGCACTCGCTCTTTTGCAACTTCAGGATCCTCTCCGTTTACTGCATCAACTTGTAATAAACCATAGTAGCGTTCATTTTCTTTTGGAGGACGTACCTTACCTGAAACTTTGTCGCCATTACGTAAATCAAAACGGCGAATTTGAGAGGCAGAAATATAAATGTCTTCTTTAGAAGGAGAATAGTTGATTGGACGTAAAAAACCAAAGCCTTCTTGCGACACAATTTCAAGCACTCCTTCCATAAAGAAGAAGCCTTCTTGTTCAGAACGTGATTTTAAAATCGCAAAAATCAATTCTTTTTTTGTTAATTTACTGTAATACGAAATTTTGTAATCTCGCGCGAGAGCATAAAGCTCTTTTAGTGTCATGTTTTCTAATTGCGCAATTGTAAAAGCTGTCATATGATGACCCCAGTCTTTTTAAATTTTACTTGTCGGAGAATTGTTGAAGCTAATCATCGTTTCATTTTTGATTAGTTCATTTTCTTAAGAAGAGTAGGACTGAGCAATCGTTTCAGCCCTACTGTATAGAAGTTTAATACGTTGGTTTTTTCTCGATGCTATGGCGACCTTCAATAAATCGTACAGTTCCCGATTTAGCACGCATTACAACTGAATGCGTTAGTGCGTATGCACCTTTGTATTGAACACCTCGTAAAAGCTCGCAATCTGTTACAGCAGTTGCTGCAAAAATAGCATCATCACCTTTTACTAAATCGTCCATATACAATACTTTATTCACGTCAATCCCCATTTTATTACAACGTTCTAGCTGTTCTTCATTTTCAGGTACGAGCTTCGCTTGGAAATCGCCACCTAAGCATTTTAAAGCAACCGCTGAGATTACACCTTCAGGTGCACCGCCGATACCAAACATAATATCGATACCCGTCTCATCAAACGCTGTATTAATTGCTGCACCCACATCTCCATCTTGAATAAATTTAATTCGTGCACCTGCTTCACGAATTTCATCTATAATCGCTTGATGGCGTGGTCGATCTAATAATGTTGCAACAACATCTGAAACATCCTTATTTTTTGCTTTTGCAACCTGTAATAAGTTATATGTTACAGAAGCATTAATATCAATTTTACCTGCTGCCTCTGGACCAACAGCAATTTTATCCATATACATATCTGGCGCGTTTAGTAAATTGCCACGGTCTGCAATCGCTAATACCGTCATTGCACCGTTTGCACCTTTAGCAACAATATTCGTACCTTCTAATGGGTCTACGGCGATATCAACTTCCGGACCGCCATTGCGTAATCCAAGCTCTTCACCAATATAAAGCATTGGAGCTTCGTCCATTTCACCTTCCCCAATTACTACTGTTGCATGCATTGGAATCGTATCGAACATTGTACGCATCGCCGTTGTAGCTGCATCATCTGCCGCAATTTTTTCGCCTCGTCCCATCCATTTTGCAGATGCAATCGCTGCTGCTTCTGTTACTCGTACTACTTCCATTGATAAACTGCGTTCCATGTTTCCTTTTCCTCCTGCTATCATACCTTTATGGCTTTTTGTCATCGATTGTAAACATTCAATTATTTGCTTGTATGTACAATTGTTTCACGGCGAATTTCCGCTCCAAGTGCACAAAGTTTTTCAATCAATCCACCGTAACCGCGCTCAATATGATAAATTTCGTGAATTTCTGTTTCACCTTCGGCAAGTAAGCCAGCTAATACTAATGCTGCACCTGCACGTAAATCTGTAGCAGTTACAGTCGAACCTTGCAATTGTGTAGGACCTTGAATAATAGCTGTATTACCTTCTACTCTCGCATTCGCATTCATTCTACGAAGCTCGTCAATATGCTTAAATCTTGCTGAATAAATCGTATCCGTTACTTTCGAAGAACCATTTGCTTGAGTTAACAAGACTGACAAGGGCTGCTGAATATCCGTAGCGATACCAGGATAAACAAGCGTTTTTATATCGACAGCTGTAAGGTCTGTTGTTTGCTTAGGTATAAAAATGCTTTCTTCTCCTGTTTCTATTTTAACGCCCATTTCTCTTAATTTAGCTACTAATGACTCTAAATGCAACGGTATTACATTGTCAATTGTAACACCCTCTCCGATTGCAGCGGCCATAATCATAAATGTAGATGCCTCAATACGGTCGGGAATAATCGTGTGATTTGTACCATGTAATTCCTCAACACCATCAATACGAATAACGCTCGTACCTGCACCTTTAATTTTTGCACCCATATTTGTTAATAATGTCGCAACATCAATAATTTCTGGCTCTTTTGCTGCATTTTCAATGACTGTGCGTCCTTTTGCTCGAACTGCAGCCAGCATAATATTAATTGTCGCACCGACGCTTGCTACATCTAAATAAATTTTCGCACCAATTAGTTCATCAGCACGTAAATAAATTGCACCATGTTCGTTTGTCACAGTCGCCCCCAACGCTTCAAAACCTTTAATATGCTGGTCAATTGGGCGCGGTCCTAAAAAACAGCCTCCAGGTAAACCGATAACTGCTTTTTTAAAGCGACCTAGCATTGCCCCCATCATATAATATGAGGCACGTAACTTTTTCACATTGCCATTAGGTAGCGGCATCGCTGTCATTTTGCTTGGGTCAATTGTCATTTGTCCATCTTCAAACGACACGTCTCCACCGATTTCCTCTAATAAAGCTTTTAATGTCCATGCATCTGAAATTGCAGGGATTCCTTCAATTGTGACGGAAGAATTCGCCAGGATTGATGCCGGAATTAAAGCAACCGCACTATTTTTGGCTCCACTAACTTTCACTGTACCTTTTAAACGTCGTTGTCCTGTGATTTTATAAACATCCATAACGATTCTCCCTCAAAGTGAAAGTGTTTTTTATTGTCCTTGGCGCTTTGACCAGTCCGCTAAAAACCCTTCAATTCCTTTATCTGTTAATGGATGATTAAATAATTGTTGTAATACTTTAAATGGTGTTGTTGAAATATGAGCACCAGCTAGAGCTGCGTCTGTAATATGTTGTGGGTGACGGATTGATGCAGCAATAATTTCTGTTTTAATATCATGAATTGTGAAAATATCAGCAATTGTAGAAATTAGCTCTATACCATTATGTCCGATATCATCTAAACGACCAAGGAATGGAGAAACGTAAGTTGCACCTGCACGAGCTGCCATTAAAGCTTGGTTGGCACTGAAGATAAGTGTAACGTTTGTTTTAATACCTTTTTCAGAGAAATGCTTACATGCTTTTAAACCTTCTGGTGTCATTGGTAGCTTCACTGTAATATTTGGATGAATTGCAGCTAACTCTTCGCCTTCTTTAATCATGCCTTCCGCATCTAAAGAAATAACCTCACCAGAAACTGAGCCATCAACTAGCTCCGCGATTTCCTTTAAGCGATCATGGAAGTTTACACCTGGTTCTTTTGCTACTAGCGATGGGTTTGTTGTAACTCCAGATAAAATTCCCCAAGAGTATGCTTCTTTAATTTCTGTAAAGTTTGCTGTATCGATAAAAAATTTCATGTTAATATATCCTCCTAAATTGCGATTTCACTTTAATCAAAAAATAAAGAGGAGGCCAATCTCGACAATCTGACACTTCCCCTACAAATAATTTCTTGCATCAAAATTTTTATTGAATGACTTATCTCGTCTATACAGTGGCAATTCACCTGTACCAAAAAACGGTTGGTGTAATGCGCCCCTTTTTCAAAACCATGAAGTTTAAATGAATGATTGATAAAAACTAATAATCAGTGGAGGGTGAGGACCCACCCACTGATCGATATTTCATCCTATGCTTTTTGAGAGCTGCCAAATTCGCGCATTTTCCCAATAACAGTTTCTTTAATTGCTTCACGTGCAGGTGTTAAATATTTACGTGGATCATATACTTTTGTATCGTTTGCTAATACTTCACGAATTACTTTTGTTGCAGCAATTTGATTTTCTGTATTAACGTTAATTTTCGCTGTACCTAATGAAATAGAGCGTTGAATATCCTTCGTTGGAATACCAGTTCCACCATGTAACACTAATGGAAGATCTGCTAATTTAGAGATTTCCTCCATTTCAGCAAAGCCTAAGTTTGGTTCGCCTTGATATGGACCATGTACTGATCCTAATGCTGGCGCTAAGCAGTCAATATTCGTCGCTTCTACTAAGCGTTTGCATTCCGCTGGGTCTGCATACATAATACCACCGATTACACCATCTTCTTCTCCACCAACTGTACCTAACTCCGCTTCAACAGACACGCCTTTTGCATGCGCATATTCCACAACTGCTTTTGTTGTGCTTACGTTTTCATCGAACGGGTGGTGAGAAGCATCAATCATAACAGATGTAAAGCCTGCATCGATTGCTTCTTTACATTTTTCAAAGCTTGAGCCGTGGTCTAAATGAATCGCTACAGGTACTGTAATTTTATATGATTCGATTAAACCTTTTACCATATGAACAACTGCAATAAAGCCACCCATGTATTTACCTGCACCTTCTGATACACCTAAAATTACAGGTGAATTTTCTTCTTGTGCAGCTTGCAAAATTGCTTGTGTAAACTCCAAGTTATTAATATTAAACTGTCCTACTGCGTAACCTTCCGCTTTTGCTTTAATTAACATCTCTTTCATTGAAACTAATGCCATGATTTAGATCCTCCTCGGATAGTTGATCGGTTATTGTTTATCAAAATATGGCTCTGCTACTATGTCCATATTTTTTTAGTTCATTCAAAAAATGTATGACCTACATTAAAAACCTTTATTTTGACTCTGAATGCGTCTTCGCTATATCCAGATTAATTAAATTGTGTCCAGATTTTCCGAGCTGATGAGTGGAAGTGAACTTTAAAGCGTCACATCCCGTGACATCCATTGAATCAAGATAAACGCATACCTTTATCATAACAAAAATGAAGGGGTCTGAAAAGTTATTTCAAACACCTTCATTTTTACTGATACTAAGTATTTCATTGACTGCATCTCGCACTTCAAAAATATTAAACGGTTTTGTAAAATACTTTGTTGCCCCTAGCTGAAACGCTTCATCAATAAGCGCCTGCTCACCATAGGCTGTCATCATCACAACATTTATTTTGTCGCTCAGCTTGCGTAATTCGCGCAATATTTCAATACCATTCATTCCTGGAATTTTCATATCGAGCAAAATGCAATCGATTTCTTCATTTTTAAATATACCTAATGCTTCTATTCCATTTGACGCCAAATATGTTTCATAGCCCTCTTTTTTAAAAACTTCATTTAATAATAATCGAATACCCTGTTGATCATCGACAATTAATATTTTTATCATCTTTGGACATCTCCTACATTCTTTGAATTAAGTGAAAAAGAAACTTATGAATATTGATTCATGATGTATGTAAATAAAAAAACTCGCCTGATATAAGGAGACGAAGCTTATTTGGGCTGCTGGCTACTTTATTACGGTAAAATTCTCATTGCTAAATTAATTTTCATTAATATTTTTATAAACCTTTAAGGAACACTCCCATATTATAGCTCGTTTATAAAACCTGCACCAATAGCACAGTGGTCAATCATGTGAGCTTGGCAAATCAGAAAGCATTTTTGAGAAAGTTTGGAATTCCCCTTTTGTTAATATATCATTTGCTGCTGTTTCTGTCGGCGCTTGGTAACCACTAACAGGTATTAAAATTGCAAAATATACAAATAAGCTAGCAAAAAACTTTTTTATGGTAATCTCCATAAAATTAAGTAGATAGGCCTTGTCTCTATTCAATGAATGCTGAAATACTAGCTATCATATACAAGCAGTTGCTAAATATAGATAGATGAATCTCCAGTAGCATTTTTAAAAATAATTATAAATAGTTACATACTTTTCTTAATGTATACTTGGTAAATCAGGAAGTTCTTTCGAGAAAGCTTGGAATTCAACTTTTAGTAATATATCATTTGCTGCTGTTTCTGTCGGCGCTTGGTAACCACTAACAGATACTAAAACTGCAAAACACACCAGTAAACTAGCGAAAAACTTTTTCATTGTAGTCCTCCCCCTTTTAAATACGGCTTATTTTGGCTGCTACTGGCTCACACCAATTAATCCCAGCTATTAATCAATTAGAAAATTTATAAATAATTTTATAAATATTCATTGTATTGGGATAAATTTAGATTCAAAGGCTTGTTCTTTCAATGAGCGATTGAATACTGCCAGTTATTATTTATACTACCATCTTATTCGCAAAACAGTTGCTAAATAAAAATAGATGAATCACCAGTAGCATTTAAAATAATTATTATTAATAGTTACTTGCTTTTTAATGTCTGCTTGGTAAATCAGGAAGACTCTTTGAGAAAATTTGGAATTCACCTTTTGGTAATACATCATTTGCTGCTGTTTCTGTCGGCACTTGGTAACCACTAACAGATACTAAAATTGCAAAACATACAAATAAGTTAGCGAAAAACTTTTTCATGGTAGCACCCCCTTTTATTAGTAATTTATTACATATCGAACAATAAATCAATATTTTTTTAAAATTCATAATTTATTTTATAAACATTATTGTAATTCCTCTTTCAATTGCTCTACAATTCTTAGAAAATCAATTTCACTTTGAAGTTCAAAAATGCTTGTCGCTTGTCCAATATAAATTTCCGCATTAGTAAATGCTTTTTCAAAAATAGATAAACGAGCTGCTTGAAATAACAATTCTCCTAATAAATACAATGTTTCATTTTCTAAACAAAGCTTAATCGCCTGTTTACAGTATAGTAGCGCGTCTTTGAAATCCTCTTTGTATGCTAGCGTCCTTGATTTTCCATATAAAATTTTTATTTTTAAACGATCATCTACATGATTATACTCAAAATTTGTAGTACAAAGTTCATAATAATATAGCGAAGTATCGTAATCTTTCGTTTCAAAATAAATAATGGCTAAGCTACTTAAAATTTCAATATCTAATGCCTCTTCCACTTTATCCTCTGGTGGTAAAAGAGATTTTAAAATTTCTATGGATTTTACGCTATCCTTTTCTAAATGATATACACAAATACCTTCATTCCATTTTAAAAATTTTTTCTCTTTCGGTGAATGAGCATTTCTTTTCTTTAACTCACTCATAATAATGTAAGATACAGATTCATAGTCTAGTTGATGTATCAGTTTTCTAATAAGCTTTTCAACTTCTGTATTTTGTTGAACTGGTGTAGAATATACATCACGAAAGAAATTTTCGATTGGTACGCCTAATTTTTCAGCAATTTGGTGCATGACAACACTTGATGGTGAGCTACCACCTTTTTCAAAGTTACTAATCATTGCTTGCGTACATATTCCTTTTGCTAATTCAGCTTGCGTATAGCCCATTTTTTTTCTGTAGAATTTAATGTTTTTTGAAATTGTAAATATCATCATATTCCCCTAATCTATCTATTTTTCATATTATTATAACAAATATGTTTGTATTATATTATATTTTAATATTAACGAGGTGTATTTATGTCAAAAATATTATTAACACAATTAACTGGTGTACTACAAAAGATTCAACAAAACGAAGAAGATGCAATTGAGGAAACTGCTCGTTTATTAGCACAAGCTGCTGTTGGGCAAGGTATTGTCTATTTTGCATGCTTTGGTGAAATGCAAGGAGTCGCTCAAAATGCCATTCTCTCAGCCGAGCCAATGACTAAAGTTGCTCTATGGACGGCTGACACTATCCTCACTGAAAGCGACCGAGTATGCATTTTTACTCGCCATGCAAGCGATTCAGAAGCACTTGCATTAGCTGAGCAGCTTTACGATGAGTTTATTCCTTTTGCAGCAGTTGCTAGTGAACGTGCGGATGATGATAATAAGCTAAGCGAGCTTGCTTACACATATGTATCGCTAAATTTACGTGGCGCAATTTTACCACATCCTACAAAGCTTGGTGCACGCATTGTGACGCCGCATTTATTAGCTGCACTTTTCATCTACGAAGCCATCAAGCTTTCTTATGATGAAATGCTTGCAGTGGATGATGAGGAAGAGGATGAAATGCAGTCTCCTTTTGGATGAAATTTATTCTAGAAGTTTACTTGTAGACAAAATAAAAGAGGTTGTCAGAAAGCGGCGAGCTAGCCTGCTTTTCTGATAACCTCTTTTTACAATATAAAGACACTTAACTTATGCTTCTATGTAAACTACGTTAAGCTATTGTTCCACTTGATTGCCTCATTCATAATTGCTTCCCAATCTTTTGATAGCAGCCATTCTTTTCTTATTAGTTCACTGCCTACACCAATAATTTCTGCCCCTGCTTCAATATAGGATTTTGCGGTATTTAAAGAAATACCACCCGTCGTCATAATTCGTATATGCGATAACGGGCCCTTTACATCTTTAATAAATTTTGGTCCTAAAGAGGATGCTGGAAAAAGCTTAACTATCTCCGCTCCTTCACTATACGCCAACTGCATTTCTGTCGGTGTAAATACTCCTGGTATAACAGGAATATTTTTTTCCAAACACTTTCTCACAACATCTAGATTTAATGAGGGAGAAACTATAAATTCTGCTCCTGCTGCTATAGCCTCTTCACATGATTCTAGCGTCAATACGGTGCCTGCTCCAACTAATAGCTGCCCTTCATTTTGTTTCTTAACTATCTTTATCATATCTGCCGCTCTATCAGAATCCATTGTAATTTCAACTGCTTGTATCCCGCCCTTTTTTAAAGACTTCACTAGTTCTTCGCAAACAGAATATGGGACTTTTCTTAAAACAGGAATCAATTTGAATTGTTGAAGTTTATCGTACACTTTTTCACCCTCTTATCTTTCTATATTTTCACGAGCTCCTAAAAATACTTCAACTTCCTCCAAATAAGGTAACCCTTCATTATCACCTTGAACTTGTACAACCATTGCCCCTACCGCATTGGCTAGTGTAATCATCTTTTCTATAGACCAATTTTGAATAATACCATACAGGAAAGCAGCATCAAATCCATCTCCAGCTCCAACAGTATCAACTACTTTTTTTACTGGAAATCCTGGTACATGTACAAATTTATTATTTTCTAAATAAGCTGCTCCTTCAGATCCGTTCTTCACGACAACATATTCAAATTGATATGTTTGCAGTATTTTAATAAGCTCTACCTCATCTGCTGTTTCAAATAGTAGCTCCAATTCTTCTCGACCTGTTAGTAAATAATCAACATACGGTAAAAACGCTAATAATGTTTCTCGCGCTTCTTCCTTACTCCAAAGCTTTAAGCGTATATTCGGATCTAAGGATACTTTTACGCCATGTTGTTTAGCAATTTTTATTGCTTGCAAAATAAGTTGGCGATTTTGTTTAAGTATAGACGGAAACACTCCTGTTACATGTAATATTTTTGCTTTTTTAATATATTCAACAGGCAATTGATCCACTGTAAATGTTTCAGTAGGTGATTTATGTCGATAATAAAATGTTTTTCCATCTCCTGAAGCTTGTACCTCTTTAAAATTTAACGATGTTGGGTAATTTTCTATTAATTTAACTTCAGACACATCAATTCCTTCTCCACGAACGGTATTAACAATATGTCTCCCAAATTCATCCTTTCCAAGTCGACTAATCCAGCCAGCTTGTAATCCTAAGCGTGCACAACCTATCATCACATTCAACTCTGCCCCACCGATTTTACGCTTAAACTCTCCAACATATCGAAGTGGTCCTTTAACTGATGGATCGAATGTAATCATGCCATCTCCAATTGTAATAATATCCATACCTCAACCCTCACTTCTTTAAATTCAATATGCTGCTAAGACATCGTTCAATGTTTCTACTTTAAAAAATTCTTTCAATCACCACTATCTTCCTAGCCATCCTCCATCAATAGCAATTGTAAAGCCATGTACATAATCAGATGCTTGTGAAGCTAAGAAAATAACTGCTCCTTGCATATCTTGTCCTGTACCCCAACGCCCCGCTGGAATACGCTCCAAAATCTGTTTACTTCTTACATCATCATTCATTAACGCTTCGTTCATATCTGTGGCCATATAACCTGGAGCTACGCAGTTTACATTTACACCTTTAGCTGCCCATTCATTTGCTAATGATTTTGTAAATTGCATTACAGCACCTTTGCTCGCTGCATATGCAGGCACTGTTAAACCACCTTGAAACGATAGTAACGATGCGAGATTAATAATTTTTCCATAACCACGCTGTAACATTTGCTGCCCAAAAACTTGGCATAAACTAAAAACAGCATTAGCATTTATATTCATGACATAATCCCAATCTTGCTGAGGAAATTCCACAGCAGGATGTCTTTTTTGGACACCAGCATTATTAACTAAAATATCCACATGACCTAGCTTTTCTTCAACCATTTTAAGTAGCTGCTTATGCTCGGAAATTTCTCCAATATCAAAGGCAATTGACACCGCTTTAACGCCGAATTTTTCTAATTCCTCCACTACTTCTGGGCTTTCCTGCCTTGAAATAATTGCGATATTTGCTCCAACCTGTGCTAAGCCTAGCGCAATTTCTTTTCCTAATCCTCGGCTTCCGCCTGTTACTACGGCATTTTTATTTGTTAAATCAAATAGTGAATGCATAAAAATTCCTCCTAAAATGCATAAAGTACTTTAATTGCATCTGTTGGTGTTGTTAGTAGCTCAAACCCCTCCATTGCTTGCTCGGGCTGCAAAACATGTGTAATGATTTCAGCAAATTTAGGCTCTTTAGTTAATAAATCTAACGCCAATTCAATATCTTTATTTGTATAAACACGAACAAATTGAATTGTTAATTCCTTAAACATTCCTTGAATCAAATTGACCTCTGCAGGCTTTTTATATGCTGCAACAGTAACAATCGTACCTTGCACCTTAACAATCTCAGTTACTTGAGCCATTACTGCTGGATGCCCAGCGCAGTCAAATACATAATCAACTCCTGAATTTCCTGTCAAAATATTTAATTCTCCAACTATATCATCTTGCATAGAATTGTATGTTATAAACCCTAGCTTACGGGCCTTTTCAAGTCGTAATTCATTGGCCTCTATCACAATAACCTCAGATGCCCCATATGCTCGTAGTGCCAAGGCAACACATAAACCAATTGTACCTGCACCATAAACAACCGCTCGATCTCCTACTAAAAATCGCGCCTTTCTAATCGCATGTACGGCTACTGCAATCGGCTCTGCAAGTGCCCCTTGCTCTAGTGACACTCCTTCAGGTAATGGAATAATTTTATCTGCTGCCACAGCTACAAATTGTGCCATTCCTCCGTCAGTATCAATGCCGACTAATTTTAAATTATTGCATACATGTGATTGACCTGTACGGCACGGAATACAAGTTCCACAGCTAAGTAAGGGATTCACTGTTACCCTTGTGCCAACTGGATAAAGAGGATGTTCACTTTCTATAGTTGCTGAAAATTCATGGCCTAATACAAGAGGAGCTTGGGCTCTAGGATGTGTCCCTGCAAATATATTTAAATCTGTTCCACAGATGCCTGCATATGCATTTTTCAATAAAACATAACCTTCTGGTACACTAGGCTTCTCTATTTCTCTGCACTCAACAGTGTTAGGGGCTGTATAGACAATTGCTTTCATATTTATTCCACGCTCTCTTTTAATTTAATGTACTGTTCAATAGAATATTAAAAGGCAGCTAAAAGTACTTTTACTCATACTTTTAGGCGCCCTGCTCTTACTTATTTAACTAGGCCTAGTAACTTTGGTAGCCATAATGATAGTTCAGGAATATATGTTACTAATAAAAGTATGCCAACTGTTATTACAAAAAACGGTATTAAAGGTTTAACAACTTGTTCAATTTTCAGCTTAGCAACACGTGCTCCAACAAACAATACTGGTCCTACTGGAGGCGTAATTGTGCCTAAACTTAAATTAAATACAACGATAATTCCAAAGTGAACTGGATCCATACCAAATGCCATAACAATTGGTAAGAAAATAGGTGTGAAAATTAAGATAGCTGGTGTTGGGTCCATAAAAGTCCCAACAATTAAAAGAACGATATTAATAATAAGTAATATTACTATTAAATTATCTGTAAATCCTAGTAAACTATTAGCAATTAATTTTGGAATACCTGTAAAGGACATTACCCAAGACATGATTGTGGAAACACCTATTAAAAAAATTACAATCGCTGTTGTACGTGTAGATTCCATAAAGATTTTTGGTAAATCACGTATTTTAATCGTTCGATATAAAAATGAAAGTAGCAGCGCATAAACTACTGCAATAGCTGAGCCTTCTGTAGGTGTAAAGACGCCTTTAATAATCCCACCAATTACAATAACAATTAATAGCAAGCTTGGAATTGCATCGATAAATACTTTTACAGCTAATTTAAAAGGTACGCGTTCATCACTTTTATATCCTTTTCGTTTAGCAATAATAAAGGCCATAATCATACAACCAATACCCCATAAAACTCCTGGAATATATCCAGCCATAAACAATGCTGCAATAGATGTTCCACCGCTTACTAATGAAAACACAATAAGTGTATTACTTGGTGGAATAAGCATTCCTGTTGGCGCAGAGGCAATATTAACTGCTGCACTAAAATTGCGATTATAGCCCTCTTTTTCTTGCATTGGGGCCATCGTTGAACCTACTGCCGCAGCAGCTGCAACTGCTGATCCAGAAATTGATCCAAACATCATATTTGCTAATACATTCGTTTGCGCTAATGAGCCAGGCATTCTTCCTGCTAAAACCTTTGCACAATTAACTAAACGTCTAGCAATTCCACCGTTATTCATAATTACCCCAGCTAGAATAAAGAATGGAATCGCTAATAACGTAAACGAATTCATCCCAGTAAACATTCGCTGTGCAGACGCTTGAAGTGCATTGCCAAAATCTAAAATTGAAAACATTGCAAGCATAGACGCTATGCCTACACTAATACTAATAGGTGCACCAATTACTAGAAAAAATACAATCCCTGCTAATAAAATTAATCCAGCTACTCCTGCTGATACCATTTTTATATCACCTCTTTTCAAACTTTATACAATTTCTAAAGGCTTTTTCGTTTTAATAATCGTATAGATGTTATAAATACAATAGAAAACAATAAATAAGCCACTTATAGGTACGACTGCATATAAATAACCCACTGGTATCATTAATGCTGCCGACATTTGTGTCCAAGCTAGCTTTGTAATCGTTAAACCACCTATCACTATTACTAATACTGAAAACATGATAATGCTTAGTTCTATGAAAATTTGAGCTATTATTTTCAACTTCATCGGAAATGCCTCTTGAATAAATTCAATACGCATATGACCATTTTCGCCAAAAACAAAGGCTGCCCCAAAGAGTACTAACCAAACAAAACAATATTTTGCTAGCTCTTCCGTGATAGTGCTTGGGTTATTTAGTATAAAACGAGTGAAAACTTGCCAAGTTACGAGTACAACTAATGCGCCGAATAACCCGACGCATATAGTTGATAAAATCTTGTCTAGTGTTTTTTTTAAAGTTTCCAATTTAAACTCACCGCCACTTATTTCGCTGCTTCACGTACTTGATCATATAATTTTCGTGCATTATCAGAAGTCAATTTTTCTTGAATTAAAGACTCAGTTGCTTTACGGAACACTTCAGTATCTACCTCGTTAAATTTTGCACCTGCTGCTTTTGCTTCTTCAATTGCCTTATTGACATCCTCGTCCCACATTTTAACTTCATGATTAATTGCTGCTAATAATTCCTCTTGGAAAATTTGTTGATGTTCTTCACTCATACCATCAAATAACTTTGAGTTTACAATTAAGTAGTCTGGGAACATTAAGTGCTTTGTATAAGAATAGTAAGGTGCAATCTCAGCATGCTTCAGGCTAGAGTAGATTAATTCATTATTTTCTCCACCATCAATGACACCAGATTGAATTGCTGTGTATACTTCACCTTGTCCCATAGGAGTACCTGTTCCCCCCATGTTTTTCATCATTTGTACATTCGTATCAGATTCGATAATACGAATTTTTAAACCTTTTAAGTCTTCTGGTGTATTAATTGGATGCTTACTGTTATAAACATTACGTACACCTGAATGGAATGCACCTGCAACATAGATTCCTTGATCCTTTAATGAGGAATATAAATCGCCTACTACTTTTTGGTCATTTAACACGGACATTTGGTGTTCAGCTGATTCAAATACATATGGTAAATTGAAAACAGCAAAATCTTGATTAAAGTTTTCTAATAACCCACCTGCGACTAAAGACATTGCAATTGTACCTGTCTGTACTAATTCAATCGTTTCGCGTTGTGCACCTAACAGTTCATTAGGTGATACTTCTATTTCATATGCGCCATTTGTACGCTCTTTTATTTTTTCTCCAAATTCAACCATCGCCTTATATTGAGGATGACTTTCTGGTTGATTAAATGCTACTTTGAGTAATTGAGTATCCTTAGATTTTTCTGAGCTATTAGATGCCCCTCCATCTTTATTGCCACATGCTGCTAAAATTGACAAACCAAAAATAATCATCGTGAATAAAAATAGTTGTTTGTACGATTTTTTCATGTTACTTCCCCCTAATGTTTTAAATATGATTAACAGGATAATGAAGTTTTTCACCTTTACAGTATCTTACAGCCTCTTCCGCAACTTTTCTTTTTAATTCTTGGGCAGATTGCTCTGAATACCAAGCCATATGCGGTGTGCAAATAAACTGGTCTAATTTGAGTAAAGGAGACTTCACATCTATCGGTTCTTTCGTAGCAACATCTAGCGCAGCTCCAGCAATTTGTTTTGAGATTAGAGCTTCATAGAGAGCTTCTTCATCAATAATTCCCCCGCGCGAAACATTTACTAAATAGCTAGTTGATTTCATTTTTTCAAAAACATCTTTATTAAATAAATTCATAGCATTATCCGACGGACAATGTATGGAAATAATATCAGATTGCTGAATTAACTCATCAAATTCTACAAATTCGATAAATGATAAATTTGGGTCATTCTTTTTGCGTTCTGCCGAAATATCATAAGCTATTACTTTACAGCCAAGTGCTTGTACCTTTTGGGCGAATGCTGAGCCAATACGACCAACCCCAATAATTCCGACGATTTGTTCACTGTGGCGATAGATGGGAACACTTTGCTGGTAATCCCAATCACCATTTTTTACACAGTTATTAATCTTCGTAATTTTTCTTGTAAGCGCTAACATTAAAGCTAAAGCATGATCTGCAACCTCATGTGTTCCATAATCTGGTACATTACAAACTTGTATTCCTTGCTTTGATGCTGCATCTAAATCAATATTATTAACTCCTACACCGTAGCGTACAATTAATTTCAAATGAGGTAGCTGCGAAAGTACCCTTGCTGTAAAAGGAGCATATTGATTAATAATAACGCTCGCCTCTTGGCAATTTTTTATTAAGTCCTCTTCTGTTTTGTTTTGCTGTAATTCAAAAGGTACACTATTTTTTCCTAAGACATTTTTTTCTATATTAATATCTGCATGATCACAATCAGAAATAATAATTTTCATTTTTATCACCTAATATCATTTTTTATTTCAAATCTTTCATTGCAACATGATCCATATCATCAAAATCTAAATTTTCTCCACACATTCCCCATATAAATGTATAGTTTTTTGTACCAATACCTGAGTGAATCGACCAACTAGGTGATAGCACCGCCTGTTCATTGGATACAACAATATGTCGAGTTTCAGAAGGCTGCCCCATTAAGTGAAATACTTTAGTTTCTTCTTCCATATCAAAATAGAAATACACTTCCATACGTCGTTCATGCGTATGGCATGGCATAGTATTCCAACCACTTCCCTCTTCAAGTACAGTCATCCCCATACTTAGCTGGCAAGTTTCTAGCACGTCAGGGTGAATGTATTGATTAATGACACGTTTATTCATATTGCTACTAGTCCCCATTGGGCGTTGAATTGCTTTATCTTTACCAATTTTTAGCGTTGGATATTTCATATGCGCAGGGCAACAATTTATATAAAATTTCGCTGGTTTGCTTGTATCAATAGATTCAAAGTACAAATCCTTCGTACCCTTCCCTATATAAAGAGCTTCTTTGTTGTCAATGTCATAAATATCGCCATCGCAGTAAATACGTCCTGCCCCTCCAATATTTATTACACCCATTTCACGTCTTTCTAAAAAGTATGTAGCAGCTAATTCTTTGCTAGCATCTAGCGTAACTGCTTTATCAATTGGATAGATACCACCATAAATAATTCGATCTACATGGCTATAAGTGAATGTTGCAGTATTTTCGACAAATAACTTTTCCATCAAAAATTCTTCACGTAATTTTTCTGTCGTGTAATTCTTCACATCTTCTGGATGATGTGCATATACAATTCGCATTTTTTCTCCTCCCTATTAACGAAATAATTTAGTTCCACTATGCAGAACTATGTTCCATAAAAATATTATATGCGTTATAATTCTTAATTACAAGAACAATTTAATTTTTCTGTAAACTATTATTTTGGATTTCTATATAGCATTTACAAAACAACTTATTTTCGCATATGATTGATAAAGGTTATGAAATTTTAGGAAATGGTGGAGAATATAATGGCAATCGTGCAATCTATTGAACGAGCTTTTATCATATTAGAACACTTATCTAAGTATCCAGATGGTATGCAAATTACAAAATTGGCTACTGAAACAAAGCTATCCAAAAGCACAGTACACCGATTATTATCAACATTGATAGAACTGCAATACGTTCATCAAAATGTAGAAACTGAACGCTATCATATTAGTTACAAAACTTTATATTTAACAAGAAACATTTTAAATAACTCAAGTTTGATTTCTATAGCAAGACCACTTTTAGAGAAATTAGCTCATGAAGTAAACGAAACTGTACATTTATGTACTGAGGAAAATGGAGAAATTGTTTATATAGATAAAATAGAGAGCAATCAAACAATACGTATGTACTCCCGCATTGGCAGTAGAGCACCTATGTATTGTACTGGTACTGGAAAAGTACTCTTATCAGGGAAAGATGATACACAGTTGCATAAAACAATTGATAAAATTCAATTTATACAGCGCACAGAAAATACAATTTTAACATCATCTGATTTAGTAAATGAGATTAATAAAATCCGAAAGAATGGGTATGCTCTCGATAATATCGAAAATGAAGAAGGAATTCGATGTATCGCTGCGCCAATTTATGACTTTTCAGGGAAAATAATTGCCAGCTTTAGTATTTCTGGACCTATTCATCGTATAACCCTCCAAAGAATACAAGAAGAATTAATTGAAAAAGTACTAAATACCTCAAGCTCTATTTCTCTTCAGCTAGGGCATGCAAAAGTGCAATAGAAAATGAAAATAAGGCCGCCCAAAAAGAATTTCCTTTCTGGACAGCCTTAACTTTTAGATTAATTAATTGTTAGAAACATGTGCTTCTACTGTAGTTGCATCAACGAGTAATTGCAGAAATAAGATGCCGCCTTCCTCGGCGCAAAGGTAGTGTCTCAAAATCATTTTGATACACTACCTTTTGCATCATATTTTACCCTCTATTGTTAAATGCAGCACCAACAAATTCACGGAATAATGGTTGTGGACGTTGAGGGCGAGAGATTAATTCTGGGTGGAATTGTCCAGCAACGAAGAATTTTTTCTCTGGTAGTTCAACAATTTCTACAAGCTTGTTATCAGGTGAAACGCCTGAGAACACTAAGCCTTCAGCCTCCATCGCTTCACGGAATTCATTGTTGAATTCATAACGGTGGCGATGACGCTCGTACACTAATTCTTCACCATTGTATGCATTACGTGCTACTGAACCCTCTTTTAGCTTACATGGATATAGGCCTAAACGTAAAGTTCCACCTAAATCTGTATTCTCAGATTGTTCTGGTAAGAAATCAATAATTGGGTATTTTGTATCTTTATCTAATTCTGTTGAATGTGCGGCTTCTAAGCCCATTACGTTGCGCGCAAACTCAATTGTTGCAAGCTGCATACCTAAGCAAATACCTAAAAACGGCACATCATTTTCACGTGCAAAACGAATCGCTTCAATTTTCCCTTCAACACCACGATCACCAAAGCCTCCTGGTACTAAAATACCATCTGCGTGGCTTAATAGCTCTGCAACATTAGCAGCTGTTACTTCCTCGGCGTTAATCCAATCAATTTCGATATCCGAATTGTATACATAGCCTGCATGCTTTAATGCTTCTACTACAGAAATATACGCATCTTGAAGCTCCACGTATTTTCCTACTAGTGCAATACGTGTTTTATTTTCTAAGTTTTTCACTTTATGAACAAGCTCTTTCCAATCTTCCATATCAGCTTTTGGTGCTTTAATGCCGAAATGATCTAATACAATTTGGTCGAAGCCTTGTGCAAGTAAGTTTAATGGCACTTCATATAAATGCTCTACATCACGAGATTCAATAATATCTGTTAAGCGAACATCACAGAATAACGCAATTTTTTCCTTCATTTCTTGTGGTACTGGCTGCTCTGTACGCAATACGATTATGTTTGGTTGAATACCTAATGAACGTAATTCTTTTACAGAGTGCTGAGTTGGTTTTGTTTTCATTTCCCCCGCAGCTGCAATGTATGGCATTAACGTACAATGAACATACATCACATTGTTATGTCCTAAATCTGTACGCATTTGACGAATTGCTTCTAAAAATGCAAGTGATTCAAAGTCCCCTACAGTACCACCGATTTCTGTAATAACAACATCCGCAGAAGTTTCACGACCCGCTCGCTGAACACGATCTTTAATTTCATTTGTTACATGAGGAATTACTTGAACTGTTCCGCCGTTATAATCGCCACGACGTTCTTTATTTAATACAGATTGATATACTTTACCTGAAGTTACTGTTGAATGTTTACCAAGATTGATATCGATAAAACGTTCATAATGACCTAAATCTAAGTCTGCCTCAGCACCATCATCTGTTACGAATACTTCACCGTGTTGATAA
This sequence comes from Bacillus ndiopicus, assembly GCF_000612805.1. GTDB lineage: Bacteria > Bacillota > Bacilli > Bacillales_A > Planococcaceae > Metasolibacillus > Metasolibacillus ndiopicus. Next base: position 341,767 of record NZ_HG964403.1, on the reverse strand, counting down.
GGGCTCATCGTACCTGGATCGATATTTAAATATGGATCAAACTTTTGAATTGTTACTTCTAATCCGCGATTTTTTAATAAACGGCCTAATGATGCAGCTACAATCCCTTTACCTAGTGAAGATACAACGCCACCTGTTACGAAAATATACTTTGTCATCCTGTATTCCTCCTTCAAAATATGAAAAACTTGATTATTCATAGGAAATCAAGTTTTTGTGAGTATATTAGCCAAAATCAATTACGCATTGGCATAATTGCGTCTAGATTTTTTCCGACCTTGTTCAAAAAATCTGCGACATCCATCGGGGACGATATCTTGGTTCAACGAGTATTTGGATACCCATCTAAAAAAGCAAAATAAGTATTCAACTCTTTCTTATAGAAAAAGGAATTTCCTACTGAATCAAGATAAACAACAAAAAAAACGCTCCTCTCCTGCATGTATTTTGCAGGGGGGAGCGTATTACTTATCCGGTCAATCTCCTTTTTAAAGGAGCCCAAATAAAAGAATATACGGAAGCGGAAAAGAAGTCAAGAGTTTTTACTTATGACAATTTAATTTATGTCAAAAGCAGTATTACTCTTCGATTTCCTCCTCTTCTTCCTCAAGCTCTTCTTCCTCATCGATAAGGAACTCATCATCTTCTTCAATTAAATCTTCATCAATATCAGCATCGATATCTTCAATTTCTTCGTCATCGAAGTCGATTAGCTCTTCTTCAATTTCTTCCTCTTCTTCAACAAACTCATCGAAGTCTTCTTCAAAGCCGATATCTTCTTCATCAAGATCTTCTAATTCTTCCTCTTCATCTTCAGCCAACTTCGATTTTTTCTTACGAACTTTAACTGTTGGCGCAGTTTCTTCTTCAATCGTTTCAATCTTATACCATGTGCGTAAGCCCCAGCCGTTTTCATGGTTTAATAAGAAACGACCATCTATGTTTAGATCTGTATAAAATTGAACTAAATGCGCTTTTAGCTCTTCTTCAGTTTGGCCATTAAATGCTTGAATTGCTTTTAATAAATCAGCAAATAAGAGTGGTGATTTTCTTTCTTCTAAAATTGCGTATGCTAAGTCGATTAAAGACTCTTCTGCTAATTGCTCTTTTGTCATTTCACGAAGGTTCAAATTCGTGCACGTCCTTTCTTTTTGCATATATTTAATTTTGGGCGTAGTCCTAATAATCAATCGAGCCAAGGCTCATTTTTATTCAGATTTTTTAGAGCTCACGCTAGCATTTACTCTTCAAAATTTGTGACAACCGCCGCAAGTTCTCCTTGATTCAGTGAGCGTTTGTACATCTACTGTACGAAACAAAGAATATACATTCATTTCGCTATGAGCTTTTTTTGCATCTCACGCTTCTCTTTCGCGCAAATACATTTGCTGAACCAAAATTAAATCATGATATCCATTATATACAAACATAGCGTTACTATGCTAGCTTCATTTCTTGTTTTTTATTTTTGCTACCTCTTTTGCACCTAGGTAGAAGAAAAATGCTGACAAAAGCAATAGAGGAATTGAAGCCATTTGTCTATTATACAACATAAAGGTGGCGAATAAGCCCGTTAAAATTACCATAAATGTTAGAAAGCTTTTCATTTAGCCACCTCGCCTTTTTTGTATAGATAATACGCATAAATAAGTATACTGCAATTTTAACATCGAGATATATTATTTTACCCGTATTTTACAAAATTTTTTCATTTGCAATACAAAATAAAGAACTGTCCAGAAAGTTAATTTTTTGGCTCATCATCGATAATAATATATTGGAACAATCCCCAGTGGAAAGGGTGTCAACCATTACAGGAATCAACTGCGTTTTCAGCTTCTTATAGAAAATCCACACAAATGGGCTCATGCATCCACGTGTAAAGGAGCTGTTCTAAAATGATTTTTCAAACAGCTCCTTACTCATTACATATTACGACGGTATTGACCGCCCACTTCATATAATGCTTTCGTAATTTGACCTAAACTCACTACTTGCACAGTGTCCATTAATTCTGCGAAAATATTGCCACCAGTCACTGCTGCATGCTTTAAGCGCTTTATCGCTTCCTCTGCACGCTCTACATGACGAGCTTTGAACGCTTCTAGGTTAGCAATTTGTAAATCCTTTTCCTCTTTTGTAGCACGTGCAATTTCCATACTATCAATTTGCTCTGCTGACGGTGGATTTGGATTTAAATATGTGTTAACGCCGATAATCGGAAGCTCTCCAGAATGCTTCAAATGCTCATAATACATGGATTCTTCTTGGATTTTCCCACGCTGATATTGCGTTTCCATAGCACCGAGTACACCACCACGATCATTCATACGATCAAATTCCTCTAGCACAGCCTGCTCTACTAAATCCGTTAACTCTTCGACGATAAACGCACCTTGTAGCGGATTTTCATTTTTCGACAAGCCATGCTCTTTCGTAATAATCATTTGGATCGCCATTGCGCGGCGTACAGATTCCTCAGTTGGCGTTGTAATAGCTTCATCATAGGCATTTGTATGCAACGAATTACAGTTGTCTTGTAATGCCATTAACGCTTGTAGCGTTGTACGAATATCATTAAAATCAATTTCCTGTGCATGTAAGCTACGTCCAGATGTTTGAATATGATATTTCAGCTTTTGCGAGCGCTCGTTTGCACCATATTTATCACGCATTACAATTGCCCAAATACGACGTGCCACTCGACCAATTACTGTATATTCAGGATCTAAACCATTTGAAAAGAAGAAGCTTAAATTCGGTGCAAAATCATCGATATGCATGCCACGGCTTAAATAGTATTCCACGTAAGTAAAGCCATTTGCTAATGTAAAGGCAAGCTGTGAAATTGGATTTGCCCCAGCCTCCGCAATATGATAGCCAGAAATTGATACCGAGTAGTAATTACGCACTTTATTATCGATAAAATATTGCTGAATATCGCCCATCATACGCAGCGCAAATTCCGTTGAGAAAATACAAGTATTCTGTCCTTGGTCTTCCTTCAAAATATCCGCCTGCACTGTTCCTCGTACAACTTGAAGCGTTTTTGCACGTACTTCAGTAAATTCTTCTACACTTAATGTACGACCTAGCTCTTCTTCACGCTTTTTCACCTGCTGATCGATTGCTGTATTCATAAACATCGCTAAAATTATCGGCGCTGGTCCGTTAATTGTCATCGATACAGATGTAGAAGGTGCACATAAATCAAAGCCTGCATATAGCTTTTTCATATCATCCAAAGTACAAATGCTCACACCTGATTCTCCGACTTTACCATAAATATCTGGTCGGATATGTGGGTCTTCTCCATATAATGTCACCGAATCGAAGGCAGTTGATAAACGCTTTGCATCGTCATCCTTTGATAAATAATGGAAGCGTTTATTCGTACGCTCTGGCGTTCCTTCTCCAGCAAATTGACGTTTCGGATCTTCCCCTTCACGTTTAAATGGAAATACCCCTGCTGTATATGGGAATTCACCTGGTACATTTTCTGCATAAACCCAGCGCAAAATTTCACCGTAATCTACAAACTTCGGCAATGCAACTTTCGGAATTTTCGTACCTGATAACGATGTTGTTCGTAAAATTGTACGAATTTCTTTATCGCGTACTTTCGTTACAAGCTCTTCACCTGCATACGCTTCTTTTAAAGATGCCCAATTCGCTAAAATACGTTTTGATTCAGCAGATAACTCATTTTTAACCCCTTCGATTAGTGCATCAATGGACGCAATTAACGCTTCTTCTGATGTAGCAAGCTGCTGCTTAGTTCCTTCTAACTGATATAATTTGCGTGCAAATTCAACTTGTTGCTCTGCTTTTTTATGATAGCCTCGCACTGTATCTGTAATTTCACGTAAATAATAGCGTCGATCGTTTGGGATGATAACATCTTGCTTTTGCGTTTTCACTGATTGCTCATATGATGTTTCCCAATTGATGTCAAATTTTTCATTAATCGTTTTGACAAGCGCTGCAAATAAAGAATTTGTGCCTTTATCATTAAATTGACTCGCAATTGTGCCGTAGACAGGCATATCATCTAAATTAGCAGTCCATAATTCACGTGAGCGCTGGTATTGCTTTTGTACTTGGCGCAGTGCATCCTCGGAGCCTTTACGCTCAAATTTATTAATCGCGATAATGTCTGCATAATCAATCATATCGATTTTTTCAAGCTGTGTCGGCGCACCAAATTCACTCGTCATCACATACATCGAAAAATCCGTATGCTTCGTAATTTCAGCATCCCCTTGACCGATACCGCTCGTTTCAACAACGATTAAATCGTAGCCAGCAACTTTCACGATATCAAGTACATCACCAATCGACGCAGAAAGCTCCGTATGTGAGTTACGCGTCGCCAAGCTGCGCATATAAACTCGATTGTTGAAAATTGCATTCATACGAATACGGTCACCAAGTAGCGCACCACCTGTTTTTTGCTTCGTAGGGTCCACTGAAATAATGGCGATTTTCTTTTCCGGGAACTCCTGAAGGAAGCGACGGATAAGCTCATCCGTTAACGAGGACTTCCCTGCACCACCCGTTCCTGTAATACCAAGCACTGGCGTATGCTTGGATTTTGCACGTGCTTCTTCTAATAAAGGCTGAACGTCATCGCCGCCAATTTCCGCTGCCGTAATTAAATTCGCTAAAATTTCTGGTGTATCCGTTGAAAGCTGCTCTAATTTTTCTAAATAGCTGCCTTGCAACGTTGAAAAATCAGTCCCCTCAATTTGACGATTAATCATCCCCTGCAAACCTAGTACACGTCCATCCTCTGGCGAGAAAATACCTGCGATGCCGTATTCATGTAACTCTTTAATTTCACGTGGTAAAATAACACCACCACCGCCACCGTAAATTTTAATATGCGGTGCACCTTTCTCACGCAAAAGGTCGTACATATATTTGAAATATTCCATATGCCCGCCTTGATAGCTAGAAATGGCAATACCTTGCACATCTTCTTGGATAGCTGCATTGACAACCTCTTCAACAGAACGGTTATGTCCTAAATGGATGACTTCCACACCGCTCGCTTGTAAAATACGGCGCATAATATTAATAGATGCATCATGACCATCAAATAGACTAGATGCCGTTACAAACCGTACATGATGCTTCGGACGATACACTTCTACTTTTTCCATTGCTCTTTCCCCTTTCGCTTGCCTGTAAACATTTTTCCTTTTTAATCAACCGTGGCTGTTTTAGGGCTGATACTTAAAACACATATATAATTTTTTGGATATTTGGACAATTATTAATTAAAGTAAAAGCGCAAGTTGCATACGTAACCGTTATGCAATTTGCGCTAATTTTTAGCTAAAAATTTTTCCCTATTACTTGCGTATAATACCGAACAAAAAAGTATCCATTTGGTATTCAATAAACTCGTCGATTGTACAATGTCTATGCAGCGCCCATTTGCGGAAAGCCCAACTTTGTCCTTGAATGACAATATGATTCGCTGCTAAAAATAGCTCTTGCTCTGAGAGTCTTAAGACCCCTAATTCAGAGCAATTTTCTAATATATTTTGAAAGAGGGCGACCATTTCCATCTCTTTATTCAAAACGTAATGTAGCGCCTCTTTCGATAATGATTTGGATTCTTGATACATAATTGTAAAGGCATCTGTCATGCTATCGATTAATAAAAAGTATTGCTTAATGGCTTCCTTCAGCTCATCGATAGTACCTGAACGTTGCGGAAAACTAGCAAGACGTTGCTTTACTTCGTGATAAATATGGTCACATAGCAAATACAGTACATCTTCCTTAGTACGCACATATTCATATAATGTACCAATGCTAAAACCCGCTACTTTGGCAATTTCACGTGTAGTTGCGCGATGAAATCCTTTTTCTTTAAATAACACAATCGCTGCATTAATAATTTGTTGGCGGCGAAATTCAATTAGTTGTGCATCTTTGACAGACGTTTCAACTTGCAGTTTTTCTTTGCTTTTAGCCATATATTATTTTGTTAAATTACGAGAAATTACGAGGCGTTGAATTTCTTGCGTACCTTCGTAAATTTGTGTAATTTTTGCATCGCGCATAAAGCGCTCTACAGGATAATCTTTCGTATAGCCATAGCCACCAAAAATTTGTACTGCCTCAGTTGTCACGCTCATCGCCGTATCGCCCGCCATTAATTTTGCCATTGCTGAAGCTTGACCATATGGTAAATCATTCGACTCTAGCCACGCCGCTTGATATGTTAATAAGCGTGATGCTTCAACTGCTGTTGCCATATCTGCAAGTTTAAATGAAATACCTTGGTTTGCCGCAATTGGCTTGCCAAATTGTACACGTTCCTTTGCATATTCAACTGATGCATCTAATGCGCCTTGAGCGATACCAACCGCCTGTGCTGCTATACCGTTGCGACCGCCATCTAATGTTTTCATTGCGATAATAAAGCCTTGACCGACTTCACCTAAAATATTTTCCTTTGGCACACGGCAGTTATCAAAAATAATTTCTGTCGTTGGTGATGAACGAATGCCTAGTTTTTTCTCTTTTTTCCCTACAGAGAAGCCTGGCATATCTGCCTCAACAATAAATGCCGTTGTACCATGCTTTGCCTCAGGATCAGTTACAGCGAAAACAACATAAATATCCGCTACACCACCATTTGTAATAAAGATTTTCGAACCATTTAAAACATAATGATCGCCATCTAATTTCGCATAAGTTTTCATTCCACCAGCATCAGAACCTGAACCCGGCTCTGTTAAACCATATGCTCCGATTTTTTTGCCTTCTGCCATTGGGCGAAGGTATTTTTGCTTTTGTTCTTCTGAACCGAATTTATAAATTGGCCAGCCTGCTAATGATGTATGTGCTGATAATGTTACGCCTGTTGATGCACATACTCGAGAAAGTTCTTCTACTGCGATACAGTATGCAAGATAGTCAAAGCCTGCGCCACCGTATTCTTCAGGCCATGGAATACCCGTTAAACCAAGCTCCGCCATTTTATCAAAAATTGCACGATCGAACTCTTCGTTTTCATCGCGCTCTGCTGCACTTGGTGCTACCTCATTCAATGCAAAATCTCGAATCATTTCACGTAATTGCTCATGCTCTTCTGTTAATTGAAAGTTCATTCCCCTAGTCCCCCTTGTACCTATTTCAATAGATTTTTTCCGATTACAAGTCGTTGAATTTCGCTTGTGCCTTCGTATATTTCCGTTACTTTTGCATCACGGAAATAACGCTCCACTGGATAATCCTCTGTATAGCCATAGCCACCAAATACTTGCACTGCATCAATCGCGACTTGTACTGCTGTTTTCGAGGCAAATAACTTTGCCATTGACGCTTCTTTCCCACACGGTAATCCTTTTGAACGTAAATCTGCTGCACGGTAAACAAGTAGCTTTGCCGCCTCAACCGCTGTTGCCATATCTGCTAGCTTAAAGCCAATGCCTTGCTGTGCAGCAATAGGCTTACCAAATTGAACACGTTCCTTAGCATAGGCTGTTGCCGCCTCTAATGCAGCTTCTGCGATACCTAATGCTTGTGCGGCAATACCGATACGACCAACATCTAAGTTAGCCATCGCAATTTTAAAGCCTTCCCCTTCATTTCCTAGTAAGTTTTCAGCAGGAACAATCATATTCTCAAATGTTAGCTGTACAGTGCGAGAGCCATGCAAGCCCATTTTATGCTCATCCTTACCGATAATTAGCCCTGGCGTATCTTTTTCTACGATAAATGCTGAAACACCACGCGAGCCTAGCTCTGGATTTGTTGAAGCAAAGACAATATAGACATCTGCCTCCCCACCATTTGTAATGAACACTTTAGAGCCATTAATTTTATAATGGTCCCCCTCTTTTACTGCGCGCGATTTTAATGAGCCTGCATCACTACCCGCACCTGGCTCTGTCAAGCAGAAGGCGCCTAAATATTCGCCTGTAGCTAGCTTCGTAACATACTTTTCTTTTTGTGCATCATTGCCGAAATAAAGAATTGGATTCGTACCGACAGATGTATGAACAGATAAGATAACGCCAACAACAGCACTCACTTTAGACAATTCATTAATTGCCAAAATATAAGACGTAAAATCCATCTCTGAGCCGCCATACTGTTCAGGTGCTGTAATGCCCATTAAACCAAGCTCGCCCATTTTCTTTAAAATTTCGCGAGGAAATTCGCCAGCCTCCATACGCTCAATAAAAGGGGCAATTTCACTTTCAGCAAAATCCTTCACCATGTTGCGCATCATTTGCTGTTCTTCTGTAAAACGTAATTCCATCGTGTATTCCTCCTAGTTGTATACGTAAAAGCCGCGACCTGATTTTTTACCTAGCCAGCCTGCCGCTACGTATTTACGTAACAATGGACAAGGGCGATACTTACTATCACCAAAGCCTTCATGTAAAATTTCCATAATGTATAGACATGTATCTAAGCCAATAAAATCTGCTAATGTTAATGGTCCCATTGGATGATTCATACCCATCTTCATGACATCATCAATCGCTTCCTTTGTTGCAACGCCTTCATAAAGTGCATAAATTGCCTCGTTAATCATCGGCATTAAGATGCGATTCGAAATGAAACCTGGAAAGTCGTTTACTTCTACAGGTGTTTTCGATAGTTTCACTGTCATATCTTCCACAGCTTTATATACTTCATCTGTTGTCGCAAGCCCGCGAATAATTTCTACAAGCTTCATTACAGGTACTGGATTCATAAAGTGCATACCTATTACTTGCTCTGGTCGAGTTGTGACAGCTGCGATTTCTGTTATTGGTAAGCTTGATGTATTCGTTGCTAAAATAGCATGCTTTGGTGCAATACTATCAAGCTGCTTAAAAATAGATTGTTTAATTTCCATATTTTCAACAGCTGCTTCAATAACGATGTCTACATCACTTGCATCCTGTAAATCTATTGACATTGTAATACGCTCTAAAATGGCTTGCTTTTCTTCTTCTGTTTTACGCTCTTTTTCTACATCACGTGTTAAATTTTTTGTAATAACCCCTAAGCCACGCTCAAAAAATTCTTGCTTAATATCATTTAATAGAACTGTATAACCCGCTTGTGCACACACCTGTGCAATTCCTGAGCCCATTTGTCCTGCACCAATTACCATTACTTTTTGAATCATTCTTCTGCCCCCACTTCAATCATAATTGCATCCCCCTGACCGCCACCTGAACAAATTGCAGCGATACCAATTCCGCCACCACGACGGCGTAATTCATAAGCTAAAGTTAAAATAATACGTGCACCACTAGCACCAATCGGATGACCTAATGCTACCGCACCACCATTGACATTTACTTTGCTTTCATCAAGTCCAGCGATTTTATTGCTAACTAGTGCTACTGCTGCGAATGCTTCATTAATTTCAAATAAATCAATATCTGCTAAAGTTTTACCCGTTTTGTCCAGCAATGCTTGAATAACAATTCCCGGCGTTTGTGGGAAATCCTGCGGTGCAACCCCAACTGCTGCATGCCCAATAATCGTCGCAAGCGGTTTGCGGTTTTCACGCTTTGCTTGCTCTTCACTCATACAAACAAGAGCACATGCCCCATCGTTAACTCCTGGTGCATTACCAGCCGTAATTGTACCATCTTTACTAAACGCTGATTTCAACCCTGATAGCGCTTCCAAAGTTGTGCTAGCTCTTGGTGCTTCATCTGTATTAATAACAACTGCATCACCTTTGCGTTGAGGAATTTCAATTGCTACGATTTCCTCTGCTAGTTTACCAGCTTCCATTGCTTGTAATGCTAACTGATGACTACGCAATGCCCATTCATCCTGTTGCTCACGTGTAATGTTAAAGCCTTCCGCAGTTTGATTGCCGTACGTCCCCATATGTACGTGCTGTGGATCAAATGCGCAAGATAGTCCGTCAAAAACCATGCCATCTATAAGCTGACTATCGCCCATACGTAATCCAAAGCGCGCTTTTGGTAAATAGTACGGTGCATTGGACATCGACTCCATACCTCCTGCCACAATCAGTTCTTCGTCCCCTAATCGAATCAACTGATCTGCAAGTGTCACACTGCGCATACCAGATGCACATACTTTATTGATTGTCTCTGTTTTAACACCCCATGGAATTCCAGCCTTCGTTGCAGCTTGACGCGAAGGAATTTGCCCTTGCCCAGCCTGCAATACTGTTCCCATAATAACTTCCCCAACATTTTCCGGTTCAATATTGGCTCTTTCTAGCGCTGCTTTAATTGCAGCTCCACCTAAATCACTTGCCTGCAAGCTTGCTAAGCTTCCCCCAAACTTACCAAATGCTGTACGTGCACCATCTAAAATGACTGTTCTATTCAAAATAAACACCCCTTGTTTAGTTTTGACTGAACGCTCGCTCAGTTACTGTATAAAAAAATATTTATTCGTACTATTAGTTCAAATTCTACTAGAAAGAGCGTGAATTTTCAATTATTGTTTTGAGCTTTTTTGAACTAGATTGCTAGCATCGGTTGACCCGCACATTAAATTCAACGAGGCAGTACTTTGTACTGCCTCTATTGATTTGTTATTCTTTTTTCTCTGTTGAAGTTTCTTCAGTAGCAGATGCTTCTGAATCTACAGCGGACTGTGCTTCTTCAGCTATTGCTTCAACCTGTTCTGTTTCACTTGTCGCCTCTACTTGTTCAGAGACTGTTTCTGTTATCTCTACAGTTTCTTCCACTTGCTCTGTTATAGTTGTTTCCACAGCTACCTCTTGTTTAGTTGCTACTGTTTGCTCTGCTTCTACAACAGGAGCTTCCACTTCATCTACTTCCACTGGTGCTTCCACTACTTTGTCACCAAAAACTGCGCGCTCTAGAATTTCTGCGATATCGAATGTACCAACTGTATCTTCTACTTCTTTCGCCTTCGTACCATCTGATAACATCGTCAAGCAGTAAGGACAACCAGAAGAAATGACCGAAGCCTCTGTTGCTAATGCTTGCTCTGTACGTGCAACGTTAATACGATTGCCGACATGCTCTTCCATCCACATTAAGCCACCACCAGCGCCACAGCACATACCTGTTTCGCGGTTACGCTCCATTTCTACAAGCTTCACACCTGCAATGCCTTTTAAAATTTCACGTGGCGGATCATATACATCATTGTAACGACCTAAGTAACAAGAATCATGGAAGACAATTGTTTCCTCTACTTTATGGTTCATTACTAAACGACCTTGCTGAATTAAATCGTAGAGCAGCTCAGTATGATGCAATACTTCACCATTCCAGCCAAAGTCTTTATATTCATTTTTGAAAATATTATACGCATGCGGATCAATTGTAACGATTTTCTTTACATCATTTTTCTCAAACTCATCAATATTTGCTGTCGCTAGCTCTTGGAATAAAAACTCGTTTCCTAAGCGACGTGGTGTATCACCTGAGTTTTTCTCTTTATTACCTAAAATCGCAAATTTCACGCCTGCCTCATTCATTAAACGCGCAAACGCCAATGCAATTTTTTGCGAACGATTGTCGAATGAGCCCATTGAGCCTACCCAGAATAAATATTCCATTTCCTCGCCCGATTTTTTCAATTCCTTAACAGTTGGAATCGAAATTGATGAATCAAGCTCACGCCAGTTTTCTTTCTCTTTACGGTTTAAGCCCCATGGATTTCCTTGACGCTCGATATTTGTCATCGCGCGCTGTGCATCTGGATTCACTTTACCTTCTGTCATCGTTAAATAACGACGTAAATCAATAATTTTATCAACATGCTCATTCATAACTGGGCATTGGTCCTCACAGTTACGGCAAGTTGTACAAGCCCAAATCTCTTCTTCTGTAATAACATCACCGATTAATGATGGGCTATAAATATCTTCAATAACCGCGCCTTCTGCCCCAGCAGCCATAGCTAGTTGGTTTCCTTGTGTGTTTTTAAACATTTGATATGGTACCCACGGTTTTTGTTTCGTTACTACGGCACCAGTAAATGTTAAATGGTCACGTAACTTAACAATTAAGTCCATCGGTGACAGCATTTTTCCTGTTCCAGTTGCTGGACACATATTCGTACAACGACCACATTCTACACATGCATAAAGGTCGATTAATTGCTTTTGTGTAAAGTCTTGAATTTTCCCTACCCCAAGCGCTGGCATTTCATCTTCATCCTCTGCTTCCTCCAGTGCTGAGAAGTCGATTGGACGAAGTGTTCCCATTCGCTCTTGACGGTTTAAGAAAACGTTGAAAATACTTGTGATTAAGTGGAAGTGCTTTGATTGTGGTACATAAACTAAGAATGTTAATAAAATTAATAAATGCACCCACCATGCCATATAGAAAATTGCTGCTGCAATTTTTGGTGATAAGAAACCAAAAATAAACGCAATAGCTGATGCTACTGGCTCTGAGCCTGTAAAGCCATGATCATGCCAAATTAAGCCCATTCCGTTGGCGATTAGTGTCGAGATCATTAAACCACCAATGAAAATTAATACAAGGCCATTTTTCAAGCCTCTCTTTAAACGGACAAGCTTTTCCACGTAGCGTCGATAAAATGCAATAACAACTGCTAGTAAAATCGTTAATGCTACGATTTCTTGGAAAAATGTAAAGAACGGATAAAGCGGACCAAATGGCAAATGCGAGCCAGGTTTTAAGCCTTTCCAAATTAAATCTATTGCCCCAAGCTGAACGAGTAAAAAACCATAGAAAAATAGTACGTGTACTATACCCATTTTTTTATCTTTTAATAGCTTGGATTGCCCGAATACTTTTTCTATAATGTCGCTAATTCGGTCAGACATCTTTTGATTAAATTCTTCTTTTTTCCCTAATTTGATAAATTCGTAGCGAGTTTTTAGTAAGTACACAAATAGCCCTGCCCCATACAGCACTACTATGATAAACGCTACCCAATTCACAATTAACAATGTGCTCATTGTTTTTCCCCCTCATGAATTACTATATTAGCAAACCCCTTTGAATGCTCTCCCCCATTATAAAGTGAATCTTCAATCATTGGGAGATTTTTTTCACCTTCCCTTATAGAGAAGAGAATCTTTAGCTGAATTAAAGTAATTACATTGTAAATTATGAATGAACATTCAGTCAACACAATATTACTTAATCTATCTCACAGTTCGCTGCTTGTTTTGTTTAATCGGGGGATTTTATTCCACGTTTTCTAAGGTTTATTCTACGTTTTTTTGAATTTATTCCACGTTTTCAGGAGTTTATTCCACGTTCCATCTCAAAGCCAAAGTTAATCCACAAAAAAATTGGGAAAGCAGGATAAACACCTGCTTTCCCAAATCTTTATTTAAAAACATCCGCGCTACGAACATATTCAACATCCGCCACATTAACTCTGGAATTCACTACACGTGCTGCTGCGAATAAATAGTCTGATAGACGGTTTAAATATTTTTGTACGACTGGTGATACGTCATCGTTAGCCTTCATCAATGTAACAGTTTGACGCTCTGCTCTGCGCGCCACTGTGCGTGCGATATGAAGTGTCGCCGCTGCAGGAGTGCCGCCTGGTAAAATGAAGCGTTTCAATGGTGGTGCTTCGTCTGCCAACACATCGATGCGTGCTTCCATTGTTTCAATCGGTGCTTCTGTTAGCTTGTAAATGCGCTCCTTCATAACATTCGCTAAATCGCCACCACCATCGAATAATTCATGCTGAATACTTTCTAAATCAGCTAAAATATCTTGGAATAATTCTTTATCTAGCTCCGTCATTGCTTTGCCTATAATTGAATTTAATTCATCCATCGTACCGTATGCCTCAACGCGCAAATCATCCTTATCTACTCGTCGTCCGATAATGCTCGTTTTTCCTGTATCGCCTTTTTTTGTGTACAATTTCATTTCTCTCATCCTTCCATTTTGTATTTAGCAATTGCTTTTGAAGTAGCCTCAAAAACACCGCGCCCAATCCATTTACCAATTGTTGTAACAGGGCCTGCGTAAGGCATTTCATCCCCTATTTGTGTAGCTGCGATTAAAAGGCTATCTGTACTTGTGCCTGTTGCTATTGTACCAGTTCTAGCATCACGTATGTTTTCCTCTGCCAATGCCTTCGTTTTCGCCTCTGTTGCTGTAATCATTGCTTGATAAAACGCTTCATCAGATAGCTTGCCATTAATAATAACCCATGTATTAATTGTACCGATATGTGGCTGTTCGTCTTGCTCAAACGCCCTCGTCACATCCACTGCATTGCCAACGCCCGCTGTTACTGCAACGATAACAAGACCGTCCGCATACGATTCAATTACAGCATTTTGTGCTTCAAGTGCCGTAAGCATCATAACGGTATTTGTTGGTACAAACCCACGTGCAGTTAAAAAAGACAGTAGCTCTTCTTTCATATTTTCATAATAATAAGTAGGCTCAACAGTACGATTAATAAATGTCGTATACCAGCCCATGCCCGCATTGTAGACTGCCGATGATATAACCTTTAACGGTGCGTCAGCTTGAAATTGCACAAAGTTATCGGTAATTGTGAAGTGCTCCATTGTAACTGCCGCAAATAAATTTTCCTGCTTCAGCTTTGGTAGTTGTGTCACTTGGGGTTTCGGTAGCTCTGGATGTGCATATGTGGCTACCCTTGCCCCATATACTCCTGCAATTTGTGTTTCAAGCAACACCTCATGCGGCTTGCCGAATGCCTTCACCTGTCCTTTATCCATTAACAAAAGTTCATCGCAATACAATGAAGCCAAGTTCATATCATGAAAAACTGATACTACCGTTAATTCACATTCTAACGCTTCCTTGCGAATCATATCTAATATTTGCTGCTGATGGGCAATATCTAAATGATTCGTTGGTTCATCTAATAATAATAAGCCCGCACATTGTGCAAGTGCCTGTGCAATAAATGTACGCTGCTGCTCCCCACCTGATAAATACTCTAAATAAGCATGCTCATATTGCTGCACACCAGTTTGCATCATCGCTGTTTGCACTGCCTGTTCATCTTGCTCTGACCAGCTTGCAAAAAAGCTTGATTGATGTGGGTAACGCCCGAGAGATACCGCATCACGTACAGAGTTAGAAAAAGCGTTGGCGTGTAACTGTGGCAACACCGCCATTTTTTTCGCAAGCTCCTTTGTCGAGTAGGTGTTAATTTCTTTATCATCAAGTAAAATGCGACCAGCACTTGCTGGAAGAACACCGCTAATAACTTTTAAAAGTGTGGATTTCCCGCTACCATTTGGTCCGAGAATACCTAATATTTTCCCTTTTGGCACTGTGAATGATACATCTTTAATAATAGGTGTAGCTCCGTAGCCGCCAGAAATATGCTCTACTTTTAACATCATGCCCCCCCTTTTCTACGCTGCTTGTAAAAAATATAAGCAAAAATGGGTGCACCGATAAATGCTGTAATTACACCAATTGGTAGCTCTGTTGGCGCAATAATTGTACGTGACACTAAGTCACAAATCACTAGTAAGCTAGCTCCATTAATGAACGATAACATAAGTAACAAACGATGATCCGCACCAATAATCATGCGCACCATATGTGGTACAACAAGCCCTACAAAGCCAATTGTACCCGAAACGGCAACAGCAGCTCCTGTTAGCATTGAACCACCAGCTAAAATAATATATTTACTGCGCTTAACATCAACACCTAAATGCTTTGCACGCTCTTCTCCATAAATCATCGCATTTAATTCACGGCGGTTAAGCCAGATTAAAAGTACTCCTACAATGACAAATGGAATAATCATCTGCACATATGGCCAGCCACGCATTGACACACTGCCAAGTAACCAGCCCATAATTAAGCGTAGCTGCTCGCCTGTTAAAGCAATCATCAATGAGATACAAGAGCCTAAAAAGGAACTAAAAATAACACCTGTTAAAATTAATGTTTCCATTTTCATCGTTCGATCAACTAGGCGTGCAAACGTCATAACGATAATCATCGTTATAGCTGCGCCAAGCATACTGAAAACTGGCAATGTAAAAGTACCAAGCAACGGAAGGGAGATTGAAAAATAGATTGTTGCTACTGCACCGACCGATGCACCTGACGATATACCAAGCGTATACGGATCCGCGAGTGGATTTTTTAATAATCCTTGAAATGCTGCGCCTGCAATTGCTAGCGATGCGCCAATAAGCGCAGCAAGCATTACACGTGGCATACGAATATTCCATAAAATACTGTAAGCTGTAGGGTCAGTTTCTTTATCCCATAAAGTAGAGAGCGGTATGTTCACTGAACCTACCGCTATTCCTAACCATATACTTATGAGTAATAATGCAAGCGATATAACATATGCAATTACTCCTTTTTTATTTTGACTCAATAAAAACGCCTACCTTTAATCAGGTTCTCAGGAAAACCTAGACAGCTCCATTTATTTAAATAACTCAGGATAAACTGCCCTTGCAATTGATTCTACCCCATCAGCAATGCGAGGGCCTTGACGGCTTGTCATACTGCCATCTACCATGTAAACCGCGTCATTTTTCACAGCATCCATTTCAGCAAAAGCAGGATTATTTACGACTGCGTCAATATCTTCCTCATACGTTACGATAATTGTGCTTGGATTGCTTGCTACAAAATCCTCTGGGCTATATTGTGGCCAACTTTCTGCTTCTACTACATTTTTCACGTTGATTACTTTTAGCATTTCATCCATAAATGTGTTTTTACCAGCTGCATATATTTCAGGAGACATACCTACAACGACAAAGGCTGATTTTTCTTCTTGCCCTTTAACTTTCGCTTGGATATCAGCAAGCTTATTTTTAATAGATTCTACCATTTCCTTTGCTTCCGCAACTTTACCTGTTAGAGTCCCCATCTGTTCCATCGTTGTGTATGTTTCTTCAAATGTTTTTGCATCTTTAACTACAAACACTGTTACGCCTGCTGCTTCCAACTGCTCCATTGCAGGCTCTAATGAAAACATGCTCATTTCATGCGCAAAAACAATATCAGGCTGTAAAGCAATTATTTTTTCAATATTGAATTCTATTCCACCAACTTTTTCTTTTTCAGCTACTGCTGGTGGATAATCATCCATGTCGTTTACTCCAACAACTTCATTGCCTAAATTTAAACTGAATAAAATTTCCGTATTTGACGGTGCTAATGATACAATTTTTTCTGGCGCACGCTCAAGCTTAATTTCTCTTCCTAAAGCATCTGTTACCGTCACAGGAAAGGCTGCTTCGACCGCTTCTGTTTGCTGTTCACCTTGCGTTTGTTGCTCCTTGTCACCATCTTGTCCGCATGCTACAAGTAAGCCTGTCGCTAACAGCGTTGTCATTATGATTGACCAAAATTTCTTCATTTGAATTTCCTCCTAATTAAATAAAATAACACAAAAAAATCCCTCGCAAAATACGAGAGATTACAAAGGGAGCGCTAATTAATAGCGTCGCCACCCTATCCTCGTAGGCTATCATTGGCGTTACACGAAAGGCAGGTCTCCTGGCTTATGCATCAAACATTTCTAGCACCTTCCCGAAAATTCAGTGGCATATCGCTAGAAATTAGCATTTACAGTGGCGGGACCGCATCAGATTCTAACTGATTTCCCTTTTACTCTTTGTCATATACAAAGAACCTTTAGTGTTTCACTATGAACTTTTTCTTCACTAGCAATGAATCTATCTCAATGCCTCTACTTCAATTATAGCGGAAAAATTGAGATTGTGTAGGTGCTAAATATGATAGTTGTATTCTTCATGTAGATTGCAATAATTTCTTAATTGACATGTAAAATCTATCCTTTTGCTTGTTGAATAGCTGCTTCAGCTAATTTCTTTATTGTCATATCGTCCATTGGTGGATTGTGTAGGCCTGCTCTCACATCGCGGTAATAACGCTGTAGTGGATTGTTGCGCTGTAAGCTTTTTGCTCCAACTAAGCGCATCGCCTTATCAACAATTTGTAATGCATTATTCGTTACAACATACTTAGCGATATTGAGCTCATGCTGTACAAGCTGTTTACGAGCCGGATCTGTGTATGCTTCTGCTGCTCCATAAAGTGTGAAACGAGCTGTTGCAAGTGCTAAGTCCATTTCGCCGATAAGCGTTTGCACGTTTGGCAAATCACTAATGGGTGCATTTAAACTGTTTGGTTTATGCGTCGTCGCGAAATGAACTGCGTAATCACGTGCGGCTTGCGCAATACCTAAGTATGTAGCAGGGACGAGTAATGACCAACCTTTTACTTTAAAACCTGTAGAGTTATTTGGAATTTCAACTAAATCAGATGGCTGTAATTCAACATTTTGCAACACTAAATCATGGCTACCTGTTCCACGCATCGCAATGACATCCCATGTTTCATCAATTGTGACACCTTGTGCATCACGCGGAATAAGGAAAAATCCAATTTTCTCTTCGTCCTCAATCCAAGCGGACGTCAAAAAATAATCTAATTCTGGTGCACCTGTCGTATAATTTTTACGACCATTAATTAACCAGCCAGATGCTGTTTTTTTCGCAGTTGTTGTCGGTCTACCTCCACGTGTAGGACTGCCCATTGCAAATTCGCTAACTGCTCGATTAATGATGGCACCATTTGCCACTTCCCGTGCAAAATCTTGTAATTTTGCTGGCTTCCATTCCCCATGCTCAAATAAATCGCCTACTGTTAACAGTGTCCAGCCAATAGTCAATGCTGTACTTGCATCAAAGCTTGCTAATGTTTCATGTAATAAAACAGCATCATAGATAGTGAAGCCCTCACCACCAAGTTGCTTTGGTAACGTAATTTTCGTATAGCCTATTTCCCTTAAAGCGCGAATATTTTCATGTGGGAAGCTTCCAAGCTCATCAATTTGCTGTGACCGACTTTTAAACGTCTCCTCAAGCGTAGCAATTTTTTCTAGCCACTGACGCTGTTCTGTCGTTTTAATGAAAAGCTGTTTACTCACAATAACGGCCCCCTCTTATTTTTATTCATTTCGAATGATGTTGAAAGTGATTGTACGATTAGCAGAAATGGAAGTCAACAATTTATCCATAGTTTTTTTATAGGTTTTATAAATTATTTGTTAAAGTGAATCTTCAATTAGCGGAGGTTTTCCCCTCATCCCCCACTGATTGAGTTTTACAGGCTGTTTGATTTTCCATTTAAACATCTCGATTTTATATGATATTTTGAAGTGGGGTCTGGTGCTCCTGCGCTTACTCGTCGCAAAAGTACAGTCTGTTAATACGGGATAAAAGTTTGTTTGATACGACTTTTCAAGTAAAATTTAAAGTATGTTAAATATGATGGGAGGCGTTTACATTGCAAAAAATTATTCCTTTTTTATGGTATGCCAAGCAGGCAGAAGAAGCTGCATCTTTTTATAAGAGCTTGTTTGAAGATTCTAGTATTATCGATGTACAAACGATGAAAGATACACCATCAGGTGATGCTGAGCTAGTAACTTTCAAATTAGCGGGACAGCAATTTCAATCAATTGGCACAGGCGCTCCTTTTACATTAAATCCATCAATCTCATTTATGGTGGCATGTGAGACAGCGGAAGAGGTCAATGCAAAATGGGAGGCTCTTTCTGAAGGTGGTATAGCATTAATGCCTTTAGCTGAATATCCATTTAGTAAATGGTTTGGCTGGATTCAAGATCGCTACGGTCTTTCTTGGCAGCTCAGCCTTACAGAGCAAGGTGTTACGAAGCAAAAAATTACACCCCATTTTTTATTTTCTAATGTCGCTTGTGGGAAAGCAGAAGAAGCTATTCGCTATTACACTGAAGTATTTAGCGACTCCAAAATCAATCTATTAAAAAAATTTGAAGAAAATGAAGAAAAGGTGAATATGGCAGCCTTTACACTTGAAGGCATAAACTTTTCAGCGATGGATAATAGCTACGATGTACCATTCCACTTCAATGAGGCATTTTCGTTTATGATTAATTGCGAAGACCAAGCTGAAATAGACTATTTCATAGAAAAGCTATCATATATTCCACAAGCAGAGCAATGTGGATGGGTAAAGGATCAGTTTGGTGTATCATGGCAAGTTGTTCCGCATAATTTGAGTGAGCTACTAGGTGGAGGTACTACAGAAGAAAATAAACGAGTAGGCGCAGCATTACAAAAAATGAAACGCATCAATATTGCAGAACTTAAAAAAGCTCGCCAAGAATAATAAAAGGCTGAGGGTGTCGACTTCTCCGACATCCTCAGCCTCTTTTTCAATTACATTCTCTCTGGTGCGCTTACACCGATTAATTTTAAAGCATTCGCTAACGTGATACGTACAGATGTAATTAATGCTAGACGTGCTGCTGTTAATTGCTTGTCGTCTACGTTTATTACTTTTTCTGCATTGTAGAAGCTATGGAATACTGCTGCTAGCTCTTGGATGTAGTTCGCAATACGGTGCGGTGTACGGTGTTTCGCTGCATCCGCTACTACTTGTGGGAATGCGCCTATTTTTTTCAGTACATCTACTTCTTTTTCAGCCGTTAATAGCTGTAAATTATCCAAGCTTGCTTGTAAATCTTGTTCGTTCGCTTGGCGTAAAATCGAGCAAATACGCGCATGTGCATATTGT
Organism: Bacillus ndiopicus; assembly: GCF_000612805.1. Taxonomy (GTDB): domain Bacteria; phylum Bacillota; class Bacilli; order Bacillales_A; family Planococcaceae; genus Metasolibacillus; species Metasolibacillus ndiopicus. Next base: position 321,218 of record NZ_HG964403.1, on the reverse strand, counting down.
GCATAGTATACCGGATTTTCATTTGATTGCGACACAGCTAAATCAAGGTCAAAGTCCATATGTGAATCGCCCGCTGTTTTCACAAAGAAGTAACGCACTGCATCTAAGCCTACCTCTTCTACTAGCTCACGCATTGTTACCGCGTTACCAGTACGCTTTGACATTTTGAATTTCTCACCGTTTTTATAAAGCTGTACCATTTGAATAACTTCTACTTCTAACGTATCGCGCCCGTAGCCAAGCGCCTCGATTGCCGCTTTCATACGTGGAATATAGCCATGATGGTCAGCGCCCCAAATGTTAATAAGCTTATTAAAGCCACGCACAATTTTATCCTCATGGTAAGCAATATCTGGCGTTAAATAAGTAAATGATCCATCATTTTTAATTAATACACGATCTTTATCATCGCCAAATGTTGTTGAACGGAACCAAGTTGCCCCTTCTTCTTCAAAAACATGACCATTAGCACGTAATTTATCTAATGCTACTTCGATTTTACCGTTTTCATATAATGATGTTTCTGAGTACCATACATCAAATTCAACACGGAAGTTTTTCAAGTCGTTTTGTAATTTTTCAAGCTCTAGCTTTAAGCCATGCTCACGGAAAAATTTGAAGCGCTCTTCATCTGATTTTTCTAAAATGCTTGTACCATATGTTTTTGCTAATTTATCCGCGATGCCAATAATATCTGGACCGTGGTAGCCATCCTCTGGCATTTCTGCTTCCATACCTAATGCCTGCTTGTAGCGAGCTTCTAATGAGTAAGCTAAATTGTTAATTTGATTCCCAGCATCATTAATATAATATTCACGTGATACTGTATAGCCTGCAAAATCTAATACATTACATAATGAATCTCCCACGGAAGCACCTCGAGCATGACCTAAGTGTAAGTCACCTGTTGGGTTCGCTGATACAAACTCGACCTGTATTTTTTCTCCTGCGCCTGAAGTCCCTCGTCCATATGCCTCTTCTTGCTCAAATACTGCTTTAACAACGCCTGTTAACAGATCCTTACGTACTGTAATGTTAATGAAGCCTGGTCCTGCAATATCAATTTTTTCAATATTGCCTTCAGCTAAATCAATATTTTCAATAATTGCCTCTGCAATTGCACGCGGTGGCTTTTTCGCTAGCTTCGTTAGCTGCATCGCAATATTCGTTGCAAAGTCTCCATTGGCCTTGTCCTTTGGCGTTTCTAAATGAATTTTTAACTCCGTACCCTCTTCAACCAATTGTGCTTTTGCAACTGCATTTGCTAAAGCTGTTTTAATAGATTGTTGTAATTGCTCAACAGCGTTCATTATTGTACCTCCGTATAGTGAATTTCTAATTTATAATTGCCAGCTACTGCACCACCTACAACTAAATCGTAATGTGCAATAAATCGGCCTTGAATATTACCCTCATTTTGCTCAAATGCTAAGGCATGTGTTTTTGTTACGAGCGGCAATGTGCCGTAGACACTTTCATAATGCCCATTTTCCTTCTGTTCAATATTAAGCGGTAAGCGCATATTGACATCGCCTCCACGTAAAATAAAGGCCTGTCCATTGGCTAGTTTTACCGTTGTTCGAATACGTGCCTCTTCTTGCACTTCCTCATAGCGCAAGTAGTAACTACCTGCTTTTTCTACATAGGAGCCTTGTAGCCATATTTCATACGTTTCGAGGTCACCGTCTGTCGGGATAATGGATGACACAAGCTTAATTTTCACCTTTTTTCCTACATCCTGCATGCGCGGTACACTCCTTTTTATCAATGACTATAACCTTACTATTATAGGATGGTTTTCATCGTTTAGGCAAGAAGAAAAGAAGGTGTAGAGTAGGCACTATCCTCTGCCTACCCCACACCTTCCATGCAATATTTCTGAAAAGCTATTCGATTTAATCAAATGCGTATTTTTTTACCTGTATACTTTTCTAACGGTTTATACACGTTAAATAGCTTTCCGACACTTACTAAAATGCTAAACAAACCTCTTTGCATACGCAGCGACTTCCCTGTTATTAACGTGTTTTGCAGCTTTAAAATTAAAATAAGATGAAAAATATTTTTCGGTACACCTTGTTCATTCGTAAGCCCATCATCCATTAATCCATAATGGATACGAACCGATTCTTCAAACTGTGATGGTGGTGTTAGTTTTACACGAAAACACACACCTTCATCGTGGCGATTATTAAATGTATGTGGTATGTCCTGTTCAGCGATTATTGACTGACCAGCGGATAAAGTGTAATCCTGCTCTCCAACTGTAACTGTTAATATTCCCTCTAAAATCGTAAATTCTTCAATAAACTCATCATGACAATGTAAGGGCGGCCCTTCTCCATTTGGAGGCAATGTCACCTCAATTAATAAGTGGTGTCCATTCGTCTCCTTTGCTGTTTCTATAAAGGTAATTTGCTCACCTGTATATTTGTGTTGTACCGTTGCTGCTAGCATTTCTTTCACTCTCCTAATACTTCATGTCGGTTCATTATAAAATGCTAAGGTTAAAAATTGTTATTTCATATCGGATGGGGACGAAAAAGAAAACAGCAATTTAACTATCTCCTCTAATAGCTATAGATACTTCATTAATACTGTACAATGCCAGCATCCAGACTGTCTTTTTAATAACCCATCATTATAAGGATGTTGCTGAAGCGTTAATCTATATTCTATAGAAGTAATATGTTCACAATTTATAAACCTTCTTTTAGATACAATGGATATTTTGAAAAAAGCCCTTCTTGTATAGTTTATTTTTCCTGATTCGGATGTCTTTTTGTCTATGAATAACCCTGTCTAATACTACATACACTATGAAAGCCTTGACGATTTCAATTGTTGGGGTTAAGATAGCAGTAGCAAGATTCTTTGTCGTGAGAATCTAGGCATGTAGTGCAGCGTCCGAGTGGTTCTCGGGCGTTTTTTTATGTCTAAAAAGAAAACACCACCCAGTAAAAATACTGAATGTTGCTTCCTGTTACAGCATCATCCGAAAGAAACGATAGACGGTATCTATCACACGGAATACATCCGTTACGTATCGAAAGATGGTTAGCCTTTCTTTACGCTGTTTTCTTTCTTTTAGCTTTGTTCTTCTTTGTCGTGATGATTTTGGCAAATAGTGCACCTCCTTTCAAGAAAAAAGGAAGTGAGCTAGATGCTGCGTATTTATTGTAGCATGTGGATAGGACTCGTCAAGGTTGCCTTAATAGCAGTCTTTGAATTTTAATATCCCTGGCTAGCTCTTAACTAAACCCCACTCAAACCGCTTCATATCAACGTTTATAAAGCCTCTGTTATTTCACCCAGCCAAGAATCATTTCACGAATAATCTTCGCTGCTGTGTTTGCTGTCATTTCAGATACATCATAAATTGGTGCTACTTCTACTAAATCGAAACCAACAACGTTAACACCACTGCTGGCAATTGCATGAATGGAAGCAAGTAATTCCTTCGGTGTAATACCGCCACAATCTACAGTGCCTGTGCCTGGTGCATGTCCTGGGTCAAGTACGTCGATATCGATTGTTACATAAACATTGCGACCAGCAAGAGTTGGCAACACTTCTTTTAATGGCTCCAGTACTTCAAATTTTGAAATGTGCATACCATTTTCCTTTGCCCAAATAAATTCTTCCTTTAGGCCAGAGCGAATGCCGAATGAGTATACATTATGCGGTCCAATATGCTCAGCAATTTTACGGATAGGAGTAGCGTGTGAATACGGCTCCCCCTCGTAATCAGTTCGTAAATCTGTGTGAGCATCAAAGTGAATTACTGCCAAATCCTCGTATTTTTCATATACCGCTTCCATAACAGGTAGGGACACTAAATGCTCTCCACCCATACCAATTGGTACTTTGCCATCTGCTAATAGTTGGCGCACAAAAGCTTTAATTTCCTCTAGCGATTTTTTCGGGTTACCGAATGGTAATGGAATATCTCCTGCATCGAAAAATTTCACTTCTTCTAATTCACGATCTAAATAAGGGCTATATTCCTCTAATCCAATCGATACTTCACGAATGCGCGTTGGGCCAAAGCGAGAGCCTGGACGATAGCTTACTGTCCAATCCATTGGCATGCCATATAAAACAGCCTTTGATTCTTCGTAATTTGGATGACTTTTAATAAATACGTTACCTGAATATGTTTCATCGAATCTCATATTGTCGTTCACCTGCTTCTTATTATTCGGTTCTCAACGATGCATCTCGTTAATGCCATATTTATTGTATTTTATTCTGACTATTATGCGCAAGTAGCCTAATACGAAACCTTTATTCGACATTATTCGTATACATATACACAAGCTCAAAGATTTTTTTGATGCTTGTATGAAAATTAAGTGTCTAGACACATACTATACATAACACAAAATATGTGCCTAGCACTCGAACAACGAGGTGATTGTTAATGAAACGACAACATTATATTCGCCAAAAAAAACGTAAGCGCCTTGCTAAAAGACTTGCCTTATTTACAGTTGCAATACTCAGCGCTGTCGCTGTGTCGTTACTATCACTTCGCATATATGCACAAATTGCAGGAGCGCCGACACTGACAGTACCTAAGGCAACAGTTTTTTTAGATCAGCATGATAATCAAATTGGAGATTACTTTCAATCAGAGCGTCGCTATTGGCTAGAGCTAGATAAAATGTCACCATATTTAGCGGAGGCTACTGTTGCTATTGAGGATAAAGATTTTTATAAACATGGCGGATTTGACTACTCCCGTATCGCAGGTGCTGTGCTTGCCGATATTAAAGCGGGTCGTAAAGTACAAGGAGCAAGCACATTAACACAACAATACGCCCGAAATTTATATTTATCTCATGAAAAATCATGGACACGTAAAATAAACGAAGCATTATATGCTTATCGTTTGGAAATCTTTTATTCAAAGGATGAAATTTTAGAAGGCTATTTAAATACTGTCTACTATGGACATGGCATGTATGGCGCTGAAGCAGCGAGTCGTTATTATTTCGGTAAGTCAGCAAGTGATCTCACTTTGGCAGAAGCAGCGATGCTTGCAGGTATCCCTAAAGGTCCAACATATTATTCTCCGATTGCCAATTTAGAAAAGGCGACGAATCGTCAAAAGCTTATTTTAAGCTTAATGGAGCAGCAGGAGAAGATTACCGCTAACGAGAAAGCTCATGCTGAAAAAGAGGAACTTGTTTATAAAAATAGTGAATGGGTCGCAAATAAATCCATTGCTCCCTACTTCCTAGATGTAGTATGGACAGAAGCCAGCGAAATATTAGAGTCTAAAAATATGAATATTAGTGAAGGTGGCTGGACAATTAAAACGACATTAAATCAAGCACACCAAAAAGCAGCTGAGCAGGCGGTTCAAAAGAATATGCCTAATACCGATTTGCAGGTTGGCCTCGTGAGCATGGATGTCAAAACAGGTTTTGTAACCGCACTAGTTGGCGGACGCGATTATAGTAAAAGCTCCTTTAACCGCGTTACACTTGCTGAAAGACAACCTGGATCATCCATTAAACCAATCCTATACGCAGCCGCATTAGAAAATGGCTTTACGCCGCTAACTTTCTTAAATGTAGGTGAAACTATATTCACTTACGATAATGGGCGTGCTACGTATAAGCCACAAAATGTTAACGGACAGTTTGCTGCAAAGGATATGTCTCTTGCACAGGCGATGGCCATTTCTGACAATATTTATGCTGTAAAAACATTAGAGCAAGTTGGCTATACAGCCTTTCGTGAAATGTTACAACGCTTTGATTTAAATTATACCGAAAAGGACAACCCTTCTATTGCACTTGGGACTATCGAAACATCATTATATGATTTAACGAATGCCTATAACACAATTGCCGCTGAAGGTGAAAAACGCAACGCAACCACAATTTTATCGATTACAAATGCCCAAGGAGATGTCGTCTATAAATATACGGCTCCTGAGACAAAACAGGTTTTATCTAAACAGGATGCTTACTTACTGACAGATATGATGACAGGCATATTCGATCCAATATATAGCGATTACTCACCTGCAACGGGTGTTGCCATTCGTGGACGTATGACTCATACGTATGCCGCTAAATCTGGCACAACAATTAGTGACCAATGGTTAGTTGGCTACACTCCAAGTATTACAGCAGGTGTTTGGAATGGCTATGACCAGGGCAAAACTTTATCTGTTCAAGAAGATATGGCCGCAACAAAGCAAGTGTGGATTGATTTTATGGAAGCAATTCATAACGGTAAAGCGAATGAAGTATTCCCAGTACCTGATGGGGTTCAAGGCGTTGTTGTTGATATTGAAACAGGCAAGCTTGGGATGGATGCATGTCCAAAGCAACGACTTGTTTACCTTAAGGAGTCAGATGTACCAACTGAAAAGTGTCGTTCCTTTGAAATCTTTGAACCAGATACGTGGGGGAACTGGCTTGACTTTGAAGTATTACGCAACTTTTGGCGAAACTAATGCGTCTTAATAAATAGAACCGAAATCAAAAAAGCTCTTTCTTCCCCGGAATTACGGTTTCCGTGGGAAGAAAGAGCCTTCTTTTATGGCAAACGAAAGCATGAGAATCATGGGGCATTCGGCTTGGGTTGGTTCAAATGCCGCATAGCTCTCATAGCTTGTCCATTTACCAAGTGTCCTAGCTCACTAGCTGCAAGCCTTATATACAAGTGTACTTTTTTTCATGAGCACTTTCAACCACCTTATGCACAATGAAGGCAATTGTCACATTTTGTTCATCTATTTTTCAGCAATATGCCAAAAAAAGATTGACTGTAACTCAATTGGTGATTGAAAGGGCTAATTTATATTTAAGCTTTTGTATTTGGTGCTTTTTGAAAGTATCAGCGAGTTTTCTTAGATTATCTGAGTTTCATCATAACTTGTCTGCCAATTTCCTAAGTTATCTGCGCTTTCTCATGACTTATCTGCGAAATTCTCAAGTTATCTGCGTTTTCCTCTAACCTCTCTGCAAATCCCTCAGCTCATCGACATTTCCCTCTTGAGTATCATGAATTTCTTAATTAATATGCTAATCGCCTTAAATTAGGCTAAATCATTGTGAAGCTTCACATCGCTGCGTTGCCATAGTTCGCTATTATGCTGTTGTAAAAAATCAGCAAGTACTTTTTTCGATACATCATCCATATGATCTACGATTATATGACGCTTCATGGATTTATCCATTTTATTAACATGATCAGCTAAAATTTTATAACCTCTGCGCTTTTCGCGATTCACAACCATTTCACATGCCGTTACGCCCGCGTAGTAAGGACCATCCTCTTTATGATCAATCGTTACCCAGACGAGCCAGTAATTTTTACCACCTGCTGAATCCTCACGATTTACTGTAAATTTAATGCCTCGCTCCACATCGCTTTTTGCATGCATTGCGCCAATATCAACAATGGCTGTTTGCTCTTCAACATCTATAATAACAGGGGAAACGTTTTCCAATGTCAAAGAACCGATTCCGAATCCTTTATGTCCATCAGTTGGGTCATTTTTTATAATGGTAAAGCCCATTTTTTGTTTTGGTTTTTCTTCATTAAACATCTCATATACCTCCAATTGTGCTATTATTAATAATATACACTAAATTACATAGAGGGGGGCAATATTATGCCAATCATCACAATTAAAATGATTGAAGGTCGCACAGATGAGCAAAAGCGCGCGTTAGTGCAAGAAGTAACTGAAGCTGTTTCAAAAACAGTGAATGCTCCAAAAGAAAACATTTCAATTATTATCGAAGAAATGTCACCAAATCATTACGCTAAAGCAGGCGTACTGCATATGGATAAATAATCAAGATAAAGGCTGTCTAGAAATGGTGCATGAATCCACGTTTTAGACAGCATTTGCTATTTTAACGCAGTGTTTTGGGGCTTATCCCAATAAACATCAGGTATCCCCCTCTATATTTAAGCACTCTTTTGTATAAGGTTGGTGTTATATTAATCATGAAAAAACTACGCTCGACTTTAAATATCTTGGCAATTATTGCGTTGTTTGCAGTTGGCCTTACCCTTATTTTTATTAAACCAATTCAAGCATTTTTAGTACAACGTTTAAGCGAGGAACTTGTAACTGTTTCAACATCTTCAGAAGCAATTGAATTTAACGATGCGCTAGAAGCAGACTTTGACTTTGAAGAGGTACAATCTTTATCAATTTGGGAAGTGTTACAAGCACAAGCAAACCGCAAAGACCTCCCTGTCATTGGTAGCATTGGCATTCCAAAGGTGAATATGCAACTCCCTATTTTAAAAGGAGTAGGTAAAAACGCATTAGCAGTCGGTGCTGGTACGATGAAGCCGGAACAAGTAATGGGGCAAGGCAACTATGCTTTAGCTGCCCATTATTTTGAGGACCGCGATATTTTATTCGGGCCACTCTATCGCACTGAAATCGGTGATGCTATTTATTTAACAGACGCTAATGCCATTTACGAATACCACATTACAAAGATTGAAGTAGTGGAAGCAACTGCTGTGCATGTTATTGAGGATATAGCAGACGAAACGCTATTAACATTAATCACCTGTGCTGATGAAGGCGTGCGTAGGCTTCTTGTGCAGGCAAGCTTTGTAAAGCAATATGATTTAAGTGCACCACCAGAAGCGCTAACTAAAATCGCTAGTTAGATTAAAATAGAGAAAACCCCTTAAGCAAATGGGTTATCCATTGCTTAAGGGGTTTCATTTTGTGATTATTTCTCTGATGTCATAAAACGACGACGTAATAATACGAAACCTAGTGCCATTAATACAAAGCCTACAACCATTGTAGTTGTTTGTTTTGCATCATTTGTTTGTGGCAGCTTGTTTTGATTATTATTTGCTGCTGCAAGTACATTCGCTGCTTTTTGCAATTCATTTAGAAGACTTCTTACTAAATCCATATTCACAAGCTCATCAATATACGCTTGCTCCTCTGGAGATAATGCTTCATATTGCTTAATAAATGCTTCTAAATCTTTAATTGTTTGTTGTAATTTCGTTGGATCTTTCGCTAATTCCTCAACAATTTTTGGAATGTTTGGTACGTCATAGCGTACTGGATCCTCTGAACCTGGTGCTGGTGGTACCGGAACAATACCTGGGATATTTGGAATCTTTTTAATTACTTCCTCTACCTTTGGAGAAGTTGGTTTTTCTGGCTTCTCAACTGGTGTTGTCGGTTTCCCTGGTTCTGGAGTTTCCTCACCTGGTGTTGTTGGCTTCTCTGGCTCTGGAGTTTCCTCGCCTGGTGTCGTTGGTTTCTCTGGCTCTGGAGTTTCTTCGCCTGGTGTCGTTGGCTTCTCTGGCTCTGGAGTTTCCTCACCTGGTGTTGTTGGTTTTTCTGGCTCCGGTTTTTCAGTTGGAGGTGTTGTCGGCTTCTCAGGAGTTTCTGTTCCTGGAGGTGTGCCTCCGTCTCCACCGCCACCTGGTGGATATACTGGTGGATTAGGCTTCACAACTGCTGCACAATCCTTCACAGTAATCGAGTTAATTTTTGTTGCACCTTCAAACACATCATATGTTCCTGGTTCAACTGTATAAGGAACTGTTGCCTTACCATCTGCGCCTGTTGTACCTGTTACAATTGTTTTACCCGTTGCGTCTTTCACAACAAATGAAACATTTGCACGTGGTGTACCATTTACATTTTGAATTTCTAATGTAAATAGTGGACAAGCGTTTTCAGGTACTTTCACAACTGCTCCACATACCTCATCAGTGTAGCTTACTTTAATGCTGCCTAATAACACATCAGCTTCATTGTAAACATCATACTCTTTGTCTTGCTCTAATTTTGCTTTGTCTGCAAATTTGATTTGACCATTTGCATCAGTCGTACCTGTTAATACAGTTACACCAGCTTTATCCTTAATTGTGATCTTCACATTAGCACCAACTGGCTGATTATCTTTATTGTTTATTGTTAATGTGAAGTCTGAGCAAGAATTTTTGATTACTGTGCCTTTACAATCGTCGGTATAAGTCACAGTTACTTCATCAATTCTCTCACCTTTTGAGTTGTCTGGATTTACTTCATAAACTACTACTTTTCCAGGTTGTTGTGTTGATGGTAATGTGATTTTGCCATCTCCATCTGTTGTATACTCTTTCTCAACACCATTTTCATCTTCTACAATTACTTTTGTATTAACCTTTGGTGTTGTACCATCTGGACCAATTACTGTAATCTCAAATTGCGTACATGCACGAGGTTTTTTCACTTCATCCTTACAATCTGTAGTATAAGTAACTGTGAAATCCTCTCCAAATGATACCGATTTCCCAGGTTCAATCTCATAGGATACAACTGTATATTCACCTGGCTCAATCGTATATCGCTTGCCGTTTTCATTCGTTGCAAATGTAATTTTACCATCTGTAACAACAGTTGCTTCAAATTGTTCATTTGTTGCTTTGTTTTCAATTACTACCTTAGTACCTGCTTTTAATGGTCCATCTTCATTTTCAATACTCAATGTAAATGCTGGACATGCTGGTAATGGTTGAACCTCTGCTTTACAATCTGCATTAGTCGTGAATTTACCTACCTCTTTACCGCCTACTTCAACAGTATACTCACCTGGCTCTAAGCCACCTGCTATAGTTCCATCTCCTAATGTGATTTCACCATTTACAGTTAATTCATCTGTAACTACTGATGTACCATCTACTTTTTTCACAGTTACTTTAGTTCCATCAGTTACTAACTTACCATCAATATCCTTCACCGTTAATGTGAATATTGGACATGTTGGCGCTTGAGTGATTACAAACTCATAACCACAAGCCTCTGTATAGGTTAATGTCACAGTACCTAAATATTGCTTGCCTTCGTAAACATCATATTGACCTGGTTTTACACCATTAACAGGGTCTTTACCATTTGAATCAAATACGAATTTACCATTTGCGTCAGGTGTTTGCTTCACTTCAATAGAACCTTGCTTTAATGTTAACTCTGTGATGTCTGTACGAATTTGTCCGTTTGCATCTTTAACAACAACTATGAAGTCATCACATGCTGGTGCTGGCTGCACAAAATCTTTACAATCTGTATCATACTTAACTACAACCTCACCCAGTATACCTTCTGTTGAATGTGTTACTTGATAAGTACCTGCTAGGAAATTCGCCGGTAATGTTACTTTCCCCGAATTTACATTATGAGTAGTTTCTGCGCTCGTTTGGATATTTTTCAGTACAACGTCACCAGTTGTAATTGGCTTGCCGTCAATGTTGAACACTTCGATCTCAAAAATTGTACAGCTTGGTCCTGGTACATCCGCTTCATTAACTACTTCATAATATTTCCCACCATTTGTAAGGAAGTTAGTTTCATTGAAAATGCGTATCTCTTGTGTATTTATTGGCTTATAGCCATCAACTGCAACTTCTTTTAATTTATAGTAACCATAGCGAAGTTGATCAAATTCTACGATTCCTTCTTCATTAGTTGTGCCTCGTTGAAGCTCAACTGTTCCAGCTCTGTTATATACAATAAACTCTACATTTGAAAGAACTTTACTTTCGCCTGTTACAGGGTTATAACCAATCTTCTTAATTTTCAGGTCACCCTTCGTTGCAGTAATCGCACCGCTAGAGTCGTTAAAGTTAAATTTAATATTTTCTTGATGTGCTTCATTTACAGCTTCATTTGTAGCTCCTGCATAGCTAATAGACGCCTTATTAGAGAATGTTTCGTCTGGACCACCTGTGAAGAATGTTGTATAACGTACTTCCCATCCTTTTTGATTTAAATCTAAATCAAGCGAGAAGCTGTTATTTTCTTCGTCAAATGTAGGCGTTATTTGCTCCCAATCTCCATAAGAGTGGATACCTTGCACGTTCATCTTAATTTCACGTACTTCAAATGTATCTTTTAAGATTAGTTGATTTGTAGACATTTTGTCTGTTAATGTTACTGGATTCCCTAACGTTGAATGGGATTCGTTAACTTTTACTGTCCACGTAATCGTTTCTTCATTTGAATTTTGACTAGGGCTATCTTTAGTAATTAATTTATTTGCGTGCTGCACAGTTGCAGTTGCTTCAAATGGGAACGTTTTATTATCAATGGTAGTGAATTCGGCAGTATTACCATAAGTACCTCCACCACTATGCCCGATAATCTCATCCTCATCCTCAGTTTGATATTCAACGATATAAGCATCAGTTGTATTTTCAGTAAATTTGAGAGTGAAACCTTTGTCTGTTTCATTAATAGTACGACCAGTTATTAATTCTTCAGCTTTTTGACCCTTTTCACTTACCGTTAAGTCTAATTTATAAACCTTAACACTACCAGATACTAACTTATGCCCTTCCAAAATTGTATCCTCTAAAATAGCACCATTAATTGGTTGTTTATTAATATTAACTGCTAGTTTCCAGTTGAATACTTGCTCTACATGATCAAATGAGCCTTCTTTATATCCATTTTTACCAGTTGGGCTGCTACCTGGATCATAATTTGCATTTTTAGTTAAGTGATAACTATCTGTGCTACCTTTCCAATCTAAGTCAGCCGTATTTCCATACACACCATACGTAGCACCATTTGCATCAATATCAAATTTGGTTTTGTACGTAATTGTGTACCTTCCTTGACTTAAATCACCTAGCGCTAACGTGAAGCTATCGATATAGCCTTTTCCATCTTTTACAATGTCTGTAGGATTTACTCCTGATGGGAGACCAGTAAAACTATCTTCTATCAAAGTTTGTCGCGTATAACCATCGATTTTAGTAATTGTATCTGTAATTACAACATCTTTCATCGGCTTTTCAGCATTGATTGTTAATGTCCATGTAATTTCCTTTTTATCATAGTTAATTCCACTACGATTTTTTGTGAAAATCCCTTCAGAAATTCTGAAGCCATCCGAAGATTCTTCAGCATCATATTTTGCGCTATTTGATACCGATTCACCTGGTCCAACATAAAACTCATCGTCAAGCTCTGTTTCATATTCAATAATGTAAGCTTCACCGTTTGGAGATTCTAGTTCTACTTCCAAAGTTTTACCGCCATTTGTAATAGCAATCGTCGGTTGTGGAGTAACTAGAGTCCCCTTTGTACCATTACCAGCTGTATCAACTGTTACATGGAAAATTTGAACGGTACCATCTTTAATTACATGTGGACCATTAATAGTATCCGTAATTTTTTTACTAGCAAACTTTGAACCAAAGTAGTTATATTGAATTTCCCACTTTGCATTGTATTTATCTTCTGTAATCGCTTCTTTCTTTAGCTTCGTACCGTAGATATGGTCTACTTTAATATTTCGCGTAGCCACATTTGACCCGTTATTTTTAAATGTTGCAGCGTTAGTGAATTCTTCTGTTTCTTTAGTAGCTTCACGTTCCACCTTGGTTGTATATGTTAATTTATACGCATAGTAACCATTGTCTAATACAATGTCTGATAGGCTACTTGCTGTTTTAGAATCATCAGAAGTATTTGAAAGACCATCTTTTAAAGTAAATGGATAACGTTCTATTGTTACGGCACCATCTAATACATGACCTTCACCAAGCGTATCTGTAATCGTAGCATTTTCTAACTCTTGGCCACTTTCATTTACCCAAACTTCCCAGTCAATAAAGCGCTCGCCATTTGTAATTCTAGGCGTACCTTTTTTCGTTAATGGCTGTTTATTTCCGTTAATTTGTGGTTTAAATTTAAATGGAATTTCAATAGAATCTTCACCAAGAATAGGGATTTCTAAAACTTGATCAAAACCTTCTTTAGCACCACTTTCGTCGAACCAAGCTTTGAAGTTTAACTTACCTTGGTACTCCTCTCCATCTAAAACTTCACCTTTAATTAGCGTTAGAGTTACTGTATTTCCTACTGTTGTATAGCTAAATTCAACATCGCCTTCCGCAAGTGAAACTGTACCACTTAGTGACTCAGGACTGAAGTTTAGTAATGCAGGTGGTAATTGGAATTTGAAATCCGAACCTACACCATAATCGCTTGTTCCACTAATGGCAAAATCATAGTTTAAATCTACAGCTTGCCCGATAGTTGGTTCAACACCTGCTGCCTCAGCAGCATTCGTAATTGTCTTTCCGCCTGTTATTAAGTTTACAAAAGTTAATGTTACATCACCATCCATTGAAGCTGCTGCAAATGGCCCTACATTCAATGGTGTTGCTTGCGGCACTGTCACATCGGCCGAATCAGGTGTTGTTGTAGTTTCATCTCCTGCTCCCAGCTCAGCTCCTCCACCTACTTCAGTATCATCCGATTCTTCCGTTGCTGGCGGCTGTTCAGGAATAGTTGTTTCATCCGCAAATACCGACAGTGGTCCGATAAACGTCTGGAACACTAATAGCATTGTCAGCATTGCAATATTAATCTTTTTCCTCATGTCTCTCTCCTTTTCTTAGGTTGAAGAGTTTGCCCCTATTTGTTTGCTGACGACATGTAACCACTGGCTACTACAAACTTTCGGCAAAACGCTTTTCCTATGTTTAGTTAGTCGTCATGGTAGAACACACATTCAATCTTTGAAGTTTAGTGGAGACAAGGTATCTTTGTTGTCTGCTCTCAATGTTGCGTGTATTCATTTTTTGTAACAAGCCGATAAAAATTTGCCTCACCCCCTTCAAAGCACCGGCACATGTTTAATGCTTATTTCAATTTGAATTTTTGATTAAATGTTTTTATCTTTATTCTACGGAAAGCGTCTAAACAGATTCTATACAATTTCCAATTCTACAGATCATTCGTTTTGTTTTCACATTTTTGTTTAAAAAAGGCATTTAATTGTTAGAAAGTATTCTTGAATATACCTTTCCTAACACCCTCTATTTTTTATTTTATTCATTAAATTTTTAATACTTTTTAATAACATAGGCTTTGTACTCTTATTTTCAGTATCTATTAAGTCAAAGTTTGCCACTGAACTTACCCCAGTTGTTGGAGCCTCAACCACAATCAATGCGGCCGATGCTTTTATTGGGCTACATATGATGATTAAAGATGCTACTAAGACAACTATTGTTGTACTCGCTTTTTTCATTTTCTCTACTCCTTCATCCATTCATTATATTTCTCTGAATTGTAAATATTATCATTTCATATAATTCTTGAAACCTGAATAAAACACAAATCTATAATGATTTATTACCTACATTTCATTAATCGGATTCATAAACAAAATATTTAATAATCCTAAATACCCATTTTCACAAAAAAACCATTTAATCTAGTCCTATTTTCATATAAAAGAACAAAAAAATGCAGACAAAGCTTAGGTTTACTTTGTCTACACTTTTAGTTATTTTTATATAATTTTTAACAATGATTTTGAAGTAGAAGATGTAATTCCTGCTTAATACTCGCCTCAATTTTACAATCTAACATTATTTCCTCAGGGTAATACACTTTATGATCCGTTTTTAGTCTCCCCGCAATTGCATCAACAAGTGAACTCTCCTGTGATAGCTCACGCATTTCACCATTTGCCATTTGCAACATAATAGGTAGCTTCCCTGTTTCTACACCTGGCTGATATAAATCGTATGGTAAATCAGAGGTTGAATCGTGTACAAGATAGTAGGTTGGATCGACGCCTACTTGCTTAAATAATTGCTGCAAGCGTGCAAAGCGTTGAGGCTCTTCTTGTGGATTCATATTAATATAGCCAAATAATTTACGATTGATGAAGCGACTACTTAAATCACGTAAAATCGTATCCTCTTCCTGTATCCAAAATTGAATATAGGTCAGCATAATACTTTCATCTAATGCAATATAATCCTCTAATGTTATTTTATTTTTGAAAAATGGTTTAAAATGAATTGGCGCATGCTTAAACCAATAGCCTTCCTCACTCAAGGCTTTAACGCGTTTTAATATATGATTCAAAATTACTTCTGCGCTACGTGATACAGGATGAAAATAGATTTGTAAATACATTTGATAGCGCGACATAATGTAATCCTCTACCGCGTGCATACCACTTTCCTTAATAACAACTTGGTTTGTGCGTGGTCGCATAACACGCAATATGCGCTCCATATCAAAATGACCGTAGCTAACTCCAGTATAATATGCATCACGTTGTAAATAATCCATACGATCCGCATCAATTTGGCTTGAAATCAAACTGACAACGAGCTTGCTTGGGTATGTTTTTTCAATAACTTGTGCAACCTTTTCGGGGAAATCAGATGCAACTCGGCGTAGTACAGCATTCACTTCTGTATCACCAAGCAAAATAGCACGAGTAAATTCTTCATGATCTGTTGCAAAAACATTTTCGAATGCATGAGAAAATGGGCCGTGCCCTAAATCATGAAGTAATGCCGCACATAGAACTAACAAGCGCTCTGACGCATCCCATTCAGGTCTACTCGTGAATATATCATCAACAATGCGCCGTACAATTTCATAGACACCAAGTGAATGGTTGAAGCGACTATGCTCTGCACCATGAAATACTAAATACGTCGTACCAAGCTGGCGAATGCGTCGCAAGCGCTGAAATTCCCTTGTACCAACTAAATCCCAAATGACTTGGTCACGCACATGGATATAACGATGTACAGGGTCTTTAAATACTTTCTCTTCTGCTAGTTTTGCTGTTGCATAGTCCATTGTCACTCCCCCTTTTTTCTTCTTTCAGTAAAAATTATACATTTAGTTTACCATTTCTAGAGAGGAAAGTCCTCTATCGATGCAATGTAAATGGGGCATTTGATTAATTTGGCTTTAAGAGTACAAAAAAGAGGAGGTTTCTATGACAACCTCCTCTTAATAGTAAAACTTATTTTTTTAATTTAGCCAGTACTTTTTCCATTAACTCATCTTCGGTTAATGCAGCAACTGGTCTACTATTTACGAATGTAAATGTTTTTTTACGGCCAGGACCGCAATATGAATGACAGCCAATTTCAATCGTTGCTTCGGGATCAATTTCTTTTAATTTCGGAATTAACGTTTTTAAATTAACGGCCTGACATTCATCGCAAACTCGAAATTCGTTTGCCACTAGAGTCAACACCTTTCTATTTTCACTTTTAATCTACTAGCTATTTTAGCTTATGGCAGCACTTTCATTCAAGCGAAATTCTATTTTCTCCCCAAAAGTACGAAAAATTATATGAACTCTGCATAAATAATTCGAGAAATGGTCATGCTTAGTAATGAACAATCAAACTATGAACATTGTAGGAGGTAAGATTTATAATGAAAGTAAGACAGGATGCTTGGTTAAAAGAAAATGATGAGCTGTTAGCAGAGGCCGTGCTACGACATGTAAAAGATGGAAGTACGCAATTAAATGCTTTTGATGAAGTTGGGGATGCGCTAAATCGTACAGCAGCTGCCTGCGGTTTTCGCTGGAATGCAGTCGTTCGTAAAATGTATGAGGAGCAATTATCGCAAGCAAAAAAAGAACGTAAAGAGAGATTGCGAGCATTAGGCAACCCATCTCGTCGTCGTGCGCAGCATATACTTGTTACAGCAGACAACGGAGCGGATACGAAATCCATCCCATTATCGACGTTGTCTTTAGATATTGTTATTGCTTATTTAATGCGTTTACAGCATGGAACAGGTGATACGGAAAGCTCAAAATGGCGTTACTTAGCAAATACGGCAACCGAAAAAAATCGAGAGCTAGAGCTAGAGCTCGATAAGCTTCGCAAGGAAAATATAGCAATCCGCGAAGACTACGAGCAATTTGTACAAATTATGAATCGCGCACGTCGCTTTGTAGCATTAGATGAAGAGGAAGAACGTATTGCCCCTATCTTTAAGATGGAACGTAACGGTAACTTAATCTCTTCTCCCTTAGAAAATGATGAAATACAATTGTAGTATGGAAGAGCGTATCTGAAAAGCTATTTTCAGATACGCTCTTTGCGATAAGTAACCGCAGGAGCAAAGCCTTTACTGCGACGAGTAACCGCAGGAGCAAGACTTTTAGCAAATATTTAATATAGAAACAGAGGCTGTAAGAAAAAACATTCCTTTTTCTTACAGCCCCTGTTTATTTGATATTCTCTCGAAATTACTTTGCCAACATACTTTGATTACGTTGCAAAACTCGTTGTAAGTAATGCATGTACAGCTCATTTTCAGAAGGCTGCAAAGGAGCAAGCACCCAGTCTAATTCTTTTTGTTGTAGCATTTGCTGTATGCGTAAATTCGTATCAACAACCGTCATATTTGTACCTGTTAATTCCTGCAATGATGCCATAACGTCCGGTTTAATGCGTGGATATTGAAATTTTGTTTCCTCATCTTGTAAGCTTTTTTCATAAAATTGTTTGATTAGCTCTGCACGTTCACTTCCGCTACCTTCTATACATAAATAAATTTGTACAGCGACACCGCCTTGCATACGTCTTTGCGAAATTCCTGCGAATTTTTTTCCACCTATACTTAAATCATATGAGCCAGGACAATAGGAGCCTACTATTTCATATGCTTCAATTTGCTCTGCGATTTCTGGAAGTAACATTTTAATAAATTCCACCATCATATCGAATGCTGAATTAATCGATAATGGCTGCTCATTTTCGCTAATAACAAGCGATATATTGAGTACACCAGGGTCTAGTACAACAGCTAACCCACCTGAATTTCGCACAATAGGTGTGTAACCCTGTTCACTTAATAAATTCATTCCTTGCTCGATAAATGGTAAACGATGATCTTGAATACCGAGCACAACAGATTCCTTATGTACCCACGTCCGAATTGTTGGTGTAGTCATCTTATGCCCAACTAAGTGGCAAAGTGTATCGTCCATTGCAAATGATGCTAATGGAGAACGTGCTTGTAAATTCGATTCGTCTACTAGTCTCCACTCGCAAGTTTGTAAAAAGTGTTCCATAATTAATCTCTCCAATATAACGAATTCAACTATTCTCTAGCATACACGAACAGCTTCGCGCTGAAAAGTCATGGCAAAATCATGACAGTTATCGCTTAGGAATGTGTAGTATGTAGGCAGATGTGCTAAACTAAAAGAGAATGATGTTCAATTAAAAGGAGTGTTTGATAAATGAACGAAGCAGCAATTACGTTAGATGGCTGGTATGCATTACACGATTTCCGCTCAATTGATTGGGCTTCTTGGAAACTTGTTTCTGTAGAGGAGCGCACAGCAGCAGTAGAGGAGTTTGTCGCTTATTTAGAAAAATTAAACGAGGCTGATGTTGCGAAAACAGGTGCACATGCCTTTTATGCTATTGTCGGACAAAAAGCAGATTTCATGTTAATGACACTGCGTGAAACGATGGATGAGCTGCAACAATTAGAAGCTGAGTTTAATAAATTAGCGATTGCTGATTTTACAATTCCTAGCTATTCCTATGTATCTGTTGTAGAATTATCGAACTATTTGGCGGGAGAATCAAACGAAGATCCTTATCAAAACCCACACGTTCGTGCACGTCTGTATCCTGAGCTACCACGTTCTCAATATGTATGCTTCTATCCTATGGACAAGCGTCGTCAAAATGATGATAACTGGTATATGCTATCAATGGATGAGCGTAAGGCATTAATGCGTTCACATGGTATGATAGGTCGTGGCTATGCAGGTAAAGTAAAACAAATCATTACGGGCTCTGTCGGCTTCGATGACCACGAATGGGGCGTTACACTATTCTCTGATGACGTATTACAATTTAAAAAGCTTGTCTATGAAATGCGTTTTGACGAAGTATCAGCACGCTATGGCGAGTTCGGCTCATTCTTTGTTGGCAACATTTTGGACAAAGAAAAGCTAGTGAAATTTTTAACTGTATAATTTAATGAAAGGCAATTGGGAGAGACAGAGGCACATCTATACTTTCCTGATTGCCTTTTGTGCTTCTTAAGAAAATCTCGTTCGCTTTAATACTTTTTAAGCGCCTTTTCAACTTAATCGAACCATTTTTTCTAGTATTTGAGCGCTCACATCCGATTTAAACAATATTAACGAACTTTTCACTCCAGCTCATCTGGCGCTTGCAAAATGATGATAATAAGCTGAATAAAGAAGCCGATGCAAACAATTAGAATGAACAAATACCAATGTAGCGGTTGCTCAAAGTAAGCTGCGATCAAAAAGGCTAAAACTGCACTGAGCAATATGCTAAATATGCTGCTTATGTTCATCACCTCTTCTTTTCTTGTCCCACCTAGCATATGCACTTTTCTATTTGCCAATACAGGCGATTCTACATATTTTTTACTAGTTGTTGCATACATTAGTGTCAAAAGGGGGTTTATTGTATCGCTGTTGTCCCAACAACTACGGCACAAACAGCTTTACTTGCCCGTTTAATGCGGGCTGAAGCTGAAGGAGATGGCGAATTAGGTATGCTAATGGTTGGTAACGTCGGTGTAAATCGTGTGCTTGCAGATTGCTTAGACTTTCCAGATGTCAGATCGATAGAGGATATGGTTTTTCAAAGACCAGGAGGCTTTGAGGCGACGACAAAAGGTTATTTTTATCAACGGGCAAGGCCACAAGATATTCGCCTAGCTGAACGTGTAATTAGAGGGGAAAGATTCCATCCCGCTACGCGCTCATTATGGTTTTTCATGCCAAGCGGGGGCTGCCCTGCTCAATGGTATGGTCAATGGAATACGGGACGCTTTAAGTCGCATTGCTTTTTCGCACCAACGGAAAGTGATTGCCCAACTATTTAAAATGAAAGGATGTTCTTTTGACTTATTATTGGACACCACCTATGCAACAAATGCCATCACCACCTAGACGAGAGGAATCTTATATTGAAAATATTTTAAGATTAAATCGTGGGAAGCCAGGTGTGTTCTATTTTTCATTCGATAATGCTATAAATGGACAAAATTCAAAAACAGTTCGCGGGGTTGTGGAGGCAGCTGGACGCGATCATGCCATTATACGGGATTTGAAAACGGATCACCGCTTCCTCTTTCCAATGATCTATTTTGATTACGCAGAGTTTGATGAGGAATTAGCTTATTTTACGCAAACACCATAAAAAAAGAGGGCGTTGGGAAAGTTTTAGCTTTCTCAACGCCCCTTATGGCTTCTATCAATATTTTCAAGGGAAAATATCCGGTAGTTCCTTCATTATATGCGGAACTTGCTTATTTCAAGCTGTAACTCCTGAGCATTTTCACTTAAACCTATGGCAACTTCACTTACTTGCTCCATCGTCGCAGATTGCTCTTCCATTGCGGCTGCTATCATTTCTATATCAGCAGCAGAGTTCTTAGCCCCAGTGGCAATGCCAGTGACAGATGCTGATACTTGCTCAGCACTTGCAGATAATTCCTGAGATGTTGCGGATATTTCTTCGATTTGTGTAGTCATATCCTCAATAGCTAGACCTATTGCTTGGAACGCCTCTCCTGCCTCTCCCATAATACGCACACCATCTTTGACAGATAACAAGGAATTATTAACAGCCTCTTCTACACTTTCTGTATCCAGTTGAATTTCTGTTGTTAATGTGACGATTTTATTTGCTGAATTTTTCGATTGCTCAGCAAGCTTTCTAACTTCGTCTGCTACAACAGCAAATCCCTTCCCATGCTCACCCGCCCGCGCCGCTTCAATTGCCGCATTAAGTGCCAATAAATTCGTTTGGTCCGTAATATCAGTAATGACCTTCGTCATCTCGCTTATTTCTGCTGTTTGTTGGGTCAATTTTTGTACGAGCTCGTTAACCTGGACAGTAGAATGATTAATCATTTCTATTTGCTCTTTAGCATCTTGAATAATAGAACCACCATTATTCGCTGTCGAGCGAGCAGATTCCGAACTTGAATACAATGTTTGAGCAAACTCGGCAATTCGTTGCACACCAATAGCTGTTTCCTCCATCGCAGACGCACTTTCATTAGCTGAGTTTGATGATTCTTGAGATACTTCTGCTGTATTTGCTACTCGACGTGCTACATCAGTAGAAGTAGCAGTTACTTGCTCTGTGCTAGCTGATAGTTCCTCTGCTGCTGCGCTTAATTGCTCCGTATTTGATTGAACATTGCCAATTAGGCTTTTTAAACTATCTTTCATCGTATTAAATGCTGTCGCTAATTGACCAATTTCATCCTTACTTTGCACCTGCATGTTAGGCTCTGTTAAATCACCTGTTGCAACAACATTTGTTGATTTCGTAATGTGCACTAACGGCAATGTAATAGAACGACGAGTGTAAATAATCGCAATGATACTAACAAGGATAATGATAATTAATGCAATAATTGATATAATTTTCGACATGCTAATCGCTAAATTCGATGCATCCACAGCATTTTCTAGCTGTTCCTCTTGAAAGGCCAATATTTCTTCAGACAGTTCTGTAATATTTTTATTAGTCTGCTGCAAATCATTGATTACTAAATTTAATGCGTAATCTTCATCTCCCATTCGAATAGCTGCTAAATACTTCTCCGCAACACCATTAAACGCATCTACGGCTGCCGTTAAATCTGTATAGTAATCTTGCATTTGCTGGGAAATAATCAGTTCATCTAAATGCTTCATCTCCTCATTCAAAAGCGTATTAAATCGTACAAAATTATCATCATTCTTTTGTGTATACTCAATAACAAGTGCCCGTGCAAACAAGCCTTGTGATGCACCCGCAAGCTTAATTTGGTCAATTGAACGTACCGTCGCTACACGAACATCCAATGCTTCATCTACCTTTTTTTCGACATTCGTCAAATTCCAAAAACTAAGTATAGTAGAGGCTACTAATAATAAAATAACTGTAAGAAATACTAGGTTCAATTTTTTTCCTATACTCATAATTACTTCCTCCATTTAATTCAGATCATGCTTACTATGTATCAAAAACAGTCCTTTTCGACTATAAATGCATTCAGAAAATAAACTTCCCCTCTATAATTCATTAGAAAAACAAAGCAATAAGTATTTTTTCACTGCTTTCAAACCCCTCCAGCAGGCCTTTTTACTTGAATAATTTAAATTTTTATTTCTCTAAATATAACATCTTTTTTCAAGAATTTTAACAACTTAAAAAACTAAAAAGCTGCCCAAAAAAAATTTTTTGAACAGCTTTTTATATTATGCTTTTTTTAAAGTTGCTACAATAACAAGCACCCATGATGTTAAAAATAGGACACCGCCAATCGGTGTAATTGCACCTAAAACACCTATTCCAGTTATCGCCAAAATGAATAAACTACCTGAGAAAAAGATAATTCCTAAATTAAAGCAAATCATAGCGATTTTTAACTGCTTTACTTCACCAAAAATTTTAGCGCTCATTAAAATACCAATAAGAATTAGCGCTGATGCATGGAACATTTGATATTGCACTGCAGTATCCCAAATCCCAGTACTATAATCATCTAATATACCTTTTAAAGCATGCGCGCCAAATGCACCAAGTGCAACAGCTAGGAAGCCATGGATTGCACCCGAAATAATAGAACCTTTCATCTATAACATCCTTCCTTAATATGCGATTGATACTTTCTATTAAAAGTCAAATATCGAATCACCATTCGCGTCCTTTTCACGTAATGTTGTTGATTGTGTAGGTAACTGTGGCGTTGACAGTTGTGGTAGTGATACTGCCATTTGTGTCGAAACTTGTGGTTTGCTACTTGTAGTCAGTACAACATCACATAGCGCACGTACTGCTGACAATTGTTCACGCATTTCCTGTTCGTTTGCTGCATTTTTTGCTTGCATGACGTGTTGTTCTAATTGATTCAATAATACGTCATATGAAATCATCATTTTCCCTCCTGCTTCGGTACAAATTTTAAACAGTCCATTCCAGAAGATTGTTTCACAACAGCTGAAGGAATTTGCTTTGTTTTAAAGCCATATGCCGCACAAGCTCTAGGATTTGCAGGCTCCCACGTAACGCGAAAATAACGACATTTAAAACAATTTACTGCCATGATTCTCCTCCTCTATATTTATCCTACATTTACGGACAGTATTTTTTTCTGCGATTAGTAACCGCAGGAGTAAGACGCCCACCTCAAGACTTTAGAAAAACCAAAGGGGTAAGTGGACGATAACTGTCAATAAAAGCCCAATTGAGACCAACACGATGTTGGTCACACAAGCGTTTTCACAGGATATGAAGTTCTTAGCTTGTGTTCTTCTATCAACAATCAGTGTGGGATGAGGAACTCTCCCACCGATTGAAGTTTCTCTTTATAGGCTCCAATCGATTGGCTCTTTGCCCCATTCCGTTAGCTGAGCATTCACCTTTGAATATGGCTTGCTACCAAAAAAGCCTCGATACGAGCTTAATGGGCTTGGATGTGGTGCCTGTAAAATAACGTGTGCTGTTTTGCTTCGCTTAATAATCGACGCTTTTGATTGTGCCGGTCTTCCCCATAAAATAAAGATAATGGGCTCCTCACGCTCTGCAAGCTTTTCAATAACGGCATCAGTAAACTGCTCCCAGCCTTTATCCTTATGTGAATGTGCTTGTCCAGCTCGCACAGTTAATACTGTATTTAATAGTAGTACGCCTTGTTGTGCCCACTTCATTAAATAGCCATGATTCGGAAGTGGATAGCCTAAATCATCCTGTAGCTCCTGTAGCATATTGCGGAGACTTGGGGGCTGTGCTATACCTGGCTGTACTGAGAAGCTCATACCATGTGCTTGATTCGGTCCATGATATGGATCTTGCCCTAAAATAACAACCTTTACATCTTGATAGCTCGTTGCATGGAAGGCATTCATAACGTCTTCCTGCTTCGGATAAATCGTTTCATTACTATATTCTTTTGCAATAAATGAACGTAGCTCATTAAAATATGGCTTTTCTAACTCATCACCAATTACTTGCTGCCAGTCGTTGTTAAATACTTGTTTTACCATAAAACTCACCTCTTTTTAAATAGTATACTACAAGATTCCTCAGTATCTGACATTAAAGAAAAAACAATTTCTGACTATTTTTATAAAGTCAGAATAAATGTATAGTTGTATGTAAATCAATTTAAAAGGGGTATTCAACTATGACATTAAAAAAGACATTAACAATTGCTGGTTCTGATACATCTGCTGGTGCGGGTATGCAAGCGGACTTAAAAGCCTTTCAGGAGCACGGCACATATGGTATGGTCGCATTAACTGTAGTCGTAACGATGGACCCGAACGGCTGGCACCATCAAGTAACGCCACTACCAACAGAGCTATTGCAAAAGCAAATCGATACAGCGCTATCAACAAAAGTGGATGCCATTAAAACAGGCATGCTTTCAACAGAGGAAATTATTAAAATTGCGAGCAATGCAATTCAAAAATCTGGCACAAATATTGTTGTTATTGATCCGGTAATGGTATGTAAAGGAGAGGATGAGGTATTAAACCCTGGCAATACAACAGCAATGATTGAACATTTGCTGCCGTATGCAACAGTCGTAACGCCAAACCTTTTTGAAGCAGGTCAGCTTGCTGGAACGGGTACACCAAAAACAATTGAGGAAATGAAGGCTGCTGCCACAAAAATTCATGAACTCGGTGCGAAAAATGTCGTAATTAAAGGTGGCAAAGCATTAGCATCAGACAAAGCCGTTGATTTATTCTATGATGGCACTTCATTCAAGCTGCTTGCCTCTGAGAAAGTAGAATCTACTCATAATCACGGTGCAGGCTGTACATTCGCTGCAAGTGTCTGTGCAAATTTAGCAAACGGCCTTTCTGTAGAAGATGCTGTTATTGAAGCGAAGGAATTCGTTTCAGCTGCTATTGCACATGGTTGGGCTTTAAATGAATATGTAGGTCCAGTAATGCATGGAGCTAAATCTCGCTTTGGTGCACCAGAAATTACTGTTACTGAAATTTAATTATTTGAAGATGTTTCGCATTCACGAGACATCTTCTTTTCATTCTGAAAAAAATTCTACTATACTATCATTTAGATAGTTTAGAAAGGGGTTCCGATAAATGAAAGAGGTACATATCGAAACACTTCAGGAATTGCTTAATTCTTTTGCTAATAAAGATGTTTATATTCATTTAGAAACGACGAATGGCGCTTATGCAAGTCATTTTGACACGAAGGTTTTTAACGCTGGTGCTTTTATTCGCAATGCAAAAATTCGTTATGAGCTTGGAAAAGTAGTTGATGACACACCGCATCGTATCGGATTAAAAATGGAGCATGGATGGGTATATGCTCAAGGCATTACACACTATGAACTAGATGAACATGGACGCTTATTAATGGCTGGCTTAGATTATACAGGTAAGCTTGCTATAGCGCTGCAAATTAGCGAAACACCATTTTCTTATTAAGGAGTGAAAGAAATGACATTACCTTCAGAGCGTCATGTATTAATTATTTTCCCACACCCTGACGACGAAGCCTTTTCTGTCGCAGGTATTGCTAGACTATATCACCAGATGGGCGTACCCGTTACATATGCTTGCTTAACGCTTGGTGAAATGGGACGTAATTTAGGCAATCCGCCGTTTGCTACACGTGAATCTTTACCAGAAATTCGCCGTCAAGAGCTAATTGCCGCATGTGAGGCAATGGCGATTCCTGATTTACGTATGATGGGTCTACGCGATAAAACGATTGAATTTGAAGATGATGAAAAAATGGTGCAACTCGTAACATCATTAATTGAAGAACTAAATCCATCTGTTATTTATTCATTCTACCCTCGCTATGCTGTGCATCCAGATCACGAAGCTACAGCACGTGCTGTGAAAGAGGCTGTGAGTCGCATTGATAAAACAGTGCGCCCACGTCTATTAGGCTGTGCATTTGCAAACAACACTTTAGCGGAGCTTGGTGAACCACATGTTATAGTTAATATTGAGAGTGTTAAAGACTATAAAGTAAAAGCATTGCAAGCACATGCTTCTCAAACAGCTTGGATGATGGCTGAAACAGCAAAGCGTGTAGATGAAGGTCAACCGATGAGTGAAAGCTGGTTAAATATTGAAAAATTTTATGTAATCCAACAACCAGATGAACTTGGCGAGCCAATTCAACGTGTACAATATTAGGAAACTGAAAGGGGATATAGGTGTGAGCCTACATCCCCTTTCAGCCATCTTTACGGGCTTTTTTGCATAACCCCATTTTCTGCCAAACCCTTACTCCCCTTATATCGCATCAAAATATTGTAGCTTTTTTTATACATCTATTTTATAATTATTCAGAATATATAAGGGGGGAGAATTGTTATATATTATGAAAAAACATTCGTTTTACATTTGGTTTTTATTTATTGCATTATCTAGTTTAGGGGTCTTTTTATTTATCGTTCCTGTAGGTACTGAAAGCGGTATCAAAGTACCTATAGCTTTACTAGCTAACTATCTTGCTGGTATCGTTGAGCCGTTTATTCATTGGTTCGCACTTATCATCTTTACTATCGCAGCGGCAGGCGCACTTATCATTAAAGCGTTCCCAAAGCGTGTTGGTACAAACACATTGTTGGATTCGTTATTCCGTGTTAATTGGTTTTGGACAATTGTTCGTGTATTAGCAGCCATCTTTGCGACAATGTATTTATTTGATTTCGGTCCAAAGCAAATAAATAGTGATGATACAGCGGGTATTTTACTTGATCCTGGTGGCGGTCTCGTTACATATATGTTTGTCCTGTTTTTCTTCGCTGGTTTATTACTACCATTATTAACGGACTTCGGTTTACTTGATTTCTTCGGTTCGATGATGGTTAAGATTATGCGCCCATTATTTAAAATTCCAGGGCGTGCCGCTATTGACTGTCTTGCTTCCTTCGTTGGGGATGGCACAATTGGCGTTCTACTAACAAATCGTCAATATGAAGAAAACAACTATACTGCGCGTGAAGCAGCTACAATTGCTTCGACGTTTTCAGTTGTATCAATTACATTCTGTTTAGTCGTTGTTGAAACAATTCGCATTGAGCAGTATTTCCTACAATTTTACGGTACAGTAATTTTGGCAACGATTATATTGGCGCTTATTATGCCACGCATTTATCCATTAAGCAAAAAGCCAGATAAATTTTACAATGGTAAGACTCCAAGTGGGGAACGTGAAAAAGTAGCAGAAGGCTTTAATGTATTCTCATTCGGTTTAAAAAATGCATTAGAAAAAGCTGAGGAAAATAAAAATTTGGGGAATATTTTTGCAGCTGGCTCTAAAAACGTGCTTGAAATGTGGCTTGCTGTCACGCCAATTATTATGGCATTTGCTACAATTGCTTTAGTGTTAGCAGAGTTCACAAGCTTCTTCCGCATTTTAGGTATGCCATTTGAACCTATTTTAGCGATGCTACAAATTCCTGAAGCTGGCGAAGCAGCTCAAACAATGATTGTTGGATTCGCCGACATGCTGTTGCCATCTGTTTTAGGCGCTGGCATCGAATCAGATATGACACGTTTCTTCATTGCAACAGTTTCTGTTACACAATTAATTTACTTATCAGAGGTTGGTGGATTAATTTTAGGAACAAGATTACCTTTAAAATTATGGGATTTATTCATTATATTCTTAATCCGCACAATCATTTCAATTCCAATCGTTGCCGCAGTTGCACATTGGATTTTCTAAGCTCGACTATGACCACATGAGTATTTCATGTGGTTTTTTTTATTTTTCCAAACGTATGCGCTTTCATTATGAACATTTTGTAAACATTCAAATTAACTAAATATTTTCAACATTTCGTCATTAATTTGTGTTAGAATTAATAAATATTTTATCTTGATTGAGCAATAAAGCAAAGAATCGGGATAAAGCCTTAGGTGGATAGCATAAGTTTTAAAGAAATCTGAACCAATTACACCGAGGCGTAATTGATTATGGGGGTTGCTATATATGGAAGAAGTTGCACAATCAAAAAGCGTTGCTGTAGAAAATATTTTAATTGCTCATCATTTTTTAAAGGATGTTGTTGCACATACACCACTTCAAAAAAATGACTACTTATCTGAAAAATACGGGGCAAACATATATTTAAAACGCGAAGATTTACAGCATGTACGCTCATTTAAATTGCGAGGTGCATACTATAAAATAAAACAAATTGAAGAACAAGCACGTGAAGTTGGCGTTGTTTGTGCGAGTGCTGGTAACCATGCACAAGGTGTTGCCTATGCATGCGCCCATTTGCAAATTCAAGCAACAATTTTCATGCCGAAAACAACACCAAAGCAAAAAATTGATCAAGTCCGCATGTTCGGTCGGAGTTATGTAGAAATAGTTTTATCGGGCGACACATTTGATGACTCAGCAAAAAGTGCTTTAGCATATTGTGAGGAAAACCAGAAAATATTCATCCATCCTTTTGATGATTTTGATGTTATTGCTGGACAAGGTACAGTTGCTGTCGAGATTATGAATGATATCGAAGAGCCAATTGATTATATTTTCGGTAGTATTGGTGGTGGTGGCTTAATGGCGGGCGTTTCAACATACGTAAAAAACCTCTCTCCTACTAGCAAAATCATCGGCGTCGAGCCTGCTGGTGCAGGTAGCATGAGAGCGGCATTTGCCAATGATAAACCTACTGCTCTTGGTTCAATCGATAAATTCGTAGATGGTGCAGCTGTACAATGTGTTGGTTCAAACACCTATAATACTTGCCGCAAGTATTTGGACGATATCATACTAATTCCAGAAGGCAAAGTATGTACAACGATTTTAGACTTATATAATAAACACGCAATCGTTGCTGAGCCTGCTGGTGCCCTTTCCGTTGCAGCATTAGACTTTTACGCAGAAGAAATTAAAGGGAAATCTGTTGTAATCATTATTAGTGGCGGCAACAATGACATCGGTCGTATGCAAGAAATTAAAGAGCGTTCATTAATTTACGAAGGCTTGCTCTACTATTTCATCGTCAGCTTCCCACAGCGTTCCGGTGCACTACGCCAATTCCTAACATCTGTGCTCGGCCCAAACGACGATATCACAACATTCGAGTACACAAAGAAAAACAATAAAGAAAGCGGGCCCGCACTCGTAGGTATCGAGGTTGCACACCGTAACGATTATCAAGGCTTACTAGAACGCATGCAGGAAAATGGCTTTGATTATAAAGAAGTTAATAAAGATAGTACATTGTTCGCATTATTAGTTTAACTAAGTCCCCCTATTTTGGGGGATTTTTTGTTGGATTCAGGGTTCTGGATTTTATTCCATGTTTTATGAAGTTTATTCCATGTTTTCCGGAGTTTATTCCATGTTTTTTGGTTTTATTCCACGTTTTTCAGAGTTTATTCCATGTTACCTCATCTGGGATTATATATTTGCGTGTTTTTCTCTCCCCAATCCCCTCTAAATTAAGCTGTGCTAACAAATTCCCTGCCACCTTCACATCAGCAATCCCAAAAAACTGCCGAAATGCGCGATTTGTTATCGTCTCACCGAATAATATTTTATAATCACGCAAGCCTTTTAAAATTGCATCATCAAAGTGCTTTGTACAGCGATGGCATTGAAAGCTTTTACCGCGCCAATGCTGTATGCGAACAGCTGGCTGACAATGTGGACACAGTGCGCCTACTATTGTATTGTCTGGAATAGCAGGAATGGAAAATTGCTTTCTCTCATAGCTTGAAAGCAATAAATCTTTTAAAATATTTAATTGCTCGCTTGTAATACTAGGAGAATATTTTTCGATAAGCTGCTGAAGCTTTGTGCGTAGACCTGTCACTTGGAAAATGAAATAATGCGGTGGGGTCATACCGATATGTGTTGAGGGGCTTGTCACAATGACAGCTGGTATAACGGGAAGCTCTATTCCCCATTTCTGAAGAAGCGCTTCAATAAAAAGGCGATGCCGTTCCAATTTGGTCGATTGGGTTACGATAAACATTTTGAGTGCCATCGCTTTTCGTGCGGATAAATTGATGTGTATGTGTTTCAAAATCTAACCGTCCAATAATATGCTTCACTTCAATAAGCAGCACAAAGGATTGGCAAATAAAAACCGTGTCAATTTGATGTGTGAATTTCGCTTGATTGGTAATTTGATAATCATGAAAAAGATAATGCTCTTGCTCTAAAAAAATATCATTCCATTCGCGATCTACTCTACATTCCCCTGTATAACCTGCCTTAATCCTTTGATACTGCTCAAATAAATTTGCATCACTGCTATTTCTCGGCAACAATGTTTCTAAATAGAGTAACTGGTCTGGAATTTTTCTATGCATAACAATCACTTACATCCCTCCTTTTTAGACAATATTATATAATATTCCCCAGGAAATTTCCTTTCATTTATAATTAGATAAGTACATGATTGGGGGATGAAAAATGAAACGGCTATTGATTATGACAGTTGGAAAAACACACAGTGGAAAAAGCACCTTTGCTAAAGAATTAGAAAAAGAATTGCATCACTCTTTTATAATGGATCAAGATAATCATGCTGAGTTTATTAATGCTTATTATAAAAAATTACTACCTAAATCAGGTGCTAACACATTAAAAAACGGTCTTTCAAAATACATTATTGATTATGCCATTGAGCAAACAAATCTACATATTATTGTGTGTAATGCAAATCGTAGCAAAAGCAGTCGCTTGCAGTTGTTTGAAGAATTTTTCACTAAAGAGAAATTTATTCGCATTATAGTACATTTTGATATTTCTGATGAAATACTTTTTAAAAGAATAAAGGAAAGTAAACGAAATACAAATATATTTAGAGGCCCCCACTCAAACTTCGAGCAAATTCTTATACAACAAAATGAATCCTCAGCAAATATATCCTGTGATGAAGCTGATTATATATTTATAATAGAAGATAATAATGAAAATAACTTAGTCATTCAAAAAATAGTTCAAATAGCGCAACCTCATTAAGAGATTGCGCTTTTGAACATTACCCCAACAACGCTCGATCCGAATTCATCTTCTCGCCGCGAATGCGCTCGAATTCTGCCATTAAGTCTGGAATCGTTAAACCAGGCTTCGTTGCCTCATCTATTTGTAAAATGATTTGTCCCTTATCCATCATAATTAAGCGATTGCCTAAATCTAAAGCCTGCTGCATATTATGTGTAACCATTAATGTCGTTAAATTATCAGCCTCTACTAGCTCCTTCGTTAAACGCGTAATAAGCTCTGCGCGTGAGGGATCTAATGCCGCTGTATGCTCGTCCAATAGCAAAATGGCTGGTTTTGTGAATGTTGCCATTAATAATGACAATGCTTGACGCTCTCCACCTGACAATAAACCTACCTTTGCATTTAAGCGATTTTCTAAGTTTAAATGTAGTCTCTCAAGCGATGTACGGAAAAAATCGCGACGTTCACGGTCCACGCCTCTACGCAAAGTGCGTTTTGCATTACGTGAATAAGCAATAGCTATGTTTTCCTCAATCGTCATAGAAGGGGCTGTCCCTGCCATTGGGTCTTGGAATACTCGCCCAAGATATTGTGAACGCTTATATTCTGGCATGCGCGTTACATCTGTAGTATCGATTGAAACAGTTCCATAATCAGGCGTTAATGCACCTGAAATCATATTCATCATCGTTGATTTCCCTGCACCATTACTGCCGATAATTGTTACAAAATCCCCTGGCGCTAAATGTAAATTAATCTCGTTTAACGCAACCTTTTCGTCAGGTGTGCCTTCGTTAAAAATCTTGTTAATATGTTCTAATTTAAGCAAGTGGCTGACCTCCTTGCTTCGTCAATTGTTTTTCTGCTAAGCGCTTTGCCTTACTTTTTTGCTGCTTACGTTTATTTAATACTTGCGGAATAACAAGTGCCAAAATAACAATAACTGCTGTTATTAACTTCATGTCCCCTGTATCTAACCAATCAATGCGTAGTGCAATCGCATAAATAATGCGGTAAACAATCGCCCCAACAACTACAGCTAATGTTGTGCTGAAAATTGTTTTTGTACCAAAAATTGCCTCTCCAATAATAACGGAGGCTAAACCAATAACAATCATTCCAATACCAAGTCCAATATCAGCATATTTTGCATATTGTGCGATTAACGCACCGGAAAATGCGACAAGTGCATTTGAGATACCAAGTCCTAAAATAATTAATCGGTCTGTATTAGCTGAGAAGCTACGAATCATCCGTTTATTATCACCAGTCGCACGAATCGCAAGCCCAACCTCTGTTTTCAAGAACCAATCCACAATAATTTTAATGATTACAGTAATAATAACAACAACAAGTAACGTTCCCCAAGTTGATGGCACGGGTGTAATACCCATGTTTTTTAGCATACCATTCAATGCATCATCAATGCCTACTTTGCTCCAAAAACTGTAGAATTGCGTAAAGATTGTCCCCTCATTTAATAAAGGGATATTTGAGCGACCGATTGTATTGTCAGCAGTTAAGCCCATAATTCTTAAATTAATTGACCATAATGCAATCATCATTAAAATCCCAGAAAGCAATGGATTTATTTTTCCTTTTGTGTGCAATAGACCCGTCATACATCCTGCAAAAAATCCAGCAACAATTGCGACCAATGTAGCGATAATTGGATGATAACCAAGCACAATCATCATCGCCGCTGTAGCTGCCCCTGTTACAAAGCTTCCGTCAACCGTTAAATCTGGAAAGTCTAACACTCGGAATGTTAAATACACTCCGAGTGCCATAATTGCATAGATGATTCCTTGCTCCACTGAGCCAAATAATGCTGTAAACATGTTGAATCATCCCCTAAAAAATTATTTTACTTCAGCATTCCATGCGTCTTTAATTTCAATGCCTAATGAATCTGCTGTTCCTTTATTAATTACTAATTTTAAGTTTGCTGGATATGCAGCTGGTACTTCGCTTGGCGATTTGCCTTCTTCTAAAATTTTGAGTGCCATTTGCCCTGCTTCATAACCAATATCATAGTATTCAAAGCCATATGCACCTAAACCGCCGCGTGCTACTGAATCAAGCTCTCCTACCATTGTTGGAAGGCTGTTTGTTTTCGCCACATCAATTACCGATTCTAAAGCTGAAACAACAGTATTATCTGTCACGATATAAAGTGCATCTACTTTCCCTACTAATGACTCAGTTGCTTGTTTTACCTCAGCAGATGTTGCTACAGATGCTTCCACTAACTCTAAGCCTGCTTCTGTTAAAGCTTGCTTCACCTGTGCAATTTGCGCTACTGAGTTTTGCTCACCAGAGTTGTAAATTGTGCCAACTTTTTTCGCACCTAATTCATTTTTGATAAACGCTACTGTATTAGCGATTGTATCTGGGTGCAAGTCAATCGTACCTGTTACATTGCCACCAGGCGCTTCCATTGAGTCGATTAATTGTGCATCAACCGCATCAGTTACAGAGGTAAATACGATTGGAATATCATTTGTCGCACTCTTTGCTGCTTGAGCCGATGGTGTAGAGTTCGCAAAAATTAAGTCTACTTGATCGCCTACTAGTTTTTGTGCGATTGACATATTCGCATTGTTGTCACCATTTGCCGTATTATAAATAAATTCAGCCTTAATGCCCGCTTCCTCAAATGCTGCTTGGAAACCTTTATATGCCGCATCTAATGAAGGGTGCTCAACAATTTGTGTTACCCCGATTTTATAAGTTTTTGCTTCTTCAGTTCCTTTGTTATCTGTCTCAGTTTTAGTAGATGATTCTTTATCTGAGCCAGTGCCGCATGCTGCTAACAGTAATAGCACTGCTACTAGTAAAAAGGCTAGTTTGTTTTTCATATTCAATAAATCCCCCTATAATTCTTGTCACACTTTATTTGGACAAAGCGATAATTATCGTAATATTACATGGGGGTTTTTACATAGTCAATAACATTCAAAATGCTCTAACACTAAAATACGTAAATATTCTAATAATTTTACGCTTTAAACCGCTAAATTAAAGCATTTCTGTAATTGTGAACTTTTTGTGTCTTTTTTCTGATAAATGAAGAAAAGCTATTATTTCATTGAGGTTGACATTGACAAAGTGAAGAAGTTTTAAAGTGGATTTTAGTGAGCCCGACCTCTCCAAATTAGTAATTGAAGAAACGGGCTTTCTATTATTTAATCTAACTACGGCGTTGATTAATTGTAATATATAGGCCTAGCAATCGATCTGTAGTCATTTGTTTGCTTTGCAAATCTTTAACGTGTGATTCATTGATAATACCTTCCTTGGCTGCTTGTGCTAAAAAAGCCTCTGCTGTTGTTTGCATTGCCGGGCTTCCTGGATTCCACATTCGTGGCATTGCTATCTCCTCCTCTTTATCTTTTACGATTAGCTGCACTTTAAACTTGCTGTTGCTTGGCACAACCACTTGACCTTCAAGCTTATAGCCTTTTGGCATTTGCCATGTCGACTTAACTTCGAAATGTGGTCGATCGATACTGCCTGTCCAATCGCCTCCCCATGTGATCCCTAATTTACGAGCAAGTGTGCCAACTTTATTTAACGTATTAACATCGTATAATGATTGCGGAGAACCAACAGCGATATCCCATGCTAGACGTGATTTGTGATTACTATTAAGTGTCCAAGTGACAATTTGCCCTGGCCTAGTGCGTCCTTGCGCATAAAGATAATTTTGCCGCTCCTGTGAACGATATGTCTCAGTAATGAAAATGTTTGTAATACCAGCTTTGTAGCACTCTTGGAACAGCAAGCGGCAAGCAGTTTGTGCAATGGGCAGTAACTCAGCTAAATCTC
Source organism: Bacillus ndiopicus (assembly GCF_000612805.1). Classification (GTDB taxonomy): domain Bacteria; phylum Bacillota; class Bacilli; order Bacillales_A; family Planococcaceae; genus Metasolibacillus; species Metasolibacillus ndiopicus. The sequence continues at coordinate 285,605 of NZ_HG964403.1, read as the reverse complement.
TGCAAGTTGCTGTGATGCTCATCGTTTCACTTCCCTTCACGGCGCATTAAGCCTTTGAAAAAATTGATAAAAGGATCCATACTTTTATCATCCTCAGAAAGCTTAAAATGATTTAGAATCGAATTAATTTCGCTTAATAAATAAACGATGTATAGCACATATAACGCACCAATACCAAGAGGCTCTGGCATCAAAAGTGCGACAGGAATAGCATATACTAGTACAATAAATAAAGTTATTTTACGCGCTACACCAAAGATAGCCTTAGAGCTGCTAAATTTCACCTTTTTATTAAATTTCGCATTTAGCCAGCCAACTACAGTATCAAGTATATTAGCAAACAAAATACATGATAAAATGTAGATTAATTTTGTGCTGTCTGATTTCAAAAAACCTTGTAAAAACTCAATCATTTCCATATACATCACCCTTCATATTAATTTTTGAGATTAAAAAAGCCTTCCACAATATCATCGTGGAAGGCATAAAAATAACGCTAGTCGTTTGACTGCGTTTCAATAACTGCTACAGGCAAAACACTAATGATAATGTGTTTATTAATGATTGCCCCGCCGATGTTAACGAAATTGATTTTTTGGTCATTTAGCATTGCAGTAAAAGCCGCAACATCAAATTCCGCATTTGTTAAATTGATAGCTTGTCCATTGTTTAGTTGTACTTGATAATCCATAGTAACACTCCTTTAATTTATTTCTACTTGTCCTAAATAGCTTCCATATTGTCTGAAGGTCATGTATTTTTTCCCTCCAGAAGTAGTGTAAGTCATTGTATAACCATTAACACTTGATGCTTGTACATTTAAACCTTTCACATTCCCAGCCCTTGAAAAATCTATAGTCCCTGCATCTAAATATAAAGTGTCAGCACTTATTGTCATATCCGCTCCAACAAAGCCACCACCAGCAGTAATACGAGCCATAGAATTGAATATGATTTGTTTAGTACTTGTTGCCATCGCTGAACCTAAGTAAATATTATTACCTACATATAGGTCAGTGTTTACTTCAATTGATGATGAACCAGTAATTTTACCTTGTACCATAGTTGCGCCATTTAAATTGATTCTGCTTGCTGATATACTAACTGCATAAGGGTCTTGATTAATTAATGATGTAATTGTCCGTCCGTTGTAATCTGTATGACTGACTTTCGATGAAATTTGAGCATCTTGTATCTTAATACTGCTCTCTGCACTTGTTACACGAGTCCCTAAACCATTTATGGTTGTCTGTTGACTATTTACAGTTAATTGTATTTGATCTGCTTTTTGTGCAATGCTTGATGCGTAATTTTGTACGCTCTGAATGCTACCATTAACAGCAGCAATAGACGCACTTACATCTGCTCGAATCGACTGGGCTGTCTGTGTAATGCTCGAATTATATTCACTTGTAATTTGCGTATATTGAGCGCCTATACGGTTATTTATAACCGTTTCTTTTTGATTCATTTCTGTACGAATAACCTGTGCGTTTGCAGTAATTGACGCACTGTATTCATTCGTTATTTTAGTATATTGGTCTTGAATAGTCTCTTCTGTTTCCTCAAAACGAAAGCTAATCTCACGTACTTTTTCTTCAATCGTTTCGTTAATTCCGTCTTTCGTTTCGTCGATATAATTTTTGTTATCGTTAATTTGCTCCTTTTGTTCTACAAATAAATCAATAGCAGATTTAATCAACGAATTGCCAAACACTACAGAAGATGTTATCAATTTTCCTTCTCGTAATATTAATGTTTGCTTTAATATACGTGTCTGCATTTCAACATTTAATGGTTCATAAATTAACCATATACGCTCACCAATTTCACGCTTTGTTAGCTCTGGTATTGTTGATTCAATGGCTAAATCAGGCACATCTTGTATCTGAGTTGCCACGTAATCCTTTAATTCTTTTACATCCGTGAAACGATCGTCGCGAACCGGCTCCGCCTCTAACTCCCCAAAAACATCAGCATTTTGAGAACGATAAATCACTTCTAATCCATCTTTACCATAGCCGCGTATAACTGTTGTAAGATTAGTTGTATCTTCTTTTAAGACAACGCTTGATACATTGTGCTTGTAGCGGTATTGATAGTCATAATCGCCTCCAACTTGCTTAGCAAAATGCAGTCTCTTATTTGGCAAAATCATATATTCGCATTGATAAGCGTTACATATTTTTGTGATTAACGAAACCACATTATCATTGCCAAGCTTATCAATATCATTTGTTAAATTAGCAATATCACTGTCTACTTTGGCAGTCCATCCAGTACCTTGTAGTACAAAATTAATCTGATTCTGTAACGTGGGACTACCACTAAAAATACTATGTCGTTGTGTTTTCGTATGGTCATAGAATGTGCTAATAGCTGTTACAGTCTTACCAAAGGCTGTATTACTATACTGTTTAACCCTAAAATCTTGATTCTCCACAGTGATAATTGCCTCAGACTGTAAAAGATCATAACCATGATTGTTTTTACTTGGAAAACAAGAAAACGACACTGTAAAAGTGCCGTCTACTGATTGTTCCATTTTAAAGTCATTCGAAATATTTATTAATGGCTCACAAATCGAGCCATCTAGGCTAGTAACATAAAACATTTTTCACTTCCCCTCTCTTAGGGACTTTATACTAACGCATTGATTGTACGGTTAGCAATCTCGATTTCTACTTCACTTCGAATCACATACGCATTAGCACCGATTGCTTTTGTTTCTGGTACATCTTCAATTTTCATACGTTCCCCCATCACCAACGTTGCATATGATTCGACTAATTTCTTTTGCACTGTATTCATAATTAAATGACCTCCAATTCAATTAATAATTCGATTGTTTCCAATTGACGCTCCGCTTTTTCCAGCTCGTATTGCGACGGCTGTAATGAGGCTAAAAACTCGTCTTCAATAAAATCTTCATCTGTTTTACCTTCAATCCATTCACCATTTACCCAACGAGGCTTATAAAATGAAACGCCTTGTGGCAATGGTGTGCTGATATAGCCATCTAACTGCTCACCCTCATTAACTAACATACCAGACTCCCAAACTAGAAAACCATTTTCGTCTATTTGATAAATAATATACATAAATTATACCTCCACATAAAAACTTGTATTTATTCTTAATGTGCCTGTAGAGCTTAGACCAATGATTATAACACTGCCATTTTGGTTAATTTGCGTAGAGACTAGCGAGCCGTCATTTGCCTTTACACATGATGTAACAATTGTCGTTGATGGACGATAGCCAACTGGCAAAGTAGTTATTACCGTATTATTAGCGTGAGTACCATCCTTTAATTCTCCTTGCAAGTGGACAAAGCCTAAATCATCTTTTGTATACTTTAATTGCGCTCCACTAACTGTTTGTCTCTGCCATCCGTTTTGTGGAGTGGCTTCAAACCATTGTAATGTATCTGACCACAACGACCACCCTGTGCTAGAATAGTAATGTCTAACTTTGAAGTGCGCCTTACCTCCTGCATAACTAGTCGCTCTTTGGCATTTGTTATTAGTGCTATAGAAACTTTGCTCGACATACCAAAAAGCTACTCCACCATCCCCCATATTATCATATCGGCATAGAAAAGAATCGCGTGTGTCAGTGTTTGGGTCAGCTTCAATTACATTCGAAGGTACTGTCACGTTCCGTTTTGCGTTCCAATAACCTCTCTCAGCCTGCGTTATATGCCTAACAGTATCATTTGTATGTGCAGCAAATTGATTAAGTTCATCAACTAAGGGTGGATGAAATTCTTCTTTAGTTATTTTCCCTGCCATCTAATCAGTTCCTTTCTAATATATAAAGAGGCTTCATAATCACTAGCCTGCATAAAAAAATCCATTAATTCGTACTGTACCTGTAGAACCTAGCTTATTAATAACCACATTCCCAAAATTATTTACCTGCACTATTGGACTTGTTAAATCTTGTGACTTTATGGCAGTGATAGGTATTGAAGCCTGTACAGGTCTAAAGCCTATAGGTAACGTCATTACAGTTATACCTTCATTAGCAATTCCATCTGTGATAATTCCTTGCAAATGGACAAAACCTAAGTCATCTTTTGTGTACTTTAATTTATTTACTGCATCAGATGCTTGCTGCCATCCATTTTGCAAAGTGGCTTCTACCCATGTTAAATTACTAGATACTTGTTTAATCCATTTTGACCATATTCCAGCAGAGTTTCTGCTCCTTGTATAAATTCGACCAGGTGCAGTATTTTCGCCAATGAGCATTTGAGTTACTGCGTTACTACTATCGTGATTTTTAATAACAAAAAGTGAATAAGTGCCAGCTTCTACAATTTCCCCTACTGGGGATGTAGCAAAAAATGCCCTATATAATCCAGTAGATACCACATCATTTAAATTTGTATCTGTAAATAAATTTACCGCTTGACCACTTGATTCAGTGAGTTTGTGTTTTTGCCATGGTAAATCGTGAACAGCTTTTGGTGTTAGAGCTTTTGTTTCGTCCGGTGTAAGTGTATTAGATAACTGTACATGCCCAGCCTCGGTTAAAGATGCACTTTTATCCTTATGTGCGTCAAACTCTTGTTGCAGGCTTGATAAATCTGAACTATTTGCCTTACTGTCTATTTCATCTTGTAGAGCTTGCTCTAGCTTTCTTTTAGCAATAGAGCCATCTGTTAAAACAGAGGCAGAAACGCCGCCTTCTTCACCCATTGGTACATTCTTAAGGATAAGCATGTAGAATGAAGTATCTGAGGCAACTCCAACAGGGTTAACTAAGGTGATTTTTTTATCAGTAATTGAATAATCTTTTGTTTCATACAACACTATTGAGTTTTTAATTAACAATACAGTATCAGTATCTTTGTCAAATGTAGTCAATGGTATTTCAATTTCCGACTGACCGTCTGAACTTGCTTGAATGGTGTAAGGATAATGCACAAGTTTAGCTACACCTGTTTCAACAATTGAATTTACTAAGTCCTCTAATTCTTGCAAAGCCGCATTAAGCCCCTCAACGTCTTGCATTTCCACATCAAAATTGCCATCTGGTGTTGGTGACCTATGACTAATAGTACTTATTGCCCCTTGACCATCTATACCTCGACGCGCTATACAAGTCCAATCTTGCCCCTCAACAGGCTTTACATTGCTATTTGGACGTAGCGCTTGCCAAGTAGAGCCTTCGTCTGTCACAAAGTTATTTTTAATATAGTTGGCTGTACTGTTCCATGCCCGAGCAGTTCCCCATCCCTCAATTGCTTCCGCTGCTGTATTTGCTCTATTAGCCGCACTTGTCGCTACTGTGGTTGCATCATTGGCATTGTCTGCTGCTATTTGTGCATTGGTTGTAGCGGTATTAGCAGCTCCCGTTGCCTCAATAGCATCTTGTGTAGCCTCCTGAGCATTTGAGGCAATTAGCGTTAATGATGTTCGCATTTCCTGTAACTCATCTTGTAACAACTCTAGTGCTGTTAATAATTGAGTAGCCTCAGCCACTTTATTATTAGCTGCATCTGCTGCATCTGTTGCATTCGTTGTAGCAGCATTAGCATTGTTGATTGCTTGTTGCGTGTCATATAAAGCATCTGTTAGCTCTGTAATCAATTCATTAACCGCCACTATAGACTGTTGTACATTTTCATCTACTTGTGCGATGTAGCTTTGCACTGCAGTTTCTGCATTTTGTATTGCTGTTTCAATACGTTGTAACAGCTCATTTACTTCCTCGCCTCCAGCCAACAATTTTATTTGATATTGAAGATTTGCAAAGCGATTTAAAATATCCTGCCATGTCGCATTAATATTGTTTCTCTCTTCTCGCGTAATAGGCGATTTTGTATTATACAATGTCATTCCATCACTTCCTTACATATATAAGAATTTAAAATTAAAAGCGATACTTTGAATAGTACCGCCCTCCACAATGAACATATTTTGTCCTGGTGCTAATGTAATTAGCTTTTTATTTGTATCTTTAAATGCAGATGTGCCGTTTTTAAGTGTGCGGACATCTTTTAAAATGAGCGTATCATTCGTCGTTAGCGGACCATTGTACCTATAAATATCACCTGTTGTCTGATTAGTGATTTGCAAATAGGACGCCGCTTTCGCTTTAATGGTAATCTCAAGCTCATGCTGACGCGGATCAATCATTGCATTGCCAATATTGTCGATAGTGAAGTTGTTTGAAGCATGCTCATAATAGTATTCTTTATCCCAATCTAAACCCATGCCCCAGCCCCATAAATCTACGTCCCATAGCTTGCGATTTTGTAAATCTAAGGATGTCCCTACTGACTCAGCAAATAAATTCTCCATGCGGAATTGCACGTCAAAGCTGTTCATATGTGCGGAAGGCTCGGTAGAAAGCTGCTGCATTAATCGAACCTTATAGCGCTTGTAAGGTTCTTTTTTGAAGATAATATAGAATGGTTTATCGCGCATAAATAAAGCATTTAATTCATCACGCAATAAGTAATAATCATAAATATCCTGAACAATATATAAAAACTTAACAGCAATCACACGCTGTTTAAATTCACTTGCCGTTACAATATCCCCATTGCCTTCTACAGACTGTATTGTATGGGCTAACTCAACAGAAGGTATATAGTGGAAAAGTCTTTTTAAACTATAGTCCGAAATATCGTAACGGGTACCATTTTCCAATTCAATTATCATAACACCACCCCTTTCGTTAAAGCTGAAAGATTGGCATTACTATATTGATGTGTGGATACAGCATTCGCGACCTCTCTACCATCTACAGCAACTACAGTTTGTACAGGACGCCCAGCCAATTGTGTAATCGCTTCTACTAATGATGCCATATTTATATTAGCACTTTGCTGGATAATCTGTGTTTGCGCTACCTGGTTATCCCTTGACTTATTAGTAGATGATGATAATGAGCCTCGCACTGCACTCATGGTGTGCTGTAATTTCAAGCTTGATTTCTTAATTCCCGTCATTACGCCCTCATTAAGGTTGACACCAAAACCTTTCGTATCAGATGAAGGAACATCAAGACCTAGTGCTTCATTAATTGTTTGCTTAATAGATTCTGCAATTTCAGACGCTTTTTGAGCAATTGCAGGTGCTGTATCAATTAAACCTTGCAATAAACCTTTACCAGCATTCTCACCTACTGTGCTTAATGTTATTAATTCATTATCCGTTGTTTGAACAATGCCCCTAATTTTTTCTTGCCATTCTGTATTTAGTTTCGTTAACTCTTCTCCAGCAGCTACACGTAAATCGTTTATTTTTGTTTGTACATCTAATTTCATACCGGATAATTCTTGCTCAGCCTGGGTACGAGCTAATTTGGATTTTTCCTCATATAAAGTAGAATAACGTGATAGCTGTTCATCCGTTAATTGATTTAGCGCGATTAGCTCAGAAACTGCATTTGGCCCCATTCCTTGTAGTTCAACTAATAACCCTTGGCTAATTACATTACGAGAGGATAGCAAATTAAATTGCTCCTGCCATGTTTTAAAGCCACTAACCTGCGTTTCTAAATTTAGAAGTAACTGTACGCCCTTTTTTTCTGAATCAATTTTAAACTCATCGAAAAGCCCTTTGAAATTCTTCAATGTACCAATGCGTGAATTTAAGGCGTTAGTATATTCATCATTTAGGCGTTTTTCACCTTGAATCAGATTATCATTGATCGTTTTAGCCTTTGACTCGTATTCGTTATTAATAGCTAAAAGCTGCGAATTCAGGGATTGTACTGCGCTTTGATAAGCTTTTTGTGCCTCGATTTTTTCCTTTGTTCCATCTTTAAAATGATTTACGGATTGTCTCCAAACCTCTATCTCTTGAAGAATATTCAATTGATCTAATGATTTTTTATCACTGATGAATTTTTTAATTGCCTCTAAACGACTTTTATCATTATCTGCCTGTAAAGCTTCTCTATCCTGTATCGCCTTTGCTTCAATGGCAGTAACTTTTTGCTCGCTCTGTGCTTTGATACGTGCAATAGAATCTGCTTCCTCTTTTGTTAATGCGCGTTTCTTAGATGCAGCAATTTGTCTAATCTTTGCTATATCATCTGAAGCTTTTTTCTCTATAGCTCCAATCTCTTTATTGGCGTCCTCTGTTATTTTCTTTTCATTTTCCCGGAAGTTGGCTGATATTTGCTCAAGCCCCTTTGTTAAATCGGTCATAACCTGATTCAACTGCTTTTGTCGCCCACTCATCCCGACCTCCATCCCTCTTACCGTGTCAGAGCCTATCGCTGCAAATACACGTGATGGAGATTTAATACCTAATAACGACTTTGCTTTACTTATAACGCCATCCACAACACCAGTAATTGATTCAATCGCATTAACTGTCATGTTAGAGATACCTCTTATTAGACCCTCAATAATATTTTTACCAATTTCAACGAATTTCTCTGGTAATGACTTAACCTTGGCAATCATGTCTACGGTCAAATCAATAATTTTATTTGTAACATCCGTTTTCATTGCAGAAATTGTGTTAATAAAATTAGTCGCCAGATTTTTAATAGCTTGCCAAACAGTACTTGCCATTGAGGATATAATTTCTCTTACTGAATTGCTTAAATTACCGAAAAATGAAACGGAATCGCTCCAAATATTTTTGACAGAACTAATAACATTCTGTGCCAGCCCTTTGAAGAAATTTATAATGGACACTGTAAAGTTAGAAACGGTTGTTGATACAGTCGTACCCATTGTCGAAAAGAAGCTTGCAATATTGTCCCACATTCCTTTTAGTAGGCTGATTCCTGCTTGAGCAAGGTCCATGAAGATTTTTTTGATACCGCCAAAAAACGTCAATGTTGTCCACCCAATAATAAACTCGATAGCTCCAGAAAATAATTGCTTGATTCCTTCCCACATTTTAGAGAAATCGCCTGTAAATAAGCCGCTAAATATTTTCACGGCTCCCATAATGATATCTAAAGCACCATTTATCACATTTTGGATTGCTGTCCACACTGTTTCGATAACAAATTGGATAGCAGGCATTACCAAGTCAATAACACCCTTGATTGTATTAAAAACATTTTCGACAGCCTGCATAATTTGCGTGCCATTTTCATCCCAAAATTGTTTAATCAATGCTATTTTTTCTCCAATAAAAGAAGCCACTGCTTCAAAAACAATGACTGCTATATCCTTTATTTGATTAAACACATTATTGACATTTTCTCTAAATGTTTCAGAGTTTTCATAAGCTGCTACTAAAGCAATGCCTATTCCCGCTATTGCTGCTACGACCAATCCCACAGGGGAGAGTATCATACCTATCGCAGAAGCCAGAGCCGGCCATGCAGTGACAAGTCCACCAACAGCAGGCATTAATGTGGCAAATGCACCGACTAAAATACTAACTGTCGTAGCAATTGCTATAATTGCAGCAACAAGATTCGCATTATTGCTTACCCATTCTGCTATTTTCCCAATGAAATCAGCTACTACTTCAAAAACAGGTTGAAGTGAATCTTTTATTAATTTACCTGCTTCACCGATGCGTACCAATGGGTCCGCATCCACTTGTCTTATTGTTTCACTCAAGCCCTGTGCATTTTCTGCTGTTTTATCTTGTGCATCAGCAAGCCCTTGAAAAACAGATATCATATCGTTGACTTGCTGCCCTGTTTCTGTACCGAATATTTCCATCGCCAATTTATTACGTAAAGAATCATCCTCGATAGCTTGGAGCCAATTTGATACTTCTCCCATGGCTGAAGCGCCGTCTTCTCCACCCTTTGCAACTGCTTGGCCCCATGCTTGGAATTGCTTTACCGAAACATCAGTACCTTCTAATAATTTAGCTAATGAGCTTGGTACTTCCTGACCAAAACTTTTCATATTAGTATTGGCCGTTTTAATGCCTTCATTTAAGCTACTTATATCGAAGTTTTTTAAATCAATGCCTTTTTCAAAGATGGCCTGTATTTCATTTGTAGTAAAGCCTACTTCCTTCATTTGCGCCCCGTATTCAGCTATAGTATCTAACTGCTCAGGAGGAAATCCAGATTTCAATAAGCTATCAATAAGACCTAACGCCTCTTCGTTGCTCATACCTAAAGCTGTACCAACATCATTGACTCCTTGAACAAGCTCAGCAAAATCAATTTGGCTATATACATTCGCAATGGCTCCAGCCCCTTGAATAATGGATGCATTTGCTTCATCAGATTGATCTTTATTCAAGGCCCATTGCTTACGTACGCCCTCTAATGCTGCCTCTTGATCTCCGATATATGTTGTTACTGTTGTCACTGAATCTCGTATAGTTGCAATACTTTCTTCAGGTACATCAAACATAATATCTATTTTAGTATTTAGGCTAGATACATCTAAGGCCTGCGTTACAACACTCGTAACATTGCTTGTTAATGAATCTGCTTGCTTCTGTGCAAAGTCATTCAAAGCATTACTTGCATCCCCAGCTCTTTTGCCGATACCCTCTAAATCCTGTTTAATTTGATCGAGACTTGCGCCTTCGCCTGCACTCCTTAGTGCCCTTCGCATTTCATCAATGTTTGCACTAGCACCTAAAGTACTTCGCCCCATCAGCTTCAATGCTCTATTTATTTCCTCTGTGGAAGCTGAACCACTGCGAATTGCATTCGTTAAACGTGTACCTAATATATCAGCAAATTGACTAACCTCTGTTCCAGTTGCTTCAAAAAAAGTGTTCAAATCTTTAGTAGATTTCTCTAATTCCTCTTGCTCAGCTTTTAGATTATTTAATTGGGTACTATATCTTCGTAATTGACTTTCTGTAGCTGTCAGCTCTCGTTGGAAATCTCTATATTGCTCATAGTCGATTTGCCCTGATCTGAATTGTTCTTCTACTTGTGACTGTGCGTTTCGTAGTATAGTTAATTTTTGTTCAGCCGCTTGAACAGACTTACCTAATTCCTCTAATCTTTTACTGACTAAAGCTGCATTACCAACATCAAACTTTAGCGCACGCTCAACTGCCTTTAATTCCTGTTGGGCTCTGGAAGCTTCTTCATTTACTTCTCGTAAGATAACACCTAACAATCTTGTATTACCATCTACGTCAATCCTAATGCTTCCGCTCCGGTTTTCTGCCAATACTAACACCACCTTTTTTACTAAATTGACATATTAAAAGCTATCAAAATCAATTTGATTTGCATGTCTAGTTTTTGGCTTTTTATTTGGATTTTTACTGTCTAAATATTCGTCTATATAATCTAAAACCATGCCAAAGGACATCGTTTCCAGATCATCATGTGTCAGATGACACTCTCGACATAAAACTAAAAATTGTTCGGTGCTGATCTGGCTTGCGCCAGCAGCACCGTTATTAGTTATTTTTTTTTAGAGGCAATTGTTTTTTCAAGTAGGCTTTGCAAAGGTTCAATAATGTCCAAAATAGGGAATTCTTCAAATGATTCCAACCAGCTTAAAGGATCTGGAATTGTACTGTCTGCCGTTTTAGCAAAAGTCCATGCAATATCGTAAAACATATTGAAATCGATATTTTCGCGCATCCAACTGACTTTTTCTCCTTCTGCCATTTCCTCAAAGCTTTTATCCGTAGCACCCATACCCAAAATATCCTTGAGTAAATCACGCTGGAACTGCATCATATAACGCTTTGCAACTGCACCATTTGATTTGAATGGGATTTGTTTACCATCAATTGTTAATGTAATTTCCATTATTTAGTCCTCCATTGTTGATTAATTAAGGTGTTGGTACAACAGTTGGTGCAAATACGCTTGCATACCATGCATCGTAGACTGCTTCCTCTGTATCACCTGTAGTAGAGCGTTTTACAATACCTTCAATTGTTGGTGCAGCAACAAATGATAGCTCCTGAGTGCCTGGTTCAGTTGTTTCTCCTTTAGTTTGACCAGTTAATCCTGGGCGAGAAATTGTTACATTATATAAAGCATGGCGTGTTGCCTTTACATCACCATCAAATTCAAATAGAAGTGCAACTGTTTTTGGTTTTGCATTGGATGTTTCAGTTAAAACACCATCAACATCTAATTCATCACCTAGCACATCTACTCGGAACTGCTGTAATAATGTTGCAACTGTTAATGTACCTGTATAACCTGTATTTGTTGATGATGTGTAGTATACACGATCATCTGCATAGAAATCGGCTTGCTCACCGCGTGCTTCTAAAGTTAAAGATACAGCCCCTGGGAATGCTACTGGTGCAGCATATGTTAATTTACCATCTGCGCCTTCTGTTGCTACTGCATAGTGTACGTTTTTAATACCAAATTGAACTTTATTTTCTGTCATAAAAATGACCTCCTAGTTAGTTAATTAATTTTTTTAGAAAAATAAAAACTCCCTTGTCCTTCATGAAATTTCATCATGCGACTAGAGGAGTTCGTTTTGATTTTTCTTCATTTGTAAGTATTATCCATAACCTTATAAATCTTTGCACTTTTTAAGTGTTTCATATTCTTTTAGACACAACTAAATATGCTGGGAACTCTGTTCTTTAAAAAATCTTTACTACCTTGGTATCGTCCTTCTGCCATGTACATCCAATTTTTTGAACCGCGCTTTGAATTTAGACATCGCTTGAAACAATCTTACTTACTTTCTACTTTCCAATAAACCTAGCAATCCTTAAGTGGCATTCTTCCACCACATACTATAAAGAGCATAAGCAACATCTCCTTTCTTTCAATTCAACTTAAAAAGAAGCCCACTCACCAAGAGTAGACTTCTCTATAATGGAAGATGATAGCTCTTTGCACAACTATCACGTTATCATCATAATATGATTTAGCAATAAAATTAATAGGAACAATATAGAGTAAGTTCATGCTAAACTCATTATGCGCCATTGAAGCTCAATAGTCTTTTGATTTGAGCATGCTTCGTATAAATATATTGTGAGCTGTAGCCCAAATCCTCCGCTACATGCTCTAGTGTCTTCCCTTCAATATATTTGCCATAGATAATTTTTTGCTCAATACCATTGAATTTTTTTACTAATTGATCAAGATCATATAGATCATTTAGTTTATGAGCTAGCTCATATTCGATAACAGCAATTTTATCTTCTAGCCTCGCTCCATCTGATTCAGCAGTGAGCTTGTATTTTGCTAAATCACCATGCATCCAGCGCTTCAGCTCTTTTTTCGAGCGATTCAAATTTTGTTCAAGGTAAGTGATTTCATCTTCAATTTGTTGATAATCCTTTAACCATTCATACATTTCTTGTCCCCACTTTCTTTAAGTATTATCGTATATACTTGGCTAATAGCTTGGAGCAACTTTTCACAACTCGTCTAAATACCCAAAATTTTGCGAATATGCTTGACATGCTCTTGTGCTTTTGGACCATCCTTTCGCCCTCGAATAATATCTGATAAATATGCATTCGAAATGCCAATTATTGCAGCTAATTCCTTCTGGGTCATTTTTCTTTTAAATAGCTCAGAACGAACTAACACTGCTAAATCTTTTGACATCATTGCCCCTCCTTTTTCATGTACTATAAAACTTAACTACAAAATCTCCTCGCAATCCGTTTATCCTTACAAGCTATAAGATGATACTCCTCACTAAATTATTAGCTAATCGTTTGACTTAAAGTATCCAATAGTATAATATTTAATCATAGCTAAAAAAGACTTAAGAAAGCCTGTGTATCATACACTTTACCCGTTCCCCAACGAAATAAATGTGCTATTAGAGGTCTTGTCTTTTAGCTAATAACTTAGCTTATGTAAATATATTAATACAGTTGGATAATTAAATCAACACAAAAGTATCCTTTTGTATAATTTATTTTATCTAAGTATCCAGAAAGGTTGATACCATGCTATTTGCTCGAGTTAAACAATTAGCAGAAGAACGCGGAGAAAACTTAAAGATAGTTGCACAAAAATTGGGATTTAGTGAAAATGCTTTTTATAAATGGAAAACTCAAAGCCCTAAATCTGAAACTTTGGAAAAAACAGCAGACTATTTTGATGTTAGCACTGACTATTTACTTGGTCGTACTAATCAAAAACGCTATTATGAATTAACTGAAAAAGATGAGCAATCAATACAAGAAGAACTTCAAAAAATGATTGAAGGGCTATCTAAAAGCGGACATGCAGCATTTGACGGTAGAACTCTAGATGAGTTAAGTGAAGAAGAATTGGAAGATAGAGAATTGTTACTATCAAGTTTGGAAAACTCTTTACGACTTGCCAAACGGGTTGCAAAGCAAAAATTCACACCTAAAAAATATAGATAGTCATTCTTTATTTCTATTTCACTATAATTAGGTAAATAGGTTATAATATACCTACAAGTATCGTTAAAGTAGGAAGTGATAATTTGTCACAAATTAAAGACTTAGTAAATCATTTAATTAAAAAGCACCGCACATTTAACCCTTTTGAACTTGCAGAACGCATGGGAATAATCATTGTCTACGAACCTTTGGGAAGCACCTTGGGTTACTTTAGCAGGCATTTTAGGGTACCTATCATTCATATTAACCAAGATGCTAACAAAGAAATACAAACTTTTATTTGTGCACATGAACTTGGACATGCTGTGCAGCACTCTAATGTGAATACCACGTTCTTAAAGAAGCACACATTGTTATCTACAGATAGATTAGAGATAGAAGCAAATACTTTTGCCATTGAATTACTGTTACCAGATGAATTTTTTTACGAAAAAAATAATACTAATTTTACCATCCATGAAGCAATTGAAAATTATGGTGTTCCGACAGAACTATTAAATTTAAAAAGCTTAGATGGTAAAAAAATTTACCCTCGAACAGAACGTACATTCCTGTTTTTTTAATAACATTCAATCAATCAAGGCTTATTTACAAAACAAAATTTCATAAAATATTCAACTAAATAATTGATCACAGCTTAAGAAAAATCCCCTATTCATGGGATTCAAACTAACCTACCTATATTTCAAAAAGCAACTTGAATTGTATGAGCTCTATTTTTTGTAAATATCTATTATATGAACTGCAATACTTACAATTTCGCTAGCAATCTACGCAGAGAAAATAGTATTAACATTTGAAATATTTTAGCTATTTTATGATTCAACACATAATTATTTACAAGCACATATGATTGCTGTTATGATTGCACTTGCTTTACGTGGTTCGCAACCATCCCACGCAAAAAAACTAGGAGGAATTCTATATGAAAGTCAAATTTTTAGCAGCGAGTGCAATTATCGCAGCGTTATATATCGCAGTGACGATGCTTGTAGCTCCAATTAGCTTTGGGCAAGTGCAGTTCCGCATCGCTGAGATGTTCAACCATTTAGTCGCATTTAACCCACGTTATATGCTAGGCGTCGTTCTTGGCGTACTCATTTCCAACTTTTTATTTTCTTCAGTTGGACCAATCGATTTAATTTTTGGTGTAGGACATACTGTTGTGACTTTAGGTATTTTCATTATCATCTGTAAGTTTGTCAAAAATATTTGGACTCGTTTAATCATCAATACGTTTCTATTTACGTTCACGATGTTTATAATTGCATTTCAATTAAATATAGTACTGGAGCTTCCATTTTGGGAAACTTGGCTGGTCGTTGCGGCTGGCGAATTTGCCGTATTAGCGATTAGTGCTCCAATTATGTACTTGTTGAACAAACGACTTAATTTTAAAAATTTAATAGAAAGCGAATGAGTTTCTTTTAAGTTTTAGGGGCTGTCCAAAAAGGAATACCTTTTTGGACAGCCCTAGCTTCTATAATAAATATTCGCTACCTGCGGTTACTCGTCGCAAAGGGTGTGTCTCAAAATATCTTTCAGACACGCCTTATTTTATTACCGATTTTATCAGAATTAATTGACTTTTTCGTACATACCTTTTACAATGGCACTACATCTTTGTTCGGGCATGGTAGCAGGTTGCGGGAGCGTGACCACCATAAGACGAGATGAGTAGAGTTTGAGCTGAGCTGAGAAAAATTGATGACTAAGAATAGTAGCGATTGCTTTATGCTTTAGAGAGCGCGTGGCTGGTGAAAATGCGCCATAAACAATTGTGAATGGGCCTTAGGAGAGCTGTTGGCATTTATTTGTTGACGGACGGATTTCCCCTACGTTATAAGGGGTATAAGAGTGGAAGCAAATATGCTTCAAGCTGAGGTGGCAACGCGGTATTTATCGTCCTCTACAAAAGAGAAATTTCTCTTTTGTAGAGGACTTTTTTCATTTTTAAAGGAGGGCAAAAATATGCAAAAAACTTCACGTACAACGATTCGTAAAGTAAATGGCGATTGTCTAACGCCAATTATTATTTTCAATAGACTGCAAGGCAAGCAAAAATTCTTATTAGAAAGTGCTACAAAGCATGAAACGGCTGGGCGCTATTCCTTTATCGGCGCAAATCCGCGTAAAACATATAGCGGGAGAGGTAATGCTTTACACGAAATATGCCATCTAACAAATAAAATGTATACGTATAATGGTGATTTAATTCAATCTCTAAAGCAAATGATGCCACGTATTTCTCAACATACTGAATACCCGTTTATGGGAGGAGCAATTGGTTATATTCGTGGGGATGAGGTGCTGTTTCAAGTTTATGATACGGTTATTATTTTTGATCATATGACAGATGAGCTAGCAATTGTTCATACGAATATTCAAATTGAGCAGCAAACACCTAATTTAGACACATTAATTGAGCAATTAACAAATGGTGGCACTACGGACAATATAAATGGGGCCTTTGAAGACTATCGCAAATTTCGTATAGAACAAAGAGCTGCTTATTTATATTATGTAGAATTTGTAAATGAAACATTGATTGGCTCCTCAACAAACAGTGTTATCAATGTGAAAAATAGCGTCATCACAACAAGGATTCCCGCGGTAAGTGAATGGACACAAGATGGGCAGCTCCCCCCTTCTACCCATTCAATTGATGCGTTAGCTGAAGCATCTAAAAGTGTGCCTTCAATGCTAGGCTATATTGGTTTTAATGGGCAAATTGATTTTACAGAAAAGGGGGATGAAAATGACATTACAACAATATACAGCGAAAATTAAAGGGAACGAAAACCTAACTATTGATGAAATGAAAGCTGCAGCAACGCTTGTTTTTACTGAATCAACACCAGCTGAAGATATCGCAGATTTTTTAGTAGACTTAAGCGATAAAGGTGAAACTGCTCAAGAGGTTGCAGGTCTAGCAATGATTATGCGTAACAACGCCTTGAAAATTAATGTTCCTGAAGGGATTTATATTGACAACTGTGGTACAGGCGGCGATGGCTTGCAAAGCTTTAATATTAGTACAACGACAGCCTTTGTCCTTGCTGGTGGTGGCTTGCTGGTGGCAAAGCATGGCAATCGCAAAATATCAAGCTCAGCAGGTAGCTCTGATGTATTGGAGGCACTAGAAATTCGTTTGCTTCCTTCTGTAGAGGAAACATCTGAGTTACTTGCACAGCATGGCATTGCTTTTTTACACGCGCCAAATATGCATCCCAAATTAAAACGTATTGGTGAAATACGTAAGTCGATTGGCAAGCCTACTATTTTTAATTTAGTTGGTCCTTTGACGAATCCTGTTCCTTTAAAGACGCAATTTGTCGGTATTAACCGCCCCCATTTTACGACAGATTATGCGCAGGTTTTGCATATGCTTGGCCGTAAACGCGCAATTGTCGTTTCTGGTACAAGAGGAATGGACGAAGCATCACTAGAGGGAGAAAACACGCTCGCCTTACTTGATCACGGAGATATCATTCCATTTAAGCTACGTGCGGAGGATGTTGGTTTAACCGCTGCCCCTTTATCATCAATTCGCGGTGGCAATGCTCAGGATAATGCCAAGATAATGCTTGATTTATTAAAAGGTCAGCAGGGAGCTTATTTAGATACCGTTTTGTTAAATGCAGGCATCGGCTTCTTTGCATACGGCTCTGCTACAACAATTAAAGAAGGAATTGAAATCGCGAAAGATAGCATTTTTTCAGGCCGAGCTTTGCAAAAATTACAAGCGGTTATTGAATATTCACAACAAAAGGAGGGCATCCAATGACGATTTTAAATAAAATTATTGCGCATAAAAAAACGGAGCTTGATAGCTTACGCGCTATAAAACCAAATTTTATCCAGACGGCAAAACGCCCTTCCCTTTATGAGCGATTAAGCCAAGCAACAACTATGCAGGTCATCGCTGAAATGAAGCGTGCCTCTCCTTCAAAGGGCGATATTGCAACTAATGTTGAGCCAGTAGAGCAGGCAAAAGTTTATGCAAAGGCTGGCGCTGTTTGTATTTCGGTTCTAACTGAAGGTAAGTTTTTCAAAGGTTCCTTTGCTGATTTAAATGCGGTAGCACAGGTTGTCGATATCCCTTTACTATGTAAGGATTTCATGATTGATAAAGTGCAAATTGACTATGCAAAAGCTGCTGGAGCATCGGTTATTTTACTAATCGTTGCGGCTTTAACAGATGAGGAGCTCGCCTCTTTATATACTTACGCAACAGCTTTAGAGCTTGATGTTTTAGTAGAAGTACATGACATAGAAGAGTTGCAACGTGCATTAAAAATAAATCCCAAGATTATCGGTGTTAATAACCGTAATTTAAAAACATTTGAAGTTGATTTGGCGCAAACAACAGAGGTTGCACGTTATTTAACGAATAACGGTATCGCCTTTATTAGCGAAAGTGGTATTTGGGGATATAGAGATGTAGAGATTGTAGCAGCAGCCGGGGCATGTGCCGTGCTCGTTGGCGAATCGCTAATGCGCAGCCACAATGTGACTGCCGATTTACAGGCCCTGCAAATTCCTATCACGAAAGCTGGTGAGAAACGATGACAATGGTCAAAATTTGCGGATTAAAAACCGTAGAGCATGTCGAAACAGCGGTGCTAGCTGGCGCGGATTTTGTCGGCTTCGTTTTCGCACCTAGCAAACGCCGTATTTCAGTAGAGGAAGCAACACAGCTTGCAAAGCATGTACCCGCACATATCAAAAAAGTCGGGGTATTTGTCAATGAGGACGCTACAACGATTCAAGCAATCGCGGAGGCTGTCCCACTAGATTATATTCAATATCATGGTGATGAAACAAATGATTTTATTCAACAAATTGGCTTGCCTGCACTAAAAGCATTTTCGGTGCGAAACGCTAATGATATTAAAAATGCTGCTACATTCGATGTTGATTATTATTTGTTCGATGCACCAGGCACTGACTTTCGTGGAGGTAGCGGACATACATTTGATTGGGCTTTATTAGAAAAAGCAAATATATCACAAGAAAAAGTAATCGTCGCTGGTGGTTTAACAATTGATAATGTTGCCAATGCGATTCAATTAATTAGCCCCGCAGCAGTTGATGTATCTAGTGGTGTTGAAAAGAATGGTATAAAGGATTCAGCATTAATTCAAGCATTTATTCGAAATGCGAAAGGAGCAATAATATGACAACTGTAAGAGGACGTTTCGGGGAATACGGCGGGCAATTCGTACCTGAAACATTAATGGCTCCCCTTCTTGAGCTAGAGCAGGCTTATGAGGAAGCGAAAAATGATTCTGAGTTTTTGGCACAATTACATTATTATTTACAACAATATGTAGGACGTGAAACTCCCCTCTATTTTGCGGAGCGCTTAACAGCGAAATGTGGCGGTGCGAAAATTTATTTAAAGCGTGAAGATTTAAACCATACTGGCGCACATAAAATTAACAACGCAATTGGGCAGGCACTTCTTGCAAAACGCATGGGGAAAAAGAAGATAGTTGCAGAAACAGGCGCTGGTCAGCACGGAGTTGCGACAGCCACTGCCTGTGCATTGCTCGATTTAGAGTGCATCGTTTATATGGGCGCAGAGGATGTAAGGCGCCAAGCATTAAATGTTTTCCGCATGGAGCTGCTTGGTACAAAGGTAATTGCTGTTGAAAAAGGCTCTGCCACTTTAAAGGATGCAGTAAATGAAGCGTTACGTCACTGGGTAACACATGTCAATGATACACATTATATTTTAGGCTCAGCTCTTGGGCCACATCCTTTTCCTACAATTGTACGCGATTTTCAGCGCATCATTGGTGATGAAACACGCACTCAAATTTTGGAGCAAGAAGGATGTCTACCAAACACAGTAATTGCTTGTATTGGTGGAGGTAGCAATGCGATTGGTATGTTTTATCCGTTTGTTGATGATCAGGATGTTCAATTAATTGGCGTTGAAGCAGCTGGCAATGGTCTCACTACGGGCAAGCATGCGGCGGCAATTTATGGTGCACAAAAAGGGGTGCTACACGGTGCCTATATGTATTTATTACAGGATGAAAATGGCTTTATACAAGAAGCACATTCAATTTCAGCAGGGCTTGATTATCCTGGAGTCGGACCTGAGCATTGTTATTTAAACGATATCGGACGCGCCATTTATGAAAGTGTAACGGATGAAGAGGCTTTGGAAGGTGTTAAACTACTAGCTGAAACAGAGGGTATTTTGCCAGCTTTAGAAAGTGCACATGCTATTTACTATGCAGCACAGTTAGCAAAAACGATGTCACCTGATGAAACTATTGTAGTTTGCTTATCTGGTCGTGGCGATAAAGATGTGCATACATTAATTGATGCGATTGGGGGTAAAAACGCATGATTCAAAAAGCAATCGACAATGTTTTAGCACGCGGTGATAGAGCGTTTGTTCCTTATATAATGGCAGGTGATGGCGGCTTAGAAACATTAAAATCTACTATTTTACGCTTGCAACAAATAGGCGTAACAGCTATTGAAGTTGGTATCCCCTTTACAGACCCTGTAGCAGATGGACCAACCATTGAGCTTGCAGGACAACGCGCTTTACAAAAAGGCACAACATTAAAATCTACGCTCGCTACATTGGCGAGCTTCGCAGATGAAATAACAGTACCACTTGTAGCAATGACTTATTTAAATCCAATTTTAGCATATGGAGCAGAGAAATTCGCTTACGATGCGAAGCAAGCTGGTATTCATGGTGTTATCATTCCTGATATGCCATTGGAGGAACGTAATATTATCTATAGTGCGCTACAAAAGGAGCAAGTCTCACTTATTCAACTCGTTTCCTTAACAAGCCCTGTTGAGCGTATCGCACAATTAACTGCTGCGAGTGAAGGCTTTATTTATGCTGTTACAGTGAATGGTATTACTGGCGCACGCAGTGATTTTGCAAACGAACTTGAGGAGCATTTTGCAAAATTGAAAGCGGCTAGCCCCTTACCTGTATTAGCTGGCTTTGGCATTTCAACCCCCGAGCATGTAAAGAAATTCGCTAGCTTTAGCGATGGCGTCATTGTTGGCAGTAAAATTGTTGATTCTTTAGCAAATGGCGATTGGACAACAATTGATGCATTAGTTGCGGCTTCGAAAAAAATTAGATGAACCTCTTTCAACTACTGAAAAGGCGAAAAATAATCCTTACTTACTTTAAAAGGAAAAAACTATAATAAAAGTACAAAAGGCTATCAGAAAATACAGGCACAGCCCTGCTTTCTAATAGCCTTTCTATATTATTTTTTCAATTTCTCTAACATATCAACCGTCATCGAAGCTAAATCGTATTGCGCTTTAAAGCCCCATTCCGCTTTTGCAGCAGATGAATCAATCGCATTTGGCCAGCTATCTGCAATTGCTTGACGCACTGGATCTACATCATATTCAACCGTGAAGCTTGGAATATGCTTTTGAATTTCTGCTGCGATTTGTGAAGGCTCAAAGCTCATCGCTGAAATATTGAAGGCATTGCGATGAACTAATTTTGAACCATCCGCTTCCATTAAATCAACAATCGCCTGTAGTGCATCGGGCATGTACATCATGTCCATATATGTGCCTTCTGCAATATAAGATGTATATTTTCCTTCCTCAATTGCTTTGTAGTAAATATCTACAGCATAATCTGTCGTTCCTCCACCAGGTGGTGTAGCATAAGAAATTAAACCTGGGAAACGAACACCACGCGTATCTACACCAAATCTTGTGAAGTAGTAATCACATAGTAATTCTCCCGCTACTTTGTTGACACCATACATTGTTGTTGGACGCTGTAACGTATCTTGAGGCGTATTATCCTTTGGCGTAGATGGACCAAATGCCCCAATCGAGCTAGGTGTGAAAAATTGTAAATTTAGCTCACGCGATACTTCTAATGCGTTCATTAAGCCACCCATATTTAAATTCCATGCGAAAACAGGATTTTTTTCTGCAGTTGCTGATAATAATGCAGCCATATGAATCATCGTATCTGCACCAAAATCCTTCGCAAGCTCATGCATTCGCTTGCCCTCTGTTACATCTAATATTTCGAATGGACCATCTTGCTGTGCTGCACGAATATCTGTTGCTAATACTGCATCCGTTCCATAAATTGCTCGTAATTTCCCTACTAACTCTGAACCAATTTGACCAAGTGCACCTGTCACAATAATTTTTTTCATTCCCATACCCTCCTGTGGCATTATACATTTGTACACACGGAAAACACACACAAATACTACAACGACGCGGTTCGTTTGTACTTTTATTGAAATTAATTATAAAATGTTCATCATAAAAAGACAATAATTAATTTTATAATGAGCTGAGAAGTTAATCAATTACGCCTCGGCGTAATTGCATCCAGATTTTTTCGAGCTTACTCGAAAACTCCTCTTCAAAATCTGCGACATCCGCCGGAGGTTTAACTTGAATCAGTAATGTTTTTTGCATCGAAAGCGTAGCACCAGATACAGAGAGTTTTGCGCTCTCTTTGATTTAGTTACTTTTCCTGTATTCATCCCAGCACTTATAGAAGCGAGGAAATTCTGCTGAATCAAGTTAAATTAATAGCTTTAGTATGGGTTTTTCCATGAAATTAATGATTATTTGAACGATTTTTCTCAATTTACGCAAAACATAAGAAGGGGTGAAATAAAGTTTATTTTAATCCTTTTTCGAATAGGCCTAACGTAACAATTCGCCCAATTAGCAGGTGAATTCGCCCGTTAAATGGATAGATTCGCCCTATTGCAAGTGAATTTCGCCCGTAAACGGCTTCAATTCGCTCGCAAACTTAAAATCAATTCAAAAAAGCGCAAGAAATCTGCCTTTTAGGATGGATTTCTTGCGCCTATTAAGTTTTCAAACTTGTTTCCAATCATTTTACAACTTCTTCATATAAATTTGGTCTGCGGTCATCGTATACTGGAATGCGCGTACGCACTTCGTCGACAATTGAAAAATCCACATCGATAATCGCGAGCTCTTCATCCTCAGCACCTGTCCACAGTACCTCGCCCCAAGGCTGAATAATCATCGATTGACCATTAAAGTTTTCTACCTTATTTGCAATGCGATTTACTGCAATCACAAAGCACTGGTTTTCAATTGCGCGTGCCTGTAATAATGTTTTCCAATGGTCGATACGTGGTGTAGGCCATTGCGCTGGTACAAATAATACCTTTGCTCCTCGCAATGCATGTGAACGCAGCCATTCTGGGAAACGAATATCGTAGCAAATCACGCCACCAGCCTCAATATCCCCTAGTGCAAAGCGATTCAACTTATCTCCTGCCTGTAAATATAAATGCTCGTCCATTAGGCGGAATAAGTGCACTTTGCTGTATTCACCAACAAGCTCCCCTTCTTTATTAAACGTATACATCGTATTGAAAAATTCCTCCCCAACACGAATCGCAACAGAACCCCCAACAATATGAACTGATAGCTCCTTAGCAAGTCGACCTAAAAACTCCTTCGAGCGTTCACCATTCTCATCAGCAAGCTCTGGTAACTTTTCAAGCGCATAGCCTGTATTCCACATTTCTGGTAGTACGATAATTTCAGCACCGCCTTGTGCAGCTTGTCGGATAAATTGCTCCGCTCGCTCAAAATTTTCATCTACTTTGCCAAAACGAACATTTAATTGAACACATCCTATTTTCATAACTTCACTTCCTATATAGACATTTTAGAAAAAAAGATTTACCATATTTTTATTATATTCAGAAAACGAGGGATTTGCATGGAATTTTCAAAAAAACTACAACAGCTACCACCGCAATTTTTCGCTTCACTCGTCCAAAAGGTGAATGCTGCAATAGCTGATGGACGCGATATTATTAATTTAGGTCAGGGTAACCCTGATCAACCAACACCAGTACATATAGTAGATGCATTGCAGCAAGCAGCCGAAAATCCGATTTCACATAAATATCCTCCATTTCGTGGAATCGAAGAGCTACGTGAAGCAGCAGCAGCTTTTTATTTACGCGAATATGGTGTACATATCGATCCTAAAACAGAAGTAGCTATAGTCGGTGGTACGAAAATCGGGCTTGTTGAACTACCACTCGCTTTAATGAATCCTGGCGATTATATGCTACTACCGGATCCAGTCTATCCCGATTATTTATCAGGTGTAGCATTAGCAGATATACAATTCGATACGATGCCATTGCTACCAGAAAATAATTTCTTACCCGATTACAACACACTCGGCGAAAAAATAAAGGAGCGTGCAAAGCTTCTTTATATTAACTATCCTAACAATCCGACAGGGGCTATTGCAACCAATGACTTTTTTGCAGAAACAGTAGCCTTCGCAAAAAAATATAATATTGCAGTTGCCCACGACTTTGCTTATGGTGCTATTGGTTTTGATGGTAAGAAACCGATTAGCTTTTTACAAGCAGAAGGCGCAAAGGATGTAGGCATTGAGTTTTATACATTATCTAAAACGTTTAATATGGCAGGCTGGCGTGTAGGTTTTGCAGTAGGAAATGCCAAAATAATTGAAGCTATTCAACTACTACAAGACCATTTATTTTGCAGCCTATTCCCAGCAGTCCAACACGCTGCAGCACACGCACTTACTGCCGAACAAACAGCCGTTGAACAATTGCGTGCAACTTATGAAAGTAGACGCAATGTATTGGTTGAAGAGGCAAAGAAAATCGGCTGGCAAGTGGAAGCGCCAGCAGGCTCATTTTTTGCTTGGCTTCCTGTGCCACAAGGCTATACAAGTGAGCAATTTACCGATTTGCTACTCAATAAAGCAGATGTTGCTGTTGCAAATGGAAAGGGCTTTGGGGAATTTGGTGAGGGCTATGTACGTGTTGGCCTACTTGTATGTGAGGAACGGCTGCGTGAAGCAATGCAGAGAATTGCAGCTTTGAATATTTTTTCATAATCAATTACGCCTCAGCGTAATTGTGTCCAATTAGCAAAAAGTTGTCCGAAAAGTGGCACGCCAGCCTGCTTTCGGACAACTTCATTTAATCATTATTTTTGTTCAGCAATCCATTGGACAGTACCTTCGCTAAGCCCTCCAGCACGCCATAAAATAAAATGCTCATATTTCGGGTCTTTTTCTTGAATGTAGGCAATCCAGCTTTCAAGCGTTTTTGCATCTGCATACCAAGCCTCGTAGTTAATATCCTGATCTTTATAATAAAAATAAACGGCAGCACTATCTTTATCGCGCTTTGTTGCTAGATTTTTAGAGTTGATTAGCTGCTTCGCCTCATCGCCAGTTAATGCAATTGCCTTCTCACTTTTTGGCCAGGTAAAACCGCCAGTTGCAAAAGCAATATCAAATTTTTGATTCGACTTCTCCATTTTCACAAGAAGTTGATCTAAAAATGGGAATGTCGCCTTTGCTCCTGGACCGCTATGATAGCCATGAACATTATAAGCCATTACCGTATAGCTCGGTCCGTCTGGTAAGGGAATTTCAAACGGGAAGCTTGGCACTAATACGACATGCATCGATAGTCCCTTTTTTTGCAATACATCATAAAGCTCTTGTAAAAATAAAATATAGTTTTCTATATCCTCTTTTGCTATTTTTTCATAATCGATTTCTACGCCATCCACTTCGAATTGTTCAACCGTTGAAGTGATATCGTTAATATGCTTTTTTCTCGCCTGTTCATCCTTTATAAGACGATGGAGTAAGGCGCTATCCTTTTGTACAGAAGGCTTTCCATCTACAACGTAATCATTAATAAAAGTTAAAAGTATTGTGTGACTATCTCGGAAATTATTATACATATGCCTATGAATTTTTGCCGCTGTATCCGTTAAAAACGGCGCATCTTTCTCATTGAAATAGGCACCGAAAACGCGCAAGCTTTGCAATCCTCCCGATGATTTTTCAATATTCTCAATCGTAGATTTTAATTGCCACTCTGGAAGCCAAATGGATAATTTAGGTTTGCCCTTTTCTTGTTGTGGATCTTTCTTCGCTTCGCTACCATTGCAACCTGTGAGTAGTAATAATACGACGATAAAAAAGGTGAATATTTTCTTCATTCCTTTTAGGTCCTCCAAGGCAATCAGAATATTTCTTTAAAATGTTTGAATAAAGAAATCTACTATATTATTAAACCATGTCGATACATTATACTTTACTCTAGCCATTTCTGTATATTGATTTGAGAAAACTACTTGTTCAGACTCATCCGTAATTTTAATATTTTCTACTACTGTATCGTATATATCATCCGCATATTGCTCGTGTGTCGTATCCTTTTTAGAATACGCTGCACTAAAGCCTATTTGCTTCCCTTGAATTGCCTCGTTAATGGCGAATGTAGTTGCAAGCTCCTTATCAACCTCTAATTTAAGCTCTCCTTGCCCTATTTGTAGCATAAAATGACGTCGATTTTTTAAATTGCGCGGATATTCCTCCTCATCAATACGGGAGCCCCCTTGTGTATCACGATAAGTGTAAACGGTTGCCTTATTGAAAGCATAATCCTCTCCGCTCCATTCAATCTCCTTCAATAGATGATGTTCAATTATAGTTTCTTCTCTATTCGGTTGCTTTTCAAAAACAATGATTTCATTGTCCTTTAACATTATTCGTATATAGCTATTCGTTGTAGCATCATAATTAACATAGACTGATTGCTCACCAATAACATTACCATAAAAATCAAATTCAAATTGATAAGCAGTAGGTACTGGTTTTTGTAAAAACAACGTACCTTCTTTTGATGGAGAAGAAGTTAAAATTATTTCGTTATCTAAAAACTCTGCAGCACCATTAGCCAAGCCCCATTGCTCAGCCATCTCTGCATCACCACTAGCGAACTCAACTTCTTGTTTGCTGGATTGTTGAATTTTCATCATTAAATGATTCGTTGGCCAATATGGTGAAACTTGCAGTCTACTTAAGTTATAAATATTTGCATCCGCATCGTTATAGGCATCTAACTCTAAATTAAAGTTCATTTTAAATTGTTCTTTAATATGTTTATCATTGGCGTTTTCAGCGAGTGCATCCATATTGTTATAAAGTGAATTAGCATGCATAATCGCATATGCTTTCGGTACTTCTCCTAGCGTCTCTGTATAAATCTCGCGCATTAACTCATAATCCTCCGCAATGCGCTCCTCCATCTCGCCTCGTGTTTCAGTTGGAATCATATATTCATCACGAATAAAATCCATTAAATAATGATTGTAATACTCTATCATCATTTTATCTGGGACATCGTTTTCATCAATAACTCCTAATGACTTTCCTTCATCATTAAACACATTAATATACGTTAAGCGATAACCATTTGAGCCTAACTCCCAATATCCGCTGTTCTCCATCACTTTCAAATGATTTGGTTTTAAAAATTTCGGGTCCTTCGTGTTCAATTTATTAGCGTATGTGTACATCGTCGCCTTATAATTTAGCTTCTCCAAAATTTTTTGTGCAAAGACACTCGAATCTGTGCGCCCATCCTCAAATGATAAATATAAAGCTTTTTCTGGCAATGGCTTTCCTTGCTGATAAAAATCAATAATATCCTGTTGGGAAACCGTTTGATAGCCTTGCTTAGCTAGCAGTGACAGTTGCTTCTCTAAATCATCCTTCGATACATACTTTGGAGATTCCCCCCTACTTACACCAAAATACGATAGGGCGATAAATCCTTCATTATTTGTCATCGCTAATGTTGAATCTTCAAATTTATTTAGTAAAAAGACAGCACGTATTAAAACAATCGCAAGAAAAACGACAATAACCGCTTGAATAATTGCTCGAATGACTTTTTTACGGTCTTTAGATTTTGGATTTAATGCTACTTCCTTTTTGCTCATTCATCATCACCCGCATTTCTAAAATTCCATTTCTCCTTGCGACGAGCTTTTCTCTTCAATTTCTTTTCTCGTGCTAATACATCTTGTGGTGTTTCCCTCGTACCCCATGTTGATTTCCAAAAAGTAACCCATGCAACAGGCATTTGCCAAAGTAACACAAATTCATAAAACAGGACGAAAATAAAACCGAATGACCATAGCTTACTCCTTCTAAAATAAAGATGCGCTAGGCTCATAAGCATTGCCATTAATAATAAGCCTATAAGGAATGTTCTAGGGAAAATCCCTTGAGTAATAGGTACCCACAACAAATTATAAACAACTACAACTGGTGCAGCGATTGGTACGATTAAGCCGATAATGAAGAAGAGAAACATAAACGGCTCTTTTCTCCATATAAATGTAAGTGCACGTAGCGATTCTCTTAGCCACGAACGCTTCCAACGCATTTGCTGCGATAAAAATGATTTTGTATCAGATGGTACAATTGTTGAACATACTGCATTATCTTGATACGCAGTACGATGTGTTTTTAAAATATAGTTCGTCATACTGCGATCATCACCAAATGTTGCAGGTTGACCAAGAAATTTTTGGTTAAGCCATGCTTTTTCATGCTTCAAAACAAGCTCTTTACGATAGCATGAAAGCGGACCAGATAAACATGTTACTGCATCAAACCATGACTCGGCCGCCTTCATAATGCGAAACGCAATATAGTAACGGACTGTTTGAAGCTTCGTTAATGCATTTGTAAACTTGTTTTCCACTTCCGTACGTCCCGCTACACCACCCATTTTTGGATCTTGGAAAGGCTGCACTAAATTGCGAATAGCATTTGGTTCTAAGAAACTGTCAGAATCCACAAAGACTACTAAATCATGCTTTGCCATATGCACACCTGCAATTAGTGCCTCACGCTTTCCACCATTTTGAGGTAGCTGATGAACGAATAAACGCTCACTTGTTTTAAATCGCTCTCCCTCCTGATGAATAAGCTCAGCGATTTCGTCAGCATTGTGCTTCGTCTTGTCTGTAGAGCAATCATCCACAACTATTACTTCAAGTTTATCAACAGGATAATATTGATTCATGCAGCTTAAAATTGTTCTTTGAATCCACTTTTCTTCATTAAATACTGGAATAATAATGGAAACAGCAGGCTCATATTCAGGATTTATCCGCGAATTTCTATAAAACATTCCAAACAAATAACGACTAAGTAAAAACGCTGCAGCTATCAAGCTATACAAATATAAGGTTTTATTAAATTTGAAATAAATAATACTTTCCGCACGCATCAGCATAACAGTTAATGTTGCTAGTAATAACACTAAACTTGCTACAAAAATAGATAGCCCCCAGCGCTTTTTCTTCATATATTCATTGAGCGACTGTAAAAATTCACACGCATAATAATAACGTGTTTGCCCGTCTACCTCTTTCGAAAATGTACGAACGACTTTCCCCTTTAGCTTAACGTTTGCTTCGTATCCTTCGGGCATTGCACCCCCAGGAATTTTAAAGCTCAGTGTCATTATTTCATTTAATTCAAAAACACTCGGTGTATCGGAATAAATAAGTATCCCTGTTACAGAAATATCTTCCGAATAAAACTTTGCAACAACTTTTCGTTTTCTAGAAGTTTTAGAAGCGTTCACTGAAAATCTCGTAATATAGCGTAAGCTTAATGACTGCAGACGAAATAATTCATTTACATCCGCCATATTCACTTCTGATTGCTGGTAACTAGCCCCTCGTCGATCTACGAGACTACGCATATTTTCTGGATCAGGAATATTTGATAAAATACGCCGATCCGGTCGCTTAGTCATTAAAATTTCCTTTTCCACGATGATCAATCCACACTTTCTTCTGTATATTGTTCAATCCATGTAGAGAGTTTTTCAAATGTATACCCTTGTTGTTGTAGTTGTTCGATGACTATAGGCAATGCCTCAACTGTTTTTGTCTCGTCTAAAACGTGCATAACGATAATTTTCCCAGGTGCTACGCGTTCCAAAATGCGATTATAAATATCTTGTACAGAATAATCTGTTTTCCAATCAAACGATGCAATATCATATAAAGCAATGGTTTTCATTCCAGTTGCCGCAACTACCTTTGCCATTTTGTCATCAACAATACCTTGTGCAGGTCTAAAATATAATAATGGTGATTGTTGTAAGGCGTATGTTAGAGCTTGATGTGCTTTAACGAGATCCTCCTGTAGCTCCTCTGGTGTCATTTCTGTAATATTTCGATGAGAATATGAATGGCTAGCAACCTCATGTCCCTCATCCAAAATTAATCTTGCTAAATGTGGGTCCTTTTCAACACCGCTGCCAATTAAAAAGAATGTACTTTTAATATTGTATTTGCGTAAAACATCTAATATTTCCTTCGTTCTTGCTTCACTTGCCCAATCATCAAATGTTAAGGCAATTTCTTTTTTATCTGTATTTTTACGGTAATAAATATTTGGTTGTACCTCTTCATAATTAGAATTTATACGGATTGCATCATAGCCTTCTATTTCTTCTAATTTATGTGATGTATATTGATCTTTCAGAACTTCCGTCAGTGTTGTCAGCACATAGCCTTTCTCATTTGACTTCTTAACTAGTAATGGAATTGCCTCAATAACAGAAGAATTAATATATGTGTTTAAGTGGATAATAGCTCCACTACTTAAAAAGCGCTCAATATACGCCACAATTTCTTCTGCACTCTGCATTTTTCTATCTTGTGGATTAATAGAATATTCTACAACCGCCTTCAAACCTAATGTGGATGCTACCAAACGCATATTTTGGGTTGCATCCCCTGAACGACTGCGCACATATTGTGGCGTATATCCTAAATGCTTCTCGAAAATTTCATTTGCTAAAAATAATTCTTCATAAGTTTGCGCATAATTCAAATTCGACATATCCTGAAATGTTAATGTGCCATTTTGCACCTCATGTCCTCGTGCAATTATCTCTTTTACAAGCTCTGGCTCCTGTGCCACACGCATACCTTCTAAAAAGAAAGTTGCCTTAATTTTATTTGCATCGAGTTGATCCAATATTTTCTTCATCGTTTCTTCATCGGCTAAACCATTAAATGTCAAACCTAATTTAGGTTGTAGTGTATTGGATAGTCGAATAACTTCACTTAATGTTCCGTCTGATTCTTTCACTTCAACTGAAGGCTCTATCACACGTACTGTTTCCTGTATTTCATTCGACTGACAAGCGCCCAAAAATAAAATAAACAATATACTACAAAATAGTAATCTTCGCATAATTACGCACTCCTTATAACTTATAGTAATTTTCATTGCTGAATGCATAATCTGTTTGTCGCGTATCAAAAATGAAATTCGCATTATCATCTATCATTTCATAATTAATATTTGAATGATTTGTTAAAATGACTACCCCATCCGCCTGCTGGATAAGCTCTGAAGTTAGTTGAACTGTCCGCATATTACACACCTCTTCGATAAATGGATCAACAATCTGAATTTCACAATTCGCACTTTGTAATAATTGGACAATTTTAAGGGCAGGTGATTCACGTGTATCATTAATATTTGGTTTATAAGTTACCCCAATGACAATTACCTTTGCTCCCTCTAGTGGCTTCCGCTGTATATTTAAATAGTTCGTTAATCGCTCTACTACAAATTGTGGCATTGATCCGTTCACTTTATCTGCTATATCTATGATTGAAACATGTACTCCGTGCTGTTGTCCTATCCATAATAAATATTTAGGATCTATCGGTATGCAATGCCCACCAACTCCTGGTCCCGGCGTAAAACGCATAAAACCGTATGGCTTCGTTGCTGCTGCATTAACCACTTCCCAAATATCAATATTCATTGCATGACATACTTTACTAAGTTCATTAATTAGAGCGATATTTACTTGACGAAACGTGTTTTCAAGTAACTTTTCCATCTCAGCAACCTCCGGAGTGGATACACAATGTACCTGTGTCTTCAGTGCTTCTTCGTAAAATAGCTTTGCCAGCTCTGTTGAGTTTTGTGTTAATCCGCCAACTACTTTCGGTGTATTTTTAACATTAAAATGCCTATTCCCTGGATCAATACGTTCTGGAGAATACGCAATAAAGCAGTTATCCCCTACCGTATAGCCACCTTGCTCAATAATTGGATAGATAATTTCTCGGGTTGTACCAGGATACGTCGTACTTTCTAGAATAATTAGTGTACCTTCAGTCATATGCTGTTGTATTTTCATAACTGCTTCCTCAATATACGTAATATTCGGACTCTTATCTGCAGTTGTAGGCGTAGGTACACAAATAAGAATGATATCGGCTTGCTGCAGCAATTCAAATTGATTTGTTGCCATAAATTTCTTGCTATCTACTGCTTCTTGTATAGAAGCAGATAGCAAATCGGAAATATAACTTTGCTTTTGATTCAAGCTATTAATTTTATCAATATTTTTATCAAATCCTATCGCAGAAAAGCCATTCTTTACAGTTTCGAGTGCAAGCGGTAACCCCACATAACCAAGACCGATAACTCCAACAACTGCTTGCTTTGTCTGTATTTTTTCAGTGAGTATAGATAATTTGCTACTCGTCTTTTTGTTCATGAAAATCTCCCTTTCTTCTTTTTCAAAATGAAAGCTTTCTTTATTTATTGAACTTGGAGTATCATTATTAAATATCTTAAAATGTAAATATTTAACTTTCCAAATAATACATCGAAGACTTATTTGATATATGCGACAGTTTTTCAAAATATACTTTTTTCCAATTTATCAGGTATAAAGTTTGTATTATAAAATGAAATTTACAAAATATTTTAATTTGTATTTCATTTTAACTAATGAAGGTTAAAATTTGGTTAAAAAAATAAAAAAATAGGAAATTATAATTCTTATTATAAATTTCGAAATTTAATTCTAAGGTCTTTTAATCTGTCTGAACATTCAATTCATTTAAAATGTAAATAATCTATAATGCCTATAATATGTATTTTGCGATTCAAAAGTATCACTTATTAACCTTCAATCTGTAGAAACAAAAAAACAACTCAAGCTTCCAAATAAATACGGAAGCTTGAGTTGCTAATCGTTTTGCTTAAGATAGTCTAAAGTTGATGATTACTAACTTATAAGAGTCGATTAGAAAAGCGGTTACTCCATTTGCTTAAACAAAAAAGCTTGAACCTTCGTTATCCAAAAGAGTTCAAGCTTTTAATATTTCTATTTAATTACGCCTAACTCACGACCTACTTTTGCATAAATCGCTAATGCATCATCTAACATTTCTTTCGTATGTGCTGCTGTTGGCATGTTGCGAACTCGCCCTGTGCCTTTTGGTACTGTTGGAAAGACGATGGATTTCGCATAAACCCCTTCTTCAAATAAGCGCTTTGAAAACTCTTGCGTTAACTTTTCATCACCAATAATACATGGTGTGATTGGCGTTTCAGATGCACCAATATCAAAGCCTAAATCAGCTAAGCCCTTTTTCAAATAATCGCCATTTTCCCATAGTTTATCGTGTAGTTCTGTTGAGTCAATAATTATTTGTACTGCACGTGTAATTGCTGCAACATCTGCTGGTGGTAATGCCGTTGAGAATAAAAACGGACGTGAACGCACTTTCAACCAGTCAATTAATTGTTTCTTCCCTGCTACATAGCCACCAACAACGCCAATTGCTTTTGATAATGTACCGATTTGGAAGTCAATTTCATTTTCTAAGCCGAAATGCTTTACTGTTCCTTTACCTTTACCTGTAACACCTGAACCATGTGCGTCATCCACATAAGTAATAAGGTCAAATTCCTTTGCAATTTCAACGATTTCTGGTAGCTTGGCAATATCACCATCCATCGAGAACACGCCATCTGTAATAACCATAATTTTATTATAAAGACCAGATTCTTTGGCTGCTTTTGCCTTTGCACGTAAATCATCCATATCTGAATGATTGTATGCAATAATTTTCGCCTTTGATAAACGACAACCATCAATAATTGACGCATGGTTTAATTGATCTGATAAAATTGCATCGTTTTTATCCATAACCGCAGAAATAGCTGCCATATTACAGTTAAAGCCAGATTGATATGAAATTGCTGCCTCTGTTCCTTTGAATTCCGCTAGCTTTTCCTCTAATTTCACGTGTAAATCAAGCGTACCGTTAATTGTACGTACAGCCCCTGCGCCAACACCATAATCATCTAACGTCTTTTTTGCTACTTCTTTCAGCTCATCATTTGTAGCTAAGCCTAAATAGTTATTAGAAGATAAATTAACTAAGTTTTTGCCACGCACTTTAATAATCGGGCCATTTGCACTTTCTACAGGATCGATTTCATTATATAGTCCTTGCTCATGCAATGCTTGTAAGTTTTCTTCTAAAAAAGTATCTAATATTTTTGACAAAGCACTTCATCCCTTCGTGTAAGATAAATTGATTTTAACATATTTGTATAATTTACTGTACTGACTCTCCTACTAGTTGCTCTAGTTTCTTTCTAAAGAGCGGCAATGCCCATTGAATAATTTGCCCTGAACCTAGTGCTAATATAACTGTACCCATACCAACTGGTCCACCAAGTAGCCAGCCGACTGTCGCTGCAAAAACCTCCATAATTGTCCTTGCTAAACGAACTGAGCCCCCAAATTGCTCCACGATAATCATCATAATCGTATCGCGCGGTCCTGCTCCCACATTTGCTGATATATATAATGCACAACCTACGCTCATTACAAAAAATCCTGCGATAAAATAACACAGCTCTCCTATAAAAATAGACGTCGATGGAAGCAGCCAATTAAATAAATCAATAAAGGAACCTATTAGCAGCATATTTAACCATGTTGCAATTTTCGGTAGTCGTCGTAAAAATAATGACGTGCTTACAACAATAATTAGCCCCGTTAAAATAGACCAAGTTCCAATTGTAAGACCAAACTGCTTAAATAAACCTATATGTAATACATCCCAAGGGCCTGTTCCTAGGGCATTTCCTTTGATTGTTAAGGAAATGCCTAATGACATGACAGCTAGACCGACAAAAAAGAATGTCCATTGCCATGTAAACTTTTTCCGCATACTATTGCCTTCTTTCGCTATATCGTATCTTTTATCTTAATTAAGTAAATATTTTCTGCTGCGAAAGCGCCTACCAATAGGCTTTTCCATTCACATCGTTAGTCCACCATATTTCGCTTTTACTACTTCTAACAAATGCTGTGGTAGCAGCTTCATTTGCATACCAATTTTACCTGCGCTAACAATTATAAAATCTAGCTGCTCCGCTGATTGATCGATGAAGGTTGGAAAAAGTTTTTTCATCCCAACTGGTGAGCAGCCTCCACGAATGTAGCCTGTTAAGCCTAGTAGCTCCTTCACTGCAATTAGCTCGATTTTTTTCTCGCCCGCTATTTTTGCTGCAGCCTTTAAATCTAACTCATTTGCTACTGGAATTACGAAAACATAAAACTGCCCTTTACCATTCGTTGCAATAAGCGTCTTGAATACAGTCTCTACTTTTTGATTTGTTTTTTGCGCTACTGTGACACCGTCCACTGCGCCATCATCAACCGTATATTCTAACACTTCATACGGAATTTTTTGTTGTTCAATAATGCGAATAGCATTCGTTTTTGCTATTTTCTTGCCCATATAAACTCCCCCTTTTTTCACGTACAAAAAAAAGCTGTTCTAGCATACATACTAGAACAACTTTTACATTTACGCAATTCTCGAAATTATAGGCTCCGCTGCAACACGGTAGCCATTTCTAACCATCTCAATATGGCTTTGGTATTGCATCTTCGCTTTATTAAAAGCTCTTTGCATAATTAAATTTTCTAATTCTTTACCGAATACGGTTGGTGCTGTGACATCACGCTCAATATCATTCATGAAACGCTCAGGCACACGAACAGTTAAATCTTCATTTGCAAATGGAGGCTGCTCTAGTGGCTCTACTTCAATATCAAGCCCTGACTGCACTTGCTGGATTTGCGCTACTGCGCTTGCTGCTACGCGTAAATCCTGCGGTGATGGCTGAGCTGGTGCTAATGCCGCCTGGCGCACTTGCTCTAATATTTTAATTGTTTCATCATCTGTGACACTAGTTGGTGTTGGAGTGACTACTTCTCCGCTGCTCGGCCCTTTCGTATACGAAACTAGTTCTGCCATGCTGGATTCCGTTGCTTTATGTGCCTGTTTTTCGTCCTCTGTCATTTGCAGTTGCTGCAAGTGTACCTTTGCCTCAGGTCCTTCTAGCTTTCCCTGCACTTTGTCTTGTTGTAGATTGTTTGTTTTTGCATCCGCCGCAAGTAAGTCCTTCTCCGTTTTACCTGATAGTAAATTTTCTAATGCGACAAGCATTGGATTTTGGCTTGCCTTTGTGAATTGTGCCGTCCTTTTATAGGCCTCGCCCATTTCTCTACGCTGCAATACTTTTTTTCGTTCTTCAAAATCTAGCATTCCACTTTGCATCAAGCTAGCTATTTTCATAAATTTCACCTCTTTCTTTTTTCGTTTTGCCCTTTTAATTAAGACGATTATATCAGATAATACCCCTTTTTTTCATTTATAAAAATCAAATCAGTTCTTAAGTCATATAGCTTTAGTAAAATTCACAGTTCATTCTCAAAACAGCTTTTTAAAAACTAGATTTTCATTATTTGAATGTAAAAAAAGGAGGCTATCAGATAGATAGTCTCCTCTTCATTTAAATCTTACTTGTCCACATTAAAATCTTTTAGCAATGCTGCAAAGGCATTGTTAATTGGCTCAGCTTCTTTCTCTTGCTGCTTCATATATTTTTGAACAGAACGTTTATCTACTTTACCTGACCCTTCCTTTTTACGACGTGCCTCAAATGCAGATAGCTTTTCACGATAGCCACATTTACATACAAAAATTTGCCCTTCTCCCTCACCACGTAGCTCAAGTTTTTTCTTACATTGTGGACAACGTGCGTTCGTTGTGCGTGATACGTTTTTACGATGACCACACTCGCGATCCTGACAGACAAGCATTTTACCCTTTTTACCATTCACTTCAAGCATTGGCTTGCCACAGTCTGGGCATGTTTTCGTAGAGATGTTATCGTGCTTATATTTTTTCTCGTTATTTTTAATATCTGCTACAATTTCTTTCGTATGCTCTTTCATTTCATTTATGAAAACATCCTTTTGTAGCTTACCTTTTGCGATCAATTCAAGCTTCTGTTCCCACTCTGCTGTCGTCGCAGGTGAACGTAGTTCTTCTGGTGCTAAATCTAGTAGCTGACGCCCCTTAGATGTAATGAAAATATCTTTGCCTCCGCGCTTTTCAATCATAAATGAATTAAATAGCTTATCGATAATATCCGCGCGTGTTGCAACTGTACCAAGACCGCCCGTTGATTTTAGTGTATCTGCTAAACGCTTGTCTTCTTGTTCTAAATATTTCGTTGGGTTTTCCATTGCTGATAACAGCGTAGCCTCTGTAAAACGTGCAGGCGGCTTTGTTTGACCAGATGTACCAGCAATTAGACGTGTTTTTAATACATCACCTTTATCAAGGCGCGGTAAAAGCTGCTCCTTCACATCTTCATTTGCATCTTCGTCGTCAAAGCGATTTTCATATACTTCCTTCCAACCTGCACTTAGCACTGTTTTACCCTTTGCAATAAACTTCTCACCTGCAATATCAGCTTGCACCGTTAATTGCTCGTATTCATGGGCAGGCAGCAATACTGCTAGGAAGCGTTTAACAACTAAATCATAAATTTTGCGCTCCTTATCTGAAAATGCCGATAAGTTCACATATGCCTCTGTTGGAATAATTGCGTGATGATCACTTACTTTGCTATCGTCAACAAAAGCCTTCGTCGCTTTAATTGGCTTTGTCGCTAGTTTGTTAGCAATTGTACGATAATCCCCTATCGCACATGCCTTTAAGCGCTCCTGCAACGTGCCTACAATATCCGATGATAAGTAGCGTGAATCTGTACGTGGATATGTTAATACTTTATGCGACTCATAAAGCTTTTGCATAATATTTAATGTTTCTTTTGCAGAATAACCAAATAGCTTATTAGCATCGCGCTGTAGCTCTGTTAAATCGTATAATGCTGGTGCAAATGACTTCTTCGCCTTGCGCTCAACAGTGACAACCTTCGCATCTTGGCGACCTAGCTGCTTGATAGTAGCATCGATTTTTTCCTTATTAAAGCTACGACTATTGCCATTTACATCTTGCCACGTTAATTTAATTGAGTCCGTTTGTGCTTCAATGCCGTAATATGTTTGAGCCTTGAAGTTTTTTATTTCATCTTCTCGCGCAGCAATCATCGCTAAAGTTGGCGTTTGAACACGCCCACAGTTAAGCTGCGCATTGTGCTTGGCTGTTAGCGCGCGCGTTGCATTTAAGCCGATATACCAATCTGCCTCAGAGCGTGCAATTGCTGCGTGATATAGATTTTCATATTGCTTGCCAGGCTTTAAATTGGCAAAACCTTCTTTAATCGCTTTATCTGTCACAGAAGAAATCCATAAACGTTTTACAGGCTTATTAATTTTCGCCTTCGCTAATATCCAACGCGCGACAAGCTCTCCTTCACGCCCAGCATCTGTGGCAATAATTACTTCATTTACATCTCCACGGCTTAGCTGTGCCTTCACTGCATTAAATTGCTTACCAGATTGCTTAATCACCGTTAGCTTCAAGCGCTCTGGCAGCATTGGTAAATCCTCTAAATTCCATGATTTATATTTAACATCATAGCTTTCTGGATCCGCCAATGTTACTAAATGCCCTAGAGCCCATGTAACAATATATTTATCTCCCTCTAAAAATCCATTGCCCTTTTTATGACACTTCAGCACATTCGCAATATCACGTGCTACTGAAGGTTTCTCAGCTAGTACTACACTTTTCGCCATTAGTTTACACTCCTTTTATCTACTTAGCAGACAATAAAACGAGAATACTCGTTAATTCAAACTGTCTGTCAATGTTTACTTGATAAAAGCCCACAATAAGTGTGCCTTCACCATACTTTTGTATAGTTACTATAACATAGTTTTTAATGTGTTATGGCAGGATAACAGTTCTTAAACTGTGCAAACGATTTCTTTTCGCCTCGCGAAATAAAGTTGGCGACTTTCAATAGAGAATATGGTACGATACTTGTTGTTTTGAATTGATGTTGAAAGGAAAAGAAACTTTTTATGGCGAAGAATGGTAAAGAACTCGGTCTGTTTCAATTAACCTGGCCGCTTTTTTTAGAATTATTTTTGTTTATGCTGATGGGACTTGCGGATACATTAATGCTGAGTGCAGTTTCTGATGAGGCAGTCGCAGGGGTTGGAGCAGCAAACCAATATATCCAAATTGCTATTTTAATATTAGGAGTTGTCGGCTCAGGTGCATCAATCGTCGTCTCACAATATATAGGCTCCAAACTTTTGAAGGAAGCTTCTAAAATTTCAGCACTGTCGGTTTCACTTAATTTTTGTGTCGGCATTGCGATGAGTGTGCTCTTCATTTTGTTTTCGAACAATATTATGACGATGATGAACTTGCAAGGCAATGTTCTGAAGTTTGCGCAAAGCTATCTTGCAATTGTTGGTGGCTTTATTTTCTTACAGGCCTTGATTAATTCGCTATCTGCAATTATTCGTGTTAATGGCTGGACGAAACAAACAATGTACGTATCGTTGGGTATGAACGTTGTACACTTAGTTTTAAATTATATTTTGATTTTTGGGAAATTCGGTGCTCCTGCAATGGGCGTAGAAGGTGCCGCAATATCCTCTGTTATTAGCCGCGCGCTCGCCGCTATTGTATTTTTCTGGCTACTATATCAAGCACTTGAGGTGCGTGTAAAATTACAATACTACTATACTTTTTCAAAAGACTATATTAAGAAAATTTTACAAATCGGGATTCCTTCTGCTCTAGAGCAAGTGTTATACCAAACAGCGCAAATTGTTTTCTTGTACTATGTTACGTATATAGGA
Source organism: Bacillus ndiopicus (assembly GCF_000612805.1). Taxonomy (GTDB): domain Bacteria; phylum Bacillota; class Bacilli; order Bacillales_A; family Planococcaceae; genus Metasolibacillus; species Metasolibacillus ndiopicus. The sequence continues at coordinate 245,518 of NZ_HG964403.1, read as the reverse complement.
TCAGCTTCTCTTGCAGCACGTCAATACGTCGTTAATATATCAATGTTTACCTATTTATTTGCAATGGCAATCGGAATGGGAACAGCGATTTTAATTGGTCGACATGTTGGAGCTGGAGAGCAACATATCGCCTATAAACGTGGTTGGTTTAGCGTAAAAACAGCTTTAATATTTACACTTGTGATGGTTGTAATTGTCATGATTTTCCGCGAGCAATTAGTAGGGCTATTTACGAAGGACCCAGAAATTATTGCCATTGGTTCATCTGTGCTATTATTAAGTATTTTGCTGGAAACTGGGCGAACAATTAATATTACAATTATTAACGCATTGCGCGCATCAGGTGATGCACGTTTCCCAGTAAAGATTGGTTTCATTTCAATGATTTGCATGAGCTTACCACTAGGTTATTTATTCGTCTTCGTATTCGATATGGGGCTAGTTGGCGTATGGCTAGCAATTTCTGCAGATGAATGGCTGCGTGCAATACTCGTCCTATTGCGCTGGAAAAGCCGAAAATGGGAGCGCTATGCAATTGTTACGGCGAAAACGGAATAATAAAGAAGCTGTTTGGAAAGATATTACCTTTTCAAACAGCTTCTTTATTTTTAAATTTTGATACTATGAAAATTGCTGCTGTAGCGAACGGCTCAATGCACCTAACCCCTCAATTTCTTCATCTACTTGCTTTGCAGATTCAATTTGACTACCGCTCATAACTCTTAGCTTTTCCACAGCATCAAATCCCTTTTCAGTAACGACTAAAATTTGCTGCATATTCCCCGTTACATCGCTTGTGTCCTTATGAATGTTCGTCATCATATTGTTCATTTCAAAAATATAGCTCAGCATTCGTTGAATCATTTGATGAATCTTTCCAAAATCAGTAGCAAAAGTCTCTACACTAGCTGTTGATTGCTGAATTGCTTCTTGCCCAATATTTACATGCGCAACATTGGTTTCACTTTCTTGACCAATTGTTGTGATGATTTCTTGGATTTCCTCAGCAGCATTTCGGCTTTGATCAGATAATTTACGAATTTCATCAGCCACAACTGCAAATCCTTTGCCGTGCTCCCCTGCCCTTGCCGCTTCAATCGATGCATTTAAAGCCAATAAATTTGTTTGATCAGCAATGGCCTGAATCATACTTATCATACTTTGTGCCTCAACTGTCGATTGCTGTAAAGACTGCATAGACGAAACAAAAACAGAAGTCGTCTGTAACACATTTTTATTTTGCTCCTGTATCCTCTCAATCATCTCATAGCTTTCTGTTACAGCTTCCTCTGTTGTCATTGCTTCAGCTTGAATTTCTTCAAAGGAATCGAATGTTTTTTGGATAGAATCGTGAATGCGCCCCAGATTATCATTCATATGTTGTATTGAATCAATCTGCTGTGACAATCCTCCTGCAACTTCATCAAAAGAATAACCTAGCGCCTCATTAAACTTCAAATTCTGCTCAGATTTATTCGAAACGTTAATAGAAGCTCGTTGAATATGCTCAGACAGTTTTTCAACCTGCTGTACTACATGAACTAAGCTTTCTTCTTTACTGTTTTTCTCTTCTTCTAATTGTTTTGTAATCGCATTTTTCGACAAAATTTGCTGAATCGTCGCATAGCTAGTTAATAATAAAAAAATTGCATGTATTACTAGCATTAAAAAAGGATATTTGTCTGTGCCAAAAACAAGCTGTGGAATAAAGAAATAACCTGCGATATGCTGCACCGCAAAGAGCACAGTCATTAAAATCATTAATCGCACCTGCTCATAGTAAGCGATAATTGCTAACACCATAAAAATCGAAAAGTGGAACTCCACACCACCCCCAGCACTACTTATAATCGCCATACTGCCAAATGTTTGGGCTAATGCATTAACCCATGGCAACAAATGATGCTCAGGATTTTTGAAATAAAGCACAATACCCCACGTTAAAAGCAAAAAAGGAATAGCAAAAAATATATATCCACCGACTACAATAGCCGTTGTTACTTCTGCAATCGTTCCATGTGAATTATGTCCTTCAAATAAATTAAAAAACTTTGCAAGTATAAAAACGATCATATTAATTCCAGAAGTCAAAGCTGCCAAGCGTAGCATTAAATAATTTTTTTTATTTTGCATTAATAATCCCTCTTCTTCCCTTTATCCTCTATTTTGATATATGCTTTTTCTTAAAAAGATAGATAATCAATATATTAATATATTGAGCTAAACAATTTCTATGCAGTATCGTAAGGGGTAAAGGAAGGGCAAATTTGCACTTTTCTCTGCTTTATTTATACGTTTAAGATGTTTCTCATAAAAATGCGAAAAAACCGTTAGGAAAGCTGATATTTATCTGCATTCCCAACAGTTTTATTAAATTTTTAAATATCGCTTCTCGCGCTTATCGAATGTTACCAATGAGGAAACTCCTGCACTTTTCAGCTGCTGTGCATTGTCAAAGGTGAATTTCCCCAAATCGTCTGGAAAATGTGAGTCTGACGAAACTGTAAACTCAACGCCATGTGCTAACAATGTTTGTAAAAATCGTGGACCTGGACACATTTCCTTTACAGGATAACGATAGTACAAGCCAGCGTTAATTTCTGTCGCTGTGTTTGTTATCGTAAGTGCCTTTGCGACACGCTCGTATGCCCTATCCAAAAAAGCTTCGTCCTGCACTTTATAATTAAACACTTTAAAATTATCTAAATGTGCAACAAAATCGAATAATTTAGATTCAATCATGCTTTCAACTGTTGTGAAAAATCGCGCATAATGCTGTTGAAGCGCCTCTTCATCCATACGTTTAAAAATATATTCTGTTTGCGGATTATCGAAGCCCCAGCCATCTACAAAATGCACAGAGCCAATAACAAAATCCCATGGCTGACCTTCTAGTAATGCCGCTAGCTCTTCTTCGCCCCCGAGAAAATAATCAGCCTCGATACCAAGCTTCAACTCTACGCCTTGTGCACTCCATTTTTCCTTTGCGCGTTGAATCGTTTCTACAAATTCATCTACATTTTCGGTCATAACACGCTCTAACCAGTAGCGCTGCAAGCCACCATATTCATGCTGCTCATCTAACTCCATATAACGCTCAAAATAAGCACGTGTTTCCTTAAAGCGATACAAATGATCAACAATGCCCACTTCTCGCAAACCTAATCGCTTCGCTTGCTGTAAGTATAAATCAAGCCATTCCTCGCTATAGCAGCCTTTTTGTAATCGCTCGGATAATAATTGCACTTGTCGCTCTACATTTTGACGATACCCCTTATCTGTAGCCTCTTCCTCGCAAGCTTGTAATGCCTGCGCAGTGCGTTCTAGCCAACGAAACGAGTATGGTCCCTCTTCTAAATGTACATGATAATCAATCATCCGAATTTCCCTCCATGACATAGCGTCCAAATTTCCTCATATGCCTGCCACATTATTGGACAAGCTTGATCACATAATACTTCTGCACACGCATCCAACTTACAAATTTGATAAAAGGATTTACTATTTAATTTTGTAGCATCTGCTAGTAAATAGCTTTTTTGGCTTTGCTTCAGCATTTTTTTTGAAACTAATGATTCATCTAAATCATAATCATAAACGATACCATCACTAATTCCACCACACGATAAAAAGGCTTTATCGAAATTCATACTGCTCAGCATCTCAATTGTGATTGCACCTACTAATGATGATTGTGCTGGATTTGTCATACCACCAAGCACAATAACTTTTCCTGTCATACGTCGCTCTTCAATGGCTAAATTAAATTGAACAGCTGCGGCAATTGAATTTGTTACAACCGTTACATCATCAACTGCAAGCAGGAAATCAGCAATATGAACAGTAGTTGTGCCTGTATCTACAACAATAGTATCGCCATTTTGAATCCGGCTAGCTGCCGTACGCGCTATTTGACGCTTTGCCTCCATTTGCATTTGAAGCTTACGCAAAAAAGCTGGCTCATTTCTTACGTTCGTATACTTTACAGCACCACCATGCACTCTTGTTAATAGCTTTTGCTGCTCTAATTCATCCAAATCTCTACGAATTGTTTCAGGGGCAACTTGCAGTGCCTCTGCAATATTTGCAACAATAATTTTACCTTCAAGCTCTAGCTGCTTCACGATAAATTCGAAGCGCTCTATTTTTGCGTACGTCATGATAATGCAACCACATCTTCCTTCGCAACATAGCAAGTATATTTTTGCCCAATCGCTACATTATGTTTGCGCTGGTGTAGCTGCTCCATTAAGAACACACTTTCACCTTCAAATGTCGTACGAATAACATTACCACTCATTAAAGAATGCTGCGCCACACCGGTAATAGCAATATCCCCTTGTTTTTGTTCAAGATGAATTGCCTCGGGGCGAATTGCAAATTTTTCTCCTTTTACAGGTAACGTTGTGCCAACCATCTTTTCTAGTGCTTGACGTGTAAATACATTGTAATGTCCAATAAAATTCGCCACAAATTCGCTTTTTGGGCTTGTGTAAATTTCAGTTGGTGTACCATTTTGTGCAATCATCCCATTATTCATAACGAAAATGCGATCTGAAATGGCCATTGCCTCTTCTTGGTCATGCGTTACTAAAATCATTGTCATACCAAGCTGCTGTTGAATATTGCGCAAGTCCACCTGTAGCTTTTTACGAATTTGTGCATCAAGTGCACTTAATGGTTCATCTAACAAAAGCACCTTTGGACGAACAATAACTGCACGTGCTAAAGCAACGCGCTGCTGCTGTCCACCAGATAATTCTTTTGGATAAAAATTGGCCTTTTCTGTTAAATTAACGATTGCTAGCATTTCCTGCACACGTTTATCAATTTCTGCTGATGCAACCTTTTGCATACGTAAGCCAAATGCTACATTTTCATAGACCGTCATATTTGGAAACAGCGCATATGATTGGAATACCATGCCGACCTGTCTTTCCTTCGGCTCCACACCAATCATATTTTTTCCATCAATTTGAATAACGCCTGCTGAAGAATCTGTTAAGCCTGCTAGTATACGCAAAATCGTACTTTTTCCACAGCCACTTGGACCTAATAATGTAATAAATTCGCCCTTCTCAATTCGCATATCAATTTCTGTTAAAACAGTCGTTTCTCCAAATTTTTTATGAAGTCCTTCAATCGTTATATAACTCATACGTTTGTAGCACCTTTCGTCTTTTTCGTTACTTTCGCAATAATAAATGTTAATACGCCCATTAACACGATATAAACAAACACAACCGCACTTGCAATATGTCCACTCGTGCTTAATTTTTTCATCAAATAAATTTGCACTGTTTCAAAGCGAGAACCGACAACAAGATTAATTAACACGAATTCGCCGAACAGCACTGAAAATGATAGCAAGGCCCCTGCAAATAAACCTGGATAAACAGTTGGTAGCAAGATTTTTGTGAATGCCTGCATTTTAGAAGCGCCAAGTAGCTGTGCTGCATCTAAAAGCTGACGAGCATCAACGTTACGTAAGCTATTGCGCGTACCTTGATAAATATAAGGCAATATACTAATAACATAGGCGCCAAGTACAACTAAAATCATCGATATACCAAACTTGCTATAAACGCGAATTAACCCTACCGCTAAAATAATTCCAGGGAATGAATAAACCATTACAACAGCTGCTTGAATCCATTTTTCATACTTCGGGAAATATAGTACGATAACAAAAATAGCAGGCACAATGACAAGCAGTGCGATGATAACAGCTCCACTCGCTAATAGCACCGAGCGTCCGAATGCTTGCATAAAAGCTGGATCTTGAAATAATGTCATTACCCATTTGAGCGTTAGCCCTTCTGGCAATATAGTTTTATTCCACTTATCCGCAAAAGCATAAAGCATCGTTGCAACAACTGGTAACACAATGTAAACAACAAACAGGAGGAAGAACAAATCTGCAAAGCTACGTTTTTTCATTATAATTTCCTCCTTGTTTTCGCAATACTCCATTCACTTAGTAGCATTGCTAATACCATCGTTACTGCGAGCAGCACTGCTATGGCACTCGCCAACTCAGGCTGGGCGAAAATATCCCCTTTAATTAATGAACCGATGCGAATTGCTACTAAGTTATAGCTACTATTCGTTAATGCATAAGCAGAAGCATACGCGCCCATCGCATTTGCAAATAGTACACTAAATGTACCTACAATACCTGGCAGCATTACAGGAATCCCTATCTTCATCCAAAACCGCAAAGTAGAAGCACCAAGAAGTGCCGCAGCCTCCTTCCATTGCTGCTGTATCCCATCATAAATCGGATAAAGCAGCATTAACGCTAATGGCAGTTGGAAGTATACATAAATAAGTAATAACCCAGCCCAGCTATATAGCGAAAATGACGATAATATACCGATTTCCCATTTATCAAATAACAGCGTAAATAAACCGCTGTTACCAAGTAAAACGATAAAGGCAAAGGCTAACGGAATGCCCGAAAAGTTCGATGTTAAGTTAGTTAAAATCAAAATCCTTTCACGCATTGGCTCCGAAAATTTCATGATGGCATACACAGCAAATAATGTGACAATTAATGCGATAAACGCTGACACAACAGATAATGTAATACTATTTTTAAAGCCCTGTAAAATATAGCTGTTCGACAAAATTGTTTGATACTGCTGCAATGTGAATGTACCGTTATTTTGGAAGCTCGTAATAAGCATGTATAGTAGCGGTACTAAGAAAAATAGAAGCATTAGCACTAAAAAAGGAGATAGCCATACAAAGGCTTGGCGTTTCGAGATCAAAACAATTCCTTCTTTCTTTTCATATGTATAATAGAGTGCGCCTGCTAACGATTGCTCGTTAGGCAAGGCGCAAATTTGTTGCATTTCAAGGTTTATTCCATGTTTTGTTGAGTTTATTCCATGTTTTTATGGATTTATTCCACGTTTTCCGAGGTTTATTCCATATTAATCTAACAATAATGGTGGCATACTGTCTGCTGGCTCAATACCAAGTAATTTACAGCATAACGGAGCTACTTGTAATTGTGATACGATTCCATCACGAATACCCGGCTTCACAGAATTTGAAATAACGAACATCGGGACATGTCGATCTTCATCCGTGGTACCGCCATGATTGCCATCGCTTGTCATCCCATGATCTGCTGTAACAATCACTTCATAGCCTTGCGCTAAGCATTTCGGAATAAATAATGATAATAAAGTATCTGTTGCTAACACTCGATTGCGATAGCCAGCTGAGTCAGCCGTATATTTATGCCCATCATCATCTACATTCATAGGGTGAACGTATAGGAAATCAGGCTGTTTATTATCAAGCAACCAAGCTGCCTCCGCGAATAAGTGGCTATCTGGATAATGATCTTCGAAATAGAATAGACCGTTGTTAATAGGTAGCTCTTTATCTAGCTGAATGCGATCCTCCATATGAACGAACGGCGCTCGATTATAAAGCTCACTCACCCAATAGTACGCCGCCGCCGCAGTTGATAAGCCATTTTCTTGCGCTACATGGAATAAGCTCGTCTGTGTCGATAAACGCACAACCATATTGCTTACTACACCATGCACAATCGGTGGCGTACCTGTTAAAATTGTTTCATACAACGGTCTTGATAAAGCTGGCACTTCTGAACAAACTTTATAGCGCGCAGCCATTTTCCGTTCTACTAAATGATGCATAAAGCCCATATGTGTGCATGCTGTATCAAAGCGCAATGCGTCAACAACAATTAATACGACTTTCTTATTTTGCATGGATTAATACCTGCTCTTGGTATAATTGTGGGATTTGCTTTGTTGTTTCCTCCCATTTCTTTTGGTCCTTCACTGGCTTAGCGTTTTTGTACATATCTTCAGGTAATAATAATGCCTTTACCTCAGCTGATAAGTTCACATTTTCACGAATCGGACGAGCATAGCCTTTTGCTAAATTCTCTTGTCCAGCATCAGATAAAATGTACTCACGTGCTAACATGGCAGCATGTGGATTTTTTGCATATTTATTAAGAACTGTTGCATAACCAGATGTTACAGAGCCTTCAGCAGGAATCACTACATCAAAACGATTTTCATCGATTTGGCTACGGTAACCAAGTGAGTTAAAGTCCCACAGAATCCCTACATCAATTTCGCCTTTTTCTAAATTGGCAACGCTTGGATCACCTTGTAGACGACCTTGCTTCGCTAAGTCAGCAAAGAAATCAATACCTGGCTGAATATTTGATTCATCACCACCGAATGCCATAGCAGCTGCTAAAATAGCAAAGTGTGCTTGGTTCGCTGTTAATGCATCATTAATACTTACGTTATAATCACCATTTTTTAAATCCTCCCATGATTTAGGTGGATTTTTGACGTTGTTTTTATCTGTAATAAATGAGATTGTCCCTGTATAACCTACAATCCAATGTCCTTCATCATCTTTTGCCCACTCAGGAATATCATCCCAGTAAGATGTTTTATATGGTAATGTTAGGCCCTTCTCTTTCGCAATCGGTCCGAAAGCAATACCTACATCTCCGATATCTGCTGTAGCATCATCTTTCTCCGCCTCAAACTTCGCTAACTCTTCTGCACTCGACATATCTGTATCTGTATGTTTAATGCTATACTCTGTACCAAGCTCTTCCCAAGTTTCCACCCAGTTCGCCCAAGTGTCAGGCATACCTACAGAATTAACTACGCCCTCTTCCTTCGCCTTCTTCGTAATTTCCTCAAGCGATAAATTGCTATCCACTTCTTTACCAGAAGAAGATGAACCATCCGAGCAAGCTGCTAACATCGAAATTGCCAACGCCCCAACTAAGCCTTTTTTCCACCATTTTCGAATCGCCATTGAATTGGACCCTCCATTTGTTTCTCTTTATTTTTATTTGCTTACAACTGATATAGTACGAAACAAACATTAAGCAAGTGTGGATGGATTAAAAAGGTTGTGTAAAAAGTGTAAAGGGGGGGTAAAGGATTAATATTTTGGGTATAGAAAAAGAAACAGCCCTGAAATTCTATATTTCAGGGCCGTTTCTTTTTTAATAAAGTTTATTAAATCAAAAATTAATGGTTATTTGCTCCGATGATAGCTTTTCGTTTCTATCTAGCTGTAATATTGTATCTCCCATTTTCGCAACCATATCTACTACTAAAGCATTCCCCATACAAAAATAACGCATACGGTCTGGCATTGTTGCAGTCCAATTATCTGGGAAACCATTCAAACGTTCACATTCTACAGGAGTTAAAAATCGCTTTCTACCATCCACTTCAACAATATGCGTACTACGATTCACAGAGCCTTCACTTGTTAGCATTGTACGACCAGGTCCATCTAACTCATCTGTTGGTGACATACCACCTTCTGAGAAAATATACTTATGACCATCTGCTGATGTACGTTCAATTTTTTTGGAGCCACGTAAATAAGCAAACTTCTCAATTTGTGCCTCAGTTAAATAAAATCGTTCATCCACCATCGATTCATCAATTAAAATGTTCTTCAATGGTGTAAAAGTTGGATTTTTAGCTTCTGTTTGAGCTGTGAACACTTTACCACCTCGCATAATGCCTGCTGTATGGAATCCAAATGCAAAGTCATTCGAGATTTCTAATATGTCTTGTGGCAATGTGCAAGTAGCTATTCTATCTTTATAAGGTTCGTCATGAACAGGAAATGTCTTTGCAAAAAACCCTTCTTTAAACACGATTTCTTTTCCAGCAAGTTCAGTTTGCGCTCTAGCAAAGTCTAATTGATTTTTATAAGCAAAGATAAATACACGACGGCGCTTTTGTGCTGCACCGTATTCAGCTGCATTAATTACTCGCCACTCAACATTGTATTGCAAATCTCGAAATGTTGCTAACATTACAGCAAAATCACGACCTCTTTGCTTAGAAGGCGATTTTAGAAGGCGGTCTACATTTTCAAGCAACACATATTTAGGATGCGAATGTTCAATTACTCGTTTAATCTCCCAAAATAGAACACCTTTTTTCCCTTCTAATCCCTTTTCCCCCGATAATGAGCGAGCTACCGAATAATCTTGACAAGGGAAGCCCCCTACTAATAAATCTATATTCAATTCACTAAACAATTCATTTGAAACTGTTGCGATATCTTTGTTACTTGGCTCTCCACCAAAGTTTGCTCTGTAGCAATCAAATGCTTCTTGCGCTTTACGTGATGGCTCCCATTGATTCGCCCAAACGGTATTAAACACTTTTGCGTCCGCTTTTTCTAAACCTAATCGAAAGCCTCCCACGCCCGCAAACAATTCGACAACATTTAGAGTCTCTTTCATAAGCGAACATCCTTTCTGCAAGGGTTAATTATAACCCATTATAAAGCATTTCTGCAAAAGGATCAACTTTTTTAATTACTCTAATATCTCCTCAAACAAAATACTTTTTGTATTTGAATCGTATGCATATTTTATTAATCTTAAATTTTCCCATTCAATAGTTATAGCTGGTCTTCTGCCTTTTGTAGATACTCTTTTTGCTATTTTATTTTTTAGTTCTATTACTTCTTGTGGAAATTCTTTTGCAACAACAAACGCCTCAATCATATCGTAGCTATTACTATATTCTTGGTTTACCCAATCCACATACTTCATTATTTGATGAATGACATCCTCTGTTGCCTTATCTTTTTTTATTTCGATAGTTAAATATTTTGATATCGTTGAGTATCCAGGAATATATCTATAACCGAAAATATCCATCTTATCCATGTAATCAACAGGCTTGAATGGTGATGCCACGACCTGATGAGAAATGTAATCCCATTCTCCAAATATACTCCGTTTATGATTACTTATGTAATCAATTATCGCAGCCTCAATAGCCATTTCATGTCGAATATACTCCGCATCGGCAACTAGAGAAATAATATTTTTAGAAGTTGCCTTATATCCGTCGCTATATAAGTTCTTTATTCGATTATGCAACGCCTCTTCAGCATGAAATATATCTTTTACTTGAATTAATTCCTGTTCATTCGCCTTTAAAATATAATCAAATAAAGCTTTGTTTTCCAAATCATCTATCTTTATAAAGGACAACTTCCATAAAACTCTTAACATTTTAAATGCTTTAGAATTAGACGCTAGTACATCATCCATATCAACACCATTTAAAAAGAAGTATGGACTTTTTTTAAATGTACAGATAAAACGATTTTTTAAGTTAAATGCTGATTTATTTAAAATCATTTTCTTTTTTAAGTCAGCAAAGCTTTCGCTTGTTGGAAAGTCTGCTAATGGAAAATTAAGTAGCTTACAATCATCCACAACATTTACCAATTCGCCAATTCCATATATTTTCCTATCAATAAAAAAATATACGTTATCTCCTTCTTTCATTGAAAAATAATCTGCAAATGTCCCTTCATGAGCAGGTATCCAGACATTCTTCTTTGGAATATTAATATTTGTGCTATATACCCCATTTTTTATAATCTCTTTTAAAGAATCATAACTATCTAAAGTAAAAATGTATCCTGCCATGCTTTCACCGCACTTCGTTTAAAATGTTCGCTACATACTCTGCATTCAACCAATAGCTTTGCTTAGTAATTAATTGGCCATCTGGCAATTCTGTTTTATCAGCTGCGTTTCTTCCTTTTGGACGAACATGAAGTATGCCATTAAATTTTACATCTGGTAAGTTGTTTTTGATACCGCGCTTCGTTATCTCAAATTGAACACCTTCATTTACAACATTACGAATTTCTTCCCAGTATCCCAACACCCCGTTTTCAATTGTTTCCATTGGCATATGCCAAAGTTTTATTCCTTTAAAAACAAGCTCGTCCTGTTCATTTAATTGGAATACTACAAAAAGCAACTGCGTCTCTAAAAAATAATTTCTAATATAGCTATCTTCCCAATCTTCCTCAACAATTTGTTTAAAATTAATATTTACAAAAGACATATGCTCCTTTGGTATGCCACTTTGCTTTAACTGTACTGTTTTAAATTGAATATTTGCTTTCGCAAATTCAGCAATTTGATCAAGCTTTGTTCCTTTTACACCTAATAGGGAGCTAATTATTTTAGGAATAAATGCTTTATTTTTGGAATTATAAGGGACATCCAAGCGAGCTGCCATCTCTTTTTGAGTTAATCCAATATATGGTACAAAACGCTCATATAAAAGCTCTTCTATTGTTTTTTCTAGTAACTCCTTTTTAGAAGAAAAATAAGTGAGCTTTTCCTTGGTAATATATTCTCTCATAATTGAAGTCATATAAGATTGCTTTAAAGAGAAAGCGCGCTGCGGAGCTAGAATGTCAGAATAGGGCTGTTGACGTACTGTTGATTTATTTGCCCCTTTTGTACAAGCCCCCAAGTATTGCGTATCTCCTTCTGATAGTAAATGTGCCTCACCAGCTTTGATTTTATTGACTATATGTTCCCAATCTTTTTTTATAATAATTAAATCTTCCTCTGGGTATTTATATAGGATTGTTTCAATAATATGAAACTCTCCGCGTTCCAACTCAGTCTGCCATTCATAGAACATCAGTAGTAATTTTTGATTTTTCCTCCAAAAACTAGATGTTTCAAACTGCTCACAAACTTCTTCCATATAATTAATAATATTAAGTACAAGTCGCTCTTTTGCCGATATCGTCCCATTTTTATTTTTCTTAAATGCCGTTACCTTTAACTCAATGCCTAGTTCTTTAAAATCAGGCTCTGCATTGCTATTTATTTCATAACCAAAATGACTTTCTTCGATAATATGACCAAAACCCCCCTTTTGTCCTTTACCTAATCGGTCATGTTGATCAATTTCATTAAATGTTTTTCCAATTGCTTCTTGCGCTTTCTTCATTAATTCAGTTTCAGTTTTATATAGCATAAAATCACCCCATTGGAAAATCTTATAAGTATATATAGCATACTTTATATGGCAAGAAAGTTCCAAACAATCTATCTTTAGGCTACTTTTGGCCCTTTAGAACGGTCGACTTTTAGATTTTAGCCTGTTACTAAAACCTCGAAAAACAGACAAAAGTAATAATTCGCTCGCAGAGCGCACATATTCGCACATAAACAGCTACAATTCGCACGTAAGTTTGTTTTCACACAATAAAAGCGCCCGAAATCAAGGCTTTCACCTTGATTCCCGGCGCTTTATTTTTGCTTATAAATCACTTGGATACATTTGTTTGTATAAAATTTCTACTCTTTTTGATAGCTTGCTGTAGGCAGATTTCCAGGCTTTTCGTTTTTTGTCATCGCCGTCTGCTGGTACGTAAAGTGCATGTAGGTCTGATGCTTTTTTCAGATCAGCTTCCGCATCTGTTAGTTTTTTATAGTTTTTTACATCTTTTTTGTCGCTTGTGCTTAAACCATTATAAATAGCTTGAAGATCTTTTACTTTATTCTCCAAGTTGGCAATGTATTCACCTTTCACTAGTAGCCCATTGATCGATTCGATTAATGTTAATACTGCTTCGGATGATTGTAGTTCTTGCTCTTTGTTGATAATCGCTTGACGTACTGTTGGGCTCACTAGGCTTGCTTGTTTTGTTGTGAGCTTAGCAAAAGCTTTCGTTACTACAGTCGGATTCTTTGTAAATGATTTATCATATTGTGCCATGAATGTCTTTACTTTTTTGGCATCTGATATGGCTGCTTTTAAAATATCTCCGTTCGTAATCGCCTTTTTTTCAGCCGAGCTTAATTTATTATACTTTTCTGATAGCTCGTTAATTTTCTCGCTTGACACTATGTAAGTATCGTTTGCTAATATTGCTCCAATTTCATTATTCAACTGTGATAAATCTGGTGCATTTTTATCAATTAAACGATTAGCTAGTAAGTCCTCATATTGTTGCTTTGCTAAATATTGTTGATTAGCAGGTAGCTTGTCATATGCTTTTTGAACCGATTCAATCTTTTTAGCCTGCTTCTTCACGTCCATTTCTTCCCTAGCAGCCTGTACCTTTTTGTGGAATGATTTGACACCAGAAAGATCTTTGTTAGCGGCCGTTAAAATATGATAATTCGTTACATATTTACGTGCGCCTGAAGATAGATTTTTATAAATCGTTGATGCTGAATTTACCGCATCCTCAAATGTTGCAAACGTGTAATTTTTAACGTTTACAAGCTTTGCAATATCGGTAACTAGCTTTTCTGCTGCAGCTTTATCAGTTGGCTCCTGCTTGTCTGTATCAACAGGTGTTGATGGTGTATTTTTCAAAAATTCATTCGCATTATAAACGAGTGACTGCTGTAAACTTGTTAATTTATTGTACGCTTTTAATGTGCTCGTATAAGTCGATTGTAGCTTATTAGCCGCCACACCTTTTGTTTCTGAAAGCTTTTGGTATGCGTCAATGCTTTGGATCACTTTTAATGCTGCTTTTAAATCCTTTTGCAGCGTAATTAGACTATCATAGCCAACAATTTGTGTAGCTGAATTTTTTGTTAAAGCTTTATATTCTGCAATAATAAGATTGACATTGTTGACATGACTTTCCCAAGAATTGCTTGATGGATTTATCGGGTAACGGCTTCCGAGATTTCCAACATAACCTGCAATTTCATTGTTTAGTCGCGCAATTTGTTGCTCCTCTGCGCTTTCTGCCTGCAATAATAAAGAAATCCATTTATCAGTCACTAATTTTGATTGCTTATATGTTAGCTTTTCATAGGCTTTACGAATTGATTTTGCTGTCGTTACTTGTTTATTGGGCGCATCTGTTAATGACAATTTATCAAATGATTTAATAAATTGTTGCACCTTTTTAATATCTTGTTTTGCATCTTGTAAAATTGATTGGTTACGAACAATAGCTTGTGCATTTTGTGATAAAGCTGCTATCTCTTTATCAATGTCTTCAATCATCTTCTGTAAGCTGTCAACACTTGCTGCGTTATACTTTACAAAAGAGGATTCATGAATTAATAAAGCTTGTATCGCTCCATTAATTCTTCTTACATCTTTCAACTCTTCATCTGTACCATTATCAAGTAGATTTTTTATATCAGTATATAAAGCATCCTCTGGGTCAAGGCTTCGTTGCAACAAATCTAGCTTATTGTAAGCTTCCTCAATATCTTTCAAATGCTTGGCCTTGTCTTTTTCTTCAATTTCATCAAATTTATTTACTTTTTCCTGTAGCTTTTCAAGTGCATCTACATCTGCCAATGCGCGTTTTAATGTCGAATAGTTTGTTACATTTTCTTTGGCTGCTGCCGATAACGCTTGATATTTGCTTTCTAATGCTGTTACATGTGCCTTGAAAGCTGCTAACGATGTCAAATTATACTTATAATCACTAACAAGAATTCCTTTAATTTCATCTACCATCGAATTAATCGCTTCGTTTGAAATAGTTAATGTATTCGAAGGATCCGATTCTACTGCCGCATTGCCTACCCTCGCTTTTGCTATTACAACAAGCTGCTGTACATCCTTATCTAACGCATTTTTAGGAATTGTATATGTGCTATTTGTAGCGCCATCAATAATGGTAAATGATTCTCCAACTTTATAAAACCACTGATAACTATATGTAACTTGTCCACTCTGTATAATTGCTCCTGCAGCATCCGTTACAATAGCACCTGATACTTTCACAGTTTCCCCAGGTACTGCATAATCATTTAGCTTCGGTGCCGTAATCGTTAGCTGAAGCGCATTAATTTGTACAGATTCACTTTTATATTTATCGCCTGTTGTTGTCGTTGCCTCTACAAAAATTGAACGCCCAGCAGCTTCAACTGGCACTTTTAGCGTCGCAGTCGTTGCACCTGTGACCGGCTTATATGTTGCGCTATTTGTATTCTCGCCTGCTACAGCTTCTGCATAATACCATTGATAGCTTTTTACTATTGAATTCGCTGGTAAGTTTTCGATTGTTGCCTTCAATGTTCCATTAACAATTTTTTCACCTGAAATCGATACAGTATATACCTCTTCTCCATGTGCAACAGCAGGTGCAATCATTACAATAGGAATTGCCCCTAAAGTTAAAAATAATTTTTTATTCATTTTTAGACCTCCTCTGTTTCATTAACTATATCGGGCTTATTTTCTAGCACTTTAGTATTTTTTCAAAAAACAGGGATTCTCCTATCAGTTAAGTATTTTTTTTATTTGTACCAATGCTCTTGGGTCAATCGATTGCGCAAAATCCCTCTCTTTTCTAATTCCTGAGCCGAAATGGTAAAACTGTGCCTGCAATGCCTCATGGATATCTGTAATATTTTCTGCATTGAGCCCTGAGCCAGGCATAATTATAGGTCGATTTAATTGCTCTGAAGAGTGCTGTATTAAGGCTTGAATTGTCGATTGCCCTTGCATTACATTGGACTGCCCGCCAGACGTTAATACTTGATTAATTCGATATGGTGATTGACATAGCGATTTATATAAGTCGAACGTATTCGCCTCATCAATAGCACGATGAAATGTAATTGATAAGTCGCCAATTTCCCCTATTACCTTTGCTAACATATCGTAATCAATTGCTTGCTCTGTAGTTAATGCGCCAAATACGATACCCGCAGCACCAAGCTCCTTAATAATGCGAATATCCTCCTGCATCACTGCCCAATCTATTTGATTATATTGGTAGCTATAACTATGTGGACGCACCATAACCATTACAGGAATATGAACGCTATTCACCACTTGCTTGATTGTTCCGTAACTTGGCGTTAAGCCACCTTCATTAATAGCAGAAACTAATTCTAATCGATCCGCCCCATAGGCCTCCGCAATTTTCGCATCCTCTTCATTTAATACAATAGCTTCTATTTTACTCATTGTTTCATCCCTCTCTTTTCATCATTTTTCTCTATTTTAGCTTAGATAGCAAAAGAGCTGCAGGGAAAATTCCCTCGCAGCCCTCTACAGATTTGCTCGATATTACGGTGTATCAACTGGTTCTTTACATAAATCTTTGCTCATTTCACAATATTGCACAAATACGCGAGCTAGTTCGCGTAGGCGGTTGTGCACATCATTATCGATAATATTGTTGTCCGCATCGAAATGATCCGCGTGTGTATAAACGTAGTTTGGAGTTACTAAGCAGCGGAAATAATCTAAAATTGGCTTTAGCTGATTTTCGATTACTAAATGATGCTGGTATGTGCCTCCGTTCGCTACCATTGCTACTGGCTTGTAGCGCATCGCTTTTGGACTAATCATATCAAAAGCATTTTTCAAAACGCCTGGAATTGATGCTTGGAAAATTGGAGAAGCAATTACATAGCCGTCCGCTTCTTCAAATTTTTTAATCATCATTTGCATATCTTCATTTAAAGGGCTACCATCTAAAATTTGATGTTTTAAATCCGAGAAATATAGTAGCTCTAGCTTTAAATCTTTGTTGTATTCTTGAATATATTTTTCAACTTGTTGAAGAACGGCTCCTGTTTTGCGACCAAAGACTGTACCGTCAACGAGTAAAATTTTCATTTTCTAAACCTCCGCTATTCCTTGTTAACAAATTGGTATTTACTTCGTCACCTATTGTAGCAGATGCAAACGTTGTCGAACAGGGTACTGATTTAGAAAAATATAATTTCAGTCTTTTGGCGTATCCTGCTTCACCTTGTATTGCTCCATTTTAGATTTATCGAAAGTCAGCTCCTCATTCAATGGCTTAATCTCATTTGATTTTAGCTTATCCCAATTAAACAAATCCTCACGCCTTACTTCCGCTTCCTCCTCTTGCTCTGGCATCGCCATTTGCGCAAGCTCACTTGAAGGATAAACGGCTACCTTCGAATCCTTGCCGTGTACCGCAATGACCATCATCGCAAGCGCTACCTGCTTTGCTTCAATAGAACGATAAAGCTTAAGAGGTCCTATTAGTAATGGATTCAATATTTTCAATACTGCTTCACCCATTTTCTCTCCCGGTCGGAATTCTGAGCGATTACCAACAAGTAATGATGGACGAACAATGGACAGCTGTGGCAAATCAATATCAATCAGTTCTTTTTCCAGTTTGCCCTTCACTCGATTATAGTATGCAAAGGATTTTTCGTTGGCACCCATTGCTGATATAACAATCATATGTTGAATGCCGCGGTTTTTCGCCATCGCCGCAATTTGTACTGGATACTCAACGTCAATTTTTTCAAATATTTCACGCGAACCAGCTTTTTTTATCGTTGTACCTAAACAGCAAAATATTTCGTGTGCAAATTCCATATCACTTTCCGCAAGCTCATCAAATTCTCGTATTCGCACAATTAATTTAGGATGCGAGTAATCTAACGATCTGCGCGCAATAACCGTCACTGCTACGTATTCATCACTCTCACATAATAGTTTTACAAGCTCTGAACCGACTAATCCAGTTGCACCTACAACGATAGCTGAGCGCATAGCCATGAGTAATCCCCCTCTTTTTCTCCTATTCTTTTAATTTTCACACATACTTCAGGAAATTTCACCATATTTTATGTAGAAACGAGAAAGGATGGGATAAGCTATGCAAAATGAACAACGAAAAAATATCGCCTTCATTTTAGAATATAGTGAGTGGAAAGGTTATTATCCTTTTGAAAGAACAGCGATTATGCATGATCTGTTAGCAGCAGAGCATATTTCAATTTTTCTGAAGGGGAAAGATACTCACATTTTAGAGCTGCTAAATGATTCTACTACCATTTTCAAAAACTATAATGAGCTAGCAAGCAAACTAGCACAACAACATTTTGATTTAATTATTTACGACGGCAATGATTCTACTGTAGAGCAGGCACAGTTACTCAAATCACATTGCCATACACTTGTGCATTTTGATGATCGTGGTGAAGGAGCGACGGTTGCTGATTGTCATATCGTTGCATTGCGTGAAGAAACGCAAGAAATGATTCCAACAAATATGCTTATTGGCAATTTTGCCTTTGCTGCGCCGAGTGAATTGCTACAAATCGCCTTTGAGGACAAGCTAGAAAATGATTTACCACATATCGTCATTGCATTTGAGGATGGCGATGAGCATAATTTAACTTATCGCACTTTGCGCCATCTCACACAACTACACATTCCACTAAAAATTTCTGTTGCTATCGATGAAAACTACCGTCACTCTGTAGAAGATCTACAAATGATGGTATTAAGCCGCCGCCACACTTCTATTCACCAGCATCCAAATGCCCTTTTATCACTACTTCCTACTGCTGATATCGTTGTTTGTAACGCTAATTACACTCCTTATAAAATCGCCACAGTCGGCATTCCATGTATTACAGCAGCGCAAAATGAACGCGAACTAACAAATAATTTAAATCGTGAGCATAATGGCTTCGTTCATTTAGGTCTTGGACGTAAAATGAAGCAATCGACGATTCAAAATGCAGTTATGGAATTTGTCTTGCACGAAGCACGACGCGAACGCGCGATTCATAAGCAGCGTACACTCGATTTACGCTCAAGCAATGAAGCGTTAAAGCAGATTCTCCTAGATTTGGCGTATGCACGTCATGAAATAATCCATATTTGAGTGTATAGCTTTTTCTATGCTATAATTTACGATAGCAAATATTGAAGGTAGGTTGTATATCCATGCTAACAAAAGCTCAAATACAGCAGGAAATTGCGGAACTAAAAATGGATTATGTTAATTTACAAGGTGATATGGAGAAACTTGAGTCATTAGGTCATGAAGGCTCTGTAAAGCAAGCTCTAACGCGCCTAGAAAATATGGAAGCACGACTTGCAGAACTGAATAAACAGCTCGCGGCGTTGTAAGCCCGCGAGTTTTTTCTTTGCATAATAATTATCGGAGGAATGAATATGGCAATATTAACAGTTGAAAATTTAGAGCACTCATTTGGCGACCGCACACTTTTTAAAGATGTGTCATTCCGTATTGTTGAAGGTGACCATATAGGTCTTGTTGGCGCAAATGGTGTAGGTAAATCTACATTAATGGGCATTATTACAGGGCAACAAATCCACGATGCAGGAAAAGTGGAATGGCTGCCAAACACGCATTATGGCTATTTAGATCAACATGCTGTATTAACAGCAGGACGTACAATGCGTGATGTGCTACGAGATGCTTTTTTACCGCTTTATAAAAAAGAGGAAGAGCTGAACGAAATTACTGCTAAAATGGCAGATGCAACACCTGAAGAGTTAGAAAAACTACTTGAAGATATGGCTGAGGTGCAGGATGCACTTGATGCAGGAGATTTTTATACGTTAGATATGAAAATTGAAGAGGTAGCACGTGGTCTTGGCTTAGATGCAATTGGCCTAGAGCGTGACGTTGCTGCACTTTCTGGTGGTCAACGTACAAAAGTGTTGCTTGCAAAATTACTTTTAGAAAAGCCAAAAGTATTATTACTAGATGAGCCTACAAACTATTTAGATGAAGAACATGTGACTTGGCTAAAAAACTATTTAAAAGGTTACCCATATGCCTTTTTATTAATTTCGCATGATACAGAGTTTATGAACGAGGTTGTCGATGTAATTTTCCATTTAGAGTTTTCGAAAATGAACCGTTATACTGCTACGTATGAGAAGTTTTTAGAGCTTGCTGAAATTAATAAACGCCAGCATATTGATGCATACGAAAAGCAGCAGGAATTTATTAAAAAACAAGAGGAATTTATCGCTAAAAATAAAGCGCGCTACTCAACAACAGGTCGTGCAAAATCGCGTGCGAAGCAACTTGATCGTCTTGAGCGCATCGACCGCCCTGAAACAGCAGTGAAGCCTGAGTTTGGCTTTAAAGAAGCACGTTCCTCAAGCCGTTATGTAGTAGAAGCAGAAAACCTGCTAATCGGTTATGACAAACCTTTACTACCACCATTAACATTCCAAATTGAGCGTGGAGAAAAAATCGCGCTTGTTGGTATGAACGGTGTGGGTAAATCTACATTATTAAAAACAATGCTAGGTAAAATTAATCCATTAGGTGGAAAAGTTATTCGAGGCGATTATTTATACCCTTCTTACTTTGAGCAAGAAGTAAAAGCTGACAAAATAACGCCAATTGACGATGTATGGAATGCCTTCCCATCAATGGAGCAAGCCCAAGTACGTGCAGCGCTTGCCCGCGCAGGATTGAAAACAGAGCATATAACACGCCCACTTAATTCACTATCAGGGGGCGAGCAAGCAAAGGTGCGCCTATGCAAGCTTATGATGAATGAAGCAAACTGGTTAATCTTTGACGAACCGACAAACCATTTAGATGTCGATGCCAAGGAAGAATTAAAACGCGCAATGAAGGAATTCAAAGGTACAATCGTTCTCGTATCACACGAACCTGATTTTTATGAAGGACTTGTCACAAAAACTTGGAACGTACAAGATTGGTTCACAACTGGTCGCACAATTGAATTAGAAGAGGAATAATTAGCAGAGCTGTTGGCAAGATTAGATTTTGCCACAGCTTTTTTTGCTTTCTCCCCCAATTTTTTTCAAATTCTATGAAACTTTTTTATTCTTTTGACGTATATATTAATAACAAAGCGGGTATACATTAATTAGGTAATAAAAGGCTAATACTAGTTATTATGTATATAGGATAGAGAAGAAAAATCATTCATCCACCATAAAGTAGACAGCCGCTTTCATAAATAAAAAAAACTAAAAAAACAATTGCATTACAATTAACTTAGTTGTAAGATATAAATATAAATAATTACCTTACAAGTAAGTTACCAATGTAAAGGAAGAGAGGAATTCAATATGTCAGTAACAATTTATACTCAATCAAGCTGTTCCTCATCACGAAAAGCATTAAAATGGTTAAACGAAAACAATATTTCATACAATGAGAAACGCATTACTTCTCAGCCTTTAACATTAGCTGAGTTTAAAAATATTTTAAGCATGACTGAAGATGGAACAGACGAAATTATTGCAACAAACTCAAATGACTTCAAAAACCTTGATATCGATATCGAGCAGCTTTCTATCCAGGAGCTTTATACATTAATTCAAAAATACCCACGTATGTTGCGTAGTCCTATTTTACTCGATGAAAAACGTATTCAAGTCGGTTATAATGAAATGGATATTCGTCGCTTCATCCCACGTAAAGTACGTGCGTTTGAGCTGAATGCTTTACAAAAATTGGCGGTTGAATAAGTCGCCTTTTTTTGTATGAAAGAAAATTTGGAGATGACAAACATGGGTGATTATAAACATGAGCATTTAACACCGCTTTTCGAAGCAGTAGCTGCCTTAGAACGTAGAATTGCCAATGAATGGAACAGCTTAAATGAGCTTGGTTTTTCGAAATCACATATTTTAATATTAGATTTTTTAGCAAATGAAGGTCCAAAGCGCCCTTCTGCCATTGCTGAGCATTTAAAAGTGACAACAGGTGGCGTTACGGTATTAACGACAAAGCTTCTAAAATCCGGCTTTATCGAAAAAGCACAAAACGAAAACGATCGCCGCGCCTCTCAAATTACGATTACAGAGTCCGGCAGAGAGGTTTTAAATGAATCGCGTGAGCAAGTAAACACATTAATTCATCAGCTTTTCGGTATGCTCACAGAGGAAGAAATCGAAAACTTGCGCCAAATCTTTATAAAATGCGCTAACTTTAAATAACACTAATGGGAAAGCAGATTTTGTCTACTTTTCCGTTAGTGTTTTTTGCTATCGTCTCACTATATTTTATTGAATTGCAGGTTTATTCCACGTTTTTAGAGATTTATTCCACGTTTTTTTAGTTTTATTCCACGTTGCATCTCAGAACCCAAGTTTAACCACAAAAAACCGCCCTACCCTTTTAAGCTGGTAGGACGACATCTGCAAGTTTATGATCCGCTAAAAGCATTTCTTTTAAGCGCGCCTTCGCACGGAATAAACGTGATTTTACAGTACCAATTGACACCTTCATTAATGTTGAAATCTCTGCTAATGAATATTGGTCTACATAGAAATACCATAATGTTTTTTGATAAATGGCATCAAGCTCGTGCATTTTCTCTTGAACAATCTTCGTAATCTCTACTTTCTCTACTTGCTCTTCTGTAGAAACTTCATTGTTGGGAACCAAATCTAAAATCGGAACGTCTAATTGTTCAGGTTGATTCATCATGTACTTACTGCGTCTTACATTTTTGCGATAGCGGTCGCGGAATGTATTCATTGCAATTGTTGTTAGCCATGCTTTTACATGATCAACTTGTTCAATCGTTGCTTCATAACGTACCACTTTCACCCACACTTCTTGCATTAAATCTTCCGCCTCAAGTGTGTTGCGTGTAAGCTTTAAGCAAAGGTGGTATATATATCGATTATATTCATCATAAACTTTCGTTAACATTTCATTCATTGTTATTGCCTCCGTTCGGTCTGCTTCATTAACCTCATTTTCGCAAAATTGTTCCTTACGCTCTATCGTATTTACTTTCAATTTCCTTACAATTGTGTAAGCTTCCATGTCACCTACAAATTATGTATGCCCTCTTCGTCAAGTTATACCTCTATTCAAAAATCCTTATACCCTTTTTCAAAAATTTTTATGGCATTAAGAAGGAATTCGCGTTCATTTCATTGAATATAATTTCAATGAAAACAAATTCAATAAAGGATGTATCAATATGAATAGTAGACAACAACAAAAAGAACAAAGACGACAACTTATTTTACAGGCTGCTTTAGATTTATTTATTCGCAAAGGCTACGGAGAAACAAAAATTGCTGATATTGCAAAGGCAGCAAATATGAGTATGGGGCTGCTTTTCCATTATTTTGAGTCAAAAGAGAAATTATACGAAACACTTATCCGAATCGGCAGTGAAAAATTGAAAATGGAGCTACATTTTGAAACATCATCACCATTGACTATTTTTCAATTAATTGCTGAAGACATTTTCCAAACAATTAGCGCCAACCCTTTTGCAGCTAAAATGTTTGTGTTAATGGAAAATGCGCAGCATTTAGATACTTTGCCTTCAGATATCAGAGTAATGCTGGATGAGGCAGATAAATTAATCGCCAAAAGCGTCTCACTTATAGAAGAAGGTCAACGCTTAAACGAAATAAAGGATGGTAACCCGCAAGCATTGTCTATTGCCTTTTGGAATTCCTTACAAGGGATCGCTCAGCATATCGCCTTACATCCTAACGCCCCTTGTCCCGATGCAAAATGGATTATCGACATTATTAGGAGGTAAATAAAATGCAAACGAAAAGAAATATCATCATCTTTGTTGTAGTTGCTTTACTTTGTGGCTGGCTTGGTGTGGTAATTGACCGTTTTATACCTGAGCAACCTAATGGTGACACACTAGGAATGGGCATTTGGCTAGTTACACCTTTACTTGCAACGATTTTTTTACGTGCATTCGCTGGCGACGGTTGGCGTGATATGGGCCTAACGCTAAATTTCAAAGGCAATGGGAAGTGGTATATTGTCGCATTTCTAATTTATCCAATGACAACATTTCTGTTATTGTCATTTGGCTATCTAACTGGATGGATAGATTTTTCTAATTTTAATATTCAAGCTATAACTTCTGCTTTCGTTAGCGTATTTTTCATTCAATTTATTAAAAATATATTTGAAGAATCTGTTTGGAGGGGTTATTTAACGAGTAAACTGCTACAGCTTAAGCTAAATGATTTCTGGCTTTATGTTACAGTTGGAGGTGTTTGGGGGGCATGGCATATTCCTTATTTTCTCGTATTTTTATCAGATAGTGATATTGCGAGTGTACTTCCTGTTAATCGTTTAACCTTTGCCATTATAGGCATTCTAACAATGATTGTCTGGACGATTATGTATACAGAAATTTATTTTATGACGCGAAGTATTTGGCCACTTGTTCTTATGCATGCCACAGAGGATGCGTTAATTAACCCATTGATGCTAGATGGCTATATTCAAATTGCACAAGGTAAGGAATTTTTCGTTTCTCCAACAGCCGGTATTTTTACAACATTGCTTTATTTAATGATTGGGCTAGGTTTGCGAGTGATAAGAAAAAAATCCACCTGAATTTAGGTGGATTTTTATTTATTCAAGGGGTATGGACTATGAAAATAAATAATCTCTTTTGCTCGTATTTGCTTGGACAGTTGTAAAATATCCTCATAATCTGGATGTGTTTTATAGAAGAAATGCTGATATGCTCTATCCATCTGCCCTTCCCTATGCAAATACCCTGTATAAATTGGAAGTGCCTGTGGATAAAGCTCAGCATTTTGTTCAGCTACAAAATAAAGTCCAGTATCCACATCCTTCATAGGCAACCAGAAAACTTCCCGCGCAGCATTTTCTAGCTGCACATTACTCTCTGTCTCCATATATTGCTGAAACAAAGGCTGTAATTGCTTATCCACATAGATTTCCCTTGTTGTATGTTGAGAAAGATATGTTGCAATATCTAGCGTTTTCCCAGAAAATGATGATGGAAAAATAATGGGGTGGTGGGAATGCTCCTGAACAAATTCAGCTATTTGCTGTAACACAATCTTATTTTGAACATGCAGCTCGACATGCCCACTATCGATAAAGGCGACATCGTATACTTCATTCTCCTGTGGCAATGTTGCACGCAATACGTAAGAATCAACAACATAATCACCAGAGTAAAAAATCATTTTATCCTCAAAGCGTATTTTATACCAAACGCTACCAATGACATGCCCGCTATAGCCCCATTGAAAAGCCAACTTTTCGCTAACAGTAATCCATTCCTCAGAAGGTTCTTCAGGAAATACAAGCGTATTGGCATAAGGTCGCTTAAGCTGCTGGCGTGTCATAGCACTCATAATAATTGGCCCTTTGTAGCCTAGCTGCTCAGCAAATGGGAGCGCCCCTACATGATCTATATGTGAATGCGAAATGAAAATCGCTGTTAGCTTCTCCACATGTGCTGTTGATAAATTGGGAAGGGTTTTCTGCTTATTTTTCATAATGCCACAATCTAGCAAAATCGCTTGATTGTTTACTTCAATGAAAAAGCAATTGCGACCATACTCACCTACACCGCCTAAAATTTCCACATTAAGCATCTTCCCTTTTCCCTCCCTTTTGCATCCATTCTAATAAAAGCATAAATAATACTGTGATAATTACTGTCATAACAGCGACTGCCATTCCAACACTTACATTGCCTTGCTCGAATTGGCTATAAATAAATGTTGCACCTGTTTCGACAGACGGAGGTAGGATTAATAAGCCTGCGACAAGCTCACGCATAGAAATAATAAAGGTCATCATCATACCTGCAACAATTCCCTGCATTAAGAGCGGAATAATAATATGCACATAAACATGCCATTTGTTACGCCCAAAGATCGCTGCTGATTGGAAAATAGATGTGTCTAGCTGAGTGAACGCAGATTTTGTATATTGAACAGAATATGGTAAAAACAACACACAGTATGTGACAACTACCATCGCTTTTGTATTGTAAATTGTAAAAGGCAAAAGCGGAGAATTCCAAAACATAATTAAACCTACAACAAAAACGATACCTGGAATAATAGTTGGCGTTAAGCTAAAGAAATCTAATAGCTGCTGTTTTTTCGTTTGTCCTTTTTTCACATACAATGCAATGCATAGCCCAAGTACTGCCGTAATGATTGCTGTTAAAATGGAGAAAACAAAGCTGTTCATAAACGCTGTAAAGCCTGCGCTGCCAATCGTAAATATTTCTTGATATGCGGCAAAGGTAAAATTCCCTGCTTGTAAGCCATTGCCTCGCACCTTTTGCAACGATGTGACGATAATTGAAAAATAAGGTACACCAATAGATAGCAGTAAAATGATTATGACGTATGACCACGCACTGACCTTCACATACCATGCATCATGCATTGCACGAATAGTTGGTGTTTTCCCCGAAAGCACGCCGTATGTATATTTGCGCCCTATCCAACTTTGGAAATACCAAATAATTAAACAAGCGGATAATAAAAAGAGCGACAATGATGTAGCCATTCGAATATCGACAGGCCATCTTGAAAGATACGAATGAATCTCTGTTGTAAATACTGGAAAGCCAATGCGACTGCCAAACGTTGCAGGCGTACCAAACTCAGCCAATGTTTTAATAAAAATAAGCAGGCTGCCGAGAACATAGCTAGATACGACTAAAGGCAACACAATCTTAAACCAATTGCGCCAAGCCCCTCTGCCAAAAATCAAAGCTGCATCTAAAAATGACCCATTAATTCGTAGCAATGTGTTTTTTAGCATTAAATATAAGAAAGGGAATAAATGCAAACTCATAATCAATACCATACCAAAAAGCGTGAAAAACAGCTCAGAAAGCATTGTAGCACTTGGTACTAATTGCTGTAAAAAGCCATTATGCTGCATAAATAAAATCCAGCCCATCGACCCAATGTAAGGCGGTGTCATAAAAGGAATCGTCAAAACAATGTCTAACCAATTGTATTTAACTAAGCTTGTTTTTGTACGAATCAATGCCATTGGAAAAGCGATAATTGTCGTTCCAACAATAACTAATAAACCTAGCAATAAAGAATTTGATAATGTTTTCCACACTCTATCCTGTGAAAATAAACGCTGCAGTTGCTCTATATTAAACTGCCCATCTTGGAAAAATGTATAAAATACGATGGCTACTATCGGTGCAATTGCAAACGTGCTAACAATTGCTAACAATATAATAAAACTACGTTTGCTTTCCATCACCATATACTCGTCAGTCCTTCCTAAAAAAGGGCCTCTCGATAATCGAGCAAGCCCTAAAATGCATTCTTAACGGAATAATTCAATAAACTTCGTTAAAACATCTACTTGCTTTTTCTCTGCTCCACGCCAAGTTACAGTTAGTTGTGGAATTTCCTCTAGCGTTGCACGGTCCTTTACAGCAATTGCTGCATTTCCTGGTAGTAAGTAAGCATCTGCCACAAGTGCTTGTCCTTCATCAGACAATACGAAATCTACATAGGCTTGTGCCGCATCCGCATGTTTAGCATCTTTCATAATCCCTACAGCACGTGGGCTCACAACAGTTCCGCTTGTTGGGTAAACAATTTCAACAGGTTCGCCACTAGCCTTCGCTTTGTACACCATGTAGTCAACACCTGCAATCGTTGCATCCTTTTCTCCGGTAATTACTGCGTCTAGTGCTTCCTTGTTTGCACCATTTACTTGTAAGCCGTTATTTTTCCATTGCTCCATCGTTTCCCATGCTGCCCCGTCAGCCTCTGTATAGCCAAATAAAAAATCTACAGCCGAGCCTGATAAGCTTGGATCTGGTATATTAATTTTGTTTTGCCATTGTGGCTGTGCTAAGTCTGCCCACTCTTTTGGTGCTGCGGACGCATTTTTTGTATTGTAGACAATGCCTAATGCAGAAGCGCTATAACCATAATAATAGCCATCTGCATCTGACCAATCTGCATTCATCTTATCTGCATTTTTAGCTTCTTTATAGCTTTGAAGCTGATCTGTTTCCTTTAAGCCATCCATTGAAGCAACTGACGCTAACACGACAACATCCGCTACTGGATTATTTTTTTCTGCCTCTAGACGTGCTAAAATTTTCCCTGTTGTCCCTTGAAACATCTCTACTTTAATGCCCGTTTTTTGTTCAAATGCTTCTTGAATATTTGCTGCCAAACCATCTGGCCCTGCTGAATATACAGTTACTATTTCCGACTTCTTTACTTCTTCCTTTGGTTTGTCTGCGCTCTCTGTTTTTTTCTCCGCACACCCTGCTAATGTCAATGACAGCATTAATGCCGCTGTTGCTAAAAATTTAAATCTACCCTTTTTCATGTTCGTTCCTCCAATTGATATATTTGTTGTTCATCGATAAAAATCTCAAATTGCTGCCCTTGTAAAATCGGCTCTGTGTCGTAAAAGCTCCATTCCTTACCATCCACATCTACCTGTATTAAATAGCGATCTCCAACGAAAATACTTTTTAAAACCTTTGCCTGCTTTACAATTGCCCCTTGGCTTTGCAGACGTGAAATTCCTTCAGGACGTACAATCCGCTCATTTTGCTCTAGCCAATTTACCCGACCAATAAAGTCAGCTACATAAGGTGTTGCTGGTGTTCTGTAAATTTCCTGTGGTGCTCCAACTTGCGCGATATGCCCTGCCTCCATCACAATAATTTGATCAGACATCGTCATCGCCTCTGTTTGGTCATGCGTTACGAAAATTGCTTGGCAATCTAGTCTTTGAATAATATTCATAATTTCGTATTGCATTTTCTCTCTTAGCACCGCATCTAGGGCTGACAATGGCTCATCAAACAAAATTAATTTAGGATTTGTTGCAAGAGCTCGTGCTAATGCTACTCGTTGCTGCTGACCACCCGATAACTCTCCAGGCTTTCGCTGCTCAAACCCTTCCATACTAACAAGCTGCATTACATGCTTCACACGCAGTGGTATTTCCGCTTTAGGCACAATGCCCTTCAAGCCAAATGCGATATTTTGGAAAATCGTCATATGAGGCCATAATGCAAAATCCTGAAATACCATTGCGATATTACGTTTATTTGGCTGTATATTAACTTTGCGTTCAGATGAATAAATAAGCGTGTCATCAAAATGAATTTCACCTTTAGTTGGCTGCTCCAAGCCTGCCAACATTTTTAATAGCGTCGTTTTGCCACAGCCTGACTGACCTAAAATCGTGATGAATTTGCTATCTAACTCTAAATTAAGAGGCCATAATACTTGTGTATCTCCATATTTCTTTTCAATCTTCGTTAATGAAATCCTCATATTATCCTCCTCGTCTAATACAACTATAAGTCCTAGATATTTAGAAAATATTAACCCACTATTAACAAAACGTTAAAATAAATCTAATAAAATTAAACTATCGTAAGATTTTATCTAATTTACTTTAGGGGGATAAAATGAATAATGTAAAATTGCAGGCATTTTGCTTACTAGTAGAGCATAAAAAATTAGCCCCTGTTGCAGAGAAGCTCCATATTACAAAGCCAACCGTTTCCTTTCATATTCGTTCAATTGAAGAGGAGTATGGTATCCAGCTATTCCGCACAAACGCTGGAGGCTATCGGTTAACTGCCGCTGGTGAAGGGCTTTATCATTACGCAAGACAAATTGTACAGCTACATAAGGAGATGGGGCTTTTTATAGAAGATTTACTGGCAGGTAATGTCGGCTCAATTCGACTTGGTGCAAGTGGTTTACCCGCGCATATTTTTATGCCAGAGCTTATCCACAAAATATCAACAGCCTACCCTGCCATTCAAATTTCCTTAATCGTTAAAACCGCTCCAGAAATCGAGGAGCTCGTCGCACTACATGAATTAGATTTCGGATTCATTATGGAAACAAAGCAGGAAAACCCATTGCTCGTTTATGAAACGATTGGCGAAGACACGTTTGTTTTAGCATTCAGCCCACAGCATGAGCTAGCCTCCAAACAAACGATTACAAAAGCGGATATTTTACAATATAAAATTTTGCTGCACACCTCCTCCAGCTCAACAAATCATTTTATTGAGCAGTGGCTAGGTACACAATCCTCCATGAACAAAATCGAACTAGACTCAATAAGCACAATTAAAAAAATGCTGACATTCGGGACGACTGTCGCCTTCCTTTCAGCATCTTTAATCGGGGATGAGCTAGCTACAGGCTCTTTAATCAAAAAGGATTTAGCAGATCGCTCATTAACCAGAAAAATACAATTTATTTATTCAAATTCAAGGCTAGACAGCACAATAGATCATTTTGTAAAATTGGCGATTCATGAGTTGCAGATTCAATAGGTGTGGAAGGCTTGTATGTGCTATACTATTTCCATATTCGAAATAAAGGGAGGCTTTCTTTCATGAGTCATTTAGAAAAATTAGATGCTTATTTTGCAGAGCATCGCGAGCGCCATTTAGCGGAGTTAAATGAATTTTTACGTATCCCAAGTATCTCGGCATTATCTGAGCATAAAGAGGATATGAAGCAAGCTGCCAACTGGCTAGCAGATCATTTAAAGTCATTAAATATTGAAAATGTAGCAGTTGAAGAAACTGCTGGACATCCTGTTGTCTACGGCGAGTGGCTACATGCTGAAGGCAAGCCAACAATTTTATTCTATGGTCACTATGATGTGCAGCCTGTTGACCCGCTGAATTTATGGGAAACACCACCTTTCGAGCCATCAATTCGCGACAATAAATTATTTGCGCGTGGTTCTTCTGACGACAAAGGACAAGTGTTTATGCATGTAAAAATGATTGAGGCATTGTTTGCAACAGAGGGCACTCTTCCAGTTAACGTGAAATTTATTTATGAGGGTGAAGAGGAAATCGGTAGCCCATCTCTTCCGAAATATACAGAGGAGAATAAAGAAAAATTAGCTGCTGACTTAATTTTAATTTCAGACACAGGTCTTTATGCGAAGGGCAAGCCTGCTGTTTGTTATGGTCTGCGCGGCTTAACAGGTGTACAAATTGATGTGCGCGGTGCGAAAGGCGACTTACACTCAGGTCTTTACGGCGGCGGTGTGCAAAACGCTATCCATGCATTAACTGAAATTTTAGCATCATTCCGCGATGAGCACGGCACAATTCAAGTTGAAGGCTTCTATGATAAAGTACTTCCACTATCAGATGAAGAGCGCCAAGCTTACCAAGACTTAAACTTTGATGAGAATGAGTTGAAGGAAGAGTTAAAAGTGAAGGAGCTATTTGGTGAAGCGGGTTACTCTTATTTAGAGCAAACTTGGGCACGCCCAACATTAGAAATTAACGGCGTATTCGGTGGCTTCTCTGGCGAAGGTATTAAAACAGTATTACCTGCTGAAGCTGGAGCAAAAATTACATGCCGCTTAGTACCAAATCAAGACCCCGAGGAAATCGTTGCACTTTTAAGAGCACATATCGAAAAGCACAAGCCTGCTGGTGTTGAAGTAGCAATTTCTGAATTCGACAAAGGAAAGCCATACTTAACACCATTTGATCACCCTGTTATCCAAGCAGCGGGTCGCTCTTACGAAAAGGTTTATAATGTACCAACTGCTTATACTCGTGGCGGTGGCTCGATTCCAATCGTAGCGGCATTCGATGAAATTTTAGGCTTACCAGTCGTATTAATGGGCTTCGGTCTTTCAAGCGAAAACTTCCATGCACCAAACGAGCACTTCCATTTAGAAAACTTCGATAATGGCTTACGTGTATTAGGTGATTACTTACATGAAGTTGCAGAGTTAAAGCTATAAGAAAAAAGGTCTGCCTAAATTGGCAGACCTTTTCTTTATAGAGCCTGTAAAATTAACCCTACAGATGCATAAATAATAACTGTCGCAAATAACACTGTCATATGAATCAATGAGAATCCGAACATTTTATTTGCCCATGTTTTCCCTTCCATTTTATGATAGCCGACAAAGCTCAGCCATAGCCAAATGCCGCCGAGAACTAACGACACTAGCGTAAGCCCTAAACTTAATGGTAGGAATAAAAAGCTTGTTAACATGAGTATTACTAGATAAACATTTGTTTGGATATACGTTCTGCGCTGCCCTTTTGCTACTGGTAGCATTGGGATATTCGCAGCAGCATAATCATCATGCTTGCGAATCGCAATTGCATAGAAATGTGGCATTTGCCAAATCACCATAATAATAAATAATGCCCAGCAAGCTGGATGCCAAATATCTGGCCCTACTGCTGCCCAACCGATTAATGGCGGCATCGCCCCTGAAATACTACCAACCTCTGTATTCCAAATTGTACGGCGCTTCGTCCACATCGTATAAGGCACAACATAAAAAAATACACCTAAAAAGCCTAAAAGCATTGCAAGTGTTGTTGTGAATGCCAGTGCAATTAAACCAAGAATTAAAAAGATAATCCCTGCAAGTAACACTGTACGTGTATGAAGCTCCCCAGTTACAGTAGGTCGTGTTTTTGTACGAAGCATAATTTTATCTATATCGCGGTCATACAAATTATTAAAAATACCAGCTGCCGCAATAACAAGTGCCGAACCAACTGTTGCCAATATGATATTCGGGATGTTGTTAATAAAGTTTAGTTCATACGTATAAAGCGCAAGCATTAGCCCAGCAATCATTGGAATCAAATTAGATTTAATGATGCCTGTCTTAACAGCCTGTGCCCATAGATTTATAATAGATTGCTTCTGCATAATAGTTACCTCTCATTATAGTCACTATTATTTAGTATACATTATTTAAGGTGCTATGCGCTATGGTACTGGCTGTTTTTTCGGAGAACCGTCATAATTTTTTGCTTATATTAAATGAATTTAGAAGTATATCAGCGGCTTTGAAGAATATATCAGCGATATTTTAATTATATCGGCGACTTTGAGGGATATATCAGCGACTTTTTCATTTTATCGGCGACTTTAAAGAATATATCAGCGACTTGACTTATTTTATAGAAATTCGATACTTTCTCCCCTTATTCTCTCCAATACATGGAAAGCCTAATTTTTTTAATAACCGCTTTGCACTATCTGCCGAAGTAACGCCTACAAACTTCCTAAACTCCTCATTCGTAATCCATTCGTCTATTAATAAACAATAATCCTCCATTGCTTGTCTTAATAAAATGCCTGTATCTTTGTAATGACACTTGGGGCATTTAAAATGACCATAATGATACAGCATTTTTACACCAGTCTGACACTGGGCACAAAGCACACCTGTGCGGATTTTTGTTTTATCAATATGTAATTGTGGTTTTTTAATTGTATGCATCTGTAATAATTTAGCTGTTAAATTGTGAAGCTCTATTGAAGATAATTGCGTGGCATATTGTGTGAGTAGCTTTCGAATGCGAAATTCTAGCCCACTGCAATGAAAAATAGGCTCTCCTTGTGGGA
This sequence comes from Bacillus ndiopicus, assembly GCF_000612805.1. GTDB lineage: Bacteria > Bacillota > Bacilli > Bacillales_A > Planococcaceae > Metasolibacillus > Metasolibacillus ndiopicus. The sequence goes on along the minus strand of NZ_HG964403.1, from coordinate 211,739 downwards.
TATGACCAATAATTGTTTTTGGGTGAGCAAAAACAATAGCATATAAAATGGGTAAATCAGATACTACCCCTTGAAGCATTCTTCTATGGCGGCGTACTTGGTCTAGTGGGTTACGGAAACTGTTGATAGTTCCATTATCGAGTGTTCTAATAAATTGATGGCGTGTTTCATCAAAATCAATGCGACCTGCAATGTTTTTGATTTCCACTATCAAGATAAATTTTTGACAAAGAAATATCGTATCAATTTGATGAGCCTCTGTTTGAAAATCATGAATTAAATAATATGGTTCAGTTAATTTCATATCATGCCAGCTTCGATCCACATACCGTTCACCTAATACACCTTGTTGCAATCGAATTAACTCGTCGTTATATTCTTGAAACCCTCGACGAATAGCTGCTTGTAACATTAGCTCTTTCACTGTTTGATCTCGCTGTAAAGCAATCACTCTATTCCTCCTTTTTTATGTATCATACGTGCCTTTTAATATTTTGACAAATGCTGAAAAATTATATTTACTTATATTTTTAAGTATTAAAATTCATATTTGGCTGCCTGACTATTTGAGAATCTTTACTATATCACTCTTATTTAAATAACCAAATATTAATTTTCAAGCATACAAAAACTACCTTGCCACCAGCAAGGTAGTTTTACTAGTTATTTCAACAACTCATCAACCCATCTTTGTACTTTTAAGCCCTCTTCAAATGAAACAATTAGTGCATCTTCGCCTTGTAAATGCGCTTGGCATGCATCTAATAATGATGCTGGCTTTACATTCGGCGTGATTTGCTGTGCTTCTTCGTATGCAGCACTTAGCCATAGCTCAGACCAGTTGCGCAATGTCATTACTTTTTCTGTACCGAAAACTTTAAATTCCAAGCGCTCCTCTTGCCCGATACCTGACAAACCGTTTAATACAACAGGTAGACCGCCTTCTGTTTTTGCTAAGGCTGACACACCTGTCTCACATAAAGCTACATCCTCTGGATACGTTGTTTCGTGTGATAAGATTGTAATATCTCCAAAGAAATGATGCATTAATTGTAAGTAGTGTGGGAATACCTCACGGATAAAGCCCCCTTGTTCACGCGATGCAATCCATGGATTTTGCTGCCATTTTCTTGGCCACTCTGGGAAATATGTGTGAAGCTCAACACGCACAATTTCTCCTAATTCCTTATTAGCTAATGTTTGCTTGAATTGATGCACCGCTGGGCTATACATTAATGGGAAATGCATCGCTGTATGTACGCCCGCACCGGCCGCAACTTGAACCATTTCTAAACCATCCAATGCGTCATGCGCCAATGGCTTTTCAGAAAGAATGTTTAAACCATGTGCTGCAATTTCCTTTGCAAGTGGTGCATGGCTAACTGGTGGGGTACCAATATATACCCAATCAGGACGTGTTGCTAATAAATCCTCTAATGTTGCAACTGCAGGGATAGAATATTTCTCAGCAATTTCTTGTAAACGCGTTTGATTGCCATCGAAAATTGCTGTAATTTCGCAGTTTGGATGCGCTAATATTTGATTAATAATGCGCTCTCCTACTATACCAGTACCAATTAATGCAAATGTTGTCTTTGTCATAAAATAATCTCCCCAACTTAGTTATGAATATAGCGTTCGAATACGTCACTGTAGTCTTTTTTTACATACTGTGCCTTCTGCTGTAATAGCCAGTCATGTGAGAATTTTGTGATGCCCTCAAAGGAGCTAGCAGGCGTTACCTCATTATTTCCAACACGACCTAATGCGTTGGCAGCTAGCGTCAAACTTTGCTTAGCAGCATCGTATTTGTAAGTATTTGATTTCTGCTCTAAAGAAATTGCGTGCAATGCTTTATATAAGTCTTTAATTTCAGTAAGGAATTTTTTATGAATATCAATCGACATTGGGATATCCGCAATAGTAAACTTTATTTCTACATCAAGATCAATTGTACCTGCTGTTTCTAATAAAACGCTTTCAACCGTTGCATGCTCATAATCATAACGGCGCAACATGCGCTTCTTGCTAATTGCATTAGCCCCATCTACATGAATTAACGCATAATTAGTAAAGCAATATTCATCCGCCTTTGTTTTAATTAAAAAGTAAATTTTCTCATCAATTTCATTAAAAATAAAATCATCTGAATCTGTTTTATCAAAATCCTCTTTTGGCACAACTATCCCAATATCCGATAGTCCTAATGCATCTGCTGCTAGTTTTTTAAACATTGTGTTTCCCTCCTCTTTTATCAATAAATACTAAAACTGATAACACTACTACACTTAATATTACTATAAACATAAAGGATAAGTATAGTAACATAAACCCTTCAAATGTCTCATCAAATACTAAAAGAGCAACATCCGAAGCATACATGCCCCCCACCGAAATATATCTAGCCACCTCAAGGTAAATAACATGGAAAATAATATTCATCCATAATGTACCTGTGTATTCTCTATATAACTGTAAAGCGATTCCAAAAAAGAAGAACAATAAAACCTGGGCTATTGTTAGAGTAAATGGATTGCCAAAGAATACGGTCTGTAATAACAATACTGCGGTTGGTACAGCTATAAAGATGAGTGGCTGCAATATTAATGAGATGATAAACCTGTATTTCTTATGTAGCTCTTCAAATATTAGCCCCCGGATAAAGACTTCTTCTGGAAATGCTTCATACAGAAATGCAGTTACACTATTGATTAAAATTGCTAGCACAACCGTTGTTGTCAAATTCAAACTAACATTTTCAATACCACCCAACAAATAAGCAGTTAAAATGCCAGATATGAGTAAAATAAAAGGTAAGGCTATCCCAACCAGCAATTTAGGGAAGGAATTCATACCCTTCAAACCAATTCGAGCTAATACATCTGGATTTTTTCTTTTCAGCAGATAAAGTACAATAATCGTTAATGCTGTAAAAATTATTCCCTGTAAGAACATACCCAGTTGTCGACTTAAACTTTGCATTTCTATCAAGTATTGCCCAACACTAGCTGATACAAAAAGAAATAGTGAAACAAGGACAAAATACAAAACTAAACGCCCTATACTAAATTTCAGAAAATCCAATTGAATAGCCCCTTTCAAGTTAAATCTCACAGCTTAATCACTACTTTTTTTGTAAACAGACGTATCAAAATAAGCATAATCGCGATAATAGAGATTGCTAATAGATAGGCAATTGGAATCGGCATTGCATGAATCACCAATAGATTCATTGTTTGTATATCGAATGCGATATTCATTATTTCAGCATGTATCAATAATAATGCAATCACTACTGGAATTGAAACTAGCCCTATTACACTTCCGAAGTGATAGAAACTAATACCAATTAACCAGCCTGCTACATAGTAACAAAAAGCATTAATAGAAAATAGTACAATGCCAACTAGCCAGCTACTGTTTAAATCAATATACGAAGAGAACAGAATATTTTGGATTATTTGCCCTACAATTTCATTGTCAGGCTGCACTATTTTTACGCTATCTGCAAATTGTACTGGCAGTATTTTTAATAAAATTGCCTCAACTAATAGTACAAGTTTGATAATGATTGGTATTGCTATAGCGACACCGAAAGAACCAAGCGCTGCGCCAACAAAATAATGCTTGCGTGTCACACCATTGCTCACAAAATATTGCAAAAAGCCATAGGCAGCTATAATCCCAATAACGAACATAAAAATATTAGATGAGTAAAATATGAGTGTTGAAAAGCTATCAGCTTCTCTATCATTTGCGATAGATTTAATAATTTTCATAATAAAATTATTCGCTTCAATATCGTTTATAAAGGAGCCCACAGTTTTTACTAAAAAAATGATTAGCATGACAAATAGATAGCCTGACGCCCAAATCATTTGTGTTGAAAACATATCTTTTGCAACTCTCATTGAGATTGATTTTTGCATATTAATCATTCCCTTCTTCCGTTAGATAAATAAACAAATCTTGTAGCGTGATCGGACCTATTTCTAACCCGCGCATTGCCGCGTCTTTATATTGCTGCTCTGAAATATCACCATACACTCTAACTGCCTTAGTACTGCCTAATTGCTGCGTGCTAAGCTGGCGCATTGATTGTACAAATGCATCTACATCTTCAGCTCTTCCTGTAACTGTCACACCTTTTGAAACAAGCGTATCGTACTCCTCATGTAAAAGCATTTTACCTGTATGCAAAATTAAAACTTCATCAAATAAATATTCCATTTCTGAAACTAAGTGTGTAGACATAATAATCATTCGTGGAAATTGCTCTTGCGACTTTAGCAATTCCTCATAAAAGCTCGTTCGAGTCGGTGCGTCCATGCCAGCATATATTTCATCAAAAATCGTAATAGGTGCGTTACTTGCTAGACCAATAATGGCGTCAAATGCTGCTTGCATACCTTTCGATAGTTGCTTCATCTTTTTATCATGTGGAATTTTAAAGCGAGCAATTAAATGTTCCGCATATTCCATATCAAAATTTGGGCGATATTTCGCTATGCCTTTTAACAGATTTATTACTTTTTCAGATTCTTCTTTATAATTTTTATTGTAGGCAAAAACTACTTGCTGCATGATTTCAGCATTTTCAAACGGTGCTTGCCCTAAAATTGTTAATGTACCATCTGATTGTTTTTGGAAAGAAGCAATAATGGATAATAGTGACGTCTTTCCTGCCCCATTTCTCCCTAATAGGCCATATATTTTATTCCCCTCTAGCTCAAATGAAATATTTTGTAACGCCAAATGCTGGCCATAATTCAAACTTAAATTTTTTGCTTCCATGTTTGCCATTAGCTTTCACGCTCCTTAACCTGTTTAATTAATTCAATAATTTCCTGCTCGCTTATTTCAAGTTTATTTGCCTCTTGAATAAGGCTCACTACGAACTGATCAACAAACGCTTCTTTTCTTTTTTTCAAAAGCTTTTCTCTTGCTCCTGTTGCCACAAACATACCGATTCCTCTCTTTTTATAAAGAATGTCTTCTTCTACCAATTGATTAATTCCCTTTGAAACTGTTGCATGATTAATTTTGTAAAAACTAACAAGCTGATTTGTCGATGGAGCTTGCTCTTCTTCTAGTAGCTGACAGTTAACGATTTGGTCCTCGATTTTTTCTCGAATTTGTTGGTAAATAGGTTTATCTTTATCAAACACAAGCACTTCACCACCTTTTATAGTTATACGGTTATACACTTATGTATATAACCATAATAGACAAAAAAATATTTGTCAATTGTTTATCTTTACTTCTTTTAGAAAAATGCAATAATGAAAGCATAATTATTTCGGTAATCGAAGGGGAAGAAGCAATGACTTTATTTTTTATTATTTTGCCTGCACTCGTTATTTTTTTAGTTGGCTTTATCGCTCAAAAGCTTATTGGATTCGATATTAAATCGATTTCTGCTATGTCGCTCTATATATTATCGCCCTGTCTAGCGTTTCGAACATTTTATACAAACGATATAACACTAGATTATATGTATATGATGCTAGCCGCGCTGGCATTAAGCTTGTCATTATTAGTGATTACATACATCGTTGCAAAAATAACGCAAGCTAATCAATCTGAAAGCTCTGCTCTTATCTTAAGTAGTGTTTTTATGAATAGTGGCAACTACGGGGCACCGGTTGTGTTGTTTGCACTTGGTCCTGCGGGCTTTGATTATGCTGTTATTATCATGGTGCTACACTCTTTGTTAATGAACACTCTTGGTATTTTCTTTGCTGCACTTGGAGGTCAAGAAGGTGGTGGGCATAAGCAAGCATTGCGAAGTGTTGTACGTATGCCTGTACTTTATGCAGCAATACTTGGAATGTTATGTCATTGGGTAGGTTTTAAGCTATCTCCCCCTTTTCAAGATGCTCTTAATCTTGTAGCAAATGCGACGATTCCTATTATTATGCTTGTTTTAGGTATGCAGCTTGCTGTTATTTCACGAAAAAAGGTGACCTACCGTTTTGTTGTAGGTGCAAGTATGATTCGCATGATTGCCTCACCATTAATAGCAGCACTTATCTTATCCTTTTTACCTTTAAGCGATTTAGCAAAAACCGTTTTTATCATTCAAGCAGCTATGCCTTCTGCTGCAAACACAACAATGCTTGCTTTAAAATATGATACCGAGCCTGACCTCGTATCGTTTACAACACTCGTTACAACAGCAATAAGTGTTATTTCTCTGCCAATTGTGTTGTATTTAGTGGGAGTCTAAAAGAAGTTGAACAATTATGTGGCAATCAATTACGCCTTGGCATTATTAATAATAGGGCTGCCTTTCATATTTTATTCCCTCTTCAAACTTCCCGAAATATTTTGTGACTCTATCTATTACAGTGACAGAACTAAATTGATAAAAACCAAAGCTATTTGCTTTCGCTGTTTCAGCCAATTACAATAAATATATTAAAAATTTGGGGGAAAAAATGAGCTTTCATATATTATTAGCTGAAGATGATGAATCAATAAACAAAATGGTAGAAGACTATTTGAGAAAGGACGGTTTTTCCGTTACAGCTGTTTCGAATGGAGAAGAAGCGGTTTCCAAGTTCCTTCAGGAAAAGTTTGATTTAGTTATTTTAGATATTATGATGCCTAAGCTTGATGGCTTTGAAGCGATGAATATAATTCGGGCAAAAAGTTCAATGCCTATCTTGATGATGTCTGCCAAAGATAGTGATGTGGATAAGGCATTAGGGCTTGGATTAGGGGCTGATGACTATATTTGCAAACCTTTTTCGCTAATAGAGCTTTCAGCGAGAGTGAAGGCAGCCATAAGACGGGCGACCAAGTACTCTAGCCAAGAAAAGAATGAAGAACAAATAATTGTCGTAGGTGATTTGATTGTTGATATCGCCAATTACTCTGCTATAAAAGAAAATGAACCGATAAAGCTCACATCGAAGGAATTCGAGATTTTAAAATTGTTTGTGACCAATCGCAATCGAGTGTTCACAAAAGAACAAATATATAATCTTGTTTGGAATGATGCTTATTATGGAGATGAGAATATTATTAATGTTCATATGAGAAGACTACGAGAAAAAATCGAACATGATCCTTCTAATCCTCAATATATAAAAACTTTATGGGGAATAGGATACAGGCTAGAGGCAGAATAACATGATTCTATTATTATGTATAATCATTGTAGGACTACTTATCATTATTTATCTCCAATATAAGAAAAAAGAAATTGATAGCCTTGATTTAATTTATATACATGAAAAACTACATACTATTATCAACGATGAAACTAGTGAAAAACTTTTAGTTGTAACAGACAATAAAGAATTACAATCATTATTGATTGCCATTAACGATTTGCTAAGCTATAACCAACAAATTATTGGCAAGCATACGAGAATGGAGCACTCGATGAGAAGAATGCTTTCCAATATATCTCACGATTTGAAAACGCCACTCACTGTAGTTGTAGGATATTTGGAAATTTTAAATGTAGATGAAGAATTAGATGAGCAAGATCGGAAATATCTATTAACGAAAGTACACTCTAAAATGCTAGAAGTGTTGGAAATGATGCAAGAGTTTTTCGATTTAGCTAAGCTAGAGTCTGGAGATAAAGAGCTTCCAATCACTCGAATCAATATAAATGAGACATGCCGAAGCGTCATTTTGTCTTTTTATGAAATTTTAACGATGAAAGGAATAGAAGTTAGTATCAACATACCTGAAGCACCTATCTATGCGTCAGGAAATACAGAAGCACTTAATCGAATTTTGAATAACTTGATTTCGAATGCAATTTCTTATGGGGCTGATGGAAATATCATTGGGATTAATGTAAGGGCTGACGAACAAAACGTTTATGTAGAAGTTTGGGACCGAGGAAAAGGTATTGATGAACTCCATATTGATTGTGTATTCGAGAGGATGTACACACTCGATGATTCAAGGAATAAAAATTACCAAGGAAGTGGCCTAGGACTGACAATTACAAAAAGATTAGTAGAGAGATTAGGCGGAGAAATTCATCTTTCAAGCAAGCCAAATGAACAAACTATCTTTACTTTTTCATTACAAAGAGTGAGCTATTAAAGAGTTGTCCGAAAAGCAGACTCCCCCCTGCTTTCAGACAACTTTTTGCTGTTTTGTCAAAGGTGATTTCGCCCTTCTAGACAGCCACTTATTTGGTTCTTAAAATTAGATTGATATGGATTTCTAGCGAGAATGCGATTTAAGGAACTTAAGAATTTTGTAAGATTTGAGTAAGAAAAATGAGATTTCTTCTTTTTATACTATAAATAGAGTTGATGAACGAAAGGAGAATGGAAGTGACATATCTATTAAAAACAACCGACTTAACAAAAGTCTTTAATGGGATAGAAGTTGTTTCTCGCGTAAATATGCATATTAGAAAAGGAGAAATATATGGGTTTTTAGGTCCAAATGGTGCTGGTAAAACAACAATTATGAAGATGATTACAAACCTAGTTAAACCAACTAGCGGAGAAATCGAAATATTTGATAGCGGTCTAACAAGTGAGTCCTACGAAGTTTTAAAGAGAATGGGAACTATTATAGAATATCCAATTTTTTATGAAAAGCTTACAGCGAGAGAAAATTTACAAATTCATTGCGAATATATGGGATATTACAATAAACAAGCTATTGATCAAGCGTTAAATCTTGTAAATTTAAAGAATATTGATAACAAGCCAGTAAAGGAGTTCTCTCTTGGAATGAAACAAAGGCTAGGCATAGCAAGGGCTATTACAACAAAGCCTGAGCTATTGATTTTAGATGAGCCTATCAATGGTCTTGATCCTATCGGGATAAGAGAGCTAAGAGATTTATTTCAGATGTTATGTAAGGATTATGGGATTACCATTTTAATTTCCAGCCATATTTTAGGTGAGATTGAACAGATGGCAGACACAATAGGTGTAATTAATAACGGTAAACTTATTGAAGAGGTAGCAATGGATCAAGTTCGTGATAACAACACTGAATATATTGAGGTTGTAGTAGATAATGGCTCAAAGGCTGCCTTTATTTTGCAAGACAAATTACAAATTTCAAATTTTAAACTGATTGATGCAAATAAAATAAGAATTTACGATGCTTCAATGACACAGGCTGAAATCTCAAAGATGCTCGTCATTCATGATATCGCAATTGAAGCAATTAGTAAAAAACAAAGTTCCTTAGAGGAATACTTCTTAAAGTTAATTAATGGAGGTGGCATACATGCTTAATCTAATGCGATTAGAGTTTCAAAAGCATAAACTAGCTACATTAATCAAAGGTTCAGTTATAGCTTATTTAGTTATACTTGCATTCATTACACTGATTACCATTGAAGCAAAGTCCAGAGGAGAGTTTGCGTTTAAAGATTATAATGAATTATTTATTATCATTAATACAATAGTAAGAGGTACTTTTATTGTATATGCAGCGACACTAATTGCAAAATTTGTCATTGAGGAATTCAAAAATAAAACAATAACCGTACTATTCATGTATCCTATTAGTCGCAAAAAAATCATTATGGCGAAGCTCACAATTATTACTATATTTACTTTTATCAATATTAATTTAGCTAATCTATTTCTTTCAGGTATTATAGTTATGTTAAGTAATGTCTATGATCTTATTCCTGGCACGCTAACAGCCTTGAGCATTTTTGATAATAGTATAAAAATTTTGATGCACTCCTTTGCAGCAACAGGAATGAGCTTAATTCCTCTCTTCTTTGGAATGAGGAAATTCTCAGTACCAACAACGATTATTTCATCATTAATCATTGTTTTGATTGTGTGCTCTAACAATGGCGATGCATCATTGAATAATATTATTTTCATTCCAATTACATTAGGTATTATTGGTGTGTACATTGCCTATTTAGCAATTCGTAAAATTGATAAGGTGGATTTGATTTAATATTTGTAATATATCTGTATAACAAGGAATTTTGATTAATTAGAGAGGCTACCTAAAAACCCTTTGCAGAAAATATTAGTAAACCCAAGAATGCTAATTCAATGGCATTCTTGGGTTTTATCTTCTTTAAAATTGGACATCAAAGACTTAAGTTTTTTGTAAGAAATGATTAAGAAAATAGACGCTTTTCCTAGATAGAATGAATGTAGTATCAAAATTAAAGGAGTAGCACTATGAATAATTGGTATCGATTAGATAATGCAGCAAAATTATTTCCTGCTGTAAAAAATAAATCTAATACAGCAATCTTTCGTGTTGCGATGATTCTTAAGGAAGTTGTTCAAAGTGATATTTTGCAGAAAGCAGCCGATTTAACAATTAAAAGGTACCCTATGTTATCTGTAGAAATTAAAAAGGGTTCTTTTTGGAACTATTTGAATGTGCAAGAAGGAAGAGTCATAGTTGAGGAGGAAGAAAACTATCCCTGCTATCCAGCAAGTGATGGACGATTGTTACGCATTTTATATTATAACAAACGAATATCAGTGGAAATTTTTCATTCATTAACAGATGGATCGGGGGCAGTAGAATTTCTAAAAACCTTGGTGTATCAATATTTATTATTACTTGGATACAGCGTCAAAAGCGAGGGGCTAATCTTACTCCCTGAAGAGATGACTACTAAGTGTGAAGTAGAAGACAGTTATTTAAAATATTATCAACCATCAAAGTGGCAACGATTGAAAGAAGAAAAGGCATTTCAAATAAACGGAACACCCATCGAACCTTATGGTAACAATGTCATAAACGGAGTTGTAAGTGCATCGCAATTAAATGCAATTGCCAAACAAGAAGGGGCTACAGTAACAGCGTATTTAACGGCATTATTGATAAATAGCATCTATTTTGAAAAAATGAAATATGGGCTTGAGGATAAAAAAATAATTATAGCGGTTCCTGTTAGTTTAAGGAAATTATTCCCTTCCAAAACATTAAGGAATTTTTTTAGTGTCGTCAACATCGGAGCTACTGTTACTGAAAAAACAACATTTTCTATGATTTTGACAGAAGTTATTAAACAACTAAATCAAAAGGTCCAAAAAGAAAGCTTACAAAAAAACATATCGAACTATGTTCAAATAGAAAAGAATATTTGGGTTAGACTTATTCCTCTTTTTATTAAGAACGCCTTCTTAAAGTATACTTTTGATAGCTTAGGGGACAGTAAAAAGACAATTACACTCTCAAACTTAGGTATGATTACTTTACCAGATGAAATGAGTCAGTATGTGAAGCGAATGGAGGCTGTCGTATACCCAACACCAAAAAGCCCTATCAATTGTGGAGTTTGTTCCGTAAATGATCAGCTGACAATCACCTTTACAAGCAGAATCGTTGAAACGGAAATTATTCAATATTTCTTTCGATATTTAGCAGATGTTACGAAGCTAAACGTTACAATTTATTCAAATGAATGGGGAATAAGGACATGAACAAATGTGAAAAGTGCAAAGTAACTTTAGATGGTCAACCATTAAGATGTCCTCTATGTTTAAAGGTTCTCTCATACGAATTAAATATTCCTCGGCAAAGTCTATACCCTATTTACAACAATGAGGTCGCTAAAAAGAGTTTTATTTCTAAATTAATCTTATGTTTATCCATTATTTCTTGTAGTATTTGCATGCTAATAAATATTTTAATCTTCAAGAAGGATTCAACTTTGTCGTTTATCTATGTTTTAGTTGTTATTTTTTGTCTTTTGATTCCCATAAGTCATACTATTAAGTCTAAACGAAATATAGGCTCTAAGATTGTATCGCAAACATTCGGAGCATCACTTGCATTTTTCGTAATAGATTTTAATTTTGGATATGAAAGATGGTCAGTTAATGTTTTTATACCATTTATAATAATAATTAGCATTCTCTTTAGCATTTTAAAGATGTTGCTTGAGAAGAAGATGATGAATGAATATTTTTGGTATTCTCTCGTTATGGTCTTTATTGGATTCATCCCAATGCTATTATTTGCACTAAATGTTTCTAATTTAATTTGGCCAAGTGCTGTGGCAGCGCTACTTTCAACCTTAGCTTTTGTAGGAAATTTTATTTTTGCTGGTAAACACTTTAAAGATGAATTGATTAGACGGTTTCATATATAGCATGACAAACATATGTAAATTGAACATAAGTTTCTATCAATTTTTTTCGAGCTACTGGATGGCAGTTAACCTAAAGGAGCCACGTCCTATGCTTTCAGGTCAATTGCCAATCAGCCTTTAATCCAAATAAACTAACATTTACTCAATTCTTTATTATTTTGCTTATTATTAAAATGCTCATATAAAGATACCAAGTTATCTATCAATAGAGCACTTAAACTCATTTCGCATGTAAAAAAATCCACTGCTATGCACAGTGGATTTTTTTCTTTTTTATTCTCCGAAAATAGTTACAATATCAGCAGCTGTTTTACGTTCCTTGCCTTTTGGCAACTCATCAAAATAGCCAAGTTGTAACATTGAGATAACACGCTCACCTGGCTTTACATTTAATGCTTCTCGGAATTTAGGCACATCTAAAAAGCCTGGCGTTTTCCAGCATGAGCCGATACCTTTTTCCCAAGCTAATAACTGCATGTTTTGCAAAAAGCTCGATGCTGCGGCATAATCCTCTAAACGTTCTTTTTGGCGTGCATCTTCAGGCACAATCATAAATGCGTAGCCACCTGCTAAAGTAAACTTTTGCATTTGTGTAGCTAGGACCTCTTCTGGTAGCTCCTGCCACTTCGGTACAGCTAAATCACGCAGTAGCTCATGTAATTTTGGCAATTGCCCCTCACATGCTACAACTAAACGCCAAGGCTCACGTGTACCATGGTTTGGTGCCCAAGCAGCATCATCAATAATGCTTAGTAAATCTTCGCGCTTTACAAGCTGCCCATTGAATTTTTTAATTGAACGACGAGTTGTAATAGCTTCTCGTACAGTTAATGTTTTTGTCATTTCTCCATCCCCTTACATCTTTTAGGTTCTCTTATACAATAGCATAACTTGTGCAAAATTTAAGTCTTTTAATATGAAAACACATCTGCTATATGATAGTAATAATAGCGCATATTTGGGGTAGCCGCTGACGAATCACGATAATGGTAGGCCCTGTCTGCACTATTTGATGTATGTGCATGAACATATGGAATGCCACCTTGAATACTTGTTACAATCGTCGTATGATCAATCCGATTGTCTCCAGTAAAATCATAAGCAATAACATCACCAATTTCAAGCTCTGTAGGTGAATATACACGCGTCGCAGTAAGCCCCTCTTTAGATGTTTCTAAATACCAACGTAATGAATGGGCTACTGACCAACTAAAGCTCCATATTCCTTGCTCTGGTCGCATCCACCAGCCTGCCGATTGATTAGGAGCTCCTCTCATTGGTGCTCCTCCAGCATATAAGCATTGCGATATAAAATTTGTACAATCATCACGAAACGCGGGAAAGGCTGGGTTGCGCCCATCCCACCACATCCTTGCATACGCTACTGCCTGTTCACGATTATAACGCATTTATCATCCGCCTTTGCTAATATTTACATCTTTCGTGTCTAAAGCTCCCATATTCACTTATGTTTTGTTACACTATTCAGTAATAGCATTATGCAGGGGGGATGATTTTTATGAAGCTAATTGCAGAACGTGAAGTGACGGTTCCAACACCACTATGTGATAAAAAAGGAAATTTAAATCCTGCTGCAATTGGTTTTGCCAAAAAACCGTTGATTGATTGCAACGTTACCGGTCACTATTTACGGAAGAAAAAATGGAATTATTGGTGTGTTTACGGCGAAGATATACTATTTTCAGCAACCATTAGCCATTTGGATTACGCAGCTGTTTGCTTCGTTTATTTTTTAGAATATGAAACACAGCGCTATTTCGAAAAAACAGTAACAATCCCACTTGGCACAGGTGTAAAAATGCCAACACAAGTGCTAGAAACTGTGCAGTTTACGCATAACGAGCTAAATGTTCGCTTTACTTATAACAATGATACAACACAGCTCTCTGTTTCCATACCAGATTTCGATAATGAATATTTACAGGCAGACCTAATAATTCAGCATCCTCAGCAAGATGAATCATTAAATGTTGTCATCCCTTGGAATAGACAATTATTCCAATTTACCGCTAAGCATCATACATTGCCTACTTCTGGTACGGTTCATATTGGACAACGAAGCTATACTTTTAACGCAGAGGAATGTTTTGCGGTACTTGATTACGGCCGTGGAGTTTGGCCACGCAAAGCGATTTGGAACTGGGGAATGGCTTCGCAGCGTATTCGAGATCGACGCATTGGACTCAATTTCGGTGGGCAGTGGACCGATGGAACAGGAATGACAGAAAATGCTATTTTCATTGATGGCAAAATGACAAAAATCAGTGAGGATGTAACCTTTACATATAATCGTGCCAACTTTATGCAGCCTTGGGCAATCCAATCTAAATCAAGCAATCAAGTAAATCTGACATTCACACCTTTTTTTGAACGAGTAGCAAAAACAGACGCAAAATTAGTTACGTCTGAAGTACATCAGCTTGTAGGCTATTATCATGGAACAATCGCATTGCCTGATGGCGAAACATTAACAATTCAGCAAATGTTAGGTTGCATTGAAGAACATGTTGCGAAGTGGTAGATTCTAATTTCAATAAAATTAAAGGAGATCTATTATTGAGCTGGAAAGATATCAAAATCAATCATATTGATTGCATAGAAAAGTGCGTTGCCTAATTTGAAATTACTGCGTTAAATTTTTTTGAAGAAGTATTTGAAGATGGGATTATTCATTATGGGGTTTTTAAAGTAAAGGTTTACGAAAGACAAAGTATTTACTCCAATGTTCATGAGAGTGGTTTTACAGGATTTACGAATCTTAGATTAAAAGATCCATTAAATGAAGGTGGTTATGAAGGCGGAATAGGGTTTGGCACTTCAATAGAGCAAGCTTTAGAAGACACAATACACAACCTTACAGATAACATAAAAATCTATCAAGCTAAGAAAGAAACAAAACTTTCCAAAGATGATTTTGTACTACTAGGTTATGATGAATTTTAGACTATTGGATTCAGCGGACGACAATCGCCCGCTGAATCCAAATAATTTCATGCATAAGAATGCAGCCCTGCAATAACTAGGTTAACAAACACTTGATTAAATACAATAAGTCCAAAACCGATAATCGCAAGCCATGCTGTTCGCTCCCCTTCCCATTCTTTCGTTAAGCGAAGGTGTAATAAGGCTGCATAAAATAGCCATGTAATTAGTGCCCATACTTCTTTTGGATCCCACCCCCAATATCTCCCCCATGCAATTTGTGCCCAAATCATCGCAAAAAATAACCCGCCTAGAGAAAATAAGGGGAATCCAATTAAAATAGCTCGATGAGAAATTTCATCAAGTAGTCTCAAATCCATACGCAATGTAAAAGGCTTCAAAATTTCACAGAGTGTTTTACGCGTCGTGTATCGAATAATTAAATATAACACTATTCCTACTAAAAAAGACCACACAATTGTATTAAGTTTTTTTGCATTAATACTAGTAGTTAATTTAATTATACCTACTTCTGTATCATTCGAAATGATGATAGGTAATGTATATGTGGCGACAGTTGTTTGCCCCCCTTTGTTTATAAATTCAACAGTTTGAGGGCTGAAAAATAAATGACACAATGTTGAAATTAAAATAAACCCCACTACAACAATTAAATTAAACAGTACAAGCTCAAGCCACTTTGTGCTACGTGTTTTTGTTGTTGCTGTTTTTAACAAGTACATTAAACCTGTTACAAAAGCTACAGATAATACAGCGCTCGAAGCAGCTACTGTAATAACATGAACTGCCAACCAATTGCTTTGCAGGCTTGGAATTAATGGCGCAGCTTTATTTGTAAATACACTACCATATCCTAAAACTATAAGTGCAATAGGGAGAGCAAAAAAGCCAATCGACCATTGTTTATAAAGATAACTAATTAACAATACTGCACCGATTAGCATTATACCGAAAAACGTCATAAATTCGTACATATTACTTACTGGTGCATGCCCAACCGCCTTCCATCTGCAAACAAAATAAATGATTTGTAATATAAAAGCTATCCATGTCAAAGCTAATGCGCTTTTCCAGCTTACAGTGTGTCTTGATTTTGTCGCAAAGCCAAATGGAACAATTGCAATAAGTAATAAAATAAAAGCTAGCAATAAAGCATTACTGCTTATTGAAAAATATTGTTCGTTATTCATCCATTTCCCTCTTTCTATTACGCAAATGCTATACTATACATTGTAAAAACTTGTACTAGAAAAAGCTGAACTTTATCTTAAGCGTTAGAAAATTCCTCTTAAACGTCTTATGATTTGGAAGGATGTAGTTAATGGATTCACCATTTTGGGCTTTTAGCTTATTAAATTACTTAATTGTCTTTGGCTCACTCTTTTATTTATTACATATTCGTCTTACTATCAAACTGCTAGCTTTTACTTTATTGTTAAATACCTGCATTGCTGCAAGCGCTATTTACTGCGCACCAGACCATTGGGTCGCACTTATTTTAAGTGTTTTATTAAGTGGCATTTTCTTTTACTATATAACGAAAAAAAGCATCGCCTTTTTACATAGTATCGTCATTTTATTGTTAGCTGTCTTGGTGGAGTACGCTAGCTTGTTATTAATCGAGTCACTTCACCTTTCAATCATCCTACATGCATTGCTAGTAGCTTTATTATTTACATCAGCGCTTTACGCATATAAAAAATTTACAAATAAAATGACTATTCTGCCATTAAAAATAGAACTATTGTTGATTTTAATGGCAATAATAACGTTTATTGTC
Source organism: Bacillus ndiopicus (assembly GCF_000612805.1). GTDB lineage: Bacteria > Bacillota > Bacilli > Bacillales_A > Planococcaceae > Metasolibacillus > Metasolibacillus ndiopicus. The sequence goes on along the minus strand of NZ_HG964403.1, from coordinate 194,913 downwards.
TTTTATGTTACGATTTTTATCCCTCTGAACAAGGGAGATATATCGCTTTCACTATTCAATTTAAGCTTGCTGCTCTGCTATTCTATTTTTCTTTTTGTCACAGCCAAAATATTGCTACAGGTTGTTAGAAAAGAGAGCATGCTTCAGCAAAAGGAATTGGTTCAAGAGTCATTTTATGAATATACAATGCAGCTTGAGCAAATGAATCGAGAAATTCAGCAGGTTCAGCATGATTATTCCAACATATTAGTAGCAATAAGAGGTTATATAGAAGTAGAAAATTTAGAGGGGCTTAAACATTATTTCGAAAAAATGATTTCGACTACCCAATCACCATCTATTCGTAGTCTTCAGCAGTTAGAACATATTAAATTACTAGAACTAAAAGGGCTTCTCAGCGCTAAAATCGTCAAAGCCCATAATCTTTCCATTCATATGAATGTAGAAATACCAAACACAATTGAACATTTTTTTATCGAATCCATTGATTTAGTACGGCTCGTTGGTATTTTATTTGATAATGCTACTGAAGCAAGCATACAACATCAAGCACCACAAATTGAGTTGGCTATTTTAATAATTAGCGAAAATCAGCAGCTAATAGTTATACGTAACACAACAGTTCAAAGCTATGTTAATCTAACAAAACTATTTGAAGAGAATTATTCTACTAAAAGAAATAACCAAGGCTTAGGCTTGTATAATGTACAGCAATTATTAAAACAATATCCAAATATTACGCTCAATACATATGTCGAAGATGAATGGTTTGTACAAGAATTACTTATTGAAAGGGGCGAAGAATATGCGAATAGCAATATGTGAGGATGATACCTTCTATCAAAATCTAATTGTTGAAACGATAAAAAATTACGCATTATTTCAAGCTCCTAGTATTCATATCGCATCTTGTACGAATCAGCCTTCTAGTTTACTAAAAGAGATGGCACATACACAAATTGATTGCTACATACTAGATATTGAGCTTAATAGTAGCGTTAACGGCTTAGATATTGCTCAAGCGATACGCCAGCAAGATCCGCTTGCTCATATTATTTTCATTACAACTCACGCCCAGTATTTAACGTTGACTTTTAAATATAAATTAGCGGCACTTGATTTTATTATGAAAGATTCGCCCGCACAAATACAAACTGATATTACTGAGGCATTGCAAGCAGCTTTTACTAAATATAGACAGCTTGGTATGACAGATCAGACCAAATGGTTCCAAATAAAAATCGGAGAGAAAGTGAAAAATATAGCATTAGGGGATATTTATTTTTTCGAAACAGCCTCACAGCCACATAAAATCCAACTTCATGAACGCAACGGCTGCTATTCATTTTACGGCTCTTTAAAGGAACTCGATTTAGGTGATGACTTTTTCCGTTGTCACAAAAGTATTTTAGTCCATCTAAAAAATATTAAGGAAGTGAATTTCAAAGAGCGTTATATCATCATGGAAAATGGCAGCCATTGCACTGTTGCCTTTCGTTCACTTAAAGCTCTTCAAAAAGCATTGAACAAATAAAGGTGCCAACAACCTCTTTTTCAATAACATTGAAACTTTGCATAACTAATTAATATGTAAGAGCAAACAAAACCCAGAGAATTTTACTGTTCGTAAAATTCCCTGGGCTTCTTTTTAAGATTTTATTTTGAAATTCTATTCTTCTTCCACTACTTCATCTTCTGTTTCAGTCGGCTCTTCGTTCACAACTGGTGGTGTAACAGTGACTAATACCTCTTCATCTAGATTTAAAATATCGTAATTATACTGCGAACGAATATCTCCGACAGTTAATGATGAGCCAATTGCTAAATCTGTCACATTCACTTCAATTGTTTCAGGTATTGCATTCGGTTTTACTTTAATTGTTATATCTCGAATCGGCTGTAACAATAAACCACCTTCTGCTACACCAACCGAATCACCTGTAATGGTTACTGGTACACTTACTTCTAAATCCTCTGACATATTAATTACTTGAAAGTCAACGTGTTTAATAAAGCCTTTTAAAGCATCACGCTGTACCTCTGATAACACTGCATTGACCTTTTTACCATCTAGCTCAAGCTGAAAAATACTGTTGCTACCTTTGTCAGATAATGCCTTCATAAATTGCTTCGCATCAATTGAAATTGGTGTAGACTCAACTTGATAGCCATACACTACTCCTGGAATCGCACCTTTCTGACGCAGCTTTGTCAATGTTGAATGCTGCCCTCGTGTGCGTTTATTTGTAGTTAAAGCTGTACTCATTGTATCTTCCCCTTTCTATGTTATTATATATACCCAGCATGAATCACTTTTAAACATCAGCTACTACTTGCCTACTTCTTCTACAATTTGGTAAGATGAATTTCTGACTTATCTTAATTAAGCAGAAGACCTCCTACCTTTAAAGAGATAGGTGTACAAATTTCTGCTTAATCTGGACAGAGCCTCCGGCGGGTGTCACAGATTTTTAAAGAGAGCTTTTCGAGCTTACTCGAAAAAATCTGGACGCAATTACGCCGAGGCGTAATTGATATATGATTGGAGGAATGGACAAATTGCAACATCCTGATTATCAAGACGAGGTACAACGGTTAGAACGGACAAAGACATATATGCATGATATTTTATCTGCATCTGAACGTGACTTGCAGGCAGCACAGCAAAATATTCGCTCCGCAATGACCAATCTTGAATACATTGATTCTAGTGATAGTTTTTTGAATATTTTAACGAATGCTCGATTTTTTGAGATGGCTCGTACACAAAAAGAAGGATTAGAGGCTGTGATGCAAAAGCCTTATTTTGCACGAATCCACTTCCAACGTACGGATGAACAAGAGGAATTTCTATATATCGGTAAAACTTCACTCTTTGATCGTGAAACAAATGAGCCAATTATCGTGGATTGGCGTTCACCTGTAGCAAATGTTTACTATGATGGACGGCTTGGCGATATGACATATCAAGTTCGCGAAGAGGAGCATTCTGGCCATTTATTTGGTAAGCGCCAATATAAGATTGAACAGGGACAGTTACTTGATTTTCAAGATGTGGATTTGACGACAAATGACGAGTTACTACAGGATGCACTTGCTGGTAAGGCAGATGTTCGCCTAACAGAAATTGTTTCGACAATTCAAAAAGAACAAAATGAAATTATTCGTGCGCACTTGCGCCAGCCCATACTAGTACAAGGTGCTGCTGGTAGTGGAAAAACTACAATTGCCCTACATCGTATTTCATACTTCCTATACACAATGGGCGAACATTTTAAGCCTGAGCAGCTGATGATTTTGGCGCCAAGCCAGTTATTTATCGAATATATTGGCGATGTGCTACCAGAGCTAGGTGTCGATAAAATTTGCCAAACAACATATGCAGATTATGTGCAAAATGCTATCGGTATTAAACTAAAGCTGCAAAATCCAAATGAACAATTAGAACATATTATAGAGAACAGTAACGCTGCACTGCCTACATTTTCAATTCCACAAGTAAAAGGTTCACTAGTATATCGTGATATAATGGAACGCTACGTACAGCGCTACGAAGAGCAGCTCGCCTCATTATTTGAAGATGTTTTTTTAGAAAAATATCGAATTGTGCGCGGCAATCATTTACAAAAGCTCTTTTTACATGAATTTGCCTATATGCCAATTGAAAAAAGGCTAGAGCGTATTAAATTAGTTATTCAAACAGAAGTAAAGCGAAAAACGACTGCTATTTTAAAATCCTTGAATGAGCGTTATGAAGAAGCAATTGGACGTGCTTTAAATGGCATACGTGATGCAGAAAATCGCCGTCGTATTGTTACAAAGTACATTGATGAACGGGATGCACGTATACCTAAAATTAAAGCAGAGGCAAAAACAGTTACGTCTTCTTATATGAAGCGCTTTAGTAAATTGAAAATTAAAGCGACCTATCGTGATATCGTTTCAAATCGTTTGCTTTTACAAGAATTAGCACTTGAATGGACGCTACAGGAACAGGAGCAATTTTTGCAGGCACATATAAAAGAACGTTGGGCACTAGAGGATTTAGCCGCTCTGTACTATTTACATGCACGCATTAAAGGTATTGATGAAAAGTGGAAAATGCGCGTCGTCTTTATTGATGAAGTACAGGACTATAGCATCTTCCAGCTCACAGCTTTAAAGACAGGGCTTGAAACAGATATGTTTACAATGGTGGGAGATTTAGCACAAGGTATTCATAGCTACCGTTCCGTAACTGAATGGGCACCTGTGCTAGAGCTATTCCCACGAGCGACATATGCAACATTACAAAAAAGCTATCGGACAACAATCGAAATTATGGAAGAAGCTAATAAAATACTAGCTAAAATGGATGAAGATTTGCCATTAGTTGAGCCTGTTGTGCGCCACGGAAAAGCACCTACTTTTATTGAGGCTGAAGATTTTGATGCAGCTACAATCGCTGAGCTATACGAATCGATTCTAGCAGCTGGTCACCGCTCAATTGCCCTTATTTGTAAAACGACAAAGGAAGCGAAAAAATTCGTTGCACTACTACAAGCTCACTCCGTCAATGCTGCAGAGCTAAATGAAAATTCCAGCATTGACCAAACAACATTGTTGGTGATTCCTTGCCATTTAGCAAAAGGGCTTGAATTTGATGCTGTTATCATCGCCGCTTTTGATATTGCCTTTTATGATCATGCCATCGACCGCAAGCTATTGTATGTAGCTTTAACTCGTGCCATGCATGAGTTGTACTTAGTAGGACCAACAAAGGAAACTTTCTTGTTATAGCCATTATTCTTGGCGAGGCGGCACTTTAAAAAATGGCTTTTTTGCAAACCACTTTTGAGAGATCCTTCTACGCAATCTTTGAAAAATAGTCTTTTTCTCTGCTTCATTACGATTTCTAGGTAGTGCAGGCATACGCATCATAAAATCTCCTTTTTAGTTTTGATTAAATGAAACGAACTTAAGGCTGTCGGACAATCTTTCCCAACAGCCTTAGTTTACTATATTTATATGAGAGAAAAAGCGAGATTATGCTTCTTTTACATAGACATAATAATCTATTTGCATTACTTTAATAAACCCAGCCTTCTCGTAGATTGAGAGTGCACGTGCATTATCAATTTCAACATCTAGCAGGACATGCTGCTGTCCGCAATCATACGCTAACTGCCGTACCCAATTTAATAGCGCTGAGCCGATGCCTTGCCTCTCATGCTGAGGGTGCACTGCTAATGCAGTTAACCACTGAGCTGCTCCTTCCTCACGCGTAGTTACTGTCCCTACAACAGTATCTTCCATCACTGCAACCCATAAAATCAAATTTTCCGATGTTGTATTATAGGCAATTAAATCTTGTGCTTCTTCCTCAGTATCTCCAAATGCGCCCATAAATGTTTCGATTAACATTTGCTGATCCGTTCCTTGATAGCGGCGAATTTCAATATTTTCTGGTTGCTGTACAGCCTGTGCCTCACCTTGTAAAGTAGCCTCGGAAAAGCTATAACGATAGCCATTGTTCTTTAAAAACTCTGCACCAAATGGACCTTGCTCTAACGTTAAAGCAAGCTCGCCTTCTGCACCACGTATAGATAAACCATTATAAACTTCTTGTAATAATGACTGCCCGATACCAAGCTTACGATATGCTGGTGCCACAACTATTGACCATTCATACGTGTGCAGGCCCATCATATCAATCGCACTTGCCAGGCCAACAAGCTTATTGTGCTCATCATCATAAGCGAGTACACAAAAACCTGACATCTCATAATTTTTTGCAGCCTGTAAATTCATAATAAGCCCATATTGTACGCCATCAGCCTGTGCAGCATCATTACACAGCGTCAGCATCTCCTCAAATGTTTCCGAATCAACAGGAAACGATACCGTTACGGTTGAAAAACTCATTATATCCTCTTTCCCCTCCTCTGTTTAACCTACCATCGAAGCGTAAACACCGTTTTTAGCAATTAACTCCTCTTGTGAGCCAGATTCTACTAGCTCTCCTTGCTGCATTACAAAGACAACATCAGCATTTCGAATCGTATTTAAACGATGCGCGATAACAAAGCTTGTACGTCCTTCCATTAGCACTTCAAGTGCCTCTTGAATTTTCATTTCAGTTACTGTATCAATGCTACTTGTTGCTTCATCTAACAGTAAAATCACGGGATCTGCTACAAAAGCTCGAGCAATTGATAATAATTGCTTTTGCCCTTGTGATATTTCACTTCCATCGGCTGTTAATAATGTATTATAGCCTTGTGGTAATTTCATAATAAAGTCATGCGCATTTGCTTTTCTAGCTGCTTCCTCAATTTCTTCATCTGTCGCATCTAAACGACCGTAGCGGATATTTTCATAAACAGTTGCCTCAAATAAAAAGGGCTCCTGTAATACGAATGCCATTTGGCTACGTAAAGCTTCACGCGTAAAATCACGCACATCAATACCATCAAATAGTACCGCACCTTCATTTGTATCATAAAAGCGCGAAATTAGCTGCATAATTGTCGTTTTACCTGCACCTGTGGCTCCTACTAAAGCGGCTGTCTGTCCTGGTTGTACAGAGAAGCTAACATTATTTAATGTATGTTCGGCCTCTGTCTGTTCATATTTAAATGAAACATTTTGAAAAGCGACTGCCCCATTTAGCTGACGGTCCTTTTCTATATGCCCTGTTTCAACCTCATTTGCTTCATCCATAATCGCAAACACACGCTCCGCCCCTGCGATTGCAGATAATACCGTATTAAATTGGTTAGCCAAGTCATTTAATGGTCGTGTGAACTGACGAGCATATTCCGTAAAAATAACAATCACCCCAATCGATGCTTGCCCATTCAATGCAAGTAAGCCCCCAACTGCTGCTACAATCGCAAAGCTGACATTATTCAAGGCATTCATCACCTTAGGAATATAACCTGAATATGCTAGCGCCCAAAAGCCTACTAGTCTTAGGCGAGCACTCTTTTCACGAAACTCCTCTTTGACACGCTCCTCCTGCGAAAATGCTTTAACGATACGCTGACCTGATATCGTTTCTTCAATCATTCCGTTAAGTGCACCAACAGCTGCCTGCTGCTCCTTAAAAAGCTTACCTGTTCTACGTGTAATAAAGCGCATTGCGATAAACATTGCAGGAATAATAATCATCGTCAAAAAAGTTAAAAGCGGGCTTAAATAGAGCATAACAATTACTGTTCCCGTTAATGTTAAAACACTAGAGAACACTTGAATAAATGCGCTATTTAATGTCGCACTTACCGTTTCAATATCGTTCGTCGCACGGCTCATTAGCTCTCCGTGCTGCCTTTTATCAAAAAAACTGATTGGCAGATGTAATAATTTATTAAAAACGCCGACTCGCATGCGATAAATCGTTTGCTGTGCAATCCCAATCATCCAATAGTTTTGCAAATATAGCGATAATGCTAGTACAACATAAATTGCTATAAGCAATCCTATCATTAATAACATGCCATCAAAATCACCTGGCACAATATAGTTGTCAATCATTTGCCCAATTAAAAATGGGCCTACTAACGCTAAAGCCGAGCTAATAACAACCATCACAAGCACCATAACTAATAGAAAACGTTGTTCGTCAACAATTTTCCAAATACGGACCAATGTAGACTTCCAATCATTTGCACGGGGTCCTTTTTTCTTCTTTGTTACCTGTTGCAAATCTTCCTTTGTCAACACACGCTCGTAGCCGAAAGGTTTGTCTAAGAATTTCATAGCTCATCCCCCTGTTCTTGCTGTGATTGTGCAATTTTTTTGTATAATTCACTTGTTTGTAAGAGTTCATCATGGCTACCAAAGCCTACTACACGCCCTGCATCTAAGAGCAAAATCCTATCTGCCCCACGCGCTGTGCGAATTTTTTGCGTTACAACAAGCATCGTTGCTCGCTCTTCTTCTAGAGCATCCCATAAAGCAGCCTCTGTTTTTACATCTAATGCGGAGGTACTATCATCTAATATTAATATTTGTGATTTCCGAATAAGTGCTCGTGCAATGGACAAACGTTGCTTTTGTCCCCCTGATAAATTTACACCTTTTTGTCCAACACGCGTCTCATAAGCTTTTGGGAAGCTCTCAACAGATTCATGTATTTGTGCTTTTGTCGCTGCAGCCTCTACTTCTGTTAAATTTGCATCAGTCTTACCCCATCCGACATTTTCTAAAATAGAACCTGTAAAAAGTAGCGATTGCTGTGGAACAAAGCCAATCATTGCACGTAAATCATCCAAATCCCATTCCTTGACATCACGTCCGTTCACAAATACACGCCCACTAGTTGTCTCATAAAAACGAGGTATTAAATTCAGCAACGTTGATTTGCCAGCCCCAGTTGCCCCCATAATCGCTAGCTTTTCACCTTGTCTTACATCGAATGATACATTATGTAATACATTCAGCTCACCATTATATGCAAATGATACATTATCAAAATAAACTGTTCCTAATTCAGCTTCAGTAAACTCTTCGGCTTGTCTTGTGCGAATTTCTAGCCCATCCTCAATAATTAGTATTTCCTCCATACGCTCTGCTGAAGCCTTTGCACGAGCAAAAGCGATAATAATAAAGGCAAACATCGAAAATGCCCCTGTCATGCGCATTGCATAGTTAACGATTGCGATTAAATCCCCTATTTGAGTATCGTTATTGTTTACTTCATATGCTCCAAACCAAAGCACTGCAAGTAAGCTTAAATTCATTACTAACAGTAAGACTGGCATAATAAGCTCCATTGTACGCAAAGCTTTCACAGTATCTATTTTTAATGCTTCAGCAACTCCATTAAAACGACTTGCCTCATACTGTCCACGCATATAAGCCTTCACTAATCGCATCGCCTGCAAGCTTTCTTGTAGCACGCGGTTCACTCGGTCAAGACGCCCTTGTACCTCGCTAAAATATGTTACGCCGCGCTTTACCATAATCGCTAAAAAAATAACTAAAATCGGAGCGCCAATCATTAAAAACAAAGCCAATTTGGCATTTACTATAAACGCCATTACCATGCTCCCAATAACCGCAAGTGGTGCACGTAGCATAATACGCAAACTCATGAAAAAGACATTTTGAACTTGCGTAATATCACTTGTCAAACGTGTGATTAAGCTCGAGGTTGGAAATCTTAAATATGTCGCCATTGTAAATGACTGTATTTTGCTAAATAAAGCATTGCGTAAATCATAGCTAAAGCTTTGAGCAGCGTGTGAGGCAAAATATGAATTAATAATGCCTACTGTTAATGCCAATACTGACAGGCCAAACATAACTAAACCCCAGTACCATATCGCTTGTCCATCCTGTGCTATAATCCCATTATCCACTATTTTTGCCATTATTAACGGTTGCGCAAGCTCAACAAATAATTCAATCAACATTAGAATGAGAGCTATTATTGCGGGCCATTTGTATGGCTTCACATAAGAAAACACTGTTTTCATCGTAACACCCCTTATTACAACGAGCTATTTAGCAGGCAAACAGTTGCTGCCTGTAAAAGCCCCATTAGTAAAAACTAACAATCAATGAAGATAAGAAAAACTCCACTGATTGCCGTTTAATTTATTTTGTAACTCGAAATATAATTATGCCACAATATTCTTAAAAATTAAACTTCCGGTTCATCATCGTAACTTGTGGTTGATTTAATAAATAGCTTGTTATTTCACTCTTTACTCATAGAAAAGGCAAAAAAGCCTTTGATTTCCGCTATTGATAGTGAACCAAACTCTCTCCATTTCAACATATATAGTAAATATGAAATAAATAGATTTTTATTTTTTCTAAGGAATTATTCTCTCTTATCTTCTACAAAATAAACATTAGTAACGCTCTTTAGAATATTTTTTCAAAATACATCCACATACCGTTTCAAAAGATATATAATATAATAAATTGGAAATATTTCATTCATACTTTATACCTAAAATCAATTATAGACATTCGCTTTTTAATACAAAAATAGAGGAGGATTATTCGGTATGAAAGATTTACAACTATATAAAATTAATGAAGAACTATTGGATCAAACGCAGTTCCCTTCCTTTATTATTGATAAACGTGGGTACTTAGTGCATTGGACATCCGCTTGTAAAAATTTATTTAAATATGCGACAGAAGACTTTTCTTCTGATTCGACTATATTTACTGAACAATTGTTTTCCATAGCTCCCCCACATATCTATGAGGCAATTTTAAAAAGCAAGGATGCGTTGAAGTTAGAGTCCTTACAATTATTAACTAAGGAAGAGCAATTGCTTGAGGTTACGCTAATGACATCGCCTTGTCAATTTGGAGAGCAGCAAGGAATATTGGTTACCTGCATTCCAATGAAAAATATTCGCACATTCCATCATGATAATGACACACTTGTTCATTTGAAAAATAGCATTATGTCTTATTTCATGGTTGTAACAATTGATTTTGAAGGACTTATTACACAATGTAATGACTTATTTTTAAAAACAAGTCACTGGACACCAAAGAGAGTTATCGGGAAATCCTTTTGGCAGCTATTCCCTAAATCTTCAACAGGTGTGCAGGCCGCTGAAGAAATTTGGGAGACGTTGCAAAAGGGGAATATGTGGAAGGGGGAAGTAGAAAAAATAACAAAGGATGGGATGCTCTATTGGACCGATTTACTCGCAATTCCGATAGCAGGTAATCGCTCATTCTTATTAATTGAAAAAGATATTACACGCGAGAAAACAGTGCAATTACAACTTGAAAAAATCGCCTATATCGACACAGAAACAGGCTTTATGAATGTTCATCGTTTAGAGCATGCGATAGACGAAATGATTAGGGAAGAGCGTCGATTCTCCTTTGTATATATTAGTATTGACAAATTTTATACTTTAAAAGGTTTATCAGAATTCAGCGCTGCACAGAGCTTAGCAGCAGACTTTGGAAAACGCATTAAAATGTATTTCCAGGACAGTACTGTTGCACGCATTAATGCAAGTGATTTTGTTGTTATCACGCCTTTACCTGAGTGGTTTATTCAAGGGTTTCTATCTTATTTACAGCAAAACCCTATTTACAATGATAATATGGCAGTTCCACTTTCAATTAGTGGTAGTATTACACGCTTCCCTGAAGATCAGTTAACATTCGCTCAAATGATGAAGGCTTCTACGCTAACAATTACAAATGTAAGAAAAGCAGGAGGTAACAGCATTATGTCGCTTTCTAAAGAGGGGCATAAAGCTTTGAGTCGACAAGCGATTATCGAAAAACGCCTTCTACTGGCACTTGATCAAAAAAATTTAAATGTACTATATCAGCCACAGCTAGATTTGCAAACAGGAAAAATCATTGCGGCTGAAGCACTTGTTCGCTGGATGGATGAAGAAATTGGAGTAGTCACACCAGATGAACTAATACCAATTGCTGAAGAAACAGGGCTTATCCACTCTATTGGTTCATTTGTTTTAGAACAAGCATGCGAACAAGCTTTAGCTTGGCAAAAGGAAGGTATTCCATTAAAAGTAAGTATTAACGTTTCGATTCGTGAATTCCGCGACAAAAATATGGCTCGTTCCATTTTAGAAACGCTAGAACGTACAAAATGTCCAGCACATTTAATTCAAATCGAAATTACTGAGAAATTTGCATTAGAGGCAGAAAGCGAAACAGCAATAATGAAGCAAATGCGTCAGCTAGAGCAAGAAGGCATTGTTTTTGTGCTTGATGATTTCGGTACAGGCTACGCTTCTTTCCGCTATATGCAGCTATTGCCTCTTAAAACATTAAAAATCGACCCGACATTTATCCGTGCAATGACACAGTCTGAAAAAACAGAACAGCTTGTACGCGGTATTATACAGCTTGCAAAATCTATGCAGTTAACCATTTTAGCAGAAGGTGTCGAAACCGCTGAACAATTTAAAATGCTAAAAGGCTTCGGCTGTGATTTAGCGCAGGGCTATTATGTGTGTAAACCCACAACGGCAAGCGAAGTGAAAGCACTTTATACTGAAAAAATGTAGCAAAAAAGGGCTTAGGGGGAGTAGATTTTTATCTACTTTTCCTCAGCCCTTACCTATTATTAAAAATGATTTTCAAGGTTTGTTCTCAAAAAAGCCCCTATCTCTTAACCTTCACAAATGATTGAATGGAAGTTTTGCCTTTGCGCAGCATACTAAATAAAATTTGCATAATGACTTCAGCAAAGACAATTCCCATTGCGATAGCGCCTGAAATCATAAATACACGCATTCCATTTTGCATACCTAATGCATAATCCAACTCTACAATATTGCGCATCGTGTTGTAGGCTACTCCTCCAGGTACAAGTGGAATAATACCAGATACGCTATAAATAATCATTGGCATACGAAATTTCCTTGCTAGTGCTTGTGCTAAAATTGCCACAACGAATGCACCTGCAAAGGAAGCTTTCACCTCATCTACCCCATGCATACCAAATTCATAGTAAATTAGCCAGCCGATAGAGCCTACGACACCACAATACGGAATGGCTTTAACAGGTGCATTAAAAATTACACCGAAACAGGCTGTTGCTATAAAGCTAAAAATGATTTGAATTACATAATCCATACTATCCCCCCGTTACCATGCCATCACAAGTGCAATTCCTGCACCTATTGCGAATGCTGTTAAAAAAGCTTCTGCACCTTTTGCCATACCTGCTGTAAAATGCCCCGCCATCAAATCGCGTACTGCATTTGTAATAAGAAGTCCTGGTACAAGCGGCATTACAGAACCGATAATAATTTTATCAATTTGTGCCCCATAACCGAAATAAAGAGCTAACGAAGCAATGATGCCAATAGCGAGTGTCGCAACAAACTCTGAGAAAAATTTCACACGCGTTAGCCTTTGCATAACTGTTACAACATACTGCCCTGCCCCTCCCGCTATAAAGGCTGCTGGCATATCCCCCCATATTCCGCCAAATAGTATTAAAAAACTAATACTAGCGAAGGAAGCCGCCAAAACTTGTAAAAGAACAGGTAGAAAATAATTTGTCTTTTGTATCTTATTTAACTCGTCATATGCCTCTTCTAGTGTTATGATGTGAGATGTAAGCTTTCGCGACACATTATTAACAAGTACAATACGGTGTAAATCCGTAACTCTTGTCGAAATAGCTGAAATACGTGTTGGCTGTGTTTTACCAAGAGAAAATATAATACCTGTTGGAGTTACATAGCTTTGTGCATCATTCATATTTTGTGAACGAGCCATTCGAAGCATCGTATCCTCCACTCGATATGTTTCTGCTCCACTTTCCATCATAATGCGACCGGCCAATAAGAAACAATCAATGGCTAGTTCGTTTTGCTGGGGCTTCTCTATCATCTTTCAAACCTCCCTTGGTATTTTAACTTGACTAAAAGTAAAACCTACTTATCTTATCAATATTATAGTAGTGACTACCACCTTTATATTCAAGTGAATAATGTATTAATTATACTAGTATTACAATTTTTTAGATTTTAGAAATTATAGCATAATTAATTTCACCTCAGCTAACTCTGCCCAGGTTTTTAAGCTCACTCGACTTTTAGAAATCTATAACATTCGCTGGAGGCTTATCTTGATTTAATAGGTGCAGGATACCCGCTAAATCAAAATAATCAACATTTTCCCTAAATTCGTCGTCTTTTTTTAGCGCTTATTCGTCTATATTTTATAACAGAAAGGAGCCCTTAACGCAACATGAAAAATGAACGTAGAAAAAGACGTGGACCATGGATTGACCTTATTCTAATTGGGGCAATCATCGTTTTAGCAGCAGCCATTGTATTCTTTACAGTTATTAACCCAGAGTCAAAATTCCAACAAGCTAACGAATCCGAACAGACTGAAACAGATGCTTTTCAAGGAGAAGTCACAGAAAGCCAATCTAGCTTCCCTGGTATTCGCATTGTGACAGATACTTCGAACGATAAAATAATGCCGTATGCTATTCAATACCCTCAATCTAATTCAGATTCTTTTAATAAGGTCGTTACTAAATTTATTACGGCCTCAAAGGAAAAATACATAGCGGAAATGCGTTTAGAAAAAAATGTAGACGATAATAAAGTCGAGCCTGGCGAATTAAATATTAGCTTCGAAACATATCCGTACAAAGAACATTACTACTCGTTCGTATTAAAGAAAAAATTACGAACAAGTAGCAGTGATGATATGACAGTTACAACTTATTTTTATAATAATGAAACTGGTGAACTACTAGATATTCGTGCTATTTTAGGTGAGGATTTAAAAAATCTAGAAGTATTTTCAACACATATTCGCTCACAAATTACAGATAGTGTAGAATTTGAAGGTCATTTATTGGAAGAAGAAATGTTAGCAAAAACCGAGCCAAAATGGAAACTATTCCAACGCTTCTCTATTCAAAACGAAGCTCTAGTTTTATATTTTGATGCAGGTGAAATTGCCAATCCTGAAATAGGTGTACCGACCGTAACAACATCACTATCATATATTAATCCTATTCTTGCTGAGCAATTCCAAGAGCAAATGGTAAGTACTGACACGATTACATCAGACCAAGATACGGCTAATGATCCAGTAGAGCAGGATAATATTAAACGTGTTGCACTAACATTTGACGATGGTCCTGATCCTAAAGTGACACGACGCGTTTTAGAGCTTTTAGAACAATATAATGCAAAGGCAACATTCTTTATGCTCGGTAGCCGTGTACAATATTACCCTGAAATTACTCAAGAAGTGTACAATGCAGGTCATGAAGTAGGAAACCATTCTTGGAGCCATCCCGTTTTAACAAAGCTTACTTCTAAGCAAGTTTTATCTGAGTATAACTCAACAGAACAAGCAATCAATCAAGCTATTGGACAATCAGCTACTGTATTCCGCCCTCCATACGGCGCGACAAACCAGCGTATTAATGGACTTATACCAATCCCTGTTGTCAACTGGACAATCGATACGTTAGATTGGAAGCACCGCGACGCAAAACAGTTATTGCCGATTATTAAACAACATATGCACAACAATGCGATTATTTTGATGCATGATATTCATGCTTCAACTGCTGACGGTTTAGAGCCTGTACTTCAATATTTAACTGAAGAGGGCTATACATTTGTGACAGTTAGTGAGGTCTTGAAATATCATTAAATAACAAGAGGCTGTAGGGAAAACAAATAACCCTACAGCCTTTATGTATTTTAAGCTATTTAGAAATCCAAGAATTCTCTAAATAGAATATTGCAATGATACTAGTGTTTCTTTATTTTCAATACATCCGTTTGATACCATAATTTTTTTCATTGGATGATTATCAACTTGCGTTATTCCTATATACGATTTTGCGCTAAATTCATTTTTTAATCTATATAACCCGATTGCATGTAGATTCTTCCCTAGCCCTTGCCCTAAATAAATTGGATGAATGCCTATCCAAAACAAGCGCCCCTCTTGATTTGTATTTGGTTCTATATGAGGAAAAACTACCCCAACTGGTTTATTATTAATTATGTACACTGTATACATTTTATGTGCCTGTAATGGAAGTTCTGCATTCATCTCCGTTAGAAATTTTTTTGCATCATCAATGCTTTTTCTCATAACTTCTGCCAAAAAAGCAATAGAGTTACTATTAAAAATTGACCATACCTCATAATCCTGTGGTGAAACATCTAACGGTGTTGCAAAATCCCCCTTATACACCACTCTTTCACCTTTAATTTGCATTTTCGCTCTAGTGCAATTCAAACATTCTAAAAAAACTTTAGGACACTCAAATCTTACTGTTTTAAAGTTACTATTTTTTAATTGACACAACAGCTCATTTAAAAGCACATCAACTTCAGATGCTTGAGAAAGATTGTTCTCTAAAGCCTCTAATATAAGTCCACTATCACTCTTTATATAATTTACGCCACTTCTTAGCAAACGTTGAAGTATTTTGTCCACTTTATATTCACCTACCCATTCTTTACTATACATAGAAAACTACTTGTTTTGGGGTACCCCCAAAACAAGTAGTAATTGAATACCATTATATTACTTCGTAAAATTCACAGTGCTCAATTTCTCAAAAGTATTTAAATCATAGCTCACAACACCACTTTGAGAGATTGTGTAAAGTGCATCATCGATGTAAATCATACGACGAACCGTTTTATCCCATTCTTCATACATTTCACTCGATTGTGCTGGCTCTATTAAATCTGCTTTTAGCTTAATTCCTTGTGTTGTCACTTCGTATACTTGGGAGCCTGTTCCTTTATAAATCATTTCGTTTGCATTCTTTTCTTCATATAGCGACACTGGGAAGCCGTAGTAGCCTTTCTCTATATGACGAAGCAATGCTTTATGATCATATTGCACTTCAGAATATGTGCCACGTCCCCCGATAATGACTGCTGATTTTTCCTTTGGATACGCTAAATCACTTACATCGAATAGCGCTAGCTTCATGCCCTTTGTTACGATAAATGGCTCTTTCGTATATTCACTCATACGAATTTCTGTATCATAGCCTATACCGATTAAATGCTTATCATCAAGAGGGTGTAAATAGTTGCTAAATCCTGGAATTTTCAGCTCCCCTAACACTTTAGGTTTTGCTGGATTTGCCACATCGATGACAAACAGTGGATCCACCTCTTTAAATGTCACAAGATATGCTTTATCCCCCATAAAGCGTGTAGAGAAGATGCGCTCACCACGCGCTAAATCTGTTAGGGCCCCAACTTGCTTTAAATTACTATCGAGAATAAATAAATGATTTTTAGAATCAGCATTGCGCCCCCATGCAAAGCCTTCTGTTGTTGCAATGCGGAAATATCCATTATATTCATCCATTGAGAATTGATTTAATGTTGTCCCTTTTACTTCTGCCTGCGCCACTAATTTGATTGCTGTTTGATTCACAGCAAACTTATAAATTTGTGTGTTTGATGCAGCTGGCATAATCATCATATCTGTCACCATGCGCTTTGATGCCGCCGGAGCTACAAAGTCATATTTAGGTGCTGTCACATAAATTGCCTCTGGTGACATGTATAGCTGAGAGCCACTACCTAAATAGCTTTCTGTCTTTACTTCATTTTTAGCAAAATCCTTTAAATCTATTGCTGATAATGTTGTGTAGTTTGGCTCTGTATTGCCAGGGAAAATTGAAATCTTTTCAATTGGCATCGGCTGTGATGTGTTTTGAATATTGCTATCGTATGTGTATGGGCGCAGTTCTACATCTACCCCTTCACGTAGCAACCAATAATTAGGAGACGAATTCGTCACCATATACAAAACATCGCCCTGCTTACGTATACCAGCGCTATTACCTTCCTGCCCAATTTCACGCACTAATTTTGGGTTTTGAGCATCTTTCACATCAAAAAATGCAAACTTTGATAACGATGTTGATTGCATATAATCCTTCCCTTTTAAAGGACGCTCTTCATAGCTATCGTACGCAACGATTAGTAATGAATTGTGTAAAATAAGCTTTGTTAAATATTGATTTTCCTTAAATTTCTTTTTCGCAACAACCTTCATGTTTTTAGGATTTTTTGCGTCAGTAACAACAAGTTCATTTTCAATAATCGAATAAATATAACGTCCATCTGTAACAACAATATCGCCCTCTTCAATACCTTCCACTTGATTATTTGTTGTAGAATGACTTGAAGATTTGTTACTTGCCACGCTATCATTGCGAGATTCAGATGTCTCCATCATTTCCTCTTGAACTCGGTTATGACCAAAATTTTGATTGTTCAATACTGTTTCAAAATAAGTCACTAAATCTTTTGTTGATTTTATCTGCTCAACTGCCTTCACCACATTAAACTCTACAGATTTTTTCTTATTGTTTAATGACAACTTTTTATAAGCTCCTTTATCAACATGTAGCGTGTATTCTCCTATACTTAAATCCCAAACAATAATCGCATTGGCTGCCTCGTTTAACGTCAACCGCGCATTTACCTTTTTTCCACTAGCATCTGTAACATACACCTTGCCATTTGTTAAGCTTGCCTGTGCAATAATACCTTCTGAAAAATCAACATAAAATGGCTGCCCTTCTAATACCGATGTAGTTGCATAGACTTTTTGATTCCCAAACAAAGCTAGCGTCGCTATAAACATAATAGCTACGGTAAAAATTGTGCCTATTGTCCGCCCTTTCTTCATGTTCTCTTCACTCCTTTTTATGGTTTTCTTTCCATGTCATTAAATAAGACGAGGCACAATAAATTTCGTTACACATTTTTTGAAAAGTCCGAAAAATATGTTTTGAAAACTTGGCCTAAATAAATATGGCTGTAGGAAAAAATACTTTCCCTACAGCCATTTCTCATTTTACCATTTTACAATCATCGCAGAACGGTGTGATGTTTCTCTGATATCTACACCACGCTTTGCCATTTCTTCAATATATGCCGCACCTGGCACTATCAATTCTGGTGCAAAGACGCCGCGCTCTGAAATTACCCCATTACCAATCATTTGGGCAACGACCGATGCCGTGTTTGCTGTTGCGCGAGCCATCGCCGTTACGCCTGTTTCTAAATCTTTCTTCACAACCATCTCATATTCATATGTCACTTGCTCTTCTGATTTTTCACCAGCTACAATAGCACGTAATAATACGGCATCTACTTTCTTTCCAAGCTCTAGCTTTTTCTTTAGCGCTTCACGTACAACTTCACGCACGCTTACTTCATGACCATTTGCCTCTACAAAATTATCTTTGCTTAAGAAGTCTAAATCAGCTAATAACTTGAACTTCTCAACATGCCCTTTATAACGGATTGTTTTGTACTCTAAAGTTTTTACATTCGGGAAAGTTTGAGATAATGTCGAGATTCCCCCTGATGTATAAAACGCTTCTAGTACACCAAACTCGTCAAAGTAAATTGGCTCCACACCAGTTAATGATTCAACTTCTGTTAACTTACTGTCCTGAATCATTTTGGACGGCTCTGTATAATGGTCAAAGACACCCTCTAACGAGAATACATGTGTATAATGTAGTGGTGGTTTTGGCTCTGTAGGAATACCACCCACATATAGTTTAATAGATTCCACCACATCTAGTTTTGTCGCCCCGTACCCTGCTAAAATATTAACCATTCCTGGCGCAACGCCTAGATCTGGAATAAGTGTTACCCCTGCTGCCTTGGCTGCATCTGACATCGCAAGCACATGCTCTGTCACACCACCAATATGCCCACCTAAGTCAACCGCATGAACACCCGTGGCAATCGCTGCCTTGGCTACCGCTTCATTGAATTCATAAAATAATGCGTTGATTGCAACATTTCCCTTCGACATAACATTGTGCAATGATTCTTCTGATGTTGCATCTAGTTCAATGACTTCTACTTTATTTGTATTTAATGTAGCGACAAATTCCTCTGCCGCGCTTACTACTAAGTCTGCTAAATATACTTTTTCAACTGATTCGCTTGCTACTAAATCACGTGCTACTTCTTTCCCCATTAAACCTGCACCTAGAACTACTACTTTCATGTAATCCAACCCCTTTTATTTAGTATGTCATGTGGGGCTGTCGGAAAAGTATTTTTTCTGACAGCTGAACGCACTTATATTGAAGTAAAAAGCTCTTATTTACTATCAAAATCTTCTAAGCATTCACGCTAGAAGGATTTAGCTCAATCAATAGAAGATATTTTAAGATAAAGTATATACACCTAATCGTTTCACTACATTAAGTATCAATTTGTGCTCTTTGTAAAGTACCGCTGTAATCTACATAGACGCTTTTCCATTCTGTGTAGACATCAAGTGCAGCTTGACCCGAGTCTCTATGGCCATTGCCCGTACCCTTTGTTCCACCGAATGGTAAATGGATTTCAGCTCCCGTTGTCCCTGCATTTACATAGACAATACCTGTATCTAAAAGCTGCTGTGCTTTAAATATCGTATTCACATTACGTGAGAAAATAGAACTCGATAATCCGAAGCGCACGCCATTATTTACTTCGATTGCCTGCTCTAAGCTGTCAATCTCAATGATACTAACTACAGGGCCAAAAATTTCTTCCTGTGCGATAATCATATTTGGACTAACATTTGTAAAAACAGTTGGCTCAAAATAAAACCCTTTATCGTACGGTGCTTTAGTTAATATGTGACCACCTGTTAACAGTGTCGCTCCTTCTTGCTTACCAAGCTGTACATAATGATTGATTTTTTCAAGCGCTTGGCGGTTAATAACAGGACCTACTTTTACATCTGGGTCAAGTCCATTACCTATTGTGATCGCTCGCATTTCTTTTAATAGCTTTTCCTCCAGCTCTTCCTTCACATCACGATGCACGATAATACGACTACATGCTGTACAACGCTGTCCTGCTGTTCCAAAGGCGCTCCAAACAATTCCTTGTACCGCTAGATCCACATCTGCATCATCCATTACGATAACTGCATTTTTGCCGCCCATTTCCAGTGAAATTTTCTTTAAATGTTTGCCTCCAAGCTCCGCTACCTTACTACCAGTAGCAGTTGAACCTGTAAAGGAAATGACACGCACATCAGGATGCTCAATCATTGCTGTACCAATCGTTGGTCCTGTACCAAATACAACATTAGCTACACCTTTAGGCAGGCCTACTTCTTCAAAAATTTTGGCAAGCTCATATGCCATCATCGGTGTTTCATTGGAAGGCTTCCAAACAAATGTATTGCCTGCCACAATTGCAGGAAACGACTTCCATGTTGCAATAGCAATTGGGAAATTCCATGGTGTAATTAATCCAACAACGCCTATCGGGGCTCTCACACTCATTGCAAATTTATTTGCTAGTTCAGATGGCGCTGTTTCGCCAAATAATCTGCGTCCCTCTCCAGCCATATAAAGCGCCATATCGATGCCTTCTTGCACCTCTCCACGCGCCTCTTCAATTACCTTGCCCATTTCCTTCGTCAAAATCTGCGCTAAATATTCCTTTTTTTCTTTCAATTTAAAGCCAATTTCATATAAATAGTCTGCACGTTTCGGTGCGGGAAGCAATGCCCACTCCTTCTGTGCCTTTTTTGCTGCTTGAACAGCTGCATCAATTTCCGTTTTTGTTGAGAGTGGCACTGTACCTAGATGCTCACCTGTTGCTGGATTAATAATTGGCATCGTTTGTAGCTCTCCTTCGACCCATTCACCAGCTATATAGTTTTTCAGCTCCATTTAGTCTCTCCTTTCCGTACGCAAAAACTTCATTTCTTGTGTTACATTACAAATTATTCGACATTCTCTATTTTAAACCCTCTTTTTTCTGATTTTAAAAATAATTTTAATATTTTCGAAACTTCTTTTATTTACGACACGTACATATAGTAAAAATTATATTTTGAAGAGAGGTCAGTTTAGCGCATGTTACAACAGCTTTCAAAAACTTGACGATAGACAGTAGAGATATAATTAATAGGAGGAACAAACAATGAACAATCATGAAATTGATTACAAGCTTTATGGAGACGATATGCAATTTGTAGAGGTGGAGCTTGATCCAGCTGAAACAGTTGTAGCTGAGGCTGGCAGCTTGATGATGATGGAAGATGATATTCGTATGGAAACGATATTTGGTGATGGCTCTGCAAAAGGCAGTGGTGGCTTTATGGATAAGCTTATGGGGGCTGGTAAGCGGTTATTGACAGGTGAAAGCTTATTTATGACAACATTCACTAATACCGGATCTGGCAAGCGCCATGTTTATTTTGCTGCACCGTATCCCGGAAAAATTATTCCGATTGATTTAAGCGCATGGAATGGAAAAATTATTTGCCAAAAGGATGCTTTTTTAGCAGCAGCTAAAGGCGTATCTGTTGGCATTGAATTTCAGCGTAAATTAGCAACAGGCTTTTTCGGTGGAGAAGGTTTCATTATGCAAAAGCTTGAAGGTGACGGAATGGCATTTATTCATGCAGGTGGAACAATTCATCGTCATGATTTACGTCCAGGTGAAATATTACGCATCGATACAGGTTGTTTAGTTGCTATGACGAGAGATGTCGATTACAATATCGAAATGGTAAGTGGCGTGAAAACAGCATTATTCGGTGGAGAAGGACTATTCTTAGCAACGTTAAAAGGACCTGGTACAGTATGGGTGCAATCACTGCCATTTAGCCGACTTGCAAGCCGTGTATTCGCAGCTGCCCCAGCTACTAAAGGCGGTGGCGGAAAATCAAGCGATGAAGGCGGCATCGGTGGATTATTCGATTTATTCAACAAGTAAGTAAAAAGCCTTGCTGGCCAGCAAGGCTTTTCTTATTTTTACATATATAATACAACAAGTAACACGATCGCAAGCACAATACGATAAATCGCGAACGGTGTTAGTTTAACACGTGAAATTAATTTCAGGAAGAATTTAATTGATATTAATGCAAACACAAAGGCACTAACAAAACCAATCGCATAAAACATAAAATGATCTGGGTTAATATCATCCCAATGCTTAATTAAAGATAAGCCGCTAGCACCAGCCATAATCGGCACAGCCATAATAAACGTGAAGTCTGCTGCTGTTTTATGGTCTAAGCCTAAAAGCACCCCACCTGAAATCGTTGCACCTGAGCGTGAGAAGCCTGGCCATAATGAGATACATTGTACAAGCCCAATTTTCAGCGCTTTACCATACGAAATTTGATCTAATGATGTAATCGATGGCTTCTTTGGTCCAAATTTATCAGCAATAATCATCAAGAAAGCTCCAATAATTAAGCCAATTACAACAGTATTAATAGAAAATAAATGCGTATCAATCATATCTTCCAGCAACACACCAAAAACTCCTGCTGGAATAATACCAACAATAACATGCCCTAAGTTAAAGCGTTGAGTTACTGCTTTTCCATCAATCTTATATAAACCTATTAAACTCAACATTCGCTTCCACATCACTACAACTACAGCTAAAATCGAACCTAACTGAATAACAATTTTAAATGTATTTGCGGAGCTAGAGCCTAAAAATTCTTGGGTTTTCAACCACATATCATCAACGATAATCATATGACCTGTTGATGATACAGGGGCAAACTCAGTCATCCCTTCTACAAAGCCCAAAATCAGTGCCTTTAATAATTCAAACCATTCCACTACGTAATTCCTCCAATTCTACCTTAATTACTTTCAACATGAATTACCCACAGCTCCGAGCGACTACCTACGCGCATCGGTGGACCCCAAAAACCGAAACCACTTGAAACCAGTGCATGCATACCTTCTTTATTTTTATAGCCATAATCTAATTCAAATACTTTATCTGTAATAAAGTTATTTGGCCATAGCTGCCCTAAATGAGTATGACCCGAAACATGTAAATCTACCCCGGCTTTCATAGGTGAGTTTAAATCATCTGGAGTATGATTCATCACAATCCAAGGCTTATCTAGCTCTTTCGGCGCTAAATCGGCAATCTGTTTTCTCGCTTTATTCGTTTTATCTTCTTGTCCCGTTAAATAGAAACGCTCTCCTACTAAAATAGTTTCATCTAATAGCATTTTTACATTCGCTTTTTCCAGTTCATCAACCACTGCTGCAATGGCATTTCCATAATACTCATGATTACCAAGTATCCCATATACACCATATGTAGCTTTCAACTGTGCCATCACTTCACCCATCCCCTTCTTGATAAACAAATCGGGCTTATCGTCCACTAAATCACCTGCCAATAACACGACATCTGGATTTTGTTCATTCGATAATGTCACAAATCTTTGTAAATGGGCTTTATTTGATAACGCGCCTAAATGAAAATCTGAAGCTACAACAAATGTCATCGGCTCATCCACATTTAATTTAAGCGTCGTTTCCCTCACAACAGGAGAATAGGCGTTATACGTCCCATAAATAAAGAGCGCTATGAAAACAATCACCCCTACGCTACCTGTAGTACGCACTGTTAAAGGGGTAATAAATGTAATGATATTTGCAATAATACATAAAATTAGCCCGTACTCAAAAATAAACATCCAATAATTCCCTAAAATTGATAACGGACGTAAGAATTCATGAATTCTACCTAACACAAAGCCAAATGCTGCCACGTAAAGGAGGGACCAAAAAATAAGATTTGGTATATGTATGCTTATAGATGTTAACCATAAATTCAAATTCCAACCTATGTAAAATGTCAGCCCACTATAAATAACAACTACTAATGTACCAATTAAAAACTGCAATGTACAGTATCCTCCTGTTCTTTTGTCATGCAAAAGTATAACATTACTTTGTTCAGCGTAGAAAAATATAAGTCTCAGAAATTGAAAAATTCTTATTTTAATACTTTGAAAAAACACATGTTAATCAAAAAAACGAAAAGGCTGTTGGCAAATGTAGATGCAGACCTACATTTCCAACAGCCTCATATTTTAATATGCTACTTGCACAGCAACTGTTACTTTGAATAAATCGCCATCCACTTCAATTCTCATACGTGCACCATGTAAATCAACAATCGATTGAGCGATTGCTAACCCTAAGCCAGAGCCTTCTGTGTGACGCGATGTATCTGCGCGTTTGAAGCGCTCAGTTAACTCATCTGCATTTTCCATCAGTTCATATTTCGCTACATTTTTCACTACAAGCTCAGCTTCAGCCCCTTGCTGCTTCAATGTAATATAAACACGTGTGCCTTCTAATGAATATTTTTGTGCGTTGACAATTAAATTATCAATGACACGCCACCATTTTTGCCCATCTACGTATGCAAAAATTGGCTGACTTTCGATATTGACGCGCATATCTAAGTTTGCTGTAGTAAATGCTTCTTCATGCTCTCCAACAGCCTGTTGTAATAGCTGTGCTAAATCAACTCGTTGCTTTAATAGCTCGACATTGCCACTTGCCATTTTCGATACATCAAATAAATCTTCAATCAATGTTTTTAAACGTGCCGATTTTTTATCAAGTATATCTATATATTTGCTACGCTCTTCCTCTGATAAATCTGGCTTTTTCAATAAATCAGTATACGTAATAATGGATGTTAACGGTGTACGTAAATCATGGCTAACATTCGTAATTAATTCCGTTTTTAAACGCTCACTTTTCGCTTGCTCCGTCATAGACGTTCTGACGCCATCTCTTAATTTATTTAAATTTTTAGCATGTGTCGCAATAGGTGATTTGCCCTTCACCACAATATCACTTGATAAACGTCCTTCCGCCATATCCTCTGTTTGCTTTATTACACGACTGAGGTAGCCCATACGAAGAAGAAATACATATAGTGTCGGTATAAATATGAATAAGAATAATGGTACGTAGATAATAAATAGCTTCCCGTCAATCAAAGCGCCAGTAAATCCTACCCCTGCAAGGAAAAATACGATAAGCATTGCAAATGTTTGCATGCCAATCGAACGATTTAAAAAGGCGTCCTGACCCGCTTGCCAAATTCGAAGAGAAATAGATTTCTTCCATCGTTCCATATCTCGCGCATCACCAAGTAACCAAATTGAACTAATAACAATGGCAATAAATAAGGCAACAGCGAAAGCAAATATTATAATTAATTCTATTGTGTTTGTAATATTGTATTGCTCAGTTCCATAATAAGAAATACTAAAAATAGTGTTAGCCAGCTCTTCGACTAAATTAATAAGTACCATGATGCCGAACAACACAATAGCAATTCCCACATCAATTGGCAATTTGTTAAATAGCGGCTTCATTTTTGGTAGAAGTGTTTCAATTTCAACTTTCTTAGGTCGTACTAAAAATAACAATACTAATAATGTTAAAATTCCTGTAACCCAAACGATATAAGAGAGAATTTTAAAGATTTCAAAGCCCTCATAATTTCTTTTTAGCTCCGAATCTTTTAAAGCTGTTTTTGGCAATGTAATAGTGCCTGTAAATTTTGGCTGCTCCACCGTTAGCGGAATCGTCTGATCTACTAAAGCATATTCTTCTTCAACGCCTCCATTCATGTGAATTTCTTGAATAGAAGTCGATTCATTGGGATACACATCCAGTGGTGAAAAATATTCGCTATTTTCCGCTAAAAATTGCTGCTCGAAAATATTTGGTGCAACTGTATTATTGTTGAAAAAACGTTGCCCCGTATCAACATTCACTAAATCATAGCTAAACATCTTATAGCTATTTGATGCCATAAACTCCCTTCGATATCTCTCCTTTTCAGCAGCATAGTTATCAATAATCCGTTCCTTTAATACACGGATTTTTGCTTCTACATGCGCATCATCTGCAAAGTTTTTCTTAATTTCCTCAATTTTGCGATCACGCTCTTGCTTCGCTACTTCTTTTACCTCTTCAGAAATTCCTTCATCTTGCAAACGTTCGTTATATTGTAGAACGATATTTTCTATCTGTTCCTCCACTGTTCCGTAATAATTACGATAATAATGAATTTCATCCTTCGTAATTTTTATTTGTTCCTTCGCTTTCTCTGCATCAAACGGTACTAAAACATATTCATACAGCCATCCGTAATATTGTCTTAGCTCCATTTGAAATTCATCTGAACTAATAAAGGACTTACCGATAATCCTATTCGCATTCCCCCAAAAAGAAAATAACGCGAATACCGTCCAAAAAATCAATAGTAATGTGAGGACGCCTCTTCCCTTTTTCATTTAAAATCCTCCTAAAAAAGCTTTCGTAATAGTTGCAATGTATCCATTAAATCCGCTCTTGTCTCCCATAGAAACATTCCGATATAAACGAGACCGAAAATACTAGCAGCTGCACTAATTAAAGTACAAATTAGCGCAATGTTATTTTTCCATTTTGTAGCCAAGTCCCCAAACTACCTTTAAATAACGTGGATTTTTTGGATCTGTCTCAATTTTTTCGCGGATTTTTCGGATATGTACAGCGACAATATTTTCAGCATTATACGCCTCTTCATTCCAAACGATTTCATAAATTTCATGAATGGAAAAAACACGACCTGCATTTTTCAACAATAGCTCTGTAATTTTGTATTCGATTGGTGTCAACTTTACAGGCTCTCCATCTTTTAATACTTGGCGACCAGCTATGTCAAGCTCCAAGCCTTCAATCTGCGTTGTACTATTTTGAAATGTCCCTAGCTCAACATAGCGACGCAACTGTGACTTCACACGTGCCATAAGCTCTAATGGGTGAAAAGGCTTCGTAATATAATCATCTGCTCCAACAGATAGACCGTGAATTTTATCTGTATCCTCTGCCTTAGCACTTAACATAATGATAGGAATATTACGTTCAGCACGAATTTTAAACGTCGCCGTAATTCCGTCCATATTTGGCATCATTATATCTAAAACAATTAAATGGACATCATGCTGCGATAGCATTTCTAATGCCTCCACACCATCCGCTGCCTTCAGAACATTGTAGCCATCATTTTTTAAATAAATCTCTATACCATCTCGAATATCTTGATCATCGTCAACAACCAATACTGTTAATTTCGTCATATCGTTCACCTCACTGCTAACTCTTATAATGTTATAATAAAGGATAAAAATGAATAATTGTTTATCGTAAATCTTAAGAATTTCTGAAGAAATGGAAAGGAAATGTAGTTAATGTATAAAACTGTGGCTCAAACAGCATTAGATTTAAATATGCCGGAAGAACAAATTTTATATTATATTCATAATGGTCGAATTAAAGCTGTACATGATGGAGAACAATATTTAATAAATAGTGGACAATTTGATACATATCACGAACAAATCGAACGCATTAAAGAGGAAATCGATATTTGGCGTAACACCCCAATCCCAGAGGATATTGATGTAAAAGATGAAGACTAAAAGTGCCAGGCACTGAAACAATTCTTAATTGTTCCCGTGCCTGGCACTTATTTAAATTGACACAACCTGCCCTGTGCCTCTTAACATTATCTCTGCGTAATCTTCTACCATAACACTTGCGGTTGGGTACATTCCCGCACCAGGCCCAACAAGCGTAATCGTTCCAATATAATTCGTCTCTACAGTTACAGCATTATTAACGTCATCAATTGGATATAGTGGATGCTCTTTATTCACTAATAGCGGCGCTACTTTACCAACAATTTTCCCATCTGCTAAACGCTCTATTTCTGCAACATGACGAAAACGTAAACCTTCCACATATGCTTTTTCTACATCCGCTTGAGAAATCGCATCAATACCAATTACTTCTACTTCCGACCAATTAGGCTGCTCACCAAATGCTAAGCTTGATAAAATCATTAATTTTTTAAAGGCGTCTTGCCCAGACACATCGTTGAACGGATTTGCCTCTGCATAGCCCAATCGCTGTGCCTCTCTTAAAGCATCCTCAAAAGGTACATTCTCAATACGCATTTTCGTTAAAATGTAATTTGTCGTTCCATTTAAAATACCTTGAATTCGCTGGGCATTATTTACCAATAACACATTTTTTAATGTTTTGATAACAGGTACGCCTCCAGCTACAGATGCTTCATAGCCTACATTTACACCATGCTCTTTAGCCAGTTGTTCAAGCTCCTGCCCTCGTCGTGCAAACATTACCTTATTTGCTGTAATTACATGGCATCTGTGCTCTACTGCACGCTTCAAATAAGAAAATGCTGGCTCCTCATTGACAATCGCTTCAAAAACAACCTGTAGTCCTGGCTCTGCTAGCACGTCCTCTATACTCTCCGTCATAAGATGCAATGTACCCGGTACACGCTCTTTACTCGCATCTGTAACTAATATTTTCGCAACTTCGAGTTCTACACCTAGCTTATCTTGAAGTTCATGTTTCCTTTCCTTTAATATATGATAAATCCCTTGCCCCACGGTTCCAAAGCCGAGGATGGCTGCCTTCACTGTTGACATTATAAATTCGCCTCCAAATTTCCTCTCACGAACAATCCTTTACGCCCTGACTGACTATTGTCCAGATTTCCCAATTTAACTGACCTGTGACATACGCCAGTATTTTTTGGAACAACACGGTGTTGGTCACTCAATCATTGCTACGAAGGTGTAACGCTCTTAGACTGAGTCTTTCTATTCAAGTGGGGATTCAACCACCCACAATCTTCTCGTGTTACTTTTGATACAAAAGAATCTACTGAACCAAGATAAAAGTATAAAACAGCGCATATCCTACAGAAAAACTGCTGCAAATTCGTACATCGTTCTAGATATTATATAGTGATTCTAGCGTAATCCTTACAATATTACAAGGAAATTCTACCTTAAACGGACATTTGTTTTTCTAGAGAGATCATTAAATGTTCAAATTTATTAACACAAAGCAAAAGGAGCCATCTAACACTAGATGACTCCTCTTGTTTTTAATATATCAATAGAAGAAATGGGGGAATTTCTTCTATTATATAAGCGGGAAAATTTCAACTTACTTTCGTCAATTGTCTACGGCGATAGTTTTCTAAAATCGATTGCATGATTTTTTCCTCTAAAGCCGTAAATGCAGGCACTGCGTACGTACGCTGAATAAGTTGAAATTCTCCATAACGTAAAAACCATTCTTTTGCTGGTAAATCAATATGGGCATTTCCGCACTCCGCATACGCATCATAAACTTCTTTTATGACATAACCGTTCGATAAATCATATGTTGGTTCTGAGAAAGCACTATGCCCAAACACTTTCATCCACATCTTTTCAACATTTGCTAATAATACTTGAATTGCCTGTGAGTTGACGAATGTGTATGTTTCATTTAAATCATACACAATATAAGATGCTATGTTTTGTGCGCTATATGTACGTCCCATGTTCAACACTCCTTTGATTTACCTCGTATTAACGGGCAGTATGATTCCCTCCTTAAAAGTTAAGCAAAAACGATATGAATAAGTCGGAAATTAACTCCCTGGAAAGACCGATTAATCTATCATTTTAATTCCCTGCAAGTTGGTTGGTTTTATTATAATTCACAAAAACAAAGAAGTCAATAATTCTTATAAAAATACTAGGTATTAAATTTTATATTTCAATTAGAAAAGCTGCGACTGCGAAATGATGCAGACTACAGCTTGTTATTTAGATTTAGTAATTCATTCTACATTGCGTCTAAATCAATACAACGAATTAAGAATTTTTTGCTATCTGCTCAAATGCTTGATCTAAATCAGCTAATATATCCTCTATCGCTTCTAAGCCTATCGATAAGCGAATGAGCTCTTCAGATACGCCAGCGATTTCAAGTTCTTCCGCTGATAGTTGTTGATGTGTTGTAGATGCTGGATGAATAATAAGCGAACGTGCATCCCCGACATTAGCTACATGTGAGAATAATTTAACGCTATCAATAACTGCGCGCCCAGCCTCTCTACCACCTTTAATTCCAAAAGTTAAAATAGAACCAAAACCGTTTTTCAAATACTTTTTCGCTAATGAATGCGATACAGCATCTTCAAAGCCGTTGTAATTTACATATTCCACGAATGGGTGGTTGCGTAAATGAGCTGCTACCTTTTGGGCATTTTCATTATGTCTTACTACACGCAAATGAAGCGTTTCTAAACCCTGTAAGAAATTAAATGCCGCATCCGCACTTAGTGTCGGACCGAAATCACGTAGTAATTGTACGCGCAGCTTTGTGGCAAATGCTGCCGCTGCTGTGTCAATTCCATAACATATGCCGTGATACGTTAAATCTGGCTCTGTAAAGCCTGGAAACTTGCCTTGTGTCCAATCAAATTTCCCTGCATCGACGACGATGCCGCCGATTGTTGTACCATGTCCACCAATCCATTTTGTTGCCGAATGAATAACAACATCTGCGCCAAATTCGATTGGGTTAGAGCCATATGGTGAAGGGAATGTATTATCAATAATCAACGGAATACCATGCTCATGTGCAATTTTAGCAACTGCTTCAATATCTAACACATTTAAACTTGGATTGCCTATTGTTTCTGCAAAAATTGCTTTTGTATTTTCCTTAATTGCCGCTCGGAAGTTTTCAGGATTACTCTCGTCTACAAACGATGTTGTTATACCATAGCGTGGCAATGTTGTTGCAAATAAATTGTAAGTACCACCGTATAAAGAGCCTGCTGATACAATATGATCTCCTGCGCCAGCAATGTTTAAAATAGAAAACGAGATAGCTGCCATACCTGAGGAAAGCGCTACTGCTGCTGCTCCTTTTTCTAATAAAGCGACACGCTCTTCAAATGCCCCAACTGTCGGGTTCATTATGCGTGAATAAATATTGCCTGCTTCTTCTAATGCAAATAATCGCTGCGCATGAGCAGTATCATTAAATGCATAAGCAGTCGTGCGATAAATTGGTACTGCAATTGCTCCTGTTACTGGATCAGGCTTTTGCCCCCCATGTAATAGCAATGTTTCTGGACGTAATGTTGACATGATGTTCCTCCTAAAATTTATTCGATGGCTAGTGGATTTTTGAGGAGGGTAGAAAAACAAAAAACCCTCTTCCTAAGAAGAGGGTTGCAAATGAGCAAGTTTTCCTCCCCTTATCTTTCAGATCCCAATCCGAATCTGTAGGAATTAGCACCTTTGTAAGTTCGTCACTTACTGGTTGCCGGGCATCACAGGGCCTAGTCCCTCCGCCGCTCTTGATAAGAGTATTTGATTCATGTTCCATCGTTGGATTGAGTATAAATCATTGTAAACCTAGAAGTCAACTATTTTTTTAAAAAGTTTTTTAATCTTCAAAAATCGCTTGAACAGTAGTTTTTAGTCAACTTGATTGGTTATTTGCTATAAGTAGTATAAAATATTATGATAATACAGGTATTTAGGAGGATGGAAATGGATACTAGAGAACTTTTACGCAGCCATTCATCTGTGCGTAAATATACAGGGGAACAAATTTCACGAGAAACTGTAATCGACTTAATCGAAACTGCGCAAATGGCAGCTAGCTCACATTTTGTTCAAGCATATAGTGTCATTTGGGTAACAGATGAGGACAAGAAAAAGCAGCTTGGTGAACTATCAAAAAATGAATTTCAATTCCAGACAGCCGGTGCTGCATTTTTATTTTGCGTCGACTTCAAGCGCCTACAAATCGCTGGTCAAAAGCACAACGTTAACATTGTCACAGATTCAGCAGAAAATTTGCTTGTTGGCGTAGCTGATGTATCTTTATTTGCACAAAATTTTGTGATCGCGGCAGAGGCAAAAGGCTATGGCATTTGCTATATCGGTGGAGCACGCAATAACCCAGTAGAAATTAGCGAGCTATTCAATTTACCTAACAATGTATTCCCTTTATTTGCAATGACAATCGGTACACCTACAAAACGCAATGAAACTAAGCCGCGCTTACCTGTCGGAGCAGTGCTTCATGAAAATGCTTATGACGAGGTACGCTATGCTACATTATTAGATGAATATGATACAACGATGGAAAACTATTACACGAGTCGCTCTTCAAATCAAAAAATGGCAACATGGACAAAGCAAATGGCAGATTACTTAATCGAACAAAAGCGTCCATTTATTAAAGATTTCCTTGCTAAGCAAGGCTTTACATGGAAGTAAATTAAATATATGAAAATAGGGCTAGTTAGAAATCAAAACTTTATAACTAGCCCTATTTTACGTAATATCAAGCTCGTGCTAAAATATACCTACAATACATTAAGGTATTAAGAGGTGTTTGCCTATGCAAATGAATAGACATGTCGCAAAATCATTAGAGCGCCAACAATTAAAATCGATTCGCCGCTTTTATTATGCGATTGCCGAAATCAATTTAGCACTTGCAGATGTTCACAAAAAAATTCAGAAAAATATCGATGAAGCAAAATATCAATATGCTACTGCTTATGTTAATGAATATATATCTTACACATCTGTCTGGAATATAAAATTTGCTTATAACCTAGAAAGCCCGGAAGTTGCAATGCTTCAGCTATTCCACTTGCAATATATTTTCCAACATGAGTCTGATGCTGCGTTTTTGCAGGAACGACAGATTGTAAAAGAGCAGCAGCAAGCATTTGATAAATTACATTTATTTGAAGGTACACAGCTCACAGCTCGCTACGAAAAAATGCTCGAATATATTCACGAACAACAACCAAAGAAGCTGTAGGAAAGGCGATTTTCCCACAGCTCCTTTATTACATTCGTGCGATTTTAAATTTCTTACGTGTGAACTTCCCCGCTTATAGTCGAATCATTACCTTTTACCTATTTCACTCTTTAATAAAGCGCGCATTCGGTAAAGGCCAAACCACCACTGGCACAGTACCGAGTATTCTTTCTTGTGCTACAAAGCCAACCGACATATCTCGGCTATCCAAGCTTTTACGGCGATTATCGCCAAGCACAAAATAATGCCCTTCAGGTACAACTTCCTCACCTAAACTATCCTGTAAAGTAAAGTTCCCTGTTAAATTTCCACTGTCTAATAGCTTTTCTCTATTAATATCTAAATATGGTTCATTAAACTTTTCCCCATTTATAAATAACTCATCATCGTGATATTCAACACGATCTCCTGGTAAGCCAATAATACGCTTAATGAAGTTTTCCCCATTTGGTGCTTCAAAAACTATGACATCAAAACGTTTATAATCGGATAAAGTAGGACCAATAATGTTGACGATTACCTTTTCTTCATTTTCAAACGTTGGCATCATCGAAGCCCCCTCTACATTAACAGGCGTAAACAAAAAGACTCGAATTCCAACGGTTAGTATAACAGCAAATACAATCGTTTTAATCCAACTGACGATTTCATTTTTCTCCAAAATTACTTCCCTCCCACAAATTCCTTTTACTTACTCTTAATGACGCAAAGCATTTGTGGAAAGTTGCAGAAAATCGTCATTATGACAACTTAAATTGCCCTACTCCACTGCTCAAATTGACCGCCAACTTATCTAACATATGTGTAGCTGAAGAAATCTCTTCCATGGAAGCAAGTTGACCCTCAGATAAGCTTGCCACCTGCTTTGATGTTTCCGTTGACGATTCTGAAATTGCCTGTAAAGAATCAAACGTTGCAGAAACTTGCTGCGCACTTGCAGCCATTTGCTCAGAAACTGCTGAAACCTCTTAAATTTGAGTCGTCATCATGTGTGCGGTCCGAATAATTGTTTCAAAAGAATGAGAGGTTATAATTGTAAATTTGACATTTTCTAGTTAATACCTTCCACAAATTATTGATGTTATCAAATCAAATCTAACTAATTCACAATAAAAAGAGCAAAAGGGATATTGAGAAAAACAGATAAAACCTGCTTTCTCAACATCCCTTGTTTCACATCATTATTGTGCTATATTCATAATTTCAAGCTTTTTGATTGGTTGGAACTGCTCGCCAGTTGCATAGTATATCATTTTTACTTCGTCACCTTGTTGTAAATAAATTGCAAGTGGCGCAGCTTCAGAGCTTACGATAAAATTCTGCCCTGTATCTGTTAGCAATGAAACGATTGTAAAGTCGCCAACTCGCTCTTTATAAACACGTACAATCTTTGCAGTAAGCTGTGCTTCTTCTGCATTTGAAGAACCGTCTACTGCGCTACCACCACGATTAAGCGCTGTTTTATATAACTTCAACGCCTCAGTTGGGGTAGAGGCATACGCCGAAATTTCTGGATTTGCTGCAGAAACGATAAAGTAATTTTGTAGGAAACCATTCGAATCCAAAACAGCCGACAGCCAGCTTGCTTCACCATAGAAGTTATACAAAATTGGCATTTCGCCTTCCCACTCTTTTTCAATAAACTTTTTCTCAATAATTTCAAGCGCACCACGCGAATCCATATACGATTCTTCTAGATTGCCAGTATAATATGTCGCCTTGCCAGTTCTTGCATGTGTTAAAGAATAGCCAAGCATCGAGTCAACACCCTCTTTTGGGCTTGAGAAATCAGTAAAGTAATACATTTCTCCATCCTCCATAAAGACTGGGCTAACATTTGCCTCCGTACCTTCATCTGACGGCAGCTTCACATCTTTTTTTCCAAATACGCTATTCCAGAAGCCGTGCACATAGTTCCCGTAGTAGCTATTTTGCAAGCTTACAGCCTCTGGAGAAATTGCACCATCAATAAATTCTGGTACATCTGCTAATGCAATTTTTTCTGATTTACCTGTTTTCGCATCAACTTTAACAATTCCTTTTACATCAAAGCCATTTCGAGCAGAAATAAAATTACCATATGTGCGAATATAGTATGGTACGCCCTCATCATCGATTTCTAACTGCACATCACCATAGAAGATAAGCGTTGGATACTGTAGACGAATATGGCGCTCTAAATTCTTATTTAGGTAAGCTGATGGAATGTATTTCATTTCATGCGCCATAAATTTTGGGTTATCACTTGAATCCGTAGCACTCATTGTAAAATAACCTGGTGTTGTTTTACCGTTAAACCATTTAAATAGCCCTGAAAATTCTACTGGTGCAATATAAACATATTCACCATTGACCTTTTGAATTTGTAAACGCCCCAGTTCATAATAGCTTGTGTTAGGCACTTGCCCGAATGCTTTTTTCATTTTATTCTTCACAAACTTCGGCGGTACACTTGCCGGTGTTTTCGTTTCGTCAAATGGCTGAATTTCAACTTGCTCTTCCATTTCTGAAGATTGATATTTCTTCTCTGCATTGAAAATTGGCGAAGCCAGTAAATATGCAACTGCTACAATTGAAAGTAGCGTTAACACCGATTTCAGCTTTTGTTCAGCACCAGTTGCAAGCAATGCGCCAACAAGCGCAACAACTGGCACAATATACATAAATACTGTCCAATGCAAATCAATTTTCGAAATATATACCGTTAAAAATGTTAAAATTAAACTTCCTAAAAAAACTGAAGTTAAAAGTATACTAAACTGCTTGCCTGTTAACTCACCCTTTGGTATTTTCTTTGTTAAGGGCACGATTAAAATCGTCATTATAACAGCAGCAATAAGCACAGTTATAAATAATTGTCCCACTATTATCACCTCTCATTTATTTTTACGTATAGGATAGATGAAAGTTTCATTAAATTATAAGGGGGTTTCAAATGGAGAGAAAAATCATTTTACTGTTATTCGCAATATTCGGTCTTTATTATGTCTTTTTCTTAGATTCAATTGCAGTTTCATTACGCATGGTTTTTAAGCTTATTCCTATGATTTTACTAATAATTTTAGCACTACGTTCCAAAGGAGATAAAGGATACAAAGCAATTATTATTGGTGGTCTTATTTTTTGTGCAATTGGTGATTACACATTGCAATGGTTTATCATTGGCTTGTGTAGCTTTTTAATTGGCCATCTATTTTACATTACAGCTTTTAGTAAAACGAATAATAGTAAAACGCCAATAAGCGCTAAAACTTTACTAATTATTTATGGTGCTGCAATGATGTTTTGGCTTGCAAGCACAATAATAAGCACAGGTGATATTATACTGACAGTTGCAGTTTGTGCATATATTATCGTTATTTTGTTAATGGGCTGGACTTCTTTCCGAACGGCTAGCAGCTTTGCAATTATCGGTGCATTTTTATTTATTTCATCAGATTCTATTTTAGCGATTAATCGCTTTATTACAGATATTCCTTATTCTCATATTTTGATTATGGCAACATATTACGGTGCACAATTATTTATTGCACTGAGTATCGTTCAATATTCCGCACAGCGAAATAAAGTGATACAATAAAAGTGAAGCTTCAATTTCAATAGAAGTTACTGTTCGTAAATGCGGGATAGCAAAGAAACACTATAACAAAGGGGATTTTAATTCATGAAAGAACAATTAATCGAACGCTTAATTCGTTATGCAAAAATTGATACACAATCAGATTCTTCAAGCACTACAACACCTTCTACAATGAAACAATTTGATTTATTAAATGTTTTAAAGGA
The DNA here is from genome assembly GCF_000612805.1 of Bacillus ndiopicus. GTDB lineage: Bacteria > Bacillota > Bacilli > Bacillales_A > Planococcaceae > Metasolibacillus > Metasolibacillus ndiopicus. The sequence continues at coordinate 158,099 of NZ_HG964403.1, read as the reverse complement.
TGAACTAGCAGAAATCGGCTTAGTAGATATTACATTGGATGAATACGGCTATTTATTTGCAACGCTACCAGCTAACACAGATAAAGACAACGTACCAACATTAGGCTTTCTAGCACACGTTGATTCAACACCTGATTTTTCTGGTACAAATGTTAATCCTAAGCGCATCGATAATTACGATGGCAGTGATATTCAATTAAATGAACAGCTAGTTATGTCAACGAGCTACTTCCCTAACTTAAAAAACTATGTGGGTCAAACATTAATCACAACAGATGGCACAACTCTTCTTGGTGCGGATGATAAAGCCGGTATAGCTGAAATCATTACAGCAATGGAATATTTAGTGCAGCATCCTGAAATTAAGCATGGAAAAATTCGCGTTGCCTTCACACCAGATGAAGAAATCGGTCGTGGCCCACACAAATTTGATGTGCAAGCATTCGACGCACAATATGCTTATACATTAGATGGTGGCCCAATTGGCGAACTACAATATGAAAGCTTCAACGCGGCTGGTGTTAAAGTAACAACTCGCGGCACGAGCGTACATCCAGGCTCTGCAAAAGACAAAATGGTGAACGCAACGACGATGGCGATTAAATTCCAAAATGAAATGCCTTTAGACGAAGTTCCAGAAAAAACAGAAGGCTACGAAGGCTTCATTCATTTAATGAGCTTTAACGGTCATATTGAGGAAGCAACGCTAACATACATTATCCGTGATCATGACCGTGCAAAATTCGAGGAGAAAAAAGCACGCTTTGTAGAAGCTGAAAAGAAAATCAAAGCAGCGTTTGGTGATGATGCAATTACAGTAGAGATTGAAGACCAATACTTCAACATGAAGGAAAAGATTGAGCCAGTAATGGAAATCGTTGATATTGCAAAAGATGCAATGACAAAGCTTGGTATTACACCAATTATCGAGCCAGTACGTGGGGGAACTGATGGCTCACAACTATCTTACATGGGCTTACCAACACCAAATATTTTTGCTGGCGGCGAAAATATGCACGGTAAATTCGAATACGTATCAGCCGAAACAATGGAAAAAGCAACAGAAGTTATTTTAGAAATCGTGCAAGCATTTGAAGCACGCGCTTAAATATACAAAAAGACGCTAGCGATAAGCTTCGCTAGCGTTTTTTCTCAAGAACTATATTCCGAATATTCAGTTACAAAGAGGTGGTTAAAGAATGAAAGAGATTTTAATTGGTATTATCGCTGCTTTATTTTTTGCTTTTACTTTTATTTTAAATCATTCAATGGAATTAGATGGCGGTAGCTGGCTTTGGAGTGCTTCTTTACGCTATTTTTTTATGCTACCATTTTTAATTGCTATTGTATTATATCGGGGAAATTATCGACAATTACATAATGAAATGAAGTCACACTCTCGCCAATGGCTGCTCTGGAGCTTCGTTGGCTTCGTGCTATTTTACGCACCTCTAACATTCGCTGCTGCATTTGGACCAGGCTGGCTTGTATCAGGTACTTGGCAATTTACGATTGTTGCAGGCGTGCTACTTGCACCGCTTTTTGTTACAGTCATCGGAGGTCAAAAAATGCGACAAAAAATTCCGATGACAGCATTACTTATTTCATCCATTATTTTAATCGGCATATTATTAATTCAAATCCCACACGCTAAATCCGTATCAGCAAGCGCGCTTATGCTTGGCATTTTCCCTGTGCTTATTGCTGCATTTGCTTATCCGCTGGGCAATCGCAAAATGATGGAAGTGTGTGGTGGCCGTATCGATACATTCCAGCGCGTGCTCGGTATGACAATTGCCTCTCTGCCAGCATGGATTATAATGGCAATCTATGCGATCATGACTGTTGGTCTGCCTTCAGGAAGCCAAATGTTTCAATCGCTGCTTGTTGGATTAAGCTCAGGTGTTATCGCAACTACACTATTCTTTATCGCCACTGACCGTGTACGTGATAATCAAGGTAAGCTTGCTGCTGTTGAGGCAACACAATCAACTGAGGTTGTCTTTGTTATTATTGGTGAGATGTTACTTTTAGGGATTCCCCTACCAACGCCTATCGCATTATGCGGGCTAGCTATCATTATTATTGGCATGTTACTACATAGCTACCACACAATGCTGGTTGCCAAACGCAATCGTATAGCTATGGAATAATGTTTATTGGCACTTATAAAAAATGCCGGTCCTATGGCTAAGGACCGGCTCAAAATTAGTTCTCACAAGAGAAGCTTTGAAGAAAATATAAAGGGTAAAAAAATTACGTTCTAAAATGAGGGGGGTAGAACGTATTTTGAACTAGCGAACTTCTGGAGAAAAGTAGCTAAAGTTCAAGCTCATAAGCACTGTATTGCATATGAGTAATGCTTATATGATAATGATAATCGTTTTCAATTAACTTGTCAACATCATTAAGCAATTTTTATTTTCCATGTAAAAAATGTTATGATATATGAAAAAAGGTGAGTTTATGCCCGCATTATCCTATGATCAAATACGACAATTAAATTCTTATAGCATTTATACCGAAAACCCTGAGCGCCCTTTATTTACACTCGCAAATTTACAAAAGGATTTTTATTTAACAGATTTCCGTAACTTAATGATGGGAATTACACAGGCAGCAACGGAAACAGCTGCTATTTCACATTTTACTCGTCGCTATGGCATGTTCGTTGCAATGCAATTTTATATGCTAGCAACCTACGATGAAATTTGGGATGGTAAGCTAGAGGATATTCGCTTCGCATTAGTGCACGAATATGGCATCAACACGCTTGGCACGTTTATTACAGCGAATGATTTTCGTTACGTAGAAGAGGACGAACGCGAGGCTGTCATACAAAAAATATTGTATAAGCAAACATTTGAAATCATTCAGCAGCTACGAAAAACAACATCCATCTCCCCTCTTGTGATGTGGGAAAATATTTTTGGCTATCTTATATGGCATTACCATACATTGCTTGAAAATCCGGCACTTGCGGATCAAGCATATGAGGATATAGAAATTCTTGAGGGAACAAAAGTATGGAGCTATATTTCTGATAAATCATTATTTCTAAATTACACAGGTGGCAAACACCCTTCTCAGCTACTAAATGTCCCTGTGCGTAAAAGCTGTTGTCAATCAAAGGATATCCCTGGATTAATGGCTTGCGGATTTTGCCCATTGAAATAAATCAACAAAGCGTAGCAAATTCGTAATGCTACGCTTTTTTTGATAGAGCTCATGCTGCTGCGTGCGAAATGTGGACTTTCATGGGCGAATTTCCTATTCTCGCGAGCGCATTTTCCTTTTAATGAGCGAATCTACCCTTCTCACGAGCGAATGGTGATTCTCCTCATTTTCGGTATTTGACAAACCAATCTTCCCCGCGTTTTTCAATAGCAACGCCTAAGTAACCTTCACTTAAAGCCTTTTGCTGTGCGTCGATATTGCCCATCGAAACTTCTAGTTCTTCTCCTGCAAACTTGATCTCACTATGTAAAGGCTTTGCTATAACGTAGCGAAGCTTTCCACCGTATTTATATTTCAATGCTCGTATATGCATATTCTGCACTAGCTTATCCTTTAAACTAGCGATATTATAAGGTTTAACGGTCGCGCAAATCCAATCATACTTTGTTTCTTCCACCTGTGTCATAATAATAGACGCTAAAGTTTGCTGCAAACCATACCCTCTAAACTGTGGATGAATAAAGGAAATTTCTTGATAAAGAACACGCCCCAAATCCTCTGCCCCAACATCAAGCCCTAAATGCTCTTCCTCTTCCGCATTCGGCTCTAGCAAAGCGCGAACCGCAATTAATTGCTCGTCAACAACCGCTCCAATCATAACACCATTCCCATTTAAAATATATAATAGTTCTTCCTCACTAAGAGGTTGTAAAATTGTCTTATCCTCAAGAGAATCGCAGACTGTTTGCTGCAATGCCTTAATTTGCGCTAATTGCTCACTTTGTAGACGCTCTACATAAAATTCATGTTCACCTAAATGCCCTTTAAAAATCATATTGTCACCACTTTATAAAATTTTTCTCTGTTATAGCCTAACATATAATTGATTGGGCGTCTTTAGCACATGTATTTTCATAGCTATTTTTTACAGAAACAAAAAACGAATGCTCAGTTGAACATTCGTCTTTTCTATAAGCTTGTAAAGAAGCCTGTCGGATATTGCTCGTAAGTATCGCGTTCTTTAAAAATATCCAGCTCTTCATTACGCTCCAATTCTAACTCCTCATCTAACAAGTAAGTCTCAAGATTTGATGATAAAATTTTACCCATAAATAACACCTCCGGTTTAAATAATTTTCTGATTATTCATATAATACTATGATATCTTTTTGTCTGCAAGTCACTAATTCATTATATGCATAAAAAATATAAAACCTATCTCTAAAAGAGATAGGTTTTTCTTAATGCTTAAATTTTCACCGGTGTTGCCCCGTTGCCTTTATTTTTAGCCATAAATTGAATTGCAAACATAATAGCAAAAATAACTAACCCGACAATATCTGACTTTGATTCTGGATAAATCATTGCAAGGCCTGCGGCAATTACAATAATTCTTTCAAACCAATATAATTTTCGATACCAATAGCCAATTACACCAGAGCCTATCGCAATCATACCCATTATCGCCGTGAATACTACCCAAATAATTTGCAGTATTGTTACATCTATCATTAATAACGCTGGTGAGAACACAATCATATACGGTATGATAAATGCTGCAATAGCTAGTTTTGCGGAGTTGACGCCTGTTTTAATCGGATCGCCTCCCGAAATACCAGATGCCGCAAAGGCAGCTAGCGCAACAGGTGGTGTAATATCCGCTATAATACCAAAGTAGAACACAAAGAAATGTGCTGATAATAATACTACTATTGGCACAAGCTCTTGCGGTGTATTTGGAGCTAATAATGCAATAATCGCTGGTGCTGCAATTGTTGAAGTAATAACATAGTTAGCTGTCGTTGGAGCACCCATTCCTAAAATAAGCGATGCAATCATCACGAATACTAATGTTAATAGAATGCTACCACCAGCAAGCTTAACTAAACTGTTTGCCAATGATAATCCTAGTCCTGTTTTTACTACAACTCCTACAATAATCCCTGCACAAGCTGTTGCCGCTACAACGCCAAGTGCTGTCCGTGCACCATCTACTAATGCGTCTAAAATATCAAGAAACCCTAGTCGCGTCTCTTTATTAAACATACCAACTAAAATACAAGCAAGCACTCCATATAAAGCAGCATGCATAACTGGTACACCTGCTAGCATTAAAACAATAATCAAAATTATTGGAAGCAATAAATATATTTTCTTAAATACTTCTTTGCGATCAGGCATCTCTTCATCAGAAAGGCCTTTTAATCCTAGGCGTTTGGCTTCGAAATGCGTCATAATCCAAATACCTGTAAAATAAAGCAAAGCAGGGATAGCAGCTGCCTTCGCGATATCCCAATAAGTAATTCCACGCCCAATAAACTCAACCATTAAAAATGCCGCAGCTCCCATAATAGGAGGCATTAGCTGACCACCAGTGGATGCAGCAGCCTCAACAGCACCAGCAAACTCCTTTTTGTAGCCTAATTTTTTCATCATTGGTATTGTATATGAACCTGAAGTTACCACATTTGCTACAGAAGAGCCCGAAATTGTCCCTTGCAATGCAGATGAGAAAATCGCAACTTTTGCAGGCCCACCTATCAGCTTCCCTGCCACCGATACTGCTAAATCATTAAAATATTGCCCAACCCCTGTCTTAACAAGGAAAGCACCAAATAATAAGAAAACAAAAATAAATGTCGCTGATACACTAATTGGTGTACCTAAAATACCATCTGTCGAATAAAACATTAAATTGACGATACCTTCGATACTTTGCCCTCTGTGTGCCATAAAATCTGGCATATACGGACCAAAATAAGCGTATAACAAAAAAAGTGAGGCAATAATCGTAATTGGTAATCCCACAGCACGCCTAGCAGCTTCTAAAACCAATAGCACCGCTAATAGACCTATGATAAAATCCATCTGCTCAAGCTGACCTAAGCTTTTTACTAAGCGCTCATAATTTATCGACCAATAGGAACCTACTAAAATTGCAATAATAGCTAAAATAAAATCATAGAACGGTATTTTATCCTTTCGTGCTTTACGCCTAGCTGGGAATAATAAGAAGATAAATGTCAAACCAAAGCCTAAATGCACCGTTCGTTGAATTTGAGCTGGAAATACACCCCATATAGCTGTGTATAATTGAAATAAAGAAAATGCCAATAAACCAAAATAAATAATGTATTTAAACATACCTGCAACGTTTCGCGTATTAGATTCAATATCGTATTTCTCTAACAACGCTTGTTGGTCCTCAGCCGAGAGCTGTTCAAATCCTTCATTTTGGTCAAGAGGCTTTTTATTATTTTCTTTCTCCATATAATCGTACTCCTTTCATTTTTTCGTAGAGTGATAATCTTTTAACTTCAAATAAATAAGATTTCCCTTTTATTAATTGCTGCTTCAAATCTATGTAACTAGATTGATAAATTAGTTGTAGCGAAGCATCTATATTAGCTACAAACAAATTAAAATTGGGCAATTTGGCATCATTATAGGATAAAGTGTAAACACCATTATCATATATTAATGTTTGCCCCTCTTCCGCATACCCTGGCATTCCAATTGCTACATCTTCGTATTGCATTGACATAAGGCGCAATTCATTATTGGACAACACTACATATGACTCAATAACATCTGTTTTATGGATAGAATGAGTAAATAATAGTTGGAATTCCTGTTCTTGATGCAATGGTAAATAATACATTTCCGGCTTTTCAACTTTTGTTTCAGTAAATGTGAATGCTCTTTCAAATGGTATAAACAAAATAATAAATAATACACCACAGAAAATAAATAAGTACCATTTTTTCATTTTACTGTAACAACTACCTTTCAAAATGAAAAAGGCTCTGAAGCACTGCGCAACAGAACCTTTTTTCGGATTAGTTGTTTACTTCATCAAAATATTTTTGAGCGCCAGGATGCACTTCAATCCCAATACCATCTAACCCGCTTTCAGCCTTGATAAACGCACCTTTTGCATGGCCGATTTTATCTGTGTTATCATAAATAGCTTTTGTAATCTCATACACTAAATCTTCTGGTAAATCCTTTTTCACTGCAAGCATCGCACCTACTGATACAGCTGGAATTTCTTCCTTTAAGCCATAAGTACCCGCTGGAACTGCATCTTTTGCATAATATGGATATTTCTCAATTAACGCATCTGCTTTATCTGCCTCAACCGGAATAATGTATACGCCTTTCGTTGCATTTAAAGCTTCAACAGCACCAGTTGGATAACCAGCTGTAATAAACGCTGCATCGATTTGGCCTGATTGAATACCATCTGTCGATTCACCGAAATCTAAGTTTTGTGGTTTAATATCATCCATTGTTAAACCATGTATTTCAAGTAATTGCTCAGCATTCGCATAAGTACCTGAACCAGGTGCTCCTACCGATACCTTTTTGCCTTTTAAATCTGCATATGATTTAATTCCAGAATCAGCCAATGTAACAAGCTGTACTGTTTCAGGATACAAAGCTCCTAAAGCTGACACTGAATCAATTTTTTGATCTTCAAACATTAGCATACCTTCAGTAGCATAATATGCGATATCTGTTTGTACGAAAGCAATATCTCCTTCGCCGTTTTGTAGTGCTGTCATATTTGCAGCAGACGCTTGAGAAACTTCTGCTGTTGCTTTTACATCTGTATTAGTCGAGATTAAATCAGCAAATGTTCCACCTAGTGGATAGTAAGTTCCTTGTGTACCCCCTGTTAAAATCGACAGGTATTTTGGTGCCTCTCCTGCATTTTTATCTGTATCTGCTGTGCCTTCCTCTTTTTTGGTACCGCATGCAGCTAATACAAGTGCAAACACACTTAAAATTGTTAATAATAGTAATCTACTTTTCTTCATTATTAACAGAACCCCCCTCTTTTGTTAATCACTATACATTTTACAGAGCATCATTTAAGTTGTCAAACTAGTCCGTGAATTATGCATAGTGAAAAGCTGTCGGGAAAGTAGATTAATGCACTACTTTCCCGACAGCTAAGCTCTGTAGCTATTGAATTACACCACAAGCAATACGAGCACCTGAATTGCCAGCTGGATCAGTTTTATAATCATCCGCATTTTCGTGAATAACAATCGAGCTGCCATCTTTATCGAAGAGCGAATTTTCATGACCTTTCAAAAGCGTTACGAGCTTCGTTGTAAACGCTAGCTCCGCTGTGCCATCCTCTCCCACCTCTAAATTTGGCAAATCACCTGCATGTGGTCCTTGTGGATTTTCGATGCCATGCTTCTTATGCTCCGGGTTAAAATGTGCACCTGCTGACTCGAATGTTGGTGGCTCACATTTCCCTACTTCATGAATGTGAATACCATGTGTTCCAGGCGGTAAATTTTTAAGTTCGGCATATAATTCTACACCTTCTGTTACTTCCTTTAATTTCACTTGCCCCACGCTTTCACCTTTACTGTTAATCATTTCAGCAACAGCTGTAGCAGAGCTTGGTGCATGCACAGGCAATTCTTCCTCTTTCTTCTGAAACAGCGAGCAGCCTGATAATAATAAAGCAGCACTTAATATGATAATTTTATACATAGTTATCCCTCCTGCTGTTATTGTTGCCAAATTGGCTTGCTGTTTATTCATATTAAAATATAGAAAATTCAATCCGATATAAAGCCAAAGGAGGGGTCACAATGGAAATTAATTCAATTATGTCCAATCAACTCGCACAGCTACAGCAAACATTGCAAATGTCAATCTTAGATAAAACTTTGAATGCTGGCGCAGGCGTTGTTGAAATGCTAGCAGAAATGCCTGCTCCTGCTGCTGAACACCCGTATAAAGGTCAACTATTTGACGCACAGGTGTAGCACCATTTCTAAAAAGCCGTTGAAGTTTTACATGATGTAAAATTCCAATGGCTTTTGGTTTTTCAACAATGCGGTTGTTTTTTAATTTTCAACAATAGGTAACACTTAAATAAAAATTATATAGTTATTCTATTTTTGGCGAATTTTGAAATAACATACCTAAAATAATGTGATGGAATTATTGGAAATTGATATTATGGATATGACAAAGTCACATATTTGAAGCACTTCGTAACTGTGAAACTGCCACCTCAATTATTTTCTTCCCTTCTATTGTGCCTACAATACTCGCCTTGTTTACTGGGTTTGAATTTGAAGCGATACCCTTTATTGCATTTCTTGTGTATATCAATTAAGTCTCGACTAACTCTAAGGCAGATTAAAATCAAAGTAATTAACTCACCATCAATTGAGTAGTATTCTTTGAATAAATGATAAAAGGCATCTCTCTGCAATTGCCATAAGAGACGCCTTACTATTTTTTCAATGGGCATACTAAGCAATATGGCATGCCCTCTTCTTTTTTCTCAAGCTGATAATAGCGGCAGCATGTTTTGCGAATAGCCGTATGTGCGTGAATATAGTCTTGCAACGGATTTTTTAAGCTACCATACCATTGTGGTGTTGGGTCTGAAAGCTCCGTGGCTATTTCTGCAAGTTGCTCTTGCTCATAACTGGAGCTATTTTTTTCAAGTGTAGCATTTATGCGCACTGCAATATTTTCCCACAGTATACGACGATTAATTTTATAGTCTGCAGCTAAAGCATCCACAATATTCGCTAAGTGCTCCTTTAGCAAATAGTCTTTCCAGCAATTCATTTGTGATAACTTCTCCCCCTCACTAATTTGTAATGTAAAGGTCGTCGTATCAAAATGTGCAGCATCTAGCCAATTATCTTTGCCTCGCTGAAGCTCATAATAATTTACACAGGCAGCAGCAGTTAGTACCGCGTAACGTTTAATAAAAAGGGATGCTGAAATTGCCATTGAATCAGTTTGTAAATAGGTCGCATATTGCGTGACAATTTGCTCAAGTACAGCTCCACTTTCTAGCTCCTTTATCGGTAAGCCCTGTGCTTTTTCAACGAAGGTAACTCCATAAGCCTCTAAATTCATTTAATATATCGGCCCTTTCCATTTGGAATACATAAAGGTGTGCCGAAGTAAGGGTCCTTTTGTATGATGGCCTTTAACTGAAATATTTCCTCTACCATTTGTGAAGTCACAATCTCTTCAGGAGCACCCTCGATTGCTACTTTTTTATTATGAATCGCGACTAAATGATCTGCATAACGACACGCTAAATTTAAATCATGCAGTACCATCACGACCGTTCGCTTAGATTGACGATTTAGTTCAAATAAAAAGTCTAATAGTTCAATTTGATGTGTCATATCTAAATAAGTTGTTGGCTCATCTAATAATATGATTGGTGTTTCCTGCGCTAAAGTCATTGCAATCCATGCACGCTGTCTTTGCCCACCTGACAAAGCGTCAACAGGTCGATCCTTTAATGCAGATAGTTGCGTAGCCTCTAATGCTTGCTCTACTAGCATTTCATCCTTCTTCGACCATTGCTGAAACCAGCTTTGATGTGGATAGCGTCCTTGTTTCACAAGCTGCTGCACCGTAATACCTTCAGGCGCAACTGGACCTTGAGGTAAAATGGCAAGCTGTTTAGCAATTTGCTTTGTTGACATGGAATGCAGCTTTTGTGCATCAAGTAAAATTTCCCCCGAGGCTGGATTTAATAACCTTGCTAATGAGCGTAGTAATGTAGACTTGCCACTTCCATTTGCACCAACTAATACTGTAATTTTTCCAAGTGGAATATCAAAGTCTAAGCAATCAATAATTGTTTGATTGCCGTACTGTAATGTAAGACCTTTCGTTTGAAGTCCTTGCATTGTAAACCTCCTATCGATTGCGCGTTCTGAATAGTAAAAAGATGAAGAATGGTGCACCGATTGCCGCTGTAAAGACACCAGCAGGAATATCGAGTGGTAAAAACATTGTTCTAGCAATTAAATCCGCGACGAGTACAAGCAATGCACCAATAATCGCTGTAATCGGTACTAAACCAATAAATGAGCGCCCTACTAATCGACGTGCAATATGGGGAGCCATTAGCCCCACAAATTCTATTCCCCCAACAAACGCGGCTGCACTACCGGCCAGCAGTACCGCACATGCTAGAAATAAAAAACGCTGCCGTTGTAGGCGTATCCCCATACTAATAGCTACATCATCACCCAGCTCCGTCACATTCATACTACGACCAAGCCAGAGAATCGTTGGCAATGGGATTAACAACCAACAGCTAAGTGACATCACATCCTGCCATGTTGCAGCATATAGGCTACCCGTTAACCAAATATAAGCTTTAGAAGCAATATATGTATCACTGAAAACTAATAAAAATGTAACACCTGATTTTAAAATAGCTGAAATACCAATTCCGATTAATACAAGTCGGACAGGCGTAACACCTTTATTCCACGATAACATATAAATGAGGCTTGCCGTTAGAAGACCACCACAAATCGCGGCTAATGGAAGAAATGCCATACTAATAACACCAGTAGCCAAGGTAATAAACAGTACCGCACCAAATGAAGCACCACTTGTAATCCCTATAATATCAGGTGAAGCTAATGGGTTGCGAACAATACTTTGTAGTATTAACCCCGATACACCTAAAGCAGCTCCAACTAAAATAGCTAGTAGGACACGAGGTAATCGCAATGTTTCAATGACGAATGTAAATTCATCTGTTTGATTAAATAACTGCCGCAACACATCAATTGGGGAAACATAATTGCTTCCTGCTGAAAGGCTTAGCATGAAAATAACTAGCAGCAGCAACAAACCTGTAATTAATGTAACTAGCCATTTTCTTGAAAGCTGAAAGGATGCCTTGCTTTGAAACAAGCGCATATTCCAATATTTCATTGTCTCGACACCCCTTTTTTAGCTAAGTAAATAAAGAATGGGCCACCAATAAATGCAGTCATTACACCAATAGGCACCTCCATTGGGCTAATTAAAAATCGAGCTAAAATATCTGCAGCGATTAATAGTGCAGCTCCAATACATGCACCATATGGAATCATCCAACGATAATCATTGCCGACTAATCCCTTTGCAATATGCGGAACGATTAAACCAATGAAGCCAATTGATCCAACAATCGCTACTGAGCCGCCTGCAAGTACAATAATTAATCCACCCATCAATAACTTTAAAATCGCAACATTTTGCCCAAGGCTTTTTGCGACATCATCGCCAGAGCTAAAAATATTCATTGCCTTTCCCATAAAGCCGCTTACAATAATCGCGATGACGAGTAATGGTAGCACATCAAATAACATTTGTACGTCTCTTCCTGCAATCGAACCCGCTAGCCAAAATAATACAGTTTGAATGGATTGTTCATCAAGAACTAGCATCCCCTGTGTGAAAGAGATAAAAAATGCAGAAAGTGCAGTACCAGCTAATATTACCTTCATTGGTGTAACGCCATCACGCCCAATATTACTTAAAAGAAACACCCCTACTGCCGCTACAGCTGCACCTAAAAAGCCAAACCACATATATTGTGTAAGTGACTGCATATTTAGCCATGTTAGTGCAAACACAATAAAGAAAATAGCTCCGGCATTAATACCAAGTAAGTCAGGGGCCGCTAATGGATTGCGCGTTAAGGATTGAATTAAAATACCAGCAATAGCTAGTGCAATACCTACGGTTAATGCAATTGTTGCACGAGCAAGCCTACTTGTTGCGACAATTATATGCGCCTCATTGTTTGGGTCATAATTTGTGATAACCTCCAATGCAAGCGGAAATGATATAGAAGTTTGCCCCATAGCAAGGCTACAAAAATAAAGAACTCCTACTAATCCAACTAAAAATATCAAACCAACTGTTTTAAATTGTATGGAATGTAACATAGCATACCCTCTTCAAGTAATGAAAATATAGTGCTGCTTGAAAATGTAATACCCTTTCAGACAGCACTTACTTCTACATTAAATATTTGCTAAAAACCACATGTTCCTGCGGTTACTCGTCGCAAAGGAGCCGTCTCAAATTTACTTTTCAGACGGCTCCCTCTCTCTTATTGTTCAAGACCAAAATGTGCGTATAAATCATCTAGCATCAAATTTGCTGCCTTTAAACCGCCAGCAAAGTTCCAAATGATTTCATTTACAGTAAACACTTGATTATTTTTTACTGCATCTAGATTTGCATAAAGAGGATGCTTCGTCCACTCCTCATGTGTACTCTTTACAGCAGCATTATCCTCCATGAATTGGAAAATAACATCTGCATTCATATTTGAAATAGACTCCTTATCTGTAAGCTTTACAATTTCAAGGTTTTGTCCAACTAAATTTTTTGGTTCAGTAAAGCCCAGCTCTGTTAAAATCGAACCAGCGAACCCTTGCACATAAATACGAGCATGATCCTCACGATAGTTTGTAACTGCTACGCTAAGCGGATAATTTCCTTTTGCTGCAATTTTCTCTTTGAAATCAGCAATTCGTGCATCCCAAGCAGTCATTAACTCTTTAGCCTTGTCTTCTTCACCTAAAGCTTTTCCTATAAGATCTGTTGTTTCACGAATATCATATAAAGTTGTATTCACAATAGTTGGAGCAATTTGAGAAAGCTGCTCATAAATTTCCTCGTGACGTACTTGTGTAGCAATAATTAAATCAGGCTGTAAAGCTGCAATTTCCTCTAAGTTTGGCTGCGTTTCTTGACCAACTATCTTCGCATCTCCAACCTCCGCTTTAATGTATTCATACATTGGCTGCTCTGCCCATGATTCAACAACACCAACAGGCTTCACACCAAATTGTGTAATTGTATCTGTTGCTCCTTGGTATAATGTAACGATCTTTTGCGGCTTACCTTTAATTTCCGTTTTACCTAATACATGTTCGATTACACGTGTAGACTCGTCGGTTGATTCCTTATCTGAAGAATTTTCCTCTTCTTTATTTGATGAACTGCCACATGCCGCTAAAACTAGCAATGCTGCAATTATAGTTGAAAATAATAAACCTAATTTCTTATTCATTTATCCATCTCCTAAATGATATTGATTTTCAATACTATTAAATAATAATGCAATTGATTATCATTTTCAATGAGAATTATTAATATTTGCAAAATTTTTTTATGCATTCTATTTATAAGATTCATTTCGCGGAAAAACCGCCCAAAAGGATGCTCTTTTTCTGGGCGGTTTTACTTTTATAATACTTTTGTATGGTCGTTTTTGGATTATCAAAAGCCTATAAGATATACTTTACTCGAAAACCATTAATTACATCCAGCACCTCCTTTACAATCTCTGAAATTACCACATCTGCTTGAACTTTAGCGTCAATCGATACAAGCTTTGCAGCCGCTTATTCAATGGGACTAACAAATAATTACGACACAATCTATCAAGATGAAAATTAAAATGAATGTCAATTAACTCCTGATTCAAATAATCTTCTATATTATTTGTAATTCGAGTGTTTTTCTATTTTTGCTATAAAAGCACAAATAGCCGAAAGGAAATATAGGCTAGTACCCGTATTTTCTCTCAGCTATTTCATTTTTATAATACTTTCCCTAAAAACGCCTTTGTACGGTCATTTCTTGGATTACCAAAAAGCTCGTCTGGTGTGCCTTCCTCGACGATATAGCCGCCATCCATAAAGACAACACGGTCGCCTACTTCACGCGCAAAGCCCATTTCATGTGTGACAACAATCATCGTCATTCCTTCTAATGCTAGGTTCTTCATTACTTCTAGCACTTCTTTTACCATTTCAGGGTCAAGCGCTGAGGTTGGCTCGTCAAATAGTATTGCTTTGGGCTTCATCGCAAGTGCGCGCGCAATCGCTACACGTTGCTGTTGTCCACCTGAAAGCTGCTCTGGGTAGTTGTATGCTTTACTATCCAAGCCTACTTTTTTCAATAATTCATGTGCAAGCGCTTCTGCATTTGCACGGCTCATTTTACGTATTTGCATTGGCGCCATTATGACATTTTCAATAATATTCATATGTGGGAAAAGGTTAAACTGTTGGAACACCATCCCTACTTCTGCACGAATCTCATTAATATTCGTCTTTGGATCGTTCACTTTAACCTTTTCAATGTAGATTGCGCCATCTGTTATATCTTCAAGTAAGTTAATACAACGCAAAAATGTACTTTTCCCTGAGCCAGATGGACCAATTACACAAACAACTTGTTTTTCATGTATTTCATAATCGATACCTTTTAATACTTCAAGTTCGCCAAAGGATTTATGCAAATTTTCTATTTTAATCATCGCGCTAACCTCCCTTTCGCTTTACGAGGGATGTAGCTATTGCTATAACGCTTCTCAATAAATGCGATAATCTTCGTTGCCGTATACGTCAGTATTAAGTATAAAAAAGCTGCGAAAAGATACGGCTCCCATGGTCTAAATGTAGCACCAGCAATTACTTTACTTGCGTATAAAATATCTGGCGCAGCAATAACCATTACTAATGAAGAATCTTTTAATAATGCAATAAATTCATTCCCAAGTGGTGGTATCATACGTCTTAATGCTTGCGGTAAAATGACTTTGCGCATCGCCTGTCCATGTGTTAACCCAAGTGAACGTGCCGCCTCCATTTGTCCTTTAGCAATACTTTGAATACCTGCACGGAAAATTTCCGCGTTGTATGCTGCACAGTTTAAAACAAGGGTTGTAATACCAGATGCCAAATACCCTAGCGAATGCCCGAAAATCGTTGGAAATAATGCTAAGTGAATAATTAAAAGTTGCACAAGCATAGGCGTACCACGTACTAAATCTACATAAATTTTGCATGGCCAATAGATCCATTTTTTTGTTGATACTTGCCCAAGCCCTAGCATTAACCCTAAAACAATACCACCGCAATAACCTGCTAAAGTTAAAAGAAGTGTTATACCCACACCTCGTATAAACATGTCCCGATAATTCCAGATAACTTCCCACTGTAAATTTAATAAATCCATATGCCAGCCTACTTCCTAATAGAAATTACATCTAATTAAAGATTACATTCAGAGAAGCGTGTTCTCTGAATGTAATCTCATACTACTCTTTCCAAAACTCTGAATTTGTAATTTCTTTTAGCTTTCCATTATCTTTAATTTTTTGTAAACCTTCGTTTAATTTATCTAGTAATTCTGTATTTCCTTTACGTACCATGAAACCATAATATTCTTTTTCAAAGGCAGCGTCTTCGATAACTTTTAATTTTTTATCTGGGTTTGCCTTCATATATTCGTAGACAACAGCATTGTCACCAATTACTGCATCTGCATTGCCATTTAGCATTTCTTGAATCGCAAATGGCTGACTTTCAAATGCTAAAATGTTTGTGCTCGTTTCACCTTGAAGCTTCTTAGCAGCAACATGTCCAGTTGCATTAATTTGTACAGCAATTTTTTTATCTTTTAATTCGTCTAGTGATTTAACTTTTGAGTTACTTGGTACAACGATTAATAGCTTTGATTCATAATATGGCTCTGTAAAATCAAATGTTTTTTTTCGGTCTTCAGTGATTGTGATACCAGATCCACCAATATCTGTTTCTTTATTATTAATCGTTGAGAAAACTGCGTCCCACCCAATGTTTCTCCATTCTACTTGAATGCCAACTTCATCTGCAATTGCATTTAACACATCTACGTCAATACCAACAATATTTCCGTTTGCATCAATTGACTCAAATGGTGCAAATGTAGCTTCTGTTCCTACTACATACACTTTGTTATCGCCGCCGTCAGAGCTTGTATCGCTACCTGACTTAGCCCCCTCTTTTGTTCCACAAGCTGCTAATACAAGCATTGCCACAGCAATTATTAATAATGTTGAAAATTTTTGTTTCATAACATTCTCCCCCTATACTAAATAAGTTCCTTCATCTTCCTTATCAATTAAGCCTCCACTCACTTAAGTCTAGATTTTTTCGAGCTGGCTAGTGGACACCTTCACATTTTGTGACAATGATTAATCCATATAGACCAATCTTTAAAATCTATGACATCCACCAAAGGCTTTATCTTGATTCAGCACAAGTTTGACGTTAGCTGGATTAAAACTAAAACAGGTAGACATCTCGCCAGCTATAGTGATGGATATTCTCTCTATCTATCTCTCCACTATTAATATCAAAAACATTTGTTACCGAAAAAAGATTAAAATAATTCAGAAAAATAAAACTTGTGTTTATTATAGTAATATTATTAGGAGGAAAGCAATAGTTTTCAGAAAAAACTATATATACAGAAAATATTACCTCACTACCAAAAAATAGGCTTTGCCACCATAAACCAAAGCATAACGAGTAACAACACCACATATAACCATGTAGAGCGTCTTAGTTTTTTTATAAACTGCATTCGATTGAATGCAGGTGTACCAAATGTTTTCATCGTTGGCTTAAAGGCTTGCGCTAGAAAGTAAATTGAGGCAACCATTAAAGCGATTGTTAACACAATCCATGATGTATGCCATGCCCAGCCTCCCCTCCAAATTAGAAGAATTCCTGATAACACGAGCACATGTCCTCCATGCTTCACTGTTGTAATGCCCGCTTGAAATGACTGTACATAACCGATTAACGTAGATTCTTCTGCCGTTTCCATTCGCTTTAAAATAGAAAACAATGCAAACAAAGGACCAATTGATACAACTGCACTTGCGATATGTATATAAAGTAAAATATTGAAAAGTAGCAAATCCCTACACCTCTTTACTTGTTTCTTTTCTCAGTATAGCATCGTTATGTTGTAAAGTTGTTGTTAACAAAATGTTAAATGTTTAGTTCTCTATACTTTTTGGGTATAAATTAAAGTATGCTGTAAGTGAGGATGCTTGTTCATACCTCCCTTTTGACAAGCATTCTCAACATCAACTAGAAACGGAGTGATTGTTATAGGTATTCATCGTTTTTTCACAAGCTTAAATGATTTGGAGCGCATTATCCGCTGTCCTGGTCGCTTTAAATTCGAGGAACACAATGTAGCTGCACACTCGTGGAAAGTATCACAATATGCGATGTTTTTTGCTACTTTAGAGGAACGCGCTGGCAATGCAATCGATTGGAAAGCTTTATATGAAAAAACAATTAATCATGACTTTGCTGAGGTATTTATCGGCGATATTAAAACGCCTGTCAAACATGCCTCTCCAGAATTGAAGGAAATGCTTGCACATGTTGAAGAAAAGATGATGGAGAAATTTATTCGGGAAGAAATCCCCCCCGATTTCCAAGATATTTTTTTCGAGCGTATGAAGGAAGGTAAGGACGCGACAACCGAAGGACGTTTGCTAGAATTCGCAGACAAGCTCGATCAATTTTACGAGGCCTTTGCAGAGTTAAAACGCGGTAATACTGACACGGAGTTTGTCCATATGTATCAAAACGCATTAGCAAAGCTACTTTTAATCCCTTTAGATGCAACGGTGCAATACTTCCGTACAGAAATTCTAAAGGATGCGATGCAGGAGGACACACATATCGATGTCGCTACACTCACAAATGAAATTTTGAATAAACTTTAATCCAAAGTTTTCCTATTAAAGAGGAAGGCTTTTTTTATTGCAAAAATCAGATATGAAATCGCCAATTATAACCAATTTTATTGTTTTAATGTTTATTAAAGAACGATAGCTATGGTGAAGGAAGAATAAAATTCCACTATGTTATCATTTGACAAATTTGCACAAACACACTTACTTGCACTCGATTAATAGTTGCTCTACAATAAAAAACAAGCTACGTTGTACGTATTAATATTAAGTTTTAACCTTTATACAGTAACAGGGAGTTTTATATCCGAGCTGGAATGGCGGGCCTTGGCTCTTTTGACCCAGGGATAAACAGGAATGCTCATGCGGACACCCACTTGGAGAAGTGTGGTTTAAAACTTTCTATATATTTACGGCAATGTGGCTTTTTTATAGATGTTGATGTAACAACATTTATAAACGAAAATAAATTTTTACAAACACATTTTAAGCTGGTAAATGAGACGTTAGAATAAAAATTCGCAATAAATAATGTGATTATTTGCAGGCCACTCAATTATGGGTGGTCTTTTTTATAGCTCGCACCATTCCCTGTTTCCTAGTCCTCACTTGAAATATCCAAACTATTTATCAAACTTCTCAAAAGTTCATTACAAACCCTATTGATGCTTTAACAGCAATATTACATAAAGTATCCAGCTATGTTATCAATTGATATATTCAGGAATCATTAACCCTTGTCACTTTTTATGCCTCTATCTTTTAATTCACCTCTAACAAAATCATTCATTTATCTTGATTCAGCAAAGATTATTTGCGACGAGTAACCACAGGAGCAAAATGTTGTTCTGTTGCAAAGGCAGAGCATCCGGTACAGATACAGAAAATTCCCACCTATACAGGTGATGAGATGAATGCTATATTATGTTTTCTATAATTCAATGAGTAAACAAACCTTCACTGAAATAGAGGAACTCAGTGTAAGAACACCACCAAGGTGTAATTGAATTTAGAATAAATATCTTCATTTTTAGTACAAAAAATTGTTACAACTAAAGAATCTGCTTACAAAAAGAAAGTTTATTTGTATTTATATTGTGCTTCATGATGTATTTTTACAAGTCGTAATATATTTTTCTTAAAAATATAGAAATATTAGGAATTAAATTAATGTAATTTTATTGAAAAATATATAATTATACTTATATTACAGTAAAAACAGGAAATAACACCCCTTTTCTCTTTAAAACATTCATTTTATTCCACTTATATGTAATAATTGGTACAAATGGAGGTGATACATATGAAAAAAATTTCAATGCTAATACTAACAATTGCATTACTGATTGTTGCTAATGTTGCTCCTGTGGCTGCAGCTGAAACTACTAGCTACAATAAGACTTTCCCTGGGAGCATGACTGCTACTAAATTTAACCTTACTTCATTCACACCTACTGCTGATGGTACAGCAACTGTGCGAGGGTATCAAAATGCATATACTCCCAATTTAAACAAGCCTAAGTTCAGCAATTATTACATGGCTGAAACAGGTATTAGCTCAGTGTTCTTCCAGCAATTTGATGGGAATGGTAGTGTAAATTTCTCTTTCCCAGTAGTGGCAGGTAAAACGTATACAATTTATGCTTTTAGTTTGAATTCGTACGGAGCTCAAGGTGAGTTTAACTATTCAGGGACTGTAACATATCCATAATTTAAAAGAGGCTGGGACAAAACCCACCTCTGAGCTGAAAAAGCCGGTGAAATTTTACTCGTCGTAAAATTTCACCGGCTTTCATTAATTTTCAAATAAAAATAAGGACCACTTTTGATAAAATAAAGTTACCACACCAAATTTTATACGAAAGAAGGGTCCTTATGTTTAAAAATTATAACATGAATCAATTAGTTTTGCCTCTCGATTTAGCCGTTCAACTACAAGAAAATGATATTGCTTTTGCCATCCATTATTTAGTCGAAAGTATACCAGAGAGAGCCTTTGACTCCTTCCAACGCCAAACAGGTTGCCCATCGTATCACCCACGCATGATGCTTAAAATTATTTATAGAGAAATCCGAATTTGAATGAATTCAAATTCGGATTTCTCACTAATTGAAGCTAGTTTTGTCCCAGCCTCTTTTAGTGTTATATGTTTATTTTTTTGACAAGATTATTTTACTAAATCACTACATTATTCTGAACAGAAATTGAACAAATTCTTACTTAATCCGTTACTCCTCGGCAAACTCTAGTCCAGATTTTTTTCGAACTGACTATCAGAAGTTTATCTAAAACCTTCATTCCTCCACCTATGGTTAACAAACCTGCGTCATGCAGCCCTCCTTCAAGATTTATGTCATCAGCTAGGACTTCTATTATGATTCAGTGGGTGTACAAACATCTACTGAATCATAATAAATTAAATAATTTTATTGCTTTACAGAGAAAAAAAGTGAAAAATTTCATGTACTTTTATAAAATAAAAATAGTTATTATTAGTTTTCGGAGGAGTGCCAAATGGATAATCGTATTAAATTGAGACCATTAGAACGCGAAGATTTAAAGTATGTGCACAAGCTTAATAATGATTCTAGAATTATGTCATATTGGTTTGAGGAGCCTTATGAGTCATTTGTAGAATTACAGGACTTATTTGAAAAGCATATCCATAAGCAAAGTGAAAGACGCTTCATTATCCAAAAAGATGAAGAAATTCTTGGCTTAGTTGAATTAGTGGAAATTGACTTAATTCACCGCAATGCAGAGTTTCAAATTATTATTGATCCTAGTTGTCAAGGAAAAGGCTACGCACATACAGTTACTGTACTGGCTATGAAATATGCTTTCAACATCCTCAACTTACACAAGCTATATTTAATCGTTGATAAGCAAAACGAAAAGGCTATTCATATTTATCAAAAGGCAGGCTTCGAAATTGAAGGAGAGCTGAAAGAAGAGTTTTTCACTGCAGGTGCTTACCATGATGCATATCGTATGTATATTTTCCAGCGCGATTTCCATCATAATTTAGGGAATTATTCTTAATATAGCGAAAAGCCCAGCGCAATAACACTGGGCTTTTTACTATATTAAGCTTTTTATTAACGTTTCAATCATCACAGGCATTTCTGTAAATGCGCTATCTACATGCAATCGTTCTGTTTTTTGGTGTGGATCTTTTCCAAATGGCCCTACATTTAGTACAGGTCCTTGCAATGCTGACATCGCTTCAAATGGAATACTATATGTTTCTCCCCATACTGGTGTATTTTTTTCAAATGCTGTCCATTCCCTAGATGCATCGGAATAGTTGACATAGCTTAAATCACAAATACCGTTAAAATAGTGGATTTGCTCCACTTCAATATCAAATGTTTTAGCTGTTTTCTTCATTAATTCAATCGCATCTTTCACAAGAGGATGGTCTGATGAATTAATTGCTGGATAGTATGGCGGGGCATAAAGAATTACCGTTGCCGGGGCTAACTCCTGACAGCGAATCATTAACTGATCAACAATGCGGATAGATTTTTCTCTATCATCCCATTTATCGTTTCGAATAACACGTGCCTTAATTGCTGCCACTTCTTCTTTTCCAAGTTTTTTATTAGCATATTGCAATAACGTTTCATAGCGCAACACTTTAACAGTGCCTACACCCTTCACTTGCTCACGCTCGCAAATTTTAGCGTATTGTGCATTGCAAGCTTCCATTGCCTCAACTGCTACTTGCTCAAACAGCTCCATAATTTCCGATGCAGTGCGCTTTAATAAAAAGACATTATAAAGGGCTGCTGCACGATATGGCGTTTGTGTAGAGTATTCCATTTTTAAATCTCGTAGTTGCAATGATACAGGTAACGGCGTGCTTTCACCTAAATCAGTCTCACGGAAAATTGGATTCCACTCCATATGCTGGGTCATATAAGAGCCGATAAAATTTGCCGTCATGCCTTTTAAAGGCTCGCCTACATGTGTTTCCTTACCGTAGAATAGAGCAGCAGGCATAATTTTTCCGATTGTACCTGAATAAATATACTCTTTAATATCAGTAGGATTTTGTGAGAAAGAAGGTTCACTATTTAAAAATAGCTTGTATGTTAAGCCATATTGTTCACGCAATTTCACTAGCTCTACTACTGCCGTGCGCATCCCTGCAGAGTTCACTTCTTCATCAGGTACCGCTGTTAGTATAAGATTAATTGGCCACTCTTCATTGCTCGCCTTTTCAATTAGCTGCATATGCAAAGCAAGTCCCATCTTCATATCCATTGTACCACGCCCAAATAAATATTTACCTGACTTTAAATCGATTTGCGCAGATTCTGGCAAATCTTTAAAATATTTAGGCTCCATTAGCTTCTTCGTCAACTGCTCTGGGAAAAAGGCAAGAGGCTCAAGTTCTCCATATTCCTCTGTATGCACTGTATCAAAATGGCTAATCAGGACAATCGTTTCAGTTGCTGTTGGGTGCTTATATAATGCCGTCACCGCATTGCGACCTTGCCCTGCATCATGTAATTCTATATGGTTAGCGTGTGCTGCAAAATAAGGTACTGTTAATAACTCACTGCGCAATTTATAAGCAAAGTCATTTTCCCCTTCTGTTAATGTTCGACTGTCCCAGCTCACAATTTCACATAATAAAGCGCGTAGTTTTTCTGATGTATCCCATAAATATTGTTTCATAAAGTTTCCCCTTTTGTTGCTTTTTATCTTGCACTCATCATGAAATGATTCAATAAGCAACACTGGCTTTTCAAATAAAAAATCTCGGCAGCAGTTATTGAATTTGATAGAGCACGTATAAATGGAATATAGTTGTCCTATTATAAAATGTCAATATACACCCCATGCATAGCAATATGCTATTTATAAACATAAATTTTATCGGTATAATCAATTACGCCTTGGCGTAATTGCGTCCAGATGTTTTTCGAGCTTGCTCGAAAAGCTCCTCTTCAAAAATCTGTGACATCCGCCGGTGCATTTATCTTGATTCAGTGCGTGTTTGTACAACCACTGAACCATAGAAAACAAAATAGAGCATTTATCTCACCACCTGTAGAGGTGGGAGTTTTTTGTATCTGACGCTTCGCTTTCGATACAAAAAGACATCTGCTGAATCAAGATAAAATTTATTTACTATTCAGAATTTATAAGGAAGGGATTTATATGGAGAGGCAGCATATTAAGATTGTATTTGGAGGTATTTTATTTTTAGTTGTAGCGATGGGGATTAGTCGCTTTGCCTTCACACCTATTTTACCTTTTATGCGTGAGGACGAGGGCTTTTCATTACAAATTGGCGGCTGGCTTGCATCAAGCAATTATATTGGCTATTTTCTAGGATCTTTAGGCGCAGCCTTTATTTATAAACGTAAAAAAGCCTTTTTAATGACAAATGTCGCTTTAAATGTACTTTCCATTATTGTAATGGGACTGACACATTCTCTAACTCTCTGGTTGCTTTTACGCTTTATTGCCGGCTTAACAGGTGGCTTTATTTTTGTTTTAACTTCCAGCATCGTTATGGATTATTTAGCTGCACACATTTTAACTCGCTGGTCTGGATTAGTCTTCAGTGGAATTGGTCTTGGCATTGCCATTTCTGGACTTGTTGTTCCTTATTTAGAAAGTATCATTGCTTGGGATGGAACATGGATTGGCCTTGGCTTTTTATCAGCACTGCTTGCAACAACATCTGCTATTCTATGGCGAAATTTGATGGTACATAATAACGAGAAAATTGCGAAATCAAATGATACGGATATTTGGCGTGGTTTTATGCCGTGGCTTATTATCGCCTATGGCTTAGAAGGATTGGGTTATATTATTACAGGGACGTTTTTAGTTGATATTATTTACAATATCGAAAGCTTACGTGCATATGCGGGTTATAGCTGGGTTGTCGCAGGTTTAGCGGCAGTGCCCTCTGCTCCGTTATGGGTTTCACTTATGTCAAAGCTCTCACCAGTGAAAGCAATGGCAATTGCCTACCTTTTACAAATTATCGGCATCATCCTACCTGTTCTTTCACAAACAGCATGGAGTGTATTACTTTCTGCATTTTTATTCGGTATGACGTTCGTTGGACTTGTTTCCATGTCAACTGGTTATGCACGCCAACTCTTTCCAACACAAAGTGGCACTGTTGTCTCTGTGCTTACGACATTTTACGCCTTTGGACAAATCATAGGTCCCATTTTAGCGAGCAAATTTGAGGCGCACTACAATAGCTATAAAGCACCTCTTCTTTTTGCAGGAGCTGTTGTTACACTAGCGCTTATCATCTTGTTAATTGGTAGATGGTATAGCATTAGAAAAACTATTTTGAAAAAGGCAGCCTGAGTCGGCATTTAGGGAGGGGCAGGTGTTAGCCTGCTTCCCTATCAACCCCATTCAAACTAAATGTGCTAATGAATTTAAACAATGTACAGACTTTTTACCATCTTTTAATTCAATCAAATGTAAAGATTTAATAAATTAAATATAAAAACATTGACCATATAGTTACTATAGGGTTTATTCTATATAGAGTACAATTTTATATAGGAGAAGTTTTTTTATGTTTAAGAAAGATTCAAAAGTCACCTTAGGTATTTTATTAACAAATTTATTTATCGCATTTCTAGGTATCGGCCTCGTCATTCCTGTTCTTCCAACAATTATGAATGAATTAAATATAAGCGGCAAAGTGGTCGGCTATATGGTTGCGGCCTTCGCTATTACACAGCTCGTTATCTCACCTATTGCAGGAAAATGGGTAGACCGATATGGTCGTAAAATTATGATTGTTATTGGGCTATTTATTTTCGGATTCTCTGAGTTTTTATTCGGTATGGGAACAACTGTATCTATTCTTTTCATATCACGTATGCTTGGTGGCGTTAGTGCGGCCTTTATTATGCCAGCTGTTACGGCCTTTATTGCAGATATTACAACCGTTGCTACACGTGCCAAAGCTTTAGGCTATATGTCTGCAGCGATTAGTACAGGATTTATTATTGGACCAGGAATCGGCGGCTTTTTAGCGGAGTTCGGTACACGTATCCCGTTCTATGTAGCAGGGGTTTTAGGAGTAGTTGCAGCAATTGGCTCGATTTTATTTTTAAAAGAACCTACACGCAGCATAGAGGAAGAGCAAGCTGAGGAACAAAAATCAGGATTACGTCGTATTTTTGTCCCAATGTATTTAATTGCCTTTTTAATTATCTTCATTTCTTCATTTGGCTTAGCAGCCTTCGAGTCACTATTTAGCCTTTTCGTTGACCATAAGTTTAGCTTTACACCGAAAGATATTGCCATCGTTATAACGGGTGGAGCCATCGTTGGCGCGGTTGCACAAGTCGTGTTATTTGATAGATTAACGAAGCGGTTAGGAGAAATTGCACTTATTCGCTACTCTTTAATTTTCTCAACGATTCTTGTCTTTGTTATGACGTTTGTTAGTTCATATATGGCAATTTTAGTAACAACATTTTTAGTGTTTGTTGGATTTGATTTGATTCGCCCTGCCGTTACTGCTTATTTATCAAAAATTGCAGGTAATGAACAAGGCTTTGTAGGCGGAATGAACTCAATGTTTACAAGCCTAGCAAATATTTTTGGACCGATTATTGGTGGTATATTATTTGATGTGAATTTCAATTATCCATATTATTTTGCAGCATTAGTGTTAGGTATTGGTGTGATCCTTACGATTTTTTGGAAAAAACCAAAAAATTATACTACCTATTAAAATTCGAAAAAGCTTGAGCCTTAAATTTCTGAAGGCTCAAGCTTTTTATTTTTACTTATGAAAAGCCTGCTGAATAAAAGTAAAAGAAAGGGGAAAAATAATATTTTCCGCCATAACTGCGACTAAAGAATAATTTTTTAAAATAAAACTTGAAAAAAGCAAGAAATTTCTGCATTATAATAAGTATAGAGTACAATAAAGTGCAAAATTTCTTTGCATTTTATTACGTTTAAACTATTAATAATTAGGGGGATTTTTATTATGACAAAAACAGCTCAGCTTATTACACAAACTGAAAATTTCGGTGCAAATAACTATCATCCACTGCCGATTGTTATTTCTGAAGCAGAAGGTGTATGGGTTAAAGACCCTGAAGGCAATAAATATATGGATATGTTATCTGCTTATTCAGCAGTGAACCAAGGTCACCGTCATCCAAAAATTATTGAAGCACTAAAAAAACAAGCAGATCGCGTTACGTTAACTTCTCGTGCGTTCCACTCAGATCAACTTGGTCCATGGTATGAAAAAGTAAGTAAATTAACGAATAAAGAAATGGTATTACCAATGAATACAGGCGCAGAGGCTGTTGAAACAGCAATTAAAGCGGCTCGTCGTTGGGCATATGATGTAAAAGGTGTTGCAGAAAATCAAGCACATATCATTGGCTGTGTTGGCAACTTCCATGGTCGTACAATGGCAGCGGTTTCTTTATCTTCAGAAGCTGACTACCAACGTGGCTTTGGTCCTTTATTACCAGGCTTCAGCTTGATTCCTTATGGCGATATTGATGCATTAAAAAATGCAATTACGCCAAATACAGCTGCATTTATCATCGAGCCAATCCAAGGTGAAGCGGGTATCCTAATCCCACCAGCTGGCTTCATCAAAGCAGCGAAACAATTATGTGAAGAAAACAACGTATTATTTATCGCTGATGAAATTCAAACAGGTCTTGCACGTACAGGTAAAATGTTCGCCTATGAGTGGGAAGATATTACACCAGACGTTTTAATTTTAGGTAAAGCATTAGGTGGCGGCGTATTCCCTATTTCATGTGTTGTTGCTAACCGTGATATTTTAGGCGTATTCAACCCAGGCTCACACGGCTCTACATTCGGTGGAAACCCACTAGCTTGTGCGGTATCTGTTGCATCACTAGAAGTACTTGAAGAAGAAGACTTAGCAGCACGCTCACAAGGCTTAGGTGACTACTTCCAAGAAGCACTTCGCCAAATTGAGCACCCAGCAATTAAAGAGGTTCGTGGACGCGGTCTATTTATCGGCTTAGAATTACACGAAGCAGCACGTCCATACTGTGAAAAATTAATGGAACGCGGTTTATTATGTAAAGAAACACACGATACAGTAATCCGCTTTGCACCACCATTAGTAATTACAAAAGAAGAATTAGATTGGGCAATCGACCAAATTAAATCAGTATTCTAAAAAAAGAGGGTGTCAAGCGAGCAGATTAAATTCTGACTTGCTTGACACTCTTTCTCGTTTTTATTTAATATTTATACCTTAACTAAGCTTCCCTGAACTCCATAATAACAAAGACCAAAACATCTTAAAACTTTCTTCAAAACCAAAATTCAATTTTACATTTTAAATATTTATTAAATCCATTTAGTCGCTTCCAAAATCTATGAAGGTGTTGTGAAATACTCATTATGATTTCCAAATTATAACACTATTATGTCACCTTCAAGAAATATATATATTTATGATATAATACTACACATTTTTCTAATAACTTCTAAAATAATTATTAGAATGATTGTAAGTATATTACATAAATTAGTTGATCTATAGGTTAAGGGAAGCATTCAAATACACAATTAGAGCAAGAACAGTAACTAGCAAGAAATCTAATTTTAGGGGGATTTTTGTAAATGACAACATCAATTATTTATAATTTAGTTCCATTTGGAATCATTCTGTTGTTAGTTTATATTTTCATTGATATATTTTTGGACTATTTTAGAAAATCAGAGAACAATAAAATGCATCGCCTTGTTTTCTATGGTTTTTTTCTTTATTTAATTAACTTCATTCAAATTAAATGGGGAGGTATCATTTTTCCTACTAAAAATGCAGATATACTAAATGTTTATGTTTCATCTAGTAATAGTAAAGTAAATACCCTTTATGAAGCTCTCTATTCCGCTATATCAGGTTATAATCCATCAGCAATCATTTACAGCATGTTATTGTGGATTCCTATCGGTGTATTCATTTCCGTTATATCCAATAAAGGATCTACATTACTAATTATATTTATGAGCTGTCTGGCCTTAGAATTAATAGAACTTGTCTTAGCACAGTTAGGGTTTATTTTAAAATACACAAGTATATTAAATATTTTCACATTGGCAAGTAGTATACTTGGTGGGGTTATTGGTATGTGGGTAGTAAGATTGTTTTCTAAACAAATTAGGGTGCAACAGCAAACACAGTAATAAAGTGCTAGACATACAAACCATTTTGGATTGTATGTCTAGCACTTACTTATATCCAAACCAACATTTCGTTAAATTAGGATAACCATAAATATTTTCTTCACCTCTTCTGAAATTAAAGGGGTAATAGATTTCACGGAAAGATTCATACAAGACAGCAAACCATGTTTCATCTTTAGAGTTTTCAAAAATAATAGCTAATGGATGCTCTTTATCATTTTCTAAAATGAACGTTGGGGCAAGGTACTCCCCTATTAGTAATAAATCTACTTGTGCAAATAAATTATTTACAGGTAAATCATCAATCGTAAGTTTGATTACCTCTACTTGTATACCTTGCTCTTCACAAAACTTTTGCAAAGCTACAACAAACTTCAATTGATTAACGATATAGCCAATACGCAGTGGCGGCATATCTACTCGTTGCGGACTAAATAAGGCTCCATGAACACAAGAGGATTTTAGCGAGTCTACTTGCACTATTTGTTGCGAAAATCGCTTTAAAATCCAAAGCATATATAGACGGACCTCGCGCTCCTGCAAATTGTTGGAAAAAGGATTGAAGTAAGCAGATACAACTCCACCTAGCTCCACAAAGCGCTGGTATTGCGCCATATTTTGTTGCATTGACCACTCCAACCTTCTTTGCAATGTTGAAGGTATTGTTACAAATTGAATATTATTAATAAGTGCTTGTGCAAGGTGGTATTGAGAGCAGGCGGCTAATTGTACTACACCTTTAGCATCCTGAGCTATTTTATACGCTCCTGTTCCAATGCGATAATTTAACGGATGATACAAGCTAAAATCCAATTGAGAAAGAAGTATAAGTAACTCTTCTCCTTCCTCCATGTATGTGATTTCAAAGGCGGCATTCGTTAATTTTTCTATGCTAATAAGTTTTTTGAAAAAATGGCTGTATTTATTTAGCATAAAAGTTGTTTTAATCGACTGAATGATTTCTTCTATTTTGACCGTTTCTCCATTATGCCAATAAAGATATGGGCGTACATAAAAAACAAAACGTTGCCCAAATTGCTCCCAATGATGAATTAAATCTCCTTGGAATGTATTATTATTTTGAACTACTATGCGACTATAAATATGGGATAGGACCCAGCCACTTTCTGTATCTCTATAATTATGTGGGTGAAGATTTAAATTTTTGCTATAAATAGGTATTGTTAGCATCGATGCTTTTTTTCTTTCATCCGATACGATATTTTCAGTTAATAGTGTTGCTACCTTTTGCTGAAATCCCTCTGAGAAATAAGCCATATTTATATCCGTTAATGCTTTGAAATTTTTCTGCTTGAATTCGTTATTTAATGCTATTAATAATTGCTCTTCGATATCCTGCAACCACTGAACGCTTGATATATGTCCCCTTCCTTTGCCTGCATAATAACGTATCCAGCCTTCTGCTTCCCATTTTTTAATTTTGCGGGTCACTTGTTTTGCACTTAACTGCATCATATCGCCTATCTGATGAATGGATAGCTGTTCATTACGCAGGGACCATAATAATTGCAATGCCAGTTCCAAGACTCATCCCCCCTACCTCAAAAAGTAGACATATACTTCGGTAATTGTCCCTTTTTCTTTTGTTACGTCCGCTTTATTATAGCATTTGAAGGGGAGTGTTTAGATTGGTTCATTTAGTAAAAGTAATCTGGTTACAAGGATTACTGGATTTTGCCTTATCCGCTTATTTTATTTTTATTACTTGGAGTCTTTATGAGCAAACAGAGAATGTTATGTATACAGGGTTATTTGTAGGGTTAGGATTTTTGCCAAGCTTATTATGCATACCTTTTATCGGGGTATTTGTAGATCGTTACAATAAAAAATATTTACTGCTCTTGGCACTAATATTAATGCTTATGACAATATGTATAGTTCTAATATATTTCGAAAATATATCGCCTACTCTGTTGATTATATCCAATATGGTGCTGCAATTATGCGGGTCGATTGTACGACCAACTATGCAGGCATATCTAGCTGCCATTTTTAATAAAGAACATCTGATTGTCATTTTTCAAAAATCGGCTTCCTTCACGATTATTGGTGGTATTTTAGGCACTGCTATTAGTAGCTTCTTCATTGCGCAAACACTGATTAGCACGCTATCCTTCGTCATTGTGTTAGCCTTAATCATCGCACTGTATTTACTTTGGCAATTACCAACAGAACAAACCTCTACAGCCCGTACCCATCAATCAATATTTAAAGAAATGATGGCAGGCTTTATCTATTCCTTGTCTAGTCGATTTTTTCTACAGCTGCTAGCCATCATGGCAATTGGACAATTGATTTATCATACAACCATTGGGTTTTTAGCAGCTTATACGTATGATGTTTTAAAATCTACTTCTACTATTTATGGAATACTTGAAATAACAGTTTCAATCAGCGGTGTGTTAGCTGGGCTACTTGGCGCAAAATTCATAAAGAAATTCCAGCGATTTTCTCCACTAGTTATTATGACTATACTAATAGCAAGTCTTTTGTTGCTAGCATTTGATACATCAATCGCACTTATTATAGTAGGCTGCGCAGGCATTGGATATTGTACAACATGGATACGAACAACATTTCAAGCCATTCAACAAATATCAACAGAGACACAATACCACGGTCGTGCGGCCAGTATTCGCATGTTTTTTAATCAAGGCACTGTCGTTTGTCTAACACCTGTTTTTGGCATACTGGCCAAAAATTTTTCTATTCACTACGTATTTTTTATATTAGCGGGTATTAGCTTTATCGGAATGCTTCTTTGTAGTACTAGTCAGGTACATAAACAATTCTAAATTGCTCATGTGCCTGACTTGCGGCTTCGTACAAATGCCTCTACTGCCCCTGTTCCCGTCAGCACACCAATAATAATGAGCAAGCAACCAAATATTTGATTCATCCCTATTGGCTCCTTTAGTAAAATTGCTGTGCCAAGCAAGCTGAAAAGTGTATTAAAATTACCGAAAATTGCGGTTTCGGCTGCTCCTATTTTAGCAATAGCATAATTGTAAATAACATGACCTAGGGCAGTTGCAAATATAGCAGATGCTAATAACAAAGCTATTGCTGATGGTGCGACTGTAGTAAATGTGATAAATTGCGCTGGCTCTATAATTAATGCCAGCAATAGTAAAACAAGCGAGCCACTTAGCATCATATAGCCTGTTAGGACGACTGGATTTAATGTTTTTGATACTTTACTAATAATTAAAAAACTAAATGCTTGTGCTAAAATAGATAGAAAGACGAGGATGTCCCCTATTGCTATTCCCGTTATTCCTTCACCACCACGCATAACAGCTATCGTCACTCCAAATGCGCCAACAATAAAGCCTAAAAAGCGTTGCCAGCTCATTTGTGTAAAACCAAAAATGATTGCAAGTATTGCCGTTAATAATGGGCTAAAGCCTAGAATAATACTGCCCTTCACGGCCATCGTATTTGCCAATCCAAACGCTAGCAAACTATGATGTAACACAACGCCTAATATGCTGGCAGCCATAATAGCATAAACCTCGATACGAGTAGGTTTTTGTAGCTTTTTTAAAAGAGCTAAAATCCCTACAACAGTAATGCCAGCAATAAAAATACGCACAGCAGTCATCGTTAATGGGCTAAAATAAGAAACTAATAGCTTTAGGGCAACAACATTCAATCCCCAAGCTAGCATTACGACAAGTAAAATGATATATATTTTAGCTTTCCCCATACCATTCCCTTCTTTCTCTTCAAAAAATCTCGTACAATTAGAAACATCTTAACATACGAAGCAATTAATTTTCACAAGGAGTGATTTATATGATTAAAACACTTTTTATTACAGGCTATCGGCCACACGAGCTTGGCATTTTCAATGAAAAGCATCCCGGCGTCACAATTATAAAAAAAGCATTGGAAAATAAATTAATCACACTACTAGAAGATGGCTTGGAATGGGTGATTGTTAGTGGACAGCTCGGCGTTGAACTATGGGCTACAGAGGTTGTTTGCTCATTGAAAGAACAATACCCTACTTTGAAATATTCTGTTATTACACCATTTTTAGAACAGGAGAAAAATTGGAACGAGCATAAGCAGGAACAGTATCAACGAATGATTTTACAGGCTGATTTTGTTACAAGTGTAACGAAGCGACCTTATGAGGCACCTTGGCAATTTATCGAAAAGGATAAATTCATTATTAACAATACTGACGCTATGCTTCTCGTCTATGATGAGGAAAATGAAGCTTCTCCAAAATACGTGCTGAATTTAGTAAAGAAATACATGGAGCAGCATGATAATTACGAGCTTTTAACGATAAATGCCTATGATTTACAAGTCATTGCAGAGGAAATACAGCAAGAGAATTGGTAGTATGAGCATCTTTCAATACTAGGGAATTTTGATATAATACAGGCAAAGTAACATACTAAGGAGGCGCTCATTATGTTTAAATTAGAAATGACAGACGAACAACAACCAATCCACATTTCGCACGACACATACCGCAGAGAATGCCGTTACACGCGTGGTATCCATATTCCTGCTGATGAGTTCTCTCAAATTATCAGCCTTATGGAGGAAGATACGAAAGTGTATTTTGAATTTCATAATGTAGCTAAAAAAATTGAGCCTGGTAGTTATTTGAACGGCCATTCAAGCCTCGCAAGACAGATTGATGACTATTATAAAAAAATAAAAAACACTGAAATTGTAGGAATTAACAACGGTAAAGATTTTTATGTGAAGCTGACATGAAGCAAAATCTTTCTTAACTTCACCAAATTAAATGGCAACTAAAGCTGTGCTAGAAGGAGGCTAGGAATGACCACTGTTATCGTTTTTTTCATACTATCAATCCCTATATACTTTCTGATGTTTCGGTCGTATAAAAATCCTAAAGAATCTATTTTATGGGGAAGAAGATGGACATTTAAAGAGCAACCTGAAGTCAGTGAAGCAGCTGTTAATTATGTAAAAATAACCTCGTTGTTTGGTATCATAGTTATTTCAGCGGTTTTCTTCTTTCTATTCCTTAGCCAAATTTAACACATCAAAATCAAAGGCTGCCTAGATAGAAACTTCTTTCTAGGCAGCCTCAAATATTCGCTAAAGTAAATGTAAAGGGAGTGTCTCAAAATAAATTTTTAGACACTCCCTTCCCTAAATCCACTATTTTTTTCTTCCAATCATATTGAAAACGATATTCAGGACAATCGCTGTGACAGAGCCGCAGACAATGCCGTTTGATGTTAATATATTTAAGCCGAATTCTTTAGGTAATGCAGCGAACAGTTCTGGCACAACAGATACACCAATACCTAGCCCAACCGCACATGCTACAACCATCGCATTTTCCATCGATTTTGTAATTTCAGGTGCTAGCATTTTTATGCCCTGTGTAATAACCATACCAAACATTGCTAGCATGGCAGCACCTAACACAGGCGTTGGAATAATTGTCGTTAAGGCAGCAAGCTTTGGTAAAAAGCCTAGCGCTACTAACATACCGCCTGTAATAAAAATAACTTTGCGGTCACGTACACCAGAAACTTGAATTAAGCCAACATTTTGTGAAAACGTCGTATATGGGAAACCGTTGAAAATCCCGCCAATAATAGAAGCTAAACCTTCTGCACGATAACCTTTCGCCAAATCCTTCGACGATAGTTTCTTTTCGCAAATATCACTAAGCGCGTAGTAAACACCCGTTGATTCAACAAGTGATACCATCGCCACAAGCGTCATCGTAATAATAGCGGACGTATCAAATGTTGGTGTTGCTAGATAGAATGGCAGCACTAGATGTCCCCATGCCGCGTCTGCGACTGGTGTGAAATCCACCTTGCCCATAAATATCGCAACAACTGTTCCAAACACTAAGCCTAATAAGATTGCAATAGCACGAATAAAACCGTCAAAAAAGCGGTAAATAACTAAAATAATTAGTAGCGTAATAAACGCTAAGCCAACATTTGACCCCGAGGCAAAGTCAGCCGCACCTTGTCCACCGCCCATATTGTTAATCGCTACTGGAATTAAGCTAACTCCGATAATTGTAACGACCGAGCCTGTCACAACTGGTGGGAAAAAGGGTACTAATAAGCCAAAAACTCCTGAAATTAATACGATAATCGCTCCTGAAGCAATAATAGCACCGTAAATATCCCCTAAGCCACCCGATGAGCCGATTGCGATAATTGGGCTTACTGCTGTAAATGTACAACCAAGCACAACAGGTAATCCAATACCGATATATTTACCTTTCCATACTTGCAATAATGTCGCAATACCGCACATCATAATATCAATTGCTACTAAATAGGTCATTTGTGATGGAGTAAAATTAAGTGCTCCTCCAATAATCAAAGGCACTAAAATCGCCCCTGCATACATAGCAAGTAAATGCTGAATACCTAATGCTGTTGCCTTAAAGCCATTCATAAAAAGTGTGACCTCCTACAGTCCTAATCGAAAAATTCGACCTTACCGTTTGCTAACGATTTAATATTTGCTAATGACTCAATACGTAAGCCTTGTTCTCGTAATTGTTGCCCACCCTGCTGGAAACCTTTTTCAATAACAATGCCTGCGCCAACAACATGCGCTCCTGCTTGTTGCACAATTTCTATTAAGCCTTTTAATGCTTCGCCATTAGCAAGAAAATCATCAATAATAATTACACGATCATCTGCTGATAAGAAATTTTTGGAAACTGAAATTTCATTTACTTCATTTTTCGTGAAAGAATATACTTTTGATGAATATAAATTATCTGTCAATGTTAAAGATTTACGTTTACGAGCAAAAACAACAGGTGCTCCAAGCACTAAGCCTAAAAATGTTGCAGGAGCAATACCAGAAGATTCAATTGTTAATACCTTTGTAATGATTTCATCACTATAGCGATTTGCGAATTCTTCCCCTACTGCCTGCATTAACATTGGATCGATTTGGTGATTTAAAAAAGAATCCACCTTTAATACAACGTCCGATAATACTTTTCCTTCTTGCTGAATTTTATCTTTTAAAAGCTTCATGTAAAGCTCCTCCTTTAGAATAATAAAAAAACTCGGAAGGCTATCTCAATACTGAGAAGAGCCCTTCGAGTTTTATAGACTGAAAGAACGTATAACAAAACATGTAGCACACATGCTTGCTGTTATGTCTTCTCATAGTCGACTTCTTTACGGGATGTCGGTAGAAACTTACGAGCCATATTCTCGTTATTATATGAGTAAAATATAAATTTAAGTTAAGAACGTTCCAATTATAAGCATCTAAACGTTTTTATGCAATAGTTCTATAATAATAATTTTTTTTAGACTTTTCTGATTATGTAGCTTAGTGATACTACTTATACAGGCTTTTCAATTTTTCTTTAAATTGCTGGAATGCTTTGCCCTCTTTACCATAGTAGCTCATACTGCGACATGCTAAAACTTTAACTATATGACCATTTTTACAATGTAACTCTCCAAAAACACCATACTCCTCTAATTGTTGCACTTTGTTCACTTGACTATAATAATCTGCTAGTTGCTCAGCAAAGTGTGTTCTGAACTGCTGCACAGCCTCCGTACCATGTAAAACAATAAATTCTGGTTGAAACTCTTCGACTATTTCTCCGAAAACTTCCTGACCCCTACTATATAGTGCGAGATTTTCTTTATGCGTTAGCTTGAACTCCTTAGCATCCCTTGCCTGTAGTACATTCATATACGTTATAGTTGCACAAGTATTTAGCTCTTCCTTTATCCATTCGATAAAATGTAACGTCCCCAAATATTCCCGCGATTTTTGTCGCATCTCAAAGCCGTACATCTCTTCAAATAATTGAGCATTCACTAATGCTTCTATATATACTCTTTCGTCAGTTGTATCGCTTTCGATTTTAGGTGTAGCAAATGCACCTACTACTAGCATTTTTGATTTATACGGATTGCCATCCACTTGAAATGGGCGAAAAGCTAATTGTGCATCACCATCTGTCACCCATGCTTTTATTTTTTTGTAAAAACCTGCTGATACCGCCATATTCTTCACTTCCCTCATAATTAATGATTGCTTGCATTTTAGCATATTTCCATCACTTTTTCCTAGCTACAGTAGGCATCCTTTTAGAAAATATTGTATGCTTGCTATATAATTAAATAATTATGTACTAAGGAGGATTGTTATGGATACGGATTCATCACATCAAACAAGTAAAAAAATCACAAAGCAAACCCTGCTCTTCGTCGTAGCCATTTTCCTTATTGCGACTATTTTACGTACACCATTAACAGTTGTAGGGCCAGTTATTCCATTTATTCGTGAGGATCTAGGCATTTCTAATGCACTCGCTGGATTTTTAACGACGATTCCTTTATTGGCCTTCGCGGTCATTTCACCATTCGCAGCACCTATTGCACGTAAGTTTGGGATGGAGCGTACTTTATTTTATTCCGTTCTTTTATTATTAGCTGGGATCGTTTTACGCTCCTTAGGTATGACACTTTTGCTCATTACTGGAACTGTATTAATCGGGGTTGCGATTGCCTTTGCCAATGTACTTATCCCTAGTTATTTCAAATTGAAATTCCCACTACATATTGGGCTTTTAATGGGCATTTATACCGTATCAATGAATGCCTCAGCAGGGCTAGCAGTTGGGATTAGTCACCCTATTGCTATGTCATCATTTGGCTGGCAAGGGGCTTTAGGCTTCTCTGTAATTCTTTGTATTACAACATTGATTGCTTGGTTCCCATTATTACGCAACAATAAAGCAGAAACGATGGCTCCAGGCATCAAGCAACCACGCACAAAGCTTTCTCGATCATGGCTGGCATGGACTGTCGCTTTAACAATGGGATTGCAATCTTTTTTCTTTTATTCTTTGGCTACATGGCTACCAGAAATATTAGTTTCGCAAGGGATGCAACCAGAAAATGCGGGTTGGATGGTAACTATCATGCAACTTTCACAAATTCCTATGACCTTTATTGTGCCAATTATTGCTGGTAAGCTTTCTTCCCAACGCCCGATTACATTGTTTTTTGTTATTTGCTATTTAATAGGCTTTACAGGGTTAATGATGGAATGGACGAGTTCAGTCGTTATTTGGATGATTTTCCTTGGCTTTGCAGGGGGAGCTTCTTTCAGTTTATGCATGATGCTTTTCACTTTGCGGACTAATACGGCTTATGAGGCTGCTGAGCTCTCAGGCTTCGCTCAGTCTATTGGCTACTTGCTTGCAGCAATTGGACCAATTGCTCTTGGCTATATTCACGATGCTATGAATGGCTGGCATATTCCTAATGTTATTTTCATAGTTGTTACTATTCTACTTTTAATAACAAGTATGATTA
Source organism: Bacillus ndiopicus (assembly GCF_000612805.1). Classification (GTDB taxonomy): domain Bacteria; phylum Bacillota; class Bacilli; order Bacillales_A; family Planococcaceae; genus Metasolibacillus; species Metasolibacillus ndiopicus. Next base: position 119,998 of record NZ_HG964403.1, on the reverse strand, counting down.
GCTCACAAAATCGCAAAATCTAATGCGAACATTTGTACCTTTTTGTGTTATAATGAAAGCTATCATTGTAATAAGGAGTACAAATTTTGAAAAAAAGAAAGAAAAAACGTAAAAAAAGTTTATCAACTTCATTTCTGCAAATGTTGTTATTAGTTGCTGGGGCTACAGGCTGGTATTTTACTAGAACATGGCAAGGTATCGTTGGTGCCATCGTCATTTACTTAGTCGTTATTATAGTAATTACGATTTGGTTCAAAACGAGGCGTATAGCCCGTTTGCGTAAAGCTGGAATTAAAGAAGTCGATAGCATGACTGGTGAGGAGTTTGAACGCTTTCTAGGTGAATTATTCAAACGCCGAGGCTATAAAGTATCCTATACTGCCACATCTGGTGATTACGGAGCGGACCTTATTTTAAAGGACCGCAAAGAAATTATTGCTGTACAGGCAAAGCGCTATAGTGGCACAGTTGGAGTAAAAGCTGTACAAGAAATTATTGGTGCAGTAAAAATGTATAATGCAACTGAGGCATGGGTTGTGACAAATAGCCATTTTACAAAACAAGCAATCAAACTAGCTAATATTAATGATGTCTATTTAGTTGACCGTGAGGATTTGATTGATCTTATTTTAAATAAATAAAACTGGTCAAAATCGCGAGAAACATTGGTTTCTCGCGATTTCATGTAAATATCAGGTTTATACATATCCTGCTTCTGCTTTTTATTAATGGAACATGTTTTTGAAGTTCCTCTATTAGCAAATGGAAATCCGATTTCGTATAAATGTTTTGCACATACACTTCTTGCTCTACCTCGTCATTAACATACTTGCCGTTTAGAATAATAGCATTTTCTTACATTATTACATTTCCCCTTTCTTTTTTGAAAGCAGTTTTACCTCCATGTTCAATAAAGAATCGTAGAGGGGAATAATAATTTCAGTTTTTCAGTAAACATATTTTGAAATAATTTGATGTTATGTTAGACTATCCCCAATGATAAGGTGGAAATCACTAATAATATATCTTTATACACCTATCCATTGTAAATAATTTGACATATGATGAACATGATATTTATTAATCAAAGGGAGGAGGATATTTAAATGTTTAAATTGAAACCAATCTTAGTTATGAGCAATATTATAGTCAGTGGTCTTATTGCAATATTGATTTCTTATTTTTTTGCAGAAGGGGCTTTAGGTGACGCTTCAAAATTAACCCCAGAATTCTTTTTAATCTTACCAATATGGGCTATTGGGGCATTATTGATGTGGAGATTCGTTTCCAAAAAGAAGTTAGAAAACACCTCTTATTCTAAAATTTTAACAAGTTGCTTACTCCTTTGGTTAACTATCCCTGTCGGTCTTATGTTTGCACAGCAGCTTATATAATATACAATTAGAAGAAAAACCTTTCAAAATTTAATGAAAGGTTTTTCTGATTTTATGGCTTATATTAGCAACACTCATGTACCATATTTCCACACATATCTATATACTATGGTTTTACATCATCTTTTTTATTCATATTTATAGGCTCCTTCACTATTATTTTAGCATTTAGAAATAGCCATCTGTAAATAAAACTAATTTGGTATTTTCGTTATAGTGTTTTGAACACTAATATCTATTATGTATTCAACAACATTCGTATTTTCATGTTTTTTCTCCCTTTTGATCTTCAGTCTAATCAATAAAGAAATTAAAAGCCTAAAAACAACAACCTTTTTAGATAGGACTTTAAAAAATGAGAAGAAAATGCTAAAAAAAGCGCAAGAAACATTAATTTCTTGCGCTTTTTGCTCTCTACTAATTATCTAATTTAAACGTTACTTCTCCTAGGCCCATTTCAACATCTACATTAATCGTAACATCTTCTTTACCATAAGCTTCATTGATATATACACCTTTTCCTTTGGCAGTAAAGCCATCAACATCAAGAGTACCAATACCTTTTTCTACAGTAATTTTTACGCCTACCTTTGATGGTAAAATAACAGTTGTTTGCCCAACGCCAGATTCGATTGTCGCATCAAAGCTATTCGACCAATCACCACCTAAATTGACAGTTAAATCACCAACACCTGTATTAATATCTAGTTTCTCGAGCTGTAGCCCTTGTAAATCAAGGTCGGCATCAGATGCCCCCATCTCTATAGCTAAATTCATCGGTACATCTTCATTCAACATTATTTCCCAATTATTTTTTACTCCTGATAATCCAAGGTTTTTTGCGCTTTTTTGCTCAATCGTCACTTCTCCCGTTTTTCCTTGCAGTTTATAACTTACGTGTGGAGCCAATTTCTTTTTATTGTACTGTGCAGTACCTTCTACCCATTCTTGTGCCCCTTTTTCTATCGTTATTTCTCCTACACCAAGGTCAATGTCCACATTTAAATTTTTTGCCTTATCCTTTTCAACTACAATGGACTCCTCTTTTGTCTTGCTAGGTATAATGGAAAAACACCCTGTTAACATTAATACTGAAACACCCATCATTGCACCAAGTAATATTACTCTTTTCATTTCTATATCCTCCTTCTACATACTTTATCTGTTACCTTTAGTATATAGAAGTAGCATTTTTCCAAAAACCTCCTTGCGTTGGAATTATCACTAGGTCTCTAGACTGAGATGATAATTACTTCCTGCAAATTTTAAAAAGGCTGTCTTTGATAAAAATAGTTCGGTTTCTTTATATCATTCGAGATTGGCTGATGGTAAATATGTGTGGCTGCTGGAGACAACGGCGGAATTAACCATGTCCAATTGCCTGTTACTTTACGATTTGCTGCTTCCTCCTGCTGTTGGAATAGCTTAAATTGCTGTGCAGCCGTATGATGATCGACGATGCTAACTCCAGCTTTTTTGAAGGAATGCAATACCGCAATATTTAGCTCTACAAGCACGCGATCCTTCCATAAAGAGCTATTTGATTCACGTGCAATATTAAGAATATCTGCCACAGCAGGCAGCATATTGTAGCGCTCCACATCTGCAAAATTGCGCGCGCCAATTTCAGTGCCCATATACCAGCCATTGAACGGCGCAGCCGCAAACTCAACCCCTCCACAGCTAAAGCGCATGCTTGAAATAATCGGCACAGCATACCATTTTAATTGTAGTTCCATAAAACGATCATACTGTGGGTGTGTAATATCCACTTCTAGCACATGCTTTTTTGGAATCTCAAACAATTTCGGCTCTCGTTCGTCTACTTGAATAACAAGGGGGAGTACATCAAATTCTGTCCCTTCTCCCTGCCAACCAAGCTCTAGACACATTTTCGTAAATTGTAATGAGTCTGAATCGCCAATAATACCATTATCCGTTTCATAGCCTGCATAACGAATCAATTGATGATTCCAAATGCGCACTCGTCCTGGAGCAAAGATCGTTTGCGTAGGACGAATTTTCCCTTCATTCGTTGCAAAATCAATATGGCGTAGTAATGCCTCAAAAATCGCTTGCTCCTCTAATAATTCGCGCTCATCAAAAACATGCAACGACTGCCAAAATAGACGTCCAATGCATTTATTACTATTGCGCCATGCTACCCGCGCACCAAATGTTAATTCCTCTGTCGTTAGCTGGTACGGCTCCTCTTTAAGGCGTTCCGCTAACCATTCATCTGTTTTGTTACATTCTGTTTTATATAAATTGAAAAAATCATGCATTTCTTGTCTGTTCATTGTTCCATCCTCCACTCACTTCAATTGTAGAAGAAGCTTGAGTGGAAACCAATATACATTCCGATTTATAAAACATGTATCTTTCATATATGACTAAAAATGGTCAAAATGTAGTGCAATTGAAAATTACATATTTATTAATTATTATAAATAAAAGGAGTATGTCCCTAATCTTAATTATTTTAAGTATAGTTGTATTTTTAGCTCCTATAAGCGGATTGTTGAGGCTTTCTATTAGTGTGGCGCTAATAATTTGGGGCAATTTTTATTAATTAAGAAACCGAGGATTAAAAACTAACATGACTATTAAAAGAGTGCTAGGGCTGCTAATCCCTGCTTTTTTCACAATTTATTTTATATGAGAGATATTTGTAGCTACTAGCGCCATGCTAGTGCAAAATATAGCAACTATAAAATATGGTGGCGAAAAAAAGAATGACGAGCAAATATCCTTGAGCAGAACAATTGGATTGCTAGTTTTCGCTATTATCATTATTCTCTTCCCACAATTAATATTTGTAGAAAGTCACTGGCTTTTCAAAATACCAGCATTTTTAATGATCGTTTATGTAGCCTTGCAACTTTTACACTATAGAAAGAATAAGAGCTGAGTACAAACGACCTTTCTCCTCGAAAAGAGGCATTATTTATTTTTTATTGGCGCTTCATCTATTTCACATCACTAAAAAAATGAGAGACAATAATGTCCCTCATTTCAAATGAATATAACGCGAACTCAATGTCGTTAAAAACGCATAGGTCACAGCTTTTACTGTTTGTAGCTCGCTCGTATCACGGTGCGGGTCGATGCAAACGAAGTCAATCGCACGCACCGCATCGTACTTGCCTACTTCAAAAAGTAAATCGAATAGCTCATCAGTACGCATACCACCTGGTGTAGAAGCTGGTACACCTGGCGCGTAGGCAATATCTAGCACATCAATATCAACTGTTACATAAACGAAATCGACTTTTTCTTGTAGTGCAGACATCACCTCAGCGATTTGTTGCTGTGCACCTTTACGACGCATTTGCTTCAGTGTAATCATATTGACACCATAATGCTCGGCGGCCTCAATTAAGGAAGGCGCATTATAGAAGCCATGTAAGCCAATATTATACACATCTTCACCATGCACAACCCCCGCCTCTAGTAGCTGGCGAATCGGTGTGCCGTTTGATGGTCCATTCGATAAATCACGCAAATCCAAATGTGTGTCAAACTGTAAAATGCCGACACGCTTTCCTTCTCTTAAAGCACGCACAAGCGGAGCTGTAATGGAATGGTCACCACCAATTGACACATAAAAACTTTGAGGATAGCGCTGCATTATATCTTGCATCGCTTGCTCGATATTGCGATGACACTGCAAAATATCTGTCGTATGCATTTTCACATCGCCAATATCTGCTACTTGCAAACCGCGAATATCGACTTGCTCATCGATATAATATGTCGTGAATAGCTCCCAGCTTTTACGGAAGGCGCTCGGAAATTCCGATGCCGCTGACGCACTAATTGATGAGCGTGATAATGGTACACCTAGCACAACGACTTGCGGCTCGTCTGCCATTTCAGCTGCTGGGCAAATCCAATCCTTCACTTTTATATCCTGCCCGTCTTGGCGTTGCCATACAAAGCTTGGTTGTACAATGACCTCACTCATACAAGAACGCCATCCTTCACAACAACTTTACCGCCTTTAATTACTGTCTGTGTATGGTTCATACCATAGAAGTATTGCATTTGCTTATAGTTTGGTACATTTAAAATCACGATATCTGCTTTTTTACCTGTCTCTAATGAACCTACTTCATCGCCGCGATTAATTGCATAGGCTGCATTAATCGTTGTCGCTGTAATTACTTCCTCCATTGTCATCCCCATATTTAGGCACGCCAAGTTTTGAATAAATGGCAAACTAATTGTTGGTGATGAGCCTGGGTTAAAGTCTGTTGAAATTGCAACAGGAACACCTGAATCAACCATTAGGCGACCACGCGCAAATGGTGCACGTAGGAAGAAGGCTGTTCCTGGTAAAAGCACAGCAATCGTCCCTGCCTCCGCCATGCGACGAATGCCCTCGTCAGAAGCAACAAGTAAATGCTCTGCCGAAATTGCACCAACTTCAGCAGCAAGCTCTGCCCCTTCATATGGCTCAATTTCATCCGCATGGATTTTTGGCGTTAAGCCTAACTCTTTCCCAGCTAATAAAATGCGGCGCGATTGCTCTGGTGTAAAGACACCATGCTCACAAAAGACATCATTAAATTCAGCTAGACCTTGCTCTGCCACTTTCGGCAGCATTTCCTCAATAACGATATCAACAAACTTATCGCTGTTCTCTTTGTATTCCTTCGGTACAGCATGTGCACCCATAAAAGTAGATACTACATCAATTGGGTGGTTTTCTTGTAATTTTTTCGCAACTGTTAATTGCTTATACTCTGTTTCCCAATCAAGACCATAGCCAGATTTAGCTTCGACAGTTGTAATGCCATGCTTTAAAAACGTATTTAAATGTGCATATGTTTTATCATACAACTCATCAAAGCTTGCTTCACGCGTTTTTGTTGTAGTGAAGTGGATCCCGCCACCAGCATTCATGATTTCCATGTAAGTTGCACCGTTCAAACGCATATTAAATTCGTTTTCACGCGTACCACCATGTACTAAATGTGTATGAGCATCGACAAAGCCTGGTAAAACGATTTGACCTTTTGCGTCAACAACCTCTGCACTCGCTACTAAATCCGCATAATCGCGCTGTAGTTGCTCAAGGGGAGCAATCTGTACGATTTTCCCCTCAGCAACTAATACAGCTACATCTTGTAGCACATTAATTTCTGTCATTTCCTCTTTAATACGAGGTCCTTTTTTCTCACTCGCTAATGTCACGACTTCATTTGCATTGATAATTAATAACGCCATTTTCTCAGTCCTTTAACATCGGCATTTGTACGCCTTTTTCTTTTGCTGTGCGAATTGCAATATCGTATCCTGCATCGGCATGGCGCACAACCCCCATACCTGGGTCTGCTACTAATACTCGTTTAATTTTTTCTGCAGCTAATTCGCTTCCATCTGCTACAAGCACTTGACCTGCGTGCTGTGAGAAGCCCATTCCTACACCACCACCGTGGTGTAAGCTTACCCAGCTTGCACCGCTCGCTGTATTGACAAGCGCGTTTAATAATGGCCAGTCTGATACTGCATCTGTGCCATCACGCATACCTTCTGTCTCACGGTTTGGTGAAGCAACAGAGCCTGAGTCTAAATGGTCACGACCGAATACGATTGGTGCCTTTAACTCTCCGCTAGCTACCATTTCGTTAACACGTAATGCGAAGCGGTGACGGTCGCCATAGCCTAACCAGCAAATACGTGCAGGTAGCCCTTGCCATTTTACCATTTTCTGAGCCATATCAACCCAATTTACTAAACCTTCATCATCTGCGAACATTTCCTTCGCTAATGCATCTGTTTTGTAGATATCCTCTGGGTCACCTGATAATGCAGCCCAACGGAACGGACCTTTACCCTCACAGAATAATGGGCGAATATACGCTGGTACGAAGCCTGGGAAGTCAAATGCATTTTCAACACCCATCTCTTGAGCATATGCACGAATATTATTACCGTAGTCGAATACTTCTGCACCCGCCTGTTGGAATTCTAACATTGTACGTACATGCTCCGCCATTGTTTCCTTTGCCTTTTGCTCATATGTTTTCGGATCAGCCTTGCGTAGTGCAAATGCTTCCTCTAATGTCATGCCATTTGGTACATATCCGTTAATTGGGTCATGCGCTGATGTTTGGTCTGTCACGAAATCTGGAATAATGCCACGATTTAATAATTCACGGTTAACATCCGCACAGTTTCCTACAAGCCCAATTGATGCAGGCTCATTTTTCTCACGTAGCTTATTAACTAAATCAATTGCCTCATCTACTGTTTCTACTAAATAATCACAATATGCTTCTTTAATTTTACGTTCGATTTTCGCACGATCCACTTCTACTACTAAAATAACTGCGCCAGCCATTTTACCTGCAAGTGGCTGAGCACCACTCATACCGCCCATACCGCCAGTTAAAATGAATTTACCACGTAAATCTGCTGAGCCGAATACTTTTTTACCTGCTTCTACAAAGCTTAAGTATGTTCCTTGTAAAATACCTTGCGCACCGATGTAAATCCAGCTACCCGCTGTCATTTGTCCATACATCATTAAATCGCGCTCTTCAAGCTCATAAAACTTATCCCAATTTGCCCATTGTGGTACTAAGTTTGAGTTAGCAATTAATACACGTGGTGAATTTTCATGTGTACGGAATACAGCAACAGGTTTCCCTGATTGCACGATTAACGTCTCATCATTTTCTAGTTTCTTTAATGATTCGATAATTTGCTCATAGCTTTCCCAGTTACGTGCAGCTTTACCGATACCACCATAAACAACTAATTCATCTGGATTTTCTGCTACTTCAGGATCTAAGTTGTTCATCAGCATACGCATTGCTGCTTCCTGTGTCCAACCTTTACATGTTAATTCATTACCTCGTGGTGCTCGAATATTTGTTTTAAAAGTCATCTGTCATTCTCTCCTTTAATATTAAAATAATAAAAATGCAATTGGTGTTACTAAAATTAACGTTAAAACTACGCGTTCAAACCAAATAATGATCATTTGACGAATAGATAACGGGATATCCGTTGATAAAATAACTGGAATTACAGCTGAGAAAAATAAAATCGCTGATATTGATATAACTGCCACAATAAATTTCGTTACCATTGCAGCTTGTGTAACTACTAATGCTGGTAAAAACATTTCCGCAATAGATAGCGATAAAGCCTTTGCTGTTAACATTGGATCTGGTAACTGTAAAATATAAGTAAATGGTACAAAGATGTATGCAACTATATCAAAAATTGGTGTATATGTTGCGAGTACCACCCCTAGTAAACCTATTGATAAAATGGAAGGGATAACTCCCATCGTCATTATGAGACCATCTTTCAAATGAAGATATAAATTTTTCAATAATGGTGGATTAGAATCAACTGCTACCATTGCTTCATGCCATGCTGTTTTCAGGCGATCCTTTCGCACGATGACTTCTGGCTGTGGTGTCGAGCCCTCATAGCAGTCATTACTCATCGAACGTAACGGATAAATTCTTGCTGTGATAGCGGTTACAACAAATGTTATTACTAATGTCACCCAGAAAAATGCGTTCCAATGTTCCATTAAATCAAGTGTTTTCGCTACAACAACCATAAAAGTAGCAGATACAGTTGAAAAGCCAGTTGCAATAATAGAAGCTTCTCTTATCGTATACTTACCTTCTTTAAATACGCGATTTGTTAATAATAATCCTACAGAATAGCTTCCTACAAATGATGCCACTGCATCAACTGCTGAACGTCCAGGTGTTCTGAACAATGGCTTCATAACAGGTTGCATAAAAACACCTATAAACTCGAGTAAGCCATAACTTACGAGTAGCGCTAGAAAAATAGCACCGATTGGAATAAGTACCCCTACTGGCTTAATAAGCTTTTCCATTAAGAATGGGCCAATATCTGGGTTAAACAACCATGCTGGACCAAATCCAAATATTAGCATAATTCCAGCAACTAATCCGCCAATCTTAAAAATGGATAAGATGATATCAACCTTTGACTTCTTCCATTTCCCTGTAACAAAAGGATAAAATGAGCCTAAAATTAAAATTAACACGATATAAACATTGACTGCTTGCGGCAAATTTGTCGAAAGAAATGTTACAATGTGATCAATTAAAATGGATGATTTCCCTTGCCACTCAAATGTAACAAAGAAACTAGCTATCCCAATCAAACTACAGATAATCATTTTCAAAGCTTGTGAAGGACGAAACCCTATCAATGGCTGTGGATTTTCTGTTTGTTGATGACTCGTCATTTTATTCCCTCCCCTTACTCTTACTTTAAATTTCTTTCAATTCTGAATAAATGGATTTAGCTCGCACAATATAGTAATATTTAAAGAAATTAATCCATAATTACAATTAAAAACAGAAATAATTTAACAAATATAATTTATTACAGGTGATAAAATGCGAATTTTATTAATAGATCGAGATGTTGAAGAGGCAAGAGGTATTAGCTGGTATATAAAAAATTACTTTCCGAGCCATGTTGAAGTGGAGCATGTACAAGATACAGCGGAATTGCAAAATTCTTTGGAAATGTTGCACCCGCATGTCGTTATCGTTGAAATTGAAATGTTAACGCCCTCTATTGAAAAGCTGTTATTGCGCTACCAGCCTCATATTATTGCATTAACAGCACAGCCAATTTTTCAACATGCTGCAAAGGCTATACAATTACAAGCTGCACAGTTATTTGTCAAACCAATTCCGTTGGAGCAGCTAAAAACGACTTTACTCGCTTTAAATATTGATCGAGCTGCTTCAACTTTAGCGCAGCAAGAAACAACAGATGTACAATTATACGTTGATTTATATTTAAAAAAGCCGACGATTGTTGATGTCAGCCGAAAGCAATTTTTTATTATTGAGCCATCCAATTTCGAATCAAATTTGCGGCTTTATGAATGGTTTATAGAACTACATCTCTTTCAGCAAATGACTGCATTACCATTACAAAATCGCATAATTTGTGTAGTAGAAAATAGCGAACGTAGCGAATTATTAAAGCAACTACGTTTACTTATTCAAGAATGGCATATTGTCAGCACAGAATATATGAATATTGCCTTATACGATGGCGACAATGCAACAATACGTGAAATGTATGAAGAATCGAAAAAGGTGTTAATACAACGCTTTTATAAAGGCTATGAGCATATTTTTCTTAGCTCTGAACAGTTTTCAATTGTAAGGCTTGACCCCTTATTAACACCCGAGGAACAGCAGCTCTGGATTAATAGCTTAGAGGAGAGAAATACAGCGGCAATTAAAGCTTTCCTTTATCAATTAGCGAAGGCGGATACATTTTACCATCATGATGATGTGCGCATACATTTAACAAGTGTGCTCGCGCAACTGCGCCGCTATATGATGAAATATCATTTGCAGCAACAAGCAAGCATTGAGGCAGACTATCGAAAGCTATTTCATCTTATATTGAAGGGACCAATTTTATATTCGATTTTGCAAGAAATGATGTTGTTTACCCAAGCTCTAATGGATGCTGTTGAAAAGTCGAAGGAGCAACTAAAGGCGGACTATAGCGAGCTTGCGGTGGAATTAATTCAACGTGACTTTAGCGATAGTAATTTGAACTTACACTCCGTTGCCCATCAGCTTGGTATTAGTCCGAACTATTTAAGCACGTTATTTTCTAAAAAACAGGGTATTCCTTTCAAACGCTACGTTCAAAATGTGCGCATCCAAGCAGCATGCAAAGTATTACTAGAAACCGATTTAGCCATTACCGAAGTCGCACATTTAAATGGCTTTGAGGATGTTAACTATTTTATTAAAGTGTTCAAGCAGCAGCAAGGCACAACGCCATATCGTTACCGAGCGAATAATCAGTTAAAAAGCTGAGTGCTTGCTTAAATAGGTCTAAAGTAACAATTCGAACTTAACTAAAAAAACGCATGAAATCAGGAGAGATTTCATGCGTTTTCTCATTCACTTACTATCCATGAGCCTGTATTAGGCTGCTGCGTCATATAAAACACATACTCGCTAACTCCTGCTCGTCCGTATTGATAGCGAATTTCAACCTCATTGTCGGAAATAGGAGAAACCTTTCGATAGGCTGCCTCTAAAAATAATTCGCCAAGACGATTGGTTTGTGAAAATGATGTTGAGGAATCAATGAGTGATTGTGCTAAATCTCCCTCACCAAAAAGGCTGTTATACAAAAACAAATCAAAATATTGCTCTGGATTATATGTGTCCATTTGTCCTTTTGTTAAATAAATTGATTCAGTATTTTCCTCTGTTGCCAACCCCACAACCTCACCATAAATTTTATGAACAGGCGTTATTGTTCCGGCCTGTACTGTTTCACTAGCTGGAAAATGATTTAATAAAAAATATTCACGCGCATTTAATAGCTGGTCATAACCCCCAACAATCGTAACTCCTTGTTCTTTATAACGCTCTATAATCTTAGATTTTAGCGGCTTACCATTTACCTCCAACTGCCCATTTTTTAATAGAACTCGATCACCTGGTACAGCAATGATTTCATAGTATGCATCTGCGTAAGTTGGTAGGTGACTTGTCGTATTTGTCATTGTCCGAACTATATCTCCAGCCTTGTAAACCGTTCCATCATATAAGTTGGTTTTGCGTTCTATCACTGTATGGAAAGTGCTTGAGCTCCCCTTTAGAGAAAATGCTTCACTGTCCACATAATTCAGGCCATCGACTTGATCAAATTGCGGAAGCGTTGCAAATTGTTCATAATCAATCTCTGATAGTTGCTTCTTTTTTTGCAGTGCCGAAATTTGCGCTAGATCATCTAGTGGATCATATGGAATTTCTGGTCCTTCATTTGATGAAAGCTGCTCTAGCGGGTTGAATGTGATGAATAGGAAAAGCGCTACTACAGCAATCGCTGCTGTTACGACTGGCACCTGCCATGAGAACCTTTTCTTTGATATTCGTAAACTTTCATGTACACGTTGTTTTATGCGTCTTTCCTGTTCTGATGTGTCGCCCATCATTTGATCGAGTTTGCGTTTAAAATCGCTCAATTGTTTACTACCTCCTCTTCCTCAAAAAACTCTTTCAATTGTTGCTTAGCTCGCCGCAAACGTGTTTTCACAGTATTTTCATTTAGCTGTAGATAATCTGCTATTTCCGCTATAGACTGCTCATCATAATAAAATAATATTAAAGGCTCGCGATACTTTAAAGGAAGCTGGAAAAGATTTTTCTCCAGTTCTGCTAATTGCTCCTGCTCTAACAATACTTCCTCTGTTCCTTTTGTCGAAGTAAAAATCGTATCAAACAACACATCTTTTTTATGCTTCCATGAGCGCAAATAATCTTTTGCACGATTGGCTGTCATTTTAGTTAAATATGTCTTTAATGATGCTTCATTGCGAAATTGGTCGCTCTTTTGAAAATACGTAACAAATACTTCTTGCACAATATCCTCAGCTGTCTGCCAATTTTTCACGTATAAATAAGCGATGCGTACTAAATAGCGTGAGTGTTCATCGATTATTTGATTAATTTGGTTCATTTATGAAATCTCACCTTCTTCTATTACCATGTCATTTCGCCATCAACATAAGTAGTAAATTGCTCAAAAGACCTTTTTTCTGTCATTCCAAATCGACATACCTCGTAGTTGGACGTATTCATATTTGCATATCCTTCCCTCGTTGTAAAACCGATTAGTAGCCCCGCCTCTTTCGTCGCAGCGATAAATTCCTCATTATATTGTCCATATGGATAAGCTAACGAAATAGCTGTTGGAACCTCCTCCATATTTCGTTGTAAATCCATAATAATTTGTTCTTTTGAATGCTCTAATGCAATACCCGAGCCTTTATTAAGCGAATGTAAATCATACGTATGAGCCTCAAAGTGAAAAACATCTGCTAGCTCCTCTAAATCTGATGCTGAAAAAAATTGTAGCGGTCCTTCAGTGTTGAATATTTGTGCCCCTTGCTCCCTATTTGTACGAGAGGAAATAATATGCTGTAGCGCGGTAAATCCATATTGCTTCAAAATAGGATAAGCATATTCTCTCGTAGATAATAGGCCATCATCAAATGTAATTAATACAGCTTTTTCTGGTACAATGAGACGTCCTTCCAAATAATCATAGAGCTCATGTGTTGTTAATGTTTTAAATCCATTTTCAGCTAAATAGGCCATCTGCTGCTCAAAAGCTTCTAATGATATCGTACTAGCTGTCGTTTTTATCCAGTCTTGAGGCAAAATATGATGATATAAAAGTACCGGTAACCCTTCATCCAAAGCAACTGACTGTTTATATATATAGCCTGGTCGCTCTCCTATTTTTACGATATACCAATCTTTTTCTTCGTGTACTACTGGATAGCGATAACCTTCTTCCAAATACATTATAGAAGCACTTTGTAAATCTGCATCCTCATAAACAGCTGTTTTTTGTAGCGTTTTAATTGCCACTTGGCGCTCTGTATGTACTAATGCATTTAAACTTTTCCTTTCAACAGAAGCATGCTCTTTCGGAACAAAGACAGCCATTTTTCCAAATCGAAGCTCATAATACACTTCATCTTCTCCTACGATAGCAATTGGCTGGTTTGCTTCCAATTCACCAATTTTAGTGAAGGTTGCTCCTTTCATATACATCGGTTGACGCTCTTGCAGTGTTAGCACTTGCCCAAACTCCCTTTCTGTCATAAGTGCTTCCCTTTGAATAGTTTGCGCAAACGCTTTGCTACCATCTACATCGGTTGAACTCCATTTTGCATTAATACCTATTATTAATATGATAAAGCTGACAAGTAACAGCCCATTAAAATAAATTCTTCTCAATTAATTTACCTCCTCTGCCATTTAAGCAACGTACAGACGGAGATTTTCGAAAATAGTTTCAAAGATTTTTATAAAAATTTTTTGAGGCAAATGAAACTTACTTCATTAGGAGTTTCTAGCACCCCATCAATTAATTTCATCAAAATATAAAACAACTCTCACCATTTATGAACAATTTCCAAACTTTCTGTATAAAGTGCTCGTTTTTGGCTATCATAACCTTGACAGAATAGTTGGTTGTACACCATAATTTGAGTCGTAGGCAATAATTATTATAAAAAAGCAATAACTATTAATAAAGCGAATTTGCTAATGCACTATGCTTGATATTCGTTGTCATTATTAAGCTTTTTACATACAGACTTTAGGTCTTTTAACGTGCTTATAATGCATTTCGTTTCTCAATTGCTGGCGATTCGTGTAGAATAGTGATTGTAGTTTTTCATAAACAAGGAGGAAATTTATCATGGCATTAATCGGTAAACAAGTAGAAGCTTTCTCAGCACAGGCTTTCCAAAAAGGTGAATTCATCGAAGTATCTTCAGAAAACTTCAAAGGTCAATGGAGCGTTGTGTGCTTCTACCCAGCGGACTTCACATTCGTATGTCCAACTGAATTAGAAGATTTACAAAACCAATATGCAGCATTAAAAGATCTAGGTGTTGAAGTATACTCTGTATCAACTGACACACACTTTACACATAAAGCATGGCACGATTCTTCAGAAGCAATCGGCAAAATCGAATACATTATGATTGGTGATCCTTCTCACCAAATCTCTACAAACTTTGACGTTTTAGACGAAGAATCAGGTCTTGCAAACCGTGGTACATTTATTATCGATCCAGACGGCGTTGTACAAGCAGTAGAAATTAACGCTGACGGTATCGGCCGTGATGCAAGCACATTAGTAAACAAAATTAAGGCAGCTCAATACGTACGTAACAATCCAGGTGAAGTATGTCCAGCTAAATGGCAGGAAGGCGCTGCTACATTAAAACCAAGCCTTGAATTAGTAGGTAAAATCTAAGAAAAAACAGAGGCTGTCTGGAAAGTAGGCTAACATACCACTTTCCAGGCAGCCGTTCATGTTTATACCCCTGAAAATTTATTAAAATAAGGAGTTTTCTCTCATGTTATTAGATGCAGATATTAAAGCACAATTAGCCCAGTATTTAGAGTTAATGGAAGGCGATATTGTTCTAAAAATTAGCGCTGGCTCAGATGACGTTTCACGCGACATGCTAGCATTAGTAGACGAGCTAAAATCGATGTCATCACATATTACAGTTGAGCAGGCTACACTTCCACGTACTCCTAGCTTCAGCGTAAATCGTGTAAATGAAGATACGGGCATTGTTTTTGCAGGTGTACCACTTGGTCATGAATTCACGTCACTTGTTTTAGCATTATTACAAGTCAGTGGTCGTGCGCCAAAAGTGGAACAGGCTGTAATTGATCAAGTAAAAGCAATTCAAGGCGAGTATCGCTTTGAATCATACATTAGCTTAAGCTGTCATAACTGCCCAGATGTTGTACAAGCGCTTAACATTATGAGCGTATTAAACCCAAATATTTCACATACAATGATTGATGGTGCAGCATTCAAGGAAGAAGTCGAAAGCAAAGATATTATGGCAGTACCAACTGTTTATTTAAACGGTGAGTCATTCGGTAGTGGTCGTATGACATTAGAAGAAATTTTAGGCAAGCTAGGCAGTGGGCCAGATGCTTCTGAATTCAACAATAAAGAGCCATTCGATGTGCTTGTTGTTGGCGGTGGTCCTGCTGGTGCAAGTGCAGCAGTTTATGCAGCGCGTAAAGGCATCCGTACAGGTATTGTTGCAGATCGTTTCGGTGGTCAAGTAAACGATACATTGTCGATTGAAAACATTATTGGAACGAAGCACACAGAAGGTCCAAGAGTTGTTGCTAGCCTTGAGGAGCATGTAAAGGATTATCCTGTCGATATTATGAATTTACAGCGTGCAACTCGTTTAGAAAAGAAAGATTTAGTCGAAGTCGAGCTTGAGAACGGTGCCGTATTAAAAAGTAAAACAGTTATTCTATCAACAGGTGCTCGTTGGCGCAATGTAGGCGTTCCTGGCGAAGCTGAATTTAAAAATAAGGGTGTTGCTTACTGCCCTCACTGTGATGGTCCATTATTCGCTGGCAAAGATGTAGCAGTAATCGGTGGCGGTAACTCAGGAATCGAGGCGGCAATTGACCTAGCGGGTATCGTGAAGAGTGTTACAGTTATAGAATTCAACGCTGAGCTAAAAGCAGACGAAGTGTTACAAAAGCGTTTATTTAGCTTACCAAACGTAACTGTTGTAACAAATGCTCAAACGAAAGAAATTACAGGTACTGATAAAGTAAACGGTCTAACATACGTAGAGCGCGAATCTGGCGAGGAGCGCCATATCGATGTACAAGGTGTCTTCATTTTAATCGGTCTTGTGCCAAACACAGAGTGGTTAGGTGAAGAATTCGAACGTACACGCTTTGGTGAAATTGTTGTCGACAGACACGGCGCAACTAGCGTCCCTGGTGTATTTGCAGCAGGTGACTGCACAGATAGTGCCTACAAACAAATTATTATTTCAATGGGCTCAGGCGCAACAGCTGCACTCGGCGCATTTGATTATTTGATTCGTAACTAAGAGTATAAAGTTGCCCGAAAAGCAGGCTGGCACGCCGCTTTCCGGGCAATTTTTTTGAATATGAATCAATTGTTGTAAAGGCTAATTACATGTTCCACCCTTACTTACGCCCCTACCCATAATAAATTGCGTACAAATCGTTCAGCGTTACTTTACCGAATGTGAAATCGTTGACGCCTAACTCTGCTAAATGTGCAGTCATGCTTCCCAGTGTTTCAGCATCTTTTTTATCCAATGTAAGCAAGGTCATATCGTTGACTAATGTTTGAACCGCAAGCTTTGGATAGCGCTCTTGGAATGCTACTTTTACATTATCAGACATATTTTTCACACGTACTGTTGTCATTGTATTCTCGCTAAAGCCTTCTATAATATCATTAACATCCATTAGCTTGCCATCCTTAAATAAGAAAAGGCGATCTGCGTATTTTTCTAGATTATCAAGCAAATGCGAGGCAATAATAATCATTTTGCCCTCAGCTTTTTTTTGCATTAACATACCTGAAATAATTTCCACATTAATTGGATCAAGCCCATTCATTACTTCATCCATTAGCATGATTTCCGTATTGGCAACAATTTGCATTGCAAAACATAAGCGTTGACGCATCCCTAATGAATAGGTACCTGCCTTTTTATTAACATAATGCCCCATATTCAATGCTTCAATCGTTGTATCAATCAGCTTTGGATTCGATTTCCACATTGTGCAATAGATTTTTAAATGATCGCGCCCACTCAGGTGATTGTACAAATCACTTTGGTCAGGCATCATCGAAATTAATTGATGAATTTTTACTTCATTTGCTTTACTTGAATAGGCCAAGCCGTTTTTAAACAGCACTTTACCGCTATTTGGGGCTGCATAATTCATCATAACATTCATCAATGTAGACTTACCTGTCCCATTCGGTGCAACAAGCCCTATGACTTCACCTTGATGAAAAGTTTCACTAATATCATTTAATACTTTTTTATCTCCAAAGCTCAGCTTAATATTTTGTAATTCAATCAAGTCCATTCCCCTCCTATTTCACTAATTTAAAACGTTTATTTAGCGAGATACCTAACGTAATAACTAACATTACAACAATATAAATTGCCAGCAGCTTCATCCCTAACTGTGCTGCCATCGCGTCCGAGTTATAATAGAAATTTCGTATTTTTGATACGACTTGTCCAATTTGAATATATGATGTCGGATACTTTTCGATATCCCATAAAAAGCCGATACCACGGCTAAAGTAGAAATACTCTGCAAAAATAATAACAAGACCGATGCCTAAATTAATCACTTCATTACGTAGCACGACACTACATAACAAGACTATCGCAATAATCGCCATAAACCATAGCAATAATAGCTGGATGCATTGTCCTAAAAATGCCCCAAGAGATATAACTGTAAATATGCCTTGTTTCTGCTGTACCTTATAATCCACAATATATTGTGGAACTGGAATGTCGAGATGACCAAAGCCAAATTGTACACCTATAATCAAGAAACCTACAGCTAATGGCACAAACAAGACAAGGCTACCAACAAATGCAACAAAGCCTTTTACCAAGAGCTTTTTCCAATCAGCAATTGGAAACCCTTTTAATAGTGTAGGGTGTAGGCGGTCCTTTGTTACAACATCTACTGCTAGCAGCAATGCACAAACGATAAGGACAATAGGTAACACACCTGTCATCAAACGCTCTATTGTTTGCCATGCAGTTCTTTGTTCAAATAAATTTATTGATAACTCATAATCCGCTTTCGCAAATTCTTCATAGCGTTTACCTGTTTCTAAATAGGCATAATATGCATCATCATCGGCGTATTGACTACCATATGCATAGTAACGAGGATTATAGAAAAGAGAACCGCTATTGTGCGTGTAGCTATTCGTAATATAGTACCAATCACTTGTTGTAGCGGCGTATTTTTGTAAATCTCCCTTTTCCAATGCCTCTAGCCTTTCTAAATCCAATGGGTTAAGTTCATTGAATATTTGTAATGCCAACCTAACAGAGGGATGTGCAAACCTCAAATTTTTCCCTGCCATATCGTTAATAAATGTTTCTCTTGTTAAATAACGCGCTTCAATTTCATCTGCATCTACCTGTTCAATCGGATCATAAGCAGGTGCTATTTTAATCGCATAAAACAAAGCTGCAAACAATAACAATACATAAATCGCGATATTTTTCTTATTCGTAAAAAATTGCACCAGCTCAAATTTAAAATATGCCCACATTGTAGTACCCCCTATGTTCTCGCTATTTTCCCTGTAGAAAAGAATGTTTTAATTACTAACATCATCAATGCAATACAAATAAGCAAGATGATTAGCCCAGTCGTCATCGTTATATCTACAGGTGCCGCAAGCTCTAAAGGATAACCACTCAAAATCTTGTTAAAATTCAAAAAATTAAACGGACTGTAAGGCATGAAACTAATCATTGATGGAAATACTTCTGGTAAAAAGAACAAAATACTTTGCACGAACAATGTTAAATACATATTTTTCAATAGAACATTTAAAATAATCGACAATAACATTGCAAAAATAGCAATGATAATCATATAGCTAATACTCAGCGCTACATAATGAATTGTCGAATAAATCGCAGGTTGCCCCACATACACAGCAATTGGATAGCTTGCATCCCCTGCTCCGTTTATAAATATTAAAGGTACTGCACAAGCAAAGACGACCACTATAAATCCTATTATGTATAGAAAATATGTTACACATTTCGTAAATATATATTGGTCAAAGCGAATTGGATAGCCTTTAATTAAGCTTGAATGCTCGAAATCCTCCAACAAAATAGAGCTTGTATAAAAGCTAATAAAAACATACCAGCCAGCCCCAACGATGCTAAAGAAAAACAGTAAAAAAGGGAAATATTGTAGCAGGTTTGGTGTCATCTCCTGCTCCGCTTTTAATAGATGAGAAAAATACATATGGTTTAATGTATTTTTGATGCGTGAGGGCATTAAGGATGCCACTTTATCATATTCCTCCATATCAAAGGCTTTCGCACGTAGTTCAGCAATTTCAATAGAAGTTTCATAATACATCTTACTATTCTGCATTTTTAGTGCAGCAATTTGTAAGGCAACAGCAATTTTTTGCTTGTTTAAACTCTTATATAGATCGCTACCATCCCCATCATCTGATGCATCTATTACTTGGAATTTCGTTAACGCTGCCTGTGCTGAGTAAAAATCCCCTGTCTTTTCAACAATTTGATTTCCTGCGGATTGCGACTCTATATAAAACATCATACCTACTGTAATGAGCGCAACAATGAACAATAAAAACAAATTTTTTCGGTTAGTTAATTCAATTTTAAGTCCCACTTTTAATGCTTGAATCATGTCATTTTTCCCTCCCCCAAGTTATTATACAGTAAAATTGGATGCAAATGGGATGATTTTTAGATCATAATATAAAATAACCATTCGCCCGATTCATAATGAATTTTGCTCATAAGCAAAATAAAATCAGAAAAGCGCAAGAAATCGACATTTTTTCAAATGGATTTCTTACGCTTGTTAAGATTTTAAATGCTTCTTTTATTTAAAATGGGAACAATATCGGGATAACAATCATCATCACGATAAACATAATAATTTGCAACGGTACTCCCACTCTCACAAAGTCCATAAACTTATAGCCGCCCGCCGTTAATACTAATGAATTTGTTGGGGAAGCAATTGGCGTTGCAAAGGCCATGCCCGCAGCTACCGCAACTGCAATCATAAATGTGTACGGATTAGCATCCATCGCGATTGCGGCTGTCATTGCGATTGGCGCAAATAATACCGCAGTTGCTGTATTGCTAACAAATTGTCCAAAGACAACCGTTAATAAATAAATGCCAAGCAATACACCGTATGGTCCATAATCACCAAGCACTCGAATAATAGCATCCGAAATGATAACCATACCACCCGTTTTTTGCAGCGCTGTGGCCATTGGAAGCATTGCTGCTACAAGCACAATACTCTCAAAATTCATTTTACTGTAGGCATCGTCCATATTGCGCAAGCAGCCTGTTATAATCATTAAAATAGCGCCGATTAAAACAGAAATAACGGCATCAAACACTTCAAACACCATCAAGCTGACCATTAATGCCATGATTGCTCCAGCAATCGGTGCTTTTCCTGTAGCCGCCGCTACACTTGCATGTTCACGTGGTTGCCCTACAACAACAACATCCTGTGTCTCACGCGATAACAAGTCTATTTCATCCCACGTTCCTTGCACTAATATAGCATCCCCGAATCGCAGCTTTTGCTCCGCCATATTTTGCAGTATATATTCCCCTTTACGATTAATACCTATAATATTTAAATTATATTTCTTACGGAAGCCCATTTCACTTACTGTTTCGCCAATTAAGCTCGATTGTGGCGTTAAGAGCACTTCCGCGACACCGATTTTTTTCGAAATTAGCTCCTCGACATGTTCATCCGTCATATAATCAATAGCCAAGCTATAATCAGAGGCGAATCGCTCCACATCCTCCTGAGTCCCTTGTACATATAGGGCATCATTTGGACGAATAACACTAGTTGGCCCCGCCATTTCCTGATATGTCATTGGCAACAGATTCATCCCTTCTGTTGCGCGACGTTGAATTTTCATAATAAAAATATGATATTTTGCAGGTAGCTTTAGCTCAGCTAGCCCCAATCCAACAATAGTAGAGGCCTCTGGAACATTAACGCAAAATAGCTTATCGTGTAAATCATATTCCTGCACAATCTTTTTTGGTGATAATTTATAGCCAGCATTTGTTTGCATACGCTTTTTATCATTTGGTAGCAGCTTGTTACGAATCAAGACTAAATAAATAATAGCTGTAATTGTCGCGATAATTCCAATTGGTGTAATTGTAAAGAAGCCAAGCTTTTCAAAACCATTTTCGAC
This sequence comes from Bacillus ndiopicus, assembly GCF_000612805.1. Lineage (GTDB taxonomy): Bacteria > Bacillota > Bacilli > Bacillales_A > Planococcaceae > Metasolibacillus > Metasolibacillus ndiopicus. The sequence continues at coordinate 98,195 of NZ_HG964403.1, read as the reverse complement.
TAAAATTTGTGACACAATTAAGTTTGGTGGTGAAGCAATTAATGTCATCAGCCCTGACATACTTGCAATATAAGACAATGGCATTAAAAATTTGGATGGGCTAGCCTGTATACTTATCGCAATACTTACAACGATAGGCAACATTAAAGCAACTGTACCCGTATTACTCATAAATGCTCCAACTGTTGCAACGATAACAAGCAACAATATAAATAATCTAAGCTCACTATCCCCCGACCATTTTAATAGTAGATTACCTGCCATTCCCGCAAGTCCTGTGCGCAAAATACCTGCACCAACTACGAACAGCCCAGCAATCATAATAACAACTGAATTTGAAAAACCTGCTAGCGCCTCAGTTGGCGACAAAATATCGCATACAACAAAGGCAAGTAACGCAAGCAGTGCTACTAAATCTGCACGAAAACGATTCGTTACAAACAAAGCAATTGTCGTAATTAAAATAATAAATGTTAATGTTAATTGCATAGATCGCGACTCCTTCTCGCTATAGTTCCCCTCTATTGTATAAGAAACGAATAGAAAGTTCGCCTATAGCAGTAATATTCCTCCAAAATGTCATAAAGTGAAATTCCTATTAATGGGGATTCTCGCTAATAAAGATAAGCTAAAAGTAGGTATGATTAAATTTAAACAGGCAAGCTCCCAAGCCCACGCTTTACATTAGATGTAGATAAACCCTAGGAAAACATCCTTCATTTTTTCAATTAGTATATTCTATTTTCATCAAACATATAATGCAAAACATGCCTATCTCCATATTATTTACACACTTCTAGCATTTTCAATCTGACACATTAAAGCGTTGATAAATCAACATTTATTTTTATTCAAACAACTATTTTATTTACTTCTGGCAACGTGTTCCTGAATTTTCAGAACAAAAGATAAATTCCTTAAATAGAATTATTATAATTTAGTAGAAATTATGATGTGAATTTGTTATAGTTATAAATGTAGAGATTTTAAATCATATATATTTGTAGGGGGTATTTTCAATATGACAATAGATAAACAACGCCAATTCACTACCGCTGGTGGAGCACCCGTAGTAAGTAATCATGATTCAATGTCCGCTGGTTCTCGAGGTCCACTATTATTACAAGATGTTTGGTTAATTGAAAAGCTCGCAAACTTTAACCGTGAATTAATTCCTGAGCGCCGTATGCACGCAAAGGGTTCTGGTGCCTTCGGAACATTAACAGTAACTCATGATATTACGAAATACACTAAAGCGAAAATTTTCTCTGAAATTGGGAAAAAAACAGAAATGTTCGCACGCTTCTCAACAGTAGCTGGTGAGCGTGGAGCAGCAGATGCTGAACGCGATATTCGTGGCTTCGCATTAAAATTTTATACTGAAGAAGGAAATTGGGACTTAGTTGGTAACAATACGCCTGTATTCTTCTTCCGTGACCCATTACACTTTACAGACTTAAACCACGTTGTAAAACGTGACCCACGCACGAATATGCATAATGCTAATTCAAATTGGGACTTCTGGACGTCTTTACCTGAGGCACTACATCAAGTAACGATTGTCATGTCTGACCGTGGGATTCCAAAAGGCTACCGTCATATGCATGGTTTCGGTTCTCACACATATTCAATGATTAATGCAGATAACGAGCGTGTGTGGGTAAAATTCCATTTCCGTTCAGAGCAAGGTATTGAAAACTTAACTAGCGCAGAAGCTTCTGAGGTTATTGGTAATGACCGTGAATCTTCACAACGTGACTTATACGAGGCAATTGAACGTGGAGATTTCCCTAAATGGAAAATGTATATTCAAGTAATGACAGAGAAAGAAGCACGTAAATTACCATATAATCCATTCGACTTAACAAAAGTTTGGTATAAAGGTGATTTCCCATTAATTCCTGTCGGTGAATTTGAATTAAACCGCAACCCTGAAAACTATTTTGCAGAGGTAGAGCAGGCGGCATTCGCACCATCAAATATTATTCCTGGTATTGGCTTCTCACCAGATAAAATGCTACAAGGTCGTATTTTTGCCTATGCAGATGCACAACGCTACCGCTTAGGTGTAAATCACTACATGCTTCCTGTTAATGCACCAAAATGTCCATTCCGCACATTCCACCGTGATGGTGCAATGCGCTTTGATGGTAACTTAGGCTCAACAATAGGTTATGAACCAAATAGCTATGGTGAATGGCAGCACAACACAGAGTTAGCAGAACCACCATTAAAACTTGAAGGTGACGCTGGCATTCACGATTTCCGTGCAGATGATAACAACTATTTCGAACAGCCAGGTAAGCTCTTCCGCTTATTAACACCTGAGCAGCAGCAACGTCTATTTGATACGACGGCAGCTGAAATGGCTCCAGTAGAAGAATTCATTAAACGCCGTCACATTTTACACTGCTACTTAGCTGACCCAGCATATGGTGAAGGTGTAGCAAAAGCAATGGGGTTAACATTGGAAGGTATGGATTTAACAAATCCTTATACAAAATAATTAATGCTCTAGCTCGTGTCTCTTTATCAATTCAATAACAAAACTATATAATTAAACGATCAAAGGATGAAAATTCTTTTGATCGTTTTTTCTTTAGAGGTTGTTATTTTTATTACTTATAGTTCTTTTACAATACAGAATGTGTTTTTTGCTGTTTTAAGAAGCTCTTTGAAAGCTTTCCTTATATTAAGTGGCGTTTGCAGATTGTAATGTTTATCCCGCATTAACAGACAGGAATTTTTACTGCGACGAGTAATCGCGGGAGAACAGACGACTTAAAATACAAAAAGGGTAAGTGGGCGATAACTGTACGTAAAATCTTGATTGTTAGCTTTCACTTTATACTATGAATGGACTTTTAGGGTAAAATTAATAGAGAGGTCATTCATTCGAGGTGAAACAATGAGTTTTTTATTTTTATTGGCTGCTATTATTTGTGAAGTGATAGGTAGCTCATTACTAAAGATGACAGGAAAATTTAGTAAATTAGTGCCGACAATCGGCATGCTAGTAAGCTATGCCTTAGCTTTTTATTTATTGGCATTAGCATTGCATGAATTACCATTAGGCTTCTCCTATGCAATATGGTCTGGCTTAGGCACAGCATTAACCGCTATCGCTGGTGTCATTGTTTATAAAGAGGTAGTAAATATATCTAAAGTACTCGGTCTCCTGCTTATTATTGCAGGCGTTGTTGTATTAAATATTGCAATATGAGGGGCATATATATGATTAAAGGTTATTTCTTTTTAAGTCTTTCTATTATCCTTGAGGTTATCGCTACGATTATGTTGAAGTTTTCTGAAGGATTTACACAGCTAGCTCCTTCGATTATTGTAGCGATTGGTTACATACTTGCCTTTTATTTTTTGTCACATTGCCTTGAGCACCTCCCCCTTAGTTTAGCTTACGCAATTTGGTCAGGCTTAGGTACAATCGCTACTGTCATAATTGGCATCATTTTATGGCAAGAAAAATTCACATGGTTAACGGCATTTGGCATATTATTAATTATCGGTGGGGTTGTCTTGTTGAACTTCTCCAATAATCCTGAGCGTCTCAAAAATTGAGGCTACAATTTGTCGATACATATTGTAAACTAGTACCAGTGACTTTAAACCAAAATAGCTGTCAGAGAATATCTTCTTCCCTGACAGCTATTTTCAAATTTTCATTAAAGCAGCCCTGCTAACTCCATCGTTACATAAAGCACTTTTGCCATTTCAGAGCGCGTTATAGAAGAATATGGTCTAAATGCTCCATTCACATCTACTGTGAAAATACCTAATGTATCCATTAACGCAATACTCTTCTTATCTTTATCAGTAAGGTCTTGAACATCTGTATATTTTAGAATTTCAGCATCTGCCACTTGGTACGTATTTACACCTAAATAGGCTAAGTAGCGATCTAGTACAGCAGCAGCCTGCTGACGTGTCATTTGTCCATTTACACTGTAGTAATTTTTCCCTGTACCCGTCATAATGCCTTTTTCATGCAATGCTTGTATTTCATTAGTATATGATTTACCACGCACATCTCTAAACGGTGAATAGTTAGACGACGATAAATTTGCCACTTGTGCTAGCATCGTTGCAAATTCAGCACGTGTTACTATTTTTTTTGGTAAATAACTATTTCCAGAGGCCCCTGATATAATTCCTCTTTTCGTTAATTCGTTAATATAAAAGGCATTCGGATCCCCTTCAACATCAAAATAGCTGGAAGAACTGCTTGATGCTGTTGCAATAAAACTACCAGTAGTTTTTGTTTTCACAACAAAAGCATTTTTTTCAATTTTAAATGGAACACGCGTTTTTTGTGCACGACTTTCTTCCTTATAAACAATCGAATTGGCAGTAGCTTTCAGTTCTTTTGTAGGGATTGTAATTTCTACATTTTCTGTGAAATTGATAGTATTACCTCGAGCAATTGCTGAAAAATAAAACGTATCATTTTCAATTGTTAATGTCACTGTTACCGTTCCATTAATCCTCTTTAAATCGTTAATAGGAAGCTTTATATTAACACCATTGGTCGCTGTTATCGTAATTGGCTCTTGCTGGTAATAAATAATATCGCTTGGGATATAAGCAAATAGTTCTTCACCAGCTCGAACAAAATGCAGCTCCGTGCTATTCGGTACAAAAGTGCCATATTCATTATCAGGAATATATTTTAATGGTGCGGGATTGCTATTGTTCTCTGGTTGTATAATTCCAGTTAAATCTTCATGCTTTGTATTCGGATGTGTTGGCTGCTTCGGTGGTCCTGATGGGTTTTTTCCATACAATTCCTCTAAACGCTCTAGCTTAGACAACGTTGTTACATACTGCTTCGCCTCATAAGAAAGGCTGTTATAATATGTACGTGCATTTGCTAATACAGTACCCGAAGACTGCCTCGTCACATTTGTCATATATCTATCAAATGCCGCTGCACTTGCCTTCGCTGCAGCAATAGCAGCCTCCTGCTTAGCAATTTCCTGTAGCAACTTCGTTAAATATAAATAGCTTGAGCTTGTGACATAACCTTTCGCTAACGAAGATAAGCCGTCATATGCATTTTTTGCTGCATACACATCTTCTTTTGGAGAGCTATATGTTAAGCGATTAATTATTGCTTCAATTGCAGTTGCGTCAGCTTGTGCCTTTTTCTTAGCTGCTTCTTGTGCATTTTTTAGATACTCTTCTACAGCAATTAACCTTTTGAATACATCTGCTTCTTTATTAACTAACGCTCTTGCTTCATCAGAAAGAGCATTATAAGCTTGACGTGCCGCTTTTACCTGTTCCTCTGTTGAGCTATTCGTTAGTGCCTTTATTTTTCCTATTACCTCATCTGCCTGCTTTTTCGCTTGATCTTCTTTTTCTTTGTCTGTTGCATCAGCAGCATGGCCAACAGGAGCCACAACTACAGCTACAGAGGCTGAAAGTAACAGTGCTGTAGCGATTTGCTTTTTTTTCATCGGTTCTTCCCCTCCAAGCTAAATCCATTTTTACTTTTCGACAATATACCTTTATTACAATTATAAACATAAATACTAAAAAGACATAGTACCAAGATGCGTTATCTTTTAGGACAAATTCCATCTTGAAATTTTTCACAATATACGTCTACACTAGAGGTAAAGCATTTATCGAGAGGAGGAATTTTTTTGCTTCGATCTATTTTTAATACGCTTGTTATCGTTGCCTGCGTTTTTATGCTGACCACTTTACGTGCTGAGGCATCAGGCTTCAAAGATGTACCAAAGGAACATTTTGCATATAATGCGGTGTTATGGGCACAAAAATACGAAATTATTAATGGCTATAGTGATGGTACATTTAAACCGAACGAAACGATTACTGAACAGCAATTTGCTAAACTATTAGCTAACTATTTTGAGCTAGATGTAATAGAGAATGAGTTGAAAAAGCAAACGTTATCAGAAAATTGGTCTGATGAATTTTATAATTCATTAGCAAGCTACGGTGTACCGCTAAATGGCTATTTACACAATACAATTCGTGCTCAACCAGTTAAGCGTGGAGTCGTGGCACAAGCCATTGCCCATTTAGCAGATGGCAAGCAAAATCTAGACAGCTCTATTGAATTTTTACTTGAGCATTCAATTTCAACAGGACAAAATCCAAAATACGAAAATCGTGACTTACAAAAGTTTTTCGGTTCTACAAACAATATGACACGTGCACAAGTTGTTACATTACTATATCGCATGGATTCAATGGATTTCTATTATATTTCCGAGGATGCTGAAGCAATCCACAACAACGCCGGCACTCTTTCATTAAATGAACGAGCTGTAGAAGCAAAAAAACAGCTAGATGCCTCTCTTCAGCAAAATCCATCAAGCAATAGCACTTGGCATGGCAGCTACCGCTATATCTACCAATGGGGTAAAGGGCAATATGAGCGCAATGCACGCTATGTAACAATTTCCAATGCTAGTAGCAAAGACTTTTATGTTAAACTCTCTGCCTATGATGGCAAATACGAGGGCACAACGGAAGGCTATGCTGTCGTCACTTCTGCAAAAAAAGCAATTATGCAAGAATCTATCAAAGGTAACCGTTGTATTATCGAATTTGAGCATTTAAACAATGCCATAAAGGTTACAGAAATCGATTGCAGTGCTGAGCGCACAAATGGTACAAACTTCTCTGGAACACTTCGAAAACAATAGGTAAAGCGCATGAAATCAAGTTTTTAATTTGATTTCACGCGCTTTTAAATTTTCTACATGTGAAATTATTCTGTTTAGTATATATTACCTTATTCTTGCATGCTCCCGCTTTTTACTTCAATATATAAATAACTTATTTTGAGATGAGGGATAACATTTGAACGGCACTTATACAGGTCCTATTTTTGTTGCAGCCATAGCTTTCTTTATACTAGCTTTTTTAATTTGGATTCCTTGGCTTATTTACACATATCGCAAATACGGGTTTTTATCGATTTCGAAAACCATTATCGTCTTTAGCTTTGTATTTTACTTTTTAACAGCACTCTTTTTAGTGTTGCTCCCCTTACCTGAAACAACGAATACATGTGCATTCCAAAAGCCAGGTACACAATTTTTTAATTTGCGCCCATTTCAATTTGTACAGGATATTTTATATAAAACAGATATTACTTTAAAAAATCCTTCAACATGGGTGACTATCATTAAGCAACCTGCCTTTTATCAAGCCTTTTTCAATTTTTTACTACTTATGCCCTTTGGCGTCTATTTGCGATATTTCTTAAAGGAGCGCAAATATTGGAAGCGTGCATTTTTATTTGGATTAGGTTTGACTTTATTTTATGAAGTTACACAAGTAACGGGCATTTATGGCATTTACAACTGCCCTTATCGTATTTTTGATGTTGATGATTTACTGCTTAACAGCGTTGGCTCGTTACTAGGATTTTTCGCCGCCCCTGTCATTTGGGCGTTATTCCCGAAGCATACAGACGTAATAAAATATGGGCAAGAGATTATTGCACAAAATGGTGTAAGGCCTCTGCAAATACTACTAGCTGTCATCGTTGACTTTGCACTTATTTCAATGGGTAATACGGCATTAAGCTTTTTAACAATTCCGCAATTCTTCATTCAAACAGCGCTCTACTTGCTTATTTTTGCAATTATTCCGTTGCTCTTAGGCGGTGAAACGCTTGGTATGAAGTTGTTAAAAATCCGCTTAGTCGATGAAAGCGCAGAAGTATTTTCGGCAGTCGGTATCATTCGTAGATTTGTGGCAATCTACAGCACATATTTAGTATTTAAAGGCTTAAATGTTATGAGTAATATCGAGCTTAATATGGATTCACCATTTTACGTTTACCAAGTATTTATATCACTCGGCTCCTTCATACTATTGACTATACTTGTGCTTGTTTTAGCTATTCATGTACTACGCTTTTTCTTAGGTAGAGGGAAACATCGATTGTACTTTGATGTTGTTGGGAAATGTGTTGTGAAGAGAAAATAAAAAATGTAGGGAGTGACTAGCTCCCTACATTTTTATTTATTCCGCTAATTTTTGTCGTACAAATACGTCGCTTAAAGTGTCCATTGCTTCTGTTTCATCCTGCCCCATAACAACAATTTTTATTTCTGCATCCTGCGGAATACCTAAAGCCATAACACTCATAATAGATTTTAAATTGGCTTTTTTATTGTTAAACTCAATATTAATCTCGCTTTTAAAATTATTCGCAGCTTGCACTATTAATGATGCTGGACGTGCATGAATCCCTGTAGGGTCAGTTACTTTGAAAAATTTTTCAACCATATTTAGTCTTCCTCTCTTAGTCCAAATTAATCCACACACTTTTCACTTCAGTGTAGTTTTCTAGTGCATAAGAGCCCATTTCTCGCCCGAATCCAGATTCTTTAAAACCACCGAATGGAGAGGCTGGGTCTGTCATGTTATAACAATTCACCCAAACAGAGCCTGCTTTCAAACGACTTGCTACATAATGCGCATTTTTTAAGTTTTCCGTCCATAGACCAGCAGCAAGACCAAACTGCGAGTTGTTAGCACGTGCAATGATTTCATCTATATCATCATATGGCATCGCTACTACAACAGGTCCGAAAATTTCCTCTCTTGCAATTGTCATCGAATCATTTACATTAGCAAAAACGGTAGGTTCTACAAAATAACCTTTGGAACTATGGCCTCCGCCAGTTAGCAATTCTGCCCCTTCTGTCTTTCCTTTGTTAATATAACCTACAACGCGGTCTTGTTGTTTTTTTGAAACAAGCGGTCCCATTTCTGTGTCTGTCAATAAACCGTTTCCAAGCTTGACGTTTTTCGCAAAAGATACTAAGTCAGCCACTACATTATCGAAATTATTTTTTTGAATGAACACTCTTGAACCTGCACTACACACTTCACCTTGGTTAGCCATAATCCCAGAAAATACACCAGGAGCAGCCTTCGATAAATCCGCATCAGGTAAAATGATATTCGGAGATTTACCTCCTAATTCTAAAGTTACGCGTTTTAATGTATTTGCGGCTTCCTGCATAATTTTCTTTCCTACCACTGTTGATCCTGTAAAAGCAATTTTATTTACATCGGGATGTTTAACGAGCGCATCCCCTGCTATTTCACCATAGCCAGGCACAACATTCACTACACCATCAGGGAACCCAGCCTCCGCAATAAGCTCTGCCAAATACAATGCTGATAAAGGTGTTTGTTCCGCTGGTTTTAATATAACTGTGCAGCCTGTCGCTAATGCTGGCGCTATTTTCCAAGCCGCCATCATCAGCGGGAAATTCCAAGGAATAATTTGCCCTACTACTCCTACAGGCTCATGGCGCGTATAGTTGAAAAAATTCCCCGATACAGGAATTGTTTGTCCAACAATTTTCGTTGTCCAGCCTGCATAATATTCAAATTGACCAACTGCATTCGGGATATCATTTCCAAGTAAATCGCGTATAGGCTTACCATTGTCTAACGAGTCAATTTCAGCTAATTCCTGCTTATTTTTTTCAATTAAGTCAGCTAAGCGATACATAAGCTTACCGCGTTCAGCCGCGCTCATTTTAGACCAAGGCCCTTCCTCAAATGCCCTTTTCGCAGCCTTTGCAGCCTTATCAACATCCTCTGCTTGTGCCTCGCTCACCACCGCTAAAACTTCCCCTGTTGCTGGGTTGTCAGTTTCAAATGTTTTACCAGAAACAGAATCGACAAATTTTCCGTCAATAAAAAGCTTCTTCGTCCCTTTCAGAAATGCCACTACTTTTGGTGAAAGCTGATACGTTCCTTGCATAATAAAATACCTCCGTTTCTCAATCAAAGAGATGAAATATTCAGTCTTTTCGAATCGCAGTTTTAAATATTTTTCAATTGCTGAATTGCTTGCTGCATATTATTTTTAAAAATATAAGAACCTGCAACAGCAATATCTGCACCCGCCTCTTTGCATTTTTCGGCAGTTTCAGGAATGATACCACCATCAACTTCAATGAGGTAGTTGAATCCTTTTTCCTTACGCCATTTTGTGGCTTGTGCTATTTTTTCTAAAGCAAGGGAATGAAATGCTTGACCTCCGAATCCCTCATCACAAGTAAGGAACAACACAACATCTACTAAATCTAAACAGTGTCGAATAGATTCAATTGGTGTTTCTAACTTTAATGCTACTCCTGCCTTTACACCTGCATTTTTTATTTTCAGTAAGTTTTTCCTTAAAAAATGTGTGCTCTCAGGGTGAATTGTAATAATATCAGCACCAGTTTCTATATAAGCATCCAGCATCAATTCAGATTGATTGATAATTAAATGTACGTCTAATCGTAGGTCCGTAATTTTGCGAATAGCACTGACAGTAGAAGGCCCCCAAGTAACATTTGAGACGAATATGCCATCCATTATATCAATATGAATATAATCGCTTCCTGCTTGCTGTATTGCGCGTATATCTCTTTCTAAATTAAGGAAATCAGCACTTAAAATTGAGGTTGCTACAATCATCGACTACCTCTCCTCCCTAAATCACTCTGCTGCCTCCATCTTCGTTACTTTTTTCACATATAATCCAAGTCCAATTGTAATAACGATTAAAATAGCTAGGCCAATATATCCAAATCGACCAATTTGTACGATAATAAAATCAAACGTATTACCAGCCCAAAGAGCTGTCGTTTGTCCTTTTATCGAATTAGCTCCACTATTTGCAGCAAGTTGACTGAAGTGCGGTGCAAAGAAGCTTGCAATATATAACACTAAAATCATATTAATAATACCGCTAATAATCGTTTTTAAAATATTACCGTTATGAATAATTGTCGCCATACATGTGAAAAATGCCGCGAAAGCTAAGTCGCCTAAAGGTAAAACCTGATTTCCTGGCAATACAACAGCAAGTACAAGTGTAATAGGAATTAACATCGTTCCGACAATTTGTGTAGTTGGTAAACCTAAAGTTAAAGCAGAGTCTAACCCAATGTATACTTCCTTCCCTTTGAATCGTTTATTGAAAAATGTTTTAGCTGCTTCAGAAATTGGAAGTAATCCTTCAACAAGAATCTTTACCATGCGAGGGAAAAGAACCATGATTGCTACAACACTCATCATTAAGCTTGCACCATCTGCAAAATTATAGCCTGCTAATAAAGCGAAAATAATACCTAAAACTGCACCGATAATAACTGGATCTCCAAACATCCCGATTTTCCCTTGTAAATATGAAATATCTAATTTTGAATTACGTAAAAACGGAATGCGATTATAAATTTTATCTAGTACGCTAAACAATGGAATTGTGCTTGAAGCGAAACCTTGTGGAATGGAAATTCCCTCGACACCGAGCGTTTCCTGCACTTTTTTTGCTGAGTAGTCAGCCGCTAATAGTGACCAAGTCGCTTGCACTAAACTAACCCCTATGCCTAATACAACACTTCCTGTTATTAAATGAATAACCGCTCCTGTGAATGCATAGTGAGAATAGTTGAAAATATCAATGTTCATCGTCTTTGTAAAACCAATTAATAATAAAACAACGTTTAAAATGAAAACAGAAGGTATGATAAGGGCGCCTACTAAAGATGAGAATGCTATTCCAGCAGCCGCACCAGAACCGATATCAATAACTGTAAGATTAAATGAAAAACGTTCAACAATTTGGTTAACAGCAGGCTCTAGCTGATTAGAAATTAACGAAATCGCTAACCCTAAGCCAATAAATCCTATCCCGACCATAATACCGCTTCTAATGGATTTCAAAATCCCTTGCCCTAAAATTAAGCCGATAATAATTAAAACGATAGGTACAAAAACAGATGAGCCGAGAGATAGAAAATAATCAATAATCCCCATATAAGTTCCCCCCTTACTTTAATAATATTTCTTTAATTTGCTCTTTTAACGTATCCTCGTTAATACCAATTAAAAACGGTGTACCAACAACAATTGGCGTCTTATATTTATTTTGATCTAATTTCATTGAAGTAACGAATAAATCTGCTTCCCCATCATAGAAATCCAGCTCATAAATTTGTGATTGACTGATTGAATAATCTATTCCAATTTCCTTTAAAAACTCCTCAACCTTTTGTAAAATCATAGTAGATGTAGCAAGTCCTGCTCCACAAGCAACAACAATTCTCTTTTTCATATAACATTCTCCTTTTTAATTAAAATAGTTTTGCATAAGCTCCGCTAATTCCTCATGAGTGGATGTATCTTTAATTTCCTGGATAATCGCTTCACTTTGTAGAAGCTGGCTAACTTTTTGTAAAACTTCTAGATGCTTATTACTATCATTCAATATTAGCCCTATAATAAGCTCAACATCGAGAGGCTCAAGCGTTGCAATATTCCGAAAAATAAGTGGCTTTTCTAGCTTCATAATGACAAGCTTCTCTGCCTTCGAATATTCAACTTCCGTATGCACAATAGCAACATTCAAGTTTTGTAGCTGTAGTCCTGTAGGGAAGTTTTGCTCACGAACTTTAATAGCCTCCCTAAATTCTTTCCTTACATAATCTTGTTTTTCTAACTCGTCTGCCATGAAGTCGAAGAGCTGGTTTTGATCTTCAAATCTTTGACTATAGAAAACTAAGTTTTTTTCTACATACATATTGTTTCCTCCTATACTCAAGAGAGACTTGATTCCATTTCGCCTTATTTATTTAAAAAAGCGAATAAATCTCTAGGTGTAGTCATCGACTTAATCGATTGAATGTTCCCCCGACTTTCTGAGTTGATAATTACTTTGTATAAATGGGCAAGTAGCTTTCGAACTTGGTTTAAATCCTCCTCTGCTACTGCTAACAAAATAATGAATGAAACATGTGCCTCATGATTCCATTTAATAGGGTGTTTTGTTGTCATAATTGAAATTTGCGTTTCGTTTGACATAGTAGACAACGCGTGAGGAATGGCAACCCATCCCTGTACAACCGTATTTCCTAGCTGCTCTCGCTCGTAAACAGATTGTCTAAAAGATGGCTTTACAATATGATCCTCCTCTAACCTTTGAATCATCCGATTTAAACATTCTTCCTTCGTTTGCACATCATCATTCATAAAAATATAGCGACTACTCATATATTGAGAGATTAGCTGTGAGTTAGTAGTAATATCATCAGCTTCTTCATTTTTAGAAGAGTGTTTCAAATAATAGTCATAAATCTTTTTTAAATCTATATCTCTTATTAAGGGAGAAACGTAAACAACAGGACGTCCTACTTCCCCTAACTGAACAGAAGAAATAATAAAATCTACTCTAGATAAATCCTCATCTTTTAATAATGGCTTCGCGATTAATTTGAAATGTATATTCGCTGGCAATAAATTTTTTATACGATGAATAATTAAATCAGATGTCACGAGTCCAGATTGACAAACGACTAATATTTGCGACATTTTATTTTTTCTTTCAATTGCTACTTGGAAATGAAGTGTAATGAAAGCTACATCATCATCTGTTAGCTTAATCTCATATTTCTCCTCGAAAAACTCCATTGAGTACCAAATAATTCGAAACAGTACACCATAGTTATTTTTAATTTCATTTAATAAAGGGTTATAAACATATATATCTGACTTTAAACGGTAAATCATTGGAAATACATGATATATAAGTGAGTCAAATAGCTGCCCATCATCTTTTAAATTGATATCTAAAGCCTTACTAACATCCTTAATCAAGCAATCAATATCTTGTGAAAATAGCTTTTCAATTTGCTTATTGCTTATTTTTAGCTGGATACGATGGGCAAATAATTGGTTGCTGACATAATGATAGTCCAGTTCTGTAAAAGTAATTGGAAGGTCCGATGAAATCTTGTGGCAAATTTCCAACGCTAAAGGGTAGTTGGCTAAATACTCTGCTCCCTCTAGCTGTATTTCAGGGTACTCACTTAAATGGTAGCCTAGATATGAGCGTTCCGTTAAAATAAGTAAGGAAATAAAAAGTGATTTTAAATATTGCTCTGATATATCACTTTCAGACACCACAAGTAGCTCTTCGATTGTGTTATAAACGACTTCGATAACCCTCTTATCAAATAACGGCTCTAAAAGATGTGCATATGTTGATAACGAATAGTTATTAAGCTCCTGCTCGATTAAATAATAGGCAAAGCGTTTAATAGCTCGCTGAATAGCAATTTCATTTCCATGTACTCTAGTACCTTTCGTATCTGAAATAAATTGCAGCTCATCATCCATAAAGCTACGAATTCGTTCAATATCTTTAATTAATGATGATGTACTAATATACAGCTCTAAAGATAATGATTGATAAGTAACAACTCGACTATGAATAAGTAACCATTTAATAATCAATATTTGGCGCTCTAAGGAAGATAAGCTTTCATGATCCTTCTCCCTATACTTAGCAACAGCTTTTTGAATAAATTCATCAAACATCGTATTCGTTCCAATGAGTTTAATACCTTGATTACGCTTTTTATCTATAACTAAATTAAATTGCTCACATACTTTTTGTAATTTATCTAAATCATTAAAAATAGTACGCTCTGATACATTTAAATAATCTGCATAATATTTTGCTGGTAAATATTCATCTGTTTTAATTAGCAAATCTATTAATTTTGCATGACGAGACGTAATATCAAACACTATCGACACATCCTTACCTTTTGAAGTATTCGATTATTAGTGTGGTGAATAATGTAGAGATTGTCAAAAACAACGTTTATTCTCCAATGATTTTCACATGACATACACGATCTCTTGAGCGAATTTGATCCCAATCAATAAAATAGATATAACCTACTAAGCCTAACTGTATTTCGCCATCCTCAATAACAAATGTTTCACTTGTTCCGAGCAATGTACTTTTTAAATGTGCATCTGTATTGAGCATCGTATATGCCTCTGGGCTAATTTTTCCTTTAAAGTCCTCAAGCCCAACTTGAATATGCTTGGGGCCTGGATGATAATATTGCCCTTCTGTCGTACATTTTGGCACTAGCTTCTCTAAAATATTGTTTAAATCTACTTGCAAGTATTCAAAACCATAATAATTGCTGTCATACGAATATTCCTCGAAAATTACAGAACAAGTAGTATGTGGTGAGGCTACTACACAAATCCCTTCTTTAATACCACTTTTTGCAACAACTTCTCGTACTTGCTTTGTAATTTCATGATATGTTACTCGATTACCATGAGATGTGAGCGTTAGCTTCTCTGAATAAACGGCCATCTTCATTCACTTCCTTTTTCTTTATACGTTGCAACAGCTTGAATCATTTTTCCCATCATCTCTTTCGGGCTCGCTGCTTTCACGATACCACTAGTCACACCAACACCATCTGCCCCTAGCTGTAACAACTCTATTACATCAGCCTCTAAGCGAATACCAGCCCCCTGTTCAACTAAAATATTTGGATTAACCTCTTTTATTTTTTGAACAGTTGCTGTGACATAATGACCATCGCTCTTTTGACTTTGGCCTATCAATTCCGTTGGCTCTGCTAGCACAATATCCGGCCCAAGCACTGCAATAGCTTGTGCTTCTGCTATTGAATCCGCGCAGACAATTGTTTGTAGCCCTACTTCTTTGGCACGTTGAATCGATTTTGCTACTGTTGCCAGTGTTAAAGGATGGTCCGCATGATTTAATACAACTGCCTGCACGCCAACATATTTTAATGACTCTGCAAAAATATGCCCCATTGCCTCCCCTGGCACTACACTGTCCATATGCTGCGCTGTCACAATGAGATTTGGGCACTCCTGAGCAATTTTCGCTAATTCTGGATGTGGTGCTGTAAATAATAGCGTTACATTATATTGCTCAGCTAAGCGATTAGCATGTTGTGCCAAGTCTAATAATTCTGCTCCATATAAAAAAGATTTAGGATTTACTACAAAAAAAGGTGCTTGAATCGTTTTCATAATGCTGCTCCCTTCCCTATATTCAATCAATTACTCCTGTTAATTCGGGATAAGCACTTTTTGGGTATTAAAGACAGAGTAATAATGATCTAAACACCCTTCGATGCCAGTTCGTAATTTTTCTTGAATATCGAAATAATTTTGTTCATTAGCTTTTAAGTCCTTCACTGCTGCATTCATTAAATCTGTAAAAATATTTATTTTGACAATATTGCTCAACGCACATCTTCGTAGATTATCGTCCCCAGAAGAAGACCCACCATGTAAGACGAGCGGCGCTGGCACGACTTTAGAAATCTCATGAAGTCTTTCAAAATTAATTTTCGGTGTACCAATATAATTACCGTGAGCAGTTCCAATTGAAATAGCTAATGAGTCTACTAAAGTGCGTTTATAAAACTCCTTTGCATCTTCTACTGTAGTGAGCATTGATTCTGATTGCTCCAGGTTCTCATAATTATCCCCTGAACCAACATGGCCAATTTCAGCTTCTACAACAACTCCTTTAGGCCTTGCATAGTTCACAATTTCTTTTGTCTTCGCAATATTATCCTCTAGGGTATCTTGTGAGGCATCAATCATCACAGAAGAAAAACCAAGATCCACAGCGCGCTTTACAAAATCTATATCTTGCCCATGGTCGAGATGTAGAACAATTGGCACTTTTGCTCTCTCGGCATAAAATTTCCCAAGTAAAGCTGCTTCCTCAATGCACATTACTTCATGGTGTGCTTGCGCAAATGAAATGATAAGTGGAAACTGCCTTTTCTCTGCAACGGCGATATATGCGCGCAATGTATTTTGATCAACAAAGTTCGTTGCTGGAATGGCAAAGTTGTTTGCTAAAGCTATTTCAAATAATTTTTTAGAAGTAACAAGCATGGCTATTTCTCCATCTCCTTTTACTTAAACGATTTATATATAATATAGAATGTAACCGCTTTCTTATCATTTCATTTTAATTCAACATCATTAATGAAAAAGAATATGATTTCTGATTTTTCTGTATTTTTAATAATTCGATATAAAAAGAAGGGAAGCTCCTTAACTTCAGAAGCTTCCCTTAAATTATATTAATATTTAAATTGCCCTATATAGTCACGTAATTCATCAGCCATATCCTGTAATACTCGTGCTGCTGCTGCCATTTCATGCATTGAGGCTAACGTCTGCTCTGTCGATGCAGCTACTTCCTCAGAGGCTGCTGCATTTGATTTTGCATGATCAGCTAGCTCTAGTGCCGTTGCTGATACCTCTTCCACTACTGCTGAAATCTCCTCAGAAGCTGCCGAAATTCCTTCGATTTTTGGTGCAATATTTTGTAAGCCTTCTACAATGCTTGTAAATTTCTCACGTGCTTGCGCTGTTAGCTGCATACCCTGCTCAACATCCGCTGTCGCTTTATCCATTGATTGAACAGATTGCGCTGTATCCTGCTGAATTGCAGCTATTAGCTCTGCGATTTGACTTGTTGACTGAAGCGATTGTTCGGCTAGCTTGCGCACTTCATCCGCAACGACCGCAAAACCTTTACCATGCTCGCCCGCTCTTGCTGCTTCAATCGCTGCATTTAATGCTAATAAATTAGTTTGATCAGAAATTGCTGTAATAATTTCTAAGATCGAGCCAATTTCCTTTGTTCGTTCATACAAGGATCTAATCGTTTCGTCTGATTGTGATACGGATGTATGAATTGATTGCATTTGATTTACTGTTTGCTGCACAGACTGGTCGCCCTCACCTGCTAATTGAATGGCATAGCTAGATAAATCAGATACTTGCATCGTGCTATCTGTCACTTCCACAATACCTTTTGCTACTTCCTCAATGGAAATAGCATTTTGCTCGATACCTACTGTTTGCTTTTCTGTACTGCTTGCGACTTCCTGCATCGCATCTGTTACTTGCTCTGAAGCCGCTATATTTTGCTCAGCGCTTGCTGACAAGTTTTGCGCAGATTCTTGCACGTGTAAAGCATTTTGTTCCATATGCTGCAATAATCTTTTCAGGCTAACCTTCATCGACACAAAAGCCTCTGCAAGCTGACCAACCTCATCTTTTGTATGAATTTCAATATATGTTGTTAAATCACCATCGCTAATTTTCAACGCGTTTGCCTGTAACTCTTTAATTGGACGCACAATTAAACGAATCATAAACAGCACAAATCCGCCTCCTAAAACAACTGCAATCGCAACAATAACAATAATCATTGTTAATGTTTTAGCTGCGGATTGCGTTGCCTCGGCTGTAAACATTGTGCCGAGCACTTTCCAGCCTGTTAGTTCATTCGTTCCAAATAGAATATGGCGATTCTTTTCAGTTACAATACCTTCATTTTGTGCATAAATATCCTCAATATATTTTTCTGATGCTTCTGCACCACTTTCCTTTCCTTGCTCCACAATATATAGCTTTTGGTCATCTAATAAAGATGTAAAGCCTGTTTTCCCTATTTTAACGCTGCTCGCAATATCGCTAAGAACAGACATATTTAAGTCCAGTGCCACAACACCCGAGTTATCAGCTAATGGCATTGAAAGTGTTACGACAATGTCTTTACTAGACGCTGAAACATATGGTGGTGAAATTGAAACCTTTCCTTTATTGTCCATCGCCTGTGTATACCAAGGACGTTCGCTTGGATTATAATCACTTGGATAATCAAATGCGGGCTCATCAATCATTTGCCTATCCGCAGTACCAATATACAACACCTCTACCTCAGGATGTACATTCGTATACTCCTTAAGTAACACCCTTAATTCCTCACGTTTCTCTGGTTGCAAGCTAGCTTTAGTAAATTTACTAGCAAAATATTCAATATCATAAATTTTAGGTGCAATCATATTCGTAATATTCGTATCAAGCATGCGCACACTTTCCGCTGCACTTGATTGCTGCTCGGATAAAATTTGCTTTTTTGCACTTTGATAAGATACAACCCCAATTGCTATTGATGGAATTAAAAGAATTAATAGAAATGATAAAATAAGTTTTTTTCTAAGACTAAATCGTTTCATAGTGCAACCTCCTTACTGGTTTTTAATAGACTACTGTATCAATAAATTTGTAGTATGTATTTTATTTTTTTATTCAAAGCAAATATTTTCTCACGCTCATCCATGTACTCATTTTGTTTCTTATACAATGTATCTTGCATAGTATTTACTTCTGACATCACTTCATTTCTTTCTCAAAGAATTTTTTGTTCATTAGCTATAGCTTCTACAATCTCTATTTCCGCTTACCTTATTCTTCTTTCATACTCTTTCAAATGTTCCTCAATTACAGTATTTAGCAAAATGACGATCACTAATAAAACCACAATATTTCGAAATACTTCTCTTTAACATATAACGCTCCTTTTCAATTAATATTTATCATCAAACTTTAACACCGATATTCACATCACTATATCGTTCATTCGCCTAAGAAAAGCGCATCCAATTGATATGTCTAATATACTAGAGATACCAAGATGTTTAATGCGCTACTGGAATACGGGCTTTTCCTCATCTGTTAATGCATTTTCCTTAATTATGTTAAGTACATAAAAAACCAAGTGATCTCGAGATGACCACTTGGCTTTTATTACCATCGTTTTATTTTCTAACAGTAAAATAGTGCTTATGGAGTAGTTGGATTATTAATAGAAGGATGTCTATAACCCACTGTTGCATAGAACTTATTGAAATTGCCATACTTATCTTCCAAAACAATCGTTACATAGTCACCATTGAAGAATTTAGCTGGATGTTCTAGTTCTCTTGTAATACGCGCTACATTGGTTGCAACAATACCTGTACCTTTTGCTAACGAGCTATCTGTCCCCTTTGTAACTGCTTGAATTACTTGAGCCGACGTTCTATTTTTAATTACGTCCTCGTCTGTTCCTGCAGTATCAACTAAATAGTAGTATTTTAGCTCTTCGCCATTTTCAAAGAGTTGCTGAATAGATCCCAATAAATCGAATGTTACTTGTACCTTTTTATCATCTCCCACAACTGTCTTATGACTAAGTTTTATTTCCATAAACATTGCATCCAGTTCACGATATAAATATTTACCTTCATTTACAAAGTTATGACCTTCATAACCTGGAATTACAAAGTCTTTTGCGTTGTCTTTCATTTTAACCGTAATAGTCTGGTCTCCAGTATTTGGCGCTTTAGGTCTAATAATTAATTGACTATCCTTTGTTGTATCTGTACCCACTGTATAACGAACAGGCTCATATTGGTTTGTGACATCAATCTCATTACCATTCGCATCTGTTGAAGTAATCGTTAAAATCGTTGATAAGTCAATAACAACTGTATCTCCTGTACTTACAAGTTGCGATTTACCATTCACATCGCGCATAATTGTTTCACTAAATGTAATCGTAAATGTACTATCACTATTGCGATAAATCAATCCTGGATAATGCTTTTTATCTAAAGGCGATACCATACCAATGTTTGGTGCTGTACCATCAGCATAGTAATTTTGCTTCATAAAACCTGTTGCTGTTTGGTCATGGTCAGTATAATTTGGGTTTGCCTTATAAATCGTAAAGTTACCGTACGTATCCTCTGCCCCTACATACACAACATATTCGGTATGAGCTGTTAGCGTCACACCTCTTGCATCAAGTACACCTGAAAGACCTTTATCTATTTTCTCAACATAGGGTTTCTTTTTTAATTCTGTTTCTAAAAATGTCTTATCTGCTGGTGCTGTTAAGTTTGCCTCTGGATTATCAATAATCAGACCATCTTTATCTTTAATCTTCTTCGGTACAAACCAATAATGCAATTTCACAGTTTCGTTCGTTTCAAAGCTGATAGTTGCTTTTGTATCGTCATTTTCTTTTGGCTTAATTTCTAAATTACGGATTAATGGTGCTTTGACATCTCCGAAAATTTCATTAGGTCCTGCGATTTTAGAGAGTTCTCCCCCACGATCCCTTAATACCATATAAATAGAATAACTATTGAATGGATTTAGTTTATTTTGCTCGATAGAAATCGGGAATTTTTGTGTACTCGTTTCTAAATTAGCTGGTCCTGTACCTGTTAGAACATAAATGTTTTTTCCGCCTATTTGGAATTTACCAGAACGGTCTGAGCTATTATTCGCCCATTCATTGACAAAATCACGCTCTGTAATATTGTTGTCTGCTAAATATTGCTGGAGCGTTACTGTATCACCGCTACTAGTTGTTACTGTATTTGGTAGTATCATATAGTAGTATGAACCCGCTTTGTTCGGCCTAAACTCTACTTCTGCCCGACGGAAGCCATCTGATTCATCAGCTTTATTTATAACATTTTCGACTTTAATTGTTGGAGCTAGCTTGTCTTCATGTACATATTCTGCAAAGTTACGAACTGGGTCACCTGGCGTCACCGTATTGCTATTCTCAAACGCTTTACCCGCCAAATCTTTAACGCCTGGTAGTACAGTTACACGTAGTGTATCGCCATTAACAAAGCCTGTATTTGAAGGGATTGTTAGTAAAACCTTGCGACTTCCTGCTTTATACTCTACCTTTGAAGGTTTAATCCCTTTTCCATCCGTAGTATTGACAATAACTGTACCTGTTAATAAATAATTATCAGGATTATTTGCGCTGTCGACATCTAATGCCTCATTTACAGTCAACTCAAATTGGTTATTGCCCTTTGACTCTAACTTCCCTTCGACTACATACGGATGTTCATTATCAAGATTTGATGTTTTCACTTTTGTTTTTGCTGCTGGGTCTTTTGAAATATTACCTGACTTGTCTTTCATCACAACATAAATTTCATACTCTGTATTTGCCTCTAAGTCACTAATAATTTCTTCAATATCATTTCTTGAATTAGCTGTACCTTTGCCAGTATGTTCCCTCAAAATATCTGCTGTTGTTGGATCTGGCGCTGTCGTTAATTTACGAACATAATAGTAATATTCTCCAGCCTCAGATGGCTTAATAGTTAATAGTGCACGTTGACCGCCATGCATAGGAACTGCACTAATTGTCACTCTTGGTGGCGTACCATCCTTCGTCGAGAATGTATACTCTGCCTTTTCTGAAACGTTTTCTGCATTGTCTACTACAACCAAGTATATAGTGTATTCTGTTTCTTCCTCCAACTGAGTCCTGATTAGGAATGATGTTGGTGTATTGGCCTTTACTGTACCGCGGAAATCTTTGCTTTCTTGTAAAATTTCACGAATTGTTGGTGGACGCTCTGATGCTTCACGCACTACATAATAATACGTCCCATCCTCATTGGATGTAAACGTTGCTGTAGCAGTTACACCTGCTGTATCTACAGAAGTTATTGTCGCAACTGGTCTTGTCTCATCAGGGATTTCCTTGTCCTCTTCCTCACGATCAACGGGCTTACCATCAGGATCAGTGATGTTACCGATTTTATCATTATCGTTTTCGAAGTCATCGAAAATTTGATTTGGCTTTTTGTCCTTTGGTAATATAACGCGATCAATATATACATGTTCCCCAAGATCTATATAGCCCGAGCCATTGTCTACATACAGGAAATCGATAAAGCTATCTGTGTTGAAATAAACGCTCTTATAATTATTTTTATATACCGTTTCAATATTGTGTACACCATATAAAACAAGATTGCGCTCTGTTTCAATGTACAGTGTCGTCATGTCTGCATAAATTTCTGCCTGCTCTACATCGCGTGCAATCGTTACACGGCTTAGTGTTTCATCTGCTGATACGAATGTGTTGTTACGCTCAATGAATAAATTCGCTACATACGAATATTCAAAATCTACATAACCATCCACCTTACCCATACGAGCTGTGTAGCGCGTATTTGGTTTGGCATTTTTATCAGGGACAGGCTTTAATACTTCATTGTCATTTGGGTTTAAAAAGTCACTATCATCTGGTACATTTGGCTGTGACCAATCAATAAAGCCTACACCTGAAATGCTCGCAACGTTTAATCCTTGGATACGCTGCGTATAGTCAGCTAAAGTCTTACGTGGTGCTTCAGCAATTGTTGTGCGACCATATAGCTTCATATTTTTCACACGTATATATGTACCATTAATTGTTAAGTTGCCATTAAAGCTTGCATCACCACCATCCAATGCAATTAGGTGATTTACTGTACCAGAAGCGTTAATCGTTAATTGACTAATACCTGTTAATGTTTTGCCATCAAATGTACCGTCAATAACAGCTCCTTTTAAAGCCGTAGCATTGCCTTCATTAATAAAAGCTTTCAGCGAAGAACCGATTGTGTATTGGACGCCGTTGATATAAATAATATCACCACGAATATCGCCAACTTTGTAAGATGGATTGCCTTTATCCGCTTTTTCTGCGCGCCAAATAAACGTTGCTAGCTGTGCTCTCGTTACTGTACCAAATGGCTCAAACGTATTCGCTGTCGTGCCTTTTGCAATATCTAAGTTGTACAGGGTTTGAATAAATGCTTCATTAGCATTTTGGCTTGTCACATCTTTGAAGTTATGATTCATTTTTGTCGCCACTTCAAGCTTGAAGCCGAGTGTCAATGCTTTTGCGATTTGACCACGTGTAATTAATTCATTTGGTTTAAATGTCTTGTCGTTGAAGCCATCAATAATCCCTTCATTTGCAATCGCTGCAATATATGAATAATATGGGTGTGATTGTGATACGTCCGTATAGCCAGGGTTTTTTGGTCGTGTTACATTTAGACCCATTGCTAAAGCGATGATTTTCGCCGCCTCACCACGAGTTATTGCCTCACTCGGTCTAAAAGTACCATCACTATAACCACTTACAACACCCCGATTTACTAAATCTAGTACTGGTTTATAATAATCCGCATTAGGATTTAAATCTTTAAATACGTAAGCATTCGCTACTGGTGGTATTGCAACAAGAATACCGCTCGATGCTAATACTGTAGCAACAGCCGCTTTACTTAATTTTTTATAATTATTTTTCATGAGCTCCTCCTTCAATTCGCTTTATATATAATAGGAAAAAAAGAATCATATAGTAGTATTATCGGCTATAAACACTGTAGATTCATAGAAGAAAATAAAAAAATGCAGTTGCTTTAGAAATATCCGCAAGCCCTGCAAAATGGTTAGAATAATCTAATGATTTATGATAAATTCCATTTAAAATAAAGGTCTTATTACCTCATTCGCTTTCCATCCTCTACATCGTACAGCCCCATTATAAAACTTTTTATTCATTACATTAATAATTAAAACTTATTTTCACACCTTTTCCACTATAGTACCGAAAAATATTTCATAGTAATATTACTATTAAATAATGTGCTTATTATATTATGTAAATGTGTTGATTTTTCTTATTGACCCTATTGTGTAACACCTTGATTGGCCCTCGTTCCGACTTTAAGAATCATTTAAACAAACGAAGCACAAAACACACTTTCATTCTAAATTTAGTATATTAACGGAATTTATTTAAAGAGAGGGGTTACTATTTATGTTAAAAAAATGGTTAGCTGCAATTGTCGTTGCCTGCTCCATCTTCACTATATCATCCGTCTTTACTCACGTAGATGCACAAGCTACGGCTACAAAAACAGCTTCTACTCAGCAAAAGCCTTATAAAAAGTTTTATTCAGAGTACGATATGATGTGGGAAATGGAGAAAAAAGATTATAAAGAGTTTTATTTAGTTGGGCGCAAAAACAATGAGGTTGTAGGTGGATACGACACGCGAAAAGGACAAACCTTATTTGGTATTAAAATTGGTGATTTGAGCAGTACTGTAACCAAAAAATATGGTAAGCCTGTCGAAAGTATTATTAAAGGCAATACAGAATACAAGCAAAACTATAAAGATGGTAATGGTAAAATAACATCTGGCACATATTTAATCGATGGAAAGTATGTAACGTTTTTCTATGATATACACGCTAAAAACACAATTCGCTCTATTTTATGGGTAACAGATAAAACTGAAATGTCTAAGCAAGGCTTCTTTACTGCATCGTCAAACGATTTACGCAATAGCTTTGAAGAATTATCATTCCATTTAATGAATCAGGCGCGCGTAGCAAAAGGTGTTCCGGCCTTGACATATGAAGCACAATATAACTTCATCGGTCGTCAGCATAGCCGAGATATGATTTATTACAATTTCTTTGATCATAAGAGCAAGGATGGCAGACAACCATGGGATCGTATGAAAGCTGGTGGCATCAAATTTACTACAAGTGGTGAAAACTTAGCTTTTGGTCAATACAGTGCCATTTACGCACATGAAGCATTAATGAATTCATTAGGTCACCGTGAAAATATTTTACAAGCAAAATTTGCTCATTCTTTCATCGGTGTACAATTCTCTAACCAAAATATTCCGTACTTCACATTCGGATTTTATAAGTAATTTTTATTAGTTACAAAATATCAAAAGCAGGTTTGGTTTAAGTTTTAAGCCAGCCTGCTTTTTTATTAACTATTATATCTTTATGCTCGCAAGAAATTTCAAATTGTTGCACAACCTTTCCCACTTCCCCCAATATCATTACCTAAAATTAGTAAATTCGTGACATCTCATTCTATAAGTACATGCATAAAAGGGCTGCCGGAAAGATTAGCCGACAGCCCCATCAGTTTATTTAATTAATGATGGTAGCCATGTAGATAAAGCTGGAACGAACGTAATAATTAATACGTCCACAATTAAAATAAGTATCAAAGGTATTGCAAACCTTGCAATCCTCATAATGCTGACATTGGTCAGCTTAGCAACAACGAATAAATCGATACCTACTGGTGGTGTTACTAATCCAATCGCTAAGTTACATACCATAATAATACCAAAATGAACTGGATCGATTCCTAAATTTAAGGCTGTTCCTAATAGTAGTGGTACTAAAATTAGAATAGCTGCCCCACCCTCTAAGAACATACCTGCAACAAATAAAATAATATTCACCATAATCAGGAATACATACTTATTCGTTACAAAAGATGAGATTGATCCGTAAATCATATCTGGAACACTATTAATACCAATGAAAAAGCCAAATGCACCCGCTGCCCCAATTACCAACATAATTACCGAGCTGTTTACAGCACTCTCTTTAAATACTTGGCCTAATTTAGCAATCGTTAAATCTCGGTAAATAAATACACCTATAAAAACAGAATATGCAACAGCCACTACTGACGCCTCCGTCGGCGTGAATACACCTGAATAAATACCTCCCAATACGATTACAGGCATTAAAATTGCTAAAATAGCTTCTTTAAATGCTTTGAAAATATGAGGAAAATCCTTTTTTTCTTCTCCGACATAACCATTCTTTTTAGCAATAATTAAAGCGCTTACTAATAGTGAAAATGTAATTAGTAATCCTGGTAAAATACCAGCAATAAATAAATCACCAATCGATACTTCCGCAGCTACCCCATATAAAATCATTGCGATACTTGGTGGTATAATTATACCCAGAGCTCCTGCTACCGCTTGATTTGCTGCTGCATATTCAATTTTATAGCCTTTAGCAATCATCGCTGGAATTAAAATAGAACCAATTGCCGCTGTAGTAGCAGCACCTGACCCTGAAATTGCAGCAAAAAACATAGATGTTACAATAGCAACCATAGCTAAGCCACCTGTGAAATGCCCTACTAAGGATGTAGCAAAATTGACAAGGCGCTTAGACATGCTGCCAGCACCCATAATATTCCCAGCTAAAATAAAGAAGGGGATCGCCATTAAAGGAAATGAGTTTAAAGATACAAAAATTCTTTGTGGTATGATCTCTAATGGCAAGGTGTCATGCATTAAAACTCCAATTACTGTTGATAGACCTAGGGAGAATGCAATTGGCACGCTTAAAAACATAAAAACAAAGAGTGATATGAAAAAAGCTATTAACATTTACTTCTCCCCCTTCCCTATAAATTCTTCAATAATACATGCAATAGAATTAATAAGCATTAAAACGCCACCTAAAGGCAAAGATAGATAAATTACTTGCATGGATACACCTAATGAAGGAGCTTTTTGATTACTAAAGCTCTCTGCCATTGCATAACCATATTTAATCAAAATAATAAAGAAAACGATTGAAACAAGCTGAATAATTACAACTAACATCTTTTTTGCTGTTCCAGTCAATTTCTCAAAAAGCAACTCAACAGAAATTAGCTCATTCCCTCTAAGAGCTATGGAAGCGCCAATAAAAATCATAAATATCATTAAAAATCGTGATAGTTCTTCTGACCAAGCTAATGAAGACCCTACAACGAAACGAGAAAACACTTGCCAAAAGATAATAGCAGTCATTACTGCTAACATAATCATTAGTACGTAACCCATTACTTTATTAATGATATCTACGATACGTATATACCCTCGCAATATAGATTTCAATATATTTCACCTCTCGTAATCGAGCTTGCTCTTTAATTCTTCATCTGAAAAATACAGCACTTTGTACTCCTACATTCGTTACAAAGTGCTGTATTCACAATAAGAATGCAACTAGCAATACTTAATAGGATGTATTTTGGATTTTTTCAATTAAATCTTTTCCTAGTTTAGGAGCCCATTTATCATATACAGGGCCTACAGTTGCTTTAAATGATTCTTTGTCTGGCTCTGTAATTTGATTGCCTTGCTCTAATAAGAATTCACGCGCCTCATTAATTTTGTCTTGATTTGCCTGACGACCGAATTCAGCAGCTACTTTACCAGCCTCTACCACCGCTTCTTGTTGCTCTGGCGTTAAACTATTAAATGTTTTTGT
The DNA here is from genome assembly GCF_000612805.1 of Bacillus ndiopicus. Classification (GTDB taxonomy): domain Bacteria; phylum Bacillota; class Bacilli; order Bacillales_A; family Planococcaceae; genus Metasolibacillus; species Metasolibacillus ndiopicus. The sequence goes on along the minus strand of NZ_HG964403.1, from coordinate 70,551 downwards.
ACTGATAGAAATTGTTGCTGCACTGAAACGGTCCCCTAGCTCAGCAACATAATCCTGTACCTCAAAAATCTTTGAAGATTTTACTGTTGCTAAAGAGTTTGAATGTCCATCAATAACGCCTTGCTGTAAGCCTGTGAATACTTCCGTCCAAGCCATTGGCGTTGGCTCTGCGCCAAATGCCTTCCAAGTATCAATTTGAATTTCATTTTCTTGTACACGAATTTTCATTTTCTTTACATCTTCAACAGAATTAATCGCTTTATTAGATGTTGTAGCAACGAAGCCATTTTCTAACCAGCCTAAAGTTTTAACATTTGCTTCTGCTTCAAATTTACTGCTTAACTCCTGTCCAATCTCTCCATCTAGTACACTATAAACATGCTCACGATTATCAAAAAGAAACGGTAAGTCTAGCACGTTAAATTCTTTGACCCAGTTTCCTACAGGGCCTACTGATTGAATTGCCATATCAGCAGAACCCATTCCCATTAACTCAAATACTTCACGCTCTCCACCTAAAGAATTGTTAGCATGAATTTTTACAGTTACTTGATTATCAGTTAACTTCTCAATTTCCTCTTTGAATTTTTTTGCAGTTAAACCAAACTTCGCATCTTCTGGTTCCGGAATACTCAGACCAAGAGTAATTTGATTCCCTGAGCCTTTTTTATTGTCACCATTTGCACCATCTTGCTTATCAGAGCCACAAGCAGCTAGAATAACCATTAATAGATTCAGTATCATAACAACTGCCAATTTTTTCATACTATAACCCTCCAAAATCTGTTTTGATATTTTTTATTTTGTCTGAACATCCTAGTACGTTTTTTATTTTCGTTATTATTTCTGTTTTTTTCTTCAAGTTAAGATTGCTTTAAGTAAGCGATTAAAGCATCTGTCACTTCTATCGTTGTTGCAGAGCCCTTCAAATCTTTTGTTTTAATATTAGATTTTAATGTATATTCAATAGCTGCTAGAAGCTTTTCACCTAATTCTTCATATCCGAGAAAGTCTAACATTAATTTGCCTGTCCAAATTTGCCCTAATGGATTTGCGATGCCTAAACCAGCAATATCCGGTGCAGAACCATGTACTGGCTCAAACATAGATGGATATTCTCTTTCTACATTTAAATTCGCTGCTGGTGCAATGCCGATACTTCCCATAATTGCCCCACCAATGTCGGTTAAAATATCACCAAATAAGTTGGATGCTACGACCACATCGTACTCTGAAGGCTTCATAATCATGTACGCAGCCATTGCATCGATATGTGCACTATTATGTTGTAGCTCATCATAGTTAGTTACTACATCATTAAAAACATCATCCCAAAATGGCATGCTATGTGATAAGCCATTTGATTTCGTAACGCTCGTTATCTTTTTAGATCGTTTGGACGCTAACTCACAAGCGTAAGCGATAGCTCGTTCAGTACCTTTACGTGTAAATACTGCATTTTGAATAGCAATTTCATCGCTTCCTGAATGCATGCGACCACCGCTATCTGAATACTCTCCTTCAGAGTTTTCACGGACAACGACAATATCAAAATCTCCAGGGTTTTTTAATGGAGATTCTAAACCTTCTAATAATTTAGCTGGGCGAATATTAATTTGCTGCTTCAGACCTCTTCGAATTTTAATTAATAATCCCCATAGCGAAATGTGATCAGGCACTATGTCTGGTAACCCTACGGCACCTAAAAAAATTTGGTCATATTTTTTCAATATTTCTAAGCCATTCTCTGGCATCATCTCACCGTGTTCTAAGTAATAATCACAGCTCCAAGGTAAAATATCCCATTCAAATTTAAAGCTGCCATCTAGTTCAGCTAGTGTATCTAATACACGCATCGCTTCTGGTACAACTTCTTTTCCAATACCATCACCAGGGATTGTCGCAATTCGGTATGTTTTCATCCGCTTGTAGCCTCCTTCTATTTATTTGGGTAAACAATGACTTTAATTGAATCTAAATGTGTTTCCGTTGCCTTTTTCATTGCCTCACTAATATCCTTTAATTCAAACGTGGATGTAATAACAGCCCCGATAACATCTTTTAAATCTTTTAATATACTAATGGCTAACGGGAAAGTGTTGGCATATCGATAAACCGTTATTAGATCTAACTCTCGCTGTAGCATTAATGTTAAATCGATAGGTACTTCTGCGTCTTTTGGGAAGCCAATGCTGACGAATTTCCCACCTTTTTTTAATGCCCGAATACCACTTTGAACAGCAGATTTTGCGCCAGATGTTTCAATTACAATATCGAAATAATCCTCTGGAATGACTTCTGATGGAATTTTCACAGTGTCTGTTGCCCCTAACTCTGTCGCCACTTGTAATTTATGTTCGACCATATCCGTAACAAAAATTTCACTCGCATTATAATAGCTTGCAGCACAAACGCACATTAAGCCAACTGGTCCCATGCCAGTAATTAAAATTCGCATTCCTGGTCGTAAATTAGCTCTCCTTAAAGCATGGATAGCTACTGATAATGGTTCTGCTAACGTAGCTTCTTCAAAGGTTAACTCGTCTGGTATCAAGAATACAAAATCCTCAGGATGACTAATATATTGACGCAATGCACCTTTATGTGGTGGTGTAGATAAAAATATAACTTTATCGCACAGATTATATTTACCATTTCTACATTTTTCGCACGTACGACATGGAACTCCTGGTTCAACTGTCACACGATCACCAACCGTAAAATTTGTTACTTTTGAGCCGATTTCAACAACTGTTCCAGCAAATTCATGACCTTGAATATGTGGGTATTGTACAGTTCTTGTGCCAATATGACCATGCTGATAATAATGGATATCAGAACCGCAAATTCCTACAGCTTCTACTTTCACTAAAACTTCATTTGGCAGTAAGTTAGGTATTGTGTCATAATCTACTTCTACTTGTGAAAGCCCAGTTAAACTTGCAACTTGCATCTTTTGACTTCGATCCACTATACTCACAATTTATCCTCCAATTTTGTAAATTCATCGTATTGAATAAGCACCTTGCCACATTGTTTTTCTTCACATAATTGGAATGCTTTTTGCCAATCGTTTAAGTTCATTACATGTGTAATAATTGGCTTTAGATTGATTTTATTTTGATCAAAAATTTTCATCACTTTTTCCCAAGTTGTCATCGAGTGAGCTAATGATCCGTATACTTGTAATTGCTTGTATAAAATAAGATCAAAATCTAGGTTAAACGCTTTCCCAACAATCCCCACTTGAATATGCTGTCCGCGCTTTTTAACTTGCTCTAAACAGCTACTAATTGCCATTGGAACCCCGGTGCAATCAATTGTAATATCAACACCTTGATTTTTCGTCTCTTCAGCTACAATATTCGCTAGATTTTCTTGTTGCACATTAATAATTCGAGAAGCGCCAAGCTCTTTTGCAATTTCTAAACGTTGTAAATCAACATCTGTACCGCTTACTAACACTTTACATCCTTTGATGGCCAATAACGACATGCAAATTAAACCAATTGGTCCCGGACCAGACAACAAGACGACATCGCCACTTTTAATATCTGTTAGCTCCTCAATTGCTTGTACAGCACAGGCTAATGGCTCCGCTAAAGCTCCTTCTTGCAATGATACATGCTGAGGCAGCTTATAGACCGCATCTTCCTTAATGGAAAGATATTTTGTAAAGCTCCCATCTACACCATGTCCCATTCCTCGGCGTGTTTCACAAAACATGTAATAGCCTGTTTTACAATGGATACATTTACCGCAAGTACGCTCTGTAGAGCCAAGAACAGTTACTCGGTCGCCTACTTTTATTTTTTTTACATCTTTTCCTGCTTCAATGACTACACCTGAGCATTCATGCCCAAGTATAACGGGTGGATAGCTTTTAAATGTATCATGATAAATATGCAAATCTGTTCCACAAATACCTGTATAAGCAATTTCAATTTTCACCTCATGATCCTGGCATGTAGGCTCCTCCACTGTGCCAACTTCTATATTGCCCACTCCGCCTTTCATCTTTAAAAGTGCTTGCATTCTCGAATCCCCTCCTTATTCAATGCCAACAGATATATATTTAACTTCTAAAAACTCCTCAATACCCCAAAGACCGCCTTCTCTACCTAAACCACTTTCTTTAAATCCACCAAATGGTGCTTGTGCTACAGATGGTAATCCATCATTTAAACCAACAATTCCATATTCTAAGCCTTCTGAAATTCGTACAGCCTCAGAAATTTTTTCAGAGAATACATAGGCAGCTAGACCAAACGGTGTATTATTGGCTCTTTCAAGTACTTCTTCTACTGTGTCAAATGTTGTAATCGGTGCTAACGGACCAAAAGTTTCTTCATACATACATTCCATTTCATCTGAAACATTCGAAATAACTGTAGGCTCTAAGAAGTAACCAGGGCTATCTGATAACTCTTTGCCACCAGTTAAAATAACTGCACCTTTATCAACAGCGTCCTGCAATTGCGCTTTCACTTTATTGACTGCATGCTTATCGATTAACGGGCCAATAATAACTCCTTCTTCAAGACCATTTCCGATTTTTAATTTCTTGACTTCTTCTACAAAAATATTTGCAAATTCTTCCTCTACATCTTTATGTACGTAGATACGATTTGCACATACACAGGTTTGTCCTGCATTGCGGAATTTTGATTTTAGTAAATTCTCAGCCGCTAATTTTAAATTAGCATGTTTCGTAATAATGAATGGCGCATGTCCGCCAAGCTCTAATGAGATTTTCTTAACCGTTTTCGCAGCCTGCTCCATTAACTGTTTACCGATTTCTGTAGAACCAGTAAATGTTACTTTACGAATGCGACTATCATCCATCCACTCTTTTACAATAGCCCCCGCATTCCCTGTGACAATATTTAATACACCTTTTGGAATGCCAGCCTCATGTGCTAATTGTATTAATTTAATCGCAGTAAATGGTGTTTGCGATGCTGGTTTAATAACCGCTGTACAGCCTGCTGCAAGTGCGGGACCTACTTTACGTGTAATCATCGCCGCTGGGAAGTTCCATGGCGTGATAGCAGCGATTACACCTACAGGTTGTTTCACAACGAGTAAGCGCTTAACCAAACTTGATGAAGGAACAGTATGCCCATAAACTCGCTTGCCCTCTTCTGCATACCAAGAAATAAAGCTATTTGCGTAATTTACTTCACCGATTGCTTCTGCTAATGGCTTGCCTTGCTCTTCAGTCATTATTCTTCCAATTAATTCTTTGTTGTCATCAATTAATTGGTACCATTTTTGCAATAAGTTTGAGCGTTCTTCAGCAGTTAGCTTCGACCAAGAATTAAGCGCTTCATATGCTGCATCAGCTGCTAATTTTGCTTCTTCGCCACCACCTTTAGGTACCGTACCAATCACTTTATTCGTTGCTGGATTTATTACTTCAATTTGTTCTTTTGTATCAATTTGTTCACCGTTAATAATTAAAAATTCTTTTTTATTCATCATTTTCACTCCTTTAATATTCGATGTAAAGGTTTACATACGATTATATGGAGTGCTTATTAAAAAAGTCAATATTAAATTTACTCTAAAACAATCCAATTTTCTACATTTTCCAAAAATTCTGAACCTAGATTCTATCTTATATATAACAAATAAATCCTTTTGCTAAAGCTATTGCTAAAGAATAAAATCATGGTATTCTTACTCAAAAGATACTACTTTTATTTATTAAACATCTAGCGGATTAATTGCAACATTTGGTTAAATAATACACATTGAAAATTAAGTATGCTACATTACTATTTATCAAAAAATGCAATGAACAATTTTTAGAACAAGCTTTTATTTGTAGCTAACGTCCGTCATATATATCTTGTTTGGAGTATTATTTTGTTGGAATGCTGTGCCTTCTGTGCAAACCAATTCCTTATAACTAATACGAGATGAGACAACCAAGCATATAAGTATATTATTAAGTGAAATGAGGTTTTACAGTATGAAAGTAAATATTTATGATGTTGCTAAAGCAGCAAATGTTTCGATTGCTACAGTATCAAAAGTTATTAATAACACAGGACGAATTGGTGATAAAACACGTAAAAAGGTCAATGATGTAATAAAAGAGTTAGATTATAAGCCTAATCTAATGGCTTCTGCACTTATGGGCAAAAAAACATGTACGATTGGCTTTATATTGCCTGATTTAGCTAACCCCTTCTTCTCTGAATTAGCTAGGTATATTGAGGATATGGCTAGTAGCTTTAACTATAATGTCGTTATTTGTAGTACAGACTATATTACAGAAAAAGAAGAAATGTATGTATCTTTGCTACTGCAAAAAAATGTGGATGGATTTATTTTAGCGTCAGGTTTTGAAAATTTTGATGCGATAAAAAAAATACAAGCCATGAATATCCCTATTGTGCTTGTTGCTCGAAATGCACCTGGAGAAAAATTAAATCTTGTATCGATTAATGACTATGATGCTGGTTTTCGTGCAACTTCTTATTTGATTGAACGAGGGCATCAGCACATAGCTATTATTGCGCGTAATATTTGGAGTAACCGTGAACGCTTTCGAGGCTATGCAGATGCGATGCGTGCTAATGGTCTTATTCCTATGGATGAACATTATTATGCAAAAGAATCAACAATTCAAGATGGCTTTAAAAGCCTACAACAAATTATGAACGACTTTCCTACAAAACCAACTGCATTTTTTGCATGTAATGATTTAATTGCCACAGGGGCTATTAAAGCATGTAAAACACTTAATTTAAGTGTGCCAGAGGATATTTCAATAATTGGTTTTGATAATAGTATCTTTGCCCAAATTGTTGAGCCTTCTTTAACAACAGTTGCGCAACCACAGCGAGATATTGCTACAGAGGCAGTCCAACTTCTTATGAATGCAATTAATGGGGATACAACGCATCAAACAATTACGCTTAAAACAGAAATTATTGAAAGAGAAACAGTAAAAAATTTAACTTTGTAGTTGAAAATTCTAAAAATTCATTTTATAATAACGTAAAATTAGGTTAAGCGCTTAACTTAATTTTAAGGAGGCGAGTATTATTATTACTGGAACTGCTATGGTTGTTCAGTCAGGTGGGCCAACTGCTGTTATTAACAGTTCATTAGTTGGGCTTGTCACTGCTATTCGCAAAAAAGTCGATATCCCTATTTACGGCGCAAAAGGTGGATTACAAGGATTAGTCCACAATACATTTGTGCGTCTAGATTCTCTTTCAGAACAACAGCTAAATAAAATTAAATACACTCCTGGGGCATTGCTGGGAACATGTCGCTTAAAAGTAGGTGAACAACATTTAAAACACATTATTGAAACACTCAAAGCTCTAAATGTTCGTTACTTTTTCTATATTGGTGGTAATGGCTCAATGCATGTTGCACATCAAATTAGTATGTATGCTCGTAAAAGTAATTATGACTTATATACAATTGGCATCCCTAAATCTATTGACAATGATTTAAATTTAATTGATCATTCACCTGGTTATGCTAGTGCAGCGAAGTTTTTAATTTCTTGTACACGGGATATTACATTCGATATTAATAGCTATGAGCGCCCTAAAAAAGTAACGATTTTAGAAACAATGGGACGTAATACTGGCTGGTTGGCAGCGGCCTGCTCGCTAGCAGCAAACTCTCAATCTAACTGCCAGCAGCTCATTTATATACCCGAAATTGCATTTCATATGGAGCAGTGTTTAGAAAGCATTGAAAGAAATAATAACAATGATTGTCATACACTTCTTATTGTTGCTGAAGGTATTCGTGATAAAAACGAAACATTAATTGCTTCTGATAACCTTCTTTTCGATGCGCTCGATAGGCCGAAGTTGGGTGGTGTATCTTATATTCTAAAACAACAAATTCACCAAAATCTCGGAATCTCAACTCGCTATATAGATACCAGTATTTGGCAAAGATGTTGCACTAGCTGTCTATCTATGATAGATGTTGAGGAAGCATATACTTTAGGAATTAAAGCTTGGGAAGCCGTCCAAAAAGGCAATAACAATGTAATGGTAACGTTGATTAGACAAGAAGGTACTACTTATATTCCGATTTACGGCACAGTTTCTTTAAAAAAAGTAGTAGATATCGAAAAGCATTTCCCGATTCAATGGTATGACCAAACTACAAATACGATTAAAGAAATGTTTTCAAGTTATCTAACACCTCTTTTAGACGGAGATGTCTCACCTATTCAAGAAAATTTCCTTGAAACGACGGTGAGTTTATAATTTTCAAGAATGGTTAAGCGCTTACCCCATAATTATCAAGGAGGAATTTTATGTCACTCATTAACTCATTACAAGAAAAGGCTACAAATGCACGAAAAGATTTATTAAAAGTTGTACATCACGCAGGAGCTGGGCATATTGGTGGTCCATTATCTGCAATCGATTTATTAACAGTTCTGTATTTTAAAGAAATGAATATTGACCCAAACAAGCCAAATGATCCAGAACGCGACCGATTTGTACTTTCAAAGGGACACTCTGCAATTGGTTTATACGCCGTTCTTGCTGAAAGAGGCTACTTCCCAAACGAAGAATTATTCACTTTCGACTCTTTAGATTCTAGATTACAAGGACATCCTGATATGAAAGCTTTGCCAGGAATTGAAATGTCTACAGGTTCTTTAGGTCAAGGTATTTCAGCAGCGGTTGGTATGGCTTTAGGGGCAAAATTACAAAATCAAAATTTCCGCACCTATTGCATGATTGGTGATGGCGAATCCCAAGAAGGACAAGTGTGGGAAGCTGCATTTATCGCCCCAAAGTATCAGCTTGATAACCTTGTTATCATACTTGATTATAACAAGCTACAGCAATACGGTTGGGCTGGTACTGAAACTGAACGTTCTGCACCAAACAACCTTTTAGAAGAAAAATGGCTTGCTTTTGGTTGGCATGTTATTCGTATAGATGGTCATTCCTATACTGATATTTTACAAGCGTTTGAAGAGGCAAAATCGACGAAGCAAAAACCTACAGTAATTATCGCTGATACTGTAAAAGGAAAAGGTATTAGCTTCATGGAGGGCAATTATTTATGGCACTCAAAAGTCCCGTCAGACGAAGAATTAGCAAAGGCATTAAACGAATTAAATGCCGTAGGAGGATTATAAATGAAAATTTCTGAGCTTAAAAAAGTTTCAATGCGAGATACATTTAGTACTGCCCTTTTAGAAATATCGCAAGCTGACGCAAAAGTATACGTATTGGATGGAGATTTAGCAACATCTACAAAAATAGATACTATCGCAACACAGTTACCAGAGAAATTTTTACAAATGGGCATCGCTGAGCAAAATATGTTAAGTGTTGCTGCTGGATTAGCGACAACAGGCTTACAGCCATGGGTTGCAACATTTGCTGCCTTTATGTCAAAGCGTGCCCTTGACCAGATTCAAGTCCAAATCGCACAGACGAATCTAGATGTGAAAATGATTGGCGCTTACAGTGGCTTATTAACAGGTTTAACAGGAAAATCTCATCAAGCTTTAGAGGATATTGCGATTTTCAGAACTCTAGCTCATATGACTGTGTTAGCACCTGCTGACTCAGTTGAAACGGCTGCAATGATTAAATGGGCAAATCAGTATAATGGGCCTGTCTATATTCGTTTAGCACGCGACAACTACCCTGTTATTTTTGACGATCAATACCAATTTGAATTAGGAAAAGGCGTTCTATTACGTGAAGGTACCGATCTTACTATTATTTCTACTGGTACACAAACAAGTCGCGCATTAGAAGCAGCAGAAATATTAGCTGAGCAAAATATTTCTGCTTCCGTATTACATTTGCCTTCAATTAAACCAATTGATGAAAAAGCTATTATTCATGCAGCAGCACACACCAGAGCAATTGTAACAGCAGAGGAACATAGCATTTACGGAGGCTTAGGTAGTGCTGTTGCAGAAATTTTAGCTGCAAATAAACCAACAGCAATCGAATTTGTAGGTGTTAAAGACCGCAACTCTGAATCAGCAGATAATGATGATTTACTGAACAAATACGAGCTATTGCCTACAAATATAGCTGAAGCCGCAAAACGTGTATTAGCACGAAAATGTTAAGCTAGTATAACTTTCGCTCGGTTCCCTGCAAATTCGTAGTATTTTTCAGGAAACTCGAATCTTCTATATTAATACTGAATTATATTTACAAAAATAGTTTTTCTATACGTTAAAATAGATGTTTTAGCAACAATCAGGGGTGTAGGGAAGTTCAATTCCCTGCACCCCTTTTAACATTAATAACCTGCAATATGCCCATCAGTACGAGACTCCGTACCACCCATTAATACTCCCTCTGCATCGCGCCAAATAATTTGTCCACGACCAAAGCTACCTGATTCGCTAATTTGAATATTATGCCCTTTTCGTCTTAGCTCTTCAATTAAATATTGTGGGAAGTGTGGCTCTACTAATACTGTTTTTTCACCTGTCCACTGCCATCTTGGCATATCGAGCGCCGCCTGTGGATTTAAGTTGAAGTCCACTGTATGTGAGACAACTTGCATATGTCCTTGTGGTTGCATATAGCCACCCATCACACCAAATGGTCCAACTGCCTCGCCATCCTTTGTTAAAAATCCTGGTATGATTGTATGGTATGAGCGTTTGCCACCTCGTAGTGCATTTGGTGCCTGCGGATCTAATGAAAAGTCGTGTCCCCGATTTTGTAATGTTATCCCCGTTCCAGGCACAACCACACCTGAGCCAAAGCCCATGTAGTTACTTTGGATATACGATACCATATTGCCATCTTCATCAGCTGTCGCTAAGTATATTGTACCGCCAGAAGGTATTTTTGTTGGTGCAGGGCTAGCAGCGCGTTCTGTAATTTCTGAGGCCTTTAATTTTGCATATTCCTCAGATAATAAATAATCAACAGTTACTGGCATTTCTGCTTGCTCAGTTATATATGCCTTCCCATCCGTAAATGCAGCCTTCATTGCCTCGATTTGTGCATGAAGTGTATCCGCATCTTTCCATTTAGGCTGCTCTAGCTGTTGATAAATATTAAGTGCCATCGTCGCAACAATACCATGACCATTCGGCGGAATTTCCCATACGTCATAGCCTCTATAGTTTACAGAAACAGGCTTCACCCATTCTGGCTCATAGCTTGCTAAGTCTTCTTTTGTTAAAAAACCGTTATGCTCCTTCATAAAAGCATCAATTTTATGTGCTAATTCACCCTCATAAAAACTGCGTGCATCTGTTTCAGCAATTGAGCGTAAAGTGTCTGCGTGACCTTGCGACGACCAAATTTCACCAATTTTTGGAGCGCATCCTTTTGGGGCAAATGTTGTAAACCATGCTTCAAACTCTGCTGAAGTGCAAGATTCTTTAAATTTCGTATAGCTTTTTTCCCAATAGCTCCCTAAAATCGGTGATAGTGGGAAGCCTTTTTCTGCATATTCTATCGCAGGTGTTAACGCTTCAAGCAGCGACAACTTACCAAATTTTTTTGATAATGCTGCCCAAGATGCTGGTACACCTGGAACAGTTATTGGTAGCAAGCCATAAACAGGCATTTTTTCAAAGCCACGCTCACGTACCGCATCGATTGAAATAGACTTTGGAGCTGGTCCTGAGCCATTTAAGCCATGCATTTCCCCATTCATCCAAACGATAGCAAAGGCATCACCACCGATGCCATTAGAGGTTGGCTCAACAACCGTTAGAACTGCTGCTGTTGCAATCGCTGCATCTACAGCATTTCCGCCTTTCTTTAAAATTTCTAAGCCTGCCTGTGCAGCAAGTGGCTGTGATGTTGCCACCATTCCTTTACGTGCAAAATATGTATAGCGCTGTGAATGAAACGGCTGTTTTAAAAAATCCATATTGCTCACCCCAAATTGATATGTATTTACACATAAATTGTACCACAGAATTTATTCGGAAGGCGTAATATTCGGATTATTCACATTACATTTATTTTTATATGAAAAATAATCCATATATGATGAATCTTTTCTTGATTTAAAACGTACTAAATATTAAGACATTTTTCATTTTTAATTACACTATTTCTTCATTTTTATTTGTTATCGTAATATTGAGGTGATGTTCATGGGTAAAATAATTTATATCGTTTTAACAGAAACAGGTTCATTTCTATCTCGCGCCATACAACTATATACGCAAGAAAATTTTAACCACGTCTCCATTGCATTTGACCGCAATTTAACAGAAATGTATAGTTTCGGAAGGAAATTTGAAAACAATCCCTTTATCGGGGGCTTTGTTCAAGAAAGTATTCACTCTAAATTATTACGCTCTGCTAATTGTGCTATTTATGAATGTTATGTATCGGACGAACAATACAAAATACTGCAGCAAAGAATTCAATACTTCAAACAACATATGGACAAGTACCGCTACAATTTCATTGGCTTAATTGGCATAGCTTGTCGCATTAAGCTAGAACGCGAGTGGGCTTTCTTTTGCTCACAGTTTATAGCGACATTATTAAAGGAGGCTGGCTTTTGCTTGGACGGGCTGTGTCCATATTTTATGAAGCCAACAGATTTGGGCAAGCTTCCTTATATGCATTTACGTTATAAAGGGGAACTAAGTCGCTATGTTTTCATTCCTCGCTCTAAGCCCATGCACAACATTCCAATTGGAGCCATATCAAAAGTCATTTGAACGAACTGTTGTGGCAACAAACGCACGAAGTTGTTTAAAATGAGCTGGTATAAATAAATATTTTCGATAAATTTCAATTAACCGCTCAAATAACTCAAATTGCTCTGTTGCCCATAATGACTTTAAAATATTACATACATGCTTTGAGGTCATCAAAGCAATTTCAGCATACGGCCCCTTCTTAACTCGATAGTCCCCCTGCCACTTAGCCAAAGATTGGCGAATATTCTGCGGTGAGCCATCGACAATACTCGCAATACCTCTTTGTACACTAGCCTCTAATTTATGCAATAAATCCACATCCTGTGCGCCGTTTATATATTGATAGATTTCTAAGCAGGATGCGATTTCATAGTCTTTCAACAATGCGACTATACGTTCAAACTGGTTTGCTTTAGCAAGTGCCCCTATTACATGATATAGAATAAATTCGCCACAATTTTTATCATAAGCTTTAACAATCGTTTCTGGCTGTGGCGGAATAATTTTAAGTACTTCATTATATTCAACCATCAATTCAACGATATGATTGTTTAAACGATCATCCTCAATTAAAAATAGACCTTGTATCAAAATTTGCTCTGTATCTTTACGGGATACAGCTTCCTCAAGCAATATATAAGCGAGCAATGTGCGCTCCTTTTCTGTTAATGCCCACTGCCCCTCTTCGCTCCACATCGCTTCAAGCTGTGCGATGCGCTTTCTTAGCTTGCGAAAATGCCTTGAGCCGCTCGTAAAGTGAATAATTACATCATTTAAATGGAGCATTTTTAATTCATATGAGAGCTCACTCTGCTGCGTTATATGATTGATTAATTGATGGATTATTGTCGCTACACGGTTTTTCGACATCGTATTTGCTAGCGCTTTTTGCAATTCTAAAATGATCAATGCGGGATTTGGTATATTTACAATGTTCACCTGCATTAATATGCTATATAGTTTTTTGGCATAAAGAGTGCGCCAAAAAGGCTCATCTTCTCTCCAAATCGGATGAATTAGCCATTTATTTTCTACTTTATGTACTACCAATGCTTTAATCTCTTGTACAGGAAGACTCATCTCAACTCCAGTCAAAAAACGGAGCAATCCTTGCGTTTCAATTGTTTGATGAAGCATCATATACTGCAATACATGCGCATCATAATTATGCTGTAGTAAATCTTGCAGTACCTTCTTTACACCTTGCTCTGCACTTGAAAAGGCGGCAACATCCTCGACGCAGTAGCTTTTCACTAAAGCTAAGACCTGTTCATCATTTACTAAAATTTGTTCTAATGGAAGAAGCTCACCCCAAATAATAGACGTTTCGTTCGAAATCTCTGCAATAGCACGCATAAATGGTTCCCCTATTTTTCCTTGCGTCATGCTATACAATCGCTCGTCTATTTGCAGCATACGCTTTCCCCCTTCTGATTCCATTCTATTTCTACTATATCAAACGCCATGTAAGGATGCTTTAGTTTTTTTTACTGATTCTTGGAGCGATTAAATAATACGAAAAAAAGCCTTTCATCTGCCATACTAATTTTCTTTTCTAAAAGTAAATAGCTGACGGGAGATGCAGGCACTTCCCTACATCTCCCGTCAGCTTATTTTAATCATACTGCTGTTTTATTGGTTTATATATTTTTGCTTGCTTTAGTAATGATTTCGGCACTTGGCATGTGGCTGTTACAACACCTGGTAGACGACCGATTTCAATACCACCTGTTAATGTGATCCGATTTTTTACTTCTTCAGTCGATAAATTTAGTAAAGTTGCTGTGCGTTCTACTGCATTTTCTGTCGCTATATTTAAATCAATACCTGTGCCTACAACTGAAATTGGTAGCCCTTCCTCTAGCTGCTTTACTCCATATTCCTCAGCTAGCTCGCGTGCTAAACGTTTTTCCTCTTTCGTGTATGGCTTCGCTGTATATGGCAAGTCTTCTTCATTTGGTAAAATGATAGGTCCATCGATTGCTACCTTTTTCAGGACACTTACTTGCAATTGCACGATGCCCGAGACGTCTGTCGTATGTCCCGCAATTTCACCATCACCTTGCATCGCGTGCATATCGCCTATATAAACACCTCCACCTTCCACTTTAACAGGACAAATAATAGTAGCCCCTTGGCGCACACGATTAATGTCCATATGCCCGTCTGTTTTATGCGCTGCCAATTCCTCCGCAGTTAAAATAAACTCATGTGGTGCACCAATTAATGCCGAGCCAAAGTCCCCTGCATTATGCGAATCTGGCATCGCCTTTGAAGGTACTGTACCTAACTGCCCTAAAAATGGGCGCATTCTTGCTATTACTCCGACTAAATCAGAAGGAGCAAGGCTTACGACAGGGTTTTGCTTCGAGTTTTCAGGTATACGCATATAGTTGTTCGCTTCTAGTGCAATTTTACGTGCCCCCTCCTTCCCAACTGTCACACCTAATTTTTCATTATGATGAAAAGCCATCGTGTAGCCGTTCGTAATAGCAAATGGTGCTGTTTCTGTATCACAAATGGAGCACCGAATCGCCTGACGCCCAATCCCTTGCACCTTTGTTTGTGGATGCAGTTTGCCACAGCCTGGGCATTTTACTTTTACAAATGGATCGCCTATATAGCGGTCCTGTAGCGCTTCATCCGTACCAGATGCAGTTGCAATGGATGTTACTTGAATGGATTTAATTTTAATAACAAGTGCATCTCCAATTTCCGCACCTTCTATGTATACCGGTTTTGTTACTTCATGTCCGCCTCGTATTTCAGGTGTCAGCATTGGTCCCCAGCAGCCAGGCGCTGTGTTTGCAATAATCGTACCACCATCTCGTAGCGGACCAAGCATCGGCTTATTTGGATCTAATACACCATTCGTAAACTCATTCACAAAAAGCGTTTCTACTGCTTGAATCATTTCGTTTTGCTCGTGTTCGAGTGGTTGTTCATTCGTCATTAAAGCCACCATCCCTTTCTATACTTTATATTACTAGTGTAACTAGTGGAAAATTATAGTACAAGCTTTTACGCACATTTCGTCGAATTTTCTGTAAATTCAACAAATAAATTAGTTATGCCTCGGTGTAATTGCGTCCAGATTTTTTTCGAACTGAGTGGAAGTTAACCTAAAATCGTCACGTTTTGTGACATCCACTGGGGCTTTTATTTGAATGCACTTGAAGAATATTACCATCAGGATCAGATATAAAAATGATATGTAGACCTTTCTCTCTATTGCCAAATACTTTATATTCAGCCGTTTGTAGTAATCGATAATAGTAAAATATCTTTAATGGCTGCTGTTTTTTAACCGCTAATGAAAAATCTTTGACTATGTTAGGATTGGCATCACGCTTAGTGGTAGGTACAGATGTATTCCCCTTTAATTTCATTCTAGAACGATGAAGGGCAGTTTTTACTGATTCATTACTGACTCTCAACATTTCAGCGATTTCTTCAGAGGTATATTGAAAAACATCCTTTAATGTTAATAGCATAGCTTGTCGAATTGGTAGAGTACTATATAAGATTTCTAATAAGCTATCCCATTCAGTTGAATCAAAGCTACTTATATATAATTCATTAGGAGATGTGAGAATTTCAGTTTTCTTACGTTTTTCATCAATAAAAAGGTTCCTTGCAATTTTGTATAGGAATGTTAGATTTATTTCTCGATTAGGCTCTTTTTGTTTTATTTTAATGAATTTTATCAATGTCTCCTGAACTAAATCTTCTGCTTGCCATTCTGAGAAGGTTAATGACAAACAATATTTATATAGCTTCAAAGATATTTCTTCGATTTTATTTATTTCAATAACCATTGTACCTCCAAAAATTTTTATAAAGTATGTAACTTTTATTTCATTATAATCGTTTGTATAGGAACAAAAAATAAGGAGAGTGATTTTGGTGTTTAAAGTAGGCGGTATTTTTATCCCTGTTACAAATTTGGAGCGATCTAAAAAATGGTATGAATTAAATCTAGGTGTAACGAAAGTTGAGGAATGGCAAGAAAACGGAGAGGATCATGGTGTTGGGTATGTTTTTCAAGGTGACACTGTGGGCCTTGCCTTAATAAAGGTAGAAAAACCTCAACCAACAGAATTTATCATTAATAAAAAAAGCAAAAACGTCTATTATAATTTTGTAGTTGATCAAATCGAGCCCGTATTAGATATGCTGAAACAAAATGGAGTTGAAACAACAGATATACATGATTATGGTCTAATGAAAGGATTTGATTTCTTTGACCCTGATGGTAATTCCTTTAGTGTAGTAAGTGAGGACGTTAACTCACCTTACTATAGAGGGAACTAAAATAAGCATAAAGTGGAAGAGGTGAAGAGGCTCTTCCACTTTTTTAATTCACTAAAGGAATTAAATAATCAAACGAGTCATCATCTATACTAGAGTACCTCTCAATCTTAGCACCCGCAGGCTGAAAACCATAACGGATTATTACTTGAATGTAGGAAAAACAAAGAAATGCATCCTCTGCTTTGCAATCTTGCAATATAGCAAATAAAGTAGGGGGAAACTGTTCATATCGAAAAAGTTTATTATCCTTCATCTCGTAGTCATTACTTACCTCAAACCCTATTTCCCCAATTATTTTGTCCTTAGTAATGGACTCGTTTTTTAAGTATATTTGATTTGAGCATTGTATACCTTGTTCTTCTAATAGACATTTTGCAGTAATAAAATGTTGGCGAAATGGGTGCGGACTCCTATCTGCTTCAAACCTTTGCCAAACGAAGCTCTTTGCTGTCTCCCACTTTGATAGTAAAAGAGTTTGAGGATTTTCTACATTAATGCCTCCAATATACTTTTTTGCAGCAAGGAGTACGTCGATTCTTCTGTTCAAATCCTTCTTCCATTTATCGAGTAATATTTTTTTCTCTTTCTCGCTAGCTACACTATAAAGCTTTATATCTGGAATAGAGATATCTGCTTGTCTAAGAGAATCAATCATTTTTGCTAAATGTACTTGGTCTACCGAATAAGCCCTATAACCATTTTCTAAGCGGGCTGTTGGCTGAATCAATCCCTTTTTATCATAAAATCTCAGCCTACTAGGAGGTAATCCTGTCCTTTTTGAAAATTCCTGTATTGTAAGATACATATTTACCTCCCTTTAGTATTTATTTTAATTAGCTACATATGACCAAATATTTATACGATTGTTATCTGGATCATAAATATGAAACCCGCCCCAGCCATTTATAGGGTCTCCCGCAATCTCTGATGGTTTAATCCCATTACGAATCAGTTTATTGTATTCCTCAAAGAAAACTGAAGGTCTAATATCAAAGTAGGTTCTTGCCTTAGTATCATTCGGTTTCTCCACTGAATTTTGCGTGCATTGGAGCAACCAAATATTATCCCAAAATTGTTGTCCTAACACATTTCTGTCATAAGCATCTTCAGTCCTCATGTGTGCAAAGCCTGCTTCTTCATTCACCTCAAGCACTTCAAAACCAAGGTTCTTTTCATACCATTCGGCAGATACCTTTGGATTTTTCACATGGATAATGGCATTAACATTTCCGAATCCTATTATTCCCGAAGCGGGATAATCATTGTTATCTTCTATTCTCTGCTCCTCTACTATTGTCAACTTGGTGTTGTTAAAAGCAAAAATTTCACAATATCTTTGACCATTTGGCAACACAGATATTTCAGTAGATTTTACATTCTTCATTACTAAATAGTTCAAGGTCTTATCAAGATCATAAGTGACAAATACTAGCTTAACGTTTCCTTCCGCATCAGACGACTGTAAATGTTCATATATACCTTCAAACGACTTAATAGTAACTATCCCCGACCTTGGTAGCTTCATAAAGCCTTTCCTACCAACCCATGAAGTAATTTTATCTAAACAAACCCACCCTAATACTTCCTGATACCACTTAACAGCCTCCTCAAATTTTTCAGGGTCTACCATTATAAATCCTCCATCCCAACGATACATCTAAACAACTCCTTTAATCTTTTTATATCTTAAGGATAAAGGTTAAACCTAGTTTAATGTCAATTGATTTTTAGTTTTTTCTGAAAAGTCAATCAACAAAAAATCAAGGAATGTTGTAACTGTGATAGATGGATTGAATCCAATCTTTCTGTTGAAGAGCATTACGCCGAAATAGTTAGTTATACAGAATATCGCCTTATTATTCCGCTAATTTATCGAATAATAAAGCAATGCTAAAAATTCACTTCCCCACCTCTTTCCCCTATACTATAAAGAAGATATTTATTGATGGAAGAGGTGCTTGTATGGAACAGCCATGCATTTTAATTATAGATGATGAAGCAGACTTACGAAATTTATTAACGACTACCTTGCAAAAGGAGGGCTTTTCAAACATTGTTAGTGCGGGCTCTGTAACAGAAGGATGGGAAATGTTCAGAGAGCATTCACCAAATATCGCATTAGTTGATATTATGTTACCTGATGGTGAAGGCTATGATTTGTGTAAAAAAATTCGAGAGATTTCGCATATACCAATTTTATTTTTATCTGCAAAATCAGATGAGATTGACAAATTACTTGGACTAGCAATCGGTGGCGACGATTATATTACAAAGCCATTTAGCCCAAAGGAAGTTGCTTACCGCGTAAAGGCACAGTTACGACGCGCAGGCTATCAAACGCAGGCTGATGTCTCAGCAACGGCTGTCAATCGTATTGGTCCTTTTGCCATTAATGAGGATGAAACAGAGGTATCCAAAGCAGGGACTGTGCTTGATTTAACGGCTAAGGAAGTTGGCTTGATGGCTTGTTTTTTACGCAATCCGAATCGTATCTTGAGTAAAGAAACTTTGTTTGAGCAAGTATGGGGAGATGAATTTTTCGGAGCGGATAATACGTTAATGGTGCATATTCGCCGCCTACGTGAAAAAATTGAGGACAATCCATCTAGCCCTGTTTATATTACGACAGTTAAAGGCTTGGGCTATCGCTTTGTTGCGAAGTAAGGGGAAGTGCCTATGAGATGGAAAATAACAGGTCGCTTTTTAACAGCAATTATATGTACAGTATTTTGTGTGATTTTAATAAATGGCATTATTTCGATTGCGTTATACATCTACCATCAGACTAACGAGGAAATACCTACCTCACCAACAGATTTTACTCGTGCACTTGCACGCTATATTTCCGAAGTAGATGGCGCACCTACAATTTCAGATGAAGGGATTGCTGCATTACAACAACGCAATGCATGGGTGCAATTTTTAGACGATAACGGAAATGTGATTGGTGATGCGCTCGCACCAAGCACAGCTCCAGTGCATTATACACCCATTGAGCTTATCCATGCTTATAAGTATCGCGATAAATATAATACATCTGTATTCGTCACTGAGCATGAGGGCATTACGTATTTGGTAGGTATTCAAGATAGTAGCATTTCGAAAATTATTTTCACCTCAAATACTAGCTCAATACCACAGTTTATCGCACAGCTTTCCCTGATTATCATTATAGTTGATATTGTTATTGCGATAATCATTGGCTTTATTTTCAGCTCATTCCTTACAAAGCCGATTTATGGCATGATTGAACGTATTCAGAAGCTAAAAAGTCGCAATTTCTCCGTTGCTGATAAGCGTAATCAAGGTATTTATCGTTCAGTCTTTCAAAATTTAGATGATGTAGCCGAAAATTTGAAGTTACATGAGGAGGAGCGTCGTAAGCTAGAGCAAATGCGCAACGAATGGGTAAGCAATGTCTCGCATGATATGAAAACACCACTCGCCTCGATACAAGGCTATGCAGAGCTACTACAAGGCGAGATTTCAACTGAGGAAAAGGCCGATTACGCAGAAATTATTGAAAAAAAATCAGTCTATATGCGCGAGTTGCTCGATGATTTCACATTAACAATGCGACTACGCCAACAGCAAATGCCTTTGCAACTTGTTGATATAAATATCGTTTCCTTTGTTCGTGAACTTGTGATTGATGTATTAAATGACGCATCATTTAGTGAGCGCGAAGTTTCATTTGATTCGCAAATCAATAAACTAGTGAAAAGCATTGATGCACATTTAATGAAACGAGCATTGCTTAATTTTATTTATAACGCATTGGTGCATAATAAGGAGCATGTATCGCTGGAGATTTTTATTGAAGAAACGGACGGAGCTGCTGTTATTACGATTCGTGATAACGGGAAAGGCATCGCAGCAGCTGACTTACCACAAGTATTTGAACGCTATTATCGCGGCACGAATACAGAAAATATTAAAGGTACAGGGCTTGGTATGGCAATTGCCCGTGACGTAATCCATGCACATGGTGGCGAGGTTGAGTTAGTAAGCGAAATTGGCGTTGGGACGACTGTTGTTGTACGATTATGAAAAAGGCATTGTTCAGCAAACCGTAGTTAGTTCTGAATAACAAAATATCTCCCTAGTTTAACCTCCTCTCACATTTCGACGGGCGAACTAGGACTTTCTACTCACAAAAAGGGCTATCCGAAAAACAGCATGTCTGCTAGCTTTTTCGAACGCCCTTTTTATATTTTATAGTTTTTCTTTCACTTTTTCTGGCAACTCATCAAATGTCACTTCATCATATGATGTTACTTCATTGCCATTTTTCACATAAAGCTTTAAATATGCATCGTGGCGTAAATTTTTGGTTGCTGAAAACTCAACATTAATAGCTTCACCATTTTCCTTATAAGCTGGCTGTTTATACCAATACATTTCCAACACCTCGCCATTAGATGCTGTATATTTCTCCACTTCTCCATCACCTGCGATTTGCACGTATACATAATTTTTCCCTAAGCGATTAAAATCAACAGTTGCAATAATAACTAGTCCTGCAATTACAACAGCGATAAGTGATGCTAGTACGATAAAAACCTTTTTCATTTTATAGCCCTCCATTGTAAAGTGTGTGAAAATTGTTTGTGTGCTAAATACCCAATTACTGCGTAAATTGCCATGTAAACGACCATCCATATAATGACTGGCACTAAGATATTTGCGCCTATCAAGCCTGAGAAAGCACTTAAGGCAAAGGCACTATGCAAAATACCCATTACTAATGGTGCTGCAAATATAAAGCCGATTTGCATGCGAATTGTTTTTTTCATTTCTTTATGACCTACGCCAACTTTATGCAAAATCTCATATTTACCACGGTCTTCTTCAGCTTCTGTCATAATTTTGAAGTAGATAATACTACCTGTTGCCACTAAAAATACTAAACCTAAAAAACTACCAACGAATAGTAATGAGCCTAAACCTTCAATTGATGATTTATAGCTTGCTGGGAAGCTTGATAAATAAACATCGCCTAATTGTTGCTGTAGCTTATCAGAAGACGCTACTTGTTTTTTATCATTGTCCATCCCAACTAATTGATATGTGTTGTGCTCAGCCGCTAATGCTTGATAATCCGATGCTGAAACGATGATTGTTTGCCCTATCACATCTGCGTTAAAAATGCTTTCTGCGTGGAGGTTTTTCACCTTGACAGCTACATCTCCAACAGCTAATTTTTGCCCAGTGTGGTTTATTGAGAAGCGTTCATCATAATATGGATCTAGCATAATTGCTTCCCCATTCTGTACTGCTAGCTGCTCACGCTCTTGTAGTTGTGCAAGCTTGTTATACGTATCGACATCAACAAATGTGTAACGGTAGGTAGTTCCAGCAAGCTCTAACTCTGCCTGCTTAGCGTGAACCGTTTCATTGTAAAGGACATCCTTTGACGTGAGATTAACCTCTTTACCTTCCCACATAAATGTATTTGGTAAATAGTGATGTGTTTGTTCACCCGCATTATAATATAGCCCATACACTGCGCCACCAGATGTAATTGTCGTTGCACTTAATACAGCAATAGTTGTCAGTGTTTTCGCATTCCCTCTTATGCGGTATAAAATCTGCGAAACACCTAAAAGATTAAGCCCACGCCATGCCCAACGTTCATTATTTTTTAGCTTTGTTAGCACGAATACTAGTACGCTATGGAATAATAAATATGTCCCGGCAACAGTCGCTATAATAATAACAATTGGTGTTGATATACCAAGTATTTTCCACATTACTGAAGTCATCAAATCCTGTGATGCAAGCCAATAGCCAAATGTTAATGAAGCAACCCCTGCAATTGTTGCAAACCATTTTGCTCTTGGTAAATTTTCTCCTTTTTTATCTGCTTGGAATAATTCGATTAACTTAAATTGATAAATAACACGGTAGCCCTGCAATGATGTGAATAAGAAAACAATCATAAAAACAATTGTTGTATTAATAACCGCTTCACTTGATAATGTAAAGCTCGCTACTGCATCAAGCCCCATTAAACGCACTAATATTGTCAGTAAGCCCTTTGATAATAAGAAGCCAAGTACAATCCCAATTACCAACGATAATATGCCGAGCACGATATTTTCAAAAAACAACAACAAGCCTATTTGCTTTTTACGCACACCTAACAGTGAATAAAGCCCAACTTCCTTCTTGCGTTTTTTTATAAAAAATGAATTCGCATAAATAATAAACATTGCTACAAAAATTAATAGCACGACAGACGAGGCACTCATAATGCCTTGTACCTTCATCGATGAATCTGCTAAGGCGCTAATATCGTCGCTATATTTCAGTGTGACAAACGTAAAGTAGATGACGATACTGAATAAGACAGAGCCAAAATACAATGCATAGCTCTTCATATTGCGTCGCATATTTTTTAGCGCTAAATCAAATAACGTCATTTGCGTCACCGCCAATCACCGTAAGCTCCTGTAAAATTGTTTGGAAAAATTGCTTACGTGTTTCTTCGCCTCTGAAAATTTCCTTCGATAGCTGACCATCTTGAATGAAAAGAATACGCTGGCAAAAACTCGCCGCATATGCATCATGCGTTACCATTAAAATCGTTGACTGCTGCTTAGCGTTTAGCTCGCTAAGATTTTCTAATAAGTCAGTTGCCGATTTTGAATCCAAGGCTCCAGTTGGTTCATCTGCAAATAATAGCTTTGGTTCTGTTACAAGCGCTCGTGATGAAGCTGTACGCTGCTTTTGTCCCCCTGAGATTTGGTATGGATATTTATCAAGCAAATCTGCAATACCAAATAGCTCTGCAATCCTTTCTACGCGCTCGTTAATTTCCGCTGCTGGCCTTTTCGCAATCGCTAACGGAAGCACTATATTTTCGCGCACTGTTAACGAATCGAGCAAGTTGTAATCTTGAAAAATGAATCCTAAATTATCGCGTCTAAAATCTGCAAGCTGCTCATCCTTCATATTGGCGATATTTGTGTCATCAATAATAATCGAACCTGTTGTCGCGCTATCAATTGTTGCAATTACATTCAGCAATGTCGATTTCCCCGCGCCAGACGGTCCCATTACACCAACGAACTCACCTTTATGCACCTCGAAGCTTACACCATTTAATGCTTTATATATATTGGCTCCTTTGCCATATGCTTTTGTTATATTTTCAACTTGTAAAACTGGTTTCATCATTTGCACCTCCGCTTTGATATCTTTACTTTAACAGGTGTGCCTTACACTAAAATTGTGCAAAGCTTACAACAACCTTAATTTTGTAACAATGCTACAACAAACGTTACAATTCATTTAAGGTTTGATGAAAATCCACCATTTTGCATAAAATTGCGCTATGCTATAACTGTTCCAATCACCTGCAGTTGTATTTACATTCCGCAAAATAGCATCGCCTCGCTATTTTAAATACAAGTGCAACCAACCATTTGGACATGAGAAAACACCTCTCATTAATAAAAACAGAAAAACAAAAAAAGGATTGCCTCCTGCGCATGGCAATCCTTTTTTCGTTGTATGAAAATCGATTTTCTATTAACTATAACGCTTCGCAATTTGAAGCAATGGGTCCCACACCCCGTTAAATGGAGGTGAATAGGAAATATCAATATCCAATAAATCTGGCAAAGTCATACCTGCTGCTAATGCTGTTGCAAAAACATCAATGCGTTTGTCGACTCCTGCACCAACTGCCTGTAAGCCTAGTAACCTTTGCGTATTTTGTTGCACTACCATTCGCAAATAAATCGGCTGTACATCAGGATAATAGCCTGCAATATGATTTGCTTTATGTGTGTAGACATCATACGCTATGCCAAGCTTGTCTGCATCATTTGATGTAATGCCTGTCATACCAATTGCTAAGTCGAAAAACTTTAAAATTGCTGTGCCTGCTACACCTTTAAAGCGCGTTGTCTTGCCAGCCATATTAAGCCCTGCAATACGCCCTTGCTTATTCGCTGTTGTACCAAGCGCGACATAATCATATTCACCTTTTACATAGTTGAAATGTGCTACACAATCCCCTGCAGCATAAACATTCTGTATCGATGTTTGCATATGCTCATCAACAATAATTGCACCGTTCTTCCATTGCTCCAGTTTATCAGCAAATGCTGTATTTGGACGCACACCCGTTGCAACTATGACAAGATCTGTTGGGTAGCTACCTTGCTCCGTCACGACAGCTTCAACCGCTTCATTTCCAGTAAAGCCCGTAATATGCTCGTTCAATAGCACTTCAACACCATTTTTCTTAGCCTCGGCAAGCACATGCTCAGCTAACTGCTCATCAATAAGCGACATTAACTGTCCGCCACGATGAATTAGACGAACTTGCAAATTGCATGCTCTCATAGCCTCCACTACTTCAAGCGCGATATAGCCTGCTCCTAATACCGTGACATGACGCGTATCTTTCAAGCTCTCAAGCAATGTATTCATCTGTGGAATTGTTTTCACTGTATGAATATTTGCCAAATATTTACCTTCCCAATTGGGCATAGTAGGGCTAGCACCTGTAGCAATTAACAATTTATCATACGGTACTGCAAACGGCTCCTCTTGATATACCCCCTTCACAATCTGTGCATCAAAATCAATTTCCTGCACTTCATGCTGGATGCGTGCATCAATTCCCCGTTTACGAAACTCTAGCGCCGAACGTGCAATTAAATTGTCTGGCGAAGAAATACGCCCATCAATTACATAGGGCAACCCACATTGCCCATATGAATAAATTTCTCCACGCTCAAGTGTAGTAATTTCTGCCTCATCCACATTCCGCAAAATTTCCATCGCTGCACTCATACCAGCAGCATCCCCACCTATAATGACATATTTCATCGCAATCACTCCCTTTACTTTATAATACCCGAATTGCGATTAACTTGTTTCTAATTTGTTTGTGTGCCTAGCACTTTTGTTTCTTTTGGTTTCCCCGTCATCCAGCGCCATAGTTTTTCCATTGGCCCCATCTTGAAAAATTTAAAATAAACTACACTAAACACAATTTGAATAATAAAGATGGTTGGTGCAATAATTACAACATCCTTTGAATTGACAACCTCAAGACCCATTGCTGAGATAATCGCTAAGCCAATGAAGCTTTGTGCAATATAGTTTGTTAATGCCATGCGCCCAACTTTCGCAACAGGCTGACACAGCTTGACAGCAGTTGTATTTGAGAAAATCCAAAATAACATAATTAAATAGCAGTACGTAATCGGCACTGTGCCTAACGTCATAATCTTCATTACTTGGTCATTATTACCTTCCGATGCAAACCAAATCCACAGCATACTCCCAATTGCAAATGGTAGTAGCATGATAAATAACGTTTTTAATTGCTTCACTTCTTTTACATTTTGAATCCAGCCCGCTTTGGATACATAGAAGCCTGATAAAAACATAATAAATACGAGTGTTAAATCATTGCTAAAAAAGCTTGTCAAATTTGAATCTGTAGCAGGTACAATAAGCGGCAATACCGTCGCAATAAGGTGGATGCTAATTAATCCAAGCAGCCAATTGCGAATTGTTCTTAGGCTTGCTTTATAAAATGGAATTAATAAAAAGCCAATCACTGCATAAAAAACTAAAATTGAACCCCAGAAAATAAAAACATGGACAATCCCAATTAATAATAACGCTAATAATCTTCTAGCAAAGCGCCATCTCGGCTTATCTCCACGCGCTTCAGCTCGCGAAGCAAAAATGTAAAAACCTACCCCAAACAAGAATGAAAACATAGAGAAAAATTTCTTTTCAACAAAAACATTTATTAACGAATCAATCGTTTTATTAATGCCAGTGTAATCAGCCATTGGTCCACCTTCAATTATTACTTGGTAGGCCGCAATATTAATAAATAAAATCCCAAACAAGGCAAAGCCCCGAATAATATCAAGGGATTGAATCCTTTCCTTCGGTGTCACAGATGTATTCATTTATGAACAGCTCCTTCTTTAAATAACATGCTCTAAATATAATTTATCCACCTTACGTGTATTTAATGGCAAGCTTACAAAAACCTTAAAAAAGCAGAGTGGCTACTCTGTAAGATTACGTACAAGTAATTGTACATTAAGTCTTTTTTAGTAGTGTTTTACTTACAATGTTACACATTTAATAAAAATACACATCACTAAATGTAAATTTTAGTGATGTGCTTTTTTTTTTCATTATTTTTCTTATCTACATTTGTTAAAAGATTAAACACTCTACAATGACTAAGAAGAATGTTAGTATAGGTATTTTTTGAAATCAAAATTCCTATTACCTACCTTCCCACGGTGTTAGTGGGAATTATTCGTATTTCTTAAACTGACCTAATAGTATTATATAAAGAAAAATATCTTTCATTGAATGACTAGTATTGAACAAAAAACCCGAATAGCTACACTTTTTTAGTGTCCATTATTCGGGCAAGTTCAGTTTTTTATTTACTGAATAGCTGATATTAAAACTTCAATTAGATAGTCTGAATCATTTACAATGCATGTAAATACATATACAGGCTGATAATAACCTTTTGTATCATAAGTATAAGTTAAGCGAACATTCGTTATCGTTAATGTATCACCTTTTTGTAAAGGACTGTACGTGCTAAACTCTCCGTTTACCAATACATTATAAGCTTGCTGTTGTGAAATTAATTGCTTTTTCGCAACCATTTCATTGTCACTGATGTCAAATAATATATCGGGTACTTGCTGATTAAAAAGACTAATCATAACCAGACCTTTAGAGAAATTTTCACATGTGGATTGTAAATTCTCTGGTTCAGCTAAATCCCAACGAATTGTACGCTCATCTTGCTGCTGATAGATAGCGTTATTAGGTAATAATCCTTCATTTTTTAACCAATCTTCTAAAAGCTGCTTTTGCTGTTTAATATCAACTTTTAGAGGGGCATCATTTATATTATCGAATGATAAGGACCAAGAACCATTTAACATGAAATAAGTTAAATAATAGACACTGCCTTCATCGTCTTGAAATGTAAATATACGATTATCCACTTCAATCCGCATGCCACCTTGTTGTTTCAAATTAAATTGTTTAGCAATGGATTGGGCAATTAATTTTCCTCTCTTTATATCATTCACATCTTTATTGTAATAAACACATGCGTTAAGTGATTTATTGGAAAGTTCCGTTTCAAGTTGCACCTGTATATGTTCCATATTTTGTTTTTGTGCAGGTTTGAATGGCAGATTCCCAAATTCTTGTGCACTATACACCACATTTGCTACGCTAAATAACGCAATAAAAACTAGTGGAATAGAAATAGCTTTCACAATCGGTTTGAATGTTAACTTTCGTTGTTCGGTCCATAAAATGAATACCATCACGATAAAGTACCCAGCTAAACTCCCAATGGTATTATGTAAAAGGTCGTCTAATTCAAAAATCCCTTTACCTGTAATCAATTGGGAAATTTCAATACAAGACGTGAAAGTAATTGATATGACGAGTACACGCCAAAATGATTCGTTTTTATGATGAATCAACGGTAATAGCACACCTAAAGGTACAAACATTAACATATTAAAGATGATTAATTGAAATTCAATCAGTGACCACTTGTTCCATGCATTCACATAACTGGTGAATAGACTGAAATTAATCTGTTCTGTATAATGTGCCCCTCTACTGAGAGTAGTGATTCCAAATACAACAATGAACCAACAAATAAGTAAAGTGATAAAAACAAATTTAGAAAGACGTATTGGATACTTTCCCTGATAAAATTTTCTATATATAAAATATCCAATAATCAAGATTGCGATGATGGAAATGGAATATTTTACATATGGTAAAAGACCAGATACTATACTAATTAAATCCATTGTAACGTAACCTCCTAAATAATTTGACTTGTTCATTGTAGCAAGAAGTTCTTAAGGTTTTTTAATTATAAAACTTAAGATTTTATGAAGTATGTTTAGTTATTAAGTATTTAATAATGGTTGTTATTCGACTAACGGAGGCTTTAATTGAATATTCGCATCCCGAAATAACCAAACTAGATAAATAAAGAACCAACTGTTTTGATCAAACTTTGTTTCAAAACAGTTGGTTTCTTTCTGTATAAAATCAGCGTTTGCAACTTACTTTTAATCCAGCTTTATTAAAAATCTACATCAAGATAAAAATAAAAGCAGAATTAGTCCTTCAACTAATTCTGCTAAAAAGCTATTAAATAGAAAATAACTTCACTTTTAATAAAAATATATTGCCACTCTGCTTAAAGCTTACTGTTCCGTTGTAAGCTGCTCCTTGCAAAACGCTAAAATCATCGCTTCCTCATCATCCTCTAACGCGAAATCTAAATACTCATTTTCCGCCTTATCGATAATGAAGTAGTTTAAAATACGCACGTCATCATTATGATGACCGATTAACACGCGTACCTCAATGCCTGCCTCAGAGTATAGTTCATCTTCCTCATCAATTTCTACATCTAACAAAAATTCATAGCGCTTGCCTTCAATAATATTTGTCGGGTCCTTAATTTCTTCAATCGAAAATTGTGTAATATTCAATTTGCTCGCTCCCTTTGCGAAATATATGTCGTCTTATTAATGATAACGTAAATTTACTATGCGTCAACTAGATGACAGCTTGTAAGTCATATGCCAAAATAGAATGCAAAGGAGATGGGAAAATGGAAAATTTACTATATTATGTCGATTCGACAATACAAGAGTTTTCAGCGCAGGTTTTACATATTGGCAATGATGGTCGTGATTACGTCGTGCTTTCAAATACAGCCTTTTATCCGACAGGTGGCGGGCAGCCCCATGACACGGGTTGGCTTGACGATGTAGAAGTTAACGATGTTGAGAAGGTTGATGGAGAAATTCGTCACTATATTAATGGACAGCTATCTTTAGGGGAGGTAACTGGTAAGCTTAATTGGCAGCGTCGCTTTGACCATATGCAGCAGCATACAGGTCAACATATTTTAACAGCGGCCTTTGTCGAATTATTCGATTATGCGACGACAAGCTTCCATTTAGGAGCAGGTCTTGTATCGATTGATATCGACACAGAGGAAATCTCACAAGAGCAACTACAGCAGGCAGAGGCACGTGCCAATGAAATTATTTTAGAAAATCGCCCAATTGAAACGAAATGGGTAACGAAGAATGAATTAGAACAGTACAATTTACGGAAAGATGTAGCGGTCGATGAAGATATTCGCCTCGTTATTATTCCAGACTACGATTATAACGGCTGTGGTGGCACGCATCCTACATCAACAGGGCAAGTTAGTATGTTAAAAATTATGTCGACCGAAAAAATGAAAAAGCAAATTCGTGTTTATTTCGTTTGCGGTGTGCGTGTGTTACAGGAGCTTGCAATGCGGAAGGCTGTTCTTACAGATGTTGCAAGGCAATTAAGCGTACCGGAGGAGCAGTCTGCCATTGCATTGAAAAAAATAATGGATAGCGCGAAAGTAACTGATAGAAATTTAGCAGAGGCACAAGAGGCTTTATTACAATATGAGGCACAAGAATTATTAGCAGACGCACAGCAGCATGTTGTCGCTGCACAATTTGAAAATCGCCCAATTCAAACATTGCAAAAGCTAGGTCGTTGCATTACCCAACAAGATGCTGAAGTCATTGCCCTTCTCGTTGCAAGCAACGATGACAAGCTGCAATTTGTGGCGGCACGCGGTCAAAATGTCACTGTCAGCATGAAAAATTTGGCGGCAGCCACTTTATCTATTGTAAATGGCAAAGGTGGCGGTAGCGATGCGCTTGCACAAGGCGGAGGAGAAAAATTGGTTACTACCTCAGAATTACTAGAATATATGGTTAAAACTTTGGGGCAATGACCTATTTTCAGTTGTTCGGTATTTCCATTCCAGCGCTATGGATAGCGGTTCTAGGAACAGCCTTTTTAATATCTTTAAAGATAGATGATTGGTTCGGCAACGCGCTTTTTATTTATGTGCTCGTGTGGAAATTTAGCTATGTCTTATTTTATTGGGAGAGCATACTTGGCTTGCTTTATTTTAATGGTGGGATTAAGGGGCATTGGCTAGGACTTGTGAGTTCAGCTATATACATTATTCTATTAGCACCAAAAAAGTATCCTTCCATCAAGGTTCAAGCTGGTATCGTTTTGCTGCTTTATATGTATACTTTTGAAACGATTTTTAATTTATTGCAGCGCGATTTTTTATTCACAATCATACAAGGTGGCATCGCTTGCCTCATTTTGTCCCTGCGTAAAAAGCTTAAGCTGCAATGGGTTATATTATTTTTCATGATTGAACTACTAACTTTATCGCTACAGCATACGCTAACATTAACGAAGTTTTTTACATTTAGCATGTTCATTTTCATCTCAATTCTTTTTACAATAAAGGAGAGAACAAATGGTTAAAAAAATTACATCCATCGTCATTCTAGCGATTGCAATTGTCCTTGTCGCATTCGCTATAGCAAACGCTATGTATAAAAAAGAAAAACCTGAAAGCACTGAGCAGGCAGCCGATTTCACATTAGAGGCACTTGATGGTACAAAAATTTCTTTATCAGATTTCAAAGGACAAAAGGTCGTTTTAAACTTCTGGGCTACATGGTGTCCACCATGTAAAGCAGAAATGCCACATCTGCAAAATTTCCATGAGAATAATGAAAATAGCGACGTCAAATTGCTTGCTGTTAATTTAACAGCCTCTGATTCAGTTAGCAACGCAGTGGATTTTGTAGACGCCTATGAGCTGACATTCCCTGTTTTGCTTGATGTTGATGGCGAAGTAGGTCAGCTATACGAGGTCATCACAATCCCTACAACTTATTTCATTGATGAAGATGGCAATATCGTCGAGAAATTTATCGGCGCCTTAGACGAAGAAACAATGGAAAACATTATTGATTCTTATTAAATAATCTTAGCTCACTGAGAAATCGGTGGGCTATTTATTTTATTGATTATTATTTTGCAGTTTATTCGCAATCTTTATTGAGTTATCTGCGAATTTTTATGATTTATCTGCGATTTTCCCAGGTTATCTGCGCTTTCTCATGACTTATCTGCGAATTCCCTATGTTATCTGCGTTTTCTCACGACTTATCTGTGCTTTCCTATAATTTACCTGCAAATTACCCTAGTTATTTGTTATTTCAAAACATTTATCTACACCTCCTTCTTTTCATCTGTCATTTAATTAATTTTTCTTTTGCAAAACATGCCCATTGACATACCCTACATAGGTATGGTAAATTGAATTTAAAGATTGGAGGCGAGCATGATGGAGCAAACTACTCATAATATGGATGAAAATACTGCTTGTCGACAAAGTCACCATCCTGAGTCTGTAAAAAAAGACTTAACGACACGTTTAAATCGTATCGAAGGTCAAATTCGCGGTATCAAAGGGATGATTGAGAAGGATGTATATTGTGATGATGTCATTACACAGCTGTCAGCAACACAATCTGCACTCAATAGCGTCGCAAAAATTTTACTTGAAGGTCATTTAAAAGGCTGTGTAGTTGATCGCCTATCACAAGGCGATGATGCAATTATTGATGAACTAGTTGTAACGATTCATAAATTAATGAAAAAATAAGGAGCGGATTATTTATGCAAAACGTAACGTTAAATGTTAAAGGTATGTCATGTGGTCATTGTGTGAAAGCAGTTGAGGGAAGCGTTGGAGAGCTTGCAGGTGTTGAGCAAGTATCAGTAAACTTGGAGGAAGCAACAGTAGCTGTATCTTTTGACGAGGCGCAAGTGTCAATTGAACAAATCAAGGAAACAATCGACGATCAAGGTTATGACGTCCAGTAAAATGATGAAGAGTGCTTATAAAAGCACTCTATTCTTTACAAAAATACATACCCCTATACAGTATGTGAGGTGAGCAAAATGTCAACAACAAAAGAAACGACATTACAAATCACAGGGATGACCTGTGCTGCATGTGCAACACGCATTGAAAAAGGTTTAAACAAAATGGATGGCGTAGAGGAAGCAACTGTCAATTTAGCTCTCGAAAAATCTGCAATTAAGTACGATGCGAATAAAATTAACACCGCTGATTTAGAGAAGAAAATCGAGTCACTTGGCTATGGAACCGTGAAGGAAAAGGCCGAATTAGATATTACAGGTATGACTTGTGCAGCCTGTGCGACGCGCATTGAAAAAGGCTTAAACAAATTACCTGGTGTTACAATTGCCAATGTCAACTTAGCGTTGGAAAAGGCGACAATTGAATTTAACCCTGCTGAAATTGCAGTGGCTGATCTTATTGCACGTGTTGAAAAACTCGGCTATGGCGCAGCTCAGCCTGTTGCGCAAGAAGCAACAGACCATCGTCAACAAGCGATTCAAAAACAAACGCGTAAATTTATCGCATCAGCGATTCTATCACTTCCATTACTTTGGACGATGGTTGGACATTTCTCTTTTACATCCTTTTTATATGTACCTGACTTTTTGATGAATCCATGGGTGCAAATGGCACTAGCTACTCCTGTACAATTTATTATTGGCTGGCAGTTTTATGTGAGTGCCTATAAAGCATTACGCAATGGCAGCGCCAATATGGATGTGCTTGTTGCAATGGGAACATCTGCTGCCTATTTTTACAGTGTGTATCAAGCAATTTTACATGGCAATTCACATCATGCACAACTATACTTTGAAACAAGTGCCGTCTTGATTACATTAATTTTGCTTGGTAAATTATTCGAAGCAAAAGCAAAAGGTCGTTCATCTGAGGCAATTAAAAAATTAATGGGGCTACAAGCAAAAACTGCCTTAGTTGTACGTGATGGTGTTGAAAAAGAAATTCCAGTAGAGGAAGTAATCATTGGCGATATTATACTAGTAAAGCCTGGTGAAAAAATCCCTGTAGATGGTGAAGTAATCGAAGGTAGTACAGCAGTGGATGAATCTATGCTGACTGGTGAAAGCTTACCTGTAGATAAAAAAGTCGGCGATTTATTATACGGTGCGACAGTCAATAACAATGGCTTTATTCGCATGAAGGCGACAAAGGTTGGACGTGACACTGCACTTGCTCAAATTATTAAAGTAGTTGAGGATGCACAAGGCTCTAAAGCGCCAATTCAGCGACTTGCTGATAAAATTTCAGGCATTTTCGTACCGATTGTAGTCGCAATTGCTGTGTTAGCATTTATCGTTTGGATTGTCTGGGTAAAACCTGGTGAATTCACACCTGCACTTGAAATTTTCATTACAATTCTCGTTATCGCCTGCCCTTGTGCACTCGGTCTTGCTACACCAACATCGATTATGGCAGGCTCTGGACGTGCAGCTGAATTCGGAATTTTATTTAAAGGTGGAGAGCATTTAGAACAAACTGGACATATTGATACAGTCGTTGTTGATAAAACAGGAACTGTAACATATGGTAAACCAGTATTAACAGACGTATTATTAGCAGACGGAGCTGAAGAAACAACCGTATTATCATTAGTCGGCGCAGCTGAAAAGCAGTCTGAACATCCATTAGCACAAGCAATTGTGCAAGGTATTGAAGAGCGCAATATTACATTAGGCGATGTACAATATTTCGAGGCAATTCCTGGCTACGGTGTGCAGGCTACCGTTTCTGGGCAAGCAGTTGTGGTTGGTACACGCAAATTAATGGCACAATACGGCATTGATATTACAAAAATTTTACCATCGATGGAATCGTTAGAGGAAAACGGGAAAACAGCTATGCTTATAGCGATAAACGGACAGTATACTGGACTTATTGCAGTTGCTGACACGGTGAAGGAAACTTCGAAGGCAGCCGTTGAACGCCTACAAGTAATGGGCATCGAAGTTATTATGATGACAGGTGACAATGAACGTACAGCGCGCGCTATTGGTGCTGAAGTTGGTGTAAATCAAGTTATTGCAGAGGTGCTTCCAGAAGGCAAAGCTGAGGAAGTAAAAAAACTACAGGCTGCTGGAAAGAAGGTTGCAATGGTTGGTGATGGTATCAATGATGCCCCTGCCCTCGTTACTGCTGATATCGGTATGGCAATTGGGACAGGAACAGATATCGCAATGGAGGCCGCTGATATTACATTAATTCGTGGTGATTTAAATGGTATTGCTGATGCGATTTTAATGAGTCGCAAAACGATGCGCAATATTAAACAAAATCTATTTTGGGCTTTTGCCTACAACACCTTAGGTATTCCAATTGCGGCAGTTGGTCTACTAGCACCTTGGGTTGCTGGTGCTGCAATGGCATTTAGCTCTGTATCAGTGGTACTCAATGCACTCCGATTACAGCGTGTAAAACTTCATTAAAAAAATCGCATGAAATCTCTGAAAATAGATTTCATGCGATTTTTCACTTTAAACTATAACTTCCTGCTCCTGCTTCTTTCTGCGTTGCTCTGCTGCTGCCATTTCTTCAGGCGTTAGCTTGACAATCGCGAAGCCTACATATGCATAAATAATCGAAATAATTGGTACTAGGAAGTTTAAAATGGCATATGGTGCATACTCCATTGCCCCTACACCTAATGTAGCAAAAATAAATACGCCACAAGTATTCCATGGGATGAAAACAGATGTTAATGTTCCGCCATCCTCTAAAGCACGTGATAGGTTTTTAGAGTGTAAACCGCGCTTCTCATAAGCCTCCGCAAACATACGTGAAGGTACAACAATTGAAATATATTGCTCTGAGCATGTTGCGTTTGTCGTAATACATGCCGCAATCGTAGAAGCAACTAAGCTTCCTGTAGATTTTGCGAACTTTAAAATAACATTCATCAAGGCTCTTAACATACCTGAATACTCTAAAACGCCACCAAATGTCATCGCAACAATCGTCATTGAAACCGTATACATCATTGAATCTAAACCACCGCGATTAAAGAGATCGTCCACCATTGCATTTCCTGTTGTGATGGAGAAACCTTCTTGTAACGCCGTAACCGCCTCTGCTGCCGTTCCGCCTTGTACAAAAATTTGTAATAAGAAGCCTGCTACAATACCTGCAACTAATGCTGGAACTGCTGGAACCTTTATCGCAACAAGTACAATTACCCCTACTGGAACAAGAAGTAACCATGGAGAAATCACAAAGCTTTCTTCCATTACTTTAAGCGTTGTCAAAATTTCTTCTGACTTCATTGAAATATCTGCAAATTTTCGACCCATAACAGCAAAAACTGCGAATGTAATAACTAGAGCTGGTATTGTTGTATAAAGCATGTGTTTAATATGAGCAAATAAATCTGTTCCTGTTAAACCTGCTGCTAAGTTTGTTGTATCTGATAATGGCGACATTTTATCACCAAAATAAGAACCCGAAATAACGGCACCTGCAATCATTGCTGCTGGGATACCCATACTTAAGCCAATACCCATACCTGCAACACCAATTGTCGCCATCGTTGACCAAGAGCTACCAATTGCTAAAGATACAATTGCACATAACAGCATAATTGTAACTAAAAACCATGCTGGAGAAATTAGTTTTAAACCATAATATATCATTGTGGCAACTACTCCACTACCAATCCATGCGCCAATAACTAAGCCTACTAAAATAATAATAACAATTGCTGGCAAGGCTAGACGTATTCCTTTATACATCATTTCCTCAATTTCGCTCCATTTGAAGCCATGTATTTTGGCAACAATTGCCGCTACAGCCGTACCAATAATTAATGGTACATGCGGTCCCTGCTCTAATTTTACTACAGTAATAATCATCGCTGTAATCATAATAACAAAAGTAAGCAATGCCCATTTTGCAGTTATTTCCTTTTTCATTACCTTAACCCCTTTACATTTATGCTATCCCTTTATCGTTTGATGTAGTTACATACAAACTTCTTTTAAATATGTGAAAAAAAATAGTTTGTCCTCACATTTTCTCAGCTTAATAGTTTGAAAAATAAAAATCAACGCAAAATTTTTCGACCGTTCTAAGAAATTCATCTAATTCGAGCAGAAAAAAAACGCTTTCAAGCAGTTTTTGCTGAAATTTAAAATTACTCTAATTCTCATAGTAGAACAATAGTTTGAATGTTAGTAAATTTCCCCCAAAACTTATCTGATGTATGAAAATATTACTGATTAATGAGGTTCCCATTAAATTAAAATGTAACATTGTCATGAATTATCCATTCTTGTACCATACCCCCCTATGCTATAATTAATATTAATTTTAAAGGGGAGGCTGATGAAATGAAAAAATTACTGTTTAGTTTATTAGTTATGGTTTTATTGTTAGCTGCATGTGGTTCGAAGGAAGTGGTACATGACGAAAGTGAAAGTGACGGTCATGCGCATAGCAATGGAGATATTCAAGAAGAAACAGCAAGCGCTGAAATACTACCTACTTTTTTAGACGAACAATCTGAAAATATTCGTCTTACGTATCAAATAGCAGGACAAGCTACAGGTATTTTAGAATGGATTCCTTGTTATTGTGGCTGTGGAGAATCAGCAGGGCATCGCAGCAACTTAAATTGCTTTATTCAAGAAGTGAAGGATAACGGGGCTATTGTGTGGGATGATCACGGAACTCGCTGCCTCGCATGCTTAGAAATCGCATTACAATCTGCAAAAATGTATAAGGACGGCATGGATTTAAAAGAAATTCGAAAAGCAATTGATGAAATGTACAAAGAAGGCTACGAAAAGCCAACAGACACACCTTTCCCAGCATAATAGAAGCTTAAAAGCGCAAGAAATCAACTTCTGATTTCTTGCGCTTTTAAATTAACGGCAAACCTATTTCGGCAAATGATTTAAGAAGTTCTGATAAGCAAAGCCACGCACTTCATCTTCTGAATAATATTTTAAAAGCTCCTTCAATAAATTTGGATGCTTACTAGCATTTTCTAAATTTATAACCTTTCTATCGATTCCATCAAAATCTGAGCCTAATCCAATTAAATTTTTACCACCAAGTGCACAAATATGATCGATATGTTTTATTAAATGCGCGAGCGTTGCCTCTCCCTCTTCTACGATAAACATTGGGAAGTAGACAATATGAATAGGTGCATTTTTCGCAACCATCGCTTTAATTTGCTCATCATTTAAATTTCGTCGATGCGAGCATAGCGCCTTAGCATTTGAGTGTGAAGCAATAGCATAATCCGCAAGCTCCATCACATCCCAAAAGCTTTTTTCGCTTAAATGAGACACATCTGTCAACACCTTATGTTTATTATTCAATTGAATAATTTCACGTCCGAATGCTGTTACGCCACGACCTAAATCTTCCTCAACACCATCCGCTGCCTCATTCGCATTATTCCATGTTAGACCAATGCTTAAAACACCGAATTCTCGAAATAAATGCCACATTTTAATATCGCCTTCAAGGAAATCGACACCTTCAATTGTTAGTACTGCACCGATTTCGCCATCCTGTAACCGCTCAATATCAGACCAATTTTTAATATGCACGATTTTATTTTCTGGTCGCACTACATACGTTTTGAAATAATAAAGCTGACGTAGAGCAGACTTTATTTTTTCGACCTTTGCAATTTTTGGATTAATAAAAATAGCGAATGCCTGTACTTTGACATTTCCTCCTCGCAAGTTTTGTAAGTTCACATCTAATTGTGGTGCATTCATAAAATCAACTTCCTGCTGCTCATACTTATACAGCACATCACAATGTAAATCAATAATTGGAAAATTCATGTTACAGCTCCCCTTTCGTATCTAATATTATGACGCATACGAAAGAGGTTTGCTATCTTAGTACCTTCACATATCCACCCAAATTTTAATAGCTGTTGCTAAAATAAGAAATGCCAAAATCATTTGTAATGCTTTTGTATTCAGTACCTTGCCAACTTTTGCGCCAAGAGGAGCTGCGATAATGCTTGCGATAATCATAATTATTGCCGCTGCATAGTCAACCTGACCCGTTATCAGCTTACCGACACTACCACCAATGGATGAAATAAATGTAATCGCCAGGCTCGTCGCAATCGTCATGCGTGTTGGAATTTTTAAAATGACAAGTAAAATTGGCACAAGTAAAAATCCACCTGCTGCCCCAACAATACCTGACCCTACGCCCACAATAAATGCAAGAATGATTGCAAGCGGTTTATTAAATGTCACCTGCTCTAAAGGCTTATCATCTAGCTGCTTTTTGGGAACAAACATCATAGCAGCAGCAATTGTCGCCAATATACCGTAAACAATATTAACGCTCGCTTCAGATAAATTAGATGAGCCAAAGCTACCAGCGAAACTCCCTACTAAAATAGCACTTCCCATCGTTACAATAAGCGATTTATTTAAATAACCTCCCTTACGATAAGCCCACACACCTGCAAGCGAAGCGAAAAGCACTTGCACAGCACTAATACCAGATACTTCATGTGCTGTAAATGTCGCTAAGCCGAATAATGGCGGTATATACAAGAGCATCGGATACTTAATAATAGAGCCCCCCACACCAAGCATCCCTGAAATAAACGAGCCAATAAAGCCAATTGCTAAAAGCACTATAATAGATGTTAAGCCCATCATTGTTCCTTCTTTCTATTAAATCAAGTACCTCTAACTAAACTTCATCAAGATTTTTACGATTATTCTCGAAAAAATATGTGATGTCCGCCAGAGGCTTTATCTT
Organism: Bacillus ndiopicus; assembly: GCF_000612805.1. Lineage (GTDB taxonomy): Bacteria > Bacillota > Bacilli > Bacillales_A > Planococcaceae > Metasolibacillus > Metasolibacillus ndiopicus. Next base: position 30,952 of record NZ_HG964403.1, on the reverse strand, counting down.
GATTTAGCTATGCCTTTTTAATACGAAATACTAACACGCCCGCCACTTCCGATTGCTCGATGATTTCATGGCCTCCTGCATTTGCCCATGCAGGAATATCCGCTAATGAACCTTGATCTGTTACATGTACCTCTAGAATCTCACCTGATTGAAGTGCATCCATTGCCTTTTTTGTACGTACAATCGGCATTGGACACGCTAAGCCTTTTGCATCTAAAATTTTTGTATTTTCCATTGAAAATTCCTCCTTAATATTATCTCGTATTAACAGGCTGTAAGAACCCCTTCAAAACATCAGATAAAATCGAGATGTTTAAATCGGAGATTAAACAGCCTGTAAAAACCCGATTGGTGAAACTTCCAATCAGTTGGGGATGAGAAAACCCCCACTGATTGTAGATTCACTTTATCTTACAGCACAACGATTTGGACCGATTTCCATTTCTATTTGCTCATCGTAGCTAGGTTTTAATTTGCCCATATTAACTTGGCGAATTTGCTTATACGCATTTGGTTGTGGTGGTAAATTGTCTGTTACAGTTGTGCGGAATTCCTCTTCATCGTTAATATTTAAGCCGTGATTTTCTGCAAATAAATCACCTAAGCGCTTCGCCACTGAGCCATCTGCATTTAGCTCCTCCACTATCATGAAGTGCGCTGGCAAGACGATTAAGTCGTCAATTAGCTCTCGATATCGCTCGTATAATGTTGAACGTAAATCACCTACCCAATCTTCCGCTAAGCCTGCTAAATCAGGGCGACCAATCGAATCAATAAACAAAATATCTCCTGTTAATAAATAGCGATTGTCAATGACGAAGGATGTTGAACCAATTGTATGCCCCGGTGAGTATAGTGCCTCTACAGCAATATCTGCTGCTCCGATTTGCACTTTAAGCCCATCCGTTAAATTCTCAAAATCAAACACGACTTCCTCTGCATCTTTTGCTGGTAAATAATACACAGCACCTGTTGCCTCCGCAATTTGTCGTCCACCAGAAATATGGTCAGCATGTAAATGCGTATCAAATACATGGGTGATTTTCGCATTTTTTGCTTTAGCAAAATCAACAAATATATCCGCAAAGCGTACTGCATCAATTACTACTGCTTCCCCATCCGCAATAATCATATAAGATAAGCAGCCCTTACCTAAGCGAACAAATTGATACAGCTCACCGCCGCCTGTTAAATCTCCTATTTTGATGGGCTCAAGATATGTGCTCCAAGATTTCATTCCACCTTCTAAATAGGCTGCTTTACGCCCTACCTCATCTAGCATCTGTGCAACCATGATGGATGAACCTTCCTTTGCACAAACAACTAATAGCTCTCTATCTGTTGGAATTTGTGGCAATATTTCCTCTACGCCATCAAGCAATTCAAAATAGGGAATGTTTAAATAATCGAATTGCTTCCCTTCTATTTTCCAATCCTCAAAGGCATCTTTATTACGTACATCTAAAATAAATAGCTTTTCATTATCAATTACTTTTTGAGCTACTTCTGCTGCTGTCCATTTATTTACTGCCATAAAATTACCCCCGTAGGTATTATTTTTTTGATTTTTTTAGCGGGGCTTCCCCCACTGCTGTATTTCATATCGATTTTTCTAACTCGCCTTGCCACTCGACCATCCCTGGTACAACATTATAGACATTTTGAAAACCTGCATTTACTAGTTTTTGTGCTGCCAAATCACTGCGCTTTCCTGTGCGACAAATTACGTAAATCGCCTGTTCCTCAGTTAACTCATGTAAACGTTCATCTAACTCTCCTAATGGAATCGATTTTGCTCCTGTAATATGACCAAATGCATATTCCGCTTCCTCACGTACATCTAAAATGACACCATTCGTTAAGTTTAGCAATTGTTCATTCGTTACAGTCTGTTCAAATGGGGTTTCTACAATATCTTCATTCGAACATTTACGGAGATAATGATAGAGCACTTCTCCCTGCTCCGCTGTTCCAATATATTGATGTCCGACAGATTGTGCCCATGCAGCCAAATCAGCCGTAGAACCACGATCTGTTGCTTGCACCTCTAAAATTTGCCCATCTACTAAGTCATTCATTGCTTTTTTTGTACGTACAATTGGCATTGGGCATGCTAAGCCCTTTGCGTCAATTTGTATATCTGCCTTTACAGCCATATCACTTACCCCCTATTCACTATTCCTTGCCAAGCTAGCATGCCGCCCACCATATTGGTAACATCATAGCCTTGGTCTTGCAAAAATGCAGTTGCCTGGCCGCTGCGCCCACCAGAGCGACATACTATAATATATGGCGTTTTTTTATCTAACTCATGCATACGAAACTCTAGCAACCCTAATGGTATGTGCATTATTCCTGGAATATGCTCCATCTGCACCTCATTTACTTCTCGCACATCAATCAAATGTACTTTTTCACCTGCTTTCAACAATTGCTCTACTTGCTCTGTAGAAATTTCCTTCATCTTCCTCATCCTCTCCATGCATTCATACCACCACGAACATTCGTAACATTATGATAGCCTAGCTTTTTCATTTGCTTACATGCCTGCGTACTACGCATACCACTTTGACAAATGACAAAAATCTCTCTGTCCTTTGGTAGCTTTGAAAAATCAGTGCCAAGTGGCATATTTTTAAATTGTGGAATATGTCGCCCTTTATATTCAGCGGGTGTACGCACATCAATAAATAGATTATTGCTGTCGTTGATAATTTTCTTAAGTTCCTCAACGGAAATGATCTTTATGCCCTTAGCTGGCAACATACGCCATGTTAAAAATGCAATAACAATCAAAAAAATAATAAAGGCTGTCATGCGAATCCTCCTATATAAACAGATTGACATGCCCTTGCTCAGCATCAGCCAAGTAAGCCGCTACACCTGCATAGTGCACACCATCTAAAAGCTCCTCTTTTTGAAGCCCTAATAAATCCATTGTCATCGTGCAAGATACGAGCTTAATGTCCTGCTCCTGTGCCATATCGATAAGCTGTGTTAATGTTAAAGCATTATGTTTTTTCATTACATGCTTAATCATTTTTGGTCCCATACTGAGCATTTGCATTTTTGATAAGCCTAATTTTTCAGCACCACGTGGCATCATGCGTCCAAACATTTTTTCAAGAAAGCCCTTCTGCACCTCGACAGGCTGCTGCTTACGTAAGGCATTAATCCCCCAAAATGTATGAAAAATCGTTACCTCGTGGTCATAAGCAGCTGCCCCATTGGCGATAATATACGCTGCCATCGCCTTATCATAGTCCCCACTAAACAATACAATTGTCGTTTTTTTCTTTTCCAACACTCTATACCCCCATAGGTATTTATTTTTATAAAATATAGAGCCGTTTCGATTTAACGGCTTTTCACTAATAAGCTAACTGCTTCTTGAATTGAAGCATTAACTTCCTCTGTATTATCGCCAGCTTTTTGTACGCATTCGACAAGGTTTTCACTAACAATTACACCAATGGCTCTATCTACACCAGAGCGCACGGCAGACAATTGTGTAATGACCTCTCGGCAATCCTGCCCTTCCTCCATCATGCGTAAAATGCCACGCAATTGACCTTCCATACGCTTAACACGATTCATTACTTTTTTATCATATGTCATATTACAACACCTCCAGACATTGATTTATTGTTTATGTCATTCATATTATACCCCTATAGGTATATTGTCAACTAAAAAATTTATAACGATTATCATTAGTAAAGTAGGTGTTGCTTCAAACTATCAACACCTACTATTTATTTTTCACCAAAATTGTCCAGAATCGCTTTGTATATCCATCGCCACATTATAGCAGCGTTAATCTGAACAACAATGCATATATCTCATGGAATTTCATCTAAATGACATATGCGTACAGTAGTCGATGCCCCAAATAATTTATACCTACCTAGGTATTTCGCCAAAATATATTAATCGTTCACTATAATTTGATTCACAGGAATATTAAATTTTTGCGCACGTTCAACAATTTGGCCTTCAACGTGATAATTCACTACTCCATCTACTAAAATAGACAACTTGTATTGGTCATTAAATATGAAAATAATATGATCTTCCCGCTCTCGACCAACTGTTTTTTTCGTTAAATCGAGCTGCGTAATCTCTTCCCATGTATATTGTTTTTGCCCCTTTAGCCCATGCGAGCTTTCAATAAACTCTTTATCTATATAAATATAACTTTTCGTCCCACTAACAAATAAAAACAGAAAAGCAACAATTGCCAAAATACCTACAGCAATTTTTAAAATCCTCTTTTGCAAAAAATAAATGATAACTAAACTTGCCGAAGCTGCTATAAATGCTGAAGCATAGACACCTAAGCTTGATGGCGATGGAATAAAAACAATTTTATCCGCGTTATCATAAAAAATCATCCCCACAGTAAACGGCGTAAAAATAACGATAATTGGCGCGATTAATGCAATTGCTATTGCAAATATAATATAAATAGTCCTTTTTTCTCGATGAATCATGTAACCTCACCTTCCTCATTCGTTGTATAGCTTATATACGAATTAAATATGCAAAAGTTTCAGAAAATTTAAGTACCTGGAGGAAAAGGAAATATTATGAATAGGCAAAAGATATTGAAAGTGGAACAACTAAATATAGTGGGAAAGGATGGCATAGCTCGTCTTACATTATTCAATAAAGACAATATACCCCCAATACTATTTACAGGACAGGATATAAAGATTACTTACATTTTTTTAATAGTTAACTTTTCAATAAAACAGCAAAAGTTGTCCGAAAGGCAGGCTAACGCGCTGCTTTTCGGACAACTCCCTCATTATTTTGCAGTTCGTAGCTCTACTGTCACAATCTCGGGCAAATTAAAAATGCGGTATGGCACAACACTATTCCCTAATCCTCGACTCACAACCATCATTGTTGCATCGTCCTCATATGTGCCTGCCGTATACTTAGGCAAAAATCCTTGCCCTGGTGCAACTAGTCCACCTATAAATGGCAGGCGAATTTGCCCACCATGCGCATGGCCTGTAAAAACAAGGTCAACGGCATTATCGACATACGTGTTAAAGCGCTCTGGACGATGTGATAATAACAATGTAAACATGCCACTAGGCACATCCTCAAATGTCATAACTAGCATTTCCTGTGTTGTATAGCCCATTAAAGGGTCTTCAATACCCGCTATAATTATTTGCTCATTGCCACGTGCAATCGTTAACGCACTATTTGGCAGCACATGCACACCTAATTCGGTCAATGCCGTATAAATCTCGGTCATCTTCCTCGTTGCAACCTCATGATTACCAAGCACATAATAAACATCTGCGATTTCAACAAAGCCTCTCACAGCCTCTAAACTATTTTCCAAATTATAACGATTGCTATCGATCAAATCTCCTGTAATGAAAATTGCATCTGGATTGGTAGCCCGCACTTTTTCAATCAATCGTTTCTGCCTATTGCCGAATATCGCATCATGCAAATCTGTTACCTGCGTAATACGGTAGCCATCAAAGCTTGCTGGCACACGCTCCGATTCATACACATGCTCCGTCACAACAAGCCATTTGTTATTTACTTGCAAAAAGACATAAACTACGACAATAATAAAAATAATTTTTGCTAACTTTTTCAAACTACACCGCTCAATTCATTATTAATAATATATATACTGAATCATACCACTATTATCAATAATATTTATATGTTTTGGAACATTTAAATGCAACATTTGCTGCCCCATCACATAATTATAGTATTTTTCATCAGTACTATGCATACTGTAATATCCCCCAAATAATGAAATTTCTGGCACAATACGTCGGTATGTAGCCTGACCTTCTCTTTCAAAAAGCGATAAAATATTACTTTTGAAGCTAATTTCAGGAATTACTACCTGATCTGTTACATCAATGCCAGAAAATATAAATGGAAATTCATAGTAGCTAGCATAAATATCGTTTGACGTTGCATCATCTCGCCATGTCACAATAATACGGGTTGCTGGATAATCTAAGTTTGTTTTTACTATTAGTTCCTCTGTTGGTACAGTAAATGTTCGCTCTTCCTTCAAATATGCTGGATCAATTTCAGCAAAGCGTTTTTTCAACACAAGCTGCTCCAAATACTGTGATTCGTCTAGCTTTTTCTTTATTTCTTTTTCAGATAATAATGCTTTTTGTGCATTTGGTAAATAAGGGAAAGCAAATGTCGCAATTAATCCTATTAAGATATATACTGCTAGTAGCTGATAAAAACGTTTCGTAAACAACGTTTTAAAGCGCAAAGGTAGCCGGCCTAATCCATTTACTATAACAAAAATAATGAATATAAAAATTAATATTGGTACTAGCGATATAATCATCCTCTACGCACCTCCTGCCTATTGTTGACGAACAATGCTAGAGCATAAAATACAATTGCGATTAGCAATATTTTCAGCATAAACATTCCGTAACTTTCGTCTAATAACCAAATGAATATATTTTGTTCAACCTTAGCTAGATAGACTATAAACAATACGCCACTTAAAATCGTTACTATTTTTGATAAACTAAACATGACTCCAATAAAATAGCCCACTGCCCCAGCACAAAGCAATATAAAATAAAATACAAAAAATACTGTCACACTTGGAACTAGTGTCCTTCCAATAATATCAAGATCTAAAACAAGTATTTTCACAACCTGTACCAAATTTTGCGAAACGATTGCTGTTACAGTTGTAATAAATGTGATAATCCATATAAATAAAATTGTTGAAATACTCGCTGTTAATCTAGTGGTCGGAATTGCTAAATTATCGCTTTGTGTTCTTTTAGATGATAGCGCGATACAAGTTGCTGCTACCGCAACTACTGATACCATCATTACACTATCTAAGCTATAAATGTACTCTGTAACTTGCATATTATTTAGACCGCTACCACGCATACTCCCATGATTCGCTATTGCCGCAATAATTAGTTGAATAATAACTATTGTCAGTACAGCGCTGTTATGTGCCCCTAGTTTCCATTTCACTTGCGACACGATATTTTTCCATATCGACACATTATTTGAATACATCATCAATCCCTCCCATCCTATTGGCTGTCACATATTTACATACATCACTTGCTGAAACTGCTTCAGATTGAATACTCGAATGTCCATTGAAATATTTTTTCTCTACAATAATTTCCGCTAGTGGTCCTTCGTTTCTCTCAAATAAAGCATGATTGCGATAAGGCTCTAACTGCTCAGGCTGCCCTATAAGACGCACTGCAAATTGCTGTACTTCCTCAAGCTCTTTATGTAGTGCCACCTGCCCATTATTAATTAATAAAATTTCTTCAATTAAATGCTCAATTTCCTTTAAATGATGGCTCGAAATAATAATTGTACGTGGATATGCGATATATTCTTTTAAAATAGCTCGATACATATCCGCACGCACTGCCTCATCCATTCCATTCATCGGCTCATCTAACAACGTAATTGCACAACGTGCCGACAATCCATAAACTAAATTAAAAGTAGAACGTTGCCCCTTTGATAGCTTGTCGTACAAACCGTTTAAGGAAATACCGACATATTGCAATAGCTTCTCTGCTAGCTCCTGCTGCCAATTTGGATAAAAACATTTCGCTATTTCCAAAATTCGAGCTATATTGTTGCCATTTGGAAATGTCATCCCTTCCTCAATGAACATTGTATTCGTTGCAGTTGTTATGCTATTAAACGGATTATCCTGATAAATAGTTACCTTTCCTGCTGTTGGTTTAATATGCCCTGCTAAAATATTTAAAAATGTCGATTTACCAGCACCGTTGCGCCCAATAAGACCAATAATTTTATGCTCCTCTATCTGGCATGAGACGTCCTTTAGCACCTCTTTGCCTCGGTATCTTTTCACGATATTTTCACACTTGATCAAAGCTATTCACCTCTTTGCATTTTTTGAACAAGCTCTATTAGCTCATCATCTGTCACCGCAAGTCGTCGCGCCTCAACCACCAATTCTCTAGCTAGCTGCTGCAACGTCTCACCACGCCTTTTCTGTAAAATCATCTCTTTCGCCTGTGCTGTCACAAACATTCCGAGACCCCTTTTCTTATATAAAATCTCTTCCTCTAACAAGAGTGTTAATCCCTTCCCAGCAGTCGCTGGATTAATATTAAATAACTCTGCCAGTTGATACTGCGAATACACCTTACTATCTGCCACAAGGCGCTCTGCCAATATTTCATTTCGTAGCCATTCCGCAATCTGCACGTAAATAGGCGTCGTTCCATCTATATTTAAATTCAAATTAGAACACCCCCTCGATTAGTACATTAGTGTTGTAATGCACTATATATAATTTCCATGTTTTTGTCAAGCACTGCAATCAAACGCTATATATTTTCCTTTATATGTGATGCATAGACGTGAAGGGTATTTTAATTGAGCAGTTTCTCACTTTATTCGAGCGTTTTCCTCTTCTATTCGAGCGCTTTTCCTACCTAATTGAGCGGTTTCTCCCTTATTCAGGCATACTCTCCGTCTATTTGAGCGCTTTTTCACTCTATTTGAGCGCTTTTCCTACCTAATTGAGCGCATCTCCCTTATTTAGGCATACTTCCTCACCTAATCGGGCAATTCTTTTTTACCTAAGCATATGACTCTCCCTATGAAGCTATCATTTAGGTGGCACCATTTTAATTTCCAAAACTACCAGGGCCATTTATAAACTATGCTTCGTCCGCCACCTGTTTCAATTAATCCCGCTGATTTCAGTAATCTTTTTGCGATGTGGCGACTTTCTATCCCTAGCAAATAACACGCCTCACGGTTAGAAATTGTATCCTTTACAAATATAAACCATTCTTTCAATGTAGCAATATGTGCTCGTTTATCATAAATACCACATACCTCACAGTGCCAGCTACTTTTGTTGCGCTGCATAGCAAAGGAGCCACAAACGCAACGCACGCCTTGTTTGATTGATAATACTTTAGTTTGCCATCTAGGAAATAGCGGATACCTCGAAAATTTGCAGCGTTCATTTTCCTCTACTAGCAACTTCGTTAATTCGCTGCAATCTTCTTTAGTTAAAATTTTTGGAAAATGTGCCTGCTGCTGTGTAAAAAATGTAGGTACTGTTGATAAAAACATCATCGGTAAATGTTTTGGGGATTTCATAATTAGTGGATAGCTCGATGTTGTCCAGACGACTGCACCGATGACGGGTATTGATATTTGATGGCGCGTAAGCCACTGACGCAATAATTGCATATTTCTTTCTAACTGAATTTCAGGACTTTCAAAAGTCGTAACCACACCATTACGCACTCGTACTAAGCGAGTTGGATTTTCCTCAAAGGATAGCTCACCCGCAATATTTTTACTTTCAAGTACTAGTACAAACCCTCCGGTCACTACAATACAATCTATTTGAAATTTGCCACTAGCCTGTAATGATACATTGAATAATACGTGCTCTGTTAGCTGGTAATTTTCTAATAATATTCGTAACTGCGCTTCTCCTGCATCTCCAGCTTGCATGGCCTTCCACTTCATTTCAGCAAATTCTAAATTATCCACAACGAAACGATTTAACACACATATTCCTCCTCTTTTCCACAAAGTTATCCTCAATTAAGAGAGTTATTCACATAAAAAATAGGGGATTAGTAAAAAATTATCCACAATTCAAAAAATTCGACATATACTCTTTTATTTCTACAAAAAAAGCGCCTACTTCTCAAAAGAAGTAAGCGCAAAATTGTGGATAACTTTATTCTTTTTGTTCGCGTTCGATTAACGTCTCTTCATTATGCTCAGGCACAGTTACCTCATCACCAAACAACACAGGCTTTAATAAATCCTCACCAGACCCTTCAGCAAGTGGCACACGTGAACGATATGCTGCACGACATACCAAATGTCCCGCAACTGGTGCTGTAATAAACACGAAAATAATCCCCAATATCAAACGGATGCTCACATAACCATCGTGGCTCCAGAAATAAATAAACGCACCTGAAAGACAGGCTAATACAGATAAAGTGGCACTTTTCGTTGCAGCATGTGAGCGCGTATAGACATCAGGCAGACGAATCATACCGAATGCACTAACAACACTAATAATTGAACCAAACAAAATCATCAGCACAGCTACCCACTCAACGATTTGACTTACGTTCAACGATAACACCCCTTTCTATATATTTTGAAAAGGCTATTGTACCGATAAACGCCAAAATACCTAATATCAAAATTGCCTCTAAAAAAGCTTTCGTTTTCAATAAAATTGATACAATAGCGATGGAAGAAATCAAATTAACACCTATTGTATCAAGCCCAATAGCGCGATCAGGCATTGAAGGTCCCACGATAACACGATAAAGAAGGAGCGCTATCGCAATCATAAACAAAACAAGTGAAATAAGTAAAATTTTCTCAATCATTAACGTGTCACCTCCATAATCGCCTTCTCAAATTTACCTATTGAACGAAGTAAAGTTTCCTTCGATTCCTCTATATCCATTGCATGGATGTAAAACATATCGCCTTCTTCCGTCACTTCCATCACAACAGAGCCAGGAGTTAATGTTAGTAACAACGCTAACACTGTAATTTCCCAATCTCCGCGAAGCTCTGTACGATATGTAATAATGCCCGGTGTAATGTTTAACTGTGGTGTCAATACTTGCTGAACAACTGCGAAGCTTGATAAAGTAAGCTCCCGAATAAATAATGTTATAAGCTTAAATACTTTAAATACACGGCGTAAATAAAACTGTGTGCCGAAAAAACGATGCATCGCGTATAAAATAAAAATTCCTACTAGAAAACCAGCTACAAACGTAGGAAAACCAGCATTAGGATCGTCCTTCAATAAAAACCATAGGGATGCGATAAATAAATTTAAAATAAACTGACCGAACATAGTACGCCCTCCTTCTACTTAGCTCCTAGAATTGCTTCAATATAAATAGCTGGATCAGCTAAAGTACGCGCTGCATCCTCTACATATGGTGCAATTCCCTCTGCACCTAAGCCAAGTGCGATAATACAAAGCGCAAGTACAACAAATGATGCCATTGCCCCTTTTGGAATAGGCTTTTTATCCTCTTCACTGATAGACGTTTCTCCAAAAAATGCAGCAAGGAAAATACGAAGTAAAGAATATAGTACAATAATGCTCGAGCCAAATCCGATTGCTAGTAAAACATAAAAGCCACCCTCTACTGCTTGCTGACCAATCAACACTTTGCCGAGAAAGCCACTCAATGGCGGAATACCAGCTAATGCACACATCACGATAAAGTAAATCCAACCGAATAGAGGATAGTGACGAATCAAGCCATTCATATTTTTTACAATGATTTCACCTGTTAAATAAACCATTGTTCCAACTATTAAAAACAGCAACGCTTTTGCTACCATATCGTGAATTAAATAATAAATTGCCCCTGCAAAAGCTTGCTCTGTGCCAATTGCTAAGCCAATTAAAATAAAACCAACACCGATAATAACATTATAGGCGGCAATTGTACGCACATCGCGACCTGATAGTGCGCCTAAACAACCGAGCACAATCGTAATGCCTGCCATTACGCCTATTAACATATGAGTAATACTAGCATTCAGTGTAAACATTAACGTAAATGTGCGGAATAATGCGTAAATCCCTACTTTCGTTAATAGCGCTGCAAACAAAGCTTGTACAGCTGTTGGCGGCACACTGTAAGAGCCTGGTAACCAGAAAAATAGTAGCAAACCAGCTTTTAAACTAAAGACGATTAAAAATAAAATCGCAACCGTCGTTAATACTGGGTCTTGCCCTGCTTCTGCAACACGTACTGCAATATGTGCCATATTTAATGTTTTTAAAGTGCCATATAAATAAGCTAGCGCCACCAAAAACATCCATGAAGCTACTACATTAATAAGCACATATTTCAATGATTCTCGCAGTTGAAACTTTTCTCCGCCTAGCGCAACGAGCACATAAGAAGCTAGCAGCATGACTTCAAAGCACACGAATAAATTAAAAATATCTCCTGTTAAGAAAGAACCATTTACACCTGCAATTAAGAACAAAACAAACGGATAAAAAAACATCCGTTCATGACGCCCTCCAATTGTTGAAAAGGCATAAATTAAACAAATAGCAGTAATGATGTTTGCTGTCAAAACAAGTAGCATTGAAAATGAATCTGCTACGAATAAAATGCCAAATGGCGGTAGCCATCCGCTAAAATCAATTTTCATAATGCCATTTGTCTGTACTTCAAGAAGCAAAATAAATGCTATTATACTAACCGCAGCAACCGTCACCAAGCTAACAATTCGCTGTAGACGAATATTATGGCGCAAAAAAACGAGTAAAATCGCCGTGACGATAGGAATAATAAGCGGTAATACAATGATATTATTCATCTGATGATCCCCCTAGCTTGCTGAAATCATCTGTCCCATTCGTACCATACATACGGTAGGCCAAGACTAAGACAAATGCTGTAACTGCAAAGCTAATAACAATTGCCGTTAAAATAAGTGCTTGTGGAAGTGCATCTGTGTATGGTCCATCCGACTGACTTAAGAGCGGCACGTCCCCTTTTTTCAAGCCACCTACTGTTAAAATAAGCAAATGTACCGCATGAGATAAAACAGCAGTACCTAGAATAACTCGAATAACTGTGCGTGAGAGGATTAAATAGGTCGCTACTGCAACTAGAATTCCTACTAATATAACAATTAAAGACTCCATTCTATTCATCCTCACTTATACTTAGAATAATTGTCACAAGTGTACCTATAACTGTTAATGCTACGCCTGCTTCAAAAATCATCACAGTCGATAAATGCGTTTCACCTAAAAGCGGAAAATGAAACTCGCGAGCAGCCTGCGTTAAAAATGGGACATTGAAAAAAATTGAACCAATCGCAGTACCTGTTGCTAAAAGTACCCCAAATGCTGCCACTTTTTTAAAGTCAAACGGCATTCCTTTATGCACCGTTTCAATATCGTAAGTTAGATAAAGTAAAACAACGGCCGAGCCAAGCACAAGACCACCAATAAAGCCGCCCCCAGGCGCGTTATGTCCTGCAAAGAAGAGATATACACCGAGCGTTAAAATGATGAAGACCACCGCTTTTACGACTGTACGTAAAATGACATCATTAATTTTCAATGTCCGTCTCTCCCTTCTTTGCTTTTAGCTTAATAAGCGTATAAATGCCTAAGCCAGCGATAAATAATACAACAACCTCTAGCATCGTATCAAATGCACGGAAGTCACCTAAAATCGTATTTACGATATTTTTACCTCCAGCTAAGTTATAGGAATCCTCAAAGTAAGTAGAAATCGGCATAAATTTCTCATAATGTAAAACAGTTAACCCGATAAGTGTTACCGTCGCTCCCACTAATATTGAAATTGTAGCCTTTGAAAATTTCACCGCGCGCGATATGTTTTCCTTGGTTAAGTCTGGTAAAAACTTAAAGCATAATAGGAACAGCGCTGTTGTTACTGACTCCACAACAAGCTGTGTTAAAGCTAAATCTGGTGCACGAAATATAACGAAGAAAAAGGCAACAGAATAGCCTAGCACACCGTTTAATAAAACAGCCGTAATACGCCCTTTTGTGAACAGTAATGCTACTGCTGCAAAGACCATAATAAATAGCAAAATAAACTCGTAATACTCAATTGCCGAATCTTTTGCTGGACTCCAAACAAATGCATCACTAAGTACAAAATAACCCGCAACAATCCCAACAAATATAACGTAAATATAAATGAAATAATATGTTAAATTACCATTCATATATAAACGGGTGAACCAGCCTGATTTCGATTCACTAAAACCGATAATGCGTTCATAATAAGCATTTAATGTGTACTTCTGTGAGAATAGCTGGTACACCGCACGCCATTTTGGCAATGATCGGTATAAAAGAACGCCAACGATAATAACACCGATTGTCATTAATAGCGCTGTGTTGAAATGCCATGGACTAATATCCACGATTAGCTCTTTTGTAGGGAAGCTTGGGTAGATACTTTTCATTGCTGGACCTAAAATATTGCGTCCCAAAACATTCGGGAAGAAGAAAATACCCACAACAACAGCAACTAAAATGAATGGCGGTATTAACATGCCAATTGGTGCTTCATGAGGAGGTTTTTCTAAACGCTCTGGCTGCAGCTTACCAAAAAATGTTCTCCCTACAATAATTGCGGAATAGACAAAAGTAAATACACTCGCAAACCATGCAATGACAGGAAACAGCAAGCCAAAGCTTTCAATTGAAAAAATATTAAGCGTCAAAATATCAACTGTTGCTGTAAAGAACATTTCTTTACTTAAAAAGCCATTGAACGGTGGTAAACCAGCCATCGACATGCTTCCAATTACTGCAATCGAAAATGTAAATGGCATCAACGCCATAAGCCCGCCAAGACGACGAATATCGCGCGTCCCTACTTCATGGTCAACAATTCCGACCATCATAAAGAGAGCGCCTTTAAATGTGGAGTGATTAATTAAATGGAAAAGTGCAGCAAACGTTGCCTGCGTATAAAGTAGTGACTCTTGGCTGTAGCCAAGTGCATGTGCAGCAGAGCCAAGGCCGAATAACGACATAATCAAACCAAGCTGACTAACGGTAGAATATGCTAAAAGTGCCTTTAAATCGAATTGGCGTACCGCATTAAATGAGCCCCAAAACAGCGTAATAATACCAACACCCGCCACTGCCCAAAACCATACTTCATGCCCACCAAAAACGGGAGACATACGAGCAACTAAATAAATACCCGCCTTAACCATCGTAGCTGAATGTAAATAGGCACTCACTGGTGTTGGTGCTTCCATTGCATCTGGTAGCCAAATATGGAATGGGAATTGTGCTGACTTCGTAAAAGCGCCCAAAAGCACTAATATCATAGCTGGAATAAATAACGCATGCTCTTGAATTATGCCCACATCGGCAATTAATTCACGAATGCTAAATGTCCCAGCAATCGTATATAAAGTTAAAAAGCCTGCAAGCATTGCGACGCCGCCTGTCACAGTAATCGTCATTGCTTTGCGTGCACCAGCACGTGACGCTTTACGATGATGCCAAAACGCAATAAGTAAAAATGATGATACGCTTGTCAACTCCCAAAATGCATACAGCACCATTAAATGGTCTGAAAAAACAACGCCTAACATAGCGCCCATGAAAAGTAATAAGTAGCAATAAAAGTGGTGAAGTGATTCCTTCGTTGATAAATAAAAAATAGAGTACAAAATGACTAAGCTACCAACCCCAGTAATAAGCAAGCTAAAAATCATGCTTAGCCCATCTAAATAGGTTGTAAAGCTTATGTTAAAAGAGGGGATCCACTCATAAGTTTTCGTAAATGTTTGTCCATTCACTATACGAGGGATATATGTAGTTAATATACTAAATAAAACGACTGGCACAGCTAGTACAAGCCAACCGATATGTACTTTTTTGAATCGCCTATATATAAACGGAATAACAGCCGCCATTATAAACGGTAAAAGTATTGCAAGTTCAACAATCATACGCCAAAACCTCCCAAATTCAAACTAACGCACTATGATAATGGTCAAACATTCTTTAACAAAAGCTTTGCTAAAAAACATATTTTTTATCCATTAATATTTTGACAATTGTTACTCATAGCAATTTGTTACCAATTCGCTTGACTAACAATACAAGTCATAGCATAATAGTGTGTCATAAAGAGCACAATCTATTTTAGTCAAAATGGTGTTTTTCAACACGCAGTGCCCTTAGCTAGTCAAAAATACATCATATAAGAAAAGTATACACTAGAATATGACGAAATGCACTGCAATGGCTTCGATATTAGCTCATTTACACTTGATTTTTCAAAAATGGATTACTTGATTGTCATGTTTATAAATATAATAAAGAGGTGCAAAATCATCATGAAGCATGTTAAAAGCAGAATGGACGAAAGTATTTTAGTTTGTGTATATTACGGACTTAATGGTGAACGTCTAATCCGTCGAGGACATAAGCTCGCGACATTACTTGACTGTCCTCTATATGTTTTAACAGTAGATGCTAAGCCAATCGACGCATTCGATGCAGAAAAGTCAGGTTACATCGAGCATTGGCAGCAATTAACAAATGAATTAGCAGTTGAAGAATTTATTATCCGTGATAACGAAAAGCTACCAATTCATAAAGTTATTACAGAAATCGCCATGCAGTATAATATTACACAAATTATCGTTGGTCAAAGTGCGCAAAGCCGCTGGGAGGAAATTACGAAGGGTTCCTTCCTAAACGTATTATTACGTGAAATTCCTTTCGTAGATTTCCATATCGTTGCAGTAAAGCGTCCAACAGAGGATGAATCCTTCGATATTTATGAAAAAGGTGTGCGTGCCTATTTAATTTGCGAAAATGGGGAATACAAGGTAGCCTTTACTTGCCCGAAATTTGCCTCTCTTGAAGGTATCTTCTTTAAAGAGATTGGCACAGATTTCGACAACGGTATTTTCAAATTTACTTATGAGCGAAAAATGCATGAATTGGACATTGTAGAGGGTGTAGTAACAAACCCTAACGTTATCCCAGTAAAATGCAAACCATCGTTGACTCGCTAAACAAATAAAGCTGTAGGAAGCAGATTTTTAACTTGCACTGACCTAAAAAAATGAGACAAATAAAAAACACCTTTCGTTGAAAAACGGGTATTGTACCTTATCAAATCAACGTGGAGGTGTTTTTCTATGGAGACAAGAGTAAGTTACCCAGTAGAAGTGAAAATGAAAGCAATTGAAATGAGATTAGAAAGGATTCCTGTAAAATAAATACTAGCAGAGCCAAATATTTGTAACCATTCTCAGTTGAAAACATGGGCGAAATGGTACAAAAACGGCGAATTACATCGTCTTGAACAGCCTGTTGGAAAACAATATACATTTGGCAAAGGACCTAAATATGAAAGTGAAACCGCTAAGTTACAAGCAGAGAGTCGTTATTTAAAGCAACAAATTGACGTGTTAAAATAATTGTATACGGAATAATCTCGCCATTAAATAGGTCTAAAATACTTGAAAGGTACATCATGGATTGTCCAAAAGGCAAGTAAGTAATATCTGTTACGAGCCTTTCTAGCGGTTTTAATGCTGTAAAATCACGTGTTAATAAGTTAGGAATAATGTGAGCCAGCTGTCTGTACGCTTACGTTTCTTTACCTTTACGCGACATTGCCAGCCGTATTTTCGCATCACACGTTGCACAGTTTCCTCATTACAGTCCATAAGTAACAGTATTCGAATTAAAACGAAATTAAACAACCAGTCGCCGGTTCATTACCGTCAACTGGTTGTAAAATAAGGTGTTTTCTTACTATCTCAAAAATAGTACTCAGTACCACAACATTCCCTACAGCTTTTTTTATTTATTGAAAGTATTTTTCAATACTTTTCATATGCTTTGACACCTCGAAGTTGTTTATCGAGTATGTACACATCTCCTCTATTGACCTTGTCATTTATATAATAAATATTAAATAATGATTTATCAATATATTTACCTAAATAGCTCTCTTTAAATTCATGTGGCCCTCCATCATACCCTCTGGCTCTCGTAAAACTCATCGCTTGTGAATCTGACATTTTTGTAAGCCCTTTCAAGCTACCAATATCAAAGCGTTGTAGGTTTGGATTTCTAGAATAAGGTGTCACCTCGATTTCTATATAATTTAGCTCAGCTGGCACTTCATTTTCAATTGGTAAACTAAAGATTTGTGCACCCGCAGCAGGAACTAATAACCCCAACATCAGTACAAAAGTAAATAATCCACAAAATGACAATTTAAATATTTTTAACATAAAATACCTCTTTTTGACAATATTATAAGCTGTGATATAATTATTATCAAGTATTTTCTAAAAATTAAAAATAACGGAGGACTATAGAATGCTAGAATCAACCATGGAAGCAAATATATATTTCTGTATTTATGGCGATGACTTCCCAACAGATGAATTCACCAAAAAAATGGAGGTAATACCGACAAAAAGTAGAAAGCAAGGGGAAATTTTTATGAAAGGAACAACTAAGCATGTTAGCTACACTACTGATTGGACTTATGAAACAGGCTTTCAACCTACACTTAACCCACTTATACAATTGCATGAATTAGTGGGTAAACTTATAAATAAAGTAGATTTTATTAATTACTTTAAAAAAGAATTTAATCTACAATCACAAATCGTTATCGTGGTTCATTACCCAGAAAATCAATCACCTGGTCTTAACTTAGATCACAAATTAATTAAATTTGCGTATGACACAAATTCAACATATTCACTGGATACTTACTGTATTGGACCATCAGAAGATGGTGAATTGAGCTAAATGGAAAATATCCGAACTGTGGGGAAGAAGGCCTACCTTCCCCCACAATCCCTTTATCCTTCCGCATTCTCCGCCTTATCCTTCGGCAGCAAGAACGCAACTAGCAGTAAAATAGATAAACAAGACACCGCAATAATCGTTACCGTAATATCATAAATATCAATTAGCCTACCTGTTGCGATAGCACCTATCGCTCCCATCCCAAATGAAAGACCTACTGTTAAACCAGCCATTGTCCCAATTTTACTTGGTACAAGCTCTTGTGCGTAAACGACTGTCACCGAAAAGCTAATCATTATTAATGTTCCAATAATAATTAAGAAAACGGGAACAAGCCATAAAGGTACATATGGTAACACTAAGCAAAATGGTATTGGTACGACTACTGATAAGACAATTACATTTTTGCGTCCGATACGATCTGATAATGGGCCTCCAAAAAACGTTCCGATTACACCGCAAGCCATAAATATGAATATAAAAATTTGACCTACCGTAATCGTTAATCCGTATTTTTCAACTAAATAAAATACATAAAAGCTTGTAATATTTGTCGTATAAAAAGAACGAGCAAAAATAATAATAAACAATAACACTAAAGCCATCATTACTTGCTTTTTCGTCAATGGTGGTAACGATGATACAAGCTGCCGCTTCACCTTCGATAATTTCTCAGCCTCTAGCTGTGCCTTATACCATTGAGCAATTTTAGTTAACATAGCAATACCAATAGCTGATAAGGCTAAAACAATTGAAGCCCCCTTCATGCCGAATGGTAAAAGGATAAAGGCACTAATCAGTGGTGCTAATGCTTGTCCAGAATTGCCTCCTACTTGATAAATAGACTGTGCTAAGCCGCGCTTTGTTCCAGCAGCCATATAAGATACGCGAGAGCCCTCAGGATGAAACACAGCGGAACCCAATCCTAAAAATAAAACAGCAATTAAAATCATCCAATAACTACTTGCTAAAATCAGCATTGCAACTCCAACAAAGGAGCTTACCATGCCTATTGGTAAAGCAAACGGCATAGGCTTTTTGTCTGTAATAAAGCCCACCACTGGCTGCAAAACTGAAGCAAACATATTTAATACAAAGGATATAAGCCCTAATTGTGTAAAGGTTAAACCCAAATTATCCACTAAAAGTGGAAACATCGCAGGCACAACAGACTGCATCGTATCGTTAATTAAATGACAAATACCAATTGCAACCATCATCGCATAAATTGGTTGGTTATATTTTGTAGTTGCATTCATAATTTATATTCACGCTTTCCATGCTGTATAGCATATGTACTTTTCGTTCATGCTAAGTATCAAGGAGTGATATATATGAGCATGAACGATATTAATTTTTGGGAAATGATATTTCGCACAACGATTACTTTTATTGCCTTACTGATTTTAGCTAGAATCATCGGTAAAAAACAATTGAGTCAACTAACATTTTTCCACTATACGACAGGCATCACATTCGGCTCTATCGCAGGTGAAATATCTTCTCAGGAGGAAACGCCCTTTTGGGATGGTATGATTTCACTTATTTGGTGGTCAATTTTAACCATTGTACTAAGCGCTATCGCATTAAAATCAACGAAAATGCGCGTGCTCGTTGACGATAAACCAGTTATCATTATTCAAAATGGCGTTATTTGTGAAAAAAATTTAAAAAAAGCACGACTCCACTTGGATGAATTAATGATGCTATTACGTGAGCAAAGTATTTTTTCAGCAAATGAAGTTGCCTACGCCGTTTTCGAAACAAATGGGGAATTAAGTGTTATGAAAAAGCCCCCTTTTGCTGGCGCCACTAAAAAGGATACGCAGGCTAATTTAACACCACCTCTTTGTATGCCTACAGAAGTTATTTCCAACGGGAAAATTATTCACCGAAACTTACAGCAGCTAGATTTAACCGAAGAATGGCTGTTGAAAAAGCTTCGAGGCAAAAAAGTTCAATCTGTAGAAGAAGTTCTTTTTGCCCAAGTATTAGATGATCACTCTCTTTATGTAAGCTTAAAGGAAAAACAAAATACTTAATCTACTTTCATAATATCAATAGGTGTAACCATACCAATTAACTTGTGGTGCGGGCGACCATGCTCTGTAATTAAGAGTGCCTCATAACGTTGCCCTCGCTCCACTCCTTGTTTGAAAATTTCCTCCGCCTCATAAATAGTCATTGACCTGCTAATAAATTTGTAGTTTTTTGATTTCTTTTCATGTAATAAAATATCTTGCAAAGTAACGCGGTTCGACCAATTTCCTTTCCCCATTGATGTCGCAAGCCAATTCGTTATACCAACCGTCGTAATCAGCCCTTGAAATTGTTGCCCCATATACACAGGAAACTGTGTATATTTATGCCTACGAATGATTTTTAACATATATGTAAGTGAATCTGTCGTTTGGAACACCATTACACGCTTTCGAAATAACTCTCCAACAAGCTTAGGTTTTGCTAGAGCGGCATCAATTGCCTCGATTTCTTCGACAATTTGTATATGGGGCTCAGCAATAACAAATTCAATCGCTGTCCTATGATGCACTATAGCATTGCGCAAATCAGCATATGCCCGCAAATCATCCTCATATTTTTGCACAAGTGGATTTTTCCTACGCGCACGTTCAATCAGACGATAAAACGGCATAAACTCTCTTACATCAGCAATTTCACGCAATGTATGGTCAATCCGATTAAAAGCAGTTATAAAGCGATCAGAGTTTGTAGACATTTAGTCCCTCCTTACTTTGCATTATTATGATATATTATAGTCTTAATTTTCGGATTTTGAAATAAAGGATAGTTAGGAAGGCAGATTTTTACTTAAACCCCTTAACTTTCTCATAAAATATAATGCTAATATAAAATACTTGATTATTATTAATTCATAGTTCCTCAAACAAACTTTATTTTAACAAATGCCCTTTCTGCTCAAATAGGAATTTTTTTGTTCCTGTTGGTAAGTAAATTTGCCTAACCAAGATAAAAAGCTGTAAGTAAACCTGACTCTTTCATCAGGCTTACTTACAGCTTTAATATTACTTATATAGCTTCTCTAACGCCTCGCGCATATTCGGGCGTATATTTACTATTGGGCGGGCTTCCTTTACCATCCGCTCAGCACTGGCTAAATTGTCTGCTAGTCCTAGCTCTATTAGCACGGCAGTTGCCATTACACCCGCACGGCCGCCACCGCTACCACAATGCAAGTATATATTTTCTCCAGCTTTATAAGATTGAGCAATGCGCTCTACCCCCGCCTTAATGCTTTCAGCTGGAGATTGTTCTTCAATTGAGGCATGAACCGTTTTACAATTTGCTGCCTCCACTGTACCATTAAGACGTACATCGACTACTAAATCAATTTTTTCTTTCGCAACAGCATCTTTAGTATCTGCAGCGCCACCAAAATAAATTCGACCTTTTACTAATTCATCGTAGCTCATATTATTCCTCCATTACAGCAGATCTTTAATTTCCTCGTATTGTGGCAATGCTGTTAAAGCTCCAGGCTTTGTCGCAGCAAGCGCACCTAATTTATTACCGAATGCAACACACTCCACGATTTCCTCCGTAGTTGTCGGTAAACCGTTATAATGAACATAGCGCAACACCCCTGCCATAAATGCATCTCCTGCACCCGTTGTATCAACTGCTATTACCTTTTCAGCTGGTACATGAATAGTTTCGCCATTTAATATTGCATAAGAGCCTTCTGCTCCAACTGTAATCAATATGATTGGTACAAGCAATGAATCCAGCTTCGCAATACCATCCTCAATTGTTTCAGTTTCCGTTAAGAAAAATAGCTCCTCATCTGTCAGCTTTAAAATATCAGCATCCTCAAAAAAGCTTGTAATCGTCTCACGGCAAATTGCCTCACTGTCCCAACGTAGTGGTCTAATATTCGCATCAATCGCAATAATGGCTCCGTGTTCCTTCGCCAACTCTACTGCCGCTGTCGTCGTTGCCAGTGCAGTTGGATGAAACATTGTACCTGAGCAGACGTTGAAAATCGATGCGCGCTTAAATGCCGCTAATTGTAGCTGCTCCTCTACTACTTGTAAATCTGGCGTTTCATCTATATAATCTCTGAAAATGCGCTCGCCATCAGCTGTTAAATGCACATACACACCACTTACCCGTTTTTCTGGTACATAAACAGCATAATCTAAATTGACTCCCTCGTTCGTAATCTCATTACGAACGAATTCAGATGTTTCATCATCGCCTGTAATTGTAATTAAGGCTGATGGTGCACCAATACGACTTATACCTGCCGCTACGTTAATTGTTGCCCCGCCTAAATATTTTGTAAATGTTGTATTTGTTATATCGTCTGCGATGTAATCAACAAACGCATCTCCATAAATAAGAATGAAGTCTTTATTTGACTGGCTCATTTTGACCTTCTAACCTCCGAAATTATGCTTACTTTAGATTACCACGAAACTGTAGTTTCATTAAAGTTTTAAAGTATTTTGATAAATAGAAAAAGCAACCTTTCCCTAATAATTTTGATATACTTCTATAAGGTACAGTTTCACTTAGTGAAGACTATCTAGACAGAAAACTATAACGAAAGAAGCGAACAATAATGGAAATTTCTATTCAACAAGCACAACCGATAGATGCAGAACAGATTGCACCTCTTATTTATGATGCAATTGGTGATATTGCTCATCGCTTAACTGGAGAAACTGAAAAGCAGGTAGTATTAGCAACATTAGCAGAGCTTGTTAAACGAACAGATAATCGACATAGCTATTTATATACATATGTTGCAAAACAAGATGATACACTTCTTGGTATTGCGGTATTATACGATGGCCTAACTGCGAAAACCCTTGATGCGAATCTATCTGCATGGCTAGAAACCAAAAATGCCTCAGCAATAATTGATGCTGAAGCACATGATGATGAGTTTTACATCGATACAGTATGTGTAACATCAAGCTCACGTGGCCTTGGAATCGGCACAAAGCTATTACATTTTGCAGAACAACAAGCGAAAGCAAATGGCTATAAAAAGCTTTCTTTAAATGTCGAGCTAGAAAAAGAAAAGGCACGCGCTTTATATGAGCGACTTGGCTTCGTTATTACAGAGTCTTGGACAATTATCGACGAACCTTTTCACCATATGGTAAAAGTGCTATAATGAAGAATTTTATTTTCCCTTTAATGGTTGTGATTGCATCAAGTAGCTACGGTATTCTATCAACAATTGTTAAAGTTGCTATGCAGCATGGCTTCACTACAGCCGAAGCCGTCACAAGCCAATATATGGTTGGATTTTTCCTTGCCCTTATACTATTTGTCATAACACAGCGTACTCTGCCTAAGCTCAATAAATCTGGTGTCATTATCTTATTGTTAGCTGGGGCACTTACTGCTACTACAGGCATTGTTTACGGACAAGCTTTAAATTATTTGCCCGCATCACTAGCGGTCGTAATGCTATTTCAATTTACATGGATTGGCCTCTTTATTGATTGCGCTTTGAACAAACGTTTACCAAGCCGCGGAGAAGCTATTTCGCTCATCTTTTTAATAGGTGGAACCATTTTTGCTGCGGGAATTGTCGACGTAGACTTGTCAGCAATTGCTTGGCAAGGTTGGGGACTTGGCTTGCTATCGGCTTTAAGCTTCGCGCTATTTATTCAAGTAAATTCACGACAAGTTGAAGGAATCACGACAGTTTCACGTACTTTCCTTGTATCACTTGTAGCGCTAATTGTCATAAGTCTTGCATTAACACCCGAAATTCTATGGAATGGTCAATTGTTTGGCGCAGGTCTTTGGAAGTTTGGTTTAGCACTAGGGGCATTCGGCATTATTTTACCGATTTTGTTATTCTCAATTGCCGTTCCGAAAGTAGGTGGCAGTCTTGCCTCTATTCTAAGTGCAATGGAGCTACCTGTAGCTATTATAACGTCTATGCTTGTGCTTAAGGAAACACTGTCCATATTACAATTTGTCGGTATTGCTCTCGTACTTATCGGAATGACTTTACCTTCTTATATATCTATGAGAAAAGCTAAAAAAGGAGCTGTCCAGGAGGTCAGATAAAAGGCTGACCTTCCTACAGCTCCTCTTATTATTCTTTAGGTGTTAGCTCATACTCATAATGCTCACCAAATGTTTTTTTCAAAAACTGATGTGCCTCAAGCTTTGTTTCATCTGTAATTGATGAATAAACCTTCGCTAATGCTGTAGTAATCACAAAAATATCGTCTGTTAAGCCGACAAACGGTAAAATATCTGCAATGACATCAAAAGGTAAAACAAAATAACCTAATGCCCCTAAAATAATTAATTTATTGGCCTTGGACATATCAGGATTTTTCACAGCGAAAAATAACGTACTTGCCGCATGCAATGTCGACATTCCCAATTTTAAACCTGTTGATTTCACCTTTGCTAAAAATTTATCATTAGAGAAATGCTTGTCCTTACCAGCAATCATTTCTTCCATTTGAAACTTGCTCATATTCATTCCTCCTTTACTATATTTCAAGTACCAAGTACTACAAAGCCCCTGCAAGATTGTAGCCCGATGTAGTACTTGCCTATATGTACGAATCTTCTTAAAAAAAGTTTCAACACTATTATGCTTTTCGCCCGATAAAACTTATAAGAAGGAGTGATTAGCATGTACAAACTTGAAGAGCTTTCATCTATTTTAAGCGCTATTCCTAGCACACATCAGCCTCTCATAATAGCGTTGCAGCAAGCCGCTGTAAATATGAACGATTACCCATCACGTTCTTTACAGCACTCAAATGAAGCGTTGAACATAATCATAAAAGATATGTATGAGAAAAAAATGCTCCAGCCAGTTGCATATGCTACATTACGCACTTTATTAAAAAACAAAACGTTTATATCAAAAATTCAGCCAAGTCGTATTTATCTATTAATGAATCTGGTCTATCAAATGACAACAACACAAGCAAATTCAAAAGTTGATACGAAAGCGGCGCAAATTGTTCTTGATTATATAATAGATATTTGCGAATGGTATTTAAGTGAGCTACAGGAAAATGATGGCCTAGCCTCCTCTGCTGTCGGTCTCACGCATAATAACGAACAAACTAGTGACAGCTTTGATGCGATGATTCAATGGTTTTTAGTAGCGGCTACTGCTGGAAATGCTAGCGCCCAGTACAATTTAGGTGTTCTTTATAATCATGGCAAAGGCGTTGCACAAAATTATGAGGAGGCTATAAAATGGTACTCCTTAGCGGCTGCACAAAATGAAGCTGACGCTCAATATGCATTAGGTGTGCTATACGAGTTAGGAGTTGGTATTCCACAAAACAATGAACGTGCCGCGGAGCTTTACACCCTGGCCGCTCAAAATGGGAATGCCGATGCACAATACAATTTAGGCTCACTTTACAATCATGGGAAAGGTGTGGTTCAAAACTACACAGAGGCCGCTAAATGGTACCAATTCGCAGCTAACCAGGGCAATACGAGTGCGCTCAATAATCTAGGCTTCTTATATCATAATGGTACTGGAGTAAATCAAAACTTCGAACAAGCAATTGATCTATTTTCAAAAGCCGCACTAGCAGGTGATGCAAGTGCTCAATATAACCTAGGCTATATGTACAGCAAAGGACGGGGTGCTCCCATTAACTATAAAGAAGCTGCCAAATGGTTTTTAAGCGCTGCCCTGCAAAACCATACGAATGCACAGTTTCAACTGGCATTATTATATCGGGCAGGAAATGGCGTAGAAAAAAATATTGATGAGGCTACTAAATGGCTCCTGCTTGCTGCTAATGCAGATCATACAAATGCACAATATACACTTGGCCTTATTTACAAGCTGCAAAACAATGAAAAATCTACAAAGCTAGCAATAGACTGGCTTTCCAAGGCTGCTGCTAATGAGCATATTAGCGCATGCTATGACTTAGCTATGCTATATAAAACATTAGATAGTGAAAATCCGCTTATTATGAAATGGTTAAAACGCGCCGCAGTACACAGTAACGCAGATGCCCAATTTGAAATAGCTATTTGCTATTTGTATGGACAAAGTGTTACACAAAACTATACAGAGGCTGCCAAATGGCTTCAATCGGCTGCTGAACAACGTCATCTACAAGCAGAATACGAACTTGGATTGCTTTATGAGCAAGGCCTTGGCGTTGAGAAAAATTATGATGAAGCTCGCCACTGCTACCGTCTTGCAGCTGAACGCGATCATATGCTAGCGCAATACAAGTTAGGTAATATTTTCGACAAAGGCTTAGGCGTCAACATCGATTATACAGAGGCTGCCAAATGGATACTACTCTCTGCCTCTAAGGGCTATTCAAAAGCACAATTTCAGCTTGGTCAAATGTATGCAAATGGTGAGGGCGTTGCACAGGATTATACAGAAGCCGCGAAATGGTATCGGCGAGCTGCTTCCAATGGACACGTTAAAGCACAATTTCAACTAGGTATGCTTTATAAAAAAGGGCTTGGTGTTGCACAGGACTATACAGAGGCAACATATTGGCTGAAAAAGTCAATCCAATAGTCTTTCAAAAAAATAATAAAAATGAGCTGTCAGGAAATATAGATTTTACCCCATTTCCCTAGCAGCTCTTTTTATTAATCCATTTAGGAATACTTACCCAAAATTAATAAAATCCACCGAAGGCAAATAAAAAATTCATTATTATTTTAAAAATCACTTCACATTTTACCATCTTAGGAGTAGAATAAGAGCATTAAATTTTCCTTTGAGAAACTTTTTTTATACAGGGATACTTTTTGAGGTGAAGGAAAAATGTTAGATAAACAAACAACCCAAATATCCGCTGAAGCTGTGCTAAATGGTGATATTAAAGGATGGCAACGATTTCTACCATTTCTTGGTCCAGCTTTTATTGCGGCAGTTGCCTATATTGATCCTGGTAATTTCGCGACAAATATCACTGCTGGCTCAAAATACGGATATCTATTACTGTGGGTAATTGTCTTTTCTAATTTAATGGCAGTACTAATTCAATCTCTATCTGCTAAGCTTGGAATTGCCACAGGAAAAAACTTACCTGAAGTAGCACGTGAGCATTTTTCAAAAAAAACGTCTATTGTTCTTTGGATTCAAGCAGAATTAGTTATCATTGCAACTGATCTTGCAGAATTTATTGGTGCCGCATTAGGATTATATTTATTATTTAATATTCCAATGCTGCCTGCAGCACTTATTACTGCCGTGGGTTCATTTGCTATTTTAGAATTACAGCGTAGGGGCTTTAGAGCATTTGAAGCAGGGATTTCAGGTATGGTACTTATCGTTGTGCTTGCATTCGCATTTCAAACATTTTTAGCACAGCCAAATTGGGGAGAAGTAACAGTTGGGATGTTCGTCCCTCACTTTGATGGTGTAGAATCAATTTTACTTGCAACAGGAATTTTAGGAGCAACTGTTATGCCACATGCAATTTATCTACATTCTTCTTTAACACAAAATCGTATTGTTGGTCGCAACGACAATGAGAAAAGACAGATTTTCCGCTTTGAACTTGTAGATATAATTATTGCGATGGTTATTGCAGGAGCTATCAACATGACGATGCTGATTATTGCAGCAGCTGTTTTCCATACACAAGGTGTTGTTGTAGAAGATTTAGATGTAGCATACGATGGTCTATACAATGCACTTGGCCCAATGGCTGCAATCTCCTTTGGCCTTGGTCTATTGATTGCAGGGCTTGCAAGCTCATCTGTCGGAACAATGGCAGGCGATGTTGTGATGCAAGGGTTTATTAGAAGGAAAATTCCGCTATATTTAAGACGTACCATAACAATGCTACCACCTCTTCTCATTATTGCATCAGGTGTTAATGCAACCTATGCTCTTGTTTTAAGCCAAGTAGTTTTATCATTTGGTATCGCCTTTGCCCTCGTACCACTTGTTATGTTTACAAGCAAACGAGATATTATGGGTAGCTTAGTAAACCATCGTATTACAACTATTCTGGGATGGTTTGTCGTATTTATTGTGGTTACCTTAAATATTTATTTAATTTGGGAAACATTATTTGCTTAAAAAATAGAGTTGTCCGAAAAGCAGGCTAGCACGCCGCTTTCCGGACAACTTTTGCTATTTTATTAAATTGTTCAAACATGTAAGTATTCATTAAATGATTGGAAACACTGGATTCTATTTTATTTCAAAATAAATAAGTAAAATTACATTTCTTGTTGTGTCAAAGGTAATTTCAGCTTCTTGATCAATCTCATTTTTATTTCTCTATCTTTAAATCACATTCTTCTAGTGGAAGAAGCCTTGTTTTAAATTTAATTTTATAGCCTATCCACAGTATCAAGAATAGCGGAATTCCGATATACGAAACAAGAATGCCGTACCAATCGATTTTATCTCCAATAAATGCTGTGTAATTTTGACCAAGTACAACAACTATACAAACCGTAAGTGCGAACAAAGGGCCGAATGGATACCATTTTGTCTTATATGGTAACAAGGATAGGTCCATACCTTGTACGATAAACGCTCGACGGAATCGATAATGGCTGTAAGCAATCCCAAGCCATGTGATAAAGCCTGACATCCCTGAAGCATTAAGTAGCCAAATATAGACAACTCCATCGCCAAAAAAGGAAGCTAAAAATGCTAAACACCCAATTGCTATTGTCGCAATTAACGCATATATTGGAATACCTCGACGGTTTAGCTTCGCGAATAATTTCGGTGCTTTCCCCTCTACAGCTAGCTGCCAAAGCATACGAGAAGACGCATAAAGTGCTGAATTACCTGCCGATAACATCGCCGTTAAAATAATCGTATTCATGAAAGAGGCAGCCACAGCAATCCCTAAACGGTCAAATATTAAAGTAAATGGTGATATCGCAACATCCTCAGATAATAAGCGCTCATCAGTAAATGGAATTAGCAGTCCAATTGCCGCAATAGCTAAAATATAAAATAATAAAATACGCCAAAATACTGATTTGACAGCCTTCGGAATATTTTTCTCTGGATCATCCGTCTCACCTGCTGTAATGCCCACTAGTTCTGTTCCCTGAAAAGAAAATCCCGCTGCAAGAAAAATACCAAAGGTAGCTAAAAATCCACCATGAAACGGTCCATCACTAATAAAAAAGTTTGTAAAACCTACTGGTGCTTGCCCACCTAAAATGCCAAAAATCATTAAAAAACTTATGATAATAAAAACAATAACGGTTGCTACTTTTATCATCGCAAACCAATATTCGCTTTCTCCATAGCTTCTAACAGATAAAAGATTAAGAGTTAATACAATAACGATAAATAGCACGGTCCAAAGCGTTGATGAGCTATTTGGAAACCAATACTTCATAATCAAGGATACTGCTGCAATTTCTGCTGCAATCGTAATTGCCCAGCTATACCAGTAGTTCCATCCTATCGCAAATCCTAACGCTGGATCGACAAATTTACTAGCATACGTGCTAAAGGAACCAGAGGACGGCATATAAGCTGCCATTTCCCCTAAGCTTGTCATTAAAAAATAAACCATTATACCAATCAATGCATATGCTAACAACGCTCCCCCAGGACCTGCCTGTGCTATAGCTCCCCCGCTGGCTAAAAACAGCCCTGTTCCAATAGTCCCTCCTAAAGAAATCATTGTAATATGACGACTTTTTAATGCTTTTTGCAGCTGTGGTGGTTTATTACCAAGCTGATTAATTTTAATATCACTCACTATGTAGCTTCCTTCCTAATTTTTAGACAAAAAAATACCACCACAAGACATTGTGATGGCTACATTCATCCTTAGTTTTTCCTTTGATAGCTCAACACGCTGCCTAAATCAAACGTGACAGTTCTGCTCCTTTCGAACGCAGCCCCAGCATGAAGTTTTCAAGTCCCTTCACACTTCGGCAATATTTCCTTTCCACAAATTTCATCAATGCTTGTCATTTCCATTAATGTACTCTTAAATATTGCGACCTCTACCTCAATTAAACTTGAGGTTTATTATTAAGTTTTCAACGCATATTAATTTAACATAATAATAGTTTAATTGCAACATTATGCGATTTATACTTCAGTATAAGTAAAACCTTTTAGACTTTTTGAGTTATATTACAAAAAAGAAGGGATTGCCCAAAAATATAAAATCTATATTTATTGGTTTGAAGCAGCATTCTACTATCAATGCTTTAACATAGCATTGTTTTATTATCTATATCATTTGTGGCGTTCATGTATGACTTAACAAGCATTGAGTTATATCAAGTTCTCATAAAATATTGATGTTTCCGAATGCTTTTTGGGAACACACCCTTTATAAAAACTATTTTAGCTTGATCCGGAGTAATGATTCAAGAAATTATAGGGAATTCACCCTAAAATGAAGGGATTTTTAACATCTATTGATGTTTTATCCGCATGTTTTTTTGTTCTATCAGTAACTTTTAGGTTTCTATCAGGAAGTTTTTGAGTTCTATCAGGAACGCCATAGAAAATTCTATTTGCATACAAAAAATTGCTCATCTGCACTGCTTCATGTGAGATACGCTTGATAGCGATTGTTAGCCTTC